>JANLFU010000009.1 GCA_024653215.1 Candidatus Saccharicenans sp. | reverse complement strand
TCGGACCTGCTCTGGCTGGCCGCTTTCATCCTGTTTTTCCAGTCGGGCAACGAATTTTCGGTCGGGGGCTGGCTCAGCAGCTATTTCCGGGAGAAGTTTCATTTCGGGTTAAGCCAGTCGGCCCTGGTTCTTTCCGGCTACTGGTTTTTCCTGATCGTCGGCCGGTTTCTCTACCCGGCACTTAACCGGTTGTGGAAAAGGGAGACGGTGGTAATGCTGAGCGTGGTCGTGGCCCTGGTCTCGGTGGCCGGCCTGATCTTAAGCCCGACCGGCTGGCTGGCCGTGGTCTTTGCCCTGCTCATCGGTCTGGGCTTTGCAGCCATTTATCCGACCACCCTGGCCGTCATCGGGGAAAGGTTCCCGGAATTTTCGGGCACAGCCTTTTCCTTGGCCATCAGCACCGGCCTGGTGGGCGGGATGCTCTCGCCCTGGCTGATTGGCCGGGTCAGCCAGGGTTATTCACTGCAGGTGGGGTTACTGGTGCCACTCTTTAGCCTGGCCATGATTCTGGTCCTGCAGATTATAATCCGGAGGAAGATTGGAAAATGAGCCGGGCTCTGGCCAGATTGATAAAATTTTAGAAAAAGGAAATCAAAAAGTTCAGGGAAAACAGAAGATGCGGGACGGGAAAATAAATAAGATTAGAGGAAGAGTTCAATTAGAATTTATTTTTAACGTGGAAATGAGATAAATAGAGAAGGGTAGCGTGTGTTTGAGGAAAGTGAAGAATTGGAGTTCATATAGCCGGGCCCGAGCCCATTTGAATTCCTGAGAGGAGGGTTAAGATGAAAAAATGGTTAAATACCTGGCCGGTTTTCCTGGCTGTTATGATATTCGTTATACTCCTGGCCAGGGCCGGGCAGCAACCGGAACAGTCGGTGGAGCTTATCGTCCGCGGAGACGATATGGGGATGACCCATTCGGCCAACGAGGCCTTCGAACTGGCTTTCAACCGGGGCATCCTGACCGCCGGAGGGCTGATCGTTCCTTCGCCCTGGTTTGAAGATGCGGCCAGGCGGTGCCGGGAAAACAGGCTGTGGTCGGTCGGGGTTCACCTCTGCGTTAACGCCGAGTGGCAGGATTACCGCTGGCGACCCGTCCTGCCCTACAACCTGGTGTCCAGCCTGGTTGATAAGGACGGATATTTTTTCCCAACAGCCCAGGCCTTTCTCAATAATAATCCCAGGGTCGAAGAGCTGGAAAAGGAGCTCCGGGCCCAGGTTGACCGGGCCCTGGATCGCGGGCTGCGCCTTGATTATCTCGATACCCACATGGACAGCCTGGAGACCAGGGAAGAATACCGGGCTGTCGTCCGGAGGATAGCCCGGGAATACGGGCTGCCCATTTCCGGCGAGTGCGGCGAGGACCGGGAATTTTTTGACATCTACGCGGTCAAGCCCGAGCTTAAAGAAAAAGTACTGATAGAAAAACTGCAAACGGCCAGGCCGGGCCTTTACCTGCTGGTGGTTCATCCCGGGCTGGATACGCCCGAAGAAAGGGCCATAGTTGACCTGAACCCCGACGGCCTGAAGGACGTTTATAAATACCGTTCGGCCGAGGTCAAAGCCATAACCAGTCCGAGGGTCAAGAAGGTCATAGCCAGGCGGAATATAAAACTGCTCAGTTACCGGGACTTCAGGGAGCAGGGCCGGATAAAAATTGATTGAAGCCGGGCGGGGTTACTGGCAGAGAAAAGCCGTTTATAAAATATGCCAGCAGGCCTGCGCCCGATCCTGGTTGCTGATGGTAGTAATTATCTGCCGGTTGGTCATCCGGACTAACTGCGAGGATCCTGGCCTTTAATATGATCGCCCGCAGAGCTCATCCTATTTTAATCAAAGCAAATTCTTGCCCGTTATGATTTCACCGCGGTAAAAATTATGATTATCCGGAGCCGGTATAAAAGTGGTAAAATTTATAGAGTGTTCTAAGAGATCTAACCCGGGAGAAAAGAAGGCATGAAACTCGCGATTATTAAGGGAAATTTAATTATGCCGAACAGGGTGATTAATGAAGGCTCACTGGTTATCGAAGGCGACCTGATAAAAGAAGTAAAAGAAGCAGGCCAGGGAAGCGACCTGCCTTCGGCCGATGTCCATGATTATAGCGGGCACTGGGTTTCGCCCGGCCTGGTGGATGTCCACCTGCACGGGGCCCTGGGTCATGAAGTCATGGATGCCGAGGTTGCCGGCCTGAAGAAAATAGCCGGGCACCAGGCTGCCTGCGGGGTAACTGCCTTTTTCCCGACCACCCTGACCGCCCCCCTGGAAACCGTTATCAGGGCCATTGAAACGGTCAGGGCGGCCGCGGGCGAGGAACTTCCCTCAGAAATTGCCGGGATTCACCTGGAAGGTCCCTACGTCAGCCTGAAAAGGAAAGGGGCCCAGGACCCGAAATATGTAAGAGAAATTCAGGAAGCGGACCTGGAGAGGCTGCAGGCTGCCCTTAGGCCGCTTAAGACTCTAATTACCGTGGCTCCCGAGACCGGTCGCAACCTGGATTTTATTCCCCGGATGGTGGACCTGGGCTGGGTGGTGTCCATTGGCCACTCGGATGCGACCTACGAGGAAGCCACCAGGGCCATTGCGGCCGGAGCCAACCATGCCACCCACCTTTTCAACGCCTGGCGGGAATTCCATCACCGGGAGCCGGGCGGGCTGGGAGCGGTCCTGGACAGCGACCGGGTCTATGCCGAGCTGATAACCGACGGCATCCATGTCCATCCTTCTTTTATCCGCCTGGCCGTGTTTCGCAAGGGCCCCGAACGCACCTGCCTGATCACCGATTCGCTCAAGGCCGCTGGCCTTCCCGACGGTACCTACGACTGGGGTGATATGCAGATTGTCCTGAAAGGCGCCGAGGTCAGGCTCAGGGATTCTGGAGTGCTGGCCGGCTCCGTTCTTCATTTGAACCAGGCCGTAAGAAACGTGCTTGATTGGACCGGGCTGCTGGTGCCGGCAGTGGTCAGGATGGCCTCGCTGACCCCGGCGGAAAGCGTCGGGCTCGGCCGGGTAATGGGCAGCCTGGAACCCGGAAAGCTGGCCAACCTGGCTGTTTTCGACTCCAGCTTTGAAACCGTGGCCACTTATTTAAGGGGTAAAAAAGTCTATCCCGGAAGTTAAGAGAGGGGAGGGGGCAATGAGAAATAAAGCCATTATTAAGTTTCAAACCGGAAAGTATAATCACCTGGTGACCGTTGCGGTCATCCTTTTTCTTTTGGTGACAGCCAGCCTGAGTTTCGGGCAGGCGGCAGGGAAAAAGGACAGGGCGGTTCTTCCCGGCTTTGAATTCAGGTTTCAACCGGCCCCGGCCAACCTGGCCGGTTTCCCGGACTGTGCTTTTGCCCGGCCCTTTGGCTATAAGATGGAAAAATTTGGAAGGACCGCAGCCGCTGGCAACATTGATAACAATGCCGAAGGGAGCGCCTGCCCGGTGGGCGGCCTGGGTTCCGGTGGATATGAATGGACCATCAGCGGCAACTTCCGCTACTGGTTCTTGAAATCGGGCTGGTACGTCGACGACAGGCTTCCGGCCGACGCTTTTCATGTCTTCATGAAAAAAGGAAACCAGAAAATCGTTCAGACAGTCTCCGCCGATAAACCCGAAAAAGTGCTACAGGGCTGGAACTATGGCCTGGCTCCCGGGAGCGGCGACTATTTTGCCCTCTATCCCAAGAGCGGTTTTTCCTTTGAAAAGAAAAGGGACTGGCCGGTCCGCCTGGCCGTGGTCCAGTTCTCGCCGGTCATTCCGCACAACTACCGGGAAAGCAGTTACCCTGTCGCCATTTATAAATGGATAATTCACAACCCTTCAAAAGACGAAGTAGAAGTTTCGCTGATGCTGACCTGGGAAAACATGGTCGGCTGGGAAGCGGTCTGGCCCGGCGGGACGGTGCCCCCGACCCAGTTTGTCTGGAACAAGAAGAGCCAGGGTAATTTCAGCGAGTTTGTGAGCGAGGGACAGAAGAAAGGAATAATTTTTCAGCGGAAGGAGCTTGACCTGAAGACTGGCCCGGCCCTTTCTGGCACCATGGGAATTGCTGCCCTGGAAAGGCCGGGAATTGAGGTTACCTACTTAACCGATTTTGACCCGACCGGCGACGGCTCGGAAGTCATGGGTCCTTTTTCAAGCAACGGCCGGTTGCCTTCCGCCAAATCGGCCAGGCCTGCGGCCAGCGGCCGAACCGCTTCGGCCCTGGCCGTGTTCGTAAAGCTAAAACCGAGGCAGAAAATCGAATTGCCTTTCGTCATCAGCTGGGATTTTCCCTATTATGAATTTGAAAAGGGTGTTAAATACCGCAAAAAATATACCGAGTTTTTTGGAGAGGATGGCAATCAGGCCCTGAGGATAGCCTTCGAGGCCCTCGATAAGTATGCCGAATGGGAAAAGGCCATTGATAGCTGGCAGTCCCAGATCCTCGGCCAGAAAAGACTTCCGGCCTGGTTCAAGCAGCTCCTGTTTAACGAACTCTATATCCTGTCGGAGACAGGAGTCTGGGAAGCCTCCACCGGCCTTTTCACCTACCTGGAGAGCGCCGATTACCTTATGTATGGAACCTTCGACGTAGATTCCTACTGCTGGCAGCTCCTGGAACTATGGCCGGAGCTGGAATGGCATAACATCCGGTATTTTGCCCAAACCATAAAATTCCTGGACCCGGCCTATAAAATCTATCAGTACGACCAGACCTTTCCGGAGGAAGTCCCGCCAGACAAGAAAGGTTATTACTGGAACATCAACAAGGAGCAGGGAATGATTCCCCACGACCTGGGTTCGCCCAGGGTCCGGCCCTGGGTGGTGCTCAATGCCTTTGACTGGCAGAACGGGAACGTCTGGAAGGACCTCAACCCCAAGTTCCCGCTGCGGGCCCTGAGGGATTACCTGGCTCTGGGGCGTGATGACCCTGATTATTTGAGGGAAGTTTTTTCGGCCTCGGTTCTGGCCCTGGACACGTTGGAGAAAAAGTTTGGCCACCCGGTTTCCCACGTTCCGCAGAACGAAGCCATCCCCGACCAGACCTACGACACCTGGCGCATGAAGGGCACAAGTGCTTATGTCGGCCTGCTGTGGCTGGCGGCGCTTAAAGCTACCAGCCGGCTGGGTGATTTGCTGCTGGAAAAGGGGATAAACCAGGTCGAGGGTATAAGCGTGGATAAAGTTCAGAAAAGATACGCCGACTGGCTCAGGGCCGGCCGGGAAGACATCCTCAAGCTCTGGAACGAAGAGAAAGGTTACTTCCACATCGATAGCCACAACGACGACATCATGACCGACCAGCTGTTCGGGGCCTGGTATGCCAGCATGCTGGGACTGGAAGATGGGGAACCAGTGGTGAACCCGGAACAGGTGAAAAGAGCCCTGGTCACCATTTTCAAAAATAACGTGGCCGGTTTTGGCGATGGCCTGATGGGAGCGGTCAACGGTCGGACGGCTTCGGGCCGGCAGCTCCTCAGCCAGCAGGGCGATGAAGTCTGGGTGGGTACGGCCTACGCTTTTTCGGCTAACTGCCTGAAGCACGGGCTGGCCAGGGAGGCCTGGCAGACAGCCTACGGGATTTACCGGGTGGTCTGGAGCCCGGAAGGCCAGGGTTATTTCTTCAAGACTCCGGAAGCCTATCTCAACCCGGAGGAACAGGTCTGGAATAACCCGGCTCAAAAATACGGTCAAAATCTCTTCCGGGCGATGAAGTACATGCGGCCGGGGGCGGTCTGGGCCATTTACCGGGCCTGGCTCCAGGGCGAAAAATAATGAGCTGTAAAATGAAAAAACTCAGGAGGAACAGACGGGGCCTTTAGCGAGAACACCAATTCTGAGGTTAGCCTGCGTTTTCCGGCAGTATATAATATCAGTGCAGGCTGAAGTTCACGGATAAAGCATGAGAAGGAAAAATAAGAACAAGAAGATAGAACCCGAGGCACCGGCGCGCAATGGAAGAAATTTCTGGTTTATCTTGCTGGTCCTGCTTATCCTGGTGGCCGCCGGCTGGCTGGCCTTCAGGCTCTGGCTTCATCCCTCTTCCTCCCTGAGCAGTTTCTGGAAGAAGCAGGGGGTGGAAAAACCAAATGTTCTGCTGGTGACCCTGGACACCACCCGGGCCGACCACCTGCCACTATATGGATATAATGGCGTTCAGACGCCGCATCTAAACGAACTCGGTGAGCGAGGTGTGGTCTTTGAACAGTGTGCCACCGCCTCGCCGCTGACCCTGCCGGCGCATTGCTCGATCCTGACCGGGTACTATCCGCCTTATCATGGAGTCAGGGTCAACGGCAATAATGCCCTGTCCGACGACCAGACCACGGCCGCCGAAATTTTTGCCGCTTCCGGCTACAAGACCGCAGCCTTTATCGCCGCCTTCGTCCTGGACGGGCGCTGGGGATTGAAGCAGGGCTTTGATTATTATGATGACCAGTTCGACCTGAAGAAATACAAGCAGCTGGACCTGGGCACAGTCCAGCGTCCTGGAAACGAGGTGGTGGACTCGGCCCTGAAATGGCTGGAAGAGAATCACCGCCAGCCCTTCTTCGCCTGGGTTCATCTCTACGACCCGCACCTCCCTTACGAGCCACCGGAACCTTACCTCTCGCAATATAAGTATTACCCGCCGGTCAGCCTGTATGACGGTGAAATTGCCTTCATGGATGAACAGATTGGCCGGCTTCATTCCTGGCTTAAGAGCAAGGGGCTGGACCAAAAGACCATCATCATCCTGGTGGGGGACCATGGTGAGGGCCTGGGCGACCACGGAGAACTGGCTCACGGTTATTTCATCTATGATTATGCCGTTCATGTGCCACTCATCGTGGTCAGCCCGCACCATAAACTTCAGGGGGTCAGGGTGCCTTCCCAGGTGAGCGTGGTTGACCTGCTGCCGACCATGGCCGAGATGGCCGGACTTAAAGCGCCGGCTACCCAGGGCCGCTCGCTTCTTGGCTTGATGTTTGGAAAAAAGGAAAAGGAAATCCCGGCTTACAGCGAATCCCTGAGCCCCAACCTTCATTACGGCTGGAGTCCGCTCCTGGGCCTGAGAACTCCCGATTTCAAATTCATAGATGCCCCGCGGCCAGAGCTTTACGACCTTAAAAATGACCCGAAAGAACTGAGCGATGTTCAGAACAGGTATCCCGAGGTCGGGCTCAAGCTTAAAAGAGAACTTGACACCCTGGTTGAAAAAATCAGCCTGGGAGCGCCGGAACCCCAGGCGGCCAACCTGGATTCGGAAACGGTGGAACGGCTGGCGGCCCTGGGCTATATCGGGGCTTCAGTTAAAATGAAAACCAGGCCGGCCAGGGAGCTGGCCGACCCCAAGGACAAGCTTGAAGTCTACGAACTCATCCAGCAGGCCGGAGACCTCATCAATCACGAACAGTACAGCCAGGCTGCCGGCAACCTGGAGAGGGCCCTGGGCCTGGAGCCCGGAATTCCCCAGGCCCGGCTACTGCTTTCAACCTGTTACGTCGAGCTCGGACGCAGGGAAGAAGCCAAAAAGCTCCTGGATGAAATCCTGAAAGAAGACCCCAACTCTGTCCAGGCCCTGATCGGCCTGGCCAATATTCTGTTAGAAGAGGGCCGGGCTGATGACGTGGTGGCCCTCGGTGAGAAAGCCCTGTCCATCGATAACCGCAACACCCAGGCCTATACCCTGATCGGCGAAGTCTACATGGCCCGGATGGAGCATGAAAAGGCCCGTCCCTACCTGGAAAAGGCGGTGGAAATTCAGCCCAAGATGACCCGGAACGTGCTTAACCTGGCTGTCTGCCTGGTCGGGCTCAAGGAATACGACCGGGCCGAAAAGTTACTGCGCCAGGTGCTGCAGGATTACCCAAAATTTCCTTTAACTTATTTTCATCTTGGGTTATTGTATGAAGAGCAGGGAAAAATCGAGGAAGCCTGTGAAGCCTATTCCAGGGAAATTGAGTATTATCCCAACCATTTCCGGGCCCGCTTCAACCTGGGAAAACTTCTTCTCAGGCGCGGCGACCTGGCTGGCTACCTGGAGAACATGGAGAAGGTGATGAAGGTGGCTCCGGCCGAGGCTGAGGGTTATCTGTTCCTGGCCAGGGGGAAACTTCTCCGCAACGATGACCCGGCCGAAATCCTGGAACTGGTTAAGACCGGCCTGAACCGGGCCAGAACCGCCGAGCTCAAGGCCCTGGGCTATTTTCTCCTGGCCGATGTCTATAATCGACTGGGACAACCGGCCAGAGTCCAGGAAGCCCTGGCCCGGGCCAACCAATACAAGAATCAAGGAGAGGAGTCAAAAAGATGAAAGAGGAAAAATCTTATGTGGCTCAAATTGGCCGTTTTTCTTTGCTGGCAATTTTATTTTTCCTGTTTTTATCTTCGGCCTTCGGGCAATATCGTGAATACCATCTGTTCGGGATAGTGGTCGATACGGAGAGCAATCCTCTTGCGGGTGTGGATATTCTCCTCCAGGACCTGAGCACCAGCCGCAATTACCGGGTGAAGACAGACAAGGGTGGCAAGTACGTGCTGTCGGGCCTGCCTCACGGTAGGTACCAGGTGACGGTTAAAAAGGACGGCTACGAGACCAGGACCTTCGAGTGGGATTTCTCCCAGCCCCAGGAGAGAATGCAGAAAGTCGAGATGGAAACCATCATCCTGGCCTCAACCGAGAAACTGAAAACGCTGACCACACTGAAGGAACTGAAGCAGGCGGTGGCCGAGGTCATGGACATGATAAATCGCAATGACCTGGAAACGGCCCTGGCCAGGCTGCAGGAACTGGTGGCTAAGTACCCTGATGATTCCAACGTTCATTACCTCCTGGGGGTTACCCTCGGTCGTCTTCACCGTTACGAGGAGGCCATTCCCGAGCTGACCAGGGTAACCGAGCTGGCCCCGGAATTTGCCCCGGCCTACCAGCAGCTCGGCTTCTGCTACCAGAGCCTGAAGAACATGGATAAAGCCCTGGAAAATTACAAAAAATCAGCCGAGCTGGACCCGGCCAACGCCGCCAACCTATACAACCTGGGACTTATTCTTTTTGAAATGGATAAAGTGGATGAAGCCCTGGGCTACTTCGAGCAGGCCCTGGCCGCCAAGTCCGATGACCTGGACACCCTGGAAATGATTGCCAGGTGTTATGTCAACAAGGGCGACCTGCCCAGGGCAGTTGAATACCTGGAGAAGGCCCGGGCCCTGGCCCAGAACGAGGAGAAGATAAAGTTCCTGGACAGTTTCATAGCCACCTTAAAAGCCCAGATTAAAAAATGATAATTCGAGCGGGCATTGAGACATGACAAACCTTTCTGGACTGGAGGCGGCAGCTGCGGTTAGCCGATCAACTCGAAAAGTCTTGACAGAGCAGGTTAATTAAGGATTAAAATATATTTAATCCAATTCAAATGGAAAGGAGGTGGGAATGAAGGCTGTCTTTAACAGAGAAAGTGTCTGAGGGTTTCTTCCTGCCTGCGTCTGTTCAGGAGGAAGAGTCGGTCAAAGGAAAAAGGAGGGTCAAATGAAAAAATTGTCATTGTGGGAAAAGATTTTCTCACTGAGCCTGATCCTGTTACTCCTGGCACCACTGGCTGTCTCGCAGACCATTGAATACGGCAAGATCACCGGCGTTATTGTTGACGAGGAAGGAGCTCCTCTCCCCGGAGTAACCGTGGAAATTACCGGACCAGCTCTGATGGGCGGGAAGAGAGCCGCAACCACCTCTGCCCGAGGCAGCTACGTTTTCATGAATGTGCCTCCAGGCAGGTACACGCTGACAGCTTCCCTGCCCGGCTTCAAGACCAGCAAACAGGAAAACATCGTGGTGACTGCCGGTTCATCCATAGTGGTCGATGTCAGGATGGAAATCGGCAAGCTGGAAGAGACGGTCACGGTAACCGCGGCCGGACCGGTGGTCGATGCCAAGACTTCCACGGTGGCCACCAACATCAACAGCGAGTTGCTGGCCAAGCTGCCGACCAGCCGTGATGCCTTCTACGATCTGGCTCTGAGCACCCCGGGCATGGTGGCCCAGGGTAAGGACGGGAGCTGGTTGCCCAGCCCCAACGCCTACGGCGGTTCATCCAACGAAAACGTCTTCTTAATCAACGGCGTTAATACCACCAACCCCAGGTCGGCGGCCTATGGCTCCCTGGTCAACGTCAACTACAACGCCGTGGAGGAAGTCAGGGTTATCGCCCTTGGCTCCAAGGCCGAATACGGCAGCTATTCCGGCGTGGCCATTGACGTTCTGACCAAGTCCGGGAGCAACGAATTTCACGGCAACTTCATGGTCAACGGCGCCCCGAAAAAATGGATCGCCGACAACCAGCCCAAGCCGGCTAACCCCGGTGAGCCTGTGGACATGGGTGCCCTGGGACCTTTTGGCGAACGGCTGTTCATCGGACCGGGTGATGAC
Organism: Candidatus Saccharicenans sp.; assembly: GCA_024653215.1. Lineage (GTDB taxonomy): Bacteria > Acidobacteriota > Aminicenantia > Aminicenantales > Saccharicenantaceae > Saccharicenans. Next base: position 97,020 of record JANLFU010000009.1, on the reverse strand, counting down.
ATCCTTAACAAGAACACCAAGGAATACGAGCTGAATTTCACCGTCGGCGGTCCCATCAAGAAGGACAAGGTCTGGTTCTACGGCGGTGTCGATTATATCCGCTCAGAATCCAAGACTCCCTTCTGGCCGGTGCCCAACAGGTACTGGGGCCGGTTCGGTGATATCAAGCTGACCACCGAGCCCTGGACCAACCACCGGGCCTGGATCTCTTACCACTACGAGCGCAACAAGGGAGATGGCTGGACCTGGAACCCGCACTGGGACGACACCATGACCTATGGCCAGAACTCCAGCACCCACAGCGTCTCCGCCCAGTGGCAGTACATGGCCACCGGCAAGACCATTTTTACCCTGAAGTACCTGGGTTTCTGGCGGGATGACCAGCCGTTCATTCCGGAAGATGCGCCGGATCATCCAGGCTATATCAACTGGTGGAAGTGGAATGTTTTTGGAGTTAACGGAGCCTTCCCGTACGTTGAATCCCAGAAATCAAGCCGGAATACCATCCAGGCCGACGTTTCCTACTATGCCGAAAACTTCCTGGGAGAGCACGATATCAAGTTTGGTGTCCAGTACACCAGGGGCCGTGGCAACTGGCTGGGTGGTTACTTCCAGAACTATGCCAACTTTGCCTATCCCGCTCCCTGGACCCAGAATATCAATTACCTGCGTAGCTGGTACGGGGCCACCGGGCTGATTTTCTACAACCGCCAGACCTGGCTCAACCCCTTCCTGACCGTCAGGACGGCCGACCAGCTCGGTCTGTTCTTTGACGACCAGTGGACTCCGACCAAGAGGTTGACCGTAAACCTGGGCCTGCGTTTCGACCGGATGACCACCAAGTATGGCAAGGGCAAAATCTACGAATATGTCAACTCGCCCGAAGAAATCAACGGCGGTCTTAAGGTTCTGAGGGACAGGGAAGGCACCGGTAATATATTTGACTTCAAGCTGTTCTCTCCGCGTATCGGCCTGACCTATGCCCTGACCAGGGATATGAAGACCATCTTCAGGGTGAGCTACGGGCGCTATTATCTGCCGCTTAGTGTTGAATACCTGAGAAGGTTCGGGCCGGATATGCCCACGGCCAATATCCACTATATCTTCTACAATATCCCCTTTGACCTGGTGGACCTGAACGGCAATGATTACGTGGACCCGGATGAGGTTACCAACGCCGCCCGGTATCTTTATGGCGATACCTATGTTGACCCCGCATCACGTCCCTCCTGGTGGGAGGAATACCAGACCAGCGATTATTCCTGGCAGTTGAAGGTCAAGGATGGCACCAAGGACCAGCACACCGACCAGATCACCCTGAACCTGGAAAGGGAAATAGTTAAAGACCTGTCGCTGAGTGCCACCTACATCTGGAAGAGAACCGGAAACATCTTCGTCAACTGGCCGCTCAACGAGGTCACCCAGGAGCCGTTTGAGTACGAGCGCAAATCCTATACCACCGCTTATGGCGAATCGGTTTCACTGTACAGCGTGGTGCTCAAGGATTACAACGAGGATGGCACAATCAACGGAGCCGATGTCGGCTGGATTGGATCTCACCTGGACTACATGGTTCAGAACATGCCAGAAGTGGACGGCATCAAACCCCGCCGCCTGTACCAGGGCCTGCAGTTCATGCTGAACAAGCGCTTTTCCAACAGGTGGCAGATGCTGGCCTCGGCCCTGTTCTCCTGGTCGGACGGCATGGCCATGAGGTCGGTCCGCCAGGACTTCAACTTTGAAGGCCCCATGGTCATGGATACCACCTTCCTGGCCGGGCTGAACCAGACCATCAACAACATGAAGGGTCCGCTGCCCCACACCCAGAAGTTCGAGTTCAAGGTTTCCGGTTCCTATCGCATCCCGGTAGTTGAGATGGATATCGGATTGAGGTTCAGGTACAACTCCGGCCGGCCGCTCTGGCCGCTTGAGACCTACCCGGTCATCACCCAGTGGGGCTATCCCTCCGGTCTGGTGGTCAACACCGGCGACAACTACATTGTCTCCATCGACCCGACCAAGCCCTGGTACCTGCCCCACGAAAAGGTGGTTGACCTCAGGTTTGACAAGGCTTTCAGCCTGAAAAAAGCTGGCTACATCAGGCTGGCGGTGGACATCCTCAACCTGTTCAACGAGCACGCGGTGGTAAACGCCGGTTACGGTGGAGCCCACGAGCCGCAGATCGGCCGGGTTTCCGGTATTACCTATCCGTCGAGAAAGATCCGCCTGAATTTCAGCTACGAATTCTAATCGCACCAGCTGCAGACGTCGAGGGGCGTCCGGGATTTTCCCGGGCGCCCCTTTTTTTTGCCCGGAAACAGGCAAAAAAGCTATAATTGAGGCATGAGCAAGAATCAGCGAATCTTTTTTCCTCATAAAAGGGCAATAAGGCTTCTGGCGGCCATTTGTCTGGTTTTTCTATTCTCCCTTACCCTAACCGCGGCCAGCCTGCCGGAAAGGTACCGCCGGTGGCTGGAAGAAGAAGTGGTATACATTATCACCCCCAAGGAGAGAGAGGTTTTCTTAAAGCTCCAGACCGACCGGGAAAGGGATATCTTCATCGAAGCCTTCTGGAAGCAGCGCGACCCCAACCCCAGTACCCCGCAGAATGAATTCAGGGAAGAACATTACCGCCGGTTTAACTATGCCAATCAATTTCTGGGCCGGGGGACCGGCAAGCCCGGCTGGAAGACCGACCAGGGCCGCATTTACATCATCCTTGGTCAGCCCAACAACATCGAGACCTACGAAAACATCATGGGTGTCTATCCCACCCAGGTCTGGTTCTACTACGGCGACCCGCGCTACGGGTTGCCCACCGGTTTTAATGTCATCTTCTTCAAGAAAGAGGGAACGGGCGAATACATCCTGTACTCGCCCTCAGACCACGGTCCCCAGGCCCTGGTGGCCGATTACATGTACAACGCCCGGGATGCCCGCGACGCCTACCAGCGGCTTTACCAGCTATCGCCCAACCTGGCCGAGCAATCGTTGAGCCTTATTCCGGGCGAGCGCCTGGAGCCCGGGGTCATTAACCTGGCTTCCAACCGGTTGCTGGCCACGATAATGTCCCTGCCGCAGCGCAAGGTGGAGGACGCCTACGCCGAGGCCTGGTTCCGGCACAAGGACATGATCGAAGTCGAGTACAGCACCAACTACATCCGGTCCGATTTTGAAGTCTGGACGGTGCGCAGTGGTCAGGGCCACTACCTTGTTCATTACTCGGTAGAGCCGGCCAAGCTGTCGGTCAGCCAGGATGGTCAGAATTACCTGGTGCGTTTTGACCTCAACGGCCGGGTTTCAGATGATAAGGGCCGGACCATCTATCAGTTTGACAGAAGCATTCCTTTGAACTTAACCCGAGAAGAACTGGCCGAAATAGGAAAGAGAGCGGTGGCCTTCCAGGATGTTTTTCCCCTCGTTCCAGGAAATTATACCCTGGACCTGCTTATTAAAAACCCGGTCTCGCGGGAATTTTCCAGCTTTTCCAGGAAGCTGGTGCTACCCGATAATTCCGGCCAGCCGGAAATTGGCCAGGTCCTGCTGGCCTACGGCCAGCTGGAGGCAAAAGATAGCAACGGCCTGGTCCCTTACCAGGTGGGCGATAAGCAGCTTCTCAGCCGAAGCCTCAAATCATTTACCGCTTCCGATTCGCTGGTGACCTGTGTTCAGCTCTCCGGCTTGAGCGAGGAGTTGAAGAATAAGTCCAGCCTGAGAATTTCCCTGATGTCCGAAGGCCAGGCGGTTCAGAGCAGGGAGCGGCCAGCCCGGGAAGCTTCTCCAGAGGGTTTGATTATTGAATCGATTCCGCTGGCCGGACTGAAACCTGGCTATTACAGCCTGACAGCTGACCTGCTGCTGGGCGGTAAGCTCCTCGACAGCCGCCGGGCTGAACTGGAAATTTCTCCACTGGCCAATCTGCCGGCGCCAATCCTGGTGTCGAGGACGGTCCTGACCGGGGCCGACGAACTTCTGGCCACCGGAATCCAGCTCTTAAACAGCGGCAACATTCAGGAAGCCGCGGAACGCCTGAACCGGGCCTATTCCCTGAAGCCGGGGCCGGTGGCGGCCCTGGCCCTGTCCGAGGCCCTCTTCAGGAAGGGAGAATTCCAGCGGGTAATAGAATTGCTCGGGCCCTATGACCAGCCCGAGGCTCCGGCCGAGCTGGTCTCACTGCTGGGCCGGGCCTTTCATTCCCTGAACCAGCCGGCCAGGGCCGCCGTCTACTACGAACAGTACCTCAATCGCTTCGGAGTTAACCTGGAAATCCTGAATTTTCTGGGCAGCTGCTATTACCAGATGGGCGACAGGGAAAAGGCCCTGGCCCTCTGGGAAAAATCACTCGGCCTGAACCCCGACCAGGAGAAACTTAGAGAACTGGTCAATTCTTTAAAAAAGAAATAGAAATAAGGGAATCAAAGCAGGAATTCTTCCCGGATAAAGCCCAATTTCCGGCCTGGATTTTCTGGTATTATTTTTTTCCGGCTCCGATCTCTCATCGCCAGGATAATAACGGTTGATATTTCTGACAACATCCAGGAACTGGATTTTTCAGATCCAGGGCCCTATTTTGTCTGGCCTGGCGCTATTCAGTTCTTATTTATCTTTCACTCAAAACTTCTTAACTTCCGTGGTTTTGACTTTCCAGCCCTTAATTCGCACTTCCGGCTCGTCGCCCTCCAGGTCTTCGCCGAAGAAATAGCCCTTAACCGTGCGCCTTTCTCCGGGCAGCAAGGAAATGTAGTTGTCTTCGAGAAAGATGGGAACGACGGATTTCTGCCTCAATTTTTTTATGACCTGGATTTCCAGGTTGAAGGCCAGGTGCGGGCTTGGGTTGTGCAGCTCGATGGTCAGATTCCTGATGAGGTCTTTTCCTTCCAACTTCCACCTGTACCTGACCTGCGATTCGGGCAGGTTATTCAGGGCTTTAAGGTCGGCGTATTTTTTGACCGGGGTGACATACCAGGTCGTCTTTTCGAAATCCAGGACATCTGGCTCCCGGCTGAGGACATAGAAGTTGTGGTCTTCAAGCGACTGCTTGGGCCCGATGATTCTCAGGTCCAGGAAATAAATGCCGGTCAGGTCGGGCATCTCCGGCAGTCGGGTCAACACGGTCTTGCCGTCCGCTTCCAGCACCAGCGGGAATTCCTGCCTGAATCTTTCCTTGAGGCCCAGGTCGAAGACCCGGACCAGGGCGTTAAGTTTTTCAGCCTTGACCGCCGACAGGTTGGAGGCAATGATTTCATGGGTTTCGTGGTCATAGATCAGGTGGACCGGGGTGTTGGCCTTCCTGGCCCCGTAAAAAGCCCCGGTGGGCATGAGATAGTAATCGTAGAGCTGCCACCAGAGCTTGGGCCAGGCCGAGTTGTACATCCACTGGATTATTCCGGTGGCCAGGGGACGGCGGGCCACGAAGGCCTCAAACATGCCCCGCATGGCTTCGTAGTTGAGGAACTGGGCCTTATCGCAGTACTCGGCCACGTTTTCTGGCCAGCCCAGGCGTTCTCGCATGGCCTCGTTGTACCTGTCGAGCGACTTGAACATGCCGCGGGAGCAATGGAAGTTCCAGTATTCGTTCTGCGGCCAGAGAGCCTCTTCCGGAATCATCTTCTTCAGGCTTTCCAGGACCGGCACCTGGGGACCGGGTCCGGTCTCGGTGTTGAAGCCGAAGGCCCCGCCGTTCTTCTTGTCTATGAACCAGTAGTTGGGCGGCACCCAGTCGTAGGGGCCGTTCATCTTGACCCCAGATTTTCCGCTGACCTCGCTCACCTTGGTTCCGGTGGAATTAAGGAATGGTCGGGTCGGGTCGTCTTCGGCCAGGATTTTAAGGTACTCTTTTTCCAGCTCTGGCTTGGGAACCAGGTCGCTGGCCAGGGCCCAGACAAAAATGCTGGGATGGTTGCGCAGCCAGCGCACCTGGTCGCGGAAGGAAGCGGCCACCAGGGCCATGTCTTCCGGGCTGGTTATGCCTCCGTACCTGGAGTCGGCCGGCTTGCCCAGGTAGTTTTCCCATTCCCAGTGGCAGCTCCAGCCGACCATCAGCAACAGGCCGAGCTCGTCGCACAGGTGGTAAAGCTCCCGGCTGGTTCCCCAGAAACCTTCCAGCCTCAGGGCATTGAGGTTCAGGTGTCGGGCATACATCAGCTCGGCCCGGAGCTTCTTGGACCTGTTATTGAGGAAGAGGTCATCGGTCCAGCCTCCGCCCCGGATTAAGATCTTCTTGCCGTTAAGCAGGTAACCGCGGTGGCCCTGCTCGTTGATGTAGTCCTTTATCTCCCGGATGCCGAAGCGCAGCACCAGCCAGTCGGATACCGGCTGCAGGGCCCTGAACTGGGGCGGGATTCTCATCCGGTCTTTATCCTTTTCCCGGTCCTGGGGTTTTTCCTGTTCTTTCTCCTGGGCCGGAGGCAGGGCGGGTTCAGCGGCGGCCGGCGTCTTGATGGCCGCTTTTTCTTCAGCGGCCGGACCTTTCAGCTTGAAGGCCATGGACAGTAGGTAAAGCTCCGGGCGACCCAGGTCATGCGTCCACCAGACCCGGGGATTGGTCAGAACCAGCTCTTTGTTGGTATCCGGGCTGAACACCACCTTCTGGACTTCCTTGGGGCCCAGCTTGACTTCCCTGGATAGCCTGATATTCTCCAGCTCGATTTCAAGGCTGCCGGTTATCGGGACCTCGGAGTGATTTCTGACTTCGGCCTGAATGGTCAGCCTGGCTTCCTTCAGGGTGGTGGTGTCCAGGCTGGTCTGGACGAAGGGATTTTCGATGGTTACTTCTCCGGTTTGCCTGATTCTAACCGGCCGCCATAAACCCATACTGTTGTCAGCCGGGGCCGGGTTCCAGTCGACAAACCCGATGGTGGGCTCGCCCTTGGCCGGCGGAATTACTTCAATGGCCAGGACGTTTCTCTGGCCGCTTCTGGCCAGCCCGGTGATATCCAGGCGAAAACGCCGGAAGGGGCCGTAAATTTCCGAGGCGTCGGCTACCTTCTGACCGTTCAGCCAGATGTTGGCCCGGTAGTTAACTCCGTCCAGCTCCAGGAAAGTCCGGGTTCGTCCCGGGTAGGCGGGCAGCAGGAACTCGGTCCGGTACCACCAGGAGGTCTGAAAATCTTCAGCCTTGATCTTTTCCAGGTTTTTCCCGAAGAACACGTCTCCGTAGATGTTGTTTTCAACCAGGGTGCCGAGCACCGTGGCCGGGACCTGGGTCGGGTACCAGCGGTCGGTCATTATCCCCGGGCGGGAGAGAGCGGCTCCATCGGTCTGCAGCCGGGCCGAAGACTGGATGAACCAGTCGGTCAGCATCAGCTGAGTTTCCGGGAGCATCATCAGGCTGCTGCGGCGCATGGGGCTCATCTGTCCGCCCGGCTGGGTAAAGGCCGCAGTCGAGTTGAGGAGGAATAAAATCACAACTGATATTATCCCGAACATTATCCGAAGGCTTTTTTTCATCGAGACCTCCTGAGACTTATATTTTACCAGAGCTTATATCTAAAACTTTCACTCTACCCGTAAAGTTACCACTTCCCAGGGCCGCATGCGTAAAGGCTGGGTGACCTGGGCCAGCGGCTCTCCTTTAAGGTTGGAGAAATAGACCTTTCTTCCGAGAAAAAGCAGCCCCTTGAGGTTGATTGTTTCCGGCTGCCCGCCGGCGTTATACAACCTCAAAAGAAGAGCTGGCCTGGTGTCGGCAGCTCCCGCCACGGCTTTCAGCCTGGTGACCACCACCCTTTCCGGCTCGATATTAAGAAGTGGCTGAAGCGGTACCCGGTTTTCATCAACGGGCATGATAACCGGCGGCTGGCAGACTTCAAGGCTCTGCGTCTTGAGCAGGGCCGGGTCCAGCCTGGCATTCAGAAAAAGTGAATAGCGAAGTTCGATTTCGCCTTCCTGGTCAGCCTTATAGTTGGTGTGCCAGTAATTATTTAGGGCATAGGAAATAATGGTGGAGGATGGTTGCAGTTCCTTTTTCCAGGCCCTGGGAAAACCTCCAACACTTCTTTCATCGGTCAGGTCGCCGATTTCAACCAGCGGGGCATCAGGGGTTACCCAGGTCAGGTTGAAATCCGGCCGGCTGAGGCTTACCGCTTTTTGAACTGAGAAGAAGTCCAGACAGGCTCCGGGTATTTCTTCAAAGAAGGGATTGATTGCTCCCCAGCCGAGATCCAGGCGGATTCCGGCCGGAGGCATCCGGAAAGGAAAGGCGAGGTGAACACTTTCCTTTTCCCTGACCTTAATCTTATCCAGGCGATTGATGAAATCTATCCGTCCATTGACACCGTTGATCCTGATAATCGTCCTGAGGCTGTGGCAGCCTGGCGCTTCGAGCTCCAGTTCCAGCGAGGCCACCAGCGGGCCGGCCTCCAGCACTTTGACCTGGCGGACCCTGGCTGGCCGGGCTTTCTCCGGGTCGGTTCCGGGAACATAAAGATAGGCATTGAGCCCCGAGAATTTTTCGGTATCCACCAGCTCCAGGTTTCCGGCCGGTTTGAAAATCAAGCTGCGCACTGCTCCCGTTTCCGGACTGACCTCCAGTCTAAGCAGCTCATTCTCCAGGAAATTCTCTCCGGCCCGGGCCTGGCCGCCGCGCCAGCTTCCGCCTGCCCTGAGGTAGAGGCGGCGGGCAGAAAAAGGCTGAAGCCGGCTGATTTCCACGGCCAGGGAGCCATCGGCCAGCCTCTGCGAAGGCAGGGAGCGGTTGTTTTCGTCCAGGACCAGGTCCAGTCCGGCCGAGAGGTCAGCCGGAATGAAAATTATTTCCGACCTGGTCAGCGAAGTGGTGTTGATTATATCGACTACTCTTCTTCCTGATGAGAGCCGCTCCGGTCCGGGGCTGACCCTGGCTCGCAGCTCCTTTTCCAGGGAATCGGCCAGCCCCAGTCCTTTTTCCAGGATGGACTTCTTGTATTCCCACTGGCGGATGGCATTCTCTCCGTCCGGGTTGGAGACGCTGTCATGGGCTCCCCAGGTATGCTCGTGAAAAAGAGTGACCTGGCGCCAGGCCTCATAAAATTCGGCCGATTTTTTTATGAAGTCTTCCGGGGCCAGGAGCGAATATAGAGTTTCGAGCTGCAGCAGTCGTTCGCTGAGATTCCGGTTCAGGGCGGTTTCCCGGGCGGTGGAGGCGGCCCCGTCTTCCCAGTAGGGAGAAAAATCTCCGCGGACGGCCGGAATTTCTAGGCCGTGTCTTTTTTCCATTTCCAGGAAGAGCTGTTCGCTGGTGGCGATAACCAGGCGGGGTGTCTGGAATTCTTTATTCCAGGCGGCCACTTCCCGGCTGAGGTCCGGGTCGGGTGGCCCGTTGTCTCCGCCCACGGTATAGCGGACCTGCACCAGGGAGTAAGGATAGTTCTTGCCCTCCAGCTCGGCCACGTATTCCAGGATTTCTCTTTTCTTGTCGACCCGGAAATTTCCCAGGTTCAGGCCGTGAAACCAGGAATAGCCGCGGCCGGCCATCCAGAAAAGAATTTTTTCCTGGCCGGAGGGTGAAACCCAGTAAAAAGGCCGGTCAGCCCAGGTCTTTAAGGCCCAGCCGACCCGGTCGCCGCCGTCGGGCAGGATGGGCATGTAGTTGGGTCCGCTGGAAAGATAACGGACCCCGGCCAGGGCCAGGGCCGGCACAAAGGACCAGCTGTAACTGGGAATATCGGTGATCATGGCCGAGGTTACCGGCGGAAAACCACGGGCCTCCAGCTCCCGGGCAAAAGCCGTGAGTTCCAGCAATTCTTCAGGGTGGCCGAGCCCGGTCAGCTGGTTGGCCAGCGTGGCCTGAAGTCCTATCCAGCCGTTCTTTACGGCCCGTAATAACCGTTCTTTTTTTTGTTCATCCGCCTGTCTCAGGTAGGTTTCAACCGGCCAGAGCTGCTCAACATTCCACTTAAACCTGGCTTCCGGCGGCAGGCTCTGTGATTTTTCGGCCAGCTCGATGGCGGTTTCTATGTTCTGCCACTGCTTTCTTTCCACCTCTTCCTGGTAATCGGAATAGCCGATGTCCAGGTGGGAGTGGGGGAGAAGCCATAATTCCATCGTGCGGACTGGCTTCTGTTCGGCGCTTGCCTTGAAGAGCTGTTCTTTGCCCTTAAGAATGACGGCTTCAACCCGGGTCGGGCTGCTGACCGGCTCGGTCTCCAGGTAGAGCTGGTTATAACCGGTCTGGAGAACTTTTGAAACGGAAAGATTCCGACCCAGCCTGACCTGGACGGATACTGGCGGACCAAAATGGCTTACCTCCAGCAGCAGAGGTTGCCGCGGCGGCCTGGTGTTGAGGATGGCCGGCAGGGCTTTAAGGCGGGCCCAGGAGGAAAGCGGCTGTTCAAAGACCATCACCCAGTCCGAACTTCCGCCGCTCTCGGCCGTAAGTTCCAGCCTCAGCGGTTGTCCCGGTTTCAGGAAAGGCCGCGGAACGGTCAGGAAGAAATAGCCGAAGAGCTCGTCGAACTGGTCGACCAGGGCCGTCCTGAAAGAAAGTCTAAGACCTTCCGGGCTGGAAACGGTCCACTCTTTTCTGGCCGAGCTGGCCGAGGTGGTAAATTCCAGGGTTCCAGCCTCATCGACCTTAAGATAAAAGCGATGGCTGCCCTTGGCCGTGGCCAGGCCTCCCATGAAGACAAAGACCGCACTGGAAGCACTGAAATCGGCCGGCACCAGCTGTGTTTCCCAGACCGCTTTCATGGTGCCGTCGCTGGCCCTGACCAGCAGGGCGGGGAGCTGCCCGGGATAGGGTGAATGGTAATAAAGTTTCTGGCTGTCTATGGTTTTCTGGTAGCCATTAAGCCAGGTTTCGCCCCGGGGCTGGGCCATAAGCCCGCACAGGGCCACCATAACTATTGAAATAATTACCAGGACCTGGCGGAAGCTTGAATATCTTTTCATGCTAACCAATCTATCCTGTATTTTTGGTTCTATTTATATCATAAAATTTCCGGTCAGAGCCGACCGGTCGCCTCAGGCCAACTTCCTGATGATGCTCTTGATTTCTTTCTTGAAACGTTCTATCAAGCGCCGGCTGCGAACCGCCGACCGGGATTCAGCCAGCAGCCTGATGATTGGCTCGGTGTTGGACGGCCTGATGTGAACCCAGGAGTCGGGCCAGCTGATTTTAAGGCCATCCAGGGTGGAAATCTTCTCGGACTGGTAGCGTCGTCTCAGTTCCACCACCGCCCGGAAGGCCAGCTCAGCGGGGCAGTCCATTTTATCCTTCAGCAGGTGATACTTTTTAAATTCGGCAGCCAGGGAGGAGAGCGGCTTCTGGCTTTCGGCCAGCATTTCCAGAACCAGGCCGGCCGCGGTTAGCGAATCCCGGCAGGGATGGATTTCCGGCCAGATGACCCCGCCGTTTCCTTCGCCGCCAATCACTGCGCCCTCGTCCAGCATGGCCTCGACCACGTTGATTTCTCCGATTCTCGTCCTGATGACCGGAACCCGGTACCTGGCGGCCAGGTCGTCTATGGCCATGGAGGCCGAGAGGTTCACGGCTACCGGGCCCCGCTTTTTTCCGAGCACGTGGGCCACGGCCAGGGCCAGGGTCAGGTCTTCGCCCAGGGCTCGGCCCTTCTCGTCGACCAGGGCCAGTCGGTCGGCGTCGGCATCCTGGGCCAGGCCCAGGTCAGCCCTGAATTCCTTAACCCGGCGGCAAAGTTCACCCAGGTTTTCCGGGACCGGCTCCGACTGGTGGGCAAAGTGGCCGCTGAGGTCGGTATTGATGAGCAGGGTCTCGCAGCCCAGTTCTCGCAGAAGCTGGGGCAGGAGCGTGGCCCCGGCTCCGTTGGCGCAATCGGCCACCACCCGGAAGCCGCGGCTGCGGATGGCCCTGACTTTTAGCCGCGACAGGATCTTTTCCAGGTGCAGCTCCCCGGCGTTTTTTTCAGGCCGAGGGGACTTGATTCTCTCCGCGGCCACGAAGGTGAACTCGCCCTGGTGGAAGATGTCCAGGAATTCCTCCACCTGGGAGCGGCGGAGGTAAAGCCCTTCAGGCCCTATGAACTTAAGCCCGTTCCATTCCGGCGGGTTATGACTGGCGGTCACCACCACCGCCCCCCGGGCCTGTTTCTCGTGGGTTAGAAACAGGATGGTGGGAATCGGCAGCACGCCGACTTCAACCGGCTGGCAGCCGGTGGCCAGCAGTCCGCTGAGCACAGCTTTTTTAAGCATAGTGCCCGAGGGCCTGGTATCCTGGCCAACCAGCACCTGCCCCGGGCCGAGGTAGGTGCCGAAGGCCGAGGCGAACCTGGCCGCAATCTGCGGAGTCAGGCTTTCGCCGATAATCCCCCTGACACCGGAGATGCTGACCTTGAGCGGCAATCTTTTTTTCATCTTTTTTACCCGAGCAACCGGTTTAGGAAAGCCACCACCTTGTCCACCTCAAGCTGGGCCCTGGTCGCAGACGGGCTTTCGGCAATTATCCTGATGAGTGGCTCGGTGCTGGAAGCCCTGATGTGGACCCAGGCATCCTTCAAGCTAACATGCAGCCCGTCAAGGGAATTAACTTCGGCCCGGGGATAGAGTTTTCGAGTTTCAGCCACCAGCGAATGCAGCCGATGGGGCGGACAGACTATTTTATCCTTGACGATGTGATAACGGGGAATAACCCTGACCAGCTCGGAGAGCTTTTTCTGCTGAACGGCCATGGCTTCCAGGACCAAACCCATGACCGCAAAACCATCAAAGGCCGGCTGAAAATTGCGTAAGGCCACTCCGCCGCTGCCCTCGCCGGCCAGGGCTCCATCTTCCTGGAGCATGACCTGGATGAGAGCAGATTGGCCGACTCTCGTTCTGATAACCGGAACTCCATGCTTTTCAGCCACGGCTTCAATCATCCTGGAGGTGGAAAGACTGGTGATGACCGGGCCCGGCTGCTGCTGCAGGTAATAACCGGCCACAACCGGCAGGGTATATTCTTCAGACAGAGTTTCGCCGGTCTCGGTCACCAGCGCGATTCGGCTGGCGTCGCTGTTGAGAAGAAAGCCCAGGTTGGCCCCGGTAGCTCTGACCAGGGAGGCTACCTCGCCGGCGTTTCGGGGGCGTGGTTCCGGGTCGTGGGGGAAATAACCGCTGGGCTCGTTGTTCACGGCTACAAGCTCGCAGCCGAGTGCCTGGAAAAACTTGTTGACCAGCCCGGCCCCGGCTCCGTTACAGGGGTCGACCACCACCTTGAACCTGGCCCGGGCTATTTCTTCAGTACATAACTTTTGGCTCAGCCAGGAGAAATAGACTTCCTCCGGGTTCACCTCGTTGATGACGGCCGGGGACTTTTTGAGCTTCTGGTGGGCAAAACGCCCCAGGTGGTAGATATCGAGCAGCTCCGAGCCCTGGAATTCGTTGAGATAGGTGCCCTGGCTGTTGATAAAGTTCAGGGCATTCCACTCGGCCGGGTTATGTCCGGCGGTGATGGAAATAGCCCCGGCCGCCCGGTGCTGCCTTACCAGGAACTGGATGACCGGAGTGGGGCAGATACCGAGATTTCTGACTTCATGCCCGGTGGAGAGAAGGGCCGCAACCGCCGCTTCCTGCACCATCAGCCCTGATTTCCGGCTGTCCCGGCCGACCAGAACCGTTCCGGCGGGGAGCATGGTGCCAAAGGCCGAGGCAAAATCGATGACCAGTTCCGGGGTGATGGTCTGGCCGACGATACCGCGGACCCCGGACAGGTTGAGTTTTAGCAATTTCATGGCTGAATGTAATCAATTTACCATCAGACCCCTTTTTAATCAATTGAATTAACCCCGGGGCCCGGCCCGGCAGCCCCGGTCAGCCTTCTCAGGGGAAAAATCTCTTTGTGGCCTGGATTCGCTGGCTCTGAATTGAACTCGATGGGAATCAGCCTGGAGCTTCTATTTCGGGGCAGGTCTGACTGAAAAGTTTGGTTACATAATTAAGCAGGCTTTATTTTTTTCCCCGGTCGGTTTTTGCTCAGGTAAAAAAAGGTTAAATAAGAACCAACAATTTAGCTCCGGCTGCTCTTATAAACTGGCCATGAGTGGCCATATGATAGTAAAGTCAGCAACCGCCCGGCGGATTCTTTTATTCAATTTTCTCGATAAACACAGTTACCAGGAATAAATTCTTCTCCACAATTCTTTTCAATAAATTATGTTGCCCGGTGGAAACCTAAGATGTCTTAAAAGGACGGACCCTCCGGGCTGCCGGCTTCCTGGCGTAATCCATCAGGATGCAGGACATCAACTTTATGCCGATTCCGATCGCTTTTTCATCGGCCATGAAGGTGGGGGAGTGGACTGAAGTCTTTTCCAGGTGGGGCGGGACCACGCCCAGTGATAGCATCACCGCCGGAATTTCCCGGGCGAAATAGCTGAAATCCTCGCCACCCATCTCCGGCCGGTCCTCGATCAGCCTGTCCGCTCCGCCCAGGACAGCTTCGGCCGTGGGCAGGATGGCCTGCAGCAATTCGGGATGGTTGTAGAGAGATGGCGTTCCAAACTGGTAGTCCAGCTCGAAAGGCGCCCCGTGAGACTGGCAGATGCCGGTAATGGTCCTGGTAATTTTTTCCTTGAGCCGCTCCCGCTGCTCGTCGCCGTAACTTCTGACGGTGGCCCGGAGCTCGGCTTTTTCCGGAATGATGTTGGTGGCCGTCCCGGCATGAAAATAGCCGACGGTGATGACGGTATGGTCGTGAACATCTATTTCCCGGCTGATCATGGCCTGCAGGGCCAGGACCACGTGGCTTCCGACCACGATCGGGTCGACGCACTGGTCGGGGTTAGCTCCGTGGCAACCTTCAGAATTAATATTCAGGAAAAAGGTATCGCAGTTGGCCCCGGAATAGCCAGAAACATAATGAACATAACCGGCCTTGAGGGTATCATCCACGTGAAAGGCAAAAATGGCCTCGGGCCGGTAGTCGCGGAAAACTCCGTCCTGGAGCATTTTCTGGGCACCGTCGCCCCATTCCTCGGCCGGCTGGGCAATGAACAGGATGGTGCCCGGGACCTGGCTTTTCATCTGGCTCAGGACCGAGGCCACGCCCAGAAGCATGGCCGTGTGGATATCGTGACCGCAGGCGTGCATCAGTCCGGTCTCCTGGCCGTTTCGCATGACCTTTTCCCTGGAGGCAAAAGGCAGGTCGGTCTCTTCGGTGATGGCCAGGGCATCCATGTCGCCGCGCATGGCCAGGACCGGACCGGGCAGGCCTCCCTTGAGCACACTCAGGACTCCCGTTCCGCCAATTCCTGTCCGGACTTCAAGGCCCAGCTTCCGAAAATAATCGGCCACTATGCCCGCGGTTCTTTTTTCCTGGAAAGCCAGTTCGGGGTGGGCATGGAGGTCCCGCCTGATGGCGATTATTTCCGGCTCAATCCTGGTTGTGAGCTCCTGGATTTTATGGTAATAGGCCGGGAGCCTGGCCTGTCGGTCAGCAGGCAGGGAAGCTGAGGCTCCAGGAATAACCGGAAGCAAATATAGCAACGCATAAATTATCAGGATTATTTGGGCCTTCGTTGCAGTTTTCATGGGTCACTCCTGAGAAAAAAAATTCAAGGTTTGATTTTACTTCGGGGTGAGGAAAAAAATACAGAAAAAATTTTTCAACTTTTTCAGCAGAGGGTCGACTAAATGGTTAGGAAATCCTCCCGAGGAGGGCAGGGGAGAAGGACTCTCGGGGGGCGTCCTTCTCCGGCCAATCTTACGCCTTGGATGGAGGCCCTCCTCTTTTTAAATCTCTGCTAATAATATCCAACTTTTTCCTTCAAAAATCAACTGGAAAATTCTCAAAAAATATCTTTTTGTGGACTTGATTTGCCCGGTTATTGTATCATCTTAATACCCTTGAAACGGAGGAAGAAATGGACGTCAAAAAATTCATCGAGCGCCAGGTAGAAGAAATAAAAGAAACGGTAGGCAAGGATAAAGCCATCTCGGCCCTGTCCGGCGGAGTGGACAGCTCGGTGGCCACCCTGCTGGCTCACCGGGCCCTCGGCTCGCAGCTCAAAACCATTTTTATTGACCACGGATTGATGAGAGAGAAAGAGCCGGAAGAGGTCAAGACCGCCTTTGCCCGCCTGGGCATAGACCTGGAAATAGTGGATGCCAGGAACGAGTTTTTCGAAGCCCTCAAGGGCAAGACCGACCCGGAAGACAAGAGAAAGGCCTTCCGGAATACTTTTTACAAGGTCTTCGGCCGCCAGGTCCTGAAGAGCAAGGCCAGGTACCTCATTCAGGGCACCATCGCTGCCGACATCATCGAGACCCGGGGCGGGGTCAAGACCCAGCATAACATCCTGGAACAGATCGGCATTGACCCCGAAAAAGGCTTTGGCTTCAAGATAATCGAGCCCCTGAAAGAACTGTTCAAGCACGAGGTGCGGGAGGTGGGCCGGGCCCTAGGCCTGCCCGAGCTGATTTTCAAGAGGATGCCCTTCCCCGGACCGGCCCTGGCCACCAGGATCATCGGCGAGGTTACCCCGGAGCGGGTGGAGCTGGTCCGCAAGGCCACCAGGATCGTGGAAGAAGAGCTGGCCCCGCTCCAGCCTTTCCAGGCTTTTGCCGTGCTGATGAACGACATGGGAACCGGGGTGGAGGAAGGCCGGAGAAAATTCGGACACATCATCATCGTCAGGTCGGTGGAAAGCCAGGATGCCATGACCGCCCAGCCAACCCCCGTTCCCTGGGATGTCCTGACCAGGCTGGCCAGCCGGATCACCAAGGAGATTCCGTCAGTGGTCCGGGTGGCCTACGAAATCACTCCCAAGCCGCCGGCCACCATCGAATATATCTGACGGGCGGCAGGCGGTGCGGGCCGGGCCGGACCGGTTGTGGTCAGCCATGAGAACCCTGGAAGGATGCGCCCCGGAGGTCAGCCGCTGGCCGCTCAGGCGCCAGCCGGATTTTGAGCTGGCCGATCTCTTGATATATGAACAACCATTCATATATTGCCAAGCCTGAAAGGAGGAACCATGCCCTTCATCGGTAAAAGGAATCCCGACAACCCGACCCTGGGGGTGTTTGTGCCCTGCGACCCCAGGATTGATGAAACATCCAGAACCAGGGCCTTCAACATCGGCCGGATGACCGCCCGGCTGCTGGCCCGCCATCTTCGCCTGCCCGACGGCAGCGCTCCCAACATCTTCTACTGCTCCCACCTGGTGGATTCGGAGAGCACGGCCGATTCCGGGGCCAAAGAAATGAAGGAAGCCGGGGTGACCGGGATCTTCATCGTCCCCGATACCTGGTTTTTCCCGGGGAAATCAGCCCTGGCCCTGACCGCTCATTTCCCGGCCGAAACACCCCTGGCCTGTGTTGGCGGAAATAACGCCCCCAAGCCCGGAGTGGTCGGAATTGACGCCCTGGTCGGGGCCTATGCCCAGACCGGCCGGCTCTGCCAGATGGTAATAGGCAACATGCCCGAAACCGGCCTGGAACCGGAATTCGACCGGCAGACCGCCGAAGAGGTGGTGGACCTCGGTTATGCCATGCTGGCCCGGGTGGCCCTGCGCGGCAAAAGGTACGTGGCCATTGATACCGATTCCATGCAGATGGAAACGGCCCTGAACCATGTCCATGCCGCCAGGAAATTCTTTGGCCTGGAATCGACCCGCGAATCGATGAAGCTCTTTGCCGACATGCTGCATAAAAAGGGCGGCTACGACCCGGAGGAACTTAAAGCCCTGCGGGACTGGGTGGTAAACGTCAAGTTCAGGAACCGGATCTTTACCAACACCGAAGAAATAATAAGAGCCAGGAAAAACCTGCTCACCGGGCTGGACCGGGTGAAACCGCCGGCCCTGTCGGCCGAAGACAGGAAAAAGCTGGACGAGGGCCTGGCCCTGTACCTTATCATCAGGAATTACCTTAAAGACGTCAACGCCGTGGGCGGCGGCTGGACCAGCCAGCTGGCCTGGGGGTCAGACCGGCGCGGAATTCCGTTGACCACGGCCGACATTGCCGAGTCCCTGTTCAACTCAACCGAAGACCACACCGGCAAAAAACCGGTCATTCCCTTTGCCACCGAGAACGACATCCAGGCCCTGCTGACCATGATCTGCTATTGCTACCTGAGCGGCGGCCAGCCGACGCTGTTCATGGATTTCCGCAAGGTCTACGAGCCCTGGGAAATCAGGAAGAAGGCCAAAGAGCTCAAGGTCGACCTGGGTCCGTTTGAGAACGAGGGCTGGATGCAGCGCGGTTTTGTCGATGGCAACAACTCCGGCTCGGCTTCCCTTGATTACGCCGATGAAGCTTTCCTGTTCAAGGCGATTGAATACTACTTCCCGGGGCTGGGATTTTCTGTGAGCTACCTTTCGCCGGCCGGGATCAGGGGCCTGGCCGGGCGCCTGGCCTATTCCGACCTGAGTGGAATGTTCACCATGGTCCAGGGCGAGGCCCAAAGCGTCTCGCTGCCCCCGCTTCTGGCTGAAGAAGTCTGCCGGGCTTCCGATTATTCCTGGCCTCACACCTTTGTGACCTATGACCGGCTGCCGGCCAGCCTGGTCAAGATGGGCATGCCGGCCAACCATTTCCACATGGTCACCGGGCTCAACCGCCGGCGCTGGCAGTACTTCTCCGATTATGCCTGTGTCCTCAATTACCGCTGGGAAAACCAGCCCGAGTATGACCCGGCCCTCGACCGCCCGGTGCCCATGCTCTACCGGCTGAACGGCGGGGAAACCCAGGCCAAGTTGCTGCTGGCCAGGAGGGTGTAGGAAGGGGGCATCCGGACTGTCGCCGTGCACCCGGGAACCAGTCCCGTCGGTTCCCCCCGCTCCAGAGAGCAGGGCCCCCCTCCACTATGGGTACCCGGCGACAGTCCGGATGCTCAGAAGGTCAGCGGAATTAATATTAATTTTATCTTAGCAGCAGGGGACTGTTGCGATGCACCCGGGAACCAATCCCGTCGGTTCTCCCGCTATAGAGAGCAGGGCCCCCCTCCGCTATGGGCACCTGTCGACAGTCCGGATGCCCTGAAGGGCAGAGGAATTAATTATTGATTTTATCTTAGTAGAAGGGGACTATTGCGGTGCACCCGGGAACCAGTCCCGTCGGTTCCCCCGCTCCAGAGAGCGGGACCCCCTCCGCTATGGGTACCCGGCGACAGTCCGTATGCCCTGAAGGTCAGCGGAATTAATTTTAATTTTATCTGGATGTTATCCTGGCAGAAGGGGACTGTTGCCAGGCATCAGGGAATCGGTCCCGTCAGTTTCCTTGCTCCGGAGATTGGGTCTCCCTCTGCTATGGGTGCCTGGCGACAGTCCGTATGCCCTAAATATCGGTTTAGGCATACCCTTGTTTTATCCCGGGCAAAATGATTGACAGAAAAAGGCTAATCTGGTATTTTTTTAGCCTTGTGGCGCTATCGTCTAGAGGCCTAGGACGGGTGGTTCTCAGCCATCAAACCGGGGTTCGAATCCCCGTAGCGCTACTTTTTTTATTTATGGGGTAAAGCGTCCAGTTTGGCCTTGTAGGCTTCCTCGTCCACTATTCCAAAGGTCAGGTCCTTGTTCAGGTTTTCCAGGGCCTGCACGTACTGGTTGTTCTGGTAGGTGGCAGGATTAAGTCTCCAGGTGCTGGGTGGGGAGAAGGTGAAAACGTAATAAACAAAATACTTGTCGTAGGGATAGACCCAGACTTCGGCAGTGTTGGCCTGGATGTCCTCGTTGCTCCGGTCGCCTATTTCCCGGCTGCCGGTGGCTCCCGTGGTCTGCTGGATAGTTGTGGCCCAGTCGGTATTCTGCCGGTAATCGATTTGAGCCGGGGGGCCGTTTAATAGGTAAACCCGGGCCCGGTCGGTATTCCAGGGCTGGGACCTGTTTTCTGTCTTGTAAACCCGCTCTATGTAGGCGATACGGGTATCAAATTGCTCCTTGGCCACGGGCTGTCGGGCTTCCCAGAACAGGGTCTGGAATTGAACCCGCCCTTCGGTGGTGAGTTTTTTGTAAGCTTCCCTTTCAAAATCCTGCATGATGAAGTAGTGCTTGGCATACCAGGAATCCCTTGAAGGCAGCATCCCGACTCCGCAGGCCGCCGAAAGAATAAAAACCAGCGCCAGGACGAAGAGAATTTTTTTATTCATCAATATGCTCCTTTTTCCCTGTTTATAAGTTAACACCCGGGGAAATTAAAGTCAAATTCACGATTGCGTCTCTCTTGGCTGTTTTGCTTCTGCCGTCGGAATTTGTTAGCATAGAGATAAAGAAAAGCAGCATGAAAATTAGGCAGGCTCTTCCAATCCTGGCCTTGGCCCTGATCTCTGGCCTGATTTTTCTCTCCGCTCCCATCAACTTGAAACAGGTCCGGAATTTGAGGGAGTTTCAGAAGGGGGTGGCCTTCACCGGCTATACCCGCGAAGCTTATAATGGCTGGCAGGCCGAAGAGTCCATGCGGAATCTGAAAAAGACCAATGCCACCTGGGTCAGCCTGCTGGCCACGGGTTACCTTGATAATGTTTATTCGACGGTTATCGATTACAGCGGGGCTTACACTCCGAACGACGATTCCGTGGTGCACATGATCAACTATGCCCACCAGCTGGGCCTTAAGGTCATGCTCAAGCCGCACGTCGACCTGCTCAACGACCCCAACCACTGGCGAGGGCAGATTGGCCTGTACTACAACGAGTCGGCCTGGACGCAGTGGTGGAGCTCTTACCGTCAGTTCATACTGCATTACGCCGGAATCGCCGCGGCCACCGGGGCCGAGCAGTTCTGCGTTGGCTGTGAGCTCGACGGCACCGTGGCCCGGGCTCAGGACTGGCGGCAGATTATTGCCGAAATCAGGCAGGTCTACTCCGGGACCCTGGTCTATGCCGATGACCAGGTGGAAAACAGGCCCGAAGCGGTGACCTTCTGGGACGCCCTGGACCTGATCGGGCAGGATCTTTATCCCACTCTGACCTCCAAGACCAATCCCTCGGTTTCCGACCTCTGTTATGGCTGGGCCAGGCTGCTGGTCAAAATCAAGGCGCTCTCAGAGAAATGGGGCGGCAAGCCCGTGCTGATCACCGAAATCGGCTACCGCAGCATTCAGGGGGCGGCCCAGAGTCCCTGGGACTGGCAGAAGGAAGGCCCGGTGGACCTGGTGGTGCAGCGCAAGTGTTACGAGGCTGCTCTGCGCATGGTGGCCGGACGGCCCTACCTGGCCGGCATGTACTGGTGGCAGTGGTTCCCGGACCTTAGCATTGGTGGTCCCGACGATACTTCCTTTTCTCCCTTCGGAAAGCCGGCCGAGCGGGTTTTGCGCTTGCGATTCCTGTTGCCGATGTGACACTTCTTGAGAGAAGTGCTGCCCTTTATCCCCGATTAGGTCAGACCGAATGAATTCACCGGAACCGGTTCCAGTTAAAATTAACTGTTTGACAGGTTGAACCCAGAAAGAAGAAAAAAAATTGATTACTTTAATTTTTAATAATTGCAGGACTGATCCCACGGCCCGGGAAATATATTCTTTTTTATAGCTTTTATATCGCTTGGATTTTTTTTCTGGCTACCGTTCCTATCTCAACTAAATCTTGTGCTACTATCTCGAATATTTTTCCCCCTCCCGATGTCCTCGACATTAGTCGCCGGTTTAAATTGGTCTTTCTTTTGACAAAGCGGCGGCAAACTGATAATTCTTATCTTCCATGGCTTTAACCGACTCCTAAAACCAGGTGGTAATCATGGAAAAACTTATCGATAACGTTAAAAAGAGCTTTGAGAAAAAGTTCGGCCGAAAGCCGTTGCTCCTGGCCTCGCCCGGAAGGATCAACCTGATCGGCGAGCATACCGATTACAACGAGGGCTTCGTGCTGCCCGGGGCCACTGACCGGGCGGTAATTTTCGCCGTGGCTCCGCGTGACGACCGGCGCTGCCGCTTCTATTCGCTGGATTTTGACCAGGATTATGCGACCGACCTGGACCATCTTCATAAGTCGGAGTGGCGCTGGCCGGATTACCTCCAGGGGGTGCTGGACCAGTTTCTTAAGGGCGGCTATGCCATAAGGGGGCTGGACCTGGCCTTCGGTGGTAACGTCCCCATCGGCGGGGGGATGTCATCCTCGGCCGCAGTGGAGGGCGGACTGGCCTTTGCTGTTAACCATCTCTTCGGCCTAAACCTTGACCTGCTGTCGCTGGCCCTGCTGGCCCAGAGAGCCGAGAATGAATTTGTCGGCCTGAGATGTGGCATCATGGACATGTATGCCAACCTTCACGGGCAACCGGGAAAGGTCATGAAAATAGATTGCCGCCACCTGGTCCACGAGTATTATCCTTTTGACCGGTCAGAGCTCAGGGTAATCATCAGCGATACCGGGGTCCGGCGGGAACTGGCCTCTTCCGAGTATAACGTCCGCCGCCGCCAGTGCGAGGAAGGGGTCAGCCTTCTGCGGCGCTATTACCCGGAAATAAAAAGCCTGCGTGATGTCAGCCTGCAGATGCTGGAAGAACACCGGGCGGAATTTGACCCGGTGGTCTGGAAGAGGTGTGCCTATGTCGTCGGAGAAAATGAGCGCGTGGACCTGGCCTGCCAGGACCTCGTCCGGTCAGACTTCATTTCTTTCGGGGAGAGGATGAAGGAATCGCATCGCGGCCTGCGCGATGAATACGAAGTCAGCTCGCCAGAGTTAAACCTGCTGGTGAATTCGGCCCTGAAAATTCCCGGGGTGCTGGGCTCCCGGATGATGGGAGCCGGCTTCGGGGGCTGCACCATCAGCCTGGTAGAAGCCGGGGCCGTTGAGGAATTCAGGTCCAGGGTTTCTGCCGATTACCGGCGGGAAACCGGGCGTGAACCGGCCATCCACGTGGTCAGGATCGAAGCCGGGACCAGGATTCTTGAAGGCTAAAAATTTTTCGGGGGAAGGGGTGTGAAGGCTCTGGGCCTGCCGTTTGACCCGCTGCGGCGGTCGATCCAGGTGGAAAACCTGGTCATGGATTCCGGCCGCAGGAAGTATTACCGCTTCCGACCGGGAGAGTTTTACGGGGGCATAGTAACCGCCGATGCCATCGGCTGTTCTTTTCTCTGTGCCTACTGCTGGAACTATAAGAGAAACCTCAACCCGGAACAGGCCGGGTCTTTTTTCTCCCCCGAAGAAGTGGTCAATAAGCTCCTGGCACTGGCCAGAAGATACCGCCTGGGCCAGATTAGAATCAGCGGGGCCGAGCCCATCCTGGGAGAAAAATCGTTCACCCATCTTCTCGAAATCCTGGGTTTATTGTCCCGCCTGGCGCCCGGGCATGTATTTATTCTTGAAACCAACGGCCTCCTGCTGGGAGAAAGGCGAGATTTTGCCCGGGAACTGGGCGGTTTTAAGAAACTGCAGGTCAGGGTTTCACTTAAAGCCACTGACCGCGATAAATTTCAATTGATTACCGGGGCGCTGCGAGATCATTTCTTAAAGCCCATAGCGGCCTTAAAGCACCTTAAGGGCTATGGAGTTAGATGCTGGCCGGCCCTGGCCGCCCGTCTCTTCAGGCCTGAGGAGATCAGAAGCCTGAAGTCGGTGCTGGCTGCCTATTCTGTGGGCGGCCAGCTGGAACTGGAAGAGCTGATTATTTATCCGTTTGTTGAGAAAAACATGAGAGAGCGCGGTCTCAGCTTGCTCTCCCGTGAATCAGACTAGTTGCGATACCGTTTTTTTTTGCGTGTGCCGCACCTTGCCTTTTATCAATACTGTTTATGATTGAAACTCCGGAATTTTTGTTAATTAGTTACGGGGAATAAGCTAAGTTTATGGCGGCATCTCTTGTACTATACCGATAGTCTGACCCTGATGTATATTGGCAGTCGGTTCAGAGATAGCAGTTGCACATGGCTTTTTTATTCCAAAGATAATGGAGCCGCGGAATTTAAAATAGTGGCAGCTCCGGAGGGTTGGAGCTGCCTTTGTCAATACAAGAAGGAGGGTTTTGGGGGAGATTGGCTGGGAAGCTAGGATTCGAACCTAGATAACATGATCCAGAGTCATGTGTCCTACCGTTGGACGACTTCCCAACGCTTGCTTAAATATAGCCAATTTTGGTCGATTTTTCAAGGGCTGGACGCAGATTGAAGGTTGGGGTGCTTGCCTGTATAATAAAAAGCTAAAATTTAGCGGCGGAAAGTATACCGGGATGACCAAGGGCCGGCTTCACTACCTCATAATATTTCTTCTGACGGCTGTTTTCCTGTACTTTTTCTTCAAGAGCGTCCACTGGGACGAGGTCTGGAAGTATCTCCGGGAATTCCGGCTTCCCTTCCTCATCCTGACCATTCTTCTTGGTCCGCTTCACCTGGTGACCAGGTCCATAAGATGGAAATTCCTGCTCTATCCGCTCAAGCCCGATCTCAGGTTCGGGAAGGCGGTCGAGGCCACCACCGTCGGTTTCACCGTGACCCTGCTCTTCCCGGCCAGGGTGGGGGAGGTGGTCCGGCCCATCTACCTGGCCAGGGCCGAGAAACTCAGTGCCGGCTACCTGATGGGAACGATCGTGGTGGAAAGGACTTTTGACCTGTTCACCAACTGCTTTCTTCTGGGGACTTTCCTGCTGACCAGGCCCTTTTTCCGGCACAGCCTGGAACTGGACGCCGAGGACCTAAGCCGTCTCTATTTCTGGGGCAAGCTCGGGCTGGTCCTGGCTGCCGTGCTCTTCCTGATCATCATAACCCTTTACTTTCTGAAGGACCGGGCCAGCGACCTCTTCCGTTTCATCGGCCGTCCCTTCCCGGCCAGGGTCCGGCCGGGCATCGAGAAGTTCGGACAGGAGTTCATTGAGGGCCTGAAGTTCTTCCATTCCTTCTGGCGGCTACTGGGCTATTTTGCCCTGTCCCTGGTGGTCTGGCTGGGGATATCGCTCCTGTACTGGGTCTTTTATACCGGTTACGGCCTGAAAATTCCCTATTTTTTCATTGTCCCCTACATCTTCCTGACCATGATCGGGGCCTCCATTCCCACCCCGGGCATGGCCGGCGGTTTTGATTACTTCAGCAAGCTGGCCCTGACCAGCCTGTACGGGATGGACCCGGACCGGGCGGTGGGCCTGACCATCGTCATCCATTCCCTGCAGTTCGTGGTGACATGCCTCCTCGGTTATGTTATATTATGGAGAAACGGCCTGAGCCTGTTCCAGGCCAGGAAAATGGGAGAAGGACAGAGCTGATGCGCTGCCCCTACTGTGGTTTTCTCGAGAGCAAGGTCATCGACTCCAGGGAAAGCCAGAAAGGCATGTCCATCAGGCGCCGGCGGGAATGCCTGTCCTGTAAAAAACGCTTCACCACCTATGAGCGGCTGGAACAGCTGCCCTACATGGTGGTCAAAAAGGACGGCACCCGGCAGCCCTTTGACAGCCAGAAGCTGCTCCGGGGGATGATGAAGGCCTGCGAAAAGCGGCCCATCCAGATCAGCCAGCTCGAGGAGATCGTGGAAGAAATCGAATCCATTCTCCAGGACCGGCCGGACAAGGAGATGGAATCTTCGGAAATAGGCCAGATAGTCATGGAAAGGCTCAAGGCCCTGGATAAGGTTGCCTACATCCGGTTTGCCTCGGTCTACCGCGAGTTCAAGGATGTGGTAGAATTTAAGCATGTGCTGGAAAACCTGCTTAAAGAAAAATAAAGCCAGCGTTCTCCGACACCCATGAAAAGGAAAATTAAACCGGTAGCCAGAATTTTCAAAGTGGAAACCCAGATCAAGGGCGCCGGCGGCGAGATAATGTTCAGGCGGGAAAGCCTGGGCAGCCCCTACCTGGCCTGGGAGCCGGCGGTTGATGTCTACGAGAAGGATGAGGAAGTGGTGGTGGAGGTGGAAGTGCCCGGAGTATCGGCCAGGAACCTGCGGATTGTCCAGTGGGGCAACCGCCTGGAAGTCAGCGGCCTGAAGAAAGAGGTGGTCGAAGCCTCCCGGCTGCGTTTCCACCGCCTGGAAAGGGAGATGGGTTTCTTTCACAAGGAAATTGTGTTGCCGGTCTGGGTGTCCTCGGAAGACACCCGGGCCTCTCTGGAAAACGGCGTGCTGACCATCGTTCTCAGGAAGCAGCAGAAAACCACCAGAGAAATCGAGGTCAAGGTTCAGACGAGAAAGGACGAAGACCAAGGAGGTAGATGATGTCCGAGTTCGATAATTCCCCGGAAGAAGCGGTCAACGGTCTGACCGAAGAGCAGCAGCAGAAACTGCAGGTTCCGGACAAGCTGCCCGTTCTCCTGCTCAGGGACGTGGTGATCTTTCCCTACATGATTGCCCCGCTCTACGTCGGCCGGGAAAAGTCCAAGGCGGCCATAGATTACAGCCTGTCCACCAACCGCATGATCCTGCTGCTCACCCAGAAGGACATGGAGATCGAAGAGCCCAAGCGGGAAGACGTCTTTGAGGTGGGCACGGTGGCCCTCATCATGCGCATGCTGAAGCTGCCCGACGGGCGCATCAGGATTCTGGCCCAGGGCCTGGTCCGGGCCAGGATTGAGACCTTCGAGGATGAAGGTCCTTTCATCCAGGCCAGGATAGTAACCCTGCAGGAGCCCGAGCCGGCCGAGAAATCCATCGAACTCGAAGCCCTGATCAGGAATGTCCGCTCCGGCCTGGAAAAGGCCACCTCCCTGGGTAAGTCCATCCAGCCTGAAATCCTGGTCATTGCCGCCAACCTGGAGGACCCGGGCCGGCTGGCCGACCTGACCGCCTCCAACCTGGAGCTCAAGGTCAAGGAGGCCCAGGAAGTCCTGGAAATTGTCGACCCGGTGCTGAGGCTGAAGCGGGTCTACGAGCTTTTGGTCCGCGAGCTGGAGCTCCTGGAGATGCAGTCCAAGATTTCCAACGAGGCCCGGGGAGAGCTTGACAAGCTCCAGCGCCAGTACTTTCTGCGGCAGCAGATGAAGGCTATCCAGAAGGAGCTGGGCGAAGGTTCCGAGCTCCAGGAAGAAATCAAGGCCTACCAGGAGAAGCTGAAAAAGCTAAGGGTCAGCGACGAGGTCCGGGAGGAACTGGAAAAGCAGATCAGCCGCCTGGGCCAGATGCACCCGGAGTCGGCCGAAACGGCCGTTATCAGGAATTACCTGGACTGGATGTTTTCTCTGCCCTGGGACATCAGCACCAAGGACAACCTGGACCTGAAGATGGCCAAGAAGATCCTGGACGAGGACCATTATGGCCTGGATAAGGTCAAGGAAAGAATCATAGAATACCTGAGCGTCAGGAAACTCTCCAAGAAGCTCAAGGGGCCCATCCTGTGCTTTGTGGGGCCTCCGGGCGTGGGTAAGACTTCGCTCGGGAAGTCCATCGCCAGGGCCCTGGGACGGAAGTTTGTCCGGATTTCACTGGGCGGAGTTCACGACGAAGCAGAAATCCGCGGCCACCGCCGGACCTACGTCGGGGCCATGCCCGGAAAAATCATCCAGGGGTTGCGCCGGGCCGGTTCCAACAACCCGGTCTTCATGATGGACGAGGTGGATAAGATCGGGGCTGATTTCCGGGGCGACCCGTCCTCGGCCCTGCTGGAAGTGCTCGACCCCGAACAGAACAACAGCTTCCTCGACCATTACCTGGGAGTGCCCTTCGACCTGTCCCGGGTCATGTTCATCACCACGGCCAACCTGCTCGACCCCATCCAGCCGGCCTTCCGCGACCGGATGGAGGTCATCGAGCTTCCTGGCTATACCGAGGAAGAGAAGCTGCAGATTGCCATCCGGCATCTGATCCCCAAGCAGATTGCCGAGCACGCCCTGAAGCCCGAAGCCATCGACATCTCCGAGGCGGCGGTTAAAGTCATAATTTCCCAGTACACCCGGGAAGCCGGCGTCCGGAATCTGGAAAGGGAAATCGCCACCGTCTGCCGCAAGGTGGCCAGGCAGATCGCCGAGGGGAAAAAGAGAAAGGTCAGGGTGACCGCCCAGAACGTGGAAAAGTTCCTGGGCCCGCCCAAGATTTTCCGCGACCAGCTCACCAAGAAAGACCAGGTGGGCGTGGCCACCGGCGTGGCCTGGACCGCCGCCGGCGGCGAAATCCTGTTCGTCGAAGCCACCAGGATGCAGGGCAAGGGCAACCTGATGCTGACCGGCTCGCTGGGCGAGGTGATGAAGGAATCGGCCCAGGCCGCCCTGAGCTATGCCCGGGCCCATGCCAGGGAATTCGGCATCGACCCCAGGATTTTCATGGAGAACGATTTTCATATCCACATACCGGAAGGGGCCATTCCCAAGGACGGGCCCTCGGCCGGGGTGACCATCGCCACCGCCTTCATCTCGGTCTGCACCAACATCCCGGTGCGCTGGAACGTGGCCATGACCGGCGAGATTACCCTGAGGGGAAACGTCCTGCCCGTGGGCGGGATAAAAGAGAAGGTCCTGGCCGCCCAGAGGGCAGGCATCAAGAAGATGATCCTGCCGCTGCCCAATAAAAAAGACCTGGTCGATATCCCGACCAAGATCCGCCAGGAAATGCAGTTCATCTTTGTGGAGGACATCAAGCAGGTCTTCCGGGATGCCCTGGCCCGGCCTTTTTCTCAAGACGTGGTGGTGGTCGGAGCAAAGACGGGACGGCGGAAAAAGGGTGCCGGCCGGAAGAAAAGCTGAGCCTTAAAACAAACTCGAACCGGGAAAGCTGCCACGGGGCCACCACTGTGTTATGCGGGGGTCAGCTTCATTCCGACCTGAAGTTCATTGGCCGCCGGGCTGACAGATAGATAGAGCCCTCTCTCCAAGCACAATTATTCGCCGCGCTTTTTCAGCCCAGGAAATTGCCCTCAAATACCAGCTGGGCCGGCCCGGTCTGGAAGATCCGGTCTTTTTCCCATTCTACTATCAGCGAGCCCATGCTGGTCCAGACCCGGACCTTTCTTTCGGTCAGGCCCTTGAGGATGGCGGCCACCGCCGCGGCACAGGAGCCGCTGCCCGAGCTCAAAGTCTCGCCCACGCCCCTTTCCCAGAACAGGACCTCTATTTCCTGGCGGTTAATAACCCTGATGAATTCCACGTTGGTCCTGTGGGGAAAGAAAGGATGATGCTCCAGCTCCTGGCCCACCTGGTGCCATTCGATCCTGGCCGGGAAGAATCTTTCCACGAAGATGTCGCAGTGGGGGTTGCCGACCGAAACGCAGGTGATGTGGTAAACCCGGCGGCTGATGGACAGGGGATAGTCAATTATGTATTCATGCTCCTGGCCGTCATCAAAGGGAATGTCGCGGGAAGAGAAGCGAGGTTCGCCCATCTCGGTTCGGAGCTCAAATGAATTGCCATCTCGTTGCACCAGGTTGCAGGAACGTTCCCCGGCTACCGTTTCAAAGATAACGTTGGTTCCATTTACCCGTTGCCGGTGGAAGAGGTAGGCCGCGGCACAGCGCAGGCCGTTGCCCGAAATCTCGGCCTCGGAGCCATCGGCATTGAAGATGCGAAAGCCATAGCGCTCGGCCTGCCCGTTCACCTGTTTTAGCAGCAGCAGGCCGTCGGCTCCAACGCCGGTATGACGATCACACATCCGCCGGGATATTTCCGGCAGGTCGGCTTCCTCCACCCGGGGTGGATCTTCCACCACCAGGAAATCGTTTCCCAGGGCGTGAAGCTTGGCGAACTGCATCAGGGTACTCTCAGGGTAACGATAAAGTCTATCTTCTCGCCGTCGCCTTCGCGGCGAACCAGCAGGATGATTTCCTCTCCGGACTCGGTCTTTTTCAGGATGTCCTGGAATTCCTTGACCGAGCCGACCTTGACCCGGTTGACTTCCAGGATGATATCGCCGGTCTGGAGTCCGGCCCTGGCCGCCGGGCTGTACTGCCGGACCTCGGTGATCAGCAGGCCCTCGGTGGTGCTCAGGCCGTAACGCCTGGCCAGCGCCGGGGTGATGGCGGTCAGCCCCAGGCCGACGTCCTTGTCCAGGCTTTCTTTCGGGCCGGGGGTTTCAACCGGTTCCAGCTCATCCAGCCTGGCCTTGACCGTCATTTCCTTGCCGTCGCGGATGATTTTTATGGTCACCAGGTCGCCGGGCTGCAGGTCGGCCACCTTGAACCGGAGGTCCTTCCAGCTTTCCACCGGCTGGTTGTTAATTTCCACGATGACGTCGTATTTCTTGAGGCCGGCTTTCTCGGCCGGGCCCTCGGGTTCAACCTGGGAGATTATGACACCCTTGCTGACTTTGAGGTTAAACTGCTTCTTCATCGACTCGGTGATATCGGTGCCGCGCAAACCGAGGCGACCCCGGACCACCCGTCCCTTTTCCTTGAGCTGGGCCACGACCTTCTTGGCCAGGTCGGAGGGGATGGCGAAGCCAATGCCGATGTTGCCGCCGCTCGGGCTCAGTATATTGCTATTAATACCGATAACTTCGCCCTTGAGGTTAATCAGCGGGCCTCCGCTGTTGCCGCGGTTGATGGCGGCATCGGTCTGGATGAAGTCCTGGTAGGTTGGGGTGTTGGCCCCCAGCCCCAGCTGGCGTCCCTTGGCGCTGATTATTCCGGCAGTTACCGTATGCTCCATCCCGAAGGGATTGCCAATGGCCAGCACCCATTCGCCAACCTTTATGGCCGAGGAATCGCCCAGTACGGCATAGGGAAAATTCTTGCCCTCGACCTTGAGCAGGGCCAGGTCGGTGGCCGCGTCCTGGCCGACGTTCTTGGCCTCGTATTCTTTGCCGTCAATGGTGGTGATGCTCACCTTGACGGACTTTTCGACGATGTGGTTGTTGGTCAGTATGTATCCATCGGGAGAAATGAAGAAACCCGAACCTTCAGCCTGGGAACGGAACTCGCGCTGCTCGCGGTCGCGGGAACGGGGTGGGTTGCCGAAGAACCTGTCCCAGAAATCCTGGAAGGGCCAGTCTTCTTCGAAGCCAAAAGCCGGCACCTGTTCCACTCTCTCGGCCACCACCCTGACCACGGCCGGGCCGACTTTTTCGGCCACCCTGACAAAATCCTGGCTGGAGACAACTTCCGGGGCCGGAAGGCTCCTTTCAGCCGCCAGCAGGTGGTTGTTCAAGGCCGGGCCAGGTTTATCCGCAGTTTTGACCGGAGCCGGCTTTTCCGGCGACAGGAGAAAGTATCCGGCAATAAGAAAACCCGCCAGAAAACTGATGGCGCCGATCCACAGGTATTTCTTCATTTTGAGCCTCCCTCGAAGATAATTAAAATTAACATAACGAGCCATAAAATTCAACGGAGCCAGACTCCTGGCCTAATTTAATGAATAACCAGCAGAGCGGCCCGATGGTTGCATTGACCGCGATTCGTCGGTAAGATAGGAGAACAAAGAGAAGGTTGCCATGAAAGAAAAAGGCCGGCCACAGGGGAAAAAGAAGGCGCGGGGACTATTTATCGTTTTCGAGGGAATTGACGGCTCCGGCAAATCCACCCAGGTGGAACGCCTGGCCCGGAGGTTGCGCCGCCGGGGCCTGGAAGTGGTCACCCTGAGGGAACCGACCCAGGGCAAATGGGGGCGGAAGATAAGGGAGCTCTCCCGGACCAGCGGCTCGGTCACTCCCGAAGAAGAGCTCGAGCTCTTTATCAGGGACCGCAGGGAAAACGTGGTGCAAAATATCCGACCGGCCCTGGAAGCCGGAAAAACGGTAATCCTGGACCGTTATTATTTTTCTACCCTGGCCTACCAGGGAGCCCGGGGGCTGTCCCTGGAAGAAATCAGGCGCCGGCACCAAAAATTCGCCGTTGTCCCCGACCTGGTGTTCATCCTGGATGTTCCGGTCTCTACCGGCTTGCGCCGCATCAAGGACCGGCCAATCATCTACGGGCATTTTGAGGAAAAAGAGTACCTAAAAAAAGTCAGGAAAATATTCCTGTCGTTCCGCGACCCGCAGTGCCTGGTGGTCGACGGCCGGCCGGCCGCGGCGGCCATCCACCGGAAAATCTGGTCGCTCCTTGTAAAAAAATTCCCGGTGCTCAAGTAAGCCGGGTAAAGCTTCTCTCCTTCCGGTATTGGTGGCAATGATTCAAATAGGTGGCCCGTTCTTTGTTTCCTGCTGCCCCAAGCGAAAGGAATCCCGCTCGGGAGAGATTGAGTAAGGAGGGGAGGGGGGACCCGGCCTGACCGGACCCTGAGCCATCCGGGGCCTAGGCGAAAAAAAGATGCAACCATAAGCCGGCGGGCATTGTTTTTTTACCCTTTAATCTGATATATTGTCTTACTTGCTGGCTGTTTCGAGTTTCAGACTGGACTAAGATGCCCGAAAGAAAAAAAATCGTTCTTAGGATCAAGGTTCCAACCTTTAACCGGAAGAAAATAATCAGGGGGCTACTGCTGTCGCTGTTGCTGCTGGTGGCCCTGGCCCTGGGCGGAATGTTCGGGGCCTACCTGGCCATAAAGGAAAACCTCCCGGATGTGGGGGAACTGGAACAGATCAAGCCGAAAATAATATCGGTCGTATATTCCGATGACGGCCAGCCGGCCAAGGAGTTTGCGGCCGAAAGAAGAATTCAGATACCCTACGAAAAGATTCCCGAGACGCTGAAGCAGGCCATAATCGCCACCGAGGACCCGAGGTTTTTTGCCCACAAAGGCATAGATTACCGCGGCATCATGAGGGCCGTTAAGGAGGATTTTTTCAGGATAATCCTGGGTAAGACCAGGCTGCACGGGGGTAGCACCATCACCCAGCAGCTGGCCCGCAGCCTGTTCC
This sequence comes from Candidatus Saccharicenans sp., assembly GCA_024653215.1. Classification (GTDB taxonomy): domain Bacteria; phylum Acidobacteriota; class Aminicenantia; order Aminicenantales; family Saccharicenantaceae; genus Saccharicenans. Next base: position 64,520 of record JANLFU010000009.1, on the reverse strand, counting down.
TTTATCCCCAGCAGACCATCCGCCGCAAGCTCAAGGAAATTTTCGTGGCCATGGAAATCGAGCGGCGTTATACCAAGGAAAAAATCCTGGAACTCTACTGCAACCAGTTTTACCTGGGCCATGGGACGTGGGGAGTGGAATCGGCGGCCCAGCTCTATTTCGGCAAGAGCGTTACCGAATTAACCCTGCCCGAGGCGGCCCTGATTGCCGGTATATTTAGAGGCCCGGCCATCTATTCACCTTATAACAATCCCAAGGTCACCCTGAATCGCCGCAACCACGTTCTGAACCGCCTGGCCGAGGAGGGCTTCATCAGCCGGCAGCAGGCGGAGGAATTCAAGAAGCAGCCGCTGGAAGTCCTGCCGCTGCGCCGGCAGACGGTTGAAGCCGGCTCCTACTTTTACGAGGAAGTAAGGAAGTACATCGAGCGCAAGTACGGCGATGATGTCCTGTACCGCGGCGGCCTTAAAATTTATACCACCCTCAATCTTAACTACCAGAAATACGCCGAGGAGGCGCTGGACCGCGGCCTCAGGGCCCAGGATAAAAAGAACGGCTGGCGAAAGGACAAGCGCAACCTCCTGGCCGAGGGCAAGAACGACCTGGAAAAAATCTGGCTGGATGACTGGGACAGCCTGGCCCCGGTTCCCGGAAAGACGGAACAGGCCATCGTCCTGGAAGCGGGCCGGACCGAGGCCAAGGTCAGGCTCAAGAATTATACGGGCCTGATGACCAGCAAGGGTATTGAGTGGACCAAGGCCCGTTACCTGAATGATTTGATTAAACCCGGTGATGTGATTCTGGTTGAAGTACAATCGGTGGATGAAGTTACCAGGACGGCCCGGGTCAACCTGGACCAGGAACCGGCAGTGGAAGGAGCCTTCATTGCCGTGGACGTGGCTACCGGCCAGATCAAGGCCATGGTCGGCGGTTACTCCTTCAAGCGCAGCCAGTTCAACCGGGCCACCCAGGCCCTGCGCCAGACCGGTTCGGCCATCAAGCCGATTTTCTACACGGCCGCCCTGGAAAAAGGGTTCACCCCGGCCAGCGTCATAGTCGATGAGCCGACCAACTTCGTGGACAAGTGGACCGGCAATCCCTGGACGCCCAAGAATTACGACGGCGAGTACCACGGGGCAGTTACCCTGAGGACCGGCCTGGAAGAATCCCGGAACGTGATCACGGCCAAGCTGCTGGACTATATTTCACCTCAGGTGGGAGTGGAATATTGCCGCAAGTTCGGCATTACTTCCACCATTTACCCCTACCTGTCGCTGGCCCTGGGGGCCTTTGAGGTTACCCTGCAGGAACTGGTTTCGGCCTTCAGCGTTTTCCCCAACAAGGGGCTTCGGGCCAGGCCTTATTTTATAATCAAGATTGAGGACAAGGACGGCAACATCCTGGAAGAAAACCTGCCCCAGACCGAAGAGGTCATTTCACCCCAGATTGCCTACATGATGACCTATCTTCTTCAGGGCGTGGTCCAGAGGGGAACCGCGGCCTCGGCCGCTTCCCTGAACTGGCCGCTGGGGGGAAAGACCGGTACCACCAACAAGTTCACCGATGCCTGGTTCATCGGCTTTTCGCCCTCGCTCTGTGCCGGGGCCTGGGTCGGTTATGACACCAAGATAACCCTGGGCAACCGGCAGTCCGGGGCCGTGGTGGCCCTGCCTATCTGGCGGGATTTCTTTGCCCGGGTGATTGAAGATAAGAAAAAAGAATTCCTGGCCACCCAGCCGGCGTCATCTTCAGGGGAGGAAGGTCAAACCGTAACCAACCCGGGAGCCATCCTGATTGAGGATTTTGAGGTCCCGCCCAACCTGGTCTTTGTGACCATCGACAGAAAGACGGGGCTGCTGGCCTCTCCGGTCTGTAAGTATCCATTCCAGGAAGTCTTCCTGCCCGGCACCGAGCCCAACCGCTATTGCTCCCTGCAGGACCACCTGCGGGTCCTGGATTATTATGCGGAACGGAAGGCCAAGGAAGAAAGGGATTAACCCCGCTGCTGGCCGGATGGGATAAAACCGAACAATATATGAATGGTTATTCATATGTTAGCTGGGGCACCGGCAAGAATCTAAAAATCTTTAAGACCCGACTTAAAAATTCATTAAAACCCGGCAGATCAACGGAATGTTCTGGATTTCTAAGCCTGAGAGGTGGGACAAAGTTGATTGTCCCGGTCTCCAGCCCAGTATGATCCAGGCTTTTTATGGATAAGCTGGATACTCCCTTGATAGGCCAGAAATACTCAGGAACCAAGAACCCGAAAATTCATATTTATAGTGGGCCAGGCGGCTGTCCATTGAAATCGCCCGGTCTGGTCCAGAGAATTGCCCGCCCCGATTCGAGTGAATGTCCGGCTTTTCTTTGCCCGCAGCCCTAAGACCGGGGCCTGCCTCTGGCCTTAGCTCTCCAGGGAATTATTTCTTGCGGCTGACCGAACCAGACCTCGATGAGGACGAGCCACGCGAGGAGCCGATTGAACGGGAACCGGAGCCGGAAGAGCCTATCCTGGAGGAGCCAGAGCTTGAAGAGCCGATCCTGGAACCGGAACCGCTCCGGTAAGAGCCGTAACCGGAGCGCGAGGAGCCTGAACTCAGGCCCGGCGAGTTAAGACGGGAAGGAGCATAACGTTCGCTCCGGGGAGCGGTGGATGGCCTGTAGGAAGTGCTGCCATAGCTTCTCGAGCTGGTTCCTGGTCGGCTGTAGCTTCGGCTTGGTGCCGAATAGTCAGACCGATAGCCGCTTGAAGGCCGGCTGACACTTCTGCTGCTGATACTTGAAGATGAAGGATAGGTCTTGATGCTGCGCCCGGTCTCAGGTCCGCTATAAGACCTTGAAGCCACGGCCGAGGGTGAATCATCCTTTTTCTGAATTTTCCTGGGTGTCACCTTGCCCGAGGCAGGAGTGCTTTTTGATGGCCTGGCCGAAGAGGAGCCTTTCTCTCCGCCCTGGCTTTTTGGTTGAATTGATTTTCCCTTTTCGCCAGAAACCTGGGCCGGTCTTTCACCGGACTGGCCAACCGGGCGGAGACTTTCCGGACTGGCCTTGTCCCTGTTCCCGGAAATTCTTCCGGGTGTCTCGCGAAGACCCTGTTTCAGGCCGGCGCCCTGGCTATCCTGCCTGACCAGGACGCGTTTTCCGTCAAGTTTCTCCACCGTCAGCCTGGAGCCTTCCGGACGGAAGGGAAGAGTCCTGCTGGTCATCGTAATTTTCTTGTCCAGGTTGGCCGCTCTCAGGTTTTCCGGCCTCAGGGCAGCCCGGGAAATGTCTCGGGCCCGGAGCTGGTCTTTCCTGACGGCCACCAGGGCCCGGGAATGGATCGGGTAGGCCCCGGTATATCTATCGTAAAAGACGTTGTTGATCACCACCACCGGGTAGCCGTACCAGCCGAGCGGCGCCCAGCAGAAGTAGTCCATGTCCCACCACCAGCTGACCCAGGCCGGCCCCCAGGCATAGTGCGGAATCCAGTACCAGCCGATGCCCACGGCCCAGTGCCACCGTCCATAGTGAAAGGCCACCCAGCCCCAGGGTTCGTAGGGAACCCAGGTCCAGCCGGTCAGCGGCACCCAGACCCAGCGCCCGTAATAGTAGGGGCGCCAGTCATCGGCCACACCCCGCGGCACCCAGACGTAACCGTAAGGGGCAATATAAACCCAGTCACCGTAATCGTTGAGCTCGCCCTCGTACTCGGCCAGGTCTTCGGGCAGGTAACGCCTGGCATAGAGGCGGTTGGTCTGCTGGTCGCGGGCCTGGTTCCAGCGGTCAAACCCGTCGTCAGCCACCGGGCGAAAACCGACCGGCCTGGAGGCAAAGCGGCCCTCGGCCATTTCCAGGCGCTGTTCGCCCTTGACCAGGTAGGAATTCTGCTCGCCGGCTGCTTCCACCAGTCCCTTGAAGACCAGGATCTCGGTGCCCCGGCCCTCTTCAACGTCAATTCTGAAAATGCCTTTTTCCAGGACGTAGAAGGAAGAATCAGGGGTATGAATTTCGATTCCCTTTTCCCGGTTGAGGTTGTTGATGGCGAAATAGACATGGCCCGACCAGACCCGGAACCTGATCAGGTCGTTATCCTTGCGGGGCAGGTTCATGATATCAAGCTTGGTGTCGCTATCGAGCCGCAGGTAGTTGCGGCGGCCGAACTGGATTTCCATCCGGCCGTCGGACGTCCCCAGGCGGTCGCCCTCGGCCACCGGGTCGTTGACCACGGCCTCTTCGTAGCCAATATCAGCCGCTCTCTGGATAAAGGCCTTGCCTTCAAGGAAGCTCACCCGGCCGACCGAGTCGTTGGTATATTTAGTTTCTTCCTGGGGCTGTTCCATCTGGGGCGGCTCTTCCTGGGCCCGGAGTGGGGCGTAGGAAGCCACCAGAAGGATTAATCCCGCGATCAGGAAAAATCTCTTGTTTCTCATCTTAAACTCCTTTACACCCATGATTACTGCATAATTTGTGCCAGTTTTGGGTCCAAATTAACAGGGGAAAATGGGCAATCAGGACCCGGCGGGGTGTCTATTCTGGATGACGCCTGTCATCTAAATTGCCCTAAACCTCAGGTATTTCCTTCCAGTAATTTCGAAAAATCTTTAGATAGGGCCTTATTTCCTCGGCCAGGCCCGGGGGACAGGGGATATCGGGCAGCTGGCGGCGTTTAGCCCCGCTGAGCCTCAGGCAGACCTCTTCCACGCCCTCCTTTAGCTCCTTCAGGTTATAGCCACCTTCCAGGAAGACTACCTGGCGGCCCGAGGCCCAGCGCCCGGCAATCTCGCTCAAAACCTGGCTGATATCACCGCAGCCCTCGGCTGAAAGTTCCATCCGCCCCAGGGGGTCCCACTTCATGATGTCAAAACCGGCTGAGACCAGGACAAACTCCGGCTGATAGCTCTCGGCCACCGGCCAGATGACTTTCTGGAAAATGAAAAGATAATCTTCATCGGACTTGCCAGCCCTGAGCGGCAGGTTCAGGTTATAACCCAGACCTTCTTTTTCCCCGACCTCGGCGGCCGATCCGGTGCCCGGGAAAAGCGGGCTCTGGTGGAGGGAGATATAAAGGACCTCCGGGGTGTCGTAAAAGGTCTTCTGGGTGCCGTTGCCGTGGTGGAGGTCCCAGTCGACCACCAGGATTTTCTTGATTCCTTTCCGGCGCCGGAGGTACTCGGCGGTGATGGCGATGTTGTTGAAAAAGCAGAAACCCATCGGCCGGTGAGCTTCGGCATGGTGCCCGGGCGGCCGGACCAGGGCGAAGGCGTTGTCCAGCTTGCCTTCCAGGATGAGGTCGGCGGCGGCCAGCCCGGCCCCGGCGGCCAGGCAGGCCGCCTCAAAGGTATGAGGGCCGGCAATGGTGTCGGGGTCAAACGGGAAGTAGGAATCCTGGCCGGCCGTTTCTGCCAGAAAGTCCACGTATTCCCTGAGGTGGACCAGTTCGATTTCTTCGCGGCTGGCCGGCCGGGGTTCGATGATGGGAAATCCAGGCTTGAGCTTCTTCTCCAGGAGTTCGTGCAGGGCGATAATCCGCAGCGGGCTTTCTATGTGCTCTTCGCCCATCTGGTGCAGGGCGAAGCGTTTGCTGAAAACAATTCCTGTTTTCATCCGCTCCGGTTCATTTTTTCGGAAAGAAAGTGGCCAGTTCCTCTTCCTTTGGCTTTTTGGTCAGAAGACTGACCACGACCAGGCTCAGCAAAGAAACAGCCAGGGCCGGAAAAATCAGCGGAATGCCCCAGGGGTCACCTTCCGGGACTTTCTCCGGCGGCAGAACCTCGGCCAGGACTTTCATCCCGACGCTGACCACCGTGCCGGAGATGATGGAAGCCAGCCCGCCGGCCTTGGTGGCCCTCTTCCAGGCCAGAGCGGCGATCAGGGCCGGGGTGATGGCCACGCCATAAATCGTATAGGCGAAGTAACTCATTTCCAGGACCGATTTCAGGCGCAGGGCGAAGAAGAAGGCGATAACCCCGATGATGACGATGAACAGCTTCTGCAGGGCTACCAGCTTGCGGTCGTCGGCCGAGCGGTTGATGAACCTCTGATAGATGTCGCGGATGAGGTTACTGGAAGGGGAGAGGAGGTAATTCATCCCGGTGGAAATGACCACGGCGCAGGCCGCGCCCAGCAGCAGCACGCCGATGGGCGGCGGCACCAGGTTGCGGGCTGCCAGCAGCACCACCTTGCCGCCTTCCTTGGGAATGCTGAGGTTAATCTGGTCCTTGAACATGCTGTAGGAAAAAACGGCGATGATAACCACCACCGTTTCCACGAAGACCGTACCGATGGTCCAGAAGACCACCGCCTTCTTGGCATCCTTCGGGCTGCGGGCGCTGTAGAACTTCTGGTACATGCTCTGGACACCCAGCAGCAGGAACATGGTCGATAAAAAGTAGCCTAAGGCCTTGAGGGTGGGGTTAGCCCCAAATTGCTCGTTGACCACGGCAAAATAACCAGGCGATAGGCTGGCCTGGGCCCCGCTCAGGCCGCCGGCCGCGGCGTAGACAAAGGGCACCGACAGCAGGCAGGCCAGGACGATGATTATCCCGTTGGGCAGGTCGGTGTAGGCCACGGCCACCATCCCGCCCAGGGCGGTGAACAGGATGACGAAGGTGGCCGCCAGGTAAATCCCCATCTTATCGGAGATGGCCCCGTCGGTGGCCACGTTCAGGATGAAGCCACCGGCCACGAACTGGTAGGAAACGATAGCCGTGAAGGAAATCACCAGGGCGATAGCCCCGAACAGCCGGGCCAGGGGGCCGTACCTGACTTCCAGTATATCGCCGATGGTGTACTGGCCGAAGGTCTGGATCTTGGCGGCCAGGAAGTAGATGATGATGATGCCCACCCAGGCCCCGGCGGCCAGCCACAGGGCCGAAAACCCGGCCTTGGAGGCGAATTCCGCCCCGGAGATGAAGGTGCCCGAGCCGATCCAGGTGCAGATCAGGGTAAAGACCATGACCGACCACTTGAGCTTGCGGCCGGCCACCATGAAATCCTCCTGGCTTTTTACCTTTTTAGCCCGGAGGAAGTTAATGACGGTTAGAACCAGGAGATAACCCAGGATGATGTAGAGATAAAAGGTCATGCGGCCTCCTCGTGGATTTTAAGGTTAAGGCAGGATGCGGAGAGGTTCGGGTCGGGAAGAGGCAATAGGAACCCGAAACCTGTTAACGAAAACATCGTAGCTGATATTATCTTAAAGCCACGGGTTCAGTCAAAGTATTTGTTATTTCCGGTTGAGGCCAGATCCCGGGGATGGGAGAGTGTTTAGAGTAGGTACGGGGGCAGGTCGGGGGGTATTTTTGAGGAAGCGAGAATGGGAAGATCATCAGTATCGCGAGCGAAGGCGTTCAGGTCCGGTGTCGATCATGGGGTTGGAGAAAGATACAAGATAATCAGTAGATTTTCCGGTGGGGCAAAAGCATTTTTATTAGTGTGATCAAAAATAAGTTGATTCAATTTTTGAGGCAAATAAAAACAGAAGTATTTATGCGAAAAATAAACGGCGCCCTCATCAATCCTTGGCTGGTTTATTATAACGATTGAAATGCAAAAAAGAGCCGATAACCAGAGAGGTATGAATAAAACATCTTTTCCGGCAACCCTGGGACAGGCAAGAAGATATTTCTCAGGGCGGGAAGGCCGGTGAGCTCCTAAAAAACCTCAGGACTCTTCCTTGGTTTCTTCCAGCGGCTCAATCTCGTCTTCGGAAGTTCTGGGCAGAAGCTTCTGGGCTGGTTGTCCTGGTTCTGGTTCAGCGTCCGGGCCGTTGCCGGTTTCCGGGCCTTCTTCCGGGCTGGCGGCCTCTTTTCTCTCCATCTTGACCGAATAGACCCGGGTGACGTTGGGCTCTTCCATGGTCGTGCCATAGATGTAATCGGCCACTTCCATGGTCTTGTAGTTGTGGGTAATGATGATGAACTGGGTCTGGTGCTTGATGGCCTTCATCAGGTTCAGGAACCGGCCCAGGTTGACCTCGTCCAGGGCGGCATCGACCTCGTCCAGGATGCAGAACGGCGAAGGCTTGTAGCGGAAAAGGGCGAACAGGAAGGCCAGGCTGGTCAGCGATTTTTCGCCGCCCGAGAGCAGGGTCAGGTTCTGCACCCTCTTTCCGGGCGGCTGGGCCACTATTTCCACCCCGCTTTCCAGCGGGTTGTCCGGTTCCAGCAGCTTGACCTCGGCCGTGCCCCCGCGGAAGAGCAGGGCAAAGATTTCCTGGAAGTTCTTGTTGACCTCTTCCAGGGCCTTGAGGAACTGGTTCTTGCTTTCCTCGTCTATTTTTTTGATGGCTTCCTGGGTGGAATTGATGGAATCGCGCAGGTCCTGCCGTTGCTGGATTAGAAAATCGTACCTCTTTTTCTGCTCCAGGTATTCTTCCTCGGCCATCATGTTGACCTGGCGCAGGCGCTGCAGGGCGTCGCGGATGGCCTCCAGCTCTTTTTCCAGGTCTTCGTCGCTCAGCTCCCGGGCCGGCACCGGCGGCTTGCCCCGTCTTCTTTCCCGGGGCTTTTCTTCCGCCTTTTCTGCGGCCTTTTCTTCAACTTTTTCTTCGGCGCCTTCGGCCGGTTCTTCCTCGACTTCCTCGGCCTCTTCGGCCAGGCCACGTTCAGGCTCCTCGCCGGCCGCCCCCGGCTGGACTTCCCGGCCCTCGCTTTCTATTTCCTGCCTCAGTTCCAGCAGGTTTTTCTTGAGCTCCTGCCAGCAGGTCTCTTCCAGGTTGACCCGGTCCCTTTCCACCTCGGCCCGGCGGATTTCCAGCCTGGTCTTTTCCTCGCGGGCTTTTTCTTCCCGGTCCCGCATTTCCCGCAGGCCGGCTTCCATTTCCTCGAGCTCTTTCTGAAGGTCGGGGACCTTCCGGTCCTGTTCCCTGAGCTCCTCTTCTTCCTTCCGGGCCTCAATTTCGAGCTGGGCGGCCTTCTGCTTCAGCTCCTCGATCAGGCGGGCCAGCCGTTCTTTTTCCTCCTGGCCGGTATAAACTTCCATCTCCAGGACTCCCAGCTTGGAGGTAATGGCCTGGTGCCTCTTTTCCAGGGCCTGCAGGCTGCTCCGGCTGCCGTTAATTTTTTCCTGGAGAAGGTTGAATTCGGAGCGAAGCTGGTAGGCCTTTTCTTCTTCGACCTTCTGGTTTTCCTTGGCCCGGCCCAGGGACTCTTCTCTCTCTTTTATTTTCTGCTTTATTTCTTCGAGCCCGGTCTCGATGGCCTGAAGCCCCTGGAGAGCTTCTTCTTTTTTAAGACGCAGGGCCTCTTTTTCTTCCTGCTGGATTTTCTCTTCCTGGCCCAGGATTTCGAGAGCGGTCGAGACTTTCTGGAGCTCGAGGTTAACGAACTTATTTTCCCGTTCCAGGTCGGAAATTTTCTTTTCGATTTCCAGCAGCCGGCTCCTGGTCTCTTCCAGGTTCCTCTCCAGTGAGGACCGCTCACCGGTTATGGCTTCAATTTCTCTGAGAAGTGGGTCTTTCTCGGCTTCCAGGTTCTGCAGCTCCTGCAGGAGGCGCCTTTTTTCCTGTCCCAAAGTGAACAGACCTTCTTTTTTCTGGCCGGTCTTGAGCAGGCCCGATGACTGGAGCAGATCGCCGCCGACCGTGATGAAGTTAAAGTCAGGATATTTCTCCCAGAGCCTGACCGCGGTCAGTACATCCCTGACTATGACCGCCTCCGGCAGGGAAGAGGTGTATTTTTCCAGACCAGCCCTGGCCTTGATCTTTTGTTTCAGAAGGCCCAGGACCCCGTCCTCGTGAAGCAGGCTATCTGGAACCTGGTGGGCCGGTTTTTCTGACAGAAGGAGCAGGGTGCGGCGGTCTCCGGCCGGTATATTCTCCTTGAATTTTTCCAGGAGAAAGGCCTGGGCCCGGGCTTCTTCTTTCCAGAACAGGTCGAACAGGACCGCGGCCTCTTCGGGGATTTCCACCAGCTCGGAAAACCAGCCCAGGGCTCCCGGCACCGGGTTGCGGTCGGCCGAGTCGCGCTCCACCTCGGCTATCTTTTCCAGGGCCTGAAGCTGGTGGCCTGCTTCTTCAATTTTACGGCCGAGCCGGGATAAATTCTCTTCCAGGGTGGACAGCTTTTCATTAAGCCTGTTCAGGTTCTCGTTCAGCCCGGCCAGGTCCGACTGCAGCCGGTCTTTTTCCTGGTGAGCCTGTTCAAGCTCGGTTTTCAGGCCGGCCAGACGATTTTCAACCTGCTGCTTCTGGGCCAGGTAATCTTCTTTCTCCCTGGCAAGTTTTTCGGCCTGCTTGAGGAACAGCTCCAGTTCTTTTTCCAGGCGGTAATAGTTATTTCGGATTTCGGTGGCTTCCTGGATTTTCTGCATCTGCTCGCGGCGTAACCCGGCCAGCAGCTCTTCCTCGGCCGCGGTCAGCCTGGCCGCTTCGTCCAGGATGGCCCTTTTTTCTTCAACCTGGATGGTGGTGGCTTCCAGAGATTTCTGAAGTTCAGCCAGCCTGGCCACTATTCCGGCCTTTTCCTCTTCCAGGATTTTTATTTCGTTCTGGAGCTCCACCCGGTCGGCCTCAGCCTTCTGCCGGGATGTTTCCAGGTATTCCAGGCGCTTGCTTTCCCGCTCGATCTCACCCTCGAGCCGCGACAGCTGCGATTTAAGGCTGAAGGTCCGTTCCTGGCGGTCCTTGAGCAGCTTTTCCAGGTCCCAGAGCTCCTTTCTTTTCCTGGCCAGCTCCTTTTCTTTTTCCCGGACGGCCTCCAGGGTCTGTTGTTCCCTGGCTTCTGCTTCCTGGAGGCTTCCCTGGATTTCTTCCAGGGCCTTTTCCAGCTGCCTCAGCCGCCGGTAAAAATGGTGGGTGGTGAGCTCGCGCTGTCTTTCCCGGAGCCGGCGGACCCGGGCCGCGGCCAGGGCCTGGCGGTAGAGGGAATTCTTGGATTTTTCAACCTCGATGATGATGTCTTCCAGGCGGATGAGGTTCTGCTCGCTCGATTCCAGCTTGTTCTGGGCCTGCCTCTTCTTGTCCTTGTAATAAGCGGTGCCAGCCGCTTCCTCGATCAGCACCCGCTTTTCCTGGGGCTTGGAAGTGACGAAGGAGCCAATGGCTCCCTGTTCTATGACGAAGTATTCCTTCTCGCCGATGGAGTGCTTCCAGAGCTCGTCCTGTATGTCTTTCAGACGAACAGCCTTGCCGTTCAGTCGGTACTCGCTTTCACCCGAGCGGAAGACCCGGTGGGAGATAACCAGCTCCTCTTCATTCCCCAGGGTGATGACGCCGTCGGCCATGCTCAACGGGGGACGCTTGGCGTTGCCGTTGAAGATGAAGTCCTCGGTCCGGTCGCCACGGACGGATTTAAGGCGTAACCCGCCCAGGACCCAGAGGATGCCGTCGACGATGTTGCTTTTGCCGGTGCCGTTGGGACCGACGATGGCCGTGATACCGGGATGGAAGAGGATCTTGGTGCGTTCGGGGAAAGATTTGAAGCCCTGAACTTCCAGTTTCTTTATGAACATCTGGCGCTATTCCTTCCTGAAATGAGCCGGCTGCTTACCTGGAGGTTGGTCCCTGGCCGCGGAAGCTTCAGTTCCTACCACCAGCCGGGCCTGGCTTTAAGATGAGTATTGTAATCAAATATGGGGAGTTTTTGAAGGGCGGAGCCGATTTTTTGTGGCCGGGCCGGCGGCCAGGGCCGAAGCGTTGTCGCCGTTCGTAAGGCTGTGCTATAATCTTCTGCCTGAGCCCTTGTCGAAGCCAGCGTAGCTCAGCCGGCAGAGCAGCTGATTCGTAATCAGCGGGTCGGAGGTTCGAATCCTCTCGCTGGCTCTCCTTCCCTATATCAGTTTTTTTCAACCCTTTAAGGGTTAAAAAATCTCACCCCCCGAATCATCAGGAGGGGGTATTGTCCTGGTTCCGGGATGGTTTAAGCTGGAGGCGAACGCAGCGCTCCAGAGGCGTAAGAAAGGGTAAAAGAGGCCATGTCGAAAAAACCCGGAATCGGAAAGCTAGGCGCAGGGATTTTCCTGATGGTCCTGTTCCTGTCCGGTTCCCTTTTAGCCCAGCCCAGGAAGTACCAGGTCATAACTTCCGAGGTCAGGCTGCACCTGGAGCCCAGCGACAGGAGTCCGGTGGTGGTCAGCGCCCCCCGGGGAGCCATCCTGGCCCAGGCCAGTGCCGTGAGGTTCCGCCACAACTGGATTTTTGTTTACTATTATCACCCGGAAAAGCAGAAAACCCTGGCCGGATATGTCTGGGAACCGCCGCTGAGAAAGCTATTTCCCACTGTCAATGCCAGGCTGATCTACAACGGAGAGAGCGTGGCCGAACCGGGTGAACTGGATTTTAGTCAGGAACTGAAATTTGCCTATTTCTGGGGAATGCCGCCCCAGAAGCTGCTGGAGGTTGAAGGCGAACCACTGGGCGTTGACAGGTCAGACGGCCAGGAGGTCTACCAGTACCAGCGGGAAATCATGAACCGCCGTTGCCTGGTGGAGTATGTTTTCATCCAGGGCGAGCTGACCGCGGCCCGGTTTTTCATGATGGACACCTTCACCGACAACAACTATTACATCAACGATTTCGTCAAGGCCAAGAATTACCTGGTGCAGAGGTTCGGACTGCCGGTTGATGACCAGACCGTCTGGTATGATTCCACCTTCCAGGAACGGCAGGAATTCTGGGGCCGGGCCCTGGGCTCGGGCCTGGTGGAGTTCCGCTCGAGCTGGGTGATCGGTGAGACCGAGGTTGAACTGGTTCTCACCGGCTCGGATAACCGCGTGGCTTTTATGGCCGAGTGCGTCGGTCAGAGGTATAAAAGCTTTTTCTCCCATTGACCCCCTTTTACCCCCTATAAACCCCTCCTTTCTCGCCCCTTTTCCGGAAGGAAGAGGGGCGTCTATTTATGGGGGCAGGGAGGCTCCCGAGACACGGGAACCAGTCCCGTCGGTTCCCCCGTAGCCAAAGCTACGGGTCCCCCTCCGCTATGTGTCTCGGGAGCCTCCCTGCCCCTGTGGCGGGGTTGGGGGAGTGAGTGACGGAAAGGAGTCCCGTCGGTTCCCCCATAACCAGAGTTATGGGACCCCCTCCGCTATGTGCCTTGAGAATCCCCATGCCCCCCGGTGGTTGAGGGAGGTGGAGGTACGGGAAGAAGTCCCGTCGGTTCCCCCGTAGCCAGAGCTACGGGTCCCCCTCCGCTATGTGTCTCGGGAGCCTCCCTCCCCCTGTGGCGGGTTGGGGGAGTGAGTGACGGAAAGGAGTCCCGTTGGTTACCCAGCACTGAAAATCTAAATTTCGGAGTTAGCTCTGCTATGGATTTAGAAAAATATGTTGTTTCAGTTTTGATGAAACCTTAAAAAAATATAAAAAAGCTTTGTGCAGCCAGGAAATCGGTCACCGGGGTTTCAATAATATGGGCACAGCCTATTTTGGTATATGCGCTGGGCAGCTAAATGTTTAGTTCAAGACATGAGTTCTATTTGAGATTAATTCGGTGTGTGGGAGCTTAAAAAAGCAAAAAAATAATTTATAGGGATAATTAAGACAAGCAAGCCCTTCCGGTCTCATCAAAACAGTTCATTCCGGGCATGACCCGATAGAAAGAAGGAATTTCAGGTCTCTTTTTGGGTGAAGGTGAGGGAGACGCGGTTGCGGCCCAGCCACTTGCTGTGGAGCATGAGCTGTTCAGCCCGCTTGACCAGCGACTCTACCGTGTCGAACCTCTGGACCAGGCTGGCCCCCATGGAAATGGTGGCGTTCAGCAGGCCTGTTTCCACGGTTATGTAGGATTCGGCCACCAGCAGCCGCAGCTTGTTGGCCACGATGTCCAGGCGGTTTTCGTCTATGTTTAGCAGGCAGATTATGAATTCTTCATTGTCCCAGCGTGCCACCATGTCCAGGTAGCGAATGTTCTTCTGCAGCGTGCGGGCAATCATCCGGATGAGCTTGGCCCCGTTGAACCGGCCAAACCGTTCCTGGACCTTGTTGAAGTTGTCGATGTCGGCGAAAATCAGGCCGAAGGGGATGTTAAATTTCTGGTATTCGTTTATCTTGTTCTTAAGATACATCTCCATGTACATACGGTTTGGTATTCCCGTGTCAACGTCGAGAAGCTGCATTTTTTCCAGTTCAGGAACGCGCAGGGGGATGGTGATGGCCGGCGAAGCGCTGGTAAAGACCTGGGCCACGCCCATGGCCTTGCCCTCGGAATTCAGAGCCGGGAGGACCTTTAACCTGACCGGAAGCCTGTAACCGGCCTTGTTCTGTATAAATACCTCAACCACCTGGGGCACCTTCTCTTTGAGAACCTTGTCGCACAGACAGTTTTCCCCGCACAGGCTCTGACCGGTGTAGTCTGTATAGAGTGCAGGTTCGGCCTGGCAGGACTTTCCCATCATCTCTTCCCTGGTGAAGCCGGTCAGCTCCTCGGCCGCCTTGTTCCAGAAGACTATTTTTTTATCCTGGTCGAGCAGGGCACAGCCGTCGGCCGTGTAGTCCAGGAGCTGGTTGACAAAATCACCCTTGACCTTTTCTAAAATCTCGAGAGATGTTTTTTCAACCATCTATCGCTTCCTTGTCTTGGGCTCGGCTCTTCTCATTTTTCCGGGCCGGAGCATTTTTTCCTTATTTTTAATCTTATATAGCAGTTCCCTTAGCCTGTCAAAGAAGCATCACTTAGAAATCAACAGGCATGAGCCAGCTACAACTTGTCCTGGCTCTCCATTATTTTCTATAAAGCCGGGCCAGTTTTCAACATATTTTTTAAGGGACTTAAAGCGGCTTGGAATAGTGATAATATTGCCTGGCATAATAGCCTTCCTGTTCCAGCAGGCTGACCCCGTTGATGATAACGCCAAGGCAGTTGATTTTATGGTCTTCCACCTTGTTCCTGGCCTGTTTCAGGGCGTTGAGCGGGGTCTGGCCGGCCCGGACCACCATGATTAAGCCATCAACCTGCTTGCCGAGGACCAGGGCGTCGGAAACGGCCAGGATGGGTGGCGAGTCGAAAAGCACAAAGTCAAACTGTTGCTTGAGGAAGCTGATAAAGGCCTTCATTTTGTCTGAGAACATGATTTCCAGGGGGTCGGATGGTGTGACGCCCGAGGGCACCACGAACAGGTTGGTGTAGGCGGTCGGCCGGATTATTTCGGAGGCATCGACGATGGCGCTTAAAAAATGGGTCAGGCCCCAGGTGTAGTCCACGTTAAAGATTTCCTGCTGGCGGGGCTTCCGGAGGTCGGAGTCGACTATGACCACGCGCTTGTGGGCCTGGGCCAGTGCCAGTCCCAGGTTGGAAACGACCGAAGATTTGCCGTCCTTGCTGAGAGGGCTGGAGAAAATCAGGGCCTTGCGGGCCGGGCTATCAAAGGACAGGAGCAGGGAAGTCCTGATGGAGCGGAAGGCTTCAGACTGGATGGAGCGGGGCTCGCGCTGGATGATGAGCTCAATCTGGTGGTTGTTCCTGTCGGGTGTTTCAGCTGGAGCCTGGGAGGCCTGGTCGGCTTTCAGGGAAACGGTCTTTGGTTTCGGCTGGCTGTGCTTCTTTTTATTCTTTTTATCCAGGATTCCGGGTTTACCTTTGAGCAGGCTGGACAGCGTCCGGAACTCGGCCCGGGGTCCTTTCGGCTTGTATTCTTTTTCGAAGGCCGGGATGGTACCTATAGTTGCCCAGCCCGTAGCCTGGGAAATATCCCGGGAGGATTTAACCGTGGCCACCAGGTAATTGATGAAGAGCGAGGTTCCTGCGCCGCCAATTAGGGCCAGGAGCACCCCGATCATAAAAGTCTTGCGGCGGTTGGGAAATGAAGGATTGACCGGAACCGAAGCCTTGTCCACGATCCACACGTTAAGGGCCTGAAGGTCTTTAAGGCGCGAGGCCAGATCGGTTTCGCTCTGCCTCTTGGACAGGGCTTCCAGCAGCGCTTTCTTATTATCCGTTTCAATCTTCAGGCTGTTATAAAGGATGGCCGTGCTGTTGGCCTTGTAGGCCTGGGCCTTGAGGTCATCCAGCAAGCGCTGCAGGTTCTGTTCCTTGGCCAGGGCCCCCTGGTAATCGGCGTAGGCAGTTTTTATCAGGTTTTCTTTCTCGTTGGCCAGCGACTCATAAGTGGCTTCTATTTCAGATTTGAGCTTCTGCATTTCGGGGTATTCCGGCTTAAGGGTAGCCAGGCGCCGGGCATACTCCCGGCTGAGCAGGGCATACTGTTCGCGTAACCTGGCAATAGCCGGGTTAGCCGGCGATTCTGGAAGCTCTTCCGGGCGCAGGGCCTTGAGCTGGTTGTAGGTGGTGTACTTATTGACCCGGTCCAGGGTGGCCGCGGTCAGGGCGGTGTTGACTTCGGTGATTTTTGAAATCAGCGGAGCCTCGGCCGAGCTCAGGGGCAGGATGCCCTGGGCCGTTCCCAGCTCGGCCAGCTTTTTCTCGGCTTCTTCAATGTCTTTCCTCAGGGCTGTAATCTGGGTACTCAAGAATTCGGTGGCCTGCTCGGAAGCGGTGTATTTTCTCTTAATGAGCATTTCGATATAGGAATCCAGAAGGGTATTCAGGACTTCGGCTGCCAGGCGGGGATTTTTATGGTCAAAGCTGACCTCAATTAACTTGGTGCCAGAAATTGGGGAGACATTCAGGCTGGCGATGAATTCGTCTATAAGTTTTTCTTTGAAAACGGGGTTGTCGGGTTGAATCCTTTCTTTGGCCAGCCTGACCGGAAGCTTTGGTCCCATGAATTCCGGATGCTCGTGAAGCTTCATTTTTTCAATTACATCGGAGGCCAGGGAGCGACTCTTGAGAAGAAGGGCATGGCTCTGGGAGTTTATTCCGCCGCTCAGGCGCGACAGCTCTTCAAATGGCAGGACACTCTGGGTCTCATCAATCCAGATAGTACCCTTGGCTGAATAAATGTGAGGCGAGATGAAAACATAAACGAGGGTCAGGGCCACAATCACAATGGCCACGGTCAGGCCGGTCCATTTCCACCTGAGCATGGCGTTCCAGTAATAAAGTATCTGTTCCAGCAGGTTTTGCTGGGTCGGCCGGGTAGTGGCGGTTGCGGGTGTTGTTCTATCCATGTTTTATCCTGAAAATAAATTTTATTTTCTCAGTTATTTATGCCATCCATACCCGAATTCAAGTTTCCCTTTTGCAGGTTCATAACATCATAGCTTACCAACTCTTCTCATCCCACCTTACTTAACAACAATTATGTCTCCATCCTGCAGGGGAAAGTCTGACCGTTTTCCATCAATTATCTTCTTCAGGTTGAACCACAGGTTCTTTTCCTTGCCAGTCTGGGGGTCCTTTCTTTTAACCAGGACCTGGACGGCGTTGGCCCACTCGGTCAGGCCGCCGGCCTGGGCCACGGCCTTGAGCAGGGTCAGTCCCTTTGACTCCAGGAACTGGATGGCCCCAGGATTCCTGACTTCGCCATAGACAAAAACAGTCAGGGTCTGATCAAAGGGCACAATTATCTCGTCCTTGGGCTTGAGAATGATGTTGGTATCCTGGCTCCGCCTCATCAGGTCGTCAACGTTCAGCACAATTCTTTCCTTGCCGTTGCCATCATCCTGCTGCCTGAGGATGTGGATTTCCTTTCCGGCCTGCTGGGTCAGGCCACCGGCTTCGGATAGTACCTGGAGCAGGGTGGTGGGCCCGGCCATCTCATAGAGCCCGGGCCTGGCCACCGCGCCCAGGACGGCAATTTTCTGGTGTTCCCTGATGATGACCGTTACGTGGGCACCCTTGGTATACTTTTCGTCCAGGATGGCGGCAATTCGTTTCTCAAGCTCCTGGGCGGTCAGGCCGGAGGCCGGCACCGGTCCGATAACGGCCAGGGTAATGGTCCCGTCTTCCGCCACCCGAACCGTCTGGTTGAGTTCGGGCAGTTCGTAGACCTTAATCTCCAGTAAATCTTTAGCACCGATGCGATAATCGATGACCTGGGTGGCCTGAGTTTGAGCCTGGTCGGCCTGTTGCTGAGCCAGGGCCGGATTTAATGAAAAAACAGGGAAAAGAATTATAAAAAAAGAAATTATCCCTGCACATCTCTTTAATATTCTGCGCTTCTTCATTCCGCTTTTCTCCATCCAACGGCTCTCTTATATTTTGTCGATTTAAGCCTTTTATATCTTAATATCATATCAGCGACGGAATTGGCAAAACATTTTCTCCGGGGACCGAGCCGAAAGACAGGCTGAAACCAACAAAATAGCGGTTCAACTTGCGCTCGGCGGGGAAGATTTTCCTCTGGCTCATGTTTCCGAAAAAGTTAAAATTCCATTCCTTGCCCAGTCTTATTCCGAGGTTAGCCGACAGGGTGGTAAATTTATAGGTCGGAGCGGTGGCCTGGCCTTCGGTTTCAAAGGGATAATCGGTCTGACCGAAAGTGATGTTATTTCCCATTGTTACCTTTTCGCTCAGGCGGAAGGTCAGCCCGCCACCGTAGGTCGTGCTCAGGTAATGAAGCAGGCTCGAGTAAATGGAAACGCTGAAATTCCTGGCATAATAGCCTCTGACACTGAGCCAGCGGCTCAAGGTTATGCTGACCGAGCCGTTGCCCACGATGTCCGAGGCCGGCTGGTAGGCAGAGTTCTTCGGGTCAATATAGATATAGCCTATGCTGAAACCACCCTGGAAGGTGGCCCCGGTGGGTGACAGTTCCGGGGTGAATTCCAGGCCTCCGAGGATGGCGTAGCTCCGGCTATCCCTGATTCTTGATTCCACGTACTTGAAATTGTAAAAACCCATCTGGCCGTTTAAGAAGAACCTGAACTTCGGGTTGGGTTGAAAATATAGAAAGGTGTCGGCATAGGTTTCCCGTCGGTTGAGCTCCCGGTCGAGTGAAATACCCTCGTATTCAGCATTGCGGTAGTTAAATAGTGCCGTGCTGAGCTGCCAGGCTATGGCCCCGGTTCTTGAGAACTGCCAGAGCATGAGGCCATTCCAGGCGATTTGCTCCTGCCTTATGTTCAGGATGAGTTCTGGACTGAAGCGGTGCCGGGTGTTGTCATAGTTGAGGGCAGTTTTTCCGTAGAATTTCTTGTGAAGAAAGTGGACCTGGGCATGGGTCCTGTAATTAAATGATCTTTCCTTCTCGTTTTGGGCGTAAAATGCACCCTGGATCTGCTGATAGGTGTCAAATATTATCAGTTTCTTAAGGGGCACAAACCACTGAAAGGAAGGACCGGCGGTGAAAGTGAAATCTGGATATTCTTTATCCTGGAAACCATAATAGATATCAGAATCATAACCCACATTGCCCAGTGTAAAGGCCCGGTAACCTCGCAGCAAACCCAGTTTCCAGGGGGCGGCTCGCAGGAGCCCCAGGACAGAGCTGGCCATCCAGTTGGCGCCCTGGGCCCTGGCCGGGGCGGGTGAGATTACAAAAAGGGACAGTAATAATAAAAAAATAAGACCGACTGCAACTCTTTGAGGTTTCAATTTTTGCCCCGCTTCTTTATATCATTAAAAGCTTCGGTCTTCAATAGGCGCCCTTGCCGAACACCACGGCCGGGATGGTCTTGAAAATGATGCTGACGTCCAGCCACAGGGAGAAATTATCTATATATTCCAGGTCGAGCTTCATCCAGCCGTTGTGGTCGATTTCATTCCTGCCGGATATCTGCCACAGGCAGGTGATGCCAGGCTTCATTGAGAAACGACGGCGCTGCCAGACCTCGTATTTTTCCACCTCGCAGGGCACGGTCGGCCTGGGCCCGACAATGCTCATGTCGCCGGCCAGGACGTTAAAGAACTGCGGGAACTCATCTATGCTGAACTTTCTGAGGATGCGGCCGACCGGCGTTATGTAGCGCAGCTTTTTATTCTTGAACTGGGGTGTGGTCATTTCGGCCAGGTTGTTAACCTGCGACAGGTGCTTGTCGGCGTCAATTCGCATCGTCCGGAACTTCATCAGCTTGAATTTCCGGCCGTGAAGCCCCAGCCTTTCCTGCCTGAAGAATACCGGCCCGGGGGAGGTGAGCTTGATGGCTGCGGCTGCGACAACATATATCGGGCTCAGGAGGAAAATGGCCACTGAAGAAATAAATATGTCCATGGCCCGCTTGACAAACAACTGCCACTCGCTGATGCGAACGGTGTTGTAACTCAGCAGTGGTATGCCGTCAATTTCAGTAATCACCGAACGAGCAATCTTCATATCATAGAGGTCAATGGCTATGGAAGTTTCCTTGCCTTCGACCTCGCAGACGTGGAGAGCTTCCTGGATCTGGTTGAGCCTGCTGCGCGGCAGCACGAAGACCACCTGGTCAACCGGCACCCGGTGGAATATGTCCAGCAGGTCTTTAAGGAAGCCTATCACCTTGACTCCGTTAACTTCCTTGATATCACGCTGTTCGTCATCGTTAATTATGCCGATGACCTTAAGGCCCCAGTCAGGGTTCTGGCGGACCTTGGTGATGAACTGGGATGCCCGGTTGCCGGTTCCGACCACCAGGATATGGCGCCAGTTGTAGCCCTGCTCGTGGATTTTTCTGAGGGCGGCAACGACAATGGCCCGGTCGATCAGTAGGGCCAGGGTGCCGATCACGATGAAAATGAAAAAGAACAGCCGGCTGAGATAGGCTGCCTTCAGTACAAACAGGGCCGTGCCATAACCAAAAAACATCAGGACCGAGGAGTTGATCACCCTGGCCGCGGCCCGGTAATAGGGCTCAATCCGCAGGAATTTATAGCTGCGGCTGAAGAACAGGGCCAGGATCCAGACGAAGATTCCAAGGAAATAGGCCAAGGCATACTGATGAAAGGTGGAAAGGGGAGTGCCGGTGACTTCAGCTTCTGGAATGAGCCGGGAGAGTTTCAGGTTGATATCGAATAATTCCCGGAGGCCATAAGACAGAATATAAGCCGCGGTCAGGAATAGAATGTCAAGGAGGAAAGCAACTTCCTTTAAGAATCGGTCCCGTTCTTTGAGCATGGCCCCGTTCCCGGCTGTATCTATGATATAAAATTACAAAATTCTATATCAAAAAATCAAGTTTTGTCGTCAAGAGTCCGCAGCACCCGGGCCGGGTTGCCGGCCACCACGGTGCGGGGCGGGACATCTTTCGTAACCACCGAGCCGGCCCCGACGATGGCCTCTTCGCCAATGGTCACCCCGGCCAGGATGGTGGCGCCAGAGCCAATGGAAGCCCGCTTTTTAACCAGGGTAGGGATCACTTTCCAGTCCTGCTCGGTCTGGAGAGAGCCTTCCTCGGTTGTGGCCCTAGGATATAGGTCATTGATGAAGGTCACGCCGTGGCCGATAAAGACTCCATCTTCAATGGTCACGCCCTCGCAGATGAAGGTGTGAGAGGAAATCTTGCAGTTCTTGCCGATAACCGCGCCTTTCTGGATTTCCACGAAGGTTCCGATCTTGGTGTTGTCGCCGATGGTGCAGCCATAGAGGTTGACAAAGGCGAAAATTTTAACGTTTTCCCCGAGCCTGACGTCGGGGGCAATGCGACAGTATTCCATCAGGTCCTCCCTTCAGCCTGAATTTGTCTACTCTGTCAATTTTACCAGATGGCCCTTCTGGGCGATAGACCTGTTGGAAGCCTCCAGCAGCTTGACCACCATCAGGCCAGCCTCTCCGTTGTTGAAAGGTTCCTTATTCTGCTTCAGGCATTCTATAAAATAGTCAACTTCTTTTTTCAGGGCCTCGGTTGGTTCCAGCTTGGGCACGTAGACATCACCGATGCGATAATTGATGAGCATGTTGTGGACATGTTCTTCCGAGGTCTGGATTTTGAGCTCAACGCCGCGGTCATAGATTTTGACCTTTTCGTCGGCCGAAATGTCGTCCCAGAGCAGCATCTTGCGGTTGCCGCTGATGATAGTGCGGCGCACCTTAACCGGGCTCAGCCAGTTGACGTGGAAATGGGCGATGAGATGCGGGTTGTTGAAGTAAACCGTGATGTAGGCCACGTCCTCAAAATCGCCGTTGTAATGTGAAACACCCTGGGCCGAGACGGCCACCGGTTTTTCCTTTATCAGGTGACACATGATGGAGAAATCGTGCGGGGCTAAGTCCCAGACCACGTTGACGTCGTGCTGGAAAAGACCCAGGTTGACCCGGACAGAGTCGTAGAAGAGGATGTTTCCGAGCTCGCCCGAGTCAATGAGCTCTTTCATCTTGATTACAGCACCGGTAAAGAGGAAGGTGTGGTCCACCATTATCTTTAGGTTCTTCTTGGCGGCCAGCTCAATCAGGTCTTCCGCTTCCTGGCTGTTAATCGTAAATGGCTTTTCCACGAACACATGCTTTCCGTTGAGCAGGGCCTTGCGGGCCAGGTCATAGTGGCTGGAAACAGGCGTGACCACGGCCACCACGTCTATTTCCGGGTCCTTGATGAGCTCATCCGGGTTGGTGTAAGACTTGATGAAGGGGTAGGTCGAAGTAGCCACCAGCATCCGTTGGGGCCTCAGGTCACAGATAGCTGTGAGCCGGGCCTCCGGGCTGGCATTAAAGTTCCGGGCTACGTTCGGCCCCCAGTAACCGAAACCGATAACGCCGACATTTATCATGTCTCCGCTCCCTTTTCCCGCCGGGTCCTTGGCTAAACCCGGTTGGAATAAAATTTATGCAAACATTCCGAAATATACTCTATTTGCTCCTCCGTTAGCTCAGGGAACATCGGCAGGGAAAGAATCTGACCCTGGTAGGCGTAAGCCACGGGGAAGTCTTCTGGCCTGTGATTGAGATAAGCGTAGGCCTGTGCGAATGGTAGGGCATAGGGGTAATGGATGTTGGTAGCAATGCCCTGAGCTTTTAAGTAATCAATTAATTTCTCGCGCTCCGGAACCCTGATGCAGTAAATGTGGAAGATGTGGGAACAGCCGGGCCGGATTTTCGGGGTGGTGATCTGGGGAATGTCGGAGAGGAGCTGGTTTAGTTTCAGGGCGTGCTGGTAGCGGGCCCGGTTCCAACCTTCTATGTATTTGAGCTTGACGCTGAGAATAGCAGCCTGCAGTCCGTCGAGACGGCTGTTTATTCCTTCAATCTCGTGGATGTATTTTTTCTGGGAGCCATGGTTGGCGAACAGGCGGGCGCGGCGGGCGAATTCGTCATCGTTGGTGATGATGGCGCCGCCGTCACCATAGGCCCCGAGATTCTTTCCAGGGTAAAAGCTAAAAGTCCCGGCTAGACCGAAAGTGCCGGTTCTGTGGCCGTTGAAGGTGGCGAAGTGAGACTGGGCGCAGTCTTCGATCATTATGAGCCGGTGGCGATCGCAGATGGCTTTAATTGTATCAATGGCTGCCGGCTGGCCGTAAAGGTGGACGGGGATAACGGCCCTGGTCCTGGGTGTGATTTTTTCCTCCAGTTTATCCGGGTCCAAGTGGTAATAATCATCGTTGTCGACGAATACCGGGCGCGCGCCGGCCTGGGTAATGGCTTCGGAGGTGGCAATAAAAGTGTTGGCAGCGGTGATGACTTCATCTCCTGGGCCAATGCCGGCGGCTTTAAGGCTGATGTAGATGGCATCGGTGCCGTTGGCGCAGGTAATACAGTGCTTGACTCCGTATCGAGCGGCGAAGTCCTTTTCAAAGGAATCGACGTATTTTCCGCCGACAAAAGCCGTGTCATTGAGGACTGACTGGATGGCCGAGTCAACCTCGGACTTGATGGAATGATACTGGCTTTTCAGGTCAACAAAGGGGATGTTTGGCATGTTATAATTCCCTTTCCTTCAAATGAGTTTATTTTGAGGCCTTTTGCTCCGGGTAAATCTTATTGCCCTGGATGTTGCCGTATACGAATATACGTCAACGTGCAAAAAAAGACAATAGTCCTTTACCTTAGCTGAGGCACCCATTTGCCTTGGCTAAATTCCTCCCGCGATTTGACTTATATATAATCCAGAAATATTTGTCAAGAAGAATTTTCTTTCATGCTTGAAGGTGTTATCTTAAGCAAAGCGATACTCCATATCATGGAGATGAAAAAAACTGATAAGTATTAGGTGCATGTCAATAGTTTTTGGCCTTCTTGGCTTATTGATTTTACCTGATAAATGACCCCTTTGTTCGGTTCGGAGGAGGCAGTATTAATATGTTCTTTCGATAAGTACTCTATGTAATAATTCTATTTGCAGAGCTTTCCTGATCTCACGCAGATAGTTCCCGCGTCCGTTTATATGGTCACTTACTACTTTCATTAATCCTTTTCGATTCCAGTAAGGTCGGCTCAATGTCTTTTCATTGAGAAGCATGTCCTTGATATATCCTGATAATTCATCTCTATACCACCGCCTGTATCGCCTGAATTCGGCATGACCTGAAATTATTTGATCCAGATGAAGTGGGGTGATTATCCGCTTATCTATCCCGGCAAAAGTGTGCGTTAAATTATAGGGCAAATCTTCATGATTATAAATTTTATCAAGCATCATTAAGCTTAGAATCCACAATCTTCTCAGCTCTGAAATGGGCCTAATGCCTTTCCCGCCATAAGTACCGGTAGTCGGGATATTCATCAATTCCGGTTTATATCTAGCGATTATGTTCAACTCAAATTTGATGCCGAAATCGCCTGGCAATTCTGGCGCTCTGTATAAGACTTTAATAAAATCATTATCTAAGAAAGGACTACGAATTTCGATCTGCGATGTCTCGAGGGTGACGAACGAATTCCACCACCATGGGATCGCTCCCTGCAACAAAAAAGTCATAGGATGAGTATTGGAAAAAGCTTGAGCCGTTTCTTCGGCCATTTTAAGGTAAGGCTTAAAATCAGGATTAATTATTTCGGATACCGGCGGCCTTGGTTTAAACCCAAATATCCCTTTCAAAACTTGACTTCCATATTTTCCTGTCATCCTTACAGGTGCAATTTCGCGAGCTATTGAATTGAAATAGATAACGTCTGCTTTGTCTGTCCCCTCAAGTCCGTCAGAAATCCAAGTAGCTTTCTCAATCCAATAAGGATATTCTTTTATTAGTTTTTCATCTTCCAGGACTATTTTGATATGATTTTGACCACATGCTCTGGCTACCTTTGGTGCTATTCGTGCATCCAAAATATCTTTGTAACTCCCTGTAAACGTATAACAGGGGAGTTCTCCGGGCTCAGGGTTACGGCAGGCGATAATGGCTCTGGTATCAAGGCCACCTGTCAGACCAAGTCCAATACTCCCTCCCTGAAAATATCTCGGTAATATATTCTTGAATGTTTCTGTCAGTTCTGAGCTAAATTGTTCTACGCTAAGTTTATGTTGATTCTCGAGTTCGTTCATATTTATATAAGATTTTTTTTCTAATTTCCCATTCTGATAAATCCAAAGCGAACCCGGTGGTAAGAGATGAATTTGTGGGAAATACGTCCGGTTCTGAAGTACGCAGTCATAAATTAAGAATTCTCCAATACTTTGGTACGACACTTCTCTGAGTTCAGGGAAGGCTCTTAACAGGGCTTTGGCTTCAGAAGCAAAAGCTATGAATTCTGGATTTTCATAAATATATAGACGCCTTATGCCGTATCTGTCATTAAAAATAAAAACTATATTTTGGCGAAGGTCTAAAATTACTCCATGAAACCAACCATTTAATTCCTTAAATAAGCTTTCTCCAAGTTCCTCATATCTATGCACCAGATAGGATGCATTGCCAGGCTCGAACTTATGACTCTTTTCTCTTAGTGATAATAAAACTTCTTGATCATCATAACATTCACCTGTTAAAAACATTACAATATCTTTTTTTTCGTTATATACAGGCATGCAATCGGAAAAAGAGCATTTTATGGCTGAGAACACTCCAAAAAAGCCAATTTTGAAATCTTCATATTTACCTTGTGTATATGATGATTCATGCAGGAGTGCATACTTCATCGCTTGTAATAAGTTTTCTTCATTACCTGTTACTTTTGTAGTGATAAATCCCGAAATTCCTGGCATTTATTTCTCAATCCTTGACATCTTCCATTTCTCACCAAAAATATAATCCCACTTGCGTGGAATAAAAGGAGCTAACCCACCTGCTGGATAACAGGTTAATTCACCGAAATATATTTTTCCTTTTATGTTATAGAGGTCAACGCGAATGAAGTCAAACTCACGAGATAGAGTTTCCGCGATTTCTATCATTTTAGAAAAACCAACTGGTTGTTCAATTCTGCCATCAAATAATTTTACGCCGTTATAGATATCCAGTGCGTTAAAATCTCGATCAAGTATCCTCTCTGATGGAATTCCAAATCTGTCAAAGCTTACTTGAATATATTCAACTCTACCTGAGAAACAAAAAAATTTGAAATCCTTTGGGGATTTTCCGTTTTCTTCAATAAATAATTCAATAAATATTTTAGGGTCAATATTCTTATAGCCCCACTCTAATCCTGCATTGCGATCTAGACAATAGTTCTCTTTGGACCAAAGAGTGAGCTTCTTGATAACTTCTTTAGAATTAATACCTTTTTCTTTATTAATGAAGATATTATATCCACAACCGTGATTCATCTTAATAACGAATTTATCTGGTAAAGAATCAAAAGGAATATCTTCTGGCCTGGTTCCAGTCCATAAAAGCGGAACTAAGATTTGCTCGCCAACTAACTGACTTACATATTTTCTGGCTAGAAGTTTATCTGAAATATATGTCCATATTCTATCTCTCGAATATAGCATTCGATTGAAAATTTTTTCGGAGAAGGTTCTGGGCTTTTTAAATCGAGGAACATACCCATGAGTGATTAGAAATAGGCTCCTTGCTAAAAAAGATGCTATTATGTCTGCCTGTACATCATATCGATATCTTGCGCGTCCATAGGCTCTTGACAAATAACAAATAAATTCATACAAAAGTTTGATTGTTATATATTTTAAGTAATTTAGATATATCATAGACTAAAGATATTTTTTAGGTAAATTTATCAAATCGCCCATTATCATTTGTGCTTCTTGAGTCAGGTTGGGATCTATACACCCATCAGGTGTAAAAGTCATTTCTCCGAAGAAAGGTTTATTGTCAACAATATAAAAATCAATTCGGACAAAAGGAAATGGCTTGGATAATATTTCTGCATATTCAACTAATTTTAAATAAGCCTCGGGCATGAGAAAATCAGCATTATTTTGAATACTTTGGGTATTATATGGATATCGTTTCTTCCAATCACGATCAAAAAAAATATATTGTTTTGCTCTTGAATTGATATCTCTTCCGATACATACCATAGTACAATGCACTAAACCATCAAAGCAATAAAGTTTATAATCAATTGGTAAAGCACCGGTTTTATCATCTAGAAATTCTTCGCATAAGATCATTGGTTTTATACTTGAGTAGTGAAGTTCTCCGTATAAGTGGCTGAAATTAATTCTTTGCCATTTAGATAGGGTAGTTTTGGCTTTTTGAAAATTAAAAAATCTCTTGTCTGTACAGAATATATTAAAACCGCAACCATGATTGCACTTAAGAACAAATTTACTCGGTAACTTATCAAAATCAATTTCGTCAGGAGAACTATAATTTCCGAGCAATGGAACTAGAATATTTTCCAAATGTTGTTTTTTGATATAGTTCCTGACTAAATATTTATCAGCACAAATAGTCTTTAGTGGATGTTTCCAATATAAATTAAGCCAAATTAATTTTTCGTCCAAAAGCTTAGGGTTGTTTAAAATTGGTAGGCGGCCACGCAACAATAAATATCGATATGAAATTAATATCTTGGGAGATATTAAATATAGTAACTTTCTTATACGCTTGTTTAAAAAAATGTCAATCAAAAGTTTATTCATAAATTTCACTATTGATCTCCAAATGAATCATATTTATATAGATTAAATAACATTTATGAATTATTCATTATTATTTTATGGGGATATTCTTTTTCTCTGTTCTGAAATGTTAATATAT
Organism: Candidatus Saccharicenans sp.; assembly: GCA_024653215.1. Lineage (GTDB taxonomy): Bacteria > Acidobacteriota > Aminicenantia > Aminicenantales > Saccharicenantaceae > Saccharicenans. Next base: position 36,753 of record JANLFU010000009.1, on the reverse strand, counting down.
CAGGATTTTTGATATAACCATCCTGTATTTCGATGGCATTATAGATAGTAGGTTCCTTGGCCCAAGTTTCTGGGCCAGCTGCGACAATTTCTAAAAATGGTAACAAGGCTTTGGATATTTCACGCGAAGCCGCGTTCCACAGATAACTTGGCGTATGGTCGACGGAATAATAGGTTATATTGTTACCTATCTTAAATACTGGATTTTCGAAAGTTGTAGGCCTTGCGAATGAGAATCCCATGCCCAGATCGCAACTTATGTCAACTATTATGGATCCGGGTTTTAGGTTATAAACTTGTTCGTTGTTTATAAAAATAATAGGGTTTTTTACATCTTGTAATATTCCGTTGCAGATAATATCAGCATCTGAAAGTTCTGCGATTAATGGTTTTTCAACCCCCTCAGATGTCCGTATGATAATATCACCGTTAGAGTTAAAGTAGTATTGACCGTAATATACGTCTGGGTTTTGATCTCCTATAAGATGAGGAGGCCGTCGAGAATAGACATAGATATTGTTAAAACCTCTTCCATGAAGTGCGTATATTGCTCCCCGGCTAACGGATCCATAACTTAAAATTACCACTTTTCTTCTTGGCCCGTAGAATCCATCTATCCCAAGAATTTGCAGACAATGAATTATAGCAGCATATCCTGCTAGTTCATTGTTTTTATAGAAAATATGCATTTTTTTTTCACCCGTTCGGCTCCAGGCATGCATTGATTCCCAGGCGATAATTGTGAGGTGCTGTTCTATAGCGGCTTGAGTTATGTCTCTCTGTTGTACACAATGAGCCCATCCAAACAATATTTGATGAGGTTTCATTTGCCTGAGGTCCTGAGGCAAAGGCTTAGGTAAGATTATTAAATCTGAAGAATTAAATATCTCTTCCCTTGAAGCGATCCTTGAACCAAATTTTATAAAATACTCATCGTCATAACCAAAATTAAAGCCATAGCCTTTTTCAAATGTTATGCTGTATAAAAGATTCTCAGGAATTCTTGAAAGATGTTCAGGTAATATAGGGACTCTTCGCTCATTTTCTTTTAGAGATTTTCCGATTACACCAATCTTCATCTGATATTTTCCTTTCAAATTAAAAATATCCTCAATATGATATTTTTAAGAATACTAAATCAACCCTATGGTGCATTATAGATTCAGCCCCATGTTTTAATTTTTTATATATACTCTAAAAGATATGGGAAAATGAGTCAAGAGAAAACTTTTAATATCCTAATCATGTATGGATTGTAATTAATGTTTTAATGTATCTAAAAGACAGTTGTGAATTTGGGAAGGAAGTAATTTAAGATGTCAGAATAAAAACTTAAGCTAATGTGATCATAAGAATTTAAAAGTGAGTTTGGCTAGAATATTAAAGGAGTGGGACTCCAAATAGCTGGAAAAACAAAACTTTTTAAAAGATAAGAAAAGATGACTAGGTTTGAATTCGTTTTCATTTTATATAAAGAAGAAATTTGGGTGGAATATAATTATATAAAAATAATAAAGGCAATAAAAATATTTTGTTCGGATTGAAAGGTATAAATGATTATTTGGGCATGAAGGACCTCATGAAAACGAGGTAGATAACAAAGTCCAGACAAATAAAGTTATTATGAGGCAGATACTTTCTAATTAAAAAAGATATCGTGGTAAAATTATGGATATTTAGTATCTACTCGATATATTGATGGTTTTTCTTTTTTTAAGTTTCTATATAATTTGCTGATTATTCCTCGAAACAATATTTTATCCAAATCTTTATAAATTTTTTTGCGCTCATACCGTTTTAAGCAACTCAATAATTCTTTGCGTAATTTGATATTACTGTTTTTCAATGCCAAATCGACATTTTCTTTGAAAAACGCCTCTTCAATATCTCCTGAAATTTTCGCGTTTCGAATCTCGCGGGATGAAGGGGATATTGGAAATGCTATGGTAGGAACATTTAGAAGTTTTAAGGTAACGTATGTCCTAATACATTTCTCACATTTACCACAATTACCTAATGCTTGATCAAAGCATACCTGCAGATGTTCTACTGCATATTTATTCTCCGAAATCTTTTTAATTTTTTGAGTGCGGGTTGACTCGCATCCATCATGGATAATTTTGACAGCTTCATTCGACCAGAGAGGATCCACCAGGGGATGGGAGCCAAGTGGAAAGAGCTGAGAATAAGAATACGATGCTGGGATATAAACAGTACGAAACCCAAGAAGCAATGCAATACTGGCTAAGGCGGTTCCTTGAGTAAGATTGCGACTTAGATTATATCTGTAACCGAATGAATAAAAATTGGTCTCTACGGCGATAAGTTTTTTGCCGAAAAATTCAGCAAATCGCTTATGACGGTTGATGACTTCATCATACTCACCAGAATATTTCCCCAATATCTCTTTAGGATAAGAATCCTCAATTAAGAGTCTATTTAAGAGAGTTCTGTTTTCAGCCATATTATTCATTAACATTTCTTTGGTTTGGGATCTTAATTTTTTCCCTGCAAAAATATTTTTATCGTAAATTAGATCTCCGGTAATGATGTTGTTGAAAGATTCCGATAAATTTTTATCGACTCTTTCTGGAATTATGAAGCCGGAGTTTACATACGCAGTCAGGAGTTTCCTGGTTCCTTCGGAGAACTGATCCATTAAATATTTCGAAACAGGGTCTACTCTATTTACTAATTTAAATGCTAATTGTGCTAAATCTTTTATATCTTGAGTTGTGAAGAGAAGATTTTCTCGAGTTTCTTTATCCAATTGGAAATCAAAACCATGAATGTTGATTATATGGGTTATTTCGTTAATATTTTTTAAAAAAGTATACGTGCTATCTACTCCGCCAGAAAAAAACGATCCGCAGCCATCATTTAATATCTTTGCCGGGTGAATATCAGCGTTGACTGATATAATTTTAAGCTTGGGATTCCAAGTATGGTGAATTTCTTGAATAGTATTGATATTGCGCATTAAAAAAGGGGATATCTTTAAATTGGGCTCGATTCTTATGTCACTTCCTTTTATCATTGCGGGAAGAAGCGAAGCTGCGAGGAATGGATCTCCTGAAGAGGAGACAGCATAAGAAGGAGGAATCTTATACCATAACCTGAAGCCATCTATATCCGCAGAAATATCTATTTTGTCGTAAGAATATTTTATTTGGTGATTGATGATATTCATGTTTACACCCTGCTTTTATCAAATCTTATTTTTATTTATTTAATAGGAGTTAGTATTAATTAAATTTGGGCAGATGAGAAATAATAAATTAAAAGCCCGATCTGAATTAATTAATATATAATTTTTATTGCTGTAATGCGAATGAACGCTCATCAGAACAAATACTCTCGTGGTGTCATAGTAATACGATAAAAAGAAGGCTTTTTGATTATTCTTCTGTGGGTCCGCTTTATAAATCCTCCTAGAACAACTCTATCTACTTCTTTTAATAGTTGTATCATTTCGTAACGTCGCAGGTAGGCCCTCATGGCATTTACCAGGTCTTTATCTCCATAATTAATAGCGAGGTCTAAATTTTCTTTAAAAAATATCATTTCTATTTCATTTTTTATTTGCAATTTCTTTATTACAGAAAGTTTAGGAAAATCTGGAAAGGCAGGGCTTTTGACACCCAACACTCTTAATGGAATCATCGTTCTTATGCATTTTTCACAGCACCCGCAATTTCGGACTACATCTCGCGCACAAACCAATATGATTGACAAGGCAGCAGGATCTTCAGCAATCCTAACGATCTTATCCACTCTTCGAGCTTCAGCGCCATCATGAATAATTTCTGTAGCCTCATTAGACCAGAGAGGATCAGTTAGAGGATGGGAACCCAACGGTATAAGCTGGCTATATGAATATGATGATGATATATAGACACGTGGAAAGCCTAGAAGAAGAGCGATACTAGCCAGAATGCTGCCCTGAGTGAGCAGAATACTCAAATTATGGTAATAGCTGAGCTCTCGTAAGTTGGTTTCAATTGGAATAATAACCTTGCGATATCGGCTGACAAATTCTGCATTGCGATCTAAAACAGTCTTGTAGCTTTCATTATCGATGGGAAAGTCAAAACCTCGGATGTAGACCACATGAGTAAGCTCGTCCTTACGCTTTATAAATGTAAAAATACTATCAACGCCTCCGGAAAAAAAACAGACTATGCCATCGTTGGATTGATTTGTTGTCTCTGGAATTGCTTTGATTGGTATAATTTTAAGAGATGGATTCCAGCTATGAAAAATTTCCTGAAGAATATAAGCGTTTTGAAGGAGTTTAGATGAAACAGGCAAATTTTCATCAAATTCGAGTTCTTCTCCCCTTGCCATAGCAGGGAGTAGAGCTGCAGCCAGGAATGGATCGCCCATATTAGAGATAGTTAAATACTTGGGCACTCGGTACCAAAGCCGGAAGTCACCTATAAGAACAGAGATTTCTTGGCAATCTCCCTTAATTTCAAGTTTTCTGTTCTTTATTTGCATTCGCTTACTTATTTTTTATTGAAAGGTATTGATAACTATATTGTTCCCCTTCTTGTCTTTTGAAATCAAAATAGTAACATTTTAACACGCATAATCATGGCTGGATATTTTGTATGTTTATGGTGACCGTTTAAAAAATTATAAATATCTGAAAAAAATGTCAAGAAAATCAAATTCCAAACATTATGATGCGGTTTTACCGTTAAAGTGGCTAATTATTGGCAAGGTGTGGGTCAAGAGTGAAGGAATATTGACTGGAGATATGTTATTTAAGTTATTATATTTAAGAATATGGACACTCGACCCTAATTTTGAAAACAGGAAGTCATATAATCAAGGGGGTGATGGTTTTACTTTACCATATTGCAGCAATCTTTGTTAAAGAAGCTGGTTTAAATGTAACTCTAAGCAGAAAGTTTTAGTTATCTTGGTAAGATTAACAAAAATTAGTATAGAACTGAAAAGCAAATAAGAAAGAAGATGCTAACCGGCCATGGCTTTTAAAGAGATTTCTTCTTATGTTATATATGGCAGGGCAAAAGGCATGATTATATTTATAATCTTAATTGAGAAGATCTATAAGGATTAATGAATATTTCATATTTTCTTTTTTGGCTACTTGTTTGCCGACAAAATATATAAGATATATATTCATTAATGCTCCCACGATAGCAAAAACCATTACAGTTTGTGTTAATTTAAAATGTATTCCTCCAATAATTAAAGTAAATGTTCTTGCTGCTAGAAGTACGAGATCATAGAAAAAAACGAAACGCTGGATTCTTATAATCCGAGAAAATATTATTGCTGGAAGATTGCAAAAAACAAAAAGCATCCAGATAATCAAACTTCTTGCCAGAATACCTGCGAGTTGCCATTGTGCTCCAAAAATTATAGTAAATACCTGTGGTGCCCAGATGAATAGAATTATAGATGGAATGAAAGCAATTACAAAGAGTACAATGACTGTTCTTATATACAATAACAATATTTTTTGGCCTTTATGTTGAAACTCGCAGGCTTTTTGGAAAAGAACTTGACGCAAAGCGGTCAAAACTAAGCTCATTGGGGCTTGTAGTATGGTCAGGCCAAAGGCGTAGGCGCCTGCTGCATGTAGACCATAATATTTTGTTATTAGAAGAACAGGCAGTCCAGATGAAATTGCGTTTAAGAAGTTCTGAGATGCTGAAAATAATGGAAAATCTAAGTATTCTTTCGCAAGAGATTTCATCATTCTTAGATTGATATTGCTTCTCATGGATTTTAGATCTGGTATCAATATCTGAAATAAATTAATGCTTGCTAGCAGATTAGCAAATGCATTGCTAATTATTAAACCGAAAGAACCTGTCTTCATGAATCCAAGCAGTATTCTAGAGCCGCTTGATCCAATACTGCGAATTATCTGAGAGGTGGATGTCCGATTAAAAGCTTTTGAGCGCACAGCCCATGCCTGAGAAGCTTGATTGATGCCAGCAATGAGTAAGGTAATAAAAAATAGAAGCAGATACCCCAAGCCCCTGGTTCTTGTAAGATTATAGAAGATTGATGGTTTTATAATGCTGATGGCCGATGCTATGAATGTAATTATAACGGTGGTTATTATTGAAAGACAAAAGAGATTGATGGCGTCATGATTTTCTTTTGGAAGCATTGATGCCTGACTATAGTCTAAAGTTAAAAGTGCCCCTATGATTCCCGTAACTGCACTAAAAGATCCAAATATACCGAAGTCTTCGGGAGTAAAAAGGCGGCTTATAATTGGAGATAATGCATAGGTTATGAATTGAGCAATAGCAGTTCCACTCATCACAATAAAAATGTTTTTAAGAAAGGAAGATTGCTTTAATTTTATTATTAGGTTCTTAATATTTGATCTGATAATAAATTTATTTGATGCCATATTAATATTTAGAGATGAAGTAAATTAAAAGTCTCTTTTCTTTATTAACTCTATACCAAATCGAGCTAAAAGCTGACTAAAATGATGGGCCCCCTTTTCAAGGCACTTGACATACCAGGCCGGGCCTAGGATTAAACATACGGGAAAAGTAATTAGATATACCCCCAATGCGATTATTGATTTTAAAGCTGTATTCATTTGTCTTAGTAATGATGTACCCTTTATGCTATTTTTATAGGTATTATAGCCGTGAACGATTGACCGCCTGATGTAGTAATTTTTTTTCCATCTCTCAGGAGGTACGATTTCGTAAACAGGAGCCTCCGCAACTGCTACGAATTTAAAACCGCGTTCAATAGCCTGCTTAAAAAAAGCTCTATCAGAACCACTTGTTTTCCAATTAAGATCGAATCTAAGATTATGTTCCTCAAAAACTTTTCTCTTTAGTAGAACATTACCTGTACGTGTATGATACCAATCCAGGAGTGTGCCAGTTCTATAAATTGGCCGCTCACAAAACTTCCCTTTTATCAACCAGGATGGCGGCTTTTGTTCAAAATATGGAATTATGGGACCCAGAGCTCCATCTACATCGAATGTCTGGATTGCTCTATATAAAGTTACAAGCCAGTTAGGCGGTGGAAATTCATCGTCATCAATAATGGCTATATAATTTCCAGTAGCAAGCATAATAGCACGGTTCCTGGCGGCAGGGATTGACCTTTCTGGCTCAATGTCATATTTAATTTTGAAATTCAAGTCCTTTGATATACTTTCGATCAGGTTTTTTGCTGAGCCGGAGGGATCGTTGTCTATTACGATTACGGAATAATCGAATAAGGAACCTGTTTCCTGGACACTGAGTTTCTTAATAAGGCGTTCCAACATGGAGAGACGCTTATATGTGCAAATACAGATTGATATTTGATTAACATCAGTCATAGTTTTTATTCAGTTCGGGATTATTCATTTTTCTTTAGTATTGTATCTCATTTTTTTTGCTTACTAAAAAAGACCAGGCAAGTAACGGCCATGTTGAATAGCTGGCGAATTCTCCTAATGATACTTCAGATATATTGCGGATAAGAATCATTATTATGAATGATATAAAAAAAAATGCAATCGGGCTCTCATTATTTAGGAAGCTTAAACTTCTTTTTATTATAAAAAATATAAATGTTATGAATAAAAATAAACCACATAGGCCTAATTCAAGAATAGTTTCTAAATATCCATTATGGGCATGACTTGCGATTTCATTTCGCAGAGGTGTTGTCCAGAAGCCCCCGAAACCATGACCAAATAATATATGTTGTTTAGCATATGGAAGCAGTGCATTCCAGATTAAAGTTCGGTCAGTAAGAGTTTCGCTTCTATTAAGCATTCTCGGCAGAGATTGACTTGGAATCTTTCCTAAAAACGGCATCAAAATTCCTACCGCCATTATTATAAAAGCAATTATAATAATATTTTTACCGACGTTAATTTGGTAATTTTCAGTCAATTTAAGGCCAAGAAGAAAAATTAACCCTACATGCAAAGACAAAAAAGATGTAGCAGAATAGGTAAAGGTTTTTCTAGGTCCCATCATTAAATATAGTGCCAGTAAAACCATAAAAATATCAATCAATATAGGTAATCTTAATGATGGTTTTGTCAAATTCTTTGATGCTTGAATCAGTGACCAGATTAGAAAAAGAATTGAAAGTGCGCAGATCAATGCCAGCCCGTTTTTTTGACTCGCAATGCCCTCCCACATAACTTCTCCTGACCATCTACCATAAGAACGTCCATAAGCGGGGTAATATTTTATGAGCAATATTGATAAAAGAAGAGCTGCATATATCGCTTTTTTGAATGCACTGATAAGAGTATTAATTGGGTATTTTCCAGAAAATAAGAGTAAAGCAATAGAGAAGGCGACAACTTCTCTTCCCCACCTCCTGAATGATATCCCGGCATCTCTTGACCATAGAATACTAATAAGAGAATAAATTAATATCATAGCAGCTAGAAAATTGTTCTTAATTGGTGCTGTCAGTGGAAAATGTCTTCTTAATAATATGATAAGTGATATCATTCCTAAGACTAATAGAAAATATCTGTCAGGCAAGCTCCCAGCTTCTATGGTTGTATGAATATTCAGAAAAAATCCCAAGCCTTTGCTTCCTGAATATAAGATCCAGATAGCAATTATCCAAACAGTGCCACTTAAATTTTCTGCCTTTTTGTGTTCGATGTAGATTACGCAGCCTATGAATATTAATACAATGATGAGGGCTAATTGTGGCGGCAAACTTATTAATCTCCTTTAAACATGTACAATCATCTCTCTTGATTGATGATATTTTTTTTAAATTGATATGTCAATTTACTCAGTTTATATTACTTGACTTGTTTTCTCTTTAATCTCATTATTAAATCGTTTATCCTTGTTCATCCCCCTAAATTATAATTATAAGAGGTAGCCACTACTTTAATCGTTTACATGGATAAGAGTACGTAATGATTAAAGCGCAATAATAACAAATATTGTAACCAGCTCTACCAAAAAATGCCCCTCAATATCACCCCTAGGGGTGATACCGCAAAGGATCTCTCCCCGACAAAGTTATATGGATTTTAACTAAGGCTATGAGAGGTGAATCTATGGCTAAAAGGTCAGCCTTATATGCTATCCTTATATCTTTTATTATTGTAATATTACCGGTAAATTCTGTCATATATGGGCAATCAAACCTTTCTAAGGTAATAAAAAATCAAACAGGATCCGGTGCCAAAATTAGGGCAACTTTTAGCTATTCACCCGTGGTTCCAGTTACCGGGGTTTCTATAAGGTTTATTTGCAAGACTAATTATACCCCTGATACCTGGCTCTGGGAGTTTGGGGATGGAACTATAAGCTACGAACCCAGCCCGGCACATGACTATGATAACCCCGGCATTTACAATGTAAGTCTGACAGTTTCTTTGAACGGCTCTTCGGCCAGGACAACGAAGAAGGTTCGTGTCTATGCGGCCAAGGCCACTGCTACTGAGACTAAAACTCAGGAACTTGTTCCTGCCTTTGAATTCTCCCCAGCCACTCCAGAGGTGGGTCTTAATGTTCAGTTCACAGATCAATCCACAGGCAGCCCGACCTCATGGAGCTGGGATTTCGGAGATGGTGGCAAGAGCACGGTTCAGAACCCCCAACACCAGTACAACAGTTCAGGAACATTTAATGTAACCCTGACTGTTTCCAATGGCACTTCGACCAAGAGTCTGACTAAAACTATAACTGTAATAGCCGCCTTAACCCCCGGCTTTAACTACTCTCCATCCAACCCTGAATCAGGCGAGGTAATTCAATTCCAGGATACAACTTCAGGAAATCCAACCTCCTGGAGCTGGAATTTTGGTGATGGCTCAACCAGCAATCTGCAGAATCCCACTCATTCTTATAATAATGCCGGCTCATATAATGTCACGCTTCAGGTTTCCAATGGCTATTATACAAAGAGCATTTCGAAAAGCGTTACAGTGTTGGCTCCCATTGTCGTCGATTTTACTTATAACCCAACGGCTCCGGTTGCCGGGCAGGATGTCCAGTTTGTTAATAGTTCCACTGGATCGATTACCAGCTATGCTTGGAATTTCGGTGACGGCGCGACCAGCACACTTAAAGATCCAGTACATAAATATAATAACGCAGGCGCATATACTGTTACCTTGACTGCCTCTAATTCCAGGGGCTCAAAAAGCAAGAGTAAAACCATAACGATTAATCAATCTTTAAATCCCTCCTTTACCTATACCCCCAGCTCTCCATATGCGGGTCAGTCAGTACAGTTCACGGATACCTCATCTGGAAGTCCTACTTCGTGGCAGTGGAATTTTGGTGATAGTAGTAGCTCAAATCTTCAGAATCCATCACATACCTATCTAAGTGCGGGAACCTATACAGTCACGCTTACAGTGACGAATAGCGCAGAAACAAAAGCAACCAGCAAAACTATAACTGTAAAACCGGTTGTCAGGGCCGATTTTACTTACAGCCCAACCAATCCAATGGTCGGGACCTCCATTCAATTTACAGATAAATCAACCGGAAACATTACCTCCTGGTCCTGGCAGTTCGGCGATGGGGGGACAAGTACCCAGAAGAATCCGACCAAAACCTATTCTGCGGCTGGATCTTATAATGTTAAACTCACAGTTTCCGACGGCACAACTTCTAATTCGATGACCCAAACAGTTACAGTTGCAGCGGCAATCATTGCTGATTTTAGCTATAGTCCAGCGTCTCCAATTGTCGGCCAGGAAGTACAGTTCCTTGACAATTCTCAGGGGTCTCCAACCAGCTGGACCTGGAATTTTGGCGATGGGGCAACAAGTACAGCCAAGAACCCAACACACGCCTACTCTCAATCCGGGACTTATACTGTGAAACTAACCGTGAGCAACGGCACCGCCTCTTCATCTCAGAGCAAATCTTTAACCGTTTCAAGCTCTTCAAAAAGAACGATTACTGCTGCCAGTTGTGCGCTGGCTGACGTTCAAGCTGCGATCGCGGAAGCGAATCCTGGGGATACGGTTATAGTACCAGCGGGGAGGGCTACATGGGATAAAAATTTAATTATAAGAAAAGGGATAACACTTAAAGGGATGGGAATTGATAGCACAGTGATTACTTGTAACTATAACGGGACAGGTGAAATTATGAATCCAGGGGGCTATTTTATCACATATGAGCCCAGCTCTCCGGAAGGGGATCAGCCATTTAGATTAACAGGATTTACATTCAACCTTAATAATAAATCAGGGACGGGGGGATTACTTTTAAGAAATCCAACGAGTTACCACCAAACTAAAATCAGGATAGACCACACAAAGTGGGATAATGTGGTTTCTGGTGGAAATATTTGGTGGATATATGGTTATTTTTGGGGTGTTGCTGATAACAATCATTTTGATACACCGGGACGATTTAGATTCTATGCTTTAGACAGCATAACATGGTCTAACGAAATATTTACTTTTGGTTCTGCCAATAATTTCTATATGGAAGACAATTTTATCAGGGCACATAATGATGATTTCTTTTATCTTGAGGCTGCTGGTCGACTGGCTCTTCGATATAACACTCTATATTTTGATGTCCAGTCAAGTGGTTATTATCCAGTTGTTGATGTTCATGGTAATCAGCCTACGGCATGGTCTGCAGCTATGGGGTTTGAGGGCTATGGTAATGAGATATACGCCGCTTTTGGCATGCGTCTTATTGATATGCGTGCTGGACGAAATCTTTTTTACAATAACAAAATAACACAGTCGAGTGGCTCTTCCACAATATCAGCAAGAGAGGAATACTATGATAGCAACAATCCACCAGCACACGCGCCAGATGGGCAGCCCCAGCATGTATCAGACAGTTATGTTTTCAATAATTACAGGAACGGCTCTGTTTTAATTGCAGATTTCCCATATACCGGTTCGCAATTATATTATTCGGATGAAGGATATTATGTTCCTACCGAGGATTTGCATTATTGGAAACACAACATAAAATTTAATGGCTCTTCTGGAGTAGGTGTAGGCCTAATGTCACAACGCCCATCTTCCTGTTCTAAAGAAGGTGTGGCCTGGTGGTCAACTGATGAGAACAAGTTATACAGATGGAAGAATGGAAGGTGGGAGCTTTATTATACCCCATATATCTATCCCCATCCCCTTAGAACTATCTTAGGGGATTAATTGAGTTCTCGTCTGAAAAAGAAATCAACAAATAAAATATCTTTATATTCATTAGTTAAATATTATTTGATTTAATATTGTATTATTTGTATTATAATAACATATAAAATTGTTATTTATGTAAAACATTAATGCTTAGAAATTCAAAGTATATCTTTTTTGTTTACTTATTATTGCCCTTATCACTATCTTCTGAAGCTAATATTGTAAGTATAGCTCAAAAAAACGAGTATGTTAGGCTTAATCCAAAGAGTGAGATTTTGGAGCCTAATTTTTATTTTTATCCAGTAATACCAAGAATAGGTCAAGAAATTAAGTTTTATAATGCGTCAATTGGCGATCCGGAAAATTGTTTATGGAATTTTGGCGACGGGTTGATTTGTGATTGTATTAACCCAGTTCATGTATATCATAAGCCATCTATTTATTATATTACGTTAAAAATATCAAAAGGGGAAAAAACAAAAACAAAAGGTAAATATATTTTAATTTTATCTAAGAGCGACTCGATATCAGAAAAACTTGTGGCTGATTTTATTTATGAGCCACAAAACCCAAAGGCTGGAGTTCCAATAAAGTTTTATGATAAATCTTCGGGTGTGCCAATAAAGAGGACTTGGAAATTTGGATATTTTGGAATAAGCCTGTTAGCGAATCCGGTGAAAACATTTTTTGTAGAAGGGAAGTATGCCGTAACGCTTGAGATTGAAGATAATTATAATTCAGATAAGAAAACAAAATATATCGAAGTAGGTAAGTCTCCTATTGATACAATAAGAGCAAAAAGTTGTTCATTATCTGACGTTCAAGCTGCGATCGCGGAAGCGAATCCTGGGGATACGGTTATAGTACCAGCGGGGAGGGCTACATGGGATAAAAATTTAATTATAAGAAAAGGGATAACACTTAAAGGGATGGGAATTGATAGCACAGTGATTACTTGTAACTATAACGGGACAGGTGAAATTATGAATCCAGGGGGCTATTTTATCACATATGAGCCCAGCTCTCCGGAAGGGGATCAGCCATTTAGATTAACAGGATTTACATTCAACCTTAATAATAAATCAGGGACGGGGGGATTACTTTTAAGAAATCCAACGAGTTACCACCAAACTAAAATCAGGATAGACCACACAAAGTGGGATAATGTGGTTTCTGGTGGAAATATTTGGTGGATATATGGTTATTTTTGGGGTGTTGCTGATAACAATCATTTTGATACACCGGGACGATTTAGATTCTATGCTTTAGACAGCATAACATGGTCTAACGAAATATTTACTTTTGGTTCTGCCAATAATTTCTATATGGAAGACAATTTTATCAGGGCACATAATGATGATTTCTTTTATCTTGAGGCTGCTGGTCGACTGGCTCTTCGATATAACACTCTATATTTTGATGTCCAGTCAAGTGGTTATTATCCAGTTGTTGATGTTCATGGTAATCAGCCTACGGCATGGTCTGCAGCTATGGGGTTTGAGGGCTATGGTAATGAGATATACGCCGCTTTTGGCATGCGTCTTATTGATATGCGTGCTGGACGAAATCTTTTTTACAATAACAAAATAACACAGTCGAGTGGCTCTTCCACAATATCAGCAAGCGAGGAATACTATGATAGCAACAATCCACCAGCACACGCGCCAGATGGGCAGCCCCAGCATGTATCAGACAGTTATGTTTTCAATAATTACAGGAACGGCTCTGTTTTAATTGCAGATTTCCCATATACCGGTTCGCAATTATATTATTCGGATGAAGGATATTATGTTCCTACCGAGGATTTGCATTATTGGAAACACAACATAAAATTTAATGGCTCTTCTGGAGTAGGTGTAGGCCTAATGTCACAACGCCCATCTTCCTGTTCTAAAGAAGGTGTGGCCTGGTGGTCAACTGATGAGAACAAGTTATACAGATGGAAGAATGGAAGGTGGGAGCTTTATTATACCCCATATATCTATCCCCATCCCCTTAGAACTATCTTAGGGGATTGAGTTACCAAAGATTAAGACCCCATGAGCGGTGTTATCTTAAAATTTATTGAATTATTATCAAAGATTAATCCACTTGTACCTTACTATCATGTTATCAGCGACGAGTATTTGCCACATATATTACACCTCTATCCATATAAAAACGTTTCTAATTTCATAAAAGATATTGAGTTCTTTTGCAGAAGATTTAATTCAATAGGGCTTGATCAAATAATTGATTTTGTTTATAGAGGTAAAAGCTTAAAAAAAAATAGTTTCATAATTACATTTGATGACGGATATTCTGAATGTTTTTATGTTATTGCCCCTATTCTATATAAAAAAGGGATTCCGGGCATTTTTTTTATATGTTCAGATTTTATCGACAATAAGAACCTTTGTTATAAGAATAAGGCGAGTTTATTAATCGCCTTATTATTAAAAAGAAAAAAGGATTTGATAACGGAGCCCATAATTCCTAAAGAATTTTCTTTGGAGGCTAAAGTTAAATTTATCCAAAATATTAGCTACAAGAATAGGGATATGCTGGACAAGATCGCGGCAATTAACGAAATCAGTTGGGACGAATATTTAAATAATAAGAAACCATATTTAACAATTCAGCAATTACAAGAAATGAAGAGGATGGGCTTTTATTTTGGAGCCCACAGTAAGGATCATCCTAATTTTGTTGAATTAAGTATTGAAGAACAAATTGAACAAACAAGAAACAGCGTATTTTTTATTAAGGAGGTTCTTGATCTGGACTATTCTTTATTTGCATTTCCATTTAATGACCGGAATATATCATTAGAATATTTTGAAAAGGCTAAAGAGTTTGTTGATATTTCTTTTGGGACGTATGGAATATTATCTGATGTAATCCAATGGAATCTTCAGAGGATAAATTTTGAAAGGTCATTAAGAGCTGCAGAAGACATTTATTTAAGGAAGTCGATAAGAAAGGCTTTGCTTCGGATGCAAGGAAAGAAATTTATAAAGAGAAAATGATTAAAGCAAAGAAACTAAGATTATGGTATTAATAATGAATCGTTATAGAATAAAATTTAATCAAAAGAAATAAAGATATGGGTAAGAAGGAGTCGATTAAAGTTGCGATTATAGGCTGCGGGAAAATTGCCGAGGCGCATGCCGAAATCATAAGAACCATAAATGACGGCAAGCTTGTGGCTACTTGCGATACGGAAATCCTGATGGCCAAGCAGTTGGCAGAACGATATGGGGCACAGGCTTTCTATGACGATATAAATGAAATGGTCAAAAAAGAAAAGCCTGATGTGGTGCATATCACTACACCGCCTCAGAGCCATTTTGAGATAGCCAAGATATGCTTCAGTGCAGGTTGTCACGTTTTCATAGAGAAACCATTTACGTTGAATGCTAAAGAAGCAAAAGAATTATTAGACTTGGCGCAAAGTAAAAATCTTAAAATCACAGTAGGGACAGACGAGCAGTTCTCTCACATAGCTATTTGGATGAGGAAGCTGGTATCCGAAGGCTGGTTGGGAGAACCCCCTTATCATATGGATTGTTATTATTGCTATGACCTGGGTGACAAGAGATTTGCGAAGGTTTTTTTGATGAATCGATCTCACTGGTTATGGAAATTACCAGGGCAACTAATTCAAAATATCATACCTCATGCGGTGATGAAAATATGCGAATTCTTAGATCCTAAAGACGTTGAGGTTTATGCGATAGGTTTTACAAGTAAGTTCCTTTTAGACCTGGGAGAATTTGAGCTTAAGGATGAATTGAGAGCAATAATTAAAGATAATACAGGGACTACAGCCTATCTTACCTTTTCTACACAAATAAGGCCGCCAATCAGGCAATTTTCCCTTTACGGAAGCAAAAATGGATTGGTTTTAGATCAGGACCACCATGCTCTTATTAAGATTAAAGGTTCAACCTATAAGAGCTATTTAGAAAAGACTTTGCCCCTTAATAATCTGGCCCGTCAGTATAGAAAAAATATGTTTGACAACATAAAGCTTTTTATGAGAAGACAATTTCAGATGAAAAGGGGATTGTATAATCTAATTAATCTTTTCTATCAATCTATTGAACGCAATTCCCTACCGCCGATTTCATACGAACAGATTTTATTAAGCTCAAGAATAATCGATTCAATAATACATCAAATTTATTCAGACACGCAGCCAAAAAAGCCACCTGCAGTTCAATGAAGACAGTCTTTCTGTTTCATGGCGGTAAAGTTCAGCATTATAGAATTGGTCTTTACAATTACCTTTATGACTATCTTAAAAAATTTGGATATTATTTGACAGTTATCTATCAAGATTATGAGCCGGGATGTGCCCATTCAATAGATTTTCCATCAATTAAATCATTATTCTCTTTGTCTTCTTTAATAAAATTAATAAAGCCCAATCGGCCCTGGGCAAACATTCTATTCATAAATCATAGAGAAAGGTATTTTTTCCCCTTTTTGCTATATCTCAGAGCCACAGGTAATAAGCCCATAACCTGGACTCATGGTATTAATTTACAGCACAAGGAGGACTTGATAAGTAGAATTGCCCATCATATTGAACATGCATTGTGCGACAGAATAATTTTATATTCTGAAGATCTGAAAAAATATCTGTTAAAAAACCACCGATCAAAATCTTTTGTCGCCAATAACACTCTTAATCTTACCGGTTATTCCCCTATGTCAGGTATTAGGAAGGAGGTTTTGCTTCGATATAATATCCATACAAAGAGGAACATAGTTTATTCAGGTAAAATTGATTTACGCAAAAGGATAGTCGATTTGCTGGAAGCTTTTGAATTAATTACCAATAAAGACTTCGGCCTGATAATAATTGGTCCTGATGTAGATGGGATATTAGAAAAAAAGTCTAAAGGTAACTCGCGGATATTTTATCTCGGGCCATTATATGGAAAAGAGGTATTGGAAGTTCTTTCTGCGTGTGATGTCTGTTGTATCCCGGGAGCTGTGGGTCTAGGAATAGTTGATTCTATGTACTGTGGTTTACCCCTTGTCACGGAAGATGTAGATCATGGTCCGGAAATTATGTATTTTAAGGATGGGGTAAACGGATTTATGGTTCCAAAAGGGGACATAGTTGCTCTGGCTGAAAAGTTATCACTGCTTTTGGCTGATGATGATCTCAGAGAAAAATTAAGTCATAATGCCCGGAAAGAAATATTAACCAGAGGGCATATTGATAATTTATGTGCAGGGTTTCTGGCCTGTTTGAAGTCTTTGGAAAATGAGACTTGAAAAATATTTAATGAGTTATGAGCAATAATTGTTATATAAGATGAGCAAGTAACGAGAAAAACAAATGGAAATAAGTAACAAAAATAGAGAATTTATAATTGGTTCGGATGACCTTATCCTTGTAACAGGTGCCGCTGGCTTTATAGGGCGGTACTTGGTGGGAGAGCTCATAAAAAAGGGGTATTCTAATATCAGGTGCTTGGCAAGGGAGACCAGCGATCTTTCTGGATTAAAATCCATAATTCATAGAGAAAAAGGACAGGATAAATGCACGATAGCACTCGGTAATCTACTGAGAGCAGATGACTGCTATGAGATTACGGAGGGAGTGAAAGTCATATATCATCTGGCGGCCGGAACGGGTACCAAGTCTTTTTCTGAAGCATATCTAAATTCGGTGGTAACTACGAAAAACTTGATAGAAGCCAGCCTGCGGCACGGCTGCCTTAAGCGGCTGGTTAATGTAAGTAGTTTCGCTGTCTACACTAACTTAAATAAAAAAACAGAAAAGATATTGGATGAAACTTGCCCCGTGGAAGCGTCCCCGGAATCCAGAGCGGAGGCCTATTGTTACGGGAAGGTCAAACAAGATGAACTTGTAATTAATTATGGTCGGGAAAAGGGGCTGCCGTATGTTATCGTCAGGCCCGGCACGGTTTATGGGCCGGGAAAGTGTTTTATACCAGGCAGGGTTGGGATAGACTCATTTGGACCTTTTCTTCATTTGGGCGGTTCTAATCCCTTGCCATTATCTTATGTGGCCAACTGTGCCGAGGCTATCATGCTATGTGGCCTGGTCCCTGAGCTGGAAGGGCAAATATTTAATATAGTTGATGATAACCTGCCCAGTAGCCGTAAGTTTTTGCGTCTTTACAAGAAGTATGTAAAAAACATAAGATCAATTTATATTCCTAAGTTTATGAGCTTGCTCTTTTGCATATTCTGGGAAAAGTTTTCAAGGTGGTCTTCCGGACAGATTCCACCTGTTTATACTTACCGGGAATGGGCAGCTTACTGGAAAAAAACCTATTATAGTAATATGAAGCTCAAGCAGCTAACTGGATGGAAACCGAGAGTTTCAACAGAAGAAGGACTTAAGACTTTTTTTGAATACTGTAGAAATCTGAAAAAGAACTGAATATTAATTTCTATCCATCTTGACCTTGCCCAATTTATGTTTTTCTGCGTCAACGATATCGCCTCCCCTTAATAACTTAATACCCAGTGAATAGAGGAGGTATCCAGGACGATTAAGAGCATATTTCCAGATATATCCTTTATATAACTTTCCTCCGAATCTTTCTTTGTACTGACTTAAACCTTCCTGCTTGGAACCCTTCTCTGGCTCAAGCCTGACGCCAACAAAATCATAATACCTGACTCCAAGTTGCTTGAAATGCCTGATGGCTTGCCAGTGAAGTAGATTTGTTGCCCCTGGTGACGGCTCCTGGGTGCTCCCTCCATATACATAATAAGCAGAATACTGACTGAACGGTATCACCAGGCAGGCTTGTATCTTGTGCTTATACTCCGCTACCGATATCATTACGTTCTTCCCTAGTCCAGATAGGTATTTTTGGAAATCTGATAATTTCATGAAACCGAGTTTTGATCGTCTGAAGGTATCTTTGATGACTTTATAGGCAGCCTCAGCGTATTCGATTCCGTTTCGGATAACGATCCCGCTCTTTTCTGCCTGCCTGATTTTACGCCTGTGACTCTCGCTCATTTCTTTCCAGATGGTTTCTTCATTTTGTGTCAGGTCGATCTTGAACGTGCCGTATGGCGCAGCTATAGCTCCATCTGGGAAGCATTTAAAAATTGTATTAGTAGTGGCAGGAATAATGATATCTGCTCCTAGCTTCTTAAGGTAGTTTATAACACCATTAAGAAAAGCCTTTTCTTCATCTAGATTTAAATCTTCTTTTAAGGGTACCGTCTCAACCCTGAATCTTACCAATTTGACGAAGGCTTTCCTAATTATGGTATATGGGAGAACACATAACAGCTGGCCTCTTTCATCAAATCCGCCCAGCCATCCATACTCATCGCTTACCGCTCGGAGAAAGTTTTCCGAGGCGAATATTGGTAAATCTTGGTGCCAATTGATCGGAATGGATTTAACTATCATGGTTACACTTTATCTATTAATTTCCTGTAAGTTTCTTCGAATGTGGCCGTTCTTATATTTTTATACCGAATGTAATCAAGGAAAGCAGAAATCATACCAATATCAGGGTTGTCTTTGGTGTGCCCGATCAGAACAATTGGCTTGTAACCTTGGTGGTATCTTCTGTCAGAAGTGACGATTTCTTCTGTTATGCTTAACAGTTCCTGTAAATTCAATCGGCAGAAATCAAATTTAAGGGGGACTTTCCACCTAAGGAAATCTCTAAGACGACGAGATATTTTATCTTTCAAACCTTCATCTGAAGGTGCCTTCTTTTCCAGATTTAGTCGTTTGCCGCGTAAAAATTGCCAGGTTGGAATCATTTTGGTAAATATCGGAATTTCTAAGAGAAGACCTGATTCAGCGGGTATATTAGCATCATCTGTGAATTTCCAATAATATAAGTCGGCAGGGGCCTTGCGATAATCAATCCCAGTAGAACGCTGAAAACCACCCTTAAAAACGGATGAATCTATCTTGATTCCCTGCCTGGCAAGTGCAGGGACAACCCTTACTGCGGGATTTATCAACCAATTGCCTGCCCTATAAGCAATAGGGGTAAAATGGTGATCTTGGACAAGGTATCTGAGGTAGGTTATTGCCCGATTCAGTAACTGCTCGATCCTGTCTTCCGAGAGAAGACACAGGTTATATTCTTGATTATTAAGTGACCATTTGCCACCTTGAAATCTGGCCTCATACCACTGTGGATGAATATGCAGGCCAATTTCGAAGCCACTTTCTTTGATAAATTTAATCTGCTTTTTTACCTCATTTATAAAAGGATCTACTCTTGCAGATTCAATAATTTCCAGTTCGGCAACTTCGATAAAAAAAACAAGCCTGGCCTTGTGCCTATTAAAAACATCTATTAATTTCAGAGCCGGCTCATAAACTAATTCTTTTAATGAGCCGTGTCCGTTTCCATAAATTTCATAATCAAGAGTAAAAATGAAATCGATCATGATAGAAATCTCAGATTTAAAATGTGCAGAATTGGGTAGAAAAAGGGCATCTAATACTCATTATCCAAAAAGCTTAATGCCAGGAGCATCCAGGCCTGCGACCATCGCATGTAGGATATACGATTCTTATATAATCTGTGAACTTGATAATAAAAATATCCTTTCTTATTCAACATATGTTTTATTGACCAGATAAGAACTGATAAAGCAAGATCGTGATTTGTATCATCAAGGTCCCTTAAAGTCTCCAGGGTAATTATACTCTGGGCCATGCAGTGTGTGTCAATCGGGTAGGGTTTGTTGTGATAATATTTTGGCGCACCGCCAGGGTGGAAAAAATTACTCTTATAAAATCTTAGCCCTTTGATTATACTAGGCTTGAACTCATCAGTAGCCGCATATTTTGAGATATCTCTTAAAGCCAGAAGATTATAGCCTGTATGAAAGTTATCAATCCATCTGGACGCGGGCGTTTCTCCATAGAACCAGGAGCCATCTTCGTTCTGGTGCTTGGCCGCGTATCTGGCTACCATCAATGCAGGTTCCTTGTAATTATTATCACCAGTTATTCGCGATAATCTGGTCAATAAGGCAGCGGCCAGCAGGTCGGCATTATAGATGTGAATTCTCAGTCCGGGTTGGGGATAACTGAATCCAGCCCGGTCGCCTTCAGACCAGTAGAGTTGATTAAATATATAGGCCCCGGCGCTCACTGCCATTTCCAGGCAAAATTCATTTTTCGTGGCTTCATAGGCATCCAGCAGAGCATCGGCAACGAACACCGTGCAGACCAGATTTGGTGAACCTCTGGGAACAAGTAGTGTTCTAGTCTGCCAGGGAAAGCTATATCCCCAGCAGTAATAGGGCAGACCAGGGGACCTGAGCTCAGCAATTCTATTTATCAGATAGGTTATTTTGTCAGTAGTGTCAATTACGCCGGCAGCTTTCACCTTTAAGGCTGCCTTCAGAAAGATTGCCAGGGCTTTTGGGTTCTGGGTCTTTGGGATTAATAACAATGGCCTCAGATTAACCGGAAGCCTTTTCAGTGACTGGGTAAGGGCCAGCCTGAAAAATCTGGTGTTAGCTCCTGGAATTATTTTTAATAACCTGCTGTTAAGGGCATCGTAGGGGTCATAGCCGGCAAAATTATTTTGTTCGCAGTATCGCCATAGTTTGATTGTAATTTCCCTGATTGCATCAGGATTTATGTCGCTTCTGTCCATGCTCTTGATCATTGAGGAAGTACTCTGCCCGATATCCCTTCTTACTGTTGCTCTTTATGCTGCTATAAGATGCTTTATTATTCTTTCGGCGGTCTTTCCGTCCCAGTACTTAGGGATAGTTCCGCGTTTTATTTTTCCTGAAATAATTTCTTCAATGTCTGATTCCAGATTATCAAGGCTGGTCAACTTGTTGGTGCCGAGTTTTATGGTAATTGGTCTTTCGGTATTCGGGCGAAGGGTCAGGCAAGGAGTCTTAAAATAAGTGGTTTCTTCTTGCAATCCTCCTGAATCTGTCAGAACCAATCTGGCATATTTAGCCAGCCAGAGCGAATCTGTATAGCCAACAGGTTCAATCAACATAAGCTGGCCATAAGACTTAGCCCGGAAATTAATTTCTTCCAACATCTTATTTGTCCTCGGATGGACGGGGAAAACGACCGGCATTCTTTTTGATATTTTGCCCAGTTTTCTCATTATCACGGATAAAATTTCAGGCCTATCCACATTTGATGGCCGGTGTAATGTTACATAAATGAATTCTCGAGGGGTAAGGTGAAGCCGCAGGGGGAGCCGGCTCTTTTCAGCCTCCGGCAGCCTGGATAGCAGGGCATCGATCATGATGTTTCCCACCAGCTTGATTTTTTTTGCAAGTATACCTTCCTTTTTCAGATTGATATTCGCATCAACAGATGGGGTAAACAATAAATCTGCCAGAGCATCGGTAACCAGCCTGTTTATCTCTTCGGGCATGGTCCGGTCGTAGCTCCTCAGGCCAGCTTCCACATGGGCCACTTTTATTCCAAGCTTGGAAGCGACGACCGAGCAGGCCAGGGTGGAATTCACGTCTCCCACCACCACCACCCAATCAGGTTTTTCCTTCAGGCAGACTGGCTCAAAGGCCAGCATAATTCGGGCCGTCTGCTCGGCGTGAGAACCAGAACCCACTCCAAGGTTGATGTCCGGTTCTGGTATGCCCAGCTCCTTAAAAAAAATGTCTGACATATTGCTGTCATAATGCTGGCCGGTGTGAACCAGGACAGCATCTATTTTGGGCTTATTATCCTTTTTTGTATTGTGAGAGCGAACGGCCTTAATCAGCGGAGCAATTTTCATAAAATTAGGCCTGGCTCCCGCCACCAGGATTAATTTTAAAGTTTTTGGCAGAATATTCTGCATGCTTTGGCCTTATTCTCTGAATTCCTCTTTGATAATAAACTCAATATTAGAGATGATCTGACCAAGCGCTGGTCTTTTCTTAAGGTGCGAAAGGGCGATCCTCTGCCGTTTTTCTATTTTTATCTTCGAGAGTTCTTCTGGTTTGGAAATAAAAGTCAAACGGCCCTCTCGCTCGAGTTGTTTGTCTATAAGGCCGATAGGACCGCGAAAGATACTGTATACCGGTACACCCAGGGCAGCGGCTTCACGGTTCATGGTGCCACCGCCGCTTATTACCAGGTCAGAAAAATAAATAAGGTTTAGACCATCTATGGCTTTATCAGGAATGATTATTTTACCGTTCGCAAACCAGATTTTCCTTTTTTTACGTATTTCTTCTGCTTGTTTTTTATTTCGAGGCAGTATAACCACTTTTGCCTCTGTATTCTTAAAAAGCCAGTCCACAGATTTATAGAACAGATCTTCTCCAGCAGGATTGTGATAGTGAGCTTCGGTGGCTGGTGGCCTGAGGGTAATAATAATGTCTTTCTCAGTTATCCCCAGATCTTGTAAAAGGCTGCTATCTGGCCGGAAATTTGGCGCATAGACATCCTCTTTAAGTCCCTGGTAGTATAAAACTCTTTTTGATATTAATTTGGCTTCTTTGATGGCCTCGGGAACAATCAACCATCTTGGATGAGAAAAAGGTGCAGGCCGACTGTGTTCATAATCTATTAAGAGTATCGTTGGGATTCCTAATAGATTGGCGGCAAATATCTGAGACCTGGAGCCATGCGATACAGCTACGTCCGGACGATGTTTGATTATGAATGGAATTAATTGAAGAGACCTGAGAAACCACCCGGCCAGCTTTTTTAATTTGTGTTTTCCATAATGGCGACCAATTGTTCTGAAGAAAAGTCCGCTTTGCTGGGCTAATTCTTTTACCTGAAAAGCATCTCGGGCGGTCAGCAAGACACGATAATTCCTTCTTTTAAGTTCTCTTTTAATTGGGATGAAAAAAGGAACATGGGGAGTATTATCCAGGTCTATCCAGATGGTCTTTTTTAAGTGGCTTAAAGCAGATTTTCGATATTTTCTGGAAAGGACAAAACGCTGGTGGCCCATTTTGTCTTTCCAGTACCGAGCTATTTCAATGGGCAGCGCGTTCCAGAACTGATTGACATATCTATTTTTTACGTAGTTGAGGAATTCTCTATAGAAGTCGGAAGGATAGGTTTCTGACCGCTGTTTTTGGCCGGCGAATTGCATATAATCCGGATGAGTATTCAAGAGAGCCATACCGCCTTTTTCAGCGATCCAATCAAGTTTTTGCTTCCAGAGATTTATGTCTTTCTCTTGAAGAATTATAAAGAGGCAATGGTCCTGGGGAAGGGTATATGGCAATTCCACATATGACCTTGTCTGACTGCTATTAACTATTATTAAGGGAAATATAGTTTCAATATCGTTGGCTTGAGGTTCAAATGGATCGGTATCAAAGGTTGAACAATCACAGGCAATGTTTAGCTGAGAAATCCAGTCCAGGTTTCCAAGCATTGATGGGGATGAAAATACTTCTGTTGACCAATCGGCCAGATATTTGTTTATCTTAGGAATTGCTTTTTCAAATTTTCTCCGGTTCTGAAAAACTCTACCTTCATGAGTAAGGCCATGAACCCCTAAGCCAAATCCCTGAGACTTAATAAATTCTCTCAGCGCAGGTTCAATTTTATATCCTTCCGGGACGAGGTTAAAAGAGGATTTAAATCCAATCTCTTTTTCCAGGTTTATCAGGTTTAGGATATTTTTGTATCCCGGTGCTGTGTCTACATCGTGCATGAGAACCAGAGCAAATTTTTTTCCATCAGGCCAGCCAACCCAGCCTTCAGGCAGTTCTCCTGCTTCTGGATGGATGGGCCAGGCTTCACTATAGAGTTTTCTCTTATAAAGGGAAATCTTTCTCCTTAAAGCTATTTGAGCCCGGCGTGGAATAATAGGTTTTAAGTAATAATAAAAATTAGAAGTATCCATTTGATATTCTACTAATCTATATAAAAAGAATAATTTTTTCAAGCGGACATATATTCGGTCAATTATCAATGTTGGAGCTATTTAGAACTGTTTGGGATCTTATTATTCGATATCTTCTTGACCGAGGTGAAATTATGACACATGAAGTTTTGTGAGGCTAAGCGTTGACTTATGAAAACTGCAGATATTAGAATAATATCAAGAAGGCATTATGTCTGTTGAGATTATGAATGAAGTACCTGAGAAGTGGTGGGATGAATTCGTTTTCAGAAAAAAAGAAGGTAATATTTTCCATACCAAAGAAATGTATTGTGTTTATTTACGGACAAAAAATTTTAGGCCCGAATTGTGGGCCGCAGTAGAAAATGGCCGGATATTGGCTCTATTTATACCTGTATTTATAAGTTTATTTCCATCTCCGATATTAAATAGACTGACAACCCGAGCAGTCAGTTTTGGCAGCGTTCTGGTTGAGGATGGACCCGATGGGAATAAGGCCATATCCGCCTTGATATCGGCTTATTCCAAACTTGTTAAGAAAAAAGCAATTTTTACGGAGATGCGAAATCTATGTGATATGGGCCGCCTAAAATGTTTGATGAAAGAATTAAAGTTCTATTATGAGAATCATATGAATTTTTTAGTAAGGCTTGATGATAATCCCGAAACTGTTTTTTGTCGGATTGGAGCTCGTACTAGAAAGAACATAAAAAGGACTATTAAGAAAGGACTCGTTAAAATAGAAGAAATTAAAGAACTAGATATGATAGATGAATGTTATAGCCTCCTTTTAGCTACATATAAAAGGGCTGCAGTGCCCTTGGCAGATATTTCATTATTCAAGGCTGCTTATGAAATATTATTTCCCAAAGGAATGCTAAAGATTACACTGGCTCGAGTAGATGGCCAACCCGCTGCAGTTTCTTTTGACCTTTTATTTAAAAATAATATGTACGGTTGGTATGGTGGTGTGGATCGGAGGTATCGGAGCTTTCTGCCCAACGAATTACTGACTTGGAAATTGCTTGAATGGGGTTGCCTTAATGGCTATAAAATTTATGACTTTGGAGGGGCGGGTCGGCCTGGTCAAAAATATGGCGTCCGCGATTTCAAAGCCAAATTTGGTGGAGAAGAAGTAAATTATGGACGTTTCAAAAATATTCATTCTAAATTATTATATTATCCGAGTGTTTTTTTATATGATTTAATAAGGCCTATGTTATTCCGCAAATTGTAGATTAATCAGGGGGGTTAAATGATAATTGATGCTGTCGAAATTGAAGAGGGTAGGCTTAAAGGCATAGAAAAAATAGAGGATTATCCCTGGTTTAAGGAAAGACACAGAGTTTTCCCCGCCGTATTTGAGAATCGTGGGCACAAAAAAATTATTGATTTGTCGGCAGGTGTAGGATGTGCTGCCCGGAGGATAAAAGACCTATATGGCGCGGAGATAATTTGTAATGATATTACTCCAACGTGCCTTAATATTTTGAAACAACAAGATCTAAAGACAGTGTCATTTGATATAGATGATACGAAGAATCCTTTTCCTTTTGAAGATGCCAGTTTTGATGCGGCGATTTCCCTGGCTACCATCGAGCACCTAATTCATCCTGATCATTTTTTACGTGAAACTAATAGAATACTTGAACCTGGTGGGTACTTTTATATCTGTGCACCTAATTATGCAGCTCCTGAATATTTAATAAAGCCATTGTTTTGGGGAAGATCATTCCATGAGCCCCTTGGCTCTGAAGAAGAAAAGTATGAATTCTATGCTCACGTCCGTTATTATACATACAAAACATTGAGGGATTTTGTGTCAACGTTTGAATTTTGTCTCGATACGGTTTATATAGCTATGCCTGGAGGAAGCAGCCGATATCGAAAACTTTATGAACGATCAAGAATAAAAGCTTTAGCCTATAGGAACATAATGAGGTTGCGTCACAAGGTTCTTCCCGCCAGTCGGGCCTCGGAACCAATACTCTGTTTCAGAAAGGGAAGGGTGGATCGAAGAAGAAAAATAAGAAAGGTCGTGCTTTAGTGATAAAAAAACTTCCTGAATCCCTAAACGATGGGAAAAAGAGATGGGAACTTTATGACGATGTTGAATACGATGCTTTTTGGAAGGACTGGGATCAAAAGATCCAGGATAAACTCGAAAAATATCTTATCTCAAGAATGCTGCCCAAAAGAGGTTTAAGAGTTATAGACGTTGGGTGCGGACACGGTCGATTATTTAACTGTTATAAGGATAGATTTCATACGGTTATCCTCTTTGATGGTTCTATCAACCTTTTAAAAAAAGCATTAAATGAATATGGAAAATCACGCGACAACGTCTTTTTTGTTGCAGGAGATGTAAACTTCCTTCCTTTTAAAGAGGCCTCGTTTGATTGCGTTTTGATGATCAGAGTGCTGCAGCACCTTTTTGATGTGGAAATTAGCTTTCGCGAAATACATAGAGTAATGTCAAGGGCTGGCGAGTTTATTTTTTCTTACCATAATAAGCAGAATGCACACCGTATTTTGAATTGGTTTTTAGGAAAAGAAACCGACAATCCATTTTCCAAAAAATCAAAAGAAGTAAGCCCAGCTCTTATATCTCATCATCCAACTTACATTAAGAAGGAATTATATGAAGCTGGTTTTCAACATCCGTATTACTTGGGAGCAGTGTTTATAAAACAAATAGCCAAGTTGAGTGAAAATATTTCGGGGAGAAGTATCCCGGGAAGTCACTGGGCAAGATTTATGGGTAAGTTAAGGCTGGCTCCATGGATGATAGGAAAGACAAGTGCTATAAAGAGATTGCAATTGATACCCGGACTAAAATTAACGGATATCCTGGTATGCCCTACCTGTAGAGTTTCAGTTCACTACATCCCGGGTACCTATTTATGTCCCTCATGTGATAGAAAGTTTTATACCCGGGAGGGCATTCTTGATTTTAGGCCCTATTAACTAAATGAGAGCAAGGAAAGAAAATAATCACATGGCTGAGAAATCAACTGCTGTGATCTCCCCGGTTGATGATCATATGGGGTTGGATATCGCCAGGATATTAGCTCCTAGAGGTATTTCTGTATTTGGTATTGATCATAACTATGATATTCCGGGTAGATTTTCCAAATATATAAAGTATATATACTCTCCATATTCAGATAAAGACGAAAAGGCTTTTATCGAATTCTTGTTAAGATTCGGGGAATCGCTCGGCCAAAAAGCTGTTCTATATCCATTAAGCGATGATCATGTATTTCTTTTTTCTAATTATAGAAATGAATTAAATAAATACTATGCTTTTCTTATTCCGGATCATCAACTTGTAGAAAAGTTGATTAATAAGGATGGTCTCTATTATTTAGCCTGTAAATATTCTATTCCTGCTCCCAAGACGTTTTTTGTGAATAACAAGTCTAGTTTGGATTTAATATCTAGTGAAATTATTTTTCCAGCCATAATTAAGCCTGAAGAAAGTTCTTTTTGGTATTCAGAAAGGGCATCGCAGATACTAGTAAAAGGACTATTTTCTGGAAGGCCTAAAGTAGTCTATTGTAGGAATTGGAAAGAACTTATAAACAATTATGAGAGAATTTCTAAGATTGATAATAGGGTGGTGATTCAGGAAGTAATTCCAGGCAAAGATAATAACCTTGTTTATGTTGCTTTTTATTGTAATCGTGATTCAGAAATTCTTGGTTATTTCTCAGGCAAAAAGCATAGAGTTATACCAAAAGGATTCGGTTCAGCGAGTTATGTGAAAAGCTTTGATGACCTAAATCTTAGGCCTGTTGTAACAAAGTTTCTGAAAGATATCGGCTATAAAGGGTTGGGGGGAATTGAATTTAAGAAGGACATTAGAGATGGAGTTTACAAGATTATAGAGTTTAATCCAAGATTTGGTATGTGGGATGGACTGGGAGCACACTGTGGGGTAAATCTTCCGTATATTGCTTATTGCGATGCAAAGGAGATACCGGTAAAAAGGCAACTAAAATTTCGCGAGGAAGTGATCTGGGTTGATTGGCAACGTGACATAAGGGCCTTTCTTGAATACCGAAATGCGGGCCAGCTAAATTTCTGGCAATGGGTGAAATCCTTAAGGGGTGAGAAAGTATTTCCGATTTATTCATGTTCGGATTGGAAACCAGGTGCTTATTTCACTATTAGTCTATTTAATAAGCTCTGGCATCGTCTCCTAAGAGAGGTAAAATTAATATAAATATTTGGAAAATTGTATAAATTTTAATTAACAATAACATTTTTATAATTAATTTTGCATATTGGTTTTTTCCACCTATGATGCATTGATATCCTCTCATTAAAATTTAAAAAATAATTGTCTTCCAAACAAGAATAAGCTTAGCATAATTATTAAGATTGGGCAGCAGAGGGCGGCGCCGGCTGTCGCCAAACCCAGGTTCGCCCTGCCATGAATGTATTCGGAGAATGGCTCTGCTATCTTCAGGAACCATTCAGGACCGCCAAATCGGTATAAAGAGGGGATTTGTGCCAAAACTTTGGCTGATAAGAAATGGAAAACGATATCTTTGGATATAAATAATCAAAGAGTAAAAAACATGGATTAAACGGCTGAAACCTAAGCTAATAATTATATATTATGTTTTTTCATGAATTCTTTCTGATAGATTAATAAAAATTAAAATGGGATTTAAATCAGTTTTATTTGCCAGGTATCTTTCTCTTGGCTAAATCTATCGGATGCCCATAACATCAGGCTAAGTAGTTGGCTGAACCGCGATTAAATAATTAATATCTAACTCTGATGGTTATTTTGGCTTTCTCTTAATTCTTCTTTCTCCAGTGACCACAAAATCAAACCCATGATAATCAAAACAATAGTAAACATCCCATAGCCGACCGACCTGTGGATAAACCCGGGCTCCATGAATCTTTCATCAATGAAGTAAGAAATTAGATAGAGCACTACAATTCGCATACCGTTCTTGATTATGATCATGGGTATGGCCAGGGCGACCAGCAAGAGCTTATTCCCGAATTTTTTAAGAAAAAGATGCCCGGCCAATATACTGATTATCAAGATGGATATGCTGGAGCGCCAACCAGCGCATTCAGGTCCAACTACCAGAATGTATCCCGGCAGATAAATCTCGATTCCCTTACGGATATAAGGAATACCTATAAGGTTAAAGAGAAGATCAGTGACGTGGACCGAGTTGCGTGCAATTTCAATCACGACCTTTTCCATAATAGATTCGGGCACTGGTACGGCAAAAAGTAAAAAAGCAATGGGAAAGAAAGCCTTCTTGAAAGATTTTAATCCGTACAGGGTAATCAATACGCCTGCGAATAATAGGATTGCTGAAAATACTGCCACAGCTATTGAATATTCAGTTTTAGATATTGAGAACCTGGCCAATATGTATAGGAAAACGCCTGTAATAGTTATGGTCATACCCGGAAAGATGGATGGGGTACTATCTGCGAAAAAAATCTTTCTCTTTCTTATCAGCAGAAAAGCACTGATAAGGGGAATAAGAGGGATATGGGTATAATATAGGTCAATTCTTGGATCGGAAAGAATTAATCTCAAGGGCTGAGAAGCCAGAAAAGCTGCCAAAAGATAGGAAAAGCAAAGCAGAATAAAAAATAACCGCCCTCTTTTAGACTCCAACATCTACTGGAAAAAATCTTTAATTGACCTGGCCCCGCTCAGGTGATTATGAGATCTCAGCTCTTCTTGCGCTTCTTGATGGCATAGATGCCCAGCCCGGCCAGTCCAAGTCCAACCATGGTAATGGCCACAGGTTCAGCAACACCACGTTTTCCGCTATGACCTTTTCCTTTATTTCCCTTTGGACCGTAACTTTCGCTCCAGGCATAAGAGATCGAAGTAACAATCATAATTAGCAGTAGCAGCGCGACCAGCATAACGAAACCTTTTTTCATAGCCTTTAGCCCCTTTCTTTTAGGTTTGCAGTTTTGATTATCAGCATTTTTTAAATTTTGTCAAGCACTTTTTGTTGACAGTTTTAACAATTTTATGATAGAAGAATATGGAATTTTGCCCGGGAGCTAACTAACCAGCGGGGAGCAGCGAGTGAAGGTTTTTCAACGTATCCTGAGGAGAATAGCCTATTTTATTCCGGGTGGCTCATCTCTTCGCCCGGGTCTTAACAGGCTGCGCGGCGTTAAGGTTGGCAAGAATGTCTGGATCAGCCAGTATGTGTACATCGATGAGCTGCACCCGGAAGCCATAGAAATAGGGGATAACGTCACGGTAGGCATAGGAACGGCCATCATATCACATCTTTACTGGACCAAATCAAAAGAAACGGTAGTTAAACCAGTGGTTATTGAGCCCGACGTCTTTATCGGGCCGCATTGTGTCATTCTTCCCGGCGTTCGTATTGGCAGGGGTTCTGTTATTCATGCCGGCACGGTGGTTTCTCATAACGTTCCGCCCGGAGTCTTTTTTGGGTATGCTCCGGCCACGGTTCTGGGTAAGGTTACCGTTCCCCTGACGCCGGATCATTCTTACCAGGAATTTGTGCATGGATTGAGGCCATTCAGAAAAAGAGGCGAGGCCGATGATCAAAGATGAAGTGAGAAAGTTCATACTGGAAAAATTTTTGTTTAACTGCGGAGACCAACTCGATGATGAAATGTCGCTAATTGACACTAACACGGTTGATTCCGTTGGCATTCTGGAAATCGTCGGATTTATAGAAAATCGCTTCAGGATTAAAGTGGAAGACGAAGAATTAACCGCCGAAAACCTGGACAGCATTAATAAAATTACCAGGTTTGTTGAAAGAAAGCTAGGGGCACAGGGTTAAAGGGTTAAATAGATGCAATTTGACCCGGTTCTGGTCCACGATTGGCTATCCCGGACCGCCCGCCGCCAGCCTGATAAAATAGCTCTCATCTCCAGGGACCAGCGTCTGAGCTACCGTGAAGTCGAGGAAAAATCAGCCAACCTGGCCGCGGCCCTGGTCCTCATGGGATTAAAGCGGGGAGAGCGGGTGATCATCTGCCTGGATAATTCGCCAGAAGCGGTCATCTCAATTTACGGCGTTCTTAAAGCCGGCGGAGTTTTTATCATCCTTGAACCCAAAAGCCCCTGGCCGGTCATAAATTCCATAATTGAAGACTCGGGTGCTCGCATCATTATCACCTACAGGCGCAAACTTTTTCAGAAAGAAGCTTTCGAACCGCCCTCAGAAGACCTGCAGATCATCATTGTCGATGGCAGCCAGTCTCCGCCGCGGACCTTCCCAAAGGCCCTGAATTTTGCCGGTCTGACTGAAAAGCTTTCCGTCGACGCCCATCTCCCGCGGCTCCTTGAAAACGACCTGGCCTGCCTGATTTATACCTCGGGTTCAACAGGAAAGCCCAAGGGCATAATCTGCACCCATCACAACGTGGTTACTGCCGCCCGGAGCATCATTCAGTACCTGGGAAATACCAGCGATGATATCATCCTGGATGTCCTGCCACTTTCCTTCGATTACGGGCTTTACCAGGTCTTGATGTGCTTCATGTTCGGCGGGACGGTCGTTCTGGAGCCGTCCTTCGGTTACATTCAGGACATACTGGCCGCCATCGAGAAAGAAAAGGTCACCGGCTTTCCGATAATTCCGTCGATTTCGGCCATGCTCCTCAAGCTGAAAAAGTTCCCCGATAAGCAACTCAGGTCCCTGCGCTACATAACCAACACCGGAGCGGCCTGGCCGGTTTCTCATATCCGCCAGTTGAGGCAGTTATTGCCCGACGTCAGGCTCTTTTCCATGTATGGCCTCAGCGAATGCAAGCGGGTCAGCTACCTCCCGCCTGACCTGATCGATAAATACCCGGACTCGGTGGGTATTCCCATGCCAAATCTTGAAGTGATGGTTGTCGACCGCCGCGGCCAACCGGTTCCGCCCGGGAAACCCGGCCAGCTCCTGGTCAGGGGCCCCACAGTCATGCAGGGTTATTGGCGCGACAGAAAACTGACCAAGAGAGTTTTCAGACGGGGCCGTTATCCGGAAGATCGCTGGCTCCATACCGGTGACCTGTTCCGCCAGGATGAAAATGGCCTGCTCTATTTTTTGGGACGTCGCGACCGCCAGATCAAGTCCTATGGCCATCGGATTAACCTGGCCGAGGTGGAAAAGGTCATTGCCGCGCTGGATGGAATAGTGGAAGCGGCCGCGGTGCCCATCCCCGATGAAATCGGCGGGGTGGTCATCGGCATTTTTGTTGCTGGCAGGAAGGGGACAAAGCTGGATGAGAACCTGATCAGACAGCATTGCCAGCAGAACCTCGAGCCCTATAAGATGCCGCGCCATATCTGGTTGATGGATTCCCTGCCAAAAACCCCCAACGGCAAAATTAATTATAAAAAATTGATGGCTTCTCTTAAGAAGGATAAGCCGGGAAAGAAGTCAATACCTCAGGAATAAAGGCGAGGGTCGAGTGAAGATGAAGTTGCGTTTCATAGAGGCTCGTGAAGGTGAAAGATGAGGAAGTTTCCACCCGAAGTCCATGCACGTGCCTTGGTAAGAAAGTTATTTATTAGAAGCCGCAACCAGGAAATAAAGCTTCTTTGGAAGGGAGCTTTTCTAAGTTGAACATAATCTTTTCATTAAGCTCAGATATTCATGGGATGATAAAAACCCCGGATATGATGCGGCGTGTGTTTCGGGAGATTATAAATCTATAGGGACAGACCTTCATGGCAAGGAGGCAGACCAATGGGGAATAAAGAATGTATGAATGAATTTTCATATGACGTGCTGAAGCTTGATTATGAAAAGGAAACAGCACGGCTGACCGCCTTTATTTCTGACGCCGTTGCCCGCCGCCTCCGTAAACATGGTGCGGTGGTTGGAATTTCAGGCGGCATTGACAGCTCGGTGACGGCGGCCCTCTGTGTCAGGGCCCTTGGCCCGGATAAAGTTGTGGGCCTGCTTATGCCTGAAAAAGATTCTCATCCCGATACCCTGAAGCTCAGCCGGCTGGTGGGCGAAAGCCTCGGCATCAGAACGGTACACCGTGAAATAACCCCGATTCTGGCAGGCCTCGGCTTCTATGACGAAATCACTTCCTGCATTCAGGAGTTAATTCCCGAATACGCAGACGGTTGGAAATGGAAAATCTCTGCCTCAGATGTATCCGAGGAACGCATCTTTTCCTTTTTCTGGCTGGTGTTACAATCGCCCCGGGGCGAGATCATCCGGAAGCGGCTGCCCGCCGACAGGTTGCTTCACATAATTGCCCTGAGCAACTTCAAGCAGCGGACCCGCAAGATGCTGGAGTATCACTATGCCGACAGGTTCAATTATGCCGTGGCCGGTACCTCTAATCTCTTAGAAAGCGACCAGGGCTTCTTTGTCAAACTGGGGGATGGGGCCGGCGATTTTAAGCCAATTGCCCATCTCTATAAGATGCAGATATACCAGCTCGGGCACTATCTGGGCCTGCCCGAGGCCATCACTCAACGCAAGCCCACGGCGGATATCCATCCGCTATCCCAGGGGCAGGACGAATTCTTCTTCGGCCTGCCCTATGAACAGCTTGATGCCTGCCTTTACGGCGAAAAGAACGGTATCCCGGCGGAATCAGTGGCCCGGGTTATCGGGCTGGACGCCGACCGGGTCAGCCTGATTTACAGGCAATTAGCCCGCCGCCGCATCACCAACGAATACCTCAGCCTCCCACCGCTTTATCCTGAAAGGTAGGGGAGCCGGGGTATAATGCCGAAAATCCTGGCCTAAGGTCTAAAGTTCTAACCGGTGCGATATAGAAATCAGCGTATAGCAATATTTATAGAACTCAAATAGAAAAACAATTAAATTTTCCGCTGTGGAACATGTATACCTCAATAAGCGCATCTTTTAGAGATAAGAGGCGTCAGGATCCACAAAATTTATAACTGGATCCCCAAAAATAGTAATAAGTAGTGGGGTTTCTTATTTCTCAGTATTAATATCTCAGTATTAATATCACAGATTTAATATCACAAATTTTTCTTGCTATCTTACTATTTTCCAATTCCCCCGGGCCTAATCTATTTAAGCTGATACCTGACAGTATATCCTGTTTCAACTAAGTCTGCTCCTTAGCCAACTCAGGTTGGCCGAGGTGATTACATCAGATTCATTTCTTACTGATGGAAGGCAAATCGCCCGTATGGTAAACTAAAAATCAAGTTTATTGGCGAGGTAAGATATGCCACAAAATGATAAAAGCAAACAGGCCATAATTCACCCCGAATCATTTATCGCTGATAAAGCAATTCTAATCGGCCGCGTCATCATCAAAAAAGGGGCCAGCGTCTGGTTTAACGCCGTGCTCCGGGCCGATATCGCCGACATCGTCATCGGCGAGTATTCCAACATCCAGGACAACTGTGTCGTCCACGTGGACTACGATACCCCGACCATCGTCGGCGACTACGTCACGGTCGGCCACGGGGCCATCCTCCACGCCTGCAAAATCGGCAACAACACGCTCATTGGTATGGGGGCAGTCGTCCTGGACCGGGTCATAATCCCCGATAACTGCCTGGTGGCAGCCGGGGCCCTGGTCCCGCCCGGAAAGACCTTCCCCGAGGGCACCCTCATTCTCGGCAACCCGGCCAAAGTGGCCCGCACCCTTACCCCGGAAGAGATCAAGCACCTCCGCGAGCACGCCATCGGCTATCATGACCTCTGGCAGAAGAATTACCGTTGATAACAGTCAGTTCGGGTTTTGATTTTCTTGTCGCCGAAATATATCTGGATCACCGGGCGCCCCGAGATAATTAAATTAACCGTTTCGCACTCCTTGTCTTCAAGGTTCATAAAAATTTGCTCTTCGACTGTCTGCGCTGTAAAAAATAAGCGCCTGGCCAGACCGGAATTTCTTTTAAACTGCTCAAGGATACCTTCAAAAGGTTATAAAAATACAAAATTCAATTGTTGTTTATGTCTTCCGATTCCTCTCTCTTAACCTCAGGCAAAGGTTAAATTTAAACTTGACAATATCTTAACGAATTGTTAATTATAGGGCGGAAGGTTCGCCGGGGAGATCAAAATGAACGAACTTTTCGCCGCCCGCCTTAAGAAACTGCGCGAGGAGTCCGGCCTGACCCAGGAAGAGCTGGGCGAAGCCGTCGGCCTCTCGTCTGAATATATCTCGCTCCTTGAAGCCGGAAAGCGCACCCCCTCCATCATCGCCCTTAACCGCATCTCGAAATATTTCCAGAAAAACGTCTCCTATTTCCTCGAGACCCGCGAGAACCCATTCACCGTCCTCCAGGCCGACGAGCGCCTGAACTCGGCCACCAAGAAAATCCTGGCCAGGTTCCAGAAAATCTGCGATGAATACCTGGAGCTGGAGCGCCTGACCGGCCGCCACTGCCAGCTGGCCCCGCTCTATTCCGGAAGCCTTTCTCCCCAGAACATGGCCGAAGAGGAGCGCCGACGCCTGGGCCTGGGCAACGAGCCCATCCGCGACATTTTCCGCCTGGGCGAGACCAACGGCTGCCGCTATTTCCGGGTCAGCCTGCCCGAGGAAGCCCGCATTTCCGGAATTTTCATCTACCTTGAAGAGAGGGACGCCGCCTTCGCCCTGATCAATTCCAACCTGTCGCCCGGAAAGCAGGTGGTGGCCGCGGCCCACCTTTACTGCCATTACCTCAGGGACCGCCACGAATCGCCCATCATAGATAACCTCGATGTTATCGTGGATGAATACGTCACACTCTATTCACCCCGCGAGCAGTTCGCCCAGTCGTTCGCGGCTCGATTCCTGAGTCCACCGTCCAAGGTGCGGGAGCTGGTGGAGCGCGACATCA
>JANLFU010000008.1:80304-126191 GCA_024653215.1 Candidatus Saccharicenans sp. | reverse complement strand
ACGTCCGCTCCTGAGAAATCCGTCGTAATGACGCATGACCAGCTGGGCCTCAATCTGCTGAAGTGTATCCATGGCCACGCCGACCACGATCAGGATGGAAGTGCCGCCGAAATAGAAGTCAACGTTCAGGCCCTGAGTAAACCACTTGGGCAAGTTGGCCTCCAGAAATGGCCCTACCCAGGGCAGGGCTCCCACCTTGAACCCGGTCATCAGGAATTCGGGCAGGATGGCAATGGCCGCCAGGTAAATAGCTCCAACCAGGGTTATCCGGCTGAGCACTTCATCTATGTAGTCCGCGGTATTCTTGCCGGGTCTGATGCCCGGAATAAAACCGCCGTACTTTCTTAGATTCTCGGCCACATCGTTGGGATTGAAAATGATGGACACGTAAAAATAGGTGAAGAAAATTATGGCCGCTATGTAGAGCAGGTTATAGAGTGGCATGCCCATCCCGAATTGCCTGGCGATGGTCTGCAGCACCGGAGCCTTGGACAGGTTGGCCAGGGTGGCCGGGATGGTGATGATGGAGGCGGCGAAGATGATGGGAATAACACCGCCGGTATTGACCCTGAGCGGCAGGTGGGTACTCTGTCCGCCATATACCTTGCGGCCGATAACCCTCTTGGCGTAGGAAATCGGAATTCGCCGCTGTCCGCGTTCCACGAAGATGATGAAGGCGATGACCGCCAGCATCAGCACCACCAGGAATATGATCCGCAGCGGGTCCAGGCTTCCGGTCCGAAGCCCGCTGAGCAGGCTGTTTATCCCCTGGGGCAGGCCAACCACGATACCGGCAAATATGATGAGTGAAATTCCATTACCTATGCCGCGTTCCGAAATCTGTTCACCCAGCCACATGATAAAGGTGGTGCCGGTGGTCAGGGTCAGCATGGTCAG
The DNA here is from genome assembly GCA_024653215.1 of Candidatus Saccharicenans sp. Classification (GTDB taxonomy): domain Bacteria; phylum Acidobacteriota; class Aminicenantia; order Aminicenantales; family Saccharicenantaceae; genus Saccharicenans. Next base: position 125,294 of record JANLFU010000008.1, on the reverse strand, counting down.
CAACCTGAATCCCCAGCCTGGATTGGGCACAATCCTGGCGCCGGTGGGGCTGGTCAGGCTTTCCAGGAAAATGGCAATGCCGAAAGACTGGATCAAGCAGATCACCAGCGTCCCGTAGCGGGTGTACTGGGTAATCTTCTTCCGTCCCAGCTCGCCTTCCTTGGACAGCCTTTCCAGGTAGGGCCAGACCACGGTCAGCAGCTGCAGGATGATCGAGGCGCTGATGTAGGGCATGATGCCCAGGGCAAAGATGGTCATCCTGGACATGGCCCGTCCGGAGAACAGGTCATAAAAACCCAGGATGGAGCCGCGCTGGGTCTGCCAGAACTCAGCCAGGGCGGCGGCGCTGACACCAGGGTTGGGAATCTGGGCCCCGATTCGATAGACAGCCAGAAGAAGAAGGGTGAAGATGACCCTCTTCCTCAGGTCAGGAATGCTGAAGATGTTGCGGATACTTTCTAACATTATTCCTTCCCGATGGTGATGGCTTTACCCCCGCTTTCTTCAATCTTCTTGACCGCAGATTGAGAGAAAGCATGAGCCTTTATGGTCTTGGGAGAAGTCAATTGGCCTCTGCCCAGTACTTTTACCAGTTCCGACTCACCGTGGATCAGCCGGTGCTCGATCATTTCTTTCAGACCGATCTCGGCCAGCGGCAGCTTGTCCAGCCGGTCCAGGTTGACCTCGGTGTACTCAACCCTGAACTTGTTGGTGAATCCCCGTTTTGGCAGACGACGATGCAGGGGCATCTGGCCGCCTTCAAAGCCCCATTTTCTCTTGTAACCGGCGCCGGCCAGCTGGCCCTTGTGGCCACGGCCGGCAGTTTTACCCAGACCGGAGCCCGGGCCCCGGCCCCTTCTCTTGTCGCTTTTCCTGGCGCCCTGAGCTGGTTTCAATTTACTGAGATTCATGGCTTGTCTGTCTCCTCCACCTCGAGCAAATGAGAGATCTTCCTGACCATCCCCCGGATTTCCGGGCAATCCTTCCTGACCACCTGGGAATTGAGCTTCCTCAGGCCCAGGCCGTAGGCCACCAGGCGATGCTTCTGGGGATGGCCGATCAGGCTTCGAACCAACTTTATTTTCAGGTACTTTTCTTTCTTCATCTTGGCCTCACCTTAAGACTTGGCTTTCTCGCTTTCCTTGCCCCTGAGTTTATGAACCTCTTCGGGCTTCTTCAATTTTTTTAAGGCATCGATGGTGGCCTGGGCCACGGTGATGGGATTGCCGCTGCGGATGGACTTGGTCAGGATATCCCTGATCCCGGCCAGCTGCAGGATCACCCGGACCGCGCCCCCGGCGATAACCCCGGTTCCACGAGAAGCCGGCCGCAGAACCACAATCCCGGCATCGGATTCACCCTTGATCATATGAGGAATGGTCGTGCCGGACAGGGGGACCTCGATCATGTGCTTCTTGGCATCTTCCACGGCCTTGGCTATGGCCTGGGGAACTTCGCGGGCCTTGCCCAGGCCTATCCCCACCCGTCCATTCTCGTTGCCCACCGCCACCAGGGCAGAGAAACTGAGGTTCTTGCCGCCTTTAACCACTTTGGTAACCCTTCTGATGGAGATAACCTGGTCTTTGAGCTCCAGCTCAGAGCCAACAACCTCGTCCAGCTTTTCCAGTTCTTCGTGTTCCACGCTCATTCCTCCTTAATCGGTTAAAAGGCCAGGCCTTCGGCCCTGAGGGCCTCGGCCAGGGCCTTAACCCGTCCATGATAGGGATAGATGCCACGGTCCAGAACAATCCTGGTGATGTTCTTCTCTTTCAGCCTCTTGGCCAGAACTGCACCCAGCAGGGCACAGGCTTCCTTGTTCTTAAAATTCTTGGCTTTTTCCCGGAAATCTTTTTCCAGGGTTGAGGCCGAGGTTATCACCCGGCCGGAAATATCATCGATGACCTGGGCATAGATATAGCGGTTGGACTTAACCACCAGCACCCTGGGTCTTTCCGGAGTGCCCTGCAGTTTTTTCCTGATTCTTTTCCTGATTCTCTGTTTCCTGATTTTCTTGATTTCAGTCTTTGACTTAAGCACCGGCCACCCCCGCTTTTCTCTCTTTCTTGATGAGGACCTCGCCCACCAGCCGGATACCTTTCTGCTTGTACGGGTCCGGACGGCGGAACCTCTTGATGGTATCGGCTACCTGGCCAACCTTCTGCTTATCTATGCCCCGGACGGTCAACAGGGTTGGCTTTTCGGCCACGATTTCTATTCCCTGGGGAATTTCGTAAATCACCGGCTTGGAATAGCCCACACTCAGCTCCAGCTTGTTCTTCTCAACCTTGGCCCTGTAACCGACACCGGTGATCTCCAGCTGCTTGGAGAATCCCCTGGAAACTCCAATCACGGCATTATTGGCCAGGGCCCGGCACAGGCCGTGAAACTGCCTGGTTTTCTGCTCTTCGTTTTCCCGGGTGAGAATCAACTGGTTGCCCTGGACCGCTGCCTTGATCCCGGCATAGAGCGGAGAGGTCAGCTTGCCGAGCTTACCTTCCACTTCGATCCGGTCCGGATGGACAGTCACCTTGACTCCGGCCGGTATCTCAATCGGCTTCTTACCTACTCTTGACATCCTCGTACCTCACCTTCAGGATTACCAGATCTCACACAGAACTTCGCCGCCCAGCCCCTGTTCCTGGCACTGTTTATCGGTCAGGAGACCTCGGGAAGTGGAGATGATCACCACTCCCAGGCCATCCAGGACTCTGGGTATTGAGTCCCGGGTGCAGTAAATGCGGCACCCGGGCTTGCTCACCCGGCGAAGTCCGCTGATGACGCTCTGGTTATCGTCCGTGTATTTCAGGACTATGTTCAGGACGCCCTGTTTATTATCCTCTATAACTTTATAGTTCTTTATGTAGCCTTCTTCCTTCAGGATCCTGGCAATCTCCACCTTCAGGCGCGAAGAAGGTACGTTGACTTCTTTTTTCTTAGCCCTGACGGCATTTCTGATTCTGGTTAACATATCGGCAATCGGGTCGGTCAGACTCATGTTTCTATCCTTTCCAAGATATTTACCAGGAAGACTTGATTATGCCCGGGATCTCTCCCTTTAAGGCCAGTTGCCTCAGGCAAAGCCGGCAGAGGTCAAATTTGCGATAGTAGCCCCGGGGCCGGCCGCACAGGCGGCAGCGGTTGCGATGACGGATGCCGTAGCGGGGCTTCCTCTGATCCTTGACCATTTTCGCTATAGTAGCCACTTTGACCTTCCTTTCGTCAAGATTCACGGAAAGGCATACCCAGCTTCTTGAGCAGGGCATACGCTTCCTTATCGTTTCTGGCCGTGGTCACGATGGTGATGTTCATACCCCGCGGCCTCTCGACTTTGGTGTAATCTATTTCAGGGAAAACCAGCTGGTCCTTCAGGCCGATGGTATAGTTGCCACGGCCGTCAAAGGAGCCGGCCGGCACTCCCCGGAAGTCCCTGACCCGGGGCAGAACGATGTTGACCAGCCGGTCAAAAAATTCGTACATCCTCTTTCTTCTCAGGGTGACGTAACAGGCGATGGGCTGTCCCTTCCTGAGGTGGAAGGCCGAGATGGACTTCTTGGCCCGGCCGATAGCCGGCTGCTGACCGGTTATCAGGCTGAGCTCCATCTTGGCCGTGTCCAGGAGCTTGATGTTCTGAATGGCATCACCCACGCCCATGTTAACGATGATCTTCTCCAGCCGGGGCACAGCCATGGGATTATCGATTCCCAGCTCCTTCTGAAGTTCCTTGATAATCTCTTTCTTGTAACGTTCATACAACCTGCTCATCTTCCGACCTCTCAGGACTTTTCTAGGTTAGTCTGACATCTGGCGCAGACCCGGATCTTGGTTCCGTCTTCCAGGACCTTGTGCCTGTATCTGACCCCCCGGCCGCACTCCTCGCAGTAAAGCATGACCCGGGAGACATGGATGGGCGATTCCTTTTCCATGATGCCGCCCTGGACGTTCTGGCTGCGGTCGGGCCGGACGAAGACCTTGACAAAATTTATTCTCTCCACCAGCAGACGGTTTTTCTCCGGGATGACCCGCAGGACCTTGCCGGTCTTGCCCCGGTCCTTGCCGCTGCGCACGATCACCACGTCATTTTTCTTGAAGGGAAACCTGGGCATCACAGCACCTCCGGAGCCAGCGATATGATTTTCATGAATTTCTTCTCTCTCAGCTCGCGGCCAACCGGGCCGAAGACACGGGTGCCAACCGGTTCGCCCTGCTTGTCGATGATCACGGCTGCGTTATCGTCAAATCGGATGTAAGAGCCGTCCTTACGCCTGACTTCTTTCCTGGTTCTGACGATGACCGCCCTGACCACCTTGCCTTTTTCTATCTTGCTATCCGGGTCGGCTTCTTTGACCGAGGCCGAGATCACATCGCCGATGGTTGCCACCTGACCAACCCCGCCCCCCAGAGGAGTTATGGCCATAATCCTCCGGGCGCCGGAGTTATCCGCCACCTTGAGCATGGTTCTCATCTGAATCATGTCAGTCCACCTTCACTCTCGGTTTCAGTTTCTATTTCTCTGGAAGCTAAACCGATGATCTCGACCACCCGCCATCTTTTCAGCCGGCTGATGGGCCTGGTCTCCACAATCCTGACCACGTCACCCACCTGGCACTTGTCGTGCTCATCATGGACCAGGAAGATCTTTTTCCGCTTGACGGTCTTCCGGTAAAGCGGGTGCCTTTCCAGCCGCTCCACCTGAACCCTGAGGGTCTTGGCCGATTTCTTGGCCACGACCGTTCCCACTTTGGTCGTGATTCTTTTTTCTCGTTTAGCTTCCATGGTTTATTCCGTCCCTTTTTTCTGAAATTCTTTCAAGAGGGTCTTGATCCTGGCCAGGTCTCTCCTGATGTTCCGGATCTTCATCGGGTTATCCAGCTGTCCCAGGGATTTCTGGAAGCGCAGCTTGAACAGCTGGTCCCTGAGTTCCAGCTCCTTCTGTTTTAAGTCTTCAACCGAAAGTTCTCTCAATTCTCGGATTTTCATTTTAGCTCCCTGTGCTCTCTTGATATGAACCTGGTCTTGATCGGCAGCTTGTTGGCGGCCAGGCGCATGGCTTCCTGGGCCACGCTGTGGTCGACGCCTTCCACTTCAAAGATGATCCGGCCGGGCTTGATCACGTCTACCCAGAATTCCGGGTCACCCTTGCCACGGCCCATCCTGGTTTCGGTCGGTTTCTTGGTAACCGGCTTCCAGGGAAAAACCCGGACCCACATCTTGCCCCGTTTCTTGAGGAACCTGGTGATGGTCACCCGGCCGGCTTCGATCTGCCTGGCGGTCAACCAGCAGGGTTCCAGGGCCTGCAATCCGTACTCGCCGAAGGCCAGCTCGGCCCCGCGCAGGGCCTGGCCTCTCATCCGGCCTCGCTGCTGTTTCCGGTACTTGACTTTCTTCGGCATCAACATGGTCAAATCTCCTCAGCCTCGATGATTTGAGAAGAGACTTTGGCTTTATCCACATCACCGCGGTAGATCCAGACCTTGATCCCGATCTGACCATAGGTGGTAAAAGCTTCGGTAAAGGCAAAATCGATATCGGCCCGGAGCGTTTGCAGCGGCAGCTGGCCCTTCAGGTACCATTCGGTCCTGGCTATTTCCACCCCGCCCAGACGCCCGGCGCACATGACCTTTATGCCCTTGGCTCCCATCTTGAGGGCCATTTCCACCGCCCGGCGCATGGCCCGGCGGTAGGCAATTCTCTTTTCCAGCTGGGTGGCGATGCCCTCGGCCACCAGGGCGGCATTGAGTTCCGGCTTGTCGACTTCCCTGATGTCGACGTAAACCTCTCGCTTGGCAATGGCCTCCAGCATGTTCTTCAGGTTCTCGATTTCCTTTCCACCCCGGCCGATGATGATGCCCGGCCTGGCCGTATGGATGATAACCCGGACCTTGGGACCGACCCTCTCCACATCGACGCTGGCGATGCCGGCGTGCTCGTACTTTTCCCTGACGGCCTTTTTCATCTGCAGGTCCTCGTGGAACAACCTGGCATAATCCCGGCCTCTGGCGAACCAGCGGGAAGTCCACTGTTTGTTAAATCCTAAACGAAAGCCGATTGGATGTGTCTTCTGTCCCACCGTCTATCTCCCTTTCTTTTCGTCTAAGTAGATTTTGACATGGCTCATTCTTTTGAGGACCCGGTAAGCCCGGCCCATGGGTGCCGGCCTGATCCTCTTCATGGCCGGGCCCTGGTCTATCTGAACCCGGGCCACGTACAGGTTGTCAACGTCCACGTTGGGCGACTTCTGCTGGGCATTGGCAATGGCCGAGCGGAGCACCTTTTCCAGAATGGCGCTGATCTTTTTCTTCTCGTTAAATTTAAGGATGGTCAGGGCCTCGCCGACCAGCCTGTCCCTGATCAGGTCAGCCACCAGACGCCCCTTCTGGGGACTCATCCGCACATAACGGGCAACGGCTTTTGAAAGATATTTTTCTTTTTCCATGGCTACTTACCCACTTTAAGCTGTCGGGCAGTCTTGGAAGTATGTCCCTTAAAGGTCCTGGTGGGGGCAAACTCGCCCAGCTTGTGTCCGACCATCTGCTCGGTCACGAAAACCGGGATGAACTTGCGGCCGTTATGGACCCCGAAGGTCAGGCCAACCATCTCGGGGATGATGGTCGAACGGCGAGACCAGGTCTTGATCACCTGGCGCTTTTCCCGGGCCGACTGAGCGGCCTGGACTTTCTCCAGCAATTTAGGGTCAACATAGGGACCTTTCTTAACAGATCTGCCCATGGTTACTTACTCCTTCTCCTGATAATAAAGGCCTGGGTTCTCTTGTTCTTCCTGGTCTTATAACCCTTGGTCGGGATGCCTTCCGGGCTGACCGGGTGGCGCCCGCCCTTGGTCCGGCCTTCACCGCCACCGTGGGGGTGGTCAATCGGGTTCATGGCCGTGCCGCGGACATGGGGCCTGATACCCAGCCACCTGGTCCGGCCGGCCTTGCCGACGCTGATGTTCTGATGGTCCAGGTTGGCCAGCTGCCCGACCGTGGCCCGGCAATCAAGATGCACCTTGCGGATTTCCGAGGAAGGCAAACGCAGCTGGGCATAACCGCCTTCCTTGCCCAGGATCTGGACGCCCGAACCGGCCGCCCTGGCCAGCTGTCCGCCCTTGCCTATCTTTAATTCCACATTGTGAACGATCGTGCCCACCGGGATGTAGCGCAACGGCATGGCATTTCCGGGCAGGATGTCGACCTGGGTATTGGCCGAGACTATGGTATCACCGACCTTCAGGTTGAGAGGTGTCAGAATATAACGGCGCTCCCCGTCAGCATATTTGACCAGCGAGATAAAGGCTGAACGGTTGGGGTCGTATTCGATGGTTTCCACCACGCCCGGGACGTCGATCTTGTCCCGCCTGAAATCGATTATCCGGTACATTCTCTTGTGTCCCCCGCCCCGATGCCTGACCGACAGATGGCCGCGGTTGTTCCGTCCCCCGCTCTTGGGCAGGGGGACCAGCAACGGCTTGTAGGGCTTATCGGTGGTCAGCTCTTCGTAGGTCAGTCCGGTGCGGTGGCGTAAGCCTGGAGTTACTGGTTTGTAGACTTTAATACCCATGGTTATACTGCCTCAAAATATTCGATCATTTTTTCGCCGGGTCTCAGCTTGACATAAGCTTTCCTTCTATCCTTGGTCCGACCAAGGGTCCGGCCCAGCCTCTTGGTCTTACCCTTCAGGTTGACGATGGTCACCCTTTCTACCTTGACCTTAAACAGCTCCTCTACGGCTTTCTTAACCTCGATCTTGTTGGCTTCCGGGGCAATCTCAAAGCAGACTTCACGGTGGGATTCCTTCAACCTGGTGCTCTTTTCGGTGATCAGCGGCCTCAGGATTATGTCTCTCGGGTCTTTGGTCATTTCAATCTCTCCACCAGGGAATTAAAAGAGCGCTGGCTGAAGACCAGCCAGCGATACCGGAGGACGTCATAGATGTTCAGGTGTTCATCATCCACGGCCTTGACTTCCGGAATATTCCTGACCGACCGGAACAGGTTCTTGTTATCGCGGTCGTCGACAATCAGGGCCGAATCAATCTTCAGGTTCTTCAGCCAGCCGGCGGCTTCCTTGGTCTTGGGTTCGGCGATCTTGATCTCGTCGAACACCAGCAGCAGGTTCTCGGCCAGCTTGGCGGTCAGGGCTGACTTCAGGGCATTTTTTCTGGCCTTCTTGGGAATGGCATAGCCGTAATCCCTCGGTTTGGGCCCGAAGACAGTTCCGCCATGCTTCCACAGGGGCGACCTGATGCTGCCCACTCTGGCCCGGCCTGTTCCCTTCTGACGCCACGGCTTGCGACCGCCTCCCGAGACTTCACCCCGGTTCTTGGTGGAAGCCGTGCCCTGTCTCTGGTTGGCCAGGTAGTTGACCACCGCCTCGTATATCAGATGGTCCTTAACCGGGTAGGAAAAGACTTCTTCCGGCAGGCTCATCTCCTGCACCGGTTTGCCGCTTTGGTCTAAGACTTGTACTTTCATGGCACTCTCTTCACTCATGAGGTCTTGGTTTTGAAGGCGCTCTTCTTGATCAGGACGACCCCGCCGCTGGCTCCAGGCACCGCGCCTTCCACCACCAGCAGATTGTTCTCCTTATCGACCTGGATCACCTTCAGGTTACGAACGGTCACCCGGTCTCCACCCATCCGGCCACCCATCCTGGTCCCTTTCAGAACCCGCGAGGGAAAGGAGGAGGCCCCGATGGAACCCGGAGCCCGGTGAAACATCGAGCCGTGGGCGGCATCGCCGCCGGCAAAGCCATGCCTTCTGACCACGCCCTGGAAACCTTTGCCCTTGCTCAGGCCGACCACGTGGACTTTCTCCCCGACTTCAAACAGGTCAACCAGGACCTGGTCGCCTTCCTTGATTTCCAGCGGCCCGTGATACTTAACTTCCTTCAGGACCTTGAGAACCGGGCTGCCTGACTTTTTGAAATGCCCGGCCTCGGGCTTTCTGGTCTTCTTTTTGGGCCTGTCTTCCACCAGCCCCAGCTGCAGGGCTTCGTAGCCATCTTTTTCCCTGGTCTTCTTCTGAATAACGGTACAGGGGCCGGCCTTGATGATGGTCACGGGGATAACGTTTCCCTCTTCATCAAAGACCTGGGTCATACCAACTTTTCTGCCGATGATACCTTCCACCATGATCATTCTCCTGCGCCAAAGGCTTTGATTTCCACATCGATGCCCGCCGGCAGGTCGAGCTTCTGCAGTTCTTCAATGGTCTCGTTGCTGTATTCGCTGATGTCTATCAATCTCTTGTGGATCCTCATTTCGAAATGCTCTCTCGACCTCTTATCGACATGCGGGGAACGAAGAACGCAAAACCGCTGAATCCTGGTCGGAAGCGGAATGGGGCCGGAGACCTTGGCTCCGGTCCTTCTGGCCTTGATCACGATGTCCTTTACCGATTGGTCTAAAAGCCGGTGATCGAATGATTGCAGTTTAATTCTTATCTTTTCCATGGTCGTTCCTCGTTCTCCATATGATTAACCTTGTCCTTTTCTATTCCAGGATTTCGGTGACGGTTCCGGCACCCACAGTCCGGCCACCCTCGCGGATGGCAAACCGCAGGCCCTTCTCCATGGCCACCGTGGTGATCAGCTCCACCTCAACGTTAGCATTGTCTCCAGGCATCACCATCTCCACTCCCGCCGGCAGCTTCACCGTGCCGGTCACGTCGGTCGTCCGGAAGTAAAACTGCGGACGATACCCGGTGAAAAACGGAGTGTGCCGACCACCCTCATCCTTGGTCAGAGCATAGATCTGCGCCCGGAACTTCTTGTGCGGCGTGATCGATCCAGGCTTGGCCAGGACCTGTCCACGTTCCACCTCGTCCTTGCCTATACCCCTCAACAGGCAACCAACGTTGTCTCCAGCCTGCCCCTGGTCCAGGATCTTCCGGAACATCTCCACCCCGGTCACCACCGTCTTCTTCGTCTCCCCAAAACCTACTATCTCCACCTCGTCTCCTACCTTGACTATCCCTCTCTCCACCCGGCCGGTCACCACCGTGCCCCGACCGGTTATCGAAAACACATCCTCGATCGACATCAAAAACGGCTTGTCTATCTCCCGAACCGGCTCCGGAATAAAATCATCCAATGCCTTCATCAGCTCCCAGATCGGCTTGCCTCCCTCCCCCTCAGGATCCGACAGCGCCTTGGTCGCACTCCCACGAATCACCGGTGTCTTGTCACCAGGAAATTCATACTTGCTCAAAAGCTCCCTGACCTCCAGCTCCACCAGGTCCAGGATCTCCGGGTCATCCACCAGGTCCACCTTGTTGATGAAGACCACTATAGCCGGAACGTCCACCTGACGGGCCAGCAGGATGTGCTCCCGGGTCTGCGGCATCGGCCCGTCATCGGCCGCCACCACCAGAATCGACCCGTCCATCTGGGCCGCTCCGCTGATCATGTTCTTGATGTAATCAACGTGCCCAGGACAGTCAATGTGCGCATAGTGCCGCTTGTCAGTCTCGTACTCAACGTGCGACAGGGCCACCGTCAAAATCTTGGTCGCGTCCCTACGGAACATCTTGGCATCAGCCTTGGCCACCTCGTCGTATGGCTTGTACTGCGCCAGTCCCTTGGTCGATAACACCTTCGTGATCGCCGCCGTCAACGTCGTCTTCCCGTGGTCTATGTGCCCGATCGTCCCTATGTTAACGTGCGGCTTCGTCCTCGCAAATTTTTCCTTGGCCATCTCTTTTACCTCCTGGCTTCAGTGAAGGGAATTCTTCCCTCAATCCTGGCAATTATTTCTTCCTGGACGTCGGCCGGCGTCGGGTCGTACCGGAAGAACTCCAGGGAGAAGGAACTGCGTCCCTGGGTGATGGTTCTCAGGACGGTGGCATAACCGAACATCTCCGACAGGGGAACAAAAGCCCTGATCACCCGGGAGCTACCCTTGAGTTCCATGGCTTCTATGCGTCCCCTTCTGGCGTTGATGTCCCCGACCAGACCGCCGACATACTCATCCGGGGTTACAATTTCCAGTTTCATTATGGGCTCCAGCAGAACCGGAGCGGCCTTCTGCCCGGCCTCCTTGAAAGCCAGGGCCGCGGCAATCTTATAGGCTATGGCCACCGAATCCACGTCGTGATAGCTGCTATCCAGCAGGATGGTCCTGACATCCGTAACCGGATAACCGGCCACCAGACCGGCTTCCATGGCCTCGCGGATTCCCTTTTCAATTTCCGGGACGAATTCGGCCGGAATGGTCCCGGATTTAAGTCTGTTGACGAATTCAAAACCCCGACCCCGGGGCAGAGGTTCGACCTTGATGACACAATGTCCATACTGACCTTTACCGCCGAGCTGGCGGACAAACTTACCCTCGCCCTCGGCTTCCCCGGTAATGGTCTCCTTGTAGGCCACCTGGGGCCGTCCCAGCCTGGCCTGAACTCCGAATTCCCTGACCAGCCGGTCCATTATAATTTCCAGATGAAGCTCTCCCATGCCCTTGACCAGGGTCTGCCCGGTCATGGGGTCCTGGACCACCCTGAAGGTCGGGTCCTCGGACATGAACTTCTCCAGGGCGCTGAACAGCTTTTGATGGTCAGCCTTGGTCCTGGGCTCGATGGTGGCTGAAACCACCGGCTCGGGAAAGGTGGGTGGCTCCAGCAGAATCGGCCGGCTCTTCAGGCACAGGGTATCTCCGGTCGACAGAGTTTTCATCCCGCCAAAGGCGGCGATGTCTCCGGCGTAGACTTCATTTATCTCCCGACGCTTGTTGGAATGCATTTCCAGCAACCTGGTCACCCGTTCTTCCTGGTCCTTGGTGGCGTTATAAACCGAGCTGCCCACCTTCAATTTGCCAGAATAAACGCGGAAGTAAGCCAGGCTGCCCAGGAAGGGGTCGGTCATGATTTTGAAAACCAGGGCACAGAAATGCTCGCTGTCGGAAGCTTTCCTTTCTTCGGGCTGGTTGGTCCTGGGGTGAAAGCCTTTGACCGGCGGGATATCAACCGGCGAGGGCAGATAATCCACTATGGCATCCAGCAGGGGGTGAACCCCCTTGTTCCGGAAAGAGGCCCCAAACAGCACCGGGTAGAACTTGAGTTCAACCGTACCCTTCCTGATGGCCCTCTTTATCTCTTCGGGCGAAATCTCCTCGTCCTCGAGGTACTTCTTCATCAGCTCATCGTCAACTTCGCTCAGGACTTCCAGGAGCTCTTTTCTCCTGAGCTCGACTTCGGCCAGATAAGCCTCCGACACGGGTCTCTTTTCAAAGTCGGTGCCCAGCAGGTCGCTCTTCCAGACAATTTCCTGTTTTTCCACCAGGTCGATCACGCCGACAAACTTGTCTTCTGTACCGAGGGGGATCTGGACGGGCAGAGGTCTGGCTCCCAGACGGGTACGCACCTCGTCCACTGCTCTTACTGGGTCAGCACCTAATCTGTCCATTTTATTCACGTATATAATTCTGGGGACCCGGTACTTATCGGCCTGTCTCCAGACTGTTTCCGACTGGGACTCCACGCCCCCGACCGCGCAGAGTATAATAATCGCCCCGTCAAGGACTCTTAACGACCGCTCGACCTCGGCGGTAAAATCGACGTGTCCCGGGGTGTCGATTATGTTTATCCGGTGGTCTTTCCAGTAGCAGGTGGTGGCGGCGGCGGTTATGGTAATGCCGCGTTCCTGCTCCTGAACCATCCAGTCCATGACGGCAGTGCCCTCATCGACCTCACCCATCTTGTAAGTGATGCCGGTGAAATACAGAATCCGTTCCGTGGTTGTAGTCTTCCCCGCATCGATATGAGCCATGAAGCCAATGTTCCTGACTCGTTCGATCGGGCACGACCGCATGAAATTTTTTCTCCATATATAAATAAAAAAACAAAATTAATCAGCTCGGCTGTTCTGTTAATTTTTACCATTTATAATGTGCAAAAGCCCGGTTGGCTTCAGCCATTTTATGGGTATCTTCCCTCTTCTTAACCGCTCCGCCTTTGTTGGCCAGGGCATCCAGGATCTCGGCCGCCAGCTTCTCCTGCATGCTCCTGCCGCCACGCTCCTTGGCGTACTTCACCAGCCAGCGCATGCCCAGGGAGATGGACCGGTGTTCGGGCACTTCCACCGGGACCTGGTAGGTGGCCCCGCCCACCCTTCTGGATTTGGTCTCCAGCAGGGGCCGGACGTTGTCGATGGCCTTTTCCAGGACCTTGAGCGGGTCATCCTTGGTCCTCTGTTTCAGGATGTCCAGCGTGCCGTAGATGATATCCTCGGCCACGCTCTTTTTACCTTTTTTCAGAACCAGGTTTATCAGTCTCCCGACCAGGGTCGAATTATACAGTGGGTCCGGTTGCGGCTTCCGCTTTCTGATAATTCCACGTCTCGGCATATCTTTTCTCCTCGCTCAGCTTACTTGCCTGGAACCTTTTTCTCCTTGGGCTTCTTGGCCCCGTACCTGGAACGGCCCTGGAATCTATTCTGAACACCTTCGGCATCGAGGGTGCCACGGATGATGTGATACCTGACACCGGGCAGGTCCTTGACCCTTCCACCCCTGATGAGAACAATGGAGTGCTCCTGCAGGTTGTGGCCGATGCCGGGAATATAGGCGGTCACTTCCACGTTGTTGGTCAACCTGACTCTGGCCACTTTTCTCAAAGCCGAGTTAGGCTTCTTGGGAGTGGTGGTAAAAACACGGACACAGACTCCTCTCTTCTGGGGACAGGCATCGAGAGCCGGAGCTTTACTCTTATACTTTTTGGGCATCCTGCCCTTTCGTACCAGTTGGTTGACAGTTGGCACTTATAAATCTCCTCTAAAAAATAGAAAAATACTTATATTCTCTTCTCAGGACGAATTTCCCGAGAAATATGCTTGAAGAATAGCAAAAACCGCCTGTCTTGTCAAGAAAATAACAGGCTATTTTGCTTTTTTTTACACCGTCCGGACCCACTCAGCTCAGGGGGCCGGGCGGCAGGCCACATTTACCCTTTTTCCGGGCCAGGATAGAAGCCAGGGCTGGCTTCCCCTGTTCCCGATAACAGGGTGGGCGGAGCTCCAGGTTGGCCTTTAAGAACTCTAGTTCTCGGCCTGGACTTCCGCTTCTTTTTCCTCAGTTACCGGCATCTCTTCCTTGAGAATAACGTTCCGGTAATACCTGAATCCGGTTCCGGCCGGGATCAGCCGGCCCATGATGACGTTCTCCTTGATTTTCCTCAGATAATCTACCTTACCGTAAAGGGCAGCCTCGGTCAAGACCCGGGTGGTCTCCTGGAAGGAAGCCGCGGCAATAAAGCTGTCGGTACTCAGGGCGCTCTTGGTTATTCCCAGAAGCAGCGGACGGGCCTTGGCCGGCTTTCCGCCCTTCTTGAGGATCTTTTCGTTTTCTTCCTGGAACTTGAACTTGTCGACCTGCTCGTCCACCAGGAATTCGGTGTCTCCTACCTCTTCAATCTTAACCCAGCGCAGCATCTGCCTGATGATGATTTCAATATGCTTGTCGTTGATGGTAACGCCCTGCAGGCGGTAAACTTCCTGCACTTCTCTCAACAGGTACTCGGCCAGTTCCTTTTCTCCCAGGACCTTGAGGATATCATGGGGATTGATCGGCCCATCCATCAGGGGAGTCCCGGCTTTAATCTTCTCGCCGTCGGAGACCAGCAGGTGAGCACTCTTGGGAATCAGGTATTCCTTTGAGCCTCCCCTCTCGTTCTTGACAATCAACCGCCGGTGGCCGCGCAGCAGGTCTCCCACCTGGACCACACCGTCAATTTCCGAAATGACGGCCGGGTTCTTCGGGCGACGGGCTTCGAACAATTCCTCGGCCCGGGGCAGACCGCCCGTAATATCCTTGGTTCTGGCCACTTCCCGCGGGATCTTGGCCAGGATGTCGCCGGCAAACACTTCCTCTCCGTCCTTGACTTCCAGGTTGGCGCCCTTGGGCAGGAAATACCTCTTCTTGACCACGGGCTCGCCCTTGTCGTCCTTCTTTTTCGGATCGACAATCTCAATCATGGGCTGGAGCTTCTCATCCTTGGGCTCCATGACCACCAGGGTTATCAGTCCGGTAAAGTCATCCCGGACCTCTTCCATGCTTATTCCAGCGTGCAGGTCCTTGAACCTGACCAGGCCGCCCTCCTCCGTCAGGATGAAGGTGCTGAATGGATCCCACTCGGCAAATTCCTCCCGGGCCTTGACCTGGTCACCGTCGTTGAGCAGTACCCTGGCCCCGTAAGGAACCTGGTAATGTTCGATTTCCCGACCGCGATGGTCAAGAATGGCGATGCTGGCATTCCGGTTGACCACCACCAGGCTGCCCTGCCTGTCCTTGACATAGGTCAGGTTGTTGAATTTTATGACGCCGTCATTCTTGGCTTCCAGGGCTGACTTTTCGGCTCCCCTCATGGCAATGCCGCCCACGTGGAAGGTCCTCATGGTCAGCTGGGTTCCCGGTTCCCCGATCGACTGGGCGGCGATGATGCCTACGGCTTCTCCCAGGTCCACCAGGCGTCCGGTGGCCATGTCGCGGCCGTAGCAGAGCTGGCAGACCCCGCGCTTGGATTCGCAGGTCAGGACCGAACGGATTTTAACTCTTTCAATACCCAGGTTCTGTATTTTCTCAGCGATGTTTTCGGTGATTTCCTGGTTCATGTCCACGATGAGCTCGCCGCTATCTGGATGGACTATCCTTTCCAGAGAAATCCGGCCGACGATCCGGTCGATAAAGGGTTCGATGATTTCGCCGTTTTCCACGATGGCGCTGACGTTAACGCCTTTCAGGGTCCCGCAGTCATGCTGGTCCACGATGACTTCCTGGGCCACGTCCACCAGTTTCCTGGTCAGGTAACCGGAATTGGCCGTCTTCAGGGCGGTATCGGCCAGACCCTTTCTGGCTCCGTGAGTTGAGATGAAGTACTGCAGCACGTTGAGGCCCTCCCTCAGGTTGGAGGTGATGGGGGTTTCTATGATTTCGCCCGAAGGTTTACTCATCAGGCCTCTCATGGCCGCCAGCTGCCTGATCTGCTGCTTGTTGCCACGGGAACCGGAATCGGCCATGACATACAGCGGGTTGAGCTTCTTTTCCACAAAGCTCACCCGTTTCATGGAATCCATCATGGCGTTGGTTACCTTTTCGGTAACCGAGGTCCAGATTTCCACCACCCGGTTGAACCTTTCGCCCGAGGAAATCGTTCCCTCGCGGTAGAGCTTTTCTATCTCCTGAACTTCCTTCTCGGCCTTTTTGATTATTTCATTCTTGTCTGCCGGAATCATGAAATCTTCGATTCCCAGGGAAAAACCGGCCCGGGTGGCGTAGGTGAAGCCGAGCTCTTTCATCCGGTCCAGCATGGCCGTAGTCTTCTCCAGGCCAGCCTTCAGGTATACATAGTAAACCAGGCTCTCCAGTCCCTTTTTCTTGAGCATGCCGTTGACAAAGGGTAGTCCTTTAGGTAACACGCTGTTGAAGATGATCCGGCCCGGGGTGGTCTCGATCAGTTCATTCTTCAGCTGAACCACGGGGCAGCTGACCACCGCCTGGTCATCATAGAAGGTCTTGAGGTTCATGAAAGGACCGGAGTGGCGCACCTTGATCCGGCTGTGCAGGCTGACCTCCCCGGCTTCGTAGGCCAGGAGGGCTTCATCAAAGGTGGCAAAAATCCGGCCTTCTCCCCTTTCATTCTTCTGTTCAAGGGTCAGATAATAGGAGCCAAGCACCATGTCCTGGCTGGGGATGGCCAGCGGCCGTCCGTGGGCCGGGGACAGGATGTTGTTGGCAGCCAGCATCAGGGTATTGGCCTCGATCTGGGCTTCAACCGATAGCGGCACATGAACCGCCATCTGGTCGCCGTCGAAGTCGGCATTGAAGGCGGCACAGACCAGGGGGTGAATCTGAATGGCCTTGCCCTCGATCAGTATGGGCTCAAAGGCCTGGATGCCGAGGCGATGGAGGGTGGGAGCGCGGTTGAGGAGGACCGGGTGTTCCCGGACCACTTCTTCCAGGCAATCCCAGACCTCGGGTCTTTCCTGTTCATGCCATTCCCTGGCTATCTTGATGGAGGGCACCATGCCTTCCTTTTCCAGCTTGTGGAAAATAAAGGGCTTGAAGAGCTCCAGGGCCATCTTCTTGGGGAGACCGCACTGGTGCAGTTTCAGTTCCGGTCCGACCACGATCACCGAGCGCCCGGAGTAATCGACCCTCTTGCCGAGCAGGTTCTGGCGGAACCTTCCCTGCTTGCCGCGAAGAGCTTCACTCAGAGACTTCAGCGGACGGCGGTTGGCCCCGAGATGCACCCGGCCGCGGCGCCCGTTATCGAACAGGGCATCGACCGCTTCCTGCAGCATTCTCTTTTCGTTCCTGATGATCAGCTCGGGAGCCTTGAGCTCGATCAGTTTTTTCAGGCGGTTGTTCCGGTTGATGACCCGTCGGTACAGGTCGTTAAGGTCGGAGGTGGCAAAGCGGCCGCCGTCCAGTCGCACCAGCGGCCTCAGGTCGGGCGGGATGACGGGAATCACATCCAGGATCATCCATTCCGGACGGTTACCGGATTTTTTCAGGCCCTTAAAGACCCTCAACCGCTTGGCGTAGCGCAACCTCTTCTGCTGGGAATGCTCCTTCTTCATAGCCCGGCGGAGCTTCTCGGTTTCCTTGTCGATGTCAATTTTTTCCAGCAGTTTCTTGATGGACTCGGCGCCCATCCCGACTTCAAACTTGTTCCCCCACTTTTCGCGGGCCTCCCGGTATTCCTCCTCGTTGAGCAGCTGCTTTTCTTTGAGGTTGGTATCACCGGGGTCGAGCACGATGTAGGACTCGAAGTAAAGGACCTTTTCCAGCTCCTTGATGGTCATGTCCAGGATCAGGCCGATCCGGCTGGGTGGGCTCTTGAAGAACCAGATGTGGGCTACGGGGGAGGCCAGCTGGATATGGCCCATTCTCTCGCGGCGAACCTTGGACTTGGTAACTTCAACACCGCATCTCTCGCAGATGATGCCCTTGTACTTCATCCGCTTGTACTTGCCGCACAGACACTCGTAATCGTTGATCGGGCCAAAAATCTTGGCACAGAACAGGCCATCTTTTTCCGGCTTGAAAGTCCGGTAGTTGATAGTCTCCGGCTTGGTGACTTCTCCCCAGGACCAGCTCTTTATTTTCTCAGGAGAGGCAATGCTGATTCTGACCCGGTCGAAATCAATCTTAGGCCTCGGAGTTAAAGCTTGCCTTATCTCCATCATCAATCTCCTTTGGTTGACTGGGGTATGGAAATGCCCCAGGGCAACGCTTCCTCTTTCTCGCCCTTAAGCAATTCAATGTTAAGGGACAATCCCTGTAGCTCGCGGATGAGCACGTTGACCGACTCCGGCAGCCCGGGCTGGAAATCAAGGTCACCCTTGACGATGGCCTCGTAAATCTTGGCCCGGCCTTCGACGTCGTCGGATTTCACGGTCAGGATTTCCTGCAGGGTGTAGGCGGCTCCGTAAGCTTCCAGGGCCCAGACTTCCATCTCTCCAAACCTCTGGCCGCCGAACTGGGCCTTGCCGCCCAGGGGCTGCTGGGTGATCAGGGAGTAAGGACCGGTGGAACGGGCATGAATCTTGTCGTCCACCAGGTGGTAAAGCTTCATCATGTAGATGTAGCCGACGGTGATTTCCTGGTCAAACGGTTGCCCGGTCAGTCCATCGTACAGCCGGACCTTGCCCGTTTCCGGCAAGCCGGCCTTCCTCAGCAATTCCTTGATCTCTTCTTCCTTGGCCCCGTCAAAAACCGGTGAGCTCAGCCACAGGTTCATTTTGCGGGCAGCCCAGCCGGCATGAGTCTCCAGGATCTGGCCCAGGTTCATACGGGAGGGAACGCCCAGGGGGTTGAGCACGATGTCCACCGGCGTTCCGTCCGGCAGGCGGGGCATGTCCTCTTCCGGAACTATCTTGGCGATAACGCCCTTGTTGCCGTGCCGCCCGGACATCTTGTCGCCGACCGACAGCCGTCTCTTCATGGCAATGAAGACCTTGATGGCCTGGATGACACCAGGAGAAAGCTCGTCGCCCTTCTTCAGGGTATCAACCTTCTCCTTGAACTCGGCCTTCAGGGCATCAATCTGGCGCTTGACCTTGCGGTCCAGGTCCCTGATTTTCTCATCCCTTTCGGCATCGGCCGGAAGCTTCAGCTCTTCCAGGTCTTTCAGGTCGTCAAACTCCAGTATTTCCAGCAGCTTCTCGGTGAGCTTGGTACCCTTTTCTATGGTCCGCCCGTTGAGCTTGGCATTCTTGCCGACCACCTCGCCCTTGATCAGGTTCTTGATGCGGCGCCACTTTTCTTTTTCCAGGATTTCGATCTCATCTTCCAGGTTCCGCTTCATCTTGGCGATTTCTTCTTTTTCTATGGTCTTGGCCCGCTCGTTCTTTTCTTGGCCGCGCCTGGTGAAAATCCGGACATCGATTACCGTGCCCTCCACCCCGGGAGGACAGTACAGGGAAGCATCCTTGACGTCCAGCGCCTTTTCGCCAAAGATAGCCTTGAGCAGTTTCTCTTCGGGTGAGAGCTGGGTTTCACCCTTGGGGGCCACCTTGCCCACCAGGATATCGCCCGGCTTCACGTAGGCTCCGATCCTGACGATTCCGGTCTCATCCAGGTTGCGGAGCAGATTCTCCGAGACGTTGGGTATGTCGCGGGTGATTTCCTCGGGACCGAGCTTGGTATCCCGGGCCTCTATCATTTCTTCCACGATATGAATCGAAGTGAAAACGTCTTCTTTTATCAACTTTTCGCTGACGATGATGGCATCCTCGAAGTTGTAGCCGCGCCAGGGCATGAAGGCACAGAGTATATTCCGGCCGAGAGCCATCTCCCCGCGGTCGGTGCAGGAACCGTCGGCCAGGATCTGGCCCTTGACCACGCGGTCTCCTTTCCGGACGATGGGTCTCTGGTTGATGCAGGTATTCTGGTTGGTCCGGAGGAACTTGGTCAGAAGGTAAAGGTCGGTGCCCAGGTCGTACAGGCTGTTTTCCTTTTCGTCAACCCTGACTATGATTCTTTCGGCATCGACAAATTCCACCACGCCGGAGCGCTCGCAGACCACCACGTCCCCGGACCCCTTGGCCACGATATGCTCGATGCCGGTTCCGATCAACGGGGCCTCCGGCTTTAGCAACGGCACCGCCTGGCGTTGCATGTTGGAACCCATCAGGGCCCGGTTGGCGTCGTCGTGCTCCAGGAAGGGAATCAGGGCAGCCGAGAGGGACACCAGCTGCTTGGGCGAAACGTCCATGAAATCAATTTCTTCCCGTGGCAGGATCCTGAAGTTGCCGCGGTCGCGGGCGCTGACCATTTCCTGCTTGATGTAGCCCCGGGAATCGATCTCCACGTTGGCCTGGGCGATCTTGTAATTCTCTTCCTCCCAGGCGGTCAGGTAGAAAATATAAGGTTCATATACGGGCAGGTTCTTGGCTTTTTCTTCCTGTAGCCGGTTGACAGCTTTCTCCATTTCATCCTTGCGAACCAGCTGCCCCGGGCGGAAGCTGGTAGCCCCGGGGTGGATGACCTTGACATAATCCACCACCCGGCCTTTTTCCACCTTGCGATACGGAGTTTCTATAAAACCATATTCATTTATCCTGGCATAGCAGCTAAGAGAGGCAATGAGACCAATGTTGGGACCTTCCGGGGTCTCGATCGGGCAGATTCTGCCGTAGTGCGAGGTCTGAATATCCCTGACCTCGAACCCGGCCCTTTCCCGGCTTAAACCGCCGGGTCCCAGAGCGCTTAACCTTCTCTTATGGGTCAGTTCGGCCAGGGTGTTAATCTGGTCCATGAACTGCGAAAGCTGGGAGCTACCAAAGAACTCTTTCAGGGCGGCGATGACCGGCTTGGAATTTATCAGGTCCTGGGGCATGGCCGAGGACAGGTCGGCGCTGATGGTCATTTTTTCCTTGATGGTCCGTTCCATTCGGGTCAGACCGATCCGGAAAGCGTTTTCCATCAACTCGCCCACCGGGCGGACCCGGCGGTTACCCAGGTGGTCGATGTCATCAACGGAGCCCTCACCGTTTTTCAACTTGAGCAGGTACTTGATCACCTGCACGTAATCTTCCTTGGACAGTATTCGGTCTTTCGGGTCTTCCGGACCGGATTTCCTTTCGGTCTCCAGCAGGACGTCGCGCTGACCGCTGTCCAGTCCGAGCTTGATGTTGAATTTCAGGCGGCCAATCCTGGAGAAATTGAACTTCTGGGGGTTAAAAAACATGTTGTCAAAAAGGGTCTTGGCGCTTTCTTCGGTGTGAGGTTCTCCCGGTCTGAGCTTCTTGTAGATTTCACTCAGGGCCTGTTGCTGGTCCTTCTTCAGGTCCTTCTTCAGGGTGTTCAGAATCATCTGGGCGGCTTCATCTTCACCCGGGAAGAAGACCTCGAAAGGCTCGCCCCTGCTGGTCAGGATTTCCAGATGCTCGGCAGTCAGCTCCTCGCCGGACTTGACCTTCCCGCGGACGTTAACCAGAGAATAGGCCCCGTTGAGGTCCTGCCTGGTGGCCTTGATCCTGGTGACATTCTTTTCCCGCAGCTTGTTGATTAATTCCTGGTCCAGCCTGGTCCCGGCTTTGGCTACCGGAGACCTGGAGCTCTCGGGGCTGTAGACATCCTCGCGCAGCACCTTGCCCTCCAGGTTGTCGGTGAGCTTCCAGTACAGCTTCCCGTCCTCCGGAATCAGCTCGTAGGATTTGAAAAATAGCCGGATGATCTCCTCGTCCGAGCCGTAACCAAGGGCTCGCAGAAAGACAGTGGCCAGGAACTTCTTTTTCCGGTCCAGCCTGACCCAGAGGATGTTCTTGACATCATTTTCGAATTCCACCCAGGCTCCGCGGTAGGGAATGACCTTGCCCACGAACTGGCCTTTGATCTCTCCGGGCCGGAAAAATACCCCGGGTGACCTCTGCAACTGGCTGACCACCACCCTTTCCACTCCATTAAATATAAAGGTACCCTTGTCTGTCATCAGCGGGATATTCCCGAAATAGACTTCCTGCTGCTTGATATGCTTCAGCCGACGGGTCTTGGTGGCCGGGTCTTTTTCCCAGGAAACCAGCTGAACTTTTAACTTCAGCGGGGCCTCGTAGGTGTACCCTTTCTGGATGCACTCCAGGGGGCTGTACTTTATTTTCAACCTGACCCTGTCCCCGCAGTACTCGCAGAGAGGCATCTCGATCTTCCTGTGCTCCCCGCAATAAGGACAGATTCTCTTTTCCTGAAGAGCTACCTCGGAAGGAAGCAACGCCCCGCACGACTGGCAGCGCGGCCGGGAGTTTTCCACGCCCTTCAGGCGGCCGCACCTGCATTCCCAATCGCCGATGGTGTAGCTGATAAATTGCAGCTCGGTAGTTTCCTTGAAATCGGTAATGGGAAAGACATCCTTGAAGGCGGCCTGCAGGCCCACATCCTTTCTCTCATCCGGCAACAGGTCCATCTGCAGGAACTCGTCGTAAGATTTTCGCTGAATTTCGAGAAGGTCGGGCAGTTCAAAGACCGTCTTGATTTTAGAAAAATCGACTCTTTCCCGATAAATATGATGGTTTTGATCAAGCATGGTAGCTCTCTAAAAAAAGAGTTTGATAGTTTTTGTTTTCTATCATTAAAAAAATAATTTTTTTACCAAGGTTACTGTATTTCGACTGTGGCTCCGACCTCGGCAAATTTGGCCTTGATAGCCTCGGCTTCGTCCTTGGTAACGCCTTCTTTCAGGGTCTTGGGCACGCCGTCCACAAAATCCTTGGCTTCTTTCAGGCCCAGGTTGGTGACTTCACGCACCACTTTAATTACCTGGATTTTCTGGCTGCCAACATCCTTCAGGATGACGTTGAAAGAAGTCTTCTCTTCAACCGGCTTGGCCTCAGCCTGAGCCGCGCCTCCGCCGGCCATCATAACCGGGGCGGCCATGGCCGCGCTGATCCCATAGCGGGTCTCAAACTCTTTGATGTAGTCAACGAGTTCCAGGACGGTCAGGTTGTCAAGATGGGCGAAAAACTGTTCCTTGGTGAGTTTTTCTTGTTTTTCCATTGGTCTCTCCTCTCCTTTACTTGAGCTTAGTTCAAGGGATATTCCCTCAACTCTCTTTTTTATCCTTGAGGACGCTCAACAACCTACCCATGTTAACCAGGGGAGTTTGCAGGGTTCTCAAGAACTGAGTTAACGGGTACGACATCAGATACCCGATTCTGGCCACTAAATCCATTCTGGAATTCAGCTTGATGATTTCGCCGAACATGTCGGGGGCCAGGTAATGGCCTTCCACCACCCCGGCTTTAATCTCCAGCACCTTGCCCCGGTCGGAAAACTCCTGGAGGAGCTTGGCCAGGGCGATGGGATCGCTGTCGGTAAAGGCCAGGGCATTATTTTTCTGGAAGTACGGCTTGAGCTCCGGGAAACGCTGCCCGATGGCCTTCAGGGCCAGCCGATTCTTGACCACTTTCAGCCGGAAGTTGTTGCGCTTCAGGAGCTTCCTGAGTTCCACCATCTTCCAGACAGGCATCTGCTTGTAATCCACCAGATACCAGGTCTGGTTCTTATTAAGGGACTCTTCCAGTTCCTGGACGATCTTATACTTGGTCTCTTTTTTCACCGTCAGACTCCTATTTCTCTAAGATCTCTTCTGAAAGCTTGAAGGACGGCCCCATGGTTGAAGAAACGAACATCGACCTGATGTACTTGCCCTTGGCGGCCGGGGGCTTGGCCTGGATCACCGCCTGGAGGAAGGCCCTGATGTTCTCCACCAGCTTCTCTTCAGGGAAGGAAACCTTGCCCACGGCAGCGTGAACTATCCCGGTCTTGTCCACCCGGAATTCAACCTTCCCGGCCTTGGTTTCCTCGATGGCCTTTTTCACGTCGAAGGTCACGGTCCCGGCCTTGGGGTTGGGCATCAGGCCCTTGGTGCCCAGGATTCTTCCCAGCTTGCCCACGCTTCGCATCATATCCGGGGTGGCAATGACCACGTCAAAGTCAATCCAGCCACCGGAAATCTTCTCGATGATATCGTCGCCGCCCACATAATCGGCCCCGGCTTCCTCGGCTTCCTTGATCTTCTCGCCGGAAGCAATGACGCAGATTTTCTTGGTCTTACCGGTACCGTGGGGCAGGACCACTGTTCCCCGGACCATCTGGTCCGAATACTTGGGATTCACTCCGAGACGGAGGGCCACGTCCACCGACTCATCAAACTTGGCGTACTTGGCTTCTTTGAGCAGATGAACGGCTTCCTCAATGGTGTATTCTTTCGTCTCTTCCTTCAGGGCTCTGGCCTTTAAGTAATTCTTACCACGTTTACTCACTGACGATCTCCAATCCCATATTTTTGGCAGTTCCTTCTATGGAGCGGATGGCTGCTTCCAGGTCGTCGGTGTTCAGGTCTGGAAGCTTGATCCGGGCAATTTCTTCGATCTGTTTGCGGGTTACCTTACCCACCTTGTCCTTGTTGGGAGCACTGGACCCCTTGGCAATGCCGGCAGCCTTCTTCAGCAGGAACGAAGCCGGCGGGGTCTTGATGACGAAGGTAAAGCTGCGGTCCTTGAAAACCGTCACCAACACCGGAACGATGGTGCCTTCCTCCATGTTCTTGGTCCGGTCGTTGAACTGCCGGACAAAATCCATTAAATTGACGCCGTGGGGAGCCAGTGAGGGACCTACCGGGGGAGCCGGGCTGGCCTGTCCGGCTACGATCTGCAATTTTACTTTGGCCACGACTTCCTTAGACATTTCTTCCTCCTAGATTTTCTCCACCTGCAGGAACTCCAGTTCCACCGGAGTGGATCGGCCGAAGATTGTCACCATGACCTTCAGGGTGTTGCGTTCGTGATTGACCTCTTCGACTATGCCGTTAAAATTGTAAAAGGGCCCATCGATGATACGGACCGCCTCGCCCTTTTCAAAGGTATGCTTGGGCTTCGGCTTCTCCGAGGTGACTTCCATGTGATGGATGATCTTGTTGACCTCTTCCGGGCTGAGCGGAGTTGGCTTGCGACCGGAACCGACAAACCCGGTGACCTTGGGAATCTGGCGAATCATCAACCAGGTCTCGTCGTTCATCTCCATTTCCACCAGGATGTAACCCGGGTAAGGCTTCTTGGTGGTAACGACCTTTTTACCGCCCCTGATCTCAACCACATCCTCGGTCGGGATGACGATCTGGCCAATGTTATCCTCCAACTTCATCTCTGCAGCTTTCAGACGGATAGATTCGGCCACAAAATTCTCGAAGCCTGAATAGGTGTGAATTACGTACCAGTTCTTGGCCATTTAAATCCCTGCTTTATCCAAAAAATGTTTTGACCTGAGCGATCAGCCAGGAAAACACGACATCGACAAAAAACAGATAGATGCCGAAGAAAAACACGGCAATGATGACGATGATGGTCGTACCGTAAACCTCCTGCTTGGCCGGCCAGGTGACCTTCTTGAGTTCGGACCTGACGTCCTTCAGGAAGTTTACGAATCGTTTGTGCCAGGGCAGTTTGTCGTTCATGTTACCTACGCCTTTATCTCATCCTAATACTGGCGGGTGAGGCAGGACTCGAACCCGCAGCCTGCGGTTTTGGAGACCGCTGCTCTAGCCAATTGAGCTACTCACCCTCAGTCCGGTCAGTCATTACTTAACTTCTTTGTGAAGAGTATGCTTGCGGCAGAACGGGCAGAACTTCTTGATTTCCAGCCGTTCTGTCTGCTTCTTCTTGTTCCTGGTGGTAGAGTAATTCCGTCGCTTGCAATCCGAGCACTGAAGAGTAATTATTTCCCGCATCTCGCTATTTCCTTAACATTTAATTCAACTGACAGCCGGGGAATGCAGTTCTATTCCAGGATTTCGGTGACGGTTCCGGCACCCACCGTCCGGCCACCCTCGCGGATGGCAAACCGCAGGCCCTTCTCCATGGCCACCGTGGTGATCAGCTCCACCTCCACGTTGGCATTGTCTCCGGGCATCACCATCTCCACCCCAGCCGGCAGCTTCACCGTACCGGTCACGTCCGTCGTCCGAAAGTAAAACTGCGGACGATACCCGGTGAAAAACGGAGTGTGCCGCCCGCCTTCATCCTTGGTCAGAGCGTAAATCTGCGCCCGGAACTTCTTGTGCGGGGTGATCGAACCAGGCTTGGCCAGGACCTGTCCGCGCTCCACCTCGTCCTTGCCTATACCCCTCAACAGGCAACCAACGTTGTCTCCCGCCTGCCCCTGGTCCAGTATCTTCCGGAACATCTCCACCCCGGTCACCACCGTCTTCTTCGTCTCTCCAAATCCTACTATCTCGACCTCGTCTCCTACCTTAACTATCCCTCTCTCCACCCGGCCGGTCACCACCGTGCCCCGCCCGGTTATCGAAAAGACGTCCTCGATCGACATCAAAAACGGCTTGTCTATCTCCCGAACCGGCTCCGGAATGAAATCATCCAATGCCTTCATCAGCTCCCAGATCGGCTTGCCACCCTCTCCCTCAGGATCCGACAGAGCCTTGGTCGCACTACCACGTATCACCGGAGTTTTGTCACCAGGAAATTCATACTTGCTCAACAGCTCCCTGACCTCCAGCTCCACCAGGTCCAGAATCTCCGGGTCATCCACCAGGTCCACCTTGTTGATGAAGACCACAATAGCCGGAACGTCCACCTGCCGGGCCAGCAGAATGTGCTCACGAGTCTGCGGCATCGGCCCGTCATCGGCCGCCACCACCAGAATCGACCCGTCCATCTGGGCCGCTCCGCTGATCATGTTCTTGATGTAATCAACGTGTCCAGGACAGTCGATGTGCGCATAGTGCCGCTTGTCCGTCTCGTACTCAACGTGCGACAAGGCCACCGTCAAAATCTTGGTCGCGTCCCTACGGAACATCTTGGCATCAGCCTTGGCCACCTCGTCGTACGGCTTAAACTGCGCCAGTCCCTTGGTCGATAACACCTTCGTGATCGCCGCCGTCAACGTCGTCTTCCCGTGGTCTATGTGCCCGATCGTCCCTATGTTAACGTGCGGCTTCGTCCTCGCAAATTTTTCCTTGGCCATCTCTTTTACCTCCTAGGAGCCAGGCAAAAATTTTTATAAAAGCCCAAGACCAGATTTGAACTGGTGACCCCGTCCTTACCAAGGACGTGCTCTGCCAACTGAGCTACTTGGGCTTAACTTCATTTCTTAGAAAGCGGGAAACGGGGCTCGAACCCGCGACATTCAGCTTGGAAGGCTGACGCTCTACCAACTGAGCTATTCCCGCATCAAAAATGGGCAGGGAAGGATTCGAACCTCCGAAGCGTTTCCGCAGCGGGTTTACAGCCCGCCCCATTTGGCCACTTTGGTACCTGCCCATACCAGTCTTCCCTATCAGGCCAGGCCTGCTCTCTATTTCTGAGCCAGCGAAGGGATTCGAACCCCCGACCCGCTGATTACAAATCAGCTGCTCTACCGGCTGAGCTACGCTGGCAATCATGCACAAATCGGAAATTTTCCTTATTTTTTCAAAAAATCTTCTATACTTATGTTTTTAATTGAAAAAAAGTTAAATTGAGATATAAATTTACAACGGGAATACTAACTTAATTTAATCTTTTTGTCAAGATACGGAAGATATTTATTTAATTTTTTGACCGGCCTGTCTCAGCCGTTGCGCTCTCTCCATAAGAACCCGATTAAACTCAAGGCTGAATATAATATACCTGGCCTTCTGGACCGGTGTCAAGCGGCTGAAGAGGAAATCCTCAAAAGCCTGCTCCCTGGCCTGGATATTATGCCTTAATTCCCTGATTTTCTGAACCCCGGCTTCAAACTCTTCATCGGTAGATTTTCCCGAATCAATTTTTTGCCTCAGGTTTCTGATCTCCATGGCCAGCTGCCTCTGCAATTCAGCCTTCTCTTTTTCTGCCCTGTTAAGCTCTGGAAAGATGACCGCCGTTTGCTGCTCGGTAAGCTCCAGCACCTGGGTCATCCGCAGGGCCCTAAGCGTAACCAGGTTTCGCCTGAGATTCCCCTGCTGCATCTGACCGCGCGGCTCCTGCCCACTGGCCTTTTGTCCGGCCAAGAAAAAGGTTAAGCTCAGCCCGATAAGAGTTATTACCAATATTTTTTTTATCATAGCCCCTCCGATAGACCATTATTTTCTATCAGTAAATTTATATCACTATTGTTGTTAATTATTTGCTCTTGGTAATCTTCTGTATTAACTAGCTCTTCTAAATTCAGGTACTTTGCTTCTTCAAAAATATTGTTAAGAATCTCCTCATTATATATTTCATTCAGACTTTCATCGCTATTGAGAGTCTGGGTCAGAGTAAGATAAGAGTCCTCGAAAGACATCAGGGAAGCCAGGTCCAGGCCCTGATCTCTTTCCGCCGGTCTGTTAAAAACAAGAAGATATAAAACCGCAATCACCAGAAAAACTCCGGCAGCCCAGGCCGGGGCTAATTTCATGCCCCAGCTTTTGTGTTTGTGAATCCTGCTTTCAGCTTCGGCTCTGATCAAGCGTTCCCTGAGCTCGCCTTCCAGGACCGCCAGGTTTTCAGGCTCCACGGCCGGGAGCTTTCTGATTTCAGCCTCTATTCCCTTCAATTCTTCTTCATAAAAATGGCAGGCCTGGCAGGTTTTAAGGTGGGCTTCCAATTTCTTCTGGCCGGCCGGAGACAGAGTTCCGTCCATCCTGTCAGATATCAATTTCTGATAGTCACTACATTTCATTTCATACCTCTCTGACTCGTTCCAGATAAGGCCTCATTTTTTCCCTGAGTATTTTCCTGGCCTCGTGAATCTTCCAGGAAACTGTCCCTTCCGAACAGCCGAGCACCTCGGCTGCCTCGGAATGACTCAGGCCCTGGAACACCACCAGGGTAAAGGCCAGCTTATAATCCGCCGGAAGCTCAGCCAGGGCTTGTTCCAGTCTGGTTCTGAATTCCTCCCCCATCAATGTTTCTTCAGGAGATGCAGTCACGGCCAGACTGGAGTCGCTTGTATTTATTTCGTCCAGGTACTCCATTTTGCCTCTTTCCCGGCCTGACCTTTGAAGAAAATTAAGCGTCTCGTTGACCGCGATCCTGTACAGCCAGGTATTAAATCCGGACCTGGCCTTGAAATTCTTCAGCCCGGTGTAAGCCTTGAGCATGGTTTCCTGCATCAGGTCGGCAGCATCCTCGCGGTTCCCGGTCATCCGGTAAACCAACCGGTAAATCGGGACCTGGTAAGTCTTGATCAAGGTCATGAAAGCTTCCACCTCGCCCCGGCGGGCCCGGTTAACCAGATCCAGTTCCTGCTCTCTGTCTATCATCAGACCACAGTCAAGTTTAACCCGCCCGCCACCCCCAGTTCAACACAGCTTCAAACCTTCAATAATTTAGACAGATTCCAGCTAAGAAGCTTGGCGTTTCAGTACAATTTTTATAGCATTTAAATTGACTTAAAAAGGGCTAATTGGTAATATGATTTATCAATTCGGGTAAAAGGAAGTTTTCATGATCGAAAGATATACCCTGCCTGAAATGGGGGCCATCTGGTCAGAAGAAAACAGGTACCGTAAATGGCTGGAAGTGGAGCTGGCCGTCTGCCAGGCCTGGGCCCGGCTGGGCAAGATCCCACCCAGGTCGCTGGAAAACATCAGGAAAAAAGCTGCTTTTTCCGTCCAGCGGATCGAAGAAATTGAGAAGGTGGTCAAACATGACGTGATTGCCTTTCTGACTTCTGTGGCCGAACACATCGGTGATGATTCCCGCTTTGTTCATATGGGCTTAACTTCATACGATGTCGTGGATACCGCCCTGTCACTGCTGATGGTCGAATCCCTCGACCGGGTGGAAAAAAGGCTCCTGGAACTCAGGAAAATTTTGAAAAAAATGGCCCTCAAGTACAAGAAGACACCATGTATCGGCAGGACACACGGCGTCCATGCCGAACCCATCACCTTCGGCTTCAAGATCCTGGTCTGGTACGAGGAAACCAACCGCCACCTGAAAAGGCTTCAGGCCGCCAGGGAAACCATCAGTGTTGGCCGGATTGCCGGCTCGGTCGGCACCTACATTCATCTCGACCCCAGGGTGGAAAAATATGCACTCAAATCACTCGGTTTAAAACCGGCTCCGGTCTCGACCCAGGTTCTGCAGCGTGACCGCCACGCCGAGGTGATGAGCTGCCTGGCCCTCATCGTAACTTCCCTGGAAAAGTTTGCCCTGGAAATCAGGCATCTTCAGAAAACCGAAGTCCTGGAACTTGAGGAGCCCTTCACCCGCGGCCAGAAAGGTTCCTCGGCCATGCCCCACAAGAGAAACCCGGTGCGCTGCGAGCGGGTGGCCGGCCTGGCCAGGATTGTCCGCGGGAACCTCCAGGTGGCCCTGGAAAACATTCCGCTCTGGCACGAACGGGATATTTCCCACTCCTCGGCCGAAAGGGTAATCTTCCCGGATTCGTTCATCCTGACCGATTTCCTGTTGAAAGAGATGGCCGAAATAATTGGCAACTGGCACGTCTACCCGGCCAGAATGATGGAGAATATCCAGGCTACCCGGGGCTTGATCTTTTCCCAGGCGGTGATGCTGGCCCTGACCCGGAAGGGACTTAGCCGGGAGGAAGCTTACCGGCTGGTACAGAGCTGCAGCCTGAAGGCCTGGCAGGAAAACCTGGATTTCAGGGAGCTGGTTTCTTCAGACCCGGAAATAACCCGTCATCTCTCACCAGGGGAAATCGAGTCCTGTTTTTCTCTCGAGCCGTATCTTCAGAAAATAGACTTCATCTTTGAAAGGGTTCTGCGATGAAAGTAAGAATTCTGGTCTCGCTCAAGGAAAGCGTTCTTGACCCTCAGGGACAGACGGTACGAAACGCCCTGCACACTCTTGGCTATCACCAGGTCAAAGATGTTCGCCAAGGTAAGGTTTTTGAAATCGAGCTGGAAGGCCTTGACCGGGCCGAAGCCGAGAAAGTAATCCCGGAAATTGCCGACCGGGTGCTGGCCAATCCCATCATCGAAAAATTCAGCTGGGAAATACTGGAGGCCTGAAGGCCAGTAGGAGAAAGGATCCGAAGATGAAATTTGGAGTGGTCGTTTTCCCGGGTTCCAACTGCGATTATGATACTTTCCATGTCCTGCAGAATGTCATGGGCCAGGAAACTGTTTTTCTCTGGCATAAAGAACATGACCTGCGGGGGGTGGATTGCGTGGTCCTGCCCGGTGGTTTTTCCTACGGAGATTACCTGCGCTCTGGTGCCATCGCCCGCTTCTCCCCCATCATGCGCGAGGTTAAGAAATTCGCCGGTTCTGGAGGCCTGGTCCTTGGAATCTGTAACGGCTTTCAGATTCTTTTGGAAGCCGGGCTGCTTCCGGGGGCCATGCTCAGAAACAAGAATCTTAAGTTCCTCTGCCAGCACGTTCATATCAGAATCGAGAATAACCGGACGGCTTTCAGCAGTGCCGGCCACAGGGGCCAGGTTCTCAGAATACCCATTGCCCATTTTGACGGAAATTATTACGCACCCCCCGACCTTCTCTCCGAACTGGAAAAGAACAAACAGGTTGTATTCCGCTACTGTGACGAAAACGGAAAACTGAGCGAGGAAGCCAACGTCAACGGTTCAGCTCACAGCATCGCCGGTCTAATCAACCACCAGGGCAACGTCCTGGGAATGATGCCTCACCCGGAAAGAGCTTCAGAAAAAATACTGGGCAGTGAGGACGGGAAAATAATCTTCAGGTCAATGATTGACTATCTGGAGAAAAAGAGGGGAACCGGAAAGAAAAAGGCGACCCGGGCCTTCAGGCCCACGGTTACCCCCCTTCCGCCCCTTATCGGGACCTTTTGAGGATACCATCATGATAGACGCAAAAACTCTGGCCGACCATAACCTGACCCGGGAAGAATACGAACTGATTGTCAACCTGATCGGTCGCGAACCCAACCTGACGGAACTCGGCATATTTTCGGTGATGTGGTCCGAACATTGCGGCTACAAGAGTTCCCGGGTGCACCTTAAAAAATTCCCGACCAGGGGCAAATACCTGATCCAGGGCCCCGGAGAAAACGCCGGGGTCATGGACATCGGCGACGGCCTGGCCGTGGTTTTCAAGATCGAATCGCACAACCATCCTTCCTACATTGAACCCTACCAGGGTGCGGCGACCGGCGTCGGGGGCATCCTGCGGGACATCTTTACCATGGGGGCCAGGCCGGTGGCCGTGCTTGATTCCCTGCGTTTCGGTCCTCTCGACCAGCCCGAGAACCGGTCCATAATGGACGGCGTGGTCAGCGGAATCTCCGGCTACGGAAATTCCTTCGGCGTGCCCACGGTCGGGGGCGAAGTTTATTTCCATGAATGCTATGCACAGAACCCGCTGGTCAATGTCTGTTGCGTGGGGCTGGCCCGGAAGGATAAACTTTTCCTGGCCAGGGCCCGGGGCGTGGGCAATGCCGTGATTTACGTCGGGGCCAGGACCGGGCGGGACGGCATACACGGTGCTACCATGGCCTCGGCCGAGTTCGGGGAGGAAACCGAGCACAAGAGACCCAACGTTCAGGTGGGCGACCCCTTTAAGGAGAAGCTGCTGCTGGAGGCCTGCCTGGAAGCCATGGCCAGGGACCTGATCGTCGGGATCCAGGACATGGGTGCGGCCGGGCTGACCTGTTCCACCACTGAAATGGCCGCCAAGGCCGGGACCGGGATGGAAATCAACCTGGACCTGGTGCCCCAGCGGGAAGCCGGGATGAACCCTTACGAAATAATGCTTTCTGAATCCCAGGAACGAATGCTGATCGTGGCTGAACCTGATAAGGTTGAAGAGCTGAAGAAGATCTTCACCAAGTGGGACCTGGAGGCTGTGGTCATTGGAAAAGTAACCGATGATGAACGGCTCAAGGCCTATTTTCATGGCCAGCTGGTCATTGACATACCGGTTAAGGCAGTGGTTGACCTTTGCCCGGCTTACCGGCGGCCGGCCCGGACGCCTGCCTTTCTGAGAAAGGTCACCAGGTTTCGCCTTCCCGAAATGCCCTCGGACCTCAACCAGGTTTTTCTCCAGCTCCTGGCCTCACCCAACATCTCAGACAAAGAATGGGTTTTCCGGCAGTATGACCATATGGTCCAGGTTAATACCATGGTGCTGCCCGGGGCCGACGCCGCCGTGCTCAGGCTCAAGGGTTTGAAGAAGGGCCTGGCCATGACCCTCGACGGAAACTCTCTCTACACTTACCTTAACCCCAGGCGTGGCGGCCAGATTGCCGTGGCCGAAGCCTGCCGCAACCTGGCCTGTGCCGGGGCCACACCGATCGGCGTCACCAACTGCCTCAATTTCGGCAACCCGGAAAAACCAGAAATCATGTGGCAGTTCAAGCAGACGGTGGAAGGAATTGCCGAAGCCTGCCGTCGGTTCGAAATACCGGTTACCGGAGGAAACGTCAGCTTCTACAATGAAACCGAAGGCAAGGCCATCTATCCCACGCCGGTTCTGGGAATTATCGGGCTGGTGGAAGACACCTCCCGGGTGCCAGCAGCGGGATTCTGTGGGGCCGGTGAAGTTATCATTCTTCTGGGAGAAAACAAAGAGGAGCTGGGCGGCTCAGAATACCTGAGGCTCGTTTTCTCTGAAGAGAAAGGTCAGCCGCCGGCTCTTAATATCGAGAAGGAAAAAAGAGTACAGGAATGCTGTAGACAGGCTGTTCGCGCCGGACTGGTCAGGACCGCCCATGACCTTTCTGAAGGCGGGCTGGCCGTGGCCCTGGCTGAATGCTCATTCAAGGGTCCGCACCGGATAGGATTTCAGGTTAAGCTGGATGACCGGCTCAGGACTGATGCCCTGTTATTCGGCGAAAGCCAGTCCAGAATCATCCTGGTCGCCAGAAAAGATAAGGCCAGGAAAATTTTGGCCCTGGCCAGAAAGATGAAAGTAAGGGCCAGGATAATCGGCCGGACCGGCGGTCGGAAAATGGTCATCTGGCACCGGAAGAAAAAAGTTGTTGACCAGCCGGTGGAGCTGGGCTACCGGGCCTGGAAAAACTCCATTCCTGACTATTTCAAGGTTAAAAAGACCTGAGGGGGAAAAATGGCACAGGAATTATTCCGAAGCCCTAAGAAGAGGGGCCGGGTGGCGGTATTGCTTTCGGGCCGAGGCTCCAACTTCAGGGCCATTCACGAAGCCATGCTGGCCGGGAAGATTAACGCCGATATCGTGCTGGTATTCAGCAACAAGGCCGAGGCCCCGGGGCTGCAGACGGCCAGGGAGAGAGGTCTGGAAACTCTTCATCTGGACCCGAAGAGTTTCCCCACCAAAGAGGCCTACGATGCGGCCATCGTCGAAGAATTGAAAAAACGCCAGGTAGACCTGGTCTGCCTGGCCGGCTATATGAAAATAATCACGCCACTTTTCTGCCAGGCATTCAGGAACCGGATCATGAACATCCATCCGGCGCTCCTGCCTTCGTTTCCCGGACTTCATGCTCAGAAACAGGCCGTGGATTACGGGGTACGTTATTCCGGGGCCACCGTCCACTTCGTCTGGGAAGAGGTGGATGCGGGACCCATCATCTTGCAGGCCGTGGTTCCGGTCCACCAGGATGATACCGAGGATACCCTGGCCGATAGAATTCTGGAATGGGAACACAAGATATACCCCGAGGCGGTGCGCCTCTATTTCGAAGGCAAGCTGGAAGTGCGTGGTCGCAAAGTCTACATCCTGGACTGACCATACCTTTATTTATTTATATAAGCGGAGACCCGGTCGGGCCTGAAACCGCACTCCGGAAAAAAATCAGGCTTAAATCCCTTGAAATTCCCGTCATATTAGGTCATATTTATAGCTTCAAGACCAATTGAGGTTGGCACGATGTTCAAGCCTGTTGCAGAACAATTGAAGCTCCTCAAGAAGGGAGCGGTGGAAATCATCCAGGAAGAAGACCTGGTTCGCAAACTGGAAAGGTCCAGAAAGGAAGGCCGGCCGCTCCGGGTTAAGGCCGGGTTTGACCCGACGGCGCCGGATATTCACCTCGGACACACCGTCCTTCTCAGGAAGATGAAACACTTCCAGGAGCTGGGGCATGAGGTCATCTTTTTGATCGGTGATTTCACCGGTCTGATCGGCGACCCCAGCGGCCGCTCGGCCACCAGGCCGGCCATGACCAGGGAGGAAATCAACCGGAACGCCGAGACCTACAAGCAGCAGGTTTTCAAGATACTTGACCCCCAGAAAACCATCATAGATTTTAATTCCCGCTGGCTGGGGGCGCTGTCCAGCTTTGACATCATCAGGCTCACTTCAAAATACACCGTGGCCAGGATCCTGGAGCGGGACGATTTCACCAAGAGGTTCAAAGCCGGGCTGCCCATATCCGTGCACGAGCTCCTTTACCCTCTTATGCAGGCTTATGATTCGGTGGCCCTTCGGGCCGACGTGGAACTTGGCGGCACCGACCAGAAGTTCAACCTGCTGGTCGGCCGGGAAATCCAGAGAGAATACGGGCAGGAACCGCAGGTCATCCTCACCATGCCGCTCTTGGAAGGCCTGGACGGCGTGGAAAAGATGTCCAAGTCCCTGGGAAACTATGTCGGAATTAACGAACCCCCAGAAGAAATTTTCGGCAAGCTGATGTCGATCTCCGACGACCTGATGTACCGCTACTACGAGCTTCTAACCGATGTGCCGACCGACCAGATTGAAGACTGGAAAAAACAGGCCAGGGAAGGCAGGCTCAACCCGCGTGACTTAAAGGCTGGCCTGGCCAGGATGGTCGTGGCCGATTTCTGGGGAGAGGAAGAAGGCCAGAAAGCGGCCGAAGAGTTTGACCGGATTTTCAAGCATAAAGACTTGCCGAGCGAGATGGAAGAAAAGGTCGTGGAAATAGACGGAGAGCAAACCCGGCTGGAGCTGGTCGACCTGATGGTTAACCTGGGAATAGTGCCTTCCCGCGGCGAAGCCAAGCGGCTAATTCGCCAGGGTGGGGTCTATGTTGACGGCCAGCGGGTAGAAAACCTGGAACATAGACTTGAAGTCACCAGGACAGAACAGATCCTCAAGATCGGGAAGAGGAAGTTCTACCGGCTTAAGTTACAACACAAATAATATAGGGAGGAAGAAACAACCCGGAGGCAGCGGCCACCAGCCCCGGTCAAGATTCAAGCCAGTGGGCGAGCTCAAAGAATATGAGCAAAGCCATAGCCGATTTGATTACCTCTTAGGATTTTTATATAATCAGCCGAGGGGATGAACTTGGATAAAGCTGCGGCTGTCATCGAAGTTGCCAGCGAGCTCGGGGAAATTGAAGCCATCAAGAATTTCCTGAAAAAAAACCTCCAGGCACTGCCGGTAACCGATGAAGAACATTTCCAGATTGAGCTGGCCCTGATTGAAATCTGCCTCAACATAATCCATTACGCCTATCCCGAAAACAGGGGTACAATCCAGGTGAAATTCTGGACCGAGGGACCGCAGGTTTTCCTGGAAATACGAGATAAGGGTGTACCTTTTGACCCCTCACAGTCACCTACCCCGGACATTGAGGACCTCATCCGGAAAAGAAAAAAGGGAGGGCTGGGCATTTACCTCAGCCGGGAGCTCATGGACGGATTTGCCTATCGCCGGGATGGCGACCAGAATATTCTATTGATGCACAAAAAGCTATCAGGAGCTGGAGAGAACTGATCAGTACAGTACCGCGGCTTCTCCCTTTTCCTGGATGAGCTTATCTATAGCCTGAAGAATGAGATCCTTCCGGGCCAGGACGGCATTGATCTCATCGTCAGTCAGGTACTCTCCGACAACGCCTTTAATTAACTCAAAATTTAGGGCTTTTATTTTTTCCACGAAGGCCCGGGGCAGCTCGCTCATCGGCTTCGGTCCCTCCCTGTGTTTTTCCGTGTAAATCAGGCTCTGGGTGAATTTCTTTCCGGTACGGAAAGACCGCGAATGGTCAATCAGTATCATCCGCCAGTCTGCGGTTATCAATATGTTGTTCATGTGGCGGTCCTCGTTTCCGATCAGGTTGTCAAAGGCCCTTTGCAGGTATACGGCCCGGTTCCAGTTCATCAGCTTGATGGGCGGAGTCTTGATATTTTTCTCGGTTTTCTGCTTGAGGGTCATCTGGTAGTCAACCCAGATCTGACAGGAACCACGGTTGTTATGGAACCTTCTTTCCACCGTGGGTGGGACCATGTTCAATTCCAGGTATTTGTCCATTAGGTAAGCTGCTATTTCGTACTTCCAGCCTTCCACGAAACCCTTCATACGGCCTTCCGGGTTTTTCCAGAGGGCATTCCTGGTAATCCCGTCCTTTTCCAGGGTCAGTTTCCAGGGACTGGTCACGGACTCCGGGCCGGTCAGCTGCTCTTCCTTGACAATATCGGCAGTCTGCAAAAATTCTTCCCACTTGGCTCGCTCAGCCACCTCGTCCGGCGTGAATTGAGGAAATAAAGGCAGGAAAAGAAGCAAGGCCACCGAAACCGCGAAAAAGCCATAAAACCTTCTTTCCATTTTCCCTCCTTAATATAGGACCTTGTCCTCGCCCACAACTTTAATCATCTCATCTATTTCCTTAAGTATTAAATCTTTTCGGGCCAGGACGGCCCTTATTTCTCTATCGGTCAGGTAAGGCCCAACGGCCTTTTTGATACTGTCAAAAGTCAGGGCCTTGATATTCTCCACCAGTACTCTGGGCAATTTTCTGAAAGGCAGGGCCCGGCTATCTACTCTTAAAGGGTTTAGCCCAAATAGGAGGTGCTTGGTATATTTTTCTTCTGACCGGAAACTCCGGGAGTGGTCGATCAGTATGGTCCTCCAGTCCCTGGTATATAAGGTATTTTGCTGGGTGCGGTCCTCGTTGGCGATCAGGGCATCAAACACCCGGGAAATGTATTTTCTCTTCTCCCAGTTATCGGCTTCTGGCCCGCTCGATGGCAGGGGGATATTCTTTTCCATCACCTGCAGCAGACTGTATTCTTTCTCCACCCAGAGTTGCAGGGAGCCTCTCTGTCCCTTGAATATCCTTTCCACCGTTGGCGGGATCATGTTCAAGCCCAGTAGCTTGTCCATCCGGTAGGCGGCGATCTCATACTGCCAGCCTTCCAGGAAGCCGCCCTGAACTCCGCTGGGATTCTTCCAGACTCCGCTTCTTTCAACGTTGTCCTTCTTCAGGAAAAGGCGAAATGGCTTGGTTACCCCCTCACCTATTTCTTTATAATCTATTATCTCAGCGGTCAGCAGAAATTCCTCCAGTTCCTCCCTCTGAGCTATTTCTTCCGGTGTAAACTGTGAAAGGAGGGGCAGGTTCAGAATCAAAAGCAATAAACCAAAACCCAAACAGGCACGTTTTTTCATTTCCCCGACTCCTTAATATATGACTTCCCCTCGGCCATAGACGGAAATCATCTCCTCAATTTCCTTCAGGATCAGGTCGCGGCGGTTTAACATAGAATTTATCTCCCTGGTGGTCAGAT
The DNA here is from genome assembly GCA_024653215.1 of Candidatus Saccharicenans sp. Taxonomy (GTDB): domain Bacteria; phylum Acidobacteriota; class Aminicenantia; order Aminicenantales; family Saccharicenantaceae; genus Saccharicenans. The sequence continues at coordinate 86,955 of JANLFU010000008.1, read as the reverse complement.
AGGAACCAACCGCCTGCCTGATGCTATCAAAGGTCAAGGTCCTCAATTTTTCCACAAATTCTGACGGCAGTCGCCTGAATGGCAGCGGAACTCCGCCAGGCCGCAGCGGCCTGAGCCCGTACATAAGGTTGTTGGTAAAACGGGCATCGGACCTGAAACTGCGGGAGTGGTCAATGAGTATGGTTCGCCAGTCTTCGGTAAGCAGGGTATTCTGTAGGCTCCGGTCTTCATTGGCGATCAATGAATCAAAGGCCCGGGCCAGGTACTGCATCCTTTCCAGGTTGACTGCCTCCCATCCCTCCTTGGGCAACTGGATCTTATTGTCGACAATTTCCAGAAGGTCGTACTTATGTTCCACCCAGAGCTGCAGAGAGCCGCGCTGGCCCTGGAACCTCCTTTCCACCGTGGGCGGGATGAGGTTCAAACCCAGTAGCTTATCCAGGCGGTAGGCGGCAATTTCATACTGCCAGCCCTCGTAGTAACCGTTGATCACGCCGCTCGGGTTTTTCCAGACGGCAGTCAGCTCGACATCTCCCTTCTTCAAGTAAACCCGAATGGGTAGAGTAATGCCCTTGCCCAGGTCGCGGAAACCGGTTATTCTGGCCTTCAGAAGAAATTCTTCCTGTTCACCCCGCCGGGCTATTTCTTCTGGGGTAAACTGGGCGTGGGAAAGAGAAAATGACAATGACAGAACAAGAGTGGCAGTTAGCAAGTTCCTGGTAACAGTGTTGAGCCGCAATATTTTCCCCTTCTTTAATAGGTTAATATTTTAGTATTCTTAAAGTCAAATTTAATATTTTATCTGAGCCAGGCAAAATATTATTATTGAAATGATACGCTGCCTTCTGCTATAAACAGGGGTGAAAGAGGGCGAACCAATGAAAAAATCATTACTTTTACTTCCGTTTCTGCTATTTCTTTTTAGCTGTTCTTCTGACCGGCACGCCCCCACCATCCGTTTTCCTTACAAATGGCCGGGCACCCCGGGTTTTGGCGGCAATATCGACCAGCAAAACATACCCGAGCCTTCAGGTCTGTGCTTCCATCCACAGCGCAAGACTCTATTCGTGGTCAGCGACGAGGGCTGGCTGTACGAAATAACCACCGATGGAGCTCCGATTTTCAGCCAGCGGATCCCGGGCGACCTGGAAGCCATCGCCATCGACCCTAAGACCGGGCTGGTCTACGTTGTAATTGAGGGAGATGATATCATCCTGGAATATGACCCGGACCGACGTGAGGTTACCCGGAGATTCCCGGTAAATAGAGCCTTCAACGGCGACCCGAACTTTCTGCAGAAACAGACCCAAGAATACGACAATGGCCTGGAATCACTGGCTTTCGTCCCGGATGATAAGCATCCAGAAGGCGGCACTTTTTATGCCGGGAACCAATGGGACCCGCCCTGTATAGTTGAAATCGAAGTTCCCCTCAAATCAAGCCGGGCCCGGGAGGCCGAGGCCAGAATAATCAGGGTCCTGCCTTTCAAAATAGACGACCCCGCAGCCATGATTTACGATGAGGAAACCAGGCTTCTCCATATTGTTAGCGATGCCGATAATATCCTGGTTGAGATAACACTCGACGGGAAACTGGTAAAAGAATACGCCTTCCCCGGCGACAACCAGGAAGGTCTGGCCTGGGATGATAAGGGATACCTTTATATAGCCCAGGATTCAGGGGGCATCATAAAAATCCAGGATCTGAGGAAAAAAAGAACCTGAGACTCAGGTCTTAGAAAGGTCCGGAAACCTGGCTCAGGACCTTTCCGGCTGTGTCCTTCCCCTCAGCTTTTTATATTCGCGTATTATAAGAAAGCACAGGGATATCCAGATCAACACTCCCAGAATATTAACCCGGGCGAACTTTTCCACGTTAAAGGCCAGGTAAGTCGTGCCCAGAAAAATTCCCAGGGCAGCAATCACATCCCCTCCCCTGACAAAAAAAGTGTCGATGGCCGCCTTGGCTTTATATTTTTCTTCCCTGGAAGTAATCAGAAAGAGGGCGTGCTTGGTGGTGTTCATCAGCGAATAGTCGGTGCCGTTTTCCAGGGCCTTAACCCACTTGATCAAAAGAAGTGAGGCCCCGACCGCGATAAACCCATAACCACCCAGGGCAATAAAAGGAAAAATCAGAAGAGCCCCACCCACGCCAATCCACTTGAAAATCCGCGAAACCAGAAAAAGCTGCAGCACCAGGGCAATCAGGTTGGTCAGGAACTGGTACTCGGCAAAAAATTTCCCTATATATTCTTTCAAATCCAGGCCGCCGGCCAGGCCTGCCGCCACAGCCTGGGAAGCCGTTCGGGTTACCACGTTGCTCAGTATGTATTCCCCGGTAGCATTTATAAAATTGTAAAGACCGATGACCAGGGCAATCAAAAGCAGGTAGCGGCTCTTGAAAACCAGGCGGAACCCCCCGCCTTTTTTGAGTGGCTTTTCCTGTTCAATTTTCTTTTGTTCCAGCTCTACCGGGGATAACCCATCTCGGGCGATATGTTTTAACTCCCTCTTGTGAATATGAATGGCCAGCAGGATGCATAAGCCCAGGATGGCGGCCGAAACCAGCATCAGGCTGTAAAGGCCAATGGGTCTGATCAACCAGCCGGCAATCCGGCTGCCAAAAACGGCTCCGGAGGTGGCCCCGAAGGCAATCAACGGAAACAGCCTCCGGCCTTCCTCATCGGAATACAGGTCGTTGGCAAAGCCCCAGAACTGGGCTGGAACCAGCAGGTTATAGATGCCGATCCAGATAAAAAAGATAATGCCCATGGTTCCGAGAGGGACGCCCGCTATATTCAGGATATAGAAAATTATCAGGTTGGAGATAAAGAACAGAGTTACCCAGGTTATCAACAGGTGTCTGGGAACCCGGGAAGCCAGGTAGCTGAAGGCTTTAATCACCAGTATGAGCAAAATGGCCTGGGCTCCGGCCAGGTAACTTTTTATTTCCGCCCCTCTGCCGGCCAGAATCAGCGCGTCCCGGACGGGTTTGATTATATAATAGGCCAGCAGCAACAGGAAGATGTTAAAGGTCAGCAGCAAGGCCTTGGAAGCCTCTCCCGGCCTGATATCGGTAAAGAGCCTCAGTAGCCTGTAACCGGGAGGACAGGTTCGCTCGGGATCACTTTTCTGTTGTTGCGGGTCAGGACCAACCATTTTCATTTTCCCCCTTGTCAATTTTTCTTCTTGGTGAACAGGACAGCTTCTTCGCCCTGTTCCTCTATCAATTTCTTTATTGCGGCTATTATAAGATCCTTCCTTTTGAGCAACGCTTCTATTTCTTGTTCGCTCAGATAAGACTTGACTTTGTTAGTCAGCAGCCCGGGGTCCAGCCGGCTCAGGCTGTTAAACAATTCCCTGGAGCACCTGCGGATAGGACAGTCCGCGAGCAGCTCCGGAACCGGGGCAAAACTTTCAGAAAAATCAATTCGCCAGACCTGCCAGGTGTTTGGGCTTATCAGGATATCGTCCTGGTCCAGGCACTGGTCATAGACCAGGTTCTCAAAAACCACCACTTCGGCCAGGGCCTGCTGGAAAGCTTCTTCATCCGGCGGAGTCAGCCCTTTCCTCTGCCGCTGGGCTTCGGTTATTACCCCGGTCAGCATGACCTGAAGGGAACCGTTGCGTCCATCCAGCTTTCTGGCCACTACGGTCGGCATTATATCCAGGTCGAGCAGCTTATTCAGCTCATAAGCGGCCAGCTCATAAAAATAGCTGTCTGGAATCATGGCCGGTCGCGGCCGGTGGACATACTTAAAAATAGCCCGCCCTTTCATCCGTCCATCATCCAGGCTGACAATCCAGGGAGCAGTCCGGCCACCGGCCTGCCCCTTGCTGACCCTGACTATCCTGGCTTTACTCAAGAAATTCTCCAACTGTTCCCGCTCCTTTTGGTCACCGCATAAGTAATCTGAGGCAGCCATAAATAACCCCCAGGCTATGGCCATCATTACCAGCCCGGTCTTCAGTAAATTTTTATTATTTTCCATGGTTCACCCCCCACAGGGAGAACTGGCCGTCGTTTATGATCAGAGCTCTCATGTGACCACCGTAGGCCTGGGAGATTCCTGTATCAACGATCCAGATCTTCCCCCCGAATCTTCTCATGTCGTCAATGGTTAAGATCAGACGAGGGGTATGGGCCACTATGATCTGCTTGGCCTCCAGGTTATTCAGAATGCGGTCAACCTGTTCCTCTGAAAGACTTCCGTTGGCCAGGGCCAGTTCCCGGTACCAGAGAGGACCGTTGCTCCTGTAGACAATTTCCAATTTCATATCAGTCGGAGGTGACAGGTTCAGAATCGCTTTCTGAAAAACCCCGAGTTCATAACGGAGCCTGTTGTTTATGTCTTCAAGTTTCCACCTTGAGAATTCTTCGCTTATGCCTCCATGAACGAAGACGGTGTCATTAATCTTTATGACGGCGTTCTTACGGGCAATCCATTTTCCGTACTTCTGGTTAAAATTGACCAGGTACTTTTTCCTGGCTTCCAGGTCAAAATCTATTACTTCCTGCCAGAGGTGTCTAATATCCCTCCCCCGCCTGGCCTTCTTCTCCAGCTCTTTCTGCTTCCTGGCCAGGTAATCCTCCGGAAGAAACGAGATAAACTGCTCAACGGTAACATAATCCTCATAATCGAAGGCAATCCCGGTGATGTTCATCTCTTCATGATTGCCTATCAACATTTGCACCTGACCGCCAGCGGCTTCGGCCTCCGTTTCCAGCTTGCGAATTAAGTCAAAGATCTTGCGGGCATCTGGACCGCGGTCCAGGACATCTCCGGTCTGAACCAGAAAAGCCTGTCCACCCGTCCAGCTCAAACTGGAATCAACCAGTCCTATCCCCTTCAGTATCTCGACAAAGTGATCGTAATCGCCGTGCAGGTCCCCGACCACCACGATCTTTTCCACCCCGCTCCAGCGGCAGGGGATTTGCTCGGCGGGAAGAACAGGCCGGGTCAGCCAGACCAGCCAGACCAGCAAAAAGAGAAGCTTCTGGCCAGTCCGTTTTCTCCGGATTATACTATTCATGAAATCTCACCTGGGGCGACCATAGTTCCCCGTTCCCCTGTTTTTCTTCTACTTTCTTCCTATACCTAAACGGTTTCAAAGTCAAATAAAATTCATTGCTGTCAGGCAAAAAATTTTTATTTATTTTGCATCAAAAACATATTAGAATGGAGGGTGGAAAGGGGATTTATCATGATTGCCCGAGTAACAATTTTTCACGTCAGGCCAGAAAAGGTAGAGGAGGCCATCAAGCTTTACGAGACCAGTGTCATTCCGGAGACCAGGATGCAAAACGGCTTCACGGGGGGGTATCTCCTTACTGACCGGGCCAGTGGCCGGGGAATGTCCCTGACCTTCTGGCAGACCCAGGAACACGTCGTCGCCAGCGAAGAAAACCTTCACTATCAGCAGCAATTAGTCAAGTTCCTGGACATGTTTGCCTCTCCGCCCATCAAGGAACAATACACCATCAGCCTCGAGTTTTAAGGATGTGGTTACGGGTTTTTTCGTGACCGGGATAAGAATTAAGTAAGCAGGAATTAAGATTGATGGCCTTGGCCATTGACAGGGAGTAAAAGGTGAAAATAACAACCAGAGAAATCAACGACATTCTGATTGTCGACATCGAGGGCGAAATCAGGAGGTCAGACATCACCGACCTGACCCTCCACCAGTGGATCAAACAACAACTGGAAAGGGGCAAACGAAAGATCTTGCTCAACTTCGAAAAGGTGGAATTCATCGACAGTTTCGGCGTGGGTGAAATCCTGGCCAGTTATATCTCGACCAACAATCTGGGAGGCAAGCTGAAGCTGGTCAGGATTTCCAGGAAGCTCTACCTGATCTTCCAGGTTACCATGCTGACCAGGGTACTGGAAATTTTTGATGACGAACAGGTGGCCCTGGAGAGTTTTTTCAAAGAGTGAGTCTTCCTCCTGTCGCGGGGGATAAGAATTGACAGCCGAACCCAGCCGTCTTCACAGGTTCCTTTCCCGCCTGGTGGAGATCAAGCCGGGAGAGGAAAGAATTACCCTTTTGCTTTTCTTCTATTTTTTCCTGATCACTGCCGCATACTCGATCATAAAATCCCTCAGGGTGGCCAGCTACCTGGAGTCGCTGGGAGCCGATAAACTCCCCCTGGCCTATTTTCTGACCGCTGTGTCGATCGGCTTAGTGGTAGCCGTTCATGCCAAGCTTCAGGCCAGATTATCCAGGCTGAACCTTATAATACTCAGTCTGAGCTTTTTCATTCTGACGGCAGTGCTGTTCTGGTTCCTGTTCAGCTTCCAGTGGGCCTGGCTATCCCTGGCCTACTATGTCTGGGCCAACATCTTCCTGGCCGTGGTCATCACTCAATTCTGGATAGTCGTTAACGATATCTTCGATCCCAGGGAAACCAAGCGCCTGGTGGGCCTTTTTGGAAGCGGCGGTATCCTGGGAGGTATACTGGGAGGTGAAGCCACCGGACTCATGGCTCGGGCCAGTGTTGATACCAGGCTTCTTTTTCTGGCCTGCGGTTTTTTGCTTCTAACCATTGTTGTTGTCTACCTGATAGCTGACTGGCAGAAAAGAGTTGCCAAGACTCCTTTTTGGGTTTCAACAGAACCAGCCAGTCAGAAAGGGAAGAACGAGCGGGTGG
>JANLFU010000008.1:73506-80279 GCA_024653215.1 Candidatus Saccharicenans sp. | reverse complement strand
GGTCAGGCACCGCTACTTCCGGCTACTGGCCGGAGGCATAGCCCTGAGCCTGATAGTTTCCACCTTTATCGACTGGCAATTCAGCAAGGTGGTCGAAGGAACGGCCAGCCTGGAAAACAGGCTGACCTCGTTCTTCGGCCACTTTAATGCCGGATTGCTGGTTCTGGCCTTTTTAATCCAAATTTTCCTTACCAGCCGGTTTGTCCAGAAATTCGGGATCAGGTTTTCTTTCCTCATCTATCCTTCGACCCTGATTGCCGTCCTGACCGGACTGGCCGTGCTGCCCGCCAGCCTGCTGATGGCCCTGACCCTGAAGGCCTCGGACAAGAGCCTGTCCTATACCCTGAATCAATCTGTCCGGGAACTTCTCTACATCCCGGTTTCCCCGGAGATAAAGTACAAGGCCAAAATATTCATAGATATGTTCCTCAACCGCTTCGCCCGGGGACTGGGAGGGATCTTGCTGATGGCCCTTCTCTCCTTTAACCCCGATCTCCGTTTTATCAGCCTGGTTACCATCCTGTTGATCCTGGGCTGGATGGCAGTCAACCTCCAGGTCACCAGGGAGTACGCAACCGTGGTCAGGAATAAATTAAAAAAGAAGTGGGATCGGGCCGACAAGATGGTGGCCGAGCAGCTGGACCTGGACTACCTGAAACTGGCCTTCGACACCCTGGATACTCGCGGGCGAAGCCGAGAACTCCTGGCCATGGACATATTTGACCTCATGAAGCAACAAAAACTCCGGCCTGAATTCAAGGAGCTGCTTACCTCAAGCCTATCAGAATCTGGGGTTTCCTCGCTAGGAACCCTGTTTGAAGAAGAAGCCCTGGCCCTATCTGAATGGCCCGCGGGCGAGAGCGAAGACCTGTTCAAAAAAGAAGTGGATGAAATTTTTGCCCTGGAAAACTACCAGGGACTGATAAGAGAATATATACGGAGAGCTCTGGCAGACAAAAAGCCGGGCAAAGAAATTACCAGGATGGAGGCGGCCAAGATCATTGGCTTGATGAAGCCACGCTGGGTACCCGCAGAGGAACTGGCCGAGCTGCTTGAGGACGAATCGCCCGAGGTCAGCCGCCTGGCCATGGACAGCGCTGCCCGGTGCGGGCAGAAGGAACATCTTGCGGTCATTATCAGAAAGTTGAAGAATCCCGCGACCAGAGAGGACGCGGCCGCGGCCCTTCTTACCTTTGGCTCAAAAATAACCGGCACCCTTTCGGATTATCTCGAAGACGAGGAGCTGGACCTTGAGACCAAGAAATCCATTATCGATGTCCTTTCCCGTATGGGCACCCAGGAAGCCACCGACCTGCTGGCCCTCGAACTTCAAAAAAATCAACCGGAACTGGACGGGGAACTGATTGAGGCCCTGGACAGGATTCATCATCTTAAACCAGGAATATCAATCCCGGTAGAAATCTCGAGGAAGAAATTGAAAGAGGAAATAGAGAGGCATTGTCAGCTCCTGCTGGCAATGCTGGGCGTCCGGCACGGCCAAGTGCCACTCGAGGGAGAACCAGAAAAAGAGCTGGCCCAGTCCCAGTCAGATATCTTCAAGTTACTCGGGTTCATCTATCCCGGGGATGATATCAGCCGGGCCTGGCAAAATTTCAGGTCTGGAACCAAAGAATCAAGGGCCTATGCCCTCGAACTTCTTGATAATATCTTAATTAAATCCGACCGGGAGTGGGTCCTACCGTTGCTGGAAGACCTGCCGCCCTCAGACCGGTTAAAAAGAATTCGTACCTTACTCGATGAACTCGGAAAACCATAGGCGTTGATAATGAGCCAGAACAAAACATACAGCCTGTTATCTCGGCTGGTGGATATCAGACCGGAAGAGGTCACTCCCTCGTTGTTGATGTTTTTCTATTTTTTTCTGATTCAGGTTTCTGCTTATATCATTGAGCCCGTAAAGATTTCACTTTACCTGAGATGGCTGACCGCTGACCGACTGCCCTATGCTTACCTGCTGTCGGCACTGTTGATCGGGCTGGCCGTAGCCTTGAATTCAGAGTTGCTTCAAAGAACAAGGCGGGCCTATTACCTGGCCTTCAGTCTGCTGTTCTTCATTTCAACCCTGATTCTCTTCTGGTTTCTCTTTCGGATTCACTGGCCCTGGCTGTCACTAATCTACTGGTTCTGGTCCGACCTGTTCATGGTTACCACCACCACCCAGTTCTGGATCATGGTCAACGACCTTTACCATCCCCACCAGGCCAGGCGGCTTATCGGCTTCCTGGTCAGCGGGGGCCTGCTGGGAGGCGTGAGCGGAGCCCTCCTGGCCTCTCGCCTGGCCAGACATCTCGGCACGGAAAATCTACTTCTGATCTGCCCCGTTCTCCTGCTGTTCTGCCTGGTCATCATCTTTTTTTATTCCAGGTTGCCCGGCAAGGAAGAAAAACAGTCAGCCCCCTCCGGCGCCAGGAGCACTCCCCTGACCACCTGGCGGGAAATCAGGTCCAGCCGTTACCTGTCACTTCTGGCGGCCATCGTAGCCATGGGCATGATCATTACCACCCTGGTGGATTTTCAGTTTGTTTCGGTGGTTGGTTCAAGGTTTGCCGAACAGGACGCCAGGACCTCCTTCCTGGGCAGCTTCCTGACAGTTCTTCTGGTTTTTTCCTATCTGCTTCATGTCACCATGACCACCCGGATTTTAAGGCAGTCCGGCCTCCGGCTGGCCCTGCTCATCGCTCCCGTTTTCCTGCTATTAGGCTCGCTGGCCATCTTTTTTGTCCCGGCCATATACATGATTTACTGGGCCGTTATCATCAAGGGAACAGACAAGAGTTTAAGCTATTCACTCAACCAGTCGGTCCGGGAATTACTTTACGTCCCGGTTTCACCGGAAATCAAGTACCGGGCCAAAGTCTTCATCGACATGTTTGTTTCCAAGTTTGCCAAGGGCTTCAGCTCCATCATTCTTCTGGTCAGTTTCACCCTTCTCCATTTCAGCCTCAAGCAGATAAGCCTGGTTACCATCGCTTTCATCCTTCTCTGGTTCATGTTCAATCTGGAAATCGCTCGTGAATACGTTAACACCGTAAAGAAAAACTTAAAAATAAAATGGCAGGATGCCAACCTGGTCATCAGTGAGAATATCGACCTGGACCTGACCAAGCTGGTTTTCGATACCCTGGAGAGTAAGAAACGAAGCTCCGTTCTCTATGCCATGAACCTGATGGACCTGCTGAAAACTGAGAAATTGAGCCCGGAACTGAAAAAGATAATTTCCTACAAGGCCGACGAGGTGCTGGCCCGGTCCATGGATTCCATGCTGGAGTCCGGAGGATCGTTTTCGGCAACTGACCTTGACCGGGCACTGGAGCAGGAGGACCTGGGACAGGATATCGAACAGATCATGTCCCTTGATGTTTACCGGGAGGTAATGAAGGGATATATCGACCGGATTTCAGCCGATCGGAGTTCGGAAACAGAAACCTCCCGGATGGAAGCGGCCAAGGCCCTGGGACTGATGGAACCGGACCCGGCCGTTAGTCGGAATCTCAAGCGCCTGCTGACGGATGATTCGCCGGACGTGGCCAAGTACGCGCTGGAGAGCGCGGCCAGGCTGAAGCAGAGGGAATTCGTTCCGCTTATAATCCGGCACCTCGGCCGGGCCTCTACCAGGGAAGAAGCACGTCGGACCCTGGCCAGTTATGGCTCGAGGATAATAGGCACCCTGAAAGATTACCTGAGCGACAAGGAAGAAGACCTGAATCTTAGAAAAGCCATTCCCGATATCCTGGCCCAGACCGGGACCCAGAGGGCAGCCGACCTGCTCTCGCTGGAATTGAAGAAACAGGATGAAGACGTGGAGGCTGAAATAATTGAAGCCCTGCACCGACTGCGTTCCAGAAATCCCCGGATTGTTTTCCAGAAGGAACTGATACTGCCCGAAGTTACCCGGCAGATAAAACAGAGCTACTGGCTGATAATAAAACTGAATGAATTCAAGGAGAAAAAGGAAGGCTGGCTGCCCTTCCAGGATCTCGAGGCTTCCCTGGCCATGCATCTCAAGCGGATCTTTGAGCTGCTGAGCCTCATCTACCCACCCGATGAGATATCAAGAGCTTACCAGAACATCTGCCAGGGAACCAGAAAGTCGCTGGATTATTCCATTGAACTTCTGGATAACATTCTGCCAAAAGAACTCAGCCTTCTACTCCTCCCCATAATAGAAGACCTGCCCTTGGAAGCAAGGGCCAAAAGATGCCAGAAACTTCTAAAACAACTGGAAAAATCGATGCTTGAACCGGGGCCCGCCACCGGCCGCTGAGGACTAAGAATCGAGCTTGAAGTACGGGTCGGTAATCATTATAATTTAGTTAAGAGGGAAAATGTCGCATTTATTCATCTACCCAAAGAAGGGGGAGGCCACGGTCTTTGAACTGGCCGACAGGCAGGTGTCTATCGGCCGGCTTCCCGATAACGACATCGTCATCGAAGATGCCTATGCCTCCGGGCACCATGCCTATATAGTTCCCCGTGAATCAGGTTACGCCATCCGAGATAACCTGAGTAAGAACGGAACCTTTGTCAACGGTAGAAAGATTTCGGATGAAACGCCACTTCGCCGGGGTGATGAAATCTGCATCGGCTCCACCCGTATTTTCTTCGACAAGGAAAGCACCACCAGCGTTGAGATGACCGACGAGCAGTTGCCGGCCAGTGCCGTCCAGAGCGTCATCCAGATTAATAAAATTCTCCCCCCAACCGACACGGCCACGATAAAGAAAGAAGCGTCAATCATTCCTGACCTGGAAAGACTTAAGCTTGACTACAGGTTCTTTCCCGTTCTAACCCAGGTCAGCCAGGCCCTGATCCTGCACAAGCCGATAGATGAACTCCTGGAAGAAATTATGGACCTGATCTGCAAGACCCTGCCGATGGACCGGGCCATCCTTATGCTCCAGGAAGGCAACCCTCCCGACCTCATTCCGAAGGTGGTCCGGATCGCCGACCCCACCCTGCTTCCTCAGAAAATCCAGGTCAGCCGCTGTATCCTGGACATGGTCCTGGCCGAGAACTCATCAGTTCTGACCATAGATGCCCAGGTCGATCCCCGGTTTCAGGCCAGCGAAAGCATCATTCAGACCAACACTCACTCGGCCATGTGCGTTCCCCTCTGGAACAACAGGGAAATAATCGGCGTGATCTATGCCGACCGCATCTTCCATCTCGACCGCTTCTCGGAAGAGGACCTTAAGCTGCTGACCCTGCTTTCCAACCTGGCCGCCATCAAGATCGAAAACGCCAAGCTCATCCAGCAGGCCATCGAGAAAGAAAAAATGGAGAGGGAGCTGGCCCTGGCCTCCCAGATTCAGAAGAACCTGCTTCCCGGGAAAAATCCCGAGTGCGAGACCTATGACATTGCCGGCTACAACCTGACCTGCTACCAGGTCGGTGGGGACTACTACGATTTTATCGACATCACCCCCGAGCGGCTGGCGATCGTCATTGCCGACGTTTCGGGCAAAGGCGTGAGCGCCGCCCTGCTCATGGCTTCCCTGAGGGCAGCCCTCCACGCCGAGCTCGGATCCAGCTACAACCTGGACAACCTGGGTGCCCGGTTGAATGACTTCGTTCACCGCAGTTCTTCCTCCGGCAATTTCATCACCTTTTTCCTGCTGGAGCTAAATAAGAATACCGGAGAAATTAAATACATCAATGCCGGTCATAATCCGCCGCTGATACTCGGCCGGGAAGGGCAGATAACCAGGCTGGAAAGCTGCGGTTTCTGCCTGGGGATGTTCCCGTCCGTTAAGTATGAGCACTGCGCAGCCAGCCTGGAACCAGGCCAGGTGGCCATTCTATATACAGATGGAATCACTGAGAGCCGGAATAAGAACAAAGAGGAATTCGGGGAAGACAGGTTGATTAAGGTCACCCAGAAATGCTTTGACCTGCCGGCCCAGAAAATGCTCGAATCCATCCTGGCCGAGGTCGATAGATTTTCTGAGGGCCTGGAGCCGGATGACGATCGCACCCTGGTAATAATAAAGCGCACCGCTTCTGCTCACTGACCTTGTTTCCCTGGGAGAAGCCGGGCGGCCAGAACATCGAAGTCGCAATCAAACCCATCAGGAAAAAATCTCCAGCAAAATAGTTCCTGTTACAGGCGGTCGATAGCTCTTAAGTGAAGCGAGGCTCGTTATTTCATGAAGATCATGCTGGCAATCTGCTCCAGATGGCGGGCATCGGTTTCATCAAAGCTGGCCAGCCGGTCAGAATCAACATCTATCACCCCGTATAGCCGGCCATCCGGGGCGAAAACCGGGACCACGATTTCCGACTGGCTGCGCTCATCGCAGGCGATGTGGTCCGGGAACTGGTGGACATCGGGCACGATGATGGGCTTTTTCTCCCTGACTCCGGCCCAGCAAACGCCCTTATTGTGGGCCAGCTTGAGACAGGCCAGGGGCCCCTGGTAAGGTCCGACGATAAGCTCGCCATCCTTAAGCAGGTAAAAGCCGCACCAGAAATAATAATCAAACTTATGGTAAAGCAGGGCACTTATGGTGGCCATCCTGGCCACCGGGTCGTCCGATTTCTGGAACAGCTCTTTCAGCTGTTCAATTATCCTTTCGTACAACTTACCTTTTTCCATCCTGCTTCTCCCTGGTTCTTCAATTATAACTTGATTTTAGATAAATCTCAGTCCCAGACGCGGGAATACTTGGCGCCATTTCCGGTGTTGAACAGGACCACCGACTCCCCTTCCCTGATCCAGCCGCTTTTTTTCAGATGCAGAAAGGCAGCCAGGG
>JANLFU010000008.1:0-73270 GCA_024653215.1 Candidatus Saccharicenans sp. | reverse complement strand
CAGCCATCGGACTGAACAGTTACCATCCGTGGCCGCCCGGGTCCTATCCAGCCCAGCTTTTCCATCTCGTCAAAGGCTTTCCACATGCCGACCAGTCCGGTCCCTCCGCCTGTCGGATAAATTATGACATCGGGAAGCGTCCAGCCGAGTTGCTCGGCCAGTTCATAGCCCATCGTCTTCTTGCCCTCTATCCGGTATGGCTCTTTGAGGGTGGAGACATCAAACCGACCATACTTTTCCAGGTCGGCCCGGGCAACTTTTCCGCAGTCAGTTATAAGACCGTCTACCAAATGAACTTGAGCCCCGAGCACCCGGCATTCGTTGATGAACGGTTTCGGCACATCGGCGGGCATATAGACATGAGCTTCAAGACCGGCCAGGGCGGCATAAGCGCTCAGGGCGCAGGCAGCATTTCCGGCCGAAGGAATGGAAAGAAACCTGGCACCCAGTTCCAGGGCACGCGATACGGCCATACAGAGGCCGCGTGCCTTGAAAGAACCGGTCGGATTCAGCCCCTCTTCCTTAACATATATCGGGCTATGATCTACTTCCTTCTCCAGCCGGGCAGCTCTGATCAGGGGTGTAAATCCTTCGCCAAGTGAAAGCTTATGGGCATCATCGCGGACGGGCAGCAATTCGCGGTAACGCCAGAGAGTCGGCTCGCGTTTGGCCAGGTCCAGGGGACTGACCGCCTTTCTGGCCGCCTCCAGATCATACCTGGCCAGTAGCGGTTTGCCGCATTTCGGGCAGAGGTTCCAAAGCTTATCCGGCTCATACCTTTCCCGGCAAAGCCCACATTCCAGATGGCTGAGATAACTCTTGTTAAGCATGTAAAAATATCTACCACCTTATGCGAATTCAGGCAACTTAATTTTCGCAGCCGCACTAAAACTCATTAATAATGTCTTTAAAATTTAGCAATTTGTAAGAACTAATAAGGTAATCAGCACCTACCCGTAAAAATAACCAGTGGTTTATTCGGCTGTATCAAAAAATAAAAATTTATCATTTGGGCGAGAATAAACAATTTTGTTTCTTTATAAAAATCGCAGGTTATAGTTAAATGATATCGGACTGGCAAGAAATTGGATTGGAGGCTGACATGAGAAAAAGGTTTTTTCTAACCAGTTTAATTTCCCTTTTTATCTTATTGGGAACCTGGCTATTGCCTTTTGCCCAGGAGAAAAAAGCTGACAAGAAAGACTATTCTGAAGCCCTGAGGCTGATCGACATCTGGCTGGAAGCCCAGCGCGATTATGAGCGCCTGCCCGGAATGTCAGCGGCCGTGGTCGAAGACCAGGCGGTGATTTTTTCCAGGGCCTATGGCCTGGCCGACCTGGAGAAAAAAGTTAAGACCACCCCGGAGACCATCTACAGCATCTGTTCCATTTCCAAGCTGTTTACCGCGGTGGCCATCATGAAGCTCCGCGATGCCGGGAAACTCCGGCTCGACGATGAAGTCGGCGACCACCTGCCGTGGTTCAACATCAAGCAGCAATACCCCGATAGCGGCCCCATAACCATTCGCTCCCTCCTGACCCATTCCTCCGGGCTGCCCCGCGAATCAGACTATCCTTACTGGAGCAAACCGGACTTTCATTTTCCGAGCAGAGAACAGCTAAAAGAAAAGCTTGGGGCCCAGAAAACCCTCTATCCCCCGTCCACCTATTTTCAGTACAGCAACCTGGGATTGAGCCTGCTGGGAGAGATTGTGGCCGAAGTCTCCGGCAAATCCTATGATGATTACGTCCAGGAAAATATTTTAAAGCCCCTGGGGATGAATGATACCCGCCCCTATCTTCCAAAAGAGCTCTGGAGAAACAGGCTGGCCACGGGTTATAGCTCGCTTACCCGCAACGGCACCAGGGACATGCTGCCCTTCTTCCAGGCTGAAGGAATCAAGCCGGCAGCCGGATTTTCTTCTACCGTTCTTGACCTGGCCAAGTTTGCTTCCTGGCAGTTCAGGCTGCTGGCCAAAGGCGGAGAAGAAATTCTAAAAGCCCCGACTCTTCGTGAAATGCACCGTGTCCACTGGATGGACCCCGACTGGAAAACTTCCTGGGGCCTGGGATTTTCTGTTTATGAACTGGACGGCAAAACCATCGTCGGTCACGGTGGTTCCTGTCCCGGATACCGAAGCACCCTGATGATCGACCCAAGTAAAAAACAGGCCTTTGTGGTCATGATAAACGCCTCCGGAACCGAGCCGGAAAAATATGCCAGGGGAATGAGAGAAATTCTGAAGAAGGCAGCTACCAGGACAGAAGACGAAAAAGCGACAGGTGTAAACCTTGAAGACTATGCCGGTTATTACGATGCCCAGCCCTGGTGGGGCGAAACGGTGGTTCTCCCCTGGCAGGGAAAGCTGGCCATGGTCAGCCTGCCCACAGACAATCCCGTGGAGGGGCTCACCCTTCTGAAGCACATCGAAGGCGACACTTTCCGCCGCCTTCGCGATGATGAAACTCTGGGAGAGGAAGTGATTTTCGAACGGGACAAATCAGGTAAAGTGTTTCGCTTTGTGCGGCACAGCAATTTCTACCCGAAGCTAAAATCCCTTAGCTGATCTCTGCAGAATCTTAACAGGTCAGGTGGAAGGCACCGGCCTTGTTGCGGCCGCTGATACTGTTGAATATTTCCACGGCTTCGGCCGTCGGCTTCCAGATAACTTCTATCCCCTGGTCTTCTAAGTACTTCTCGGTCTCATAGGGCACGTCCATCGCTCCATAAGCTCCAGTACCAATGACCAGGATTTCAGGCTTCCTTTCGACTACAATTTTCAAATCTTCCGGGCAAAGTGAATGTCCTTCCCGGCGCCACCAGTTGGGGAATATTTCTTCTCCAACGATTATCAGGTCCGCGTTATAAGTCTTCCCGGCGATGACCATCCGACCGAAGGAATAGCTTTCAATGAACATGAATGCTACTGATATATTCCCCGATTGATTTTATTCGCTGAACATGGGCGGAGGCAACATCTTAGGCTGGCGGCCAAATAGCTTCTGGTACAGTTCAGGATGAGCGTCCTTGCCACCGAGCAGGCTGGCGGTGATGGGAAAGACCTTTCGAGCCATGGCTGACATAACCGCACTTACCTGTCTTATTTCCCACTGGGCCGTGGCATCTTCGCGGAGCCGGGAGAGATGATAGAGTTCACGAACGTTGGCCTTGACCAGGACCCGGCGGCGGTGGGCATTGGTCAGGATGTAATCGGCGGCCGGCCCAACCTTCTTCTTCAGCACACGCCAGGCCTTCTCCGTCTTCCTGATGATTTCCATGAATTTCTTTTGCTCTTTGATTTCTTTAATCGAGGGCGGCACAGTCACACCCAGCGCCGGGTCGTAGGGCTGGACCAGCAGTGTCATCATCCGGTGACGCTTCAGCTGGGCAAAGCAGGAGGCCGAGACCACCAGGTCATAGGTCAGGTAGGCCAGTTCAAATTCCCGGGGTGGTGAGTCATAGAATTCCATGTGCTCAAAGACTTTCTTCACGAGCTCGAGCTTTTTATTCCGCGACCATCTCCTGACTATCTGTAGAGCCTCCTTAAATGAAACTCCGGCTGTGGAGAATAGCAGGGCGGCAATTATCTGCTCCTCCCCTTTTTCTGTAAACTCGATTAACTGAATTTGATCGAGCTTAGATAAACTCTTATCTCTCTTTTTTAGCCCGGTCACCATGGCCAGTGCCTGTTCCCTGACCTTGCCCATCATCTCGGCTTCGTAGGGTGAAGGGTCGGTAAAGAGGATAATGGACGGGGCTACCTTTTTGGCCAGGTCGTGCAGATGGCGGACCAGCTCCCGAATCTCCGCGTTCTTACTGGCGGCAAAGCGCCGGATCATAAGCTCCAGGTTGCGGGCATTAACGGTCATACCGAGCTGGCCCTTGGTGGCCAGGCTCACCACGTAACGAGCATCCTCCTTGGCCCAGCCGTCCAGGATGGGATGGTTTTTTGGATTGGCGGCCTGGCTGGCAAATTTTTTGAAAATATGTTCCCTAAGCCGCTCATAAAAATAGCGGTAAGCCTGGTTCTGGGCTTCTATGGTTTCGGTGAAAATTCCTTCCAGCCCGGCCTGCTTAATTTCCTCGGGCAGGACGTAATCTCCGTCCAGTGTAATGTAGCGCTGCGATTTCTCGGTGTAAGAACACAGACGGAAATGCTCCACTTCCTCGATGGCCAGGCGGCTGAGGCCGATAAGGTCAAAATTAAAAACAGCATGCTCGGCCACCGAGTGATGACCCATCTTGAAGATGATATTCTGGTTGGAACGGCGGGCTTTTTCGACTTCAGCCCTGGCCACGGCCCGCAGCTCGTCCACCGGCCGCGGGTCGCGGGAAATGCGGGCGTAAGCGGCCGAGAGCGTCTCCGGGGTAATATCCTGGCGTTCCGGGCAATTCTTCTTCAGTTCTTCTATGACTTCGGCGTCAAAATTATATCCGGCCAGTATGATTTTCATGCCATTAAGATAAAAGGAGCTGCCCGAATTGTCAATTGCCAAAAAGGGGGACACGATACTCATTGACCTATTTTTTCGTAGGGTTAATTTGTTTACTTGGCACCTCTGGTATAAAATTGAGTTAAGAGGCAAAGATGGAAAACAGAAACAAGGAAATTGCCAATATCTTTTACCGCATCGCCGATGCCCTCGAAATCAAGGGAGAAACCGGTTTTAAGGTGGTGGCCTACCAGAAAGCGGCCCGCATCCTGGAAGACCTGACCCAGGACGTCCAGGAACTGGTCAATTCCGGCCAACTGGCAGAAATACCGGGAATTGGCAAGGGCATGGCCGAAAAGATTGAAGAATACCTCAAGACCGGAAAGATCAAGCGCTATGAAGAAGTGATGAAGGATGTGCCCGAAGAGCTGCTAAAGCTCCTGGAAATTCCCAGTCTTGGCGGCAAGACCATCCACCTGATGCACAAGGAACTAAAAGTCAAGAACCTGGACGACCTCAAGCGGGTCATCGAGGACGGCAGCCTGGAAAAGCTATACGGGATGGGCAAGAAAAAGGTGGAGAACATCAAGAAGGGTATCGAGCTCATCGAGCATGCCCACGAAAGGATGCCCATCTATGAAGCCATGACCATCGCCGAGGATGTTATCGAATACCTGAAAGGTGCCCCGGGCATCAGCCATATCTCCACCGCTGGCTCCCTGCGCCGGATGAAAGAAACAATCGGCGATATCGATATTCTGGCCACCGGCAAAGACGGGCAAAAAACCATTCAGTTCTTCGTCAGGCACCCCAGGGTTGTCCAGGTCCTGGCCGAGGGCGATACCAAGGGTTCCGTCCTTCTTGAGACCGAGGCCGGCAAACGCCAGGTTGACCTGCGAATTGTGGAGGCCGACTCGTTCGGGGCTGCTCTCCAGTATTTTACCGGCTCCAAGGCCCACAATATCAAGTTGCGGGGGCTGGCCAAGGACAGGGGCCTGAAGATATCGGAATACGGGGTTTTCAAGGGAGAGAAGAAAATTGCCGGCAAGACCGAGGAAGAAATCTACGAAGTCTTCGGCCTGCCGGTATTCCCACCCGAGATGCGAGAAGACCGGGGCGAGATTGAGCTGGCCCTGGAAGGGAAACTGCCCGAGATAATCGAGCTCAAGGACATTCGCGGCGACCTTCATGTCCACTCCAACTGGAGCGACGGTGTGATGACCCTGGAAGAGCTGGTGGAGCACGGGAAGAAACTCGGTTATAGCTACCTTGCGGTCTGCGACCATTCCCAGGCTGCTAAATACGCCCACGGCTTGAGCCCTGACCGGCTGGCTGAACAGATCAAAGAAATTGATAAGATAAACGCCAGGCTAAAAGGCTTCCGGTTGCTCAAAGGAACCGAGGTGGACATCCTGGCCGACGGCTCGATTGATTTCCCCGACAGCCTGCTGAAAAAGCTCGACCTGGTGGTGGCTTCCATTCACTCCGGGTTTAAGAAAAATGTGACAGAGAGAATCATCTCGGCCCTAAAACATCCTCTGGTCAACATCATTGGCCATCCCACCGGCCGGCTCATATCAGGTCGTGAAGGTTACGATGTGGATATAGACAAAGTCATAGAGGCCGCTGCACAATACGGGAAAATCCTGGAATTGAACGCCTACTACGACCGCCTGGACCTTGATGAATTTAACCTGAAGAAAGCCAAGGAGAAGGGCATTCTCATCGCCATTGGCACCGATACCCACTATGCCCACGGCTTCCAGATGATGCGCTTCGGGGTGGGTATCGCCCGGCGGGCCTGGCTCAATAAAAAAGACGTGCTCAACACCCTGCCCGCCGATAAGCTATTGAAAACTATGAGAAAGTAGCGGGCTACCAGCGTAAGCCTGCTATGCTCGTATTCATATTTTTTCATAAAAGATTAACGAGTTTTCTGTGACAAGACAGTAGGTATGCTTCATTCTGCACACCATCAGCATGGTACATTTCCTGCTTAGATATGGAGAGCGCTCTATGGCCCTATTATGTTTGCTGGCTACCTTCACGCCGTGCCCACTTATGAAACCTGATGGCTCTTTCGTTCAGCAAATAAGTATAACGACGGGCCTCAAAATCAAGAATCTTACTGACTGATTCTTCAACCAGGTTAAAATTCGGTCCATAGAGTATTCCTCTTATCCTTGGAAACGGCTGGACCTTAAAACCTGGACTTATTTTCTGCCAGACTGACACCGCCTCTTTTTTTTGTCCCCTCTCCCAGAGTAAACATCCCAGGGCATACCGAGCTCGATCCGCAGTCTCCCCACCTTTTTCGACCAGATAATTATATATATTTATGATTTCCTCAGTATATCGATTAAGGGCATCTTCCACCGAGCCGAAATCTGAGGCGGATAGAAATTTGGCCAGTTCATCAAAAACTGTTTTTATGGTCAAAGCCTTGGCTTGTGAATTGAACACATAATCCAGATTATATTTTCTTTCCAGACAAACGCTGGCTTCAAGATAGGCCTGGTGGAGGTAATCAATCGTTCTTCTTTCAAAGTCCAGAGCCGAGGCCAGGCAAAACAAGAACTCGGTAGCCAGGTGTGAATCGGGTTCTTTATTAATATAAAGCAGCAGACGTCCAAAAATTGGGCTCTTGTAATAGAGTTCTTCAAGCGAGTCAAACGCTGCCTGAAACGGCTGGTGGAGAAGGATGGCTCCATTCAAGTTTAAGTTGATAAATTCCCTAACAAACTCAGCCAGGCGCGGGTCGTTGGGATCGTAGTTCTGAAGAAATTCCTTTTCTAACCTTCGGAATTGCTCTGCTTCATCATAGGCCATCAAACCATCCAGTAAATCCTGCCACTTTTCTCGGGGTAGATTAAACTTTTTGGCCGAAGTCTTAATTTTTTCTTCCGGACTATTCCCTGCTGGTTCAATTTCACCATAATAAATTATCTTGAAACTACCGCTTTCGGCCAACTTACTCTGCTTATCTTCGTTTTCAATTTTTGCAAATGCCCGGGTAGAAACCCGAGTATCTCCAAACAGTTTCAGATGGGGAAAACCTCTGACAATAGAAAACGACCTCGCTCCCGCGGCCATAATCAGTTCGTAGGGACTCGACCGATAATAGTATTCAGCCGGGATTTCAACTTTCGCTCTATTAATAGACAACTGGACAGTATCTTTCTCCAGGAAGGCCGGCTTCTCTTTTATTAAACCAGCGCCCTTCATCCTATCCAGAACCCGGGAAACATCCTTCCCCAGGACGAAAACTTCGTACTTGTTTTCCTCCATAATGGAGGGCTTTAAGAAGATCTTTTCCCCTGAATTTAATTTTATGGTATCGGGGGCTTTGGAGCTTATTTTATCTGTGGTTTGATTTTCATACCTCGTTGTCTGATATTCTGTTTGATCCAGGACAGTACTTTTAATGAGTTGCTTGAAGAACTCAATTTTTTCTTTCTGGCTCAATTTGGGGTCGATCCATATAAAATCGTCGGTAATGTTTGTAACCTCTGTTTGCTTGATTTTACCCAGCACCTCGGACAACATTTCTTGATATTTTTCATCTCGACCAAGGTCTTTGAGAGCCAGATTAAGGGCAACCAAGTTTTCTTTTATTCGAGATTGGTCAGCCGAATTTTCAGAACTTAATCCCTTGAAACCTGGCTCCAAAAAGTTTAGGCTCAGAAAAAGCGAAATCAATAGGGTATGGGATATAACCGATATAATAATATTGCCGCCAAACGAACTAACCAGCTTTTCAATTAACCGGCCAAGGACTCTGGACCCCTTAACCTGGAATTCCTGCCCGGCCTCATGTTCAGGGAAAAGACTAATTATCCGGGAGGCCACGGCCTAAATTCCCCTTTTCAGATATTAAATTAAGCCATTTTTGGCAAAAATCAAGACTTCCTTGTTCTCTTATTTTCGTAGAAACAGTTCATTTTCAAGGCAGAATCCATTAGTAGCTCGGTAATTTGCCTCACGGAAAACATATCCAAGACTCCCGCCTTTTGAAATATAGTTCTCCCTTCGTGGCGCACTATCAACTCATCAGTTTCAGGGTTTTTATCCACTATTAAGAGGACGTCATATGATAGATTTTGTTCAACCTCCGTTTTCTTCTCATTCGAGCAATAAACGACAAATTCAATATTTTTTTCCCCACTAAATATCTTATATAAGAAGTTCCACTGATATTTGTTCATCAGCTCGCATGATAAGCAACCTGAACTCCTTTGGGCCTTTGTGCCTAAATGAAGTGACACCACAGTTCTTTTATCAATCTGACCGAACTCGGGACCACTTTCTTGAGTGCAGCTCCAAAATAAAAGGACAATTAACAATAATTCAACCAATCTTAAAACCTTGGAAAATGTTTGCATCCTATTAATAAAAACCTTAATAACCTTATATCCTTAAACTTCTCACAAACACAAAAACACCATCACTCCCAATCAAGTTTCAATAATCAAGTCTATAGACTACAACTTCCGGAACATCGCCTTCATTTGAAATTACGCATATATAATTTTTTATTGCATCGGCTATACCCGATTTTAATGGCAAGAGTTCTCTATGTACTAGCTGTCCAGAATTTTTATCAACGATTAAGATATATTCATTTTCCTTAACTGCTTTGTCCTGGTTATATTCATTAACCCAATACTCCAACAGAAGCCTCTTCTCATCTAAGGAATGTATAGATCTTATCATTATCAAGTTGCTTTTATCTGGAAATCTTAAATTCGACGGTAGCCCCTTGAGCCTGAACTCTGGGAAGTCATACTTGATAATATGATCAGAAACTATTTTCTTTATAAACTCCCCATCTTTTGAAAACATAAATATTTCGATAGTTTCTCCGGGCCATTGGAAAGTAATTGCCACCTCTCCCGTTTTTCTTTCAACTGTCGCCGCTATTGACGAGTAAATTAGGGAAATAGCCTGACCAATCTTTGATTGTTCTATCCTCTCTATAAAAACAGGCCGCCGGTCGAAAAAAGACTTTATGTAATTCCCTTCTCTATCACGAATTTCAACTTCGAAAGAAAACCGATCCGGTATCCTTGAAATCATATAAAGATTATTGCCAAATCCCATTATTGATAAGGCCAGCCTACTGAGCTTTATATATCTCTTTATATTGAGTTCTTGGTCAAGTTCAACTATCCTGTTGTTCCCCGTATCAAGAACGAACAAACCATCACTAAAATAAAGACCGGATATCGTATTGCTGAATTCTCCCGGGCCCTGGCCATATCTACCTATTTCTTTGATAAACATTCCATTTGGATCATATTTCCTCAAAAAACTCCCTTTAGAATCACAAATATACACATTTCCTTGATCATCTAAAACAGCCCCCGCCACACCAAAGAAGCGATAATTTATATCATCAGACCCTATGGAAATAACTTTTTTTAAATCAGCATAGCCAGAGAAAGGGAAAATAGCTAAAATGATTATCAGGCATAGTAGTTTTTTGTCCATACCAACACCCCTTATTTTATTTATAAAAAATCTCTTCTTTCGTATACTATTTGATTCTTGACAACAATAACCTTAGATCAACACTCATAGGCAATTCAAGACATAATTTTCGGCACATTTATTTACACATTGCAAGTATTGATCCGGATTATAATACTGGCGGCAATACGTGAATACACACCACTCCAAATACTGATCGCAAGGGGGAACACTGGCAGGTGAAAAATCAACTATCGCAGCTAACAAGACAAGCACCATAAAGAAGGCTAACAATACTTTTTTCATTTTACCCTCCTTTATTGTTAAGCTATAAAAGCTTTTTCAAATAGTATTCGCGTCAGATAAATTAGCTATATCTCCTTTATGCCTTTTGTATGTTTTTATTGTAAAAAAAAAAAACTTTTGTCAAGCTTTTTTCTTTCATCATAGATCTTTAATCTAATCAAAAAAGGCTAGGGATAACGCACCAACTCAATATCCAGATGCGATGGTAAGAATTGATATTTCTCGTCTAATATAATTGGAAGAATAGTACCATGCATGACAGGATGATGTGAATGTCTAAGAATATGCCCAGATGGCTTAATTAATGTTAACGCCTTGAGAGGTAGCCGAAGGCTGTATGTCTTACGAGAATTAAATTTCATTCAACTTTGTGTAGGTTAAGCTAGAGCTTACCAATTAAATCCAGGAAGATAGAGGATCGCACCGCCAGACTCAAATCTCCAAGGATAGCCCTTTGTACATCAAGCAAAATGCTCTCTCAGGAGTTAACAACCTCTTCAAAAAAACAGACACAGATTGATTATTCCTGAGGGATATTATAAAAACGAGAGCGGGAAGAAACTCGGTTATAGCTACCTTGCGGTCTGCGACCATTCCCAGGCAGCTAAATACGCCCGCGGCTTAAGCCCTGACCGGCTGGCTGAACAGATCAAAGAAATTGATAAGATAAACGCCAGGCTAAAAGGCTTCCGGTTGCTGAAAGGAACCGAGGTGGACATCCTGGCCGACGGCTCGATTGATTTTCCCGACAGCCTGCTGAAAAAGCTCGACCTGGTGGTGGCTTCCATTCACTCCGGGTTTAAGAAAAATGTGACAGAGAGAATCATCTCGGCCCTAAAACATCCTCTGGTCAACATCATTGGCCATCCCACCGGCCGGCTGATCTCGGGTCGTGAAGGTTACGATGTGGATATAGACAAAGTCATAGAGGCCGCTGCCCAATATGAGAAAATCCTGGAATTGAACGCCTACTACGACCGACTGGACCTTGATGAATTTAACCTGAAGAAAGCCAAGGAGAAGGGCATTCTCATCGCCATCGGCACTGACACCCACTATGCCCACGGCTTCCAGATGATGCGCTTCGGGGTGGGTATCGCCCGCCGGGCCTGGCTCACCAAACAGGACGTGATTAACACTCTGCCAGTTGATAAACTCCAAAAAAATTTCAAGAAGTAATTTTAGTCACATGCAGGCGAAGTAACTATAGTTTTCATTAAATAATAATTAGATAGCCCAAAACTCCAGATGGATCATTTATTTCAGCGGCGACTCCAGAACCTACTTTAGAAAAAATGTTCACCCAAAAACTCTCTTTTCATGAATGGACTGCAATTTCATATAATATATATTGGGTTAGCTAGTTTCCCAATAGACGCCGAATGATCTGTTTGATCATTCGTAATTAGAAGCTTCATTTTAAACTTGGAGTTTCTTAGAAAACGGTTTATTACATCGCGTTTAGCTACAACAAAATATCAATTATTTATTAAAGATGTCCAATGTTAGCCTGATTATCGCCTTATTAATTAATCACCTTTTGATTTCCATGATACCGTACATCTGCATCCAATATGTAAAGGAACCCTGGGATAATCGTTCTTTGCATATTTTTTTGAAGCTAGCCTCTTACAATAGGGACAGGCATCGTCACCAACCGTCAATATTTCCCAACTTTCAACTAAATCAAGATATTCTTTTTTTTCAATAAAATCTCTATGTGCATATCCGCCGTTTATATAAGTCGTCGCTAATAGCATTGATACTTCATTAATATAGTTCCATGATCTTGATATAGCCTCAAGATTTAACTTAGAGAATTCAGTTGGCAAGGCACATAATTTGAATAGTTCTCGGAACGCAACTTTTTTTCTTAAACGTTCAATTATGTCAGGTAAGCCAAGCAAAAATTCAACACCCTTGTTTTTCCTCGTGAATGGTTTTATTTGTAAATCTGCCACAATTTCATTCATTTCTTTTATAGTCAGAGTGTTTACTATTAGATTTACTGGAATATCTAGCCCCCGAATAGCTAATCCTTTTTCGACCATTTGTTCGAAATATTTCCGGCGATAATGATCTGCGGGTATGGTGAAGACCTTATCGAGATTACTAGCATGAGATAAGTAGAATTTAATAAGTTCAAATCCATATCTTTCAATCAATAAATCATCGATAGTAAAATCTTCAGGTTCATATTCAAATAAATATTCAAGGTTACATGGTGGCCTAACATCCAAAGAATCTATCGCGCTTTGACGGAAACTAACTAATAAATCGTCCTTGTCTATATCTGAAAGGGTCCCCCATTCAACAGATTCTTGTTTTAACTGTTCTAATTTCTTATAATACAAAGGCTTATACTTTTTAATATAATCATCTATCTCTTTGCATCTAAGGTTTGAACGGGCAATTAACTCAGCAATCTTTTGCGTTATCTCATATATTGATGAAGTATATGCCTTTTCTAAAAGCTGCTTCAATTCAATTACCTTTTGCTTACTCCCACCATAAATTGTGAGGGGGAAAGTACTTTTAGGATTAATAATCAAAGCTCCATCCTCTTTTAATAATAAATCCCCTGTGTCAGGTTGCTTGGAAATAATATTGTTATCAAAATCTGCCTGAATAGTAATCTTATGTTGACTGGACTCTTTGATTTTCCTAGATCGATTTTTGCTAATTATCAAAATTAGTAACGCAAATGCTAGTAATAAAAATATAAAGAATCCCATGCTGCTTCATCCTCCTTTTGAAAGGAAAAAGTGGTAATTCATATGAAGCTCTCAAAAACATTTTGCTAAATATTTTATCCTCCTGCAAAAACATCGTAAATTAGTTATTCTTCGCGGTCAATATTCTTATAGTGAAGACATCAGTCTTAGTATGCTAAAAATAATCTAATAACGCTATGTTCTCTTGGCTAATTTACTGTGTCGACTCTATGGTTTCCAATTTAATTTGCTGCTAAAGAATTGGGATTTACTTTAATACTGGGCGATGAATAAATAAATCTATATTTATAGTGTCGCTTTTTAGAATTAATAATAGGAAAAGTTATTAATTAATATGGCTTTCTAGGCAACTGTACTACTCAGCCAGCTGGAAGAGGTCTTCTACGCGGACGCCGAAGACCCGGGCCAGCTTCAGGGCCAGCACCGTGGACGGTACAAAAATCCCGTTTTCGATGGTGTTGATGGTCTTGCGGGTCACCCCGACCCGCCTGGCCAGCTCTTCCTGTGTCCAATCCATGCGGGCCCGGTGGACCTTCAGGGTATTGCGAAGTGTTTCCCTGGGCATGCTCAATCCTTTTCCAGGCGGTAGAATTTGAGGTTGTAAGAAAAGGCTCCAACCATCAACAGACCGAAGAATACCGATCTGGTATCCTTAATCGGGAAGAAAAGGTTGAAAACAGCAAAAAAGGCCAATCCAGCCAGCATGGCAAAGAACCCATACTTGAAGGCCAGCAGGGTGTTTAGCTGAAGCCGTTCGTCATTCAAGGTTTCCTGGAGAGCAGGGTTCGTTTTGATTTCCTTGTTTACCCTGATCAGAGCGCCGAAAGAATAGAGCAGGATAATCAGCCCAATGGCGAAGGGCACAGCAATGGCATAATCCAGGGGATCAGTCAAGATGCCTGTCTCTTTCAGGATAAACCTGACAATCCAGGCACCAAAGAAAACGATAGCCCCGATTACATAGGTTCCCAGAATTTTTCTCCGCTTCCGGTCGATTCGTTCAATGATATCGTTCATTTTTTTCTCCTTAGAGTATTACAGGTAAGTATCATTATATTACTTACGCTATACATAATGTAACCTATGAGTTACTTTTTGTCAAGCGTTTTTTTAAAATATTTTTCCGAGCCTTGTCTAGTCCAGAAAAGGATTTTTCTATTCGCCAAATCCCTGGGGCTCTGATCAAGGTTGATAATCAGGTGCGGTTATTGTAAAAACGAATGCGGGGATAAAAGCATGAACAGTCTTATAAAAAAGCTTCTCGGCAGGATATTAAATCGATCAATATCAACTTATGGCCTGCTTCTAAGATTTTTCCTTCTCCTGATATTGATAGTATTTATTACTTCTTCATGTTCAAGAGAGACCTACGACCCTGTAGCCGGGCTGGAAAAATACAATGTGGTCTGGGACTCGCCGAGCAAGGACACCTGGGGCACCATGCCCTGCGGAAATGGCGATATTGGCCTCAATGTCTGGGTTGAAGAAAGCGGCGATTTACTTTTTTATATCGGCAAGACCGATTCCTGGGATGACAATAGCAGGCTGCTAAAGGTTGGGAGGGTCCGGATTCATTTAGAACCCAATCCCCTGAGCGAGGATAAATACTTCAGGCAAACATTGCGCCTGGCTGAAGGAACGATTGAAATCCTGTGCGGGCAGGGAGAAAACCAGGTTAAACTGCAGGTCTGGGTTGACGCCAACCATCCGGTAATTCACGTGGCCGCAGACAGCAGGAAGCCGGTCAGGGCCACAGCTAAAATCGAACTCTGGCGCACCGAGCCTTACGAACTGCCGAGTATTGAAGTCAGCGATGTGCATTTTGACCACTATGTGCCGGGCAACAAGCACTTCCCAACGGTGGTTGAACCCGATACAGTTATTACCGGTCTTCCTGACAGCGTAGGCTGGTACCACCACAACAAAAAATCAGTGGGCCCGGCACTCTGCGCCGAGCTTCAGGATATGCAAGGATTCAAGCAGGAAGATCCCATACTTCACAGGACATTTGGGGCTGTTATCAGAGCAAGCAGGGCTCAAAAAATTGATGACCTGAACCTGCGCTCGCCTGAAAGCAACTCTCATTTATTCAGCATCTATGTCCTGACCAAACATTCAAGTTCTCCTGAAGACTGGCTGAAAGCAGTTGAACAAACCATCGAAGCCACGGAAAAAATCCCCTATAAGACCAGGCTTCAGGCCCACCGCACCTGGTGGCAGCAGTTCTGGAACCGGAGCTGGATTGATATCCACTCCAAGAGCCCTGGTGATGACGCTTACATTCTGACCCGCGCTTATGTGCTGCAGCGGTTCATCAATGCCTGCGGCGGCCGCGGTCAATATCCAATAAAGTTTAACGGTTCAATTTTCACGGTGCCTAACCCGGGAAGCCCGGGCGACGCCGATTACCGGCGCTGGGGACCTGGCTACTGGTGGCAGAACACTCGCCTACCCTACATCAGCATGTGCACCTCGGGTGACTTTGATCTGCTGGAGCCTTTATATCGCATGTACTGCGGCGATGTCCTGGAAATGGCCAGGTACCGGACCAGACATTACTTCGGCCATGACGGAGCATACTTCAACGAGTGCGTGTATTTCTGGGGCGCTGCCTTCAATGAATCTTATGGCTGGACGCCGCGCGAAAAAAGGACGGTGGTGGAAAATGAAAGCCGCTGGCACCGCTGGGAATGGCAGGGTGGAATTGAGCTGCTTTACATGCTGCTTGACCATTATGAGCACACCCTTGATGAGAAGCTGCTCAAAGAACGGGTGCTGCCGCTGGCCCATGAAATCCTCACCTTCTACGATAAGCATTACGGCGTTGATGAGCGCGGAAAAATCATAATGGAGCCGGCCCAGGCACTCGAGACCTGGTGGGACTGCCGCAACCCAATGCCGGAGGTAGCCGGCATTCTGGCGGTCACCGAGCGACTTCTGGAACTGGCCGGAGATAAAGTGAGCGCGGAAGAGAAAGCTTTATGGCAACGGATGCATGACAAGATGCCGGAGCTTCCAACCCGCGAGGTGGATGGGGTGCGGATGCTGGCCGCGGCTGAGCGGTTCGCCGATAAACATAACATCGAAAACCCGGAACTGTATGCGGTTTTCCCCTATCGTCGGGTGGCCATCTGCCGTCCCGGGCTTGAGCTGGCCATCGAGGCCCTAAACCGCCGGGAAGACCGCGGCAATTTCGGCTGGCGGCAGGAAGATATTTTCATGGCCTACCTGGGCCTGACCGAACAGGCCCGTGAATACGTGGTCGGCCGGGCCAGGAACTGGCACCAGGAATCGCGCTTCCCGGCCTTCTGGGGGCCGAATTACGACTGGATACCTGACCAGGATCATGGCGGCGTTCTGTTGAAGGCTACCCAGGCCATGCTGATGCAGGTGGACGGCAGGAAAATTTACCTCCTTCCGGCCTGGCCGAAGGATTGGGACGTGAACTTCAAGCTGCATGCACCATATAAGACTGTGGTTGAAGGCCAGGTCCGCCAGGGAAGGGTTATGAAGCTAAAAGTCACCCCCGCCTCCCGCCGCCGAGACGTAGAAATCATGCTCAAGAATTAAAAATATCGATTACAGAGAATAAATAAAATCAACCTGGTAGCCTGTTTGGTATTCGGCCACCGGTTTTCTGGGACTGCTTTTCTGATAAGAATGCCAGTAAATAAAAAGGGGGGACACTTGCGTGTCCCCCGTCTTATCTGTCGTCTGTTGGTTTCAGACTGCTTAGAAACCAACTCCGAGCATGAACAGCCAGGTCCTGTTCTTGATATAAAACCCTTCTTCGGCACCATCGGCAATGTTCGATAAGCCCAGGTCATAACGAATATCTGAATGGAGCGTTAGCTTGGACATTTTCTTGGCCAATCCCAGGCCAAAGGTAACGCCAAATTCTACGTCTTTTATTTCGTCTTTGATATCGTAAGAGTATTCTTCACCCGTCACTTCGACTTTTTGTTTAGCTGACGCGTTGAATCCAATAAACGGGCCAGCGAAAATGGAAGGAATCAACGTTGAGTCTTCCTTCTGGAAGCTGTACATTAACAAAAGTGGAATTTCGAGATAGTCTGTGTTGAATTTTACGGTACCTGTGACTTCGCCTTCCGAGACATTGATCTTGGAACCCTTCTGGATATAAAGGACTTCGGGCTGCAAGCTGAAGTTCTTGGCCAGTCCAATGTTGGAAAAAGCCCCAAACACGAAGCCCGCCTTATTCTTAAGTGGATAACCTTCAAAAAGGGTCTCACTGCTGGACCAGTTGGCCAGGGCTAACCCGGCTTTAACCCCGAACTTGACCGCTGAAAATCCCGGGGATACCAGCAGGCCGACCAGCAACAGGCTGACCACAAACACACCCAACCTTTTTGTCTTGTTTCTCATGATTCCTCCTGTGAAAATTTTTATTGGCCTGGATAAGCCAGATTTTATCCAGCCCATTACCAATTCTTTATCAACCAGGAATATCCTTTTGCCGGGATAAACTGCTAAATTTAACAGGTGGGATCAGCCTATAAATTAAGCAACCTTCCTGATATCGTGCTTAGCATCATATAAGTAAGTGTTCTATAAGTCAAGAAAAATCATACCCGCAGATTATGACGGTGAGATAGGTTGTGATACCCAAAGGCCCAGCTGCCAAGCTGACGAACAGGGGAAGGTGGCCAAGTTTATGACTATCTGACTTGCCGGAATGGTTATTATCAATAAAACAATTTTTTGAGGACATCTAAGAAGGCAATAACCGCGTTTTGTCTAGCAACGGTATACAAGAAAGCGTTGTCAAACCCCAACGGCTCAGCTTATTAGCGGTCCAGCCAAGGCCATTGGTGAATAATAATTATTGTCTGCCCGGTATTCAGCCCTTCATGACGCCGATGGGGACAAGACGGGCCACTAATTTGCCCAGCCTTGTTTCGTGGGACACCCGCACTACTTCATCCACGTCCTTGTAGGCAGCAGAAGCTTCTTCGGCCACTCCCTTCCAGCTGGTGGCCTTGAGCTCAACGTCTTTCCTGGCCAGCTCGTCTCTGATCTGCTCTCCCCGAAACCTGCGCAAAGCTTCATTCCGGCTCATCACCCGGCCTGCGCCATGGGCCGTCGAGCTAAAGCTCATCTCTTCAGCCTCCTTTGTACCCACCAGCACATAAGAAGCCGTGCCCATGCTACCCGGAATGAGCACCGGCTGGCCCACCTGACGGCAAACTTCCGGAATCTCCGCACGTCCCGGGCCAAAGCTCCTGGTGGCACCCTTTCTGTGGACGCACAGCAACTTCTCTTTTCCGTTGACCGTGTGCTTTTCCACCTTGGCCACGTTATGGCAGACGTCATATATCTGCCGCATTCCTTTGGCCGAGCCCATCACTTTCGCAAAAACGTCCCTGACCCAGTGGGCAATCATCTGGCGATTGGCGAAAGCGTAATTAACCGCCGCGCACATCGATTTATAATAGCGCTGGCCGAGCTCAGACTTGAACGGGGCGTTAATCAATTCCCGGTCGGGCAACCCCTTGAACCCGAACTTATTCTCCATCAGCTCGATGTAATCTGTGGCAATCTGGTGGCCCAGGCCACGGCTGCCGCAGTGGATCATAACCAGCACCTGGCCCTTCTCCTGGATGCCAAAAGCCCTGGCCACTTCCTCATCGTAAATTTCATCCACCTTCTGAATTTCCAGGAAATGGTTGCCGGCTCCCAGCGTTCCCAGCTGTGGGATTCCCCTCTCCATCGCCCTATCTGAAATAAACTCCCAGGAAGCATCCTTCATCCGGCCGCGCTCTTCGGTCCGGTCCAAGTCCTCAGCCGTGCCATAACCCTGTTCCACCGCCCACTCCGCGCCCCTGACCAGAATTTCCTTTAACACGTTGCGGCTCAGCTTGGTAATACCACCCTTCCCCACTCCGGCCGGAACTTCCTTAAAGATTTCAGCCAGCAGTTCCTTCCTCTTGGCCGTGATATCGCTCTCCTTATAATCAGTCCGCAGCAACCTGACCCCGCAGTTTATGTCATAGCCAACTCCGCCGGGCGAAATGATGCCTTCATCCAGGTCAAAAGCAGCCACTCCGCCAATAGGAAAACCATAACCCTGGTGAGCATCAGGCATGACGTAGGACATCCGCTGAATTCCCGGCAGGCAGGCCACGTTTCGGGCCTGCTGCAGGGTCTGGTCGCGCCTGGCCAGTTCGATTAACTTTTCCGAGGCGTAAATCCTGGCCGGGACCTTCATTTCTCCCGACTTGGGAATTTCCCAGACAAATTCATTGATTCTTACCAGGTCCATGGCTCACCTCACATGTCGACGACCACCTGGAGAACCTGGCCGTCGCGGCTTTTCTCGATTTTCATTTCATTATAGGTAACGGCCTTGACCTGGCCGTAAATTTCATATTCCGGCGATATCCTGTCCCCGGAAACTTCCGCCTCCAGGCGGTATGTCTTATTTCCATTTTTTGAGGCCTCTTCGACCCTGATCTCATTCACCCGTCCGAGCAGGAATGATTTTACTTCCAGCAAGTAAATCAATTCCGTTAAAAATTTAACGGTCAGTTGTTCCGGGCTGGTCGCTTCCAGCTTGATCGTTTCCCTGATTTCAGGCTTGATTCTTTCCGGCTCCCACATCAGGGAAACCATGGCCAGGGCGGCATTCCCCAGGCATTCTCCCAGGTTGCGGCCGTAGGCCCGGAACTTGCCGTCGGCCATGTGTTCCAGGATTTCATACTTCTTTTCCATGCCAGATTCCCGGTTATTATTTTAGCAGAAGTCTCAGAACCGGAAAGGCAGGCTCCGGGTAAAGATTCCGGCTATCGTCTGCCCGCACTTCGGGCAATGGCCGTCCTCTAAAAGATTGGACTTCACCCAGAGACCCTCCCGTCGGATGACGGCCGTCCCGCACTGCGGACAGTGGGTATCCTCGCCTTCTCCCCAGACGTTGCCAAGATAGACGTAGCGCAAACCCTCGGCCTGCCCTATCTCCCGGGCCCTCTTCAGGGTGGCCAGCGGGGTATTCACAGATTTCAGGTACTTATAATCCGGGTGGAACCTGCTCAGGTGCCAGGGGATGTCACGGTCGACCCCGGCCAGAAACCTGGCGATGCCCCGCAGCTCCTCTTCCGAATCGTTGAGTTCTGGTATAACCAGCGTCGTCACCTCAACCCAGATACCGAGATCCCGCATCTTCTGGATGCTGTCCAGGACTGGCTGCAGCCTGGCCTTGCACATCTTCTGGTAACTCTCATCCCGGAAAAATTTCAGGTCAACGTTGGCCGCATCCAGGTAGGGCTTGATTTCTTCCAGGGCCTCCGCGGTCATGTAACCGTTGGTAACAAAATTATTTTTGAGGCCCGATTCTTTAGCCAGGCGGGCAGTTTCATAGGCGTACTCAAAAAATATGGTCGGTTCGGTGTAGGTGTAGGAAATGCTCTCACAGTCACTGAGCAGGGCCTGCCGCACCACCTCCTTGACCGGCAGGTGGCGGCTCTGGATTCCGCTTTTCCCGTCGGACAGCCTGGTCTGCGATATCTCCCAGTTCTGGCAGAAGGGACAGCGGAAATTGCAGCCGATGGTGGCAATGGAAAGTGACCTGCTCCCCGGCAGGAAATGGTAAAGGGGCTTTTTTTCTATGGGGTCGATGTGAGCGGCTATGGCCTCTTCGTACACATGGCTATAAAGAACACCATCCAGGTTCTGCCTGACGCCACACAGGCCGAACTGGCCCTCGCCCAGCAGGCAGCGGTGGGCACAGAGCCGGCAGGCCACCCTGTTGCCCTCCTGCCGGATATAGAGCATAGCTTCTCGCGGTGGCATTTACTTTCTCCCCGAAGATAGCCTGGAAAACTTTTCAAAAGATGGGCAGAGATGCTTGATGGCACACTGAGGGCAGAGGGGCTTTCGGGCCTGGCAGACCTTCCGCCCGTGGTCAACCAGCAGAAAATTAAAGTCCAGCCAGTCTTCCCGGGGAACAATTTCCATCAGGTCGCGCTCTATCTTTTCCGGGTCAGACTGGCGGCTGAGGCCCAGGCGCTCCGATAGTCTGCGGACATGGGTATCGACGGCGATGCCCTCTGCCTTTCTTAAGGCCGAGGACAGGACGATGTTGGCCGTCTTGCGGGCCACTCCGGGCAGCTTGATAAGTTCCTCCATGGTGTCGGGCACCAGGCCTCCATACTCGGACACCAGCTTATTGGCCAGGCCGATGATGCTCCTAGCCTTGTTCCGGAAAAAGCCGGTTGACCTGATGTCGTTTTCCAGCTCTTCCTGCCGGGCCCGGGCCAGGGCCTCCACGGTCGGGTATTTCTGGAAAAGACCCGGCGTGACCTTGTTCACCCGCTCGTCGGTGCACTGGGCGGCCAGGATGGTGGCCACCAGAAGCTCCAGTGGGGTGCGGTAATTCAGGGCCGTCCTGGGCTGGGGATATTCTTTCCTCAGGATTTTAATTATATCCTTGATTCTTTTTTTCCTGTCTTCTAAATCGCCGAGGGCCGCCCCTGTTGATGATGGCCGCTTCGTGGCCAGCTTCCGGTCTTTTCTATCCGTCTTCTTTTTTACTTCTACCATGCCTTCCTCCCCGGTTCAGATTCCCAGCTCTGTCCTGAGCTGCAAGACCTGGAGCAGATTGTTACGGCAGACTATCCCCACCACCCGGCCTTCCTCCAGCACCGGCACCTGGTTAACATTGGCCGTGGCCAGGCGCTGGAGAATCTGGTCGCCGCTGGTTCCGGGAGTGACATAGACAATTTTCTCGGCCGGGGTCATGATATCCCTTACCCGCAACTCTGGCCAGCGTTCCCGCGGAAACTTCTTTACGTCCTCCAGGCAGACTATGCCCACCAGGTGCTCGCCCTCGGTAACCAGAAAATTCCGCTCCCGGTGCCGGAGGACATAATCCTGGACCAGGGTCTCGACCGGAAGGTCGGGCCTGACCTCCTGGAAATCCCGGCTCATCAGGTCGGTGGCTTTCAGTCCTTCCAGCGAAGATTTCAGCAGGACCTGGCTGTAGCCCTGGACAGAGGCGTTATGCAGGAACCAGCCGATTAAAACCAGCCACAGTCCGCCCAGGTTGCCCCGGAAAAACTGGAGAATACCGAAAAAAATCAGCAGGAAGGCCATGGCCTGGCCGCTCAGGGAAGCCACCCTGGTGGCCTTTTTCAAGTTGCCGGTGGCTTTCCAGACGATGGCCCGCAGCACCCGGCCGCCGTCCATGGGAAAGCCGGGCAACAGGTTGAATCCGCCCACTATGGCGTTTACATACGCCAGATAAGCAGCCGCCACCTGGAAGGGCCTGGAATATGGAGCCAAGAGATGAGAGACCAGAACAAACAGGAGGGCCAGGAAGAAGCTGGAAACCGGACCGATAAGAGCCATGGAAAATTCCTTCTGCGGGGTCCCGGGCTCATCAGTTATCCGGGCCACGCCACCCAGGATGAACAGGGTGATGTCCTCAACCTCTTCCCCCTGTCTCTTGGCGGTCAGGGAGTGAGCCAGTTCATGAAAGAGGACCGAGGCGAAAACCAGCAGGCTGGTCAAAATGCCCAGCAGCCAGTAATAGGCCCGGTTGGCCAGCTGAAAAGACTGGGGAAAATAGAAAGCCGAAAGGGAAAAAGTAAACAGCAGGAAAATCACGATCCAGCTGGAATCAATCTTGATGTCAATTCCAGAAATGCGGGCCACCTTCCAGGAATGTCTCATAACTCCTCCTTCCTCTCTTTAGTTATATTTTATCAGCTTTTTATATCCATACCAAGAAAAACAGGCCGGGATACCGGGGTTTAAATATCCGCCCGAATCAGTGGTCAGTTAATAGAAAAAAGAAAAATATTTTTTGTAATTTCAACTCCGTCGTAACAACGAGAGCTCGCTAGCAGATGTTCTGATCCCGATCCCTTATTATGCAGACAATCTCACCAACGGTCTTTTTCCTTTTTTATCCCGGGGCAGAACTTATAAACCAGAATTTAAGGCTGGCTGACCAACTTCCCGTACAGCTGGTAGATACAAATTCTCTTGAATTCAATCATGAATAACGAACAAGGAGCAGCCCAAGTTGAACCTATCAAAGACAGAGGGAATGTTTGAAGCCTTAAACCAGACAGGCCTTTAGAGAATCTAGAAGCTACAATTAACTCTAAGGCAAATCAATAAAATACGCCGGCGAGATGGATTATCTAACACCCATAGATTCTCAGCCTGCGGCAGGGATGGCTTCAAACAAAGAGCAGGCCAACGCCTGGCAATCTTATTTCAACTGTACGGCGCTTATTCTTGCCCGGGGTCTTAAAAATCGACGAACTTATTTCTGGGAGCACCGCACACCGGGCAACGCTCCGGGGCCTCGCCCTCCATGGTGAAGCCGCAGACCGAGCAGATGTGAATCGCGGGCAGTTCCAGGTCCCGACCCTGGCTGACTGCCTGTTTGGCCCGGGCATAGAGGGAGGCATGAACTTTTTCAGCGGCCAGGGCAAATTGATGATAGGTAGCCGCCTTCTTTTCATCCTGCTCTCTGGCCACGGCAATGTAAGCCGGGTACATCTCTTCGATCTCAAAATTTTCGCCGTCATGGGCCTTGGCCAGGTTATCAGCCGTCTTCCCTTCCCCTTCCAGGACGTTCAGGTGGTTAATGGCATGAATCCTTTCTGAAAAAGAAGCGGCTTCAAACAGCCGGGCAATATTGGGCAGGTTTTCCTGCCTGGCTTTCTCGGCGTAATATTTGTACCTGAGATGGGCCTGGCTTTCCCCGGCCAGGGCTTCCTTGACCGTCGATTCGGTAATTTTTTTCATCAAGCCTCCTTTGATTACAATATTTATTCAGGAAACAGTCGGTTCCCGCTGATTTCTTATTTAATAATCAGACAAAACGCACCATCTGGTTGATGGCTTCCCTGGCCCTATCGGCAATGCCGGCTTCAACTATGACTTCCGGCCGCTCCAGGAGCAGGGCTTTATAAACTTTCCGGAGGTTGATCCTCTTCATATTCTTGCAGACGGCTTTCTCCCGGGCCGGGTAGAACCGCTTATCTGGATTTTCTTTTCTCAGGCGGTGGAGGATACCAACCTCGGTGGCCACGATTATTTCGAGGGCACCGGACTTAGGCGCTTCCTTAATCATCTGCCCGGTGGAGAGAATCCGATCGGCCAGCGACAGCACATCGGGCCGGCACTCGGGGTGGGTCCAGACTTCAGCCCCCGGATGCTTTTTCTTCATTTTCTCAATATGCTTCGGCCTGATATCTTCATGGATCGGGCAGTAACCGTCCCAGACGTGGAGTTTCTTTCCGGTCTTCTGGCTGACATAATAACCCAGGTTGCGGTCGGGAACGAAAATGATTTCTTCTTCCGGCAGGCTGCTGACCACCTTCACCGCATTGGCCGAGGTGCAGCAAACGTCGGTTTCGGCCTTTACCTCGGCCGTGGTGTTGACGTAGGCCACAACCTTTTTCCCGGGATGCTGCCCTTTCATCCAGCGCAGGTCATCTCCGGTGACCATGTCGGCCATAGGGCACCGAGCCCGGAGGTCGGGCAGCAGAACTTTCTTCTTCGGAGCCAATATCTTGGCCGTCTCGGCCATGAAATGGACCCCGCAGAAGACGATTATGTCTGCCTCGACTTCGGCCGCCTTCCGGCTGAGTTCCAGGGAATCGCCAACAAAATCGGCCAGGTCCTGGACTTCCTCCGGCTGGTAATTATGGGCCAGGATTACCGCCCGCTTTTCTCTCTTGAGCCTGTTGATTTCTTCGACCAGCTTGTTCTTTTTCATCATCGACCTTTTTTATTCCAGTCAGCTATCCGCATATCATTCAAGTTTGCTATTGATAGTCCTCAAACCAACCCCGCCCCGCAATGGCGGCAGGTTTCGTCCTTTTCCCGATTGTACTCGCCGCAGTGCTCGCACCTGATGAGTCTTATCTGGCAATGTCCACAAAGCTGGGCATTCTCCGGCAGGGTGTAATCGCAGAAGGGACAATGAAAATGCGCTTCCTTGTCCTGGGATTTTTTTTCTTCCCCGCCGCCTTCAGGCCTCTGGCGGTTCTGTTTTTCAAGGTAGTTCTCTATGGCCTTGTGCAGGGCATCCGCGCCCAGGTTGGAACAGTGCATCTTGTGCGGGGGCAGTCCGCCCAGCTCCTCGGCCACCTGCTGGTTGGTTATCTTCATGGCCTCGTCCAGAGTCTTGCCCTTGGCCATCTCGCTGACCAGGCTGCTGACGGCGATGGCCGCGCCGCAGCCGAAGGTCTGGAACTTGACGTCTTCCAGCCGGCCGTCCTTGACTTTTATGTAAAAGGTCATCATGTCGCCGCAGACCGGGTTGCCCACCTCACCGACACCGTCGGCATCGGGAATGGTCCCGACATTGCGGGGATGCATGAAATGTTCCATGACTTTATCGGTGTACATCTTTTTTCTCCTCAAGAAACCTGGTGTAAAGCGGGGACATTTCCCGGAGCCGCCTGACCACCGGAGGAAATTTTTCCAGGAAATAATCCACCTGCTCCTCCCGGGTTCCATCCAGAAGGGTCAGCACCAGGCTGCCCTGGGCCACGGCCGGGTCCAGGCCCATGGCGGTCAGAACGTGCGAGGTTCTCAGAGATTTTGAGGTACAGGCCGACCCGCTGGCCACCTGGATGCCTTCCAGGTCCAGGCCCAGCAGCATGGCCTCTCCCTCGACAAACTTAACACAGAAACTGGCATGATGCGGGAGCCTTCTTTCGGGATGGCCGGTGAGGATAACTTCATCCAGCCTGGTGAGCACCCCACTGATCAGCCTGTCCCTGAGTCGGGCCAGCCGCTGTCCCTTTTTATCCATTTCCATCATGGCCAGCTCGGCCGCCCGGCCCAGGCCGACTATGGCCGGGACATTTTCTGTTCCGGCCCGGCGGTTACTTTCCTGGACCCCACCGTCTATGAGGGGTGTAATTTTTGTTCCCTTTTTTAAGAACAGAGCCGCCGCTCCCTTTGGACCGCCGAACTGGTCGGCCGCCAGGCTCAGGGCATCGAGCCCGATGGCCCTGACATCAACCTGTATATTACCAACGACAGCCACGGCATCGCTATGAAAAAGAATACCCTTTGACCGGCAGAGACTGGCGATTTCAGCTACCGGCTCTATAGTGCCCACCTCGTTGTTGGCCATCATCACCGAGACCAGGACCGTGTCCGGGGTGATGGCTTCGGCCACTTTACCCACGTCAACCAGCCCGTAGCTATCAACCGGAACCTGCACGGTCTTAAAGCCCAGCTTTTCCAGGAACCTGGCCGCCTTTAACACAGAAACATGTTCGATGGCCGAAACGACTATCTGCTTTCCTCGGGCCTGGTTGGCCAGGGCCAATCCCTTGACGGCTAAGTTATTTGCCTCCGACCCTGAGGAAACGAAAATTATTTCTTCCGGCTGGCAGTTTAATAGCCGGGCCAGCTGCTCCCTGGCGGTCTGCAGGGCCCGGGCCGCCTTCTGCCCGACCGAATGGAGGCTCTGGGGGTTGCCAAAATTTTCCGTGAAAAAGGGCAACATGGCTTCCAGGACTTCCGGCCTGACCGCAGCCGCCGCCTGTTTATCGGCATAAAAGCCGTTCACGGACCCCTCCTTCTTCGAAAGGAAAACTTCAGACAGAAATGACGCTCTTGATTTCCGGGATTTCCTTTTTCAGCAGGCGCTCAATTCCCATCTTCAGAGTCATCTGGGACATGGGACAGCCACCGCAGGCTCCCTTCAACCTGACCGAGACCACGCCGTCGACCACGTCCACCAGTTCCACGTCGCCGCCGTCGGCCTGTAGCGCCGGCCTTATCCGGTTAAGAACTTCTTCCACTTTTTCTTTCATCAAATTTCTCCTGAGAACTTAACTACCGTAAGCCAGTTTCGACTTACAAGTTCATTTTAATCTTTTCGCAGGGGGATTTCAAGAAAAATCCTACAATTTTAGTAGGATTTTTTTACCCTTCCGGACTGCCCATTCCACCGGCTTCCAACCCGGAAATGGGCTCTCCGATTGCGACTGGACTCTCAAGACAGCGAATCGAGGGCCACGCTCAGGCCGTCGTAGGCCGCCAGCACTTCCACCCCGGTCTCAGCCGTCATTTTCTCGGCCACCTTCCTGGGGTCGGCCTGGAGCATGGTCATACCAAGATGGGTGAGATAAACCCGGCGGGGTTTAAGCTCTTTCACAATCTCAGTGGCTTCGGCCACGGTCAGGTGCTTGATGTAATCGCCCTCGGCTGCCCTGGCTCTAAGTACATTCATAACCAGAAGATCAACATCCCGGTAACTCGGAAGCAGCCCGGGAAAATACTTGGTATCAACCATAAAGCCCAGCACCAGCCCGGGCAAATAGAATTTCAGTCCGTAGGTCTCGGCTTCGTGCTCGTGGCGACAGGTCGTCCTGACGGTAAGCGGCCCGAGCCGATAGGCTTTTTCCGGCCGCAGAATTTCTATCCGGTCAAGGTAATCCCTCAGGTACCTCAAAATGACGGCGTCTGGTCCGTCCAGGCATTCTTCTGGGGCCAGCAGCACTCCCCTTTTCTTCAGTCCCCCGGCGGTCATGGCATCAAGCAGGATGTTGACATCGTTGGAATGGTCAATGTGCTTATGACTGAGAATAACAGCCTCAAGCCCTGCCGGGTCGATTGGCGGCCGGCTGTGGGTCATCCGGACCAGGGCCCCTGGTCCCGGGTCGAGGGCTATTCTCTGCCCGAGCAACTCCAGGTAAATTCCCCCCGAAGCCCGGAGCTGCCTGGCCATGACGAACCTGGCCCCGGCCGTACCCAGGAACTTGAAATAATTGACAGAGCTCCCAGCCTTTTCAGTCTTCGTCTTTTTCTGATTTTTCTGGCTCGACATGGACGGTAGCATCCCCGTTAAATTCCTGCTCCACGATTTCTTCAATCCGGCTGGCAATGTTATGGGCCTCGTCCACCGACATGGTGCCCGGGACGGTCAGGTGGGCGGTTACTTCATGATGGTCGCCGTACTGGTGGACGTGGACATGATGAATGCCATCAAGTTGCGGAAACTCTTTCCTGACCCGGGAGTGAACCCGGTCCACCTTTTCGTCGGACGGGGCTTCCCCCATCAGGTAACTGGCCGAGCTCCTGATGATGTCATAGCTGGCATGAAGAATTAACAGTGAAACCCCGATACCCAGAACGCCGTCCAGCCACCACAACC
The DNA here is from genome assembly GCA_024653215.1 of Candidatus Saccharicenans sp. Lineage (GTDB taxonomy): Bacteria > Acidobacteriota > Aminicenantia > Aminicenantales > Saccharicenantaceae > Saccharicenans. The sequence goes on along the minus strand of JANLFU010000008.1, from coordinate 45,173 downwards.
TCTGGCTGAAAAGAACTCCGGCTACGATCAGCACCGAGGCCACGGCGTCACTGCGATGGTGCCAGGCATCGGCCCGAAGGGACCCGGCCCCGGTTTTCCTGGCCGTCCAGAAGGCAAACTGGGCCAGCCCTTCCTTCATGACCGCCGACACCGCAAAGACGATCACCGCCAGCTCACTGAAGCCCATGCCCTGGCGCTGGATGATCTTGACTACCGATTCATATAAAAAGCTAAAACCGACCACGGCCAGAAGAGTTCCGATAATGATGGAAGCTATCGATTCCGAGCGGCCATGCCCAAAAGCATGACGGCTATCGGCTGGCCGGGAAGCCATCCAGAAGCCGACGACTACTATGATGGAAGTCAGGCAATCGGACAGAGTATGCCAGGCATCGGCCATCATGGCCACCGAATTGACCTTTCGCCCGACCAGGAACTTGAGCAGGAAGAGGACCAGGTTGATAAAAATGGAAATATACCCCTCGTAATAGGCCAGCCTTTTTTTCTGAGCAAAAGTTACCGTCATCCGATCAACAAGACCTCAATATAAAAAAATAGCTCTCCTCTCCATGCAACAATCAATCAAGAATTCTGGCTTTAACTCAGCCGTTATCCAGTCAGAAGTCAGACCGTCGTCTCAACTTTCTCCATGGGCTGGCCGCAACAGACCATGACATGCTCTTCGGCACAGCCACACTTGCGGTCAATAATCAGCCGGTAACCGCAAACCCGGCATTCCAGGGCCGTCACCGGTCGAGGCGCCGGAGCCGCTTCTTTTTTGACGACCTTTTTGACCGCCTTTTTCTTTACCACCTTCTTCACCGGCTTCCTGGGTGCCGGTTTTGCTTTTTTCTTTTTTACCATCCTGCCCTCCTTTAATACCTTTGAAACATTTCCCTTCGCCCTGCTACGGGCCAGAATAATTTTAAGCACTTCCAGCCCTGTTTGTCAAAAATCATGATCCCGGGAAAATTTGTCTTACCCCCTTATCTTGTGGTATAAAGATTTGAAGGAGGACGCAATGAAAAATAGAACCAACCGGCTCTGGCTGACGCTGGCCCTGCTGTCAGCCCTGTTCCTTGGCCTGAACCAGTCCCTGCCGGCCCAGACCCAGCAGGAACGGCTCCAGACAGGTATAGCTTATTTTGAGGCTGGCAAGACGGCCGAAGCCAAAGCCATTTTTGACCAGCTGGTGGCCGAAAATTTTGTTAATAACGACCTCTACTATTACCTCGGGTCGGCCCTGATCAAGGAGAAGAATCCGGAGGCAGCCCTCTCCCAGTTCAACAAGATCCTTCAGTCTGCTCCTAATTCTCCTTACGGTTACATCGGCAAGGCCCAGTACGACATCGCCAAGGCCAACTATACCAGCGCCGAAACGCAGCTCAACACCGCCGTCCAGAAAGATCCCAATTGCGCCGAGGCTTACTACCACCGGGGCCTGCTCCGGGGCTACCAGAAGAAACTGGACCTGGCCATCGCCGACCTGCAGAAATGCCTGCAGTTAAAGGGCAACCACGCCTATGCCCACTATAATATCGGGCTGGCTTATTACCAGAAAGGGCGCAAGGACCTGACCATAACCCACTTCCAGAAATTCTTATACCTGGCTCCGGAAGCTCCAGAAGCAGCCCAGGTCAAGGCCCTGCTGAGCAGAATTTAAGGGCCACTTAAAAAGCCTGGCCGATACTGATAAAAAGAGTGCTCCTGGGTTCATCGAAACGTGGCTTCAAGTTGAACCCGTAATCAATTCTGACCAGACCGAGCGGGCTATCTATTCTCAGACCTAAACCTGCACCTGTTCTCAGGCGTCCGGGGTTGAAATCGGACAGCCTGGAATAGACGTTACCGGCATCCAGGAAGACCACTCCCCTGAAAATTTTATAAATCGGGAATCTTAATTCCTGGTTGGTAACCAGCATGGCTTCTCCGCCTTCCGGCAGTCCGGTCCAGATATCGATCGGGCCGACAGCATCGAGCTTGAAGCCCCGGATGCTGGTGCCGCCGCCGGCAAAAAAGCGCTTGCTGGGTATCAGGACCTCGCCGAAAGCACTGGCCAGACCCAACCGGTAGCAGGAGGCCCAGACCACCCCCGGCAGCAGTGACTTGTACATGGTAAACTGGGTAAAAGAACGAACATAATTGAGGTCGGAACCGAGGTAGCGTGGAGCATAGCTCAAGCTGCTGGTCAGAAGTGTTCCGTGTTTTGGGTCGAAGCGGTCATCCCTGGTATCCCGGCTGAGCAACAGCGAAAGCTCGGAGCTGGTCATCCGGACATCATAGGGAAATGGCCAGGATGGTTCTTTTTCATAATCATGAATCCGGCTCAAACGGTAAACCCAGCTCAGGTCAAAACCCCTGACGATCATTATCTTTTGCTGGAAGCTGGCCCCCACCTCCTCGGTTATGAACAGGTCTCTGATGTCCTTGCGATAGTAGACAGAAAGAAGCGATTCCATCTTGCGGGAGAAAATGTAGGGTATCCTCAGCGTAGCCCGAGCATCCTGCTGCCTCTGGTTGGCCCTGAAGTAGAGCAGGCTGTTCCAGCCTCGACCGAAGAGGTTGTTGAAATCAAGCTGGGCAAATCCTTCAAATTTGGTATCGGTGTTGTACTGAAGACCGTAGGTCAGGCTGAGCCAGGGCATTTCCCGGACCTGGACCAGGACTTTTTCCTGATGTTCCGGGGTATTTTCCGATTCTGAGGAAACGTTGACTGCCTGGAAGGTAGCTGCGTCATAAAGATTTTTCTGAGCCTGGGCCAGACGTTCCAGGCTGACCGGTTCCCCGGGCTTGAGGCCACTTTCCTTCATAACGAAGGAGGCTTTGCTGCGCCTGGCTCCCTCAATATCAACGCTGGAGATGGTATAAACCGGACCTTCTTCAATATTTATCCTGACATCATAATCAGCTCCCCCCTCTACCGGTCGGGCTTCTATCTCCACCCTGGCATCCTTGAAGCCGGCGCTGCGGTAGCGGTTTAGCAGCACCGTCCGGTCCTCGTTCAGGGCAGGCCAGCTGAAGGTCTGGCCGGGTTTAAGATTGAGGATAGCCTCAAGCTCGGCTGTCTGGAACCTGGTGTTTCCCTTCACTTCCAGAGAATTGACCTGGCTTTTGGGTCCGGCCTCAATCTTCAGGGTCAGGTCGAGCAACCGTTTTGCGGTGTTGGCCTCAATGACCGGGGGTTCTATTTTCGGGCTCAGGTAGCCGTTTTCCTGGTAGTAATATTCAATGAGCTCCAGGGCTATCCTGCGGTCGTAGATGAGGTTCCAGAGACCACGGGCTTTGGCTCCAAAATAGTCGGAAACTATGGCTTTGATCACGGGCTCCTTGAAAACCGGGTCTCCAGTCAGACGGAAGCTCCCGATTTTCCATTTCCCGTTCAGCCTGGTTGAAATTTCATAGATGGTCTGTCCTGGCTCGGGCTTTTTGACCAGTTCAACCTCAGCCTGGTAATAGCCACGCCGGTTGAGCTCGTTAAGCAGGACGGCTTTAAGCTGGTATATGTTGGCCTCTTCTGGCAATCGTCCCACCCAGGAGTTCAGGGCTTTTTTGCGGGCCCTGGCCGGGATCTTGTCTCCGGTAAATTTAAAGCTGATTGGCTGTCCGGCCTTAATGTTCAGCTGTAAGGCCAGGCTGTCTTGACCGGATTCCACCAGCTCGTCTTCTATCCTGGCATTCAAGTAGCCCCTTTTCCGATAGAAAGCCTCCAGGCGATTCCGGGCCTGCCTGAAAGCAGCTGTCCGGTAGTTGCGTCCAGGCTTGAGCTTCAGGGCCCGGCTCACTTCTTTTTCTGTAAAAACAGGCTCTCCTCTTATTTCAATTCCAGCCAGCTTTTTCTTTATGATCCTTTCCTGGCTCCCGGTTTCAGCCATCTGTCCGAAATTAATCCTGTGCCTGAGGTTCAGGCCAACCACCCCGTCGTCACGTCGGAATCCCCGGGTCGAAAAATTCCTTTTTATGCGGTAGTCCAGAATCCAGGTTTGGTACTGGCTGTTGGTCAGGTCGATAGAGTAAGTGACCGCAAAGTCCCGGGTCATTCTTTTCCTTATGGTCAACCGGGCCCCGGGGTCCTGCAGGGTGGCGATGTTGAGTGGTTCCAGAATCACATCCTCTGCCTTCAGCCATTTTTTTAGAGTCCTGGTCACGGGCGAGGCCAGCGGGCTGGAAAAATGCTGAACCAGCTGGCTGCTGATGGTATTCAGGGCTGAGCCCTGAACCTCGCGCAGGCTTTTTCCCGTCAGCAGCAGCGAGGCCAGGTCTTCCTGCGACCTGGAGGGAACCGAGGTCAGCGAAAATTTAAGGTCCGAAGGGGTGCCCGACATCACCAGGCTGACTTCAACCTCTTCTTCCCCGTCATAGACCGTGCTCTTGAGAAAGATATCCAGGTTGGGCTCGAGATTTTCCCGGCCGAGAAAGTCGACCCGCAGCCTTTCCACGGTGTACTTTCGCTCGCCGATAACCAGCTCTCCACTGTAGGCGTTTTCAGCCCGGCCGGAAAGAATGGGGGCGGGAATGGTACCCTTGAGGTTCAGGTTGGCCTTGAGTTCCAGGTCGGCCAGATTATTCTTGACGATGATGTTCTCGACAGTCCTGATATTGATATCGAGCGGCAGGTCATAGAGAAAAGCCGGGTACTCCGTTCCCACGGGAGAAACCTTGCTCAAGGCCATTCTCAGTCCCTGGGTGCTCGGGTAAAAATCCTGGCGATAGCTGGCATTCAGAATGGAAAGATCACCTGATAGTGCCCAGCCCCTTTTGTCCTTGCTCAGGACCAGGCTGGCTCCGGACAGGCTATTAAATCCCTGCGGATAATTGAAATCAAAATCGCGAAGGTTAAAATCAAGCCTGGCCGCGGTCAGGGAAAAATTCTGGCCGAACAGGGCCCGGCCCGTGCCTGAAAAGCTGCCAGAATTGGCCTGACCCTCCAATCTGTCCAGGACCAGCTGGGAGTTATCAACCCTGAACCGAGCCGTGGTGTTGCTGAGGATTAGCGGCAGGTCCTGCATTCTCAGGAAAACCTCGTTCATCGACCCGGAACCTTCGATCAAGGGCTCCTCCAGGTCTCCCCTGACCGCCGCCTGAAGTTGCAATTTCCCTCCTACCTGCATCCCGGACAACCAGGCCCCGAAATCAGACAGGTCAAGGTCTCCGTTCAGAGAAAAGTCCAGGACCGGATTCTTCGGGTCTTTAAGTTCTGCTCCTCCCCCCAGGCTGAATCTTGACCGCCCCGAGTTCAGGATGAAGCTGCTAACCAGTAGCTTCCTTTCCCTGAGCTGTACGGTCAAGGGGCCTTCGTTCCTAATTTCGTTGCCGCCCAGTTGCAGGTTGAGGGATGGTATCTCCAGCCTGAGCTCCATGCCTTCCAGGTCCGGGGCAAAACCCTTGAGCTCAACCCGGCCGTCAGCCCGGCCGCCGGGTTTAAGGCTTTGAAGGGAAGGCATCAAGACGGCCAGTCCGGCAAAGTCAAAATTTTCAAACTTAAAATCGGCTTCCAGTTTTTCCGGCCTGTTTAGGGGCACGGAAAACCTGGTGGTGGCACTCAGGGCCACCAGGGGGCTGGTCTCCTCGACTTCCGGCAGCAGCCCGGCCAGCGATGATAGCGGCAGGTCCTTCACAAGTATCAACCCGGAAAGAAGGTAGGGCTCTTTTAACTCCAGCTCGCTTTCCAGGTTCAGGTTAAACCTGGGGACGCTAAAGGTAGCCCGGGCCAGCCGACCGTCGGAAGTTGCCTTCAGTTCAAAGTATGGAAACCAGACCCGGTCGACCATGAAACCCTGGCCCGTTATTTTCAGGTCAGCCACCGGGCTTTTCCAGGAGCCACTGGCCGCGAGGCGCAGGTCCAACAGTCCGGCGTTAAGAGCCGGCAGCCAGGCCTGGAACAGACCAGCTCTTAACTTATTTCCGGTCAGCTCGGCCCCGATTTCTCCAGAGCGCGGGTTGAAACTTAGCTGACCCTGAAGCTGACCATCCTCTCCGAGCCGGAGGTCAATTTTCTGAAGTTTCAGTCCCTCAGGGCTGTAATCGCCCGAAACTTCCAGCTTTTCCAGATGTATGTTACCAACCTCGGTTCCGGTAACCGCAACCTGAAAATTGGCTCCGGGCCGGGCGGTGGTGCCGGCCAGTATCACCTTCCCGGACAACAGGCCGTTCAGGTACTGTCTGCTCTCTTCATTCACCAATCCGGAAAACTGGGTTATATCCAGGTCTGATATTTCCAGCTGGCCGCCGAGCTTGAAACCCATTTCCCGGGTAGCAGTCAGTTGCCGGAGAGAGCCGGTGGCCTCTATCTGACCGCGATCAAACCGGGCCAGAAACCGGCCCAGGTTAATATTCTGAAGGCTGCCATCAGCTTTAATTTCAAGGACGGGCAGTCCGATCTGGCGGAACCCAAGGTTCTCACCGTTCAGAACCAGGTTGAATTGCGGCCTGTTGAGCTTTCCAGAGAGTTGCAGGTTCAGAAGAACAGAACCGTTGAGGCTGTCCAGGGCTGATAGCTGCTGTTCCAGTCCGGTAGCAATTCCAGGCAGGCCACTGGATTGTATGGCTTGAATGACTGATTTCAGGTCATCCAGTTTCCAGCGCAACTGGCCTGATATAGTTTCCAGTTGTTCGAGTTTGCCGCGAAGCTCCAGCTGGGAACTCAGCAGATTAAGATTTAGCTTGTTGACGTTAAGCAACCCGGCAGCATAATTAAGATTCAGGTCCCCGGAAACCGTAACTGCCGGTCGCCCTGTTGATGTCTCTGCCGGGAAATAAGGCTTCAGCTTCAGTTCGGCCTGGCCTTCGATGGCCTCGGCTGATAATTGCCGGGCCCGTAATTCCAATCGGCCACTTATCTCCGAGGCCAGTTCCACCGGGAAATCAGGCAGAAAAGCCTGAAGCAGCCGGAGGTCAAGCTGCTGCAGGTTCACAGAAGCCTGTAAATCTCCTGCAACCCCGGGCGGCACTTTGCCTTCCAGGAAGATCTTTCCGCCATGGTATCCGAACTCAGCCTTCACCAGGTGAGCAGCTTCTCCGGCCGGGACAATATTGAGGGCCAGGTCGACCGGGGTCAGACCATAAAGTTTGAGCCCACCACCTGCCACCTTTCCGGAAACTTCAGGCCGGGCCGTGGTTCCGGTGATGGCCAGGTCCCAGTTCAGGTCGCCAGCATATCTATCGCCCGGCTCCAGAAGCGAAGTCAGTTCCGATAGGCCAAGGTGGCCTGCGGTTTTCAGGTTTAGCCGCGGAGTCTCAAGATAATTTTCTAAGGTCCCGGAGATATCCAGCGCCGTCTGCTCAGTGGACAGGAAAAGCTTTTCCAGCTTAATTTTTTCCTGGTTGAGAGTGGTCCTGACCTCCAGCCCGGTGATTTTAGCTATCCCCCTCCCCAGAGAGAGAGAACCGGACTGACCGGTTATAGAAGCCTGATGGAAATTGCTCGTGTCATCGAACCGGACGGAAGCCACGAGCCCGTTCAGACTCAGCGATAACGGGGTGGCCGGTTCTTCGAAAGAAAAGGCTCCCTGCTCCAGACGGAAATTATCGATGCGAAAAGAAAAGCCGGAAGACCTGCCTGCTTCTGACTCAGGTGCCGGGATGGGTTCCCCGGTTTCCGGTCCGGCGGCCGGCGATTTTAGTTTGATGACCGGCTTTATTAATTCCAGGTTTTTTATCCGCAGTTCACCGCCGGTAATGGTCGACCAGCCGCTCTGAAAAGTGAGCCGGTCGCAGGAAATCGATTCCACCGGAAGCTGGCTCTTTTCAGACCCGGTTAATTTCACCCCGGAGATGGTTGCTTTTAGCCTGAAAATATTCAGCCTCAAGCGATCGGCCTGCAGGGTCAGGCCTGTTTTTGATTGGATAAGGTCCCCGGCTTTTTTCAAGACCAGTTTTCCGCCCCAGGGGGTCTGAAGCAGCAGGCCGACCAGGACCAGAAGCAGTACCAGACCAAACAGCGTCCAGGAAACTATTCTTAATAATTTGCCCTTTTTTCTTTTTTGCCCGTTACTTTCTTTTTCCATCATCTGAATTATAAGTGGAGTTTGTCCGCTGATTCAACCTAAATGATTTCTGGTATCATGGGCTTAAACTCTGAATATCACCCTATACTGCGCCAGATCTTAAATCATCCGTCATTTATCCGATTGGCCTGCGTTTTCCCCGGCATATAATCATTCAGAAGTTAGAAACAGTGGCAGCGTGAACTGATAGGACCAACTTTGCATGACTGGTGAAACTTGATTTCTTTTATTGCGGGCTCAAACGATAAATCTGGGAATCAGGGGATTGATCCTGGTCACCATTTCATAATTGATGGTTCCGGCCAGGGAGGCCAGCTGGTCGGCGGTTATTTTCTCCCTGCCCTCGGCCCCGATGAGGGTCACCGGGTCTTCTAGCCTGACCCCGGGAATATCGGTAATATCGACCATGATAAAATCCATGCAGACCCGGCCCCTGACCTGAGCCCTCTTCCCTTTTACCAGGACGTAGGCCGAGTTGGAGAGCCCGCGGTCGTAGCCGTCGTAATAGCCGACCGGAATGATGGCCAGCCTGGTGGGCCTGGTTGTCCGGTAGGTGCAGCCGTAGCCGATGTAGGCACCGCGGGGAACGGTCTTGATCTGGGCCACCCTGGCCTTCCAGCTCAGCACCGGTTTTAACTTCAGTGGCGACTGGCCACGAAGACGACAGGAGACCAGGGTCTCCTTAGACGGCCAGAGACCGTAAAGACCGATGCCCACCCGGGCCAGGTTGAAATAAGTTTCAGGAAAAAGGATGGCCGCGGCCGAGCAGGACATGTGCCTTATTGGAACCTTGAAGCCGTTACTCTCCAGGAATTCTACGGCCTGCTTGAAGTTCTCGAGCTGGTAGCGGGGATAGTAATCATCGGTGGTATCCTCGATATTGGCGAAATGGGAAGAAACGCCTTCCAGCACCAGCTCCGGGTTTTTTTTGATAAGGCTCAGAAAGCCACCCAGCTTATTGAGGGCGATTCCCTGGCGGTTGGTTCCGGTCTCAATTTTGAGGTGAACCAGGGCCGGTTTGTTCTCTTTCCTGGCCGCGGCGGCCAGCGCCTTCAGTGTTTCCAGGTTATAAACCGTCGATCTGAGTTCAGCCCGGACCGCTTCCTCCGCACCGGAAAGAGGCAGGTAACCCAGAATGAGAATCTTTTGTTTGAAACCCTTCTGGCGCAGGCACAGGCCCTCTTCCAGGCTGTGCACTCCAAACCAATCGATTCCGCACTCGGCGGCCAGCCCGGCAATTTCCAGCAGGCCGTGACCGTAGGCATTGGCCTTGACCACAGCCAGCAACCCGGCCTGTCCCAGCCTGTTCTTGAACTCCTGGACATTATGAAAAAAGGCCTGGCGATTTATTTCTACCCACTGAACCGGGAATTTCTCGGTTTTGGCTCTGACCACGGTGTCTTTCTCCTGAAACTTCAGCCCAGAACCCGGGCCTTTTCTCCCAGAATCTTCTTGAATTCATCGCGGCGGCAGATGATATCCTCCCGGTCAACGCCGGTGGAAATTAACCCAACCCGGGTTTCCAGGGTGTCTTCCAGCCATTTCAGGTAGTCCATGAATCCGGCCGGAAGCGCGGAAAAATCACGGGCCCGGTGAATGGACCTGTCCCAGACCGGGAAGGTGCGGTATTCAGGTTCAACTTTTTCCAGAATCCAGGGTTCTGAAGGGAAGTCCTTCATGATCGATCCCTTGTAACGGTAGGCGTGGCAGGCCCTGATTTCAGTCAGCTCCTCCAGGACATCGGGCTTGGTCAGGGCAATCAGGTCCACCCCGTTGAGCCGGCAGGCATAACGAACGGCCACGGCATCAAACCAGCCGCACCTTCTGGGGCGGCCGGTGGTGGCCCCGAACTCGTCACCCTTGCGGGCAATGCGGGCCCCGGTTTCATCCTTGAGCTCGGTTGGAAACGGTCCGCTGCCAACCCTGGTGGTGTAAGCTTTGGTAATACCCAGAACGGCGCTAACTTCCTTCGGGCTCAAACCCAGCCCGGTGCAGACTCCGCCGGCGGTGCAACTGGAAGAAGTGACAAAGGGATAGGTCCCGTGGTCGAGGTCCAGAAGTGTCCCCTGGGCCCCTTCAAACAGCACCGATTTTCCGGCCCTGATTTGCCCGGCCAGATAAGCCGAAACATCGACCACATAAGGCGCCAGCTTTTCACCCAGGGCTTTATATTCATCAAGAATTGGCCCCACCGCCAGAGGAGGATAGCCAAAGGCTTCAAAAATCCTGTTCTTCAGGGCCAGGCTGTCCTCGATTTTTTCCTTCAGGACCGCAGGCTCCAGCAGGTCGGCCACCCTTATTCCCCAGCGGGCTGCCTTGTCCTCGTAGCAGGGACCAATGCCCCGGCAGGTGGTGCCGATCATTTTCTCGCCGCGGCTTTGCTCGGCGATTTTTTCAAGCAGCGGATGATAGGGCATGATGACCTGGGCTGCCCGGCTGACCAGCAGCCGCTCGGGCCTGACCTCCACCCCCAGAGCTTTCAGGTCATCAATTTCTCTAAAGAAAGCCTGCGGGCTGACCACCAGACCGTTTCCGATGACGCAGACTTTATCCGGGTGAAGTATTCCGGAGGGAATCAGATGCAGGACAATCTTTTTACCGCGAAGATAAACAGTGTGGCCGGCATTGTGTCCGCCCTGGTAGCGGGCGATGATTTCAAAAGCCGGGGCCAGAAAATCGACTATCTTGCCCTTGCCTTCATCACCCCACTGGGTCCCGAGAACCAGAAGATTGGCCATGTCTCTATCCTCAATAATTAATACTCAAAATTAAGACCGCCGAAAAACCCGCGCTATTCTACCAGATTTCCTAATGATCATAAAGCCTTCAGAAGGCCAGGCCGACCTGAACCAGAAGCACGTTATCCTTCAGCTTCACATCTTTTTCTTTATTCCAGTCGTATTCCAGCTTGGCGTAAAAGTTAGAAGCCGCATCCCATTTCAAACCAACGGCCGACCTGGTTTTCTTGACCATGGACTCGAGAAAGATGTTAAGCGGAGGAGCCTGGTGGTCGTCAACCAGGTTTCGGGGCAGGTCCGATTTCTGGAAACTATAATAGAGGCGAAAACTCTTGAACAGCATGCTGACCGTGAGGTAATAGCCTTCAAAATTAATCTTCTGGTTCAGGGTGGGATGGTCATAGGCCGCCTGGATAAACTCGCCTCTCACTTCCCACTCCGGGGTCAGCCAGAGCAGGTCCAGGCCGCGGAACTGCACGTCCTTGGTTCCGTCGGGGTCGTACTTTCCGTTGTAAATCGACCCTCCGAGCTCAATCCCTTCCCCGAAACGCAGGCCCAGGCGGCCGCCCATGGCTTTATCCTTATTTGGGTCGGTGAACTTTGTTTCCAGGTAGCCCTGGCTGTCGGCCGATAGACCGTTTATTATGTAGGCTGAGTAATAAAAAATGGCATAATTGCCCTGCAGGCAGATTCCCAGGTCATTCCAGCGGTATGGAAAAAAGTGGAAGACCAGGGGCCTGAAAACCGTAGGATTTTCGTGGGGCCGGGCCGAGCGGTTAAAACGGCCAAAGGGAATCTCAAACAGGCCCGCCTTCAAACTGATCAGCTGGCTACCCTGGAAGTTGATATAGGCCTGGGCTAACTGGAAATTCTCATGGGAGGCCAGCCGGCCCTCGGCCAGGAAACTGAGGCTGCCATAAATGACTCCCGAGACGGCCAGCCCGCCGTTGAAATTGGCAAAGGTTCCCTTTGAATAGAGACCTTCCGGCTGACTTTTCAGGTACTCAAAAGAAAAATAGCCGCCGGCCTTAACCTGGGCGGCCAGGCTGGCTGACAGCCAGAAAAAACAAGCCAGCAGAGCTACAACTTTCCGCCTGGACATGATTCACTCCTGTTCATCCGGTTATCGTACTTCTTTATTTATTATTTATTCACGAATCCCGAAAAATCCGGGAAAAATCAAATTCCTCTTCCAGGATCTCGTTCTTGTATTCCCCGATTTTCCTGCCCGACTGGATCAACCGGCTGACTTCCTGGGTTCCCTTCTTGGTGCCGAACCAGATGGCCCCAACCACCGAATCTTCCTTCAGCACCAGCTTCTTGTACAGACCGGCCTCGGGTTTATAACTGGTCAGAATTTCATAGCCATCAGTCTCCGGGTTAACCAGCCCGATGGAGGTCAGGTAGATACCCATGACCTTGAGGGTGCTGGCCGGGATGGTGCCCTCGTATTTCTTGGCCTGGCCGCAGAGGTTGTAGGCCAGGGCCCGGGCCTGGTCAAAAGCTGCCGGAATAAGGCCATAGACTTTTCCCCGGTGCTCGGTCACGTCGCCGGCGGCATAGACCCGGTCGCAACTGGTTCTTAAGTAATCATCAACCAGCAGGCCGCGCCCGCAATCCAGGCCGGCCTCCCGGGCCAGGTCCAGCCTGGGCCTGACCCCGGAAGCGATGATGACCGCTCCGGCTGAAATGACCTCCCCATCCTTAAAACGGATTCCGCTCACCCGGCCGTCGCCGAGAATCTCGACCGCTTCCCGGCCGGTAATGAGATTGATGCCGAGGCCTGCCAGGTGCAACCGCAGCAGGCCGGCTCCAGTTTCGTCCAGCTGCCTCGGAAGCAGGCGACTGAAGACTTCAACCACGGTGATCTGCTTCAGTCCCCTGAGATTCAAAGCCCGGGCTATTTCCAGGCCGAGTAGTCCCCCACCGAGGATAACGATTTCTGGCCCGGAGCGGATAAAATCCAGCAATTCCAGGACATCGTCCAGAGTCCTGATGGTAAAAACTCCTTCCCGGTCAGCGCCCGGAAGGGGTGGGACGAAGGGACAGGCTCCGGTGGCCAGCACCAGCCGGTCAGCCTCGAGGCTGCTTCCGTCCTCAAATTTCACAGCCGGTTTTTCCGGGTCGAGGCTGACCGCTTTTAGTCCAAGCCTGACCTGCAGTTTCTGCCTCTCGGCCCAGCCCTCGGTAAAAGCAAAGACTTTTTCCAGGGGAATCAGCCCGGCCAGGAAATCGATCAGGTTGGGCCGGGGATAATAAGGATGCTTTTCTTCTCCGACGATGATTATTTCGGCGGCCGAATCCAGCTCCCTGATTGTCTTCCCGCAGATGGTCCCGCTCAGGCCGTTACCCAGTATGACCACTCTCATCTGATAGCTTCCAGCCGGGCCTCAGCCTTCCGGGCTTCAGCTCATTTTCTGAAAAAATTCTTTGCCCACCCCGCATTGCGGGCAGACCCAATCATCGGGTAGAGACTCGAAGGGCGTGCCGGGCGGGATATTGTTGTCCGGGTCTCCGAGTTCCGGGTCATAGATATAGCCGCAGGCAGTGCATTCCCATTTTTCCATGATGGTCTGGCCTCCTTTCAATGATTCCTTATTATAAACCACAAGAAAATTAAAACAACCGGAAAGTTGGTTCTAGGCCGCCGGCGATTTCCAGGATCTTTTCCTTCAGCCGACAGTTTCTCTGAACCGGCTTGTCGTTCTTGATGGCGATGTGCAGGGCCCGGTAGGAACCTATAATGACGCTCAACTTGCGGGCCCTGGTCAAAGCCGTGTAAAACAGGTTTCTCTGCAGCATTATGTAGTGCTGGGTCAGCAGGGGCATGACCACGGCCTGGTACTCGTTGCCCTGGGCCTTGTGGACAGAAATAGCATAGGCCAGCACCAGGTCGGCCAGCTCGTCCTTCTCGTAAAAAATCAGCCGGCCATCAAAATCTACCAGCAGGCCGAACCGTTCCGGGTCCACCTGGACCACGGTTCCCAGGTCACCGTTAAAAACTTCCTTGTCATAATCGTTCCGGATCTGCATGACCTTGTCCCGGACCCGAAATTCCTTCTGGCCGACCTTCAGCCCGGCCGTTCCCGGATTGAGGACTTTCTGCAGCTCCAGGTTGAGGTTGTCCACCCCGGCCAGGCCCCGGTACATCGGGGTGATGACCTGAATCTGGGTGGAGAGAGGACTGAGGTTAAGCCTCCTGGGAATGTTGTGCTGGCAAAGTTTCAGGATCAGCTTGAAAACTTTCTCCTCGTCTTCCTGGTGAAAGAAATAGAAATCGGATTCCGGGTCGTTGCGCCGTGGATAGACAAGAGACTGCCCCTGGTTAACCCGGTGGGCATTGACCACGATCAGGCTTTCCCCGGCCTGGCGGAAGATCTCATCCAGCCGGATGACTTCCACCTGCCCGGAATCGATCAAATCCCGGAGCAAATTGCCCGGCCCGACCGGCGGCAACTGGTCTTTATCCCCCACCAGTATCAACCGCATCTCTGGGGGGACGGCCCGCAGCAGGTGATACATCAGAGGCAGGTCAATCATAGAGACTTCATCCACGATGAGCGCCTCGCCCCGCAGTGGATGATTCGGTCCTCTCTTGAACCGGCCTTCCTTGGGCTGGAACTCCAGCAGCCGGTGGATGGTCTTGGCTTCCCGGCCGGTGGTCTCGGCCAGGCGCTTGGCCGCCCGCCCGGTTGGAGCCGCCAGAAGAATCTTTTTCTGCCAGCTCTCGAAAATCTCGACCATGGCCCGGACGATGGTGGTCTTACCGGTCCCGGGCCCGCCGGTGATTATGATGATCTTTTTCTGCAGGCTGCTGACGATGGCTTTTTTCTGCTGGCCGGAGAATTTCAACCCGCTTTTATTCTCGACCTCGGCTATTCGGGCTTCAGGGTCAAAGTCCGGAGCGGCCGCCGGCTGGGCAGCCATCCTGGAAACAATTCGGGCCACCTCTTCCTGGGCCTGGAAGAAAAATGGCAGGTACAGGGCCCCCTGGCCATCGACAATCTCCCTGATCAGTGACCCGCCATCCAGCAGGTCATTCAGGGCCTGGTCCACTCTCTGCGGTTCAACCTCCAGCTCCTGGCAGCACTTCTCTTTTATTTCAGCTTCGTCCGAGAAAACATGTCCCTGCTCGTTGTCTTTCTCCAGGAGGTAGAGAATGAAGGCCTTGACCCTTTCGGGAGAATCAGCGGGCAGACCAAGCTTGAGGGCGATCTGGTCAGCGGTCTTGAAGCCCACACCCCAGATGTCCAGGCAAAGCTGGTAGGGGTTGCGGCGCAAGACCTCAAACGCGGCCTGGCCGTAGGTGCGGTAAATCTTGTAAGCCAGAGTGGTCGAGATGTTATGGGCCTGGAGGAAGATGATCAGGTCCCGAATTTCCTTGTGTTCTTCCCAGGATTTTAGTATTTCGGAGAATTTCTTTTCTCCAATCCCTTCCACCTGTTTTAATTTTTCCGGCGTCTCGTTTAAGATATCGACCGTCCGCTCTCCGAATTTCTTGACAATCCTCTGGGCCAGGACCGGACCGACCCCCCTGATCAAACCGGAAGCCAGAAACCTTTCCACCCCCCGGACCGAGGAGGGCAGGGTCAGGCTGAACGACTCCATCTGGAACTGAAGCCCAAAACGGGAATTCTTTTCTCGGCGGCCGGTCAGCTTCAAGCACTCACCGGGCGAAAGCGGCGGGAAGTTGCCGACCACTGTGATCTCTTCGCTTTCGGTCTTTATCCTGAAAACTGTATAACCGTTCTCCGGGTTATAGAAGATTATCTGTTCTACCGTTCCTTCCAGGCATTCCATGAGTTATAAGACACTCCGCCCTGAAATCTTACTCCGCTTTCAGAATTACCGGGTCACCCGGCTCCAGGCCCAGCATCTCGGCCGCGGGCTTTTTGTAGAGCGCAATTTCCAGAAGCCCCAGACTGTTGATGATGAAAAACGGACGGTCCGAACCGGAGGACGAGTAGGCAGCGGCCATTTCCGATATTTTCTTTTTCCCGGCCAGGAGTAGCAGGTTGGCTCCATGGTTTTTGGTCAGAAACTGGGCTATTAATTCCTGGCTGAGATTGGTGATCAGGTTCCCGAACCGGTCGCGGTAAAGGATCTGTCCCTGGATCTCCCGGTTTCCCAGATGTGGCTCTGGTAGTTCCAGCCTCAGGGGATTTCTGACCGGCTGGCCCAGCTCGGAAGCGGGCACCCCCAGGCTCAGCCAGGCGGCCACCGGGGCCATCTTGTCCCGGCCCTCGAAGCTTGATCTCCGTTCGGCCAGAAAATGTTGCCGGTCTCTGAGTTCAAGTATTTCAGGATTCTCCTGCCTGAAGACCAGCGACAGGACCCCGTTATCGGGGGCGATAAAGGAATAGCGCTGGCTTCTGGCCAGCAGGAGGCGGCGTTCGCTGCCCACTCCCGGGTCGACCACGGTCAGGAAAATAGTCCCGCCCGGAAAGAACCGGTAGCAGGCCCAGAGGATGAAGGCTGCCGCTTTCAGGTCGTATTCGGGGACTTCATGGCAGATATCGACGATGGTGCAATCCGGGTTTATAGCGAGTATCACCCCCTTAAGAGAGGCGACAAAATAATCCCGGGTGCCAAAATCGGTCAGCAGCGCGATAAAGCTCTTGCCCATTCGCTTTCAAGTTCCGGTCGGAATAATCTTATTGCAGAAGCCGGGAGGGGTCAATATTTTTCCGGTTGGCAATCGCGCTCAGAAGATAACCTTGAGCATCCGTTTCCAGCGGGTCTTGAAGATGAAGCGGAAGAATTTCCTGACCCGGTCCTTAACCCCGTTTTTCTGATAAGCGTCTTTTTCCGCTTCGTAGGAAAAATAGATCAGCCAGGGGCGGCCCTTGATGTAGGAAGTTGGCAGGAAGCTCCAGTAGCGGCTGTCCAGGCTATTATCACGGTTATCGCCCATGACAAAGACATGGCCGGGGGGAACCACCACCGGTCCGTAATTATCCCGGATGACATCGTCATACTGGTAAAAATTACCCTTCTGAAATATCTGGGAATCATTATGGACCTTGTACCGCTCTTCCAGCGGCCGGTCGTTGATGAAAACTTCCTTGTCTTTGATCTCGACCTTCTCCCCCTCCAGGGCAATGACCCGCTTGACAAAATCCTTGCTCAGGTCTCTGGGCCATTTGAAGACCACGATGTCCTGGCGTTCCAGCTTCTTGGAGGGAAGGATGAAAGCTTCCAGGGCTCCCTGGGGCCGGGCATAGACAAACTTGTTGACCAGGAGAAAATCGCCCACGAGCAGGGTGGGTTCCATCGAGCCGGTGGGAATCTGGAAGGCCTGGACCACATAGGTCATGACGAAGAACACGAAAACGGCCGTTTCGGCGATCAGTTCGAAATACTCGCGGAACAGGCTTTTCTCTCTCTTTGGCTTTTTTTCCTGTTCCTTGATTTCTTCCACTTCGCGGTCGAACTTCTTACCAAGCATTACCATCGCATTCTTCCTCAATTTTCTGTTAATATACTC
This sequence comes from Candidatus Saccharicenans sp., assembly GCA_024653215.1. GTDB lineage: Bacteria > Acidobacteriota > Aminicenantia > Aminicenantales > Saccharicenantaceae > Saccharicenans. The sequence goes on along the minus strand of JANLFU010000008.1, from coordinate 27,945 downwards.
TAAATCCGGCTGCTGTTCAACCGGCAACGATTCCCCCGGTCGGACCCCAGGTAAGGGAGCGAAGACGATTAAGGCTTATATAATATAAAGGAATATCCGCTTCTAATCGGCTTGACAGACCGCCGGATAAGGTTTTTACTTAAAACATGATTATTTCTATTTTTGGCTACCATCAGTCGGGCAAGACCAGCCTGTTCGAAATCCTCAGCCAGAGGAAGAGCGAGGCCCATCAGGCCGCCTCCGGCCAGAGACACGAAATTCCAAGGGCTGTCTGCCAGGTAGCCGATCCCAGACTGGACCTCCTGTCTTCGCTTTATCCCGAAAGAAAAAAAGTCCAGGTCCACCTGGAAATTGAAGACTTTCCCGGGCTGGCTTCCGGCGACATTTCCACCAGCCAGTACCTGGCCCAGCTGAGAAAGGCTGACGGCCTGGTCCACGTCGTCCGGGGTTTCAGGGACCCGGCCATCGTTCATCCCCGCGGCAAGATCAACCCGGTTGACGACATCAGGTGTTTGACAGAAGAACTCATTCTCTCGGACCTCCTCATGGTCAATGGCCGCCTGGAAAAACTGGAAAAGGACCTGCGCAAGATGAAGGACCCTGAAGCCCAGAAAGAAAGAGAGCTACTGGAAAAGTTAAGGCCTATCCTCGAACAGGGCAAGCCGATTAAGGATTTTCCCCTGACAGCCTCGGAAGAGAAAATGCTCCGGGGTTTCTGTTTTCTATCTTTGAAACCCATCCTCCATATGATCAACCTGGATGAGCAGGACCTGCCCAGCCTGCAGAACCCGGAGCTGATCCTGCCGGGGCTGACCCCCGAAATTCCGGTGCTGGCTTTCTGCGGTCGAATTGAAAAGGAGTTGCTGGAGCTGGATGAAGAAGAACGCCGGCTTTTCATGGGCAGCTACGGCCTGGTTGAAAACACGCCGGGTCGTTTTTTCCGCAAGCTGTATGAAGTCATGGACCTGGTAAATTTTTATACCATAGGCAAGGACGAGGTCCGGGCCTGGGCCATAAAGAAAAACACCCCGGCAGTCAAAGCCGCCGGTGAGATTCATACCGACATAGAGACAGGATTCATCCGGGCCGAGGTCATTCCGCTGGAGGAACTGGTCAAGCAGGGCTCCTGGCAGAAAGCCAGGGAAGCCGGGCTCCTGAGACTGGAAGGCAAAGATTACCCGGTCCAGGATGGAGACGTCATCTACTTCAGGTTTGCCCAATGAGCAACAGCTTCACCATCACCGCCCGCGACTCTTCCTGTCAGGCCAGGACTGGAATCCTGGAGACACTGCACGGCCAGATAGAAACCCCGGTCTTTATGCCGGTAGCCAGCCAGGGCACGGTCAAGGCCCTGACTCACGATATCCTCAACCAGCTTGGCTGCCAGGTCATCCTGGTCAACTCCTACCACCTTTTCCTCCGCCCGGGAGTGGAGCTGGTCAGGAAGATGGGCGGGTTGCATAAGTTCATCTCCTGGCCCAAAGCCATCCTGTCGGATAGTGGCGGTTTCCAGGTCTACAGCCTGTCCCCCCTGGTTAAAATAAGCGAAGAGGGAGTGCGGTTTTCCTCCCATCTCGACGGGAAAAAAATTTTCCTGACACCGGAAGAAGCTGTTCGGATCCAGGCCGGCCTGGGTACCGATATCATGATGTGCCTGGATTATTTTCCCTCTTTTCCCTATACCGAAGAGCAGGTCGCCTATTCCGTCGGACTGACCGGGCGCTGGGCCCGTCGCTGCCGGGAAGAATACGACCATCTCCAGCCGGGGACCCAGCTCTGGGGCATTACCCAGGGAGGAGTTTTCTGGCCATACCGTGAGAAAAGCATAGAAGAAATTGTAAGCTGCGGCTTCCATGGCTATGCCCTGGGCGGGCTGGGCATCGGCGAACCCAAATCACAGCTTCACGAAATCCTGGAAAAATCCAACCACCTGTTACCCCAGGACCGGCCCCGGTACCTGATGGGCATGGGCTACATCGAAGATATCCTGGAAGCCGTCGAGCGGGGGGTGGACTTCTTCGATTGCGTCCTGCCCACCAGAAACGCCCGGAACGGCACCCTGTTCACCAGCCAGGGACGGATTGTTATCAAGAACCAGAAGTATGCCGACGACCCCCGGCCGCCGGATGAAAACTGCGACTGCTATACCTGCCGGAATTTCTCCCGGGCCTACCTGAGGCATTTATATGAAAGGAACGAGATCAGTTCGGCCATCCTCAATACCATCCACAATTTGTATTATTATCTTGACATGTTCAAGAAAATAAGGCAAAGTATTCAGTCTAATTCATTCCGGTCATTCAAAAAAGCAATCATTGAAAAAATTTTGAGTGAATAGGATACAAAAATGAGTTTTTTAACCTTATTCAGCGTTTCCGGGCAGCAATCCGCTCCCGCCGGCCAGGGCAACATGCTGGTGGGGCTTCTGCCCTTCATCCTGGTCTTTGTCATTTTCTACCTCCTGATCATCATGCCCCAGAGGAAAAAACAGAAACAGCACCAGCAGATGGTGGCCAACCTGAAGCCGGGCGACCGCATCATCACCAGCGGCGGGATCTTCGGCACGGTCATGGACGTCCACCCGGACCGGATCGAGCTCAAGATCGCGGCCAACGTCAAGGTTGACATCCTCAAGAGCGCCGTGGCCATCATTCTAACCGACAAGGAAAAAACCGAGACCAAGGAAACCACCTGATTTTTCGTAACAAATCCAGCAGAGAGATAGGTCAAGATGAAAAAGAACCTTCAATGGAAACTGGCTATCATCGTCGTGGTTATCGGGCTTTGCGTCTTTCTGGTCTATCCTCCAAAAGACAAGATCAAGCTGGGCCTGGACCTCAAGGGTGGGACCCACCTGGTTCTCCAGGTCTTAACCGAAGATGCGGTCAACGTTGAAACTGACCAGCAGCTGTCAAGGTTCGAGGAAGTCTTCAAGAAAAACAACATAACCTACCTGGAGGCCAACAAGGAAAAGCCCGGCCGTTTTTATTTCAAGGGCATACCGGTTGACCAGGAAGGAAAAGCCAGGGACCTCATCGACCAGTATACCCGGGACTGGGATTATTCCTTCAGCGGCGACCGGTTGACTTTTAACCTGAAGATGGTGGCCGCCCAGTATCTCAGGGACCTGGCCGTGACCCAGACCCTGGAGACCATCCGGAACAGAATTGACCAGTTTGGCGTGGCCGAGCCGGTCATCCAGAGGCAGGGTTCTGACCGAATAGTGGTGGAACTGCCGGGCATTGAAGATCCAGACCGCGTCAAGAACCTGATCAAGGTGACCGCTGTCCTGGAATTCAAGCTGGTCAAGGCCGGACCGGCCCCGGACGAGGAAACCCTGCTCCGGGACTTCGGGGGTACGGTGCCGGAAGATGCCGAGGTGGTCAAGTCCGACCCCAAGCGTGGGACCCAGGGCTATTACCTGGTCAGCAAGGTGGCCACGGTAACCGGCAAGGACCTCAGGACCGTCAGGCGGGGAGTTGACGAATGGAATAACCCGGCCGTGCATTTCACCCTGAACCCGGACGGGGCCAAGAGATTTGAACAGGTCACAGGAGCCAATATCGGCAAGCAGCTGGCCATCATCCTGGATGGTCGCCTGCAATCCGCGCCGGTCATAGAAGCCAGGATTTCCGATTCCGGTATCATCCAGGGAAGGTTCACTCCCGAAGAAGCCGATGACCTGGTGGTCATCCTCAAGGCCGGAGCGCTTCCGGCCGGTATCAAGTACCTGGAAGAAAGAACCGTGGGTCCATCCCTGGGCTCAGACTCGGTCAGACAGGGCTTGATGGCCGGACTGGTGGCCATTTTCGCAGTCATGGTCTTCATGATTTTCTACTACCGGCTCTCCGGCCTGAATGCCATCACCGCCCTTATCCTGAATGAAATCATAATCTTCGGGGCCATGGGCTACTTCAAGGCCACGCTGACCCTGCCCGGCATCGCCGGCATCATCCTGGGCATCGGCATGGCCGTGGACGCCAACGTCCTTATCTTTGAGAGAATCAAGGAAGAAATAGCTGTCGGGAAGAATATTACCAGCTCCATCGCCACCGGTTTTTCCCGGGCCTTTTCGGCCATTTTCGACTCCAACCTGACCACCATCATTTCGGCTGTCTTTCTTTTCCAGTTCGGGACGGGCCCCATAAAAGGTTACGCGGTAACGCTGATCTGCAGCCTGGTGGCCAACCTGTTCACCGCGGTCTTCGTTTCCAGGTTTATTTTTGATGCTTTTGTACCAACTAACGCCAAGAGGTTGAGTATCTAAAATGCAAATCTTCAAAAAAACCCCCAACATTCCGTTCTTAAAATACAAGTGGATTGCCCTGGCCGTGACCCTGATCATCGTGGTGGCTGGCCTGATCAACATCCTGGCCGGAAAGGGACTCAAGCTGGGCGTCGACTTCGGAGAAGGTACCCTGATCAGGGTTATGTTTAAAGAACCTGTTTCTGTGTCCGAAGTCAGAAAACTTCTGTCTGAAGTCGGGCTGGGCGACAGCATCATCCAGGAAGCCGGAAAAGAAAGCAGGGAATTCCAGATCCGGACCATGGAAAAAAGGACCACCACCCAGGACCAGGAAATCGAAAGCCACCAGATCCTGGCCGACCGGGTAATCCAGTCCCTGCAGGGAGAAGAGGACAGGCAAAAACTGGCCCAGGGCCTGCTGGACCTGAACAACATTGACCGGACCAGCCTGACCAACCTGTTGAGGAGCGTGGCCCCGGACGAGGCCGAGAACCTGGCCAACAAGATAGTTGATTATCGAACTGAAAATGGAATCATAGCCAGCTGGGATGAGCTGAGCCGTGAGCCACTCAATCTGCCCGGCCAGGTGACCAGCCTCCTCCAGAACAGGACTTTCCTAGGCAAGATGACGGTCCTCAGCCGGGAAACGGTCGGCCCCCAGGTCGGCAAAGACTTGAGAAAGAAGGCCACCCAGGCCATCATCTGGTCGCTGATCGGCATGCTGGTCTACATTGCCTTCAGATTCAAGGGAGTTGAATACGGCGCGGCGGCCATTTTCACCCTGGCCCAGGATGTTCTGATCACCATGAGCATCTATTCCTTCACTCCAAGAGAAATCAACCTGCCGATCATAGCCGGGCTTTTGACCATAGTCGGTTTTTCCATCAACGACACCATTGTTATCTTCGACCGAATCCGGGAGCTCCAGAGGACCATGAGGAAAGAGAAACTGGAAAACATCATGAACCTCTCCCTCAACCTGAATCTCTCGCGAACATTGATCACTTCCGGAACGGTTTTCCTGACGGTTCTTTCCCTTTACATTTTCGGGGGCCAGGTCATCAATGACTTTGCCTTCCTGATGCTCATCGGGACCATCGAAGGCGTCTATTCCACCATCTTCCTTTCCTGCCCCGTGGTCCTGTTCTGGAACCAGTATTTCAAGAAGAAAAAATTGCATAAATAATTAAATTTTACTTGTAAAATCGAGGAATTTAATTTATACTTTAATCTAACCTATTCCATAGCGTGAGGTTTAACATGCCAGAAGCAAAAAGGCCTAAACAGGGAGAAGAGATACCAAACCTCTTCAAAGATTCCTTTTTTAAGGCCGAGTCGGGGATTAAGAGAAAAGCCTTAGCCCTGCCCATCGCTCTCATCCTCCACGCTGTCTTTGTTGCCGCGGTAATCGTTATTCCTCTCCTGTCCACCGATCAGCTCCCGAAGGTTGAAGTTTACAGCGCCTTCCTGGCGCCCCCGCCGCCACCGCCACCGCCACCGCCACCGCCAGCCAAGAGAAAAGCCACCTCTACCAGAACCATCAAGGCTGTTCAGGCCACCACTTCGGTCGAACCGGGCCGGCTGGTAGCCCCGGTTGACATTCCAGACCAGATAGCTCAGGAAGCGGTGTCTGACATTGGTGTTGAAGGCGGAGTCGAAGGTGGAGTTGAAGGCGGAGTCATCGGCGGCGTCCTGGGTGGCGTGGTCGGAGGAGTCCTGGGCGGCGTCGTGGGTGAAGTCGAGGAACCGGTCAGAGCCATAGGCGAAATCAAGCCTCCCAAGCTCATCCACAAAGTCGACCCGGTTTACCCCGAAATCGCCCGCCAGGCTCGGGTTGAGGGTATTGTCATCCTGGAAGCCATAACCGATATCTACGGCCGGGTTCAGTCGGTTAAGGTCCTGAGGTCCGTTCCCCTGCTCGACCAGGCTGCTATCGACGCGGTCAAACAGTGGGTGTACGAGCCGATGATCATCAACGGCCGTCCCCGCGGGGTTATCTTCACCGTTACGGTGACCTTTAAGTTAAAGTAAGAAAAGCTAACAATGGCTTTCGATATTTAAAAGGAGGTTTTAGTCATGCAATTCGGTTTGATTGAAATGTGGCAGGCCATGGGAGTTGTGGCAAAAACAGTTGCCATCATCCTGATTCTCCTGTCGGTTATCACCATCTATCTGTTCATCGAACGTCAGCTGGTTTTCGCCCGGGCCAGGAAAAAATCTCTGGCCGTGGCCCCCAAGCTGGCTGAACTGATGAAGAACGGACAGCTCAAAGAAGCAATGGCTCTGGCTTCCAAGAAGGAAAATAAAGTCAGCCATCTGGCCAGAGTTACCGCTGCCGGTATCGAAGAATTCCTGGGCGCCAAGGATTCCAACCTGACCGTGGAAGAACAGATTGAATCCGCCCAGAGAGGCTGCGAGAGAGCCCGTTCCCTCTTCACTCAGGAGCTGAAGAGAGGCTTGAGCGTCATGGCGACCATCGCCACCTCCTCTCCCTTCATCGGACTGTTCGGAACCATTTTCGGAATCATCAACGCTTTCCGCGGAATGGCCATGACCGGTTCCGGTGGAATCGGAGCGGTGGCTGCCGGTATCGCCGAAGCTCTGGTCACCACAGCTTTCGGTATCGCCGTGGCCGTTATCGCCCTCTGGACCTTCAACTCTCTGAACACCAAGATCGAGGTCTACAATACTGAGATGGAAAACACCACCTCTCAGATTGTTGACTATTTTATCCGCACCTCCGGCAAGTAAGACCCGGATGCTGGAAATTTACTGAGAGAGGAAAACAATGGGTTTCACAGTATCAATGGGTGAAAAAGAAACCGTAAAATCTGAACCCAATGTTGTTCCTCTTTGTGACGTTCTCCTGGTCCTTCTGATCATCTTCATGGTGGTCACCCCGCTGGTTCAGAAGGGAGTTGATGTCCAGCTGCCTTCGGCTCTGAATACCACCCAGATGCCAGATAATCCCGATGTGGTCCTGTCGATTAAAGCCGACGGGACGCTTTTCCTGAAAGAACAGAGAGTGACCCTGGAAGGATTGACCATGGCCCTGGAAGAAGCCTTCCTGCAGGCCGCTGAGAAGAAACTCTACATCAGAGCTGATGCCAACCTGGAATTTGGCAAAATGATCGATGTCATCGACATGATCCGCGAAGCCGGGATTGAACTCGTCGGAATAATCACAGAGAGGAAAGCGACTGAGGGTGAATAAGACCCCGTAACTTCCTTAGCATTGCCAGGGAAAGGGGAAGGTGAAATTTCGCCTTCCCCTTTTTATTTTCGCTGAAAACTCCTGCCAGACTTCAACCGTTTCCATGCACAGGTAAAGCCGGTCTTCTGCCCCGAATCCGGCAAACATGTCGGCCAGCTGGTTGTACAACCACTGCCGCAGCGGCCGCGGGTACCTGTATTTCCCTTCCGCCGACCTGGTGAACTCATGCTCATAGATCCGGCTCTGTGGAAAACGCCTCCTGGCCAGGGGTAGCAGGCCCGGGGGGAAGCGCAGGCTGCCCAGGCTGACCCAGGCTATGGCCTCAACCGGAACCAGCCGGAAAATTGATTCCACCACTCTCTCATAATCCAGGCGCCAGCCCGGGTAATGGAGGATGGGGTCAAAATGGAAGCCCACCCGGTAGCCATGGGTAACAGCCCAGGCCGCGGCCGCCAACCTTTCTTCCAGCCCGGCCGTCCCTTTTTCTTCTGAGTCGATTACTACCTGCGGGTTGAGCGACCAGGCCAGGACCAGGTTATCGGCCGGGCGGACCTGCAACAGGGCTGGCGGCAGGCCGGCCTTGCTCTTAAGTTCCAGCCAGCATCCTGGCCGATCCCTGAATATCTCCATCAGGAAAACAGAATTCCCGGTCAGCTGGTCCAGGGCCAGGGAATCGGCCAGTTCCCCGGTTCCTATTCTGATTATCCCGGATGGCTTTTGCCTGAAAAATACTTCCAGTTCCGAACACAGCTCATCCCGGTTAACGGCCACCGTCAAAGGCTGGAGGTTAAGATAATCCTGAAGTATGCAGTAACTGCAATCAAAGGGACAGTTAAGGTCCAGGTCTATCGTCCAGTAGCCGCAGCCCAGGCAGCCGGGGGTGCAGGGACAGGGACGGATGAAGGATGGCTGGGAGGTAATGAATAGATGTTGCTTGCCCTCCCCCACCGGGTCGGGGTGCAGCCGGATGAACCGCCTGACGGCTTCGACGCTGTCCACTATTTCTACCGGCTGGCCAGCCAGCCTGTCCAGCAGCTGTCGGGTCAGTCCGTTCGTTTCAACCCTGCGGTCCACCCAGACCTTTTTAATCCGGAGTCCAGCCATCACTCCCCTTCATAATGCAGAAGCTGGAATAACCGCCTCCACTCCGGGTTTTCCAGGCTCGCTGATAAAGACTGCAGAGCTTCTTTCAGTTCTGTGACCTCCCCGGCCTCAAGGCCGATTCGCAACACTGGTTTTTCCAGGTTGCGGTCGTAATCAAGCCGGACCTTTTCCGGGAGCCCGAGATTCCTGACCTCGGCCTCAATTGCCTGGCGCAACCCAGATAACAGCGGAGATTTTTCCTCCCTCAGGGCGGCCAGCAGGCGGTCAGCAGCCGAAATTTCTCCTTTTAAAAGGCGCTCTGTCGGGCCGGCCAGTTTTTCCTTTCTGACCAGGTCTTCCAGGCTTTTCCCGGTCTTTCTTTTGAGTGAATAGAAACTTTCTATCACCTCGCGCTGCTGGTTGTGAGTTAATTTTTCAATCAACGATAAGAGCCAGGCTCTTTCTTCCGGGGGAAAACTCAGCAACTGTTCGGCGGTAACAGGCTTCCAATCCCGGCGGTGGATTACCTGAAGAAACCTTTCTTCCAGGACAGAGACCTCCAGCATAAGTTCCAGCATCCGGCGCTCTGGGGGCAGTTCCAGGAGAGGCAGGATCCGCTCGATGATCTCATTCGCCCTCAGCCGGAAGTCATAAAATTTCCTTATGGCCAGAGATTTCTCGGCCAGGCTGAATGGCCGCTGACCATAATTTTCAAAAAAAGCCACCAGGAAGACGGCCGGGTCGCCAATCTTTTCTGCTATTTCCAGCGCCGGAAGCTCTTCCAGTCCGCAGGATCGGGCGGCCTCAATCCGCCTCCAGCCGTCAACCAGCACCTGACGGTCCTGCCGGGCCGTGACGATCACCGGTTGCAGCACCCCAACTGCCCTGATGGAGCGCAGCAGCCGGGAATCGGCCGAATTCAGGGTGAAACGGAATCGCCTGTCTTCCAGGTTGAGGTCGCTGAGCTTTACGATTCGAAAAACCATAACGTCCTTTTCCCAGAATTTTAATCCAGCTCTGAACCTTTGTAAAACCAAAGGCCTTCAACCGGGAATTGCCTCCACGTCATTTTTCTGGTAATTTCAGAGAGAAAAATGAGAAAAGAGCCTTCCATTACCAGGCCGGAATTATCGGGTCCGCCCCTGCCCGAAGGCCGATTGATTTATTTTCCGTTCTTTCCTGGCAGCGAGCTTCCAGGCCGTTTATCCCGGTCTTCCTCGGCCAGTTTAACTGTCGGTCCAGGCCGACTTTTCTACCTGGGCCAGGCGGCCGTGCTGCTGGGTGGCCTGGGTGCCCCGGCCGGTATCATGGCCCTGGAAAAGACAAGGCAGCTCGGCCTAAGAGAAATCCTGCTGCTGAGCTATTGCGGTTCTCTTTCTCCAGAGCTGGTGATCGGTCAGGCCTTCCTCCCGGTTAAAGCCCTGAGCCGGGAAGGGACCTCCCGCCATTACTCCCGGGCCAGCAACGGCTTTTATTTTCCCTCGCCAGGGGCACTTAAGGAACTTAGGCTGTTTCTATCTGAGAGTAACCTCACCTGGACCGAAGGAGCCATCGTCTCCACCGACGCCCCCTACCGGGAAACGGCCAGCTGGATGAAAAGTTTGCAGCGTAAAAAAATCATGGCCGTGGACATGGAAATCTCGGCCGTCCTGTCGTTCGCCGCTTTTTACCGTCTGAGAGCAGCCGGCCTGTTTATCGTATCTGACGAGCTATTCAGTGGACGCTGGAAAAACGGCAGCCACGGCCCGGAAGTTATGGCGGCCACGGCTAAGTATTTTTATCCTTTAATATTTGACTCCTGAAGGGAGCTCCGGCATGAAACCAAGAGTACTGTTAACTCACCCGCTGCTTCCCGAAGCCATGGATTACCTGGCCAGCCAGGTGGACCTGGAGCTGGCCACGGAAGAGATGATCCTTCCCCGAAAAGAGCTCCTGGCCAGGATAGCGGACAAGCAGGGACTGCTCTGTTTCCTGACTGACACCATTGACCGCGAGGTTATGGACCGGGCCCCGAACCTGAAAATCATTTCCAATTGTGCTGTCGGGGTTAATAACATCGACCTCAAGTATGCCTGGAGCCGGGGCCTGCTGGTCACCAATACCCCGGACGTTCTGACCGAGGCCACGGCTGACCTGACCCTGGGCCTGATTCTGGCCACCACCAGGCGCCTGGTCGAGGCCGACCGTTTCTGCCGGGAAGGCAGGTTCCGCGGCTGGAAGATTGACCTGTTCCTGGGCCTGGAACTTTCGGGCAAGACCCTGGGCCTGATAGGTTTCGGACGCATAGGGCGGGCCGTGGCCAGAAGGGCCAGGGCCTTCAACCTGCGGATAATTTACCACGACCCCAAACGGCTGGAAGCCTCCCTGGAAAAAGAGCTGGGAGTGGAATTTCGATCACTGGATGACCTGCTCAGGGAGGCCGACATTATCTCCATCCATGCTTCACTGACTCCGGAATCGCACCACCTCATTTCTGCCGAGCGGCTCAAATTGATGAAGAATACAGCCGTCCTGGTCAACGTGGCCCGTGGCCCCATAGTCGATGAAAAAGCGCTGGTTGAAGCCCTGAAGACGGGACAGCTCTGGGGAGCCGGCCTCGATGTCTATGAAAATGAACCGGCCATAGAGCCGGAACTGCTGAGTCTGGATAACGTGGTCCTGCTGCCCCATATCGGCAGCGCCACCCGGGAAACCAGGCGGAAGATGTGTTTCATGGCGGTCGAGAACCTGCTCCGGGGATTGAGAGGAGAAAGGCCGGCCAACCTGGTGGAGCCGGCAGACAAGGCCTGAGTTTGGTAAATTTTAGGTTTTCAAACCGCCCGGGTTCAGGCTCCCGGTGCGATAACCTTCCAGGTCGAAAGCTACATATTTCCAGCCAAGCTGCTTCAACCGGCGTACTATCTTCTCCCGGTTGGGTTGACTGATGACCAGGGACAGCTCCTCCGGCCAGACCTCAATCCTGGCCAGCTCACCATGGTGGCGCAGCCGGACCTGGGAAAAGCCCATTTTCCTCAGAAAGTTTTCTCCGGCGGCAATTCTTTCCAGCCATTTTAGTTCCACCGGCTGGCCATAAGGTATCCTGGTGGCCAGGCAGGCATTGGCCGGCTGGTCCCAGTTAGGCAGGCCAAAGGACTTAGCCAGAAACCGGATTTCCGACTTGCCCAGCCCGGCTTCTTTAAGGGGAGAACGGATGCCCAGCTCGGCCAGGGCCCTCCTGCCCGGACGGTAATCGCGCTCATCATCCAGGTTGGATCCCTCGACCACCGCGGACAGTCCTTCTTTCCTGGCAATTTCCTTGAGCCTTGAAAAAATGGCCAGCTTGCAGTGGTAACAGCGCAGGAGGTCGTTTTTCTTAAAATCCTCCCTGAGGTAATCGTCCGACTTAACCAGGCGGAAAGGAACCCCGAGTTTTCTGGCTATCTTCAGGGCGTTATTTATCTCCTGGCGGTGGTAGATGGGTGAATCCACGGTGACGGCCAGGACCTTGACCCCGGAATCGGCCGCCGCCTTTAGCAGCAGACTGCTATCCACTCCCCCGGAAAAAGCCACCAGCAGGCCGTCAAATGATTTCAATATTTCAACCAGGCGCTGATACTTGGCCAGAGCCTTTTTTGTATCCAGGTTCTTATTCAAGCCACGTTTTTTTTCTTCCGTTCGCCTCAACTACCTGCTACTCCTTCTGTCTTCCGTAACTTCAGAACCCATTTTCTCCAGCTCCCTGGCCATGGCCTCAACTTCCCGGACCAGGGCGGCCACGATCTCCGGCTCAGGTACCCTCTTAAACACCCGGCCGCGCTTGAAGATTACCCCGGCCTCCCGGCCGCAGGCCACTCCAATATCAGCTTCCCTGGCTTCACCCGGACCGTTGACCGGGCAACCCATGACAGCTACGGTCAGCCCGGCGGTTATCCCTGCCAGCTTCTTCTCAACTTCGGTCGCGATTTTTCGCAGGTCGACTTCGGTTCGCCCGCAGCCCGGGCAGGATATAAAATTTATTCCCCGGCTTTCCAGGCCCAGGCTTCTAAGTATTTCATAGGCCACCTCAACTTCCCTTTCGGGCGGCGCGGTCAGCGAGACTCGGATGGTATCAGCCAAACCCTGGCTGAGGAGCAGGGCCAGCCCGGCCGCCGACTTGATGCTCCCACGAAGCAGGGTACCTGCCTCGGTAATACCGGCATGAAACGGGTAATCAACCCGGTCGGCCAGGAGCCGGTAAGCTTCCACCGTCCGGTGAATATCCGAGGCCTTGAGCGAAATCTTTATTTCATGGAAGCCCAGGTCTTCAAGCTGCCTGACCTGGCCCAGGGCACTTTCCACCAGGGCCTCGGCCGTTACCTGTCCGTACCTGGCCAGCAGGTCTTTTTCCAGGGAACCGGAATTTACTCCAACCCGGATGGCCGCCTTCCGTTCGGCTGCCAGGCGAACCACCTCTTTTAATTTTTCCCTGGAACCGATGGTGCCCGGGTTGATTCTCAACCCATCGGCCCCGGCCTCCAGGGCCAGGATGGCCAGCCGGGGGTTGAAATGGATATCGGCAATGAGCGGAATTGATATTCTCTTTTTTATTTCCCTGATGGCCAGGGCGTCATCCTTCCCGGGAACAGCCACCCTGACCAGCCGGCAGCCAGCTCGCTCCAGCCTTTTAATCTGGGCCACCGTGGCCCGGACATCGGCCGTCCTGGTCTTGGTCATGGACTGAACCACGATCGGCGCTCCGCCCCCGATTACCACCGACCCGACCCTGATGGCCCTGGTCCGGCGCCTCGGGTAAAGTTCAGGACTCTTGCTCATGGGTTTTCCAATTAGAATGGAACCAGGCTCTTCCAGCCGCTGGGTAATCTTTTGACAATATCGTTCAGGATGACAAAGACGATTATGAAGACGAAAATAACGAAGCCAATCTGCATCCAGATTTCACGCATCTTCGGGCTGAGGTCCCTTCTGATCAGTCCCTCGATCATCAGGACAAAAATCTGTCCTCCGTCAAATACCGGAATGGGCAACAGGTTAAGAATGCCCAGCTGCAGGCTGATGATGGCAATCCAGCTCATCATGGCCAGCAGGCCCATCTTCATGGCCGCGTGGGACAGGCTGGCAATTTCAATCGGCCCGCCCAGCTGTCGGGTCGAAGCCTGCCCTGTAAACAGGTCTTTCAGGAAGTTGAAGACCAGGAAGGTATTGCGGGCATTTTCCCTGAGGCTCTGGCCCAGGGCGGCAAAAAAGGGATATTTGCGGGTGACCGACTTGGCTCCCTGCAGAACTCCGATTTTGCCCACGTTCCCTTCCTTCCTTGGAACGACTGTCAGGTCGAGCTTCTGGCCCTGTCTTTCCACTGTCAGCACCAGGGGCTTTTCCGGGCTTTCTTCGATTCTCTTAACAAAATTGTAGAAAAAGACCGGCTCGCCGTTTACCGCCAGGATCACATCACCCGGCTGCAGCCCGGCTTTTTCCGCCGGCGAGCCGGGGTTGACCATCATGATCTGGGTCAGGATATGGGCCCGGAACCCGGCATATCCCATCTCGTACCTGGTGATCTTGTCCGTCTTCAGAGGAACCTGCAGCCTCTCCCCTGCCCTTCTGATGGTTACCAGGATATCTTTTTCTGGCTTGGAGCCGACAGCAATTTCCACATCGCTCCAGGTCTTCACCGCCCGGCCGTTGATTTCCAGGATTTCGTCTCCAACCAGCAGGCCGGCTCTCTCAGCCGGGGAACCCGGGTCAACCCAGCCGATCACCGGAGCCTGCTCCTGGTACTCGGGAACGGTTACCCCGACCATGTTGAGGATGGACACCAGGACTATGGCCAGCAGGATGTTCATGACCGAACCCATGACCAGGATGAGAAATCTCTCAAAGCGGTTCTTGGCCATGAAATCATCGGGAGAAATGGGCCGGTCCTTCTCAAACATACCCTCTCCCAGCAGCTTGACATAGCCCCCCATGGGAATCAGGCTGACCCGGTAATCAGTATCTCCCTTCTTGACGCCGAAGAGCCTTTTGCCATAACCGAAGGAGAAGACTTCCACCTTGACGCCCACCAGCTTGGCCATGAAAAAGTGACCGAACTCATGGACGAATACCAGGATTCCAAAAACAATCAAAAAAGCCACTATGGTGCCCAGTATGGTCATGTTATATTCCCTTTCATCTTTTTTAGGTATAGCTGGGCCTGTTCCCTGCTCTCCCGGTCAACAGCCAGGATATCATCCAGTTCAGCCAGAGCCCGGGGCCGGTGGTGATTGAGACAATAGTTTACTATCTCAAAGATCTGGCCGAAAGAAATCCTTTCTTCCAGAAAAGCCTGGACAGCCACCTCGTTGGCCGCGTTCAGCACCACCGGGAAGCTCAGGCCGGCGGCCAGGGCCTTGCGGGCCAGCCCGAACAGCGGAAACCTCTGTTCATCCACCGGAAAAAATTCCAGGGATCTGACTTCGGCCAGGTCCAGGGTGGGCAGCGGAGATTCCAGCCGTTCCGGATAGCTCAGGGCATACTGGATAGGGATTCTCATATCCGTTTGGCTCAACTGGGCCAGGACCGAACCGTCCAGGAATTCGACCAGGGCATGGACGATGCTCTGGGGGTGGACCAGCACCCCGAGCTGCTCCGACCGGAGGTTGAACAACCACCGGGCTTCAATAAGTTCCAGCCCCTTGTTCATCATGGTGGCGGAATCGATGGTCACCTTCCGGCCCATCTTCCAGCGGGGGTGTTTCAGGGCCTCGGCCAGGGTCTTGGTGGACAGTTCCTCGAGCGGCACCCACAGAAAGGGCCCGCCCGAGGCGGTCAGGTAGACCTTCTTGATAAATTTCTTGTCCCGGCCACGAAGGCACTGGAAGACACCGGAATGCTCGCTGTCGACCGGAATGATCCGGCTGCCGGTGCGGGCGGCGATTTTCCTGATCAGGGCCCCGGCCACCACCATGGATTCCTTGTTGGCCAGGGCCAGGTCCTTTCCCTTCTGGAGGGCAGCCAGGGTTGGTTTCAGCCCGGCTATTCCGGTGATGGCCGAAACCACCATATCTGCCTTGGCCACAGAAGCAATTTCTTCGTAGCCGGCCTCTCCGCAAAGAATCCTCACCCTGGAACGTCCCAGCTTTCTTCTGAGTTCCCCGGCCTGCTTCTCACTTTCTACGGCCACGACTTCAGGTTGAAACTCTTCTACCTGCCTGGCCAGCAGCCCTGAGTTTCGTCCGGCAGCCAGCCCGACCACCCCGTACCTGTCCCTGAAGCGCCGGACCACATCCAGGGTGCTCTGTCCGATGGAACCGGTGCTGCCGAGAATGACCAGGCGTTTTTTACTTTTTTTCATTAGGTCCAGGTTTCGGTTTATTTCATGATCAGCAGTTTCATCAAATAATAAAAGACGGGAGCAGCCAGGGTAAAGCTATCTATCCTGTCCAGGATTCCACCGTGCCCCGGAACCAGGTTGGAAGAATCCTTGACTCCGGCGGCCCGTTTGAATAAGGACTCCAGGGGGTCGGCCACCTGGGCTGCGGCATGAACCACGACGCTCAAAACGATGATCTCCAGCAGCGGAAACCGGGGCAGAAGGACGGTCCTGGCCAGCCAGCCACCGCCTGCCGCCCAGAGCAGGCCACCCAGGGCTCCTTCCCAGGTCTTGTTGGGGCTGGCAATGGGAGTCATCTTTCTCCGTCCAAAAGTCTTGCCCAGCAGGAAGGCCCCGGTATCTCCCAGTGAAATGACTGTAAACAGAAGATAAAGCCAGAGCACGCCGAAGTCACGCCTGACCCAGTAGAGAAAATTCATGGTCAGGCTGACGTAGACCAGGCCGGCCAGGGTCAGGCTGAAGGAACCGGGAAACAGGGCCAGCTTCTCCAGGGTATTGGTATCTATCACATAATACACAAAGGTGATCAGGGTCATGACCGTGAAGCCCAGCAGGAAAGGAAAACTGTCAAAATAAAAGGTGGCCCCGATGATCAGGGCAAACAGGCAGCCCAAAAGTTTCTTCGGATAAAACTTACGCCTGTTGCTCAGGCTGTAAAATTCCAGCAGGCCACCGATGATGGTCAGCTGCAGGGCCAGGAAAAAAACCCAGGGTGGCGCGAACTGAATTACGACAAATAAAACCCCGAGTATGATGATGGCCGTCTTGGTTCTCTGCCAGAGTCCCATGCTATGTCCTGCCTTTCTTCTGAACCGGTTCCACCCCGCCAAACCTCCTCTCTCGTTTCTGGTAATCCACCACCGCCTGTAACAGGTCCTTTTTCCGGAAATCAGGCCAGAGAACCGGAGTCACCCACAGTTCGGTGTAGGCCGACTGCCAGAGAAGAAAATTGCTCAGTCGCATTTCACCGCTGGTCCTGATCAGCAGGTCCGGGTCGGGTATTCCGGCGGTGTCGAGGTACCTCGAGAACAGATTCTCATCGATTTCTTCCAGGCGGCTCTTTCTCCTGACCATCTTCTTTATGGCCCTGATTATTTCCTGGCGGCCGCCATAATTCAGGGCCAGCACCACCGTCATCCGGCGGTTATTCCTGGTTTGCCTTTCCACGCGGGCCAGCTCCCGTCTGACCAGGTAGGGAATGCCATTTCTTTCCCCGATTACTTTGAGCCTCAGGTCATTTTCCGCGAGAACCCGGCTTTCTTCGGCCAGGTATTTCCTGAGCAAACCCCATAGAGTATTGACCTCGTCTTCCGGCCTTTTCCAGTTTTCCCGGGAAAAAGCGTATAGAGTCAGGTACTTGATTCCCAGCCGGGCCGCCGCTTCCACCGCTTCTTTCACCGATTCGCTCCCGGCTTTATGGCCCTCCGTTCTGGGCAGGTTTCTCTGGCGGGCCCAGCGGCCGTTTCCATCCATGATTATGGCCACGTGAACCGGGAGACGGGAAAAATCTATCTGTTTAACCAGCTCAGCTTCAACGGTTCCGGGCTTGATGTAGCCTTCCAGGGTATCAAACATGAAAAACATTATAAGGAGGGCCTGCCGAATTGTCAAAAAGGCGGCCCGGCGGGCATGGACAGAGTATGCCCTTTCTGGTATCTTACAGGCTGGAGGAAAAGATGTGTCTGGCCGTGCCCGGAAAAGTGGTCAGTCTGGAAGGCAATGGTACCGGTAAAGTTGATTACCTGGGCACGACCGTACTGGCCAACCTCTCCCTCCTCCCCGAGGTCAAGGTGGGCGACTGGGTAATAGTGCATGCCGGTTTTGCCATCTCCAGGCTTGACCAGAAGGAAGCCCGCCGCACCCTGAAACTTTTCAAAGAGCTGGAAAAAATCAGCCCGGCCGACTGAGCCATGGCCCGCAAAAAACCTTCCCGGGAATTATTATCTGACTGGCGCTCTGGTCCAACCATCAGGAGCCTGCTCAAAGCCATATCCGTCGAAACCGGGACCATAGGCCGTCCCTTGAGAATCATGGAAGTCTGCGGCACCCATACCATGACCCTGCACCGTTCGGGCTTGAAACCCCTGCTGCGGGAAGCTGGAGTGGCGATGGTCTCCGGGCCAGGCTGCCCGGTCTGCATAACTCCCGATTACTACCACGAAGCCATAATCGACCTGGTCACCTCCAGGAAGAACATCCTGGTGGGCACCTTCGGCGACATGACCAGGGTGCCCACGGCCCGTGGTTCTCTCCAGACCACGGTTCCCGCGCCGGGCTCGGAAATAAGAATTGTCTATTCGCCGGAAGAGGCCCTGGAGCTGGCCGTCAAAAACCCGGAAAAGGAAGTCATTTTCTTTGGAGCCGGGTTCGAAACCACCATTCCGGCCATCGCCTTCACCGTCAAGAGGGCTGCCGCTGAGAACCTGAAGAATTTTTCCCTGCTGGCCGCCCTGTGGTTGATTCCCCCGGCCCTCCAGGCCATCCTGGAATCGGGGGAAGTGGCCATAGACGGTTTTATCTACCCGGGGCATGTCAGCGTCATCATCGGCCAGAAGGCCTACCGCTTCGTGCCCGAAAAATTCGGGGTGCCGGGAGCCATAGCCGGCTTTGAGCCGGCCGATGTGCTTCTGGGTATTCTGTCCGTGGCCAGGCAAATCCGGCTGGGACGCCCTGAAGTGGCCAACGAATACCGCCGGGTGGTCCAGGCCGAGGGTAACCCCAGGGCCCTGGCCCTGATGGAAGAAATGCTGGAGCCTTACGAGGCTGACTGGCGCGGCCTGGGCCGTATCAAGAGAAGCGGTCTGCGCCTTAAACCCCGCTTCCTGGAACTGGATGCGGTCCGGAAATTTAACCTGCAGCTCCGACCGGCCAAGCCTCTCAAGCTGGGCTGCCGGTGTGGAGAAGTGTTAAAGGGCCTGATTGAGCCGGTGGATTGCCCGCTCTTTGGCCGGTCCTGTGATCCCGAACATCCCCGGGGTCCATGTATGGTGTCTTACGAAGGCGCCTGCCTGATCGAATATAAATATTCATCCGGAGGCAGAAAGCAATGAAACAGGTCAGCCTGGAAATGGGCAGCGGCGGTCGCCTGATGCAGGAATTTATCAAAGAAAAGCTGCTGCCCGTATTCAAGAACCGGTATCTTAATGCTCTTCATGATTCGGCCCTGCTGCCGGGCGGCCTGGCCCTGACCACTGATTCCTACACGGTCGACCCGATCTTCTTTCCGGGAGGCGATATCGGGACGCTGTGCGTCAACGGAACGGTGAACGACCTGGTGGTGTCCGGTGCCAGGCCCGAATACCTGTCCCTGGCCCTGATCATAGAAGAAGGCCTGGAACTGGCCACCCTGGAAAAAATCCTGCTTTCCATCCGGAAGACTGCTTCCAGGAACCGGGTGAGTATCGTCACCGGCGATACCAAGGTGGTCCCCCGCGGCCAGGCTGACAGGATTTACATCAATACCGCCGGAGTCGGACACCTGGTTGGATGCCCGGAGCCTGAGAAGGTCAGGCCGGGCGACAAGATACTGGTGACTGGACCGGTGGGCGAACATGGCCTGGCCATCATGCTGGCCAGGAACAATTTCAGGCTGTCTTCGCGGGTCAGGAGCGATTGCGGACCGCTGCTTTTTCTCCTTCCCCTCTGGAAAAAAGGCGTACTCTGGATGCGGGATATCACCCGGGGAGGACTGGCCACGGTGCTATCCGAACTGGCTGAGAAGGTCGGCTATCCCCTGCTGGTGGAAGAAGAAAGTATCCCTTTTTCCCGGGCCCTTCGAGGAGCGGTGGAAATCCTCGGGATTGACCCGCTTTACCTGGCCTGCGAGGGCCGGGCCCTCATGGTGGTTAAAGAATCTGAAGCTAAACGGGTCCTGAATTTCCTTAAAAGGCAGGCCGCTTCCCGCGAGGCAGCCATCATCGGAGAAGTCCAGGATAAAATCGGGCGGAAGGGCGAAGCCCTGCTCCGGACTTCAAGCGGTGGCCTGCGGCTCCTGGAACCCCTGACCTCGGAACTCCTGCCAAGGATTTGCTGACAACCTCAGCCCATCCTGGATTTATACCAGTCTATGGTCAGCTTCAATCCCTTTTCAAAATCAACTTCTGGCCTGAAACCGAGGTGACGCTCGGCCCGGCTGATATCGGCATATGATTCCATGATGTCCCCGGGGCGGGGGTCGGCATAAACCGGCGACATCTTGACCCCGAGCAACGAATTCAGAATTGCAGCCAGTTCCTTAACCGTAATTCTGGAAGCCATTCCGATATTAAAGACCTCGCCGCGGAAATCGGTAGCATTGGCGGCCAGCAAATTGGCCTGGACCACGTTCTCCACGTAGATAAAATCGCGACTCTGGTGGCCATCGCCATAGATTATCGGCGGCTGGCCCCGCAGCATCCTGGTGATGAAGATCGGAATAACCGCGGCATACTGGGAACCAGGGTCCTGCCTGGGCCCGAAGACGTTGAAGTAACGCAGGCTGACGGCATTGAAGTTGTAAAGCTGGCTGAAAACCTGGCAGTACTTCTCAGAGGCCAATTTCTGGGCGCCGTAGGGCGATAGGGCTTTCCCTTCCAGGCCTTCCTTCTTGGGAAAGGTCTGGTCGTCGCCGTAGACGGCCGAAGACGAGGCAAAAACAAAGCTGCGGATGCCTTTTCGAGCAGCCGCCAGCAGCAGGTTCAGGGTTCCGGTCAGGTTGATTTCATGGGCCAGGAGCGGTTCTGAAACCGACCTGGGCACCGAGGCCAGGGCAGCCTGGTGCAGGACCACTTCCATGCCTTCGGCGGCCTTCTGGCAGAGCTCTCTATCTCTGATGTCGCCGCGGATGATTTCCACCCGGCCGGACAGGTGGGAAAGATTTTCCTCTTTGCCAGTAGAAAAATCATCCAGCACCCTGACCTGGCAGCCCAGGCTGACCAGTCTTTCCACCAGGTGGGAGCCGATAAAACCGGCTCCGCCGGTCACCAGGTAGCGACTGTACTTGAGCATCAGGCTGCCTCACAGATGGACATGGTCATCAAGATAACCAGATTTCTTCAGGTAATCCAGGACCTTCCGGGCACTCTCGTCCAGTGTCTCCCGGTCGGTTTCCAGCACCAGCTCGGGGTTGACCGGCTCCTCGTAGGGGTCGGAGATGCCGGTAAATTCCTTGATCTCGCCGCGGATGGCTTTCTGGTACATTCCCTTAACATCCCGGCTCATGCAGACCTCGAGCGGACACTTGACATAGACCTCGATAAATTCCCCTATCTCCCTCCGGGCTTCATCCCTGATCTCGCGGTAGGGAGAAATGAATGAAGTCAGAACGGCCACCCCGTTCCTGGTCAACAGCTTGGCCACGAAGGCCACCCGGCGGATGTTTTCATCACGGTCCTTCTTGGAAAAGCCCAGGTCGCGGCACAGGCTCTTGCGGACCACGTCACCGTCCAGCCTTTCCACCTTCAGGTTATGGGCACGAAGAATCTCGGCCACCCGGTCGGCCACGGCCGATTTTCCGGAGCAGGGCAACCCGGTAAACCACAGGGTAAATCCTTTCTGTTCCTGACACATCTATGAACTCCTTATTATTACTTTTTATAAATTCACCAGGAATCCTGGTTTAAGGCCGGTTAGGGCCTGGCTATCATTCTATCACCTTTCCCCTGAGCCCGGGGACCTCAGGGCCTTCAAGCAACCTGAGAATGGTCGGGGCTATATCCAGGATGTTGGCGTCTTGTTCCCGGCCGCCTTTTTTCTCCGGGTCATAGAGTATGTATATGCCCTCGTAATCATGAACGGCATCATCGGGCCCGGTGTCGTTCTCCTCAAGGTACATGGTGCCGTAACCCAGGGTCCCGGCCGAGCGCCAGTAGAGGTCGTCAAAATAGACCATCAGGTCTGGATATTCTCCGTTCAGCTCCGGGTAATGTTCCTGGGGCTTGATGACCACGGTTTTCCATTCTTCACCCCGGGGACCACGAATGGCCCGGAGCCTTTCGGCCAGCTCGTCCCTGGTCGCTTCATAATCTTCCGGCCTTATTATTCCCTGGGGCTCTCGTCCCTCCACGTTGAGGAAAATTCTGGCGTAATAACCGCCCCAGCCCCAGGCCCTGGTCCTGGTCCAGTCGATCTTCAGTTTGTCCACGCTCTCCCCGCGCTGCGGCGGCTCGGTGACCACCAGGTCGCCCTGTTCAATCAGCCAGTCGTTGACGCAGAAGGCCCCCTTCATTCTCTTGGCCCCGTGGTCGGAGACCACCAGCACCGCCGTCCGGTCATCAACTTTCTCCAGTAGCTGTCCGATTTTCTCATCCAGGAAACGGTAGTAGTCGGGGATGACCGTTTCGTAGGGATTACCGGGTTCGTAGAGATGATGGTCCCGGTCCATGAACTTCCAGAAGGCATGGTGGACCCGGTCGACGCCAATTTCCACAAACCAGAACAGCGACCAGTTTTTATCCTGGAGAAGATAATCTATCACCTGGAAATGATTTTCGGTCATCTGGTAGATTTCTGACAGCACCTGGGACCGGTCTTCTGTCCTGAAAGTGACATCAAACCTGAACGGCCCGAACCGCTCTTCAATTTCCTGGCGGAGCTCAGCCGGGTAGGTATAGGCCTGTTCGCTGGAGGGAGTGATAAAGCAGGAAATCAGCTTTCCCCGGACCGGCTTCGGCGGATAACTGGGCGGGACGCTCACCAGCACGCTCTCCCGGCCCTGCTCCCCGAGGTAATCCCAGACAGTTTTTTCTTTAACCGCGGTGGAGTTGGCAATCCACATCTTGTTGTATTCATAGCCGCGGCGATGCCTGAAGCCGTAGAGCCCGAGCTGCCCGGGGTCCTGCCCGGTGGCCATGACCATCCAGGCCGGGATGGTGATGGGCGGGTCGCAGCTTCTGAGTTTTCCATGTAGGCCAGCATCCATGAGTTTTTTCAGGTTGGGGAGCTCGGCCGCCCGGTCGAAAACCAGGGCCGGGGCGGCGCAATCAAGACCTATCACCAGAAGTCGCTTTTTCATGAGGCTAATTCACCTTTCTGTTGGAAGTCTCTCCCGGCTCTAATCATTAAACGGGTTGTCAAAAGACAGGATGATTCTGGCCACTTCCGGCCGCATCAGTTCCGGCGGCGGAATTTCGCCCTTGACCAGCAGGTCCCGGATTCTCGTCCCGGAAAACTGGATATGGGACGAGGAATCGTGGGGACAGGTCTTTTCATTTTCGATGGAACCGCATTTCTTGCAGAAGAAGAATGACTTGAAAAAGAGCGGTACTATGCCCAGGTCCGGAAACTCCTCAAAGATTTCCTGGGCAGCATAGGGATGGTAATAATTCCCTACCCCGGCATGGTCACGGCCGATGATGATGTGGGTGCAACCGAAATTCTTCCTGATGATGGCATGATGGATGGCTTCCCGCGGCCCGGCATAGCGCATCTCCATCTTCAGGATGGCCATGACTGCCCGCTCCTTGAGGTAATAATGTTTGATGAGTTCCTCGTAGGAAGCCAGTATCACCTCGTCCCGGAAATCACCCTTTTTCTTCCGGCCGATGACCGGGTTGATGAACAACCCGTCGGTAAAGGTCAGGGCCGCCTTCTGCACGTATTCATGGCCGAGGTGGGGGGTATTGCGGGTCTGAAAGCCGACCACCGTCTTCCAGCCTTTTTCCCTGAACAGAATCCTGGTTTCCTTCGGGGACAGCCGGTAACGGTCATAGGGAGTTGGCTCCAGTTCCAGCAATTCCACGGGTCCTCCCAGGAGAACTTCCTTCATGGCCAGGACCCGGCCGACGCCAGGATGCCTTGGGTCGGTGGTACCGTAGACCTTCTGGCTGAATTCCTCCCGGTCGTATTCATACTTGTCTTCAACCGTCAGCAGGCCGACCGGCTTCATTTCTTCTGTCTTCAGCAGGACCTGCTGGCACGGCTTGATTTGGCCGGCAAGTTCCCTGTCCACATCGATGACTATCGGAATGGTCCAGGGCAGGTCGTTCGATAGCCTCATCTGGTTGAGGACGCTACGGAAATCAGCCCGGTTCAGGAACCCGGTCAGCGGTGAATAGACCCCGGTAGCAATGTTTTCCAGGTCAGAGACCAGGTCGGGGTCGATAACTATTGAAACCAGCTCGTCCGCCCTGGACAGGATTTCAGCCTTTCGGCCTGGTTCGGCCAGGCGATTTACCAGTTGGCCGCCATGCGGTGGTATCATCGGGTACTCCTTTGGGTCGGGGATTAGAGAACCATTCAGCCCGTCAATCGATGTAACCCAGGGCTTTTAGCCTTTCCTTAATTTTTTCCTCTTCCTCGGCGCTGAAAACTTCCTTGTTTTCCTCGTTCTTCGAAAGGCTTTCCCTGAGCACCTTGGTCACGTAGCTGGAGACCGAGCTGAATTCGGTTCCCTTGATCTTTTCTTCTATTTTTTTATAGAGAGAGGTTGGTATGGAGACCGGGGTAAACTCTTTTTCCATCATTCCTCCTGAGATGATTTTATATAACAGAACCGCCGGTTTTTCAACCTTTAAGGCCAGGCCAACCCTGGCCAGATGAATGTCATCTTTCCAGTTTCAGGATAGTATAGTAATGAGGCTGGCCGGACAAACTTATAAGCCCATTCCGTTAGCCGGAAACCTATCCTTTGCCTTGAGCCGGGCACATGGGCTTGACATAAAAAGGCCCCCCTGTCGCCTTATCTTTTACAGGGCAGACCTAAGCCGAAAAAAGGGTTGTCTTGACAAAAAAAACCGCACGTGGTTTAATTTTGATACCTGAAGAGCTGATATGTACTCCAGAATGGACAGAGGTCAAGCCATCCCATAAAATGGAAAAAGTCTCCCACCCCTATACCCGCCGGATCTCTTTCTTCGGAGTTCTCGACAAAAACCTGAAGAAACTGGAAAACCGCCTGGGCGTCAGCCTGGCCGTCCGCGGCGACAAGCTCATCCTGGACGGCGAGCCCGACAAGGTCCAGTTTGCCCGGCGGTACTTTGAAAAAATCCAGGAGCTGGAAGACAAGGGATACACCTTGAAAGAGGAAGATTTTCACATCGCCCTCGACCTGCTGGAAGAAAACCCGGGCCGGCTGGAAGAATATGCCCCGGCCGAGCCCATCTACCTGCAGCGGAAATCGGTGGCCCCCAAGAGCCTCAACCAGCAGGCCTACATGCAGGCCATCAAGGACTATGACCTGGTCTTCGGGATAGGCCCGGCCGGAACCGGCAAGACCTACCTGGCCATGGCCATGGCCCTCTCCTACCTGCAGAGCAAGCAGGTCAACCGCATCATCCTGACCAGGCCAGCGGTGGAAGCCGGGGAACGCCTGGGTTTTCTGCCCGGAGACATGTTCCAGAAAATCAATCCCTATCTCCGGCCGCTATACGACGCCCTGTTTGACCTGACTCCCTACGAGCAGGCCAACCGCCTGGTTGAACGGGGCATCATCGAAATCGCACCCCTGGCCTACATGCGCGGCCGCACCCTGAACAGCGCCTTCATCATTCTGGACGAGGCCCAGAACACCACCCGGGAACAGATGAAAATGATTCTGACCCGGATGGGCTTTGACTCCAAGCTGGTGGTGACCGCCGACATCACCCAGATTGACCTGCCCCAGCCACGGAAATCCGGAGTCCTCCAGGCCATCAAAATCCTGTCCTCGATAAAAGAGATAGCCTTTGTCTATTTCACCGAGAAGGACGTGGTCCGCCATCCCCTGGTGGGCAAGATAATCAAGGCTTATGCCCGGGCTGAATCCCGGACGGTTTAATTCCAGATGAAAACCATCCAGTTCCGCAAGTTCCGGCTATTTAAGAGCGAGGAAATCTTTCCGCCACGGAAGAAAAAGGAAGCCGGCCCCCAGGAGAAGGTTGCCTGGCATAAAAAGATAATCCAGAGTCCCATCTTTTACATAATTGTTTTCGCGGCCATAATCTCGTTTTTCATCTCCTATTTCCCGGCCCGACCCCTGCCCTCAATCAAGCCCGGAGAGATAGCCAGCAAGGACATAATCTCACCGCTGGAGATAACTGTGGAGGACAGCCAGGCCACCGACCGTCGCCGGGAACAGGCCGAGTCCACCATTCCCCCCGTCTATTTTTATAACCAGAAGATAGTCGCGGTAACCCGCGAAAAAATCAGGCAGTTTTTTGAAAGCGGCCGGGCCTGGCAGAGCTCAACTCCGGCCCTCGGCCTGAAAGACCTGCAGAAGAACCTGTCTGAAAACCTCGGCCTGGACATAGACGAGGCCACCCTGAACAACCTGGCCAGGTTGCGCTTCCCGCAGGAACTGGAACAGTTGCTGGCCGAAACCCTGGCCCCGGTCCTGTCAAAGGAAATTGTTCTGTCGCGCAGCCTGCTCAGCCACGGGGAGCCGGAAAAAGGCCTGCTGGTGGTCAGGGGAAAGGAAGAAAAGCTGCTCAAGGCAGCCGAAATCCTGGAGCTGAGGGAAGCCCGGGCCCAGCTGGTTTCCGAGATAAACGCCCTGGAACTCCCGGCCCGCACCAGGAACCTGTTGAAGACCCTGGCTCCAGCCTTTCTGGCTCCGACCATCAATTACGATGCCCCGGAAACGGAAATCCGCCGCCTCAAGGCCAGAAACCAGGTGGAGCCGGTTTATTACACCATCAAAAAAGGAAAGGTTATCATCAGGAAGGGAGACGAAGCCACTCCCGAGGTCATCCGGCAGATTGCCATAATCAATCAAAAAATAAGCAGCCAGCCGCACTGGTTGATCAATTTTGCCGGGCTGCTGGTTCTGTATTCCATCATCTTCTTCTTCATCTGGAATTTCATCGTCTACGTCACCGGGGATGAAAAGCAACTCCGCCTGCTGCAGATGATGGAGCTGACCCTATTCCTGGGTTTTGTGGCCTACAAGTCCAGCCTGTTCATCGCCGAGGCCCTGGGAGCCTCAGTATCGGTCATCAATGTCGATAAAGAGGCCCTGCTCTTCGGCTTCCCCTTCCAGTTCGGAACCTTTATTTTTGCCCTGCTGACCAGGAGCGAAATCGCGGTCATCTACTGCGTGATAAACAGCCTGCTGGCCGGGTACCTGCTCAGCGGCGACTATTTCCTGGTGCTCTTTGTCTTGTTGGGGGGGATCGCCGCCATCTACGGCCTCAGGTATTATCTGGCTTCCAGCCGCAGCTCGATCCTCAAGACCGGGTTGATGGTCCTGGCCCCCTTCCAGGTCATCATGGTCCTGATCTTTCACCTGGTCAGGCAGACTTTCTCCGACCTGACCGGCCTGGCCACCGAACTCTTCAGCGCCATCTTTGGCGGCCTGGTCAGCGCCGCCATCGCCTTTGTCCTCGTTCCAGTTTTTGAGACCATCTTCGGGTTCATCACGGCCACCAAGCTGCACGAACTGACCAACTCCGACCTGCCGATTTTCCGGCAGCTGGCCCTGGAAGCGCCGGGAACCTACCATCACTCACTGATCGTGGCCACCCTGGCCGAAAAAGCCGCAGAAAAGATCAATGCCAACGCCATGCTGGTCAAGGCCGGCGGGCTTTACCATGATATCGGCAAGGTTAAGAGACCTGAATATTTCAGCGAGAACCAGACCTCTCCCTTCGATGTTCACCGGGAGCTAACTCCCTCGCTGAGCACCCTGGTCATCGTCAACCACGTCAAGGACGGCATTGACCTGGCCCGAAAATTGAAACTGCCACGCCAGTTGACCGACCTGATTGCCCAGCACCACGGGACCTCCATCGTCCGTTATTTCTTCCAGAAAGCCAAGGAGAAATACGACCCGGAGCTCCACAAGATCGAGGCCGAGGATTATCGCTACCAGGGGCCGACCCCCAGGAGCAAGGAAGCCGGTTTGATTCTGCTGGCCGATTCGGTGGAAGCGGCCGCCCGCAGCCTGCGTTCTCCCACCAGGCAGAACCTCAAGCGGGTCATTACCGAAATTTTTAATGCCCACCTCCAGGACGGGCAGCTCGACGATTGCGGATTTTCCCTCAAGGACCTGCGGGTCATCGCCAATTCCTTCCTGGTCACCCTGGATGCCATCTACCATCCGCGGCCCAAGTATCCCGGTTTCGATTTTGAGAAAAAGATAGACAAGAAAGAGGAAACTAA
>JANLFU010000007.1 GCA_024653215.1 Candidatus Saccharicenans sp. | reverse complement strand
GGCACCATGTACGGCAGCACCGAGAAGATGGCCGATTACGTGGCCCGGGTGCTGGCAGACCAGGGGATTAAGAACATCCGGGTGATGAACACCTCCACCGTTCACGAATCATTTATTATCAACGAAATCTGGCGTTTCAAGGGTGTAATTTTCGGGAGCTGCACTTACAACAACTGGATCTATCCGCCGCTGGAGAACGTGCTCATCAACCTGGCCCATAAAGGGTTGCCCAATAGGGTGTTTGGAGTGTTCGGATCTTTTGGCTGGAGCGGTGGCGGGGTCAAGGGCATTCTGGAACATATTCAAAAGAACAACTGGAAATTAATAGGGGAGCCGGTGGAAGTGCAATTTTCGGCCAAGCCGGAGGACCTGGAAAAATTGAAAAAACTGGCCCTGGACATGGCCACAGCAGTTAGATAAACAGGGGACACCTTACACTGTCCCCTTTTTGCCTCTTTTTGCTTTAGATTTACAGGGGAAAAATTGTAATAGAAATTGGGGACACCTTAAGGTGTCCCCTTTTATATATTTTTAGTTGCTCTTTATGCCGAACTTCAACAGGTCTTGATTACAGCCACCGGTGCAGACGGTGCAGGCAAAGCAATCGGGAACCAGGACCGCATCCTTCAGTATCTCGGCCACGGCCGGGCAGGGAGACTTGGCGGCGCAGGACAGGCAATCAGTGCAGGCATCTTTCTTTTTGACTACCCGGAAGATTCCAATCTGCTCAATCACGTTGGTGATGAGGCCAATCGGGCAGACAAAATAGCAGAAAGGCCGGTAGGTGAAGAAGGCGAAGAACAGGGTGAGGATAAAGGGCAGGAAATGGAAAAGGTTGTCCAGCAGTGTAGGCTGCAGGCTGATTTCGTACCCGTGGAAGGCGTTGATGTAGTCGTAGAGGGAAAGGGCAACCGTGCGGTTTCCGGAAACGGTGTGGATTATGGCCGTCCAGCTCAGGAAGATGAAAGCTATAAAAATCAGCACCCGAACTGTCTGGCTCAGGCGGAACGAGGGTTTGCGTCTCCGGATCTTGAGCTTATCGGCCAGCATGGCTATCAATTCCTGAATGGCTCCTACCGGACAGACATAGCTGCAGAACAGCTTGGGGCCCACCAGTGTCAGGAAGATAATCACGGCCAGGGTGACGATCATCGGCATCCTGAAACCGTAGAGGATGGACTTGGTGGCGGCGCAGATGGGTGAGGGGTGCATGGAAAAACCGGAGAAGACTTTAAGGCCGAGGTTGGCCGAGATACCGTAAAGAAAGGTAGAAACGGCCAGGATTAGAATCTTCAACCGGCTGTTCATCCTTTTGGTCAGCAGCAGCACCAGGGCCACGGCGGCGATTACCAGCATGGTGATGAACTTGGGGCGCAGGAGAAAATCAAAGAAATTGGGCCCGGCGGCCGGCCCCTGGCCCTGCCTGAGTCCCTGTCCCTGTCTGAGGCCAGGACCCTGACCGGGACCCTGACCCGCTCCCGTTCCCTGAGGTCTTAGCTGACCCAACTCCTGGTGCTGGCCGGCTCCAGATTCCTGAAGAGTGGCCTGGGGCCCTGACTGTTGCTCCTGGGCTGTGACCAGAAGAGCCAGGCTCAGCCAAATCACCAGTACCGTTAAAAAAACTGTGACGTAGGTTTTTTTTGCCGTCATGTTCTCCCTTTTCAATTCATCTGTCGTTGGAATTCAAAAAATTCAGCAGTTAGCTTATTAAAATCAAAAGAAAATGGCAAGTTAGATTATGGCTCAAAAGAGCAGGTGGATTGAGCCTTCTCGGCCAGCCTGAACAGGTTTCTACCGGTCGGCCAGGTTTTAACGCCAAGCTATGTTCATAAGACTATAGTACCGGTCTTTAGAACCTGAGCCGGGGTCTGGGGTCTTAATCCAGCGAGCGGGGCGGCGGCCCAGACCACTGCTTTCATAGCTATGAGATTCAGTTATAAGCTTCCATTATCTGCCGGTCTTCCTTCATCAGGTCGCCGGCCAGTTCTTCCATTCGCATTTCTTTCCAGAAGGGGAGCTGCTCGTGCATTTTCAAATACTTCAGGGGGATGGGGTGGGTTCCGATGACCACGGGAATCCGGTAGCGCTTTTCGATGAACTCCTTGAACTGGCGGATGTAGGGGCAGGGAGGATAGCCCACGACCAGGCCGGTGGCCAGGTGAATGGCTTCAGCTCCATTTTTAATCATTTCTTCGGGTACGTATTCCACATTGCCGCCAGGACAGCCTCCACAGTGGGAATAGCCAACCACTTCAACCTGTTCATCCTTGGGATAGCGGGCAAAGGCTCCAACCCGCTCCCGGACGGAGCGGAAGCACTTGCCGCCGCCACAGGACTGGTAACGGCCACAGATGATGATTCCAATTTTTTTCATGCCGGGCTCCTTTTTAATATTTTATAAAATGGCTTTCTCCATCTGAACCTGCTTGGCCTGAGAAGGGTGATGTCTCAAAGGGAAATGGCTTCTTGCCGGCCCGTATAGCAATTAATAATAGGATCCAAGAAGAAAGCTTTTAACTGATTCACCTCTGCCTTAATTTGACACGATTCATTTTAGTTAAATTATTTATTCTGGCCTGTTTCTTCTTCTTTGAGCGCCCCCTCCAGATTCTTGATTCTTGCTTCCAGGTCTTCTTTTTCCTGCCTGAGCCAGTCGAGCTCTGCTTTCAGGTCTTCTTCGGAGGGCTGCCGACCTGTCCATGAATATCCGGGTCTGAACCAGCCTCCGCGACCTGGAAAACCCCGGAAGAGGCGGCCTGTTTCCTTATCCTGCCAGTAAGCATTAGGACCAAACCCGCACCGGCATGGACCGAGATAGTCATAACCTTCAGGCATATTAACCTGCCCCGCCCAGTCATGGCACCAACCGCGGCCAAAGCCCGGGCCATATCCCTGGCCTTGACCTCGCCCGAAGAATCTAACGGCATATCTTCTCATGGTTAAACCTCCTGTTTATTTCCAATTAATTTTCCCGACAGATAATGGCAGCCTGCCGGGTCCGGGAACGCATTTCTTGAATCTCTGGTTAAAAAAAGCACTTGATCGTAACAATCCAGTCGTGGACGCGGTGCGTCAGAAATTACACTATTTCCGTCTGGCAGATAATCAATTTCATATTCATAAAACCATCTCTTTATGAGCATTTAAATGTTTTTTATCTTTTTTATTTTTTATCTTTGATTTTTTCTTTAATCATCCGGTCATGTTCCGAGCCCTCGCGCACCAGGGCCGTGCCGCATTTCGGACAGCGTTCCTCCAGGCAGGGTATTCCTGCCCGGTGTTCCTGACGGTGACCGCATTTAGGGCAAACACAATAGCCGCCCGGTCCAAGTCCGTGACGTCCAGGATGATGGTTATGGCTTCTCTCGTTCATCTTAATCCTCCTTTAAGAAGCGGCGACGGAGGCCGCAGCGACCATGTCTGCGACCGGGCCAGGTGGCACAGGGGCCAGGCCCAGCCGCTGATGGATGCACTTCAACCGGGCCGCCTCCGATCAACAGGCCCCGGCCGTGAACCAGGGCTTCGGCTACTTTATGACGCCCCGATTCCAGGATACGGGCAAAGGTGGGGCGGGAGACGCCCATCTTTTCGGCAGCCTGCTCCTGGTAAAGGCCCTCCAGGTCGGCCAGGCGAATGGCTTCGAGCTCATCCAGGTTCAGAGTGATTGGTTCGGGTGACCCGGGGCCGGCCCCTTCAGGAAAAAAGCGAACATTACCGGGCTGCCAGCCAATGCGTCGTCGGCAAAAAGGTCTGGGCATTGACGTCTACCTCAGGTCGCTAAGTAAGTTCAATTCTCAGCTCAGGTATATTATGAGCATATGTTCATAACTTGTCAAGTCCCTTAATGATACCTGACCGGTTAGCTTTGGTAATTAGTAGGCCAGGGCTATTGACATTATGAGCATATGTTCATAATATAAAAATGAAATATGGCTGGAGGTTTCTGATGACCAAGAAAATTATCATGGCGGTCGAGGACCAGCGGGGATTGGGCTCCAGGCTGGCCGGGCATTTTGGCCGGGCTCCCTACTTCGCCCTGGTAGAAATTGATGAACGTGGTGAAATTGCGGACATCAAGACCATAGCCAATTTTGATGAACACTTCGGCGGCCGTGGTCATGCCCATGAGAACATCCTCAGCGAAAGGCCTGATATCCTGATCGTTTACGGGATGGGACCACGGGGCCTGGCCTCGATGGCCGAAGCCGGGGTTACAGTGCTCAAAGCAGAAGGGGATACGGTTCAGGAAGTCCTGGTTGCTTACCGGGAAAAAAGGCTAAAGGAGCTGACCGAAGGCTGCGACCACGGGCATCACTGTCATTAGTTTGGAAACATAGGAAATCTAAGTTAAGAATACGAGTTGTATCAGGCGGCGGCTTATTAAATAAAAATTTATCAGTTAAGGGCTATAGGAGTCGGGCGGACAGGGGAAGCAGGCCAGACCCTTCAAATTAATTTGATATCAAGTTGCTTTGATATCACCCGGATCAGCCCCCAACTAGTTTTCTTATATGGTCGGGGCGCTATTTTTGGGCTGGATTCTATGGTTAGCCCCTCTTAACAGAAATTTAACCTGACCTACCCCTTTTATTAATTGTGGTGTGCTACTCTCATGTTGGATAAAGCAAATGAAATGAGAAAGAAAATGAGAGTAAAGATGGAGAAAGAAACTGAAAAACTCAAGCAACCGGAATCAGCCGAGCGACAGGGGAGGGGAGGCGTGAGCCTGTTCAGTTTGAATTCCGACCTCGAACCTGGCAGTTCGACGGAAGCCAGGCGCTGTATGGTCGAGCAAGGAAAGAAAGATCTTAAAGCAACCGGTAGAAGCAGTCGAATAATCAGCCGGGAAGAGGCTGCCAACCTGAGTAAGGAGGGCTGGAGAGCGGCTGACCTGCACCTTCACACCTTCTATTCGTATGACGTCGTGCCGACTAGAGAATTTGACCCGCTGGTGCTTTACGAGAAGGCCAGGGCCCGGGGGATGAGTTTTGTGTGTTTCACCGACCATGACACCATGGAGGCCTACAACCGTGTTGGCTGGACGAGGGAAGGAGTGGTCACCGGAGTAGAAGTTAAGGTGCTGGACAGGAAAAGAGTTGGCCATACGGTTCATATAAATGTCTATTTACTGAGCCGTCAGCAGTTTGAAGAAATCGAGAAAATTGCCAGGGTGGCGGGGGATATTGAGATGCTGGTTGAGTACCTGGAAGCGGAGAACCTGCCCTTCACCTTCAACCATCCCTTCTGGCATGAACCCGGTGAGAAGCTGAGTGCGGCGGCGGTGGTGGAGCTGGCTGATGTGTTCCCGGTTCTTGAATACAACCTGGGGCGGATCGGTAAATTGAACAGGATGGTGCTGGAGCTGGCGGCGGTGAAGAGCAAGGGTGTGGTGGCCGGAACTGATTCTCACACCGGGGATGTGGGAAGAATTTTTACGGTGGCCCGGGGAGAGAACTTCAGGGAATTTTTTGAGTCTATAAAGCAGGGGAATTCCAGGCTGGTGACCGAAGACCTGACCTATCACCGGATCAAGAACGAAATCCGGAATCGGCTGGAGATGCTGATGGATAACCGGAGATGGGTCATGGGCAAGGAGGGGTTGAGAATGGAAACCGGCAATGCCCTGGCTGATGCCGTGATCGAAACGCTGTCGGGCGGAAGGGAAGATGTGCTGGCGGTCAAGCGAGAGGTAACGAAATTCTTAGCCAGGTTAGTTTCATCGACAGGAGTGCCGGCCAGGCTTTACCTGAGAAAGCAAAACATGCTGGCCAGCCGCATCCAGCAGGAATTGAATTTAGCCCTGTAGATTCAGGGGTTGATATGATTTTTGTCTTGATAGAAGTCACCATCTTTTAACCCCCCTTTTTCCTGACCGTGGTCCGAGCCCCAAAGGGTCGGACCACATAAATGGGGAGACCTTACAGTGTCCCTTTTTTCCGTCCTCGTAAATGTATTAATTACAACACATTAAAATAGCACCGAGAGAAGAAAGGGGGACACCTAACGGTGCCCCCTTTTTTTGCTTTTTTATATTATAATCGGGAAGGTAGATATCAGGCCGTTTGGGGAGGGAGGCATGAAGAGCATAACCGGAAGCGTGGTTAGAGACCAGCTCATTTTTATGCTGGGCTTTGGACTGCTGATGGGGATAATCTTTCCTTTCTTTACCCTCTGGCTGCTGAAACTTCCGGCCGGTAGGGTATTGACGCCGCTATTTTTTTCGATGTGCATCCTGGCCGGACTGATCGTGGGCCTGTGCAACTATTTAATTTTTCGTGGTGTGGTCCACCGGTTTCTTTCAGGGCTGTCGGCCAGGATGGGACTCTTTCAGGCCAAGCTCGAAGCCTACCGGGCCGACCCGGCCTCTTCGGAAAAATGCCGCGCCGAAGACTGTTACGTGGAGGCTTCCTCGGCCGATATTCTGGGCACGATTTCCGGTGATTTCAATAACCTGATTGCCTCGGTGGCCAATTTTGTCGAGGTGGAGAGGACCACTGATAACTTCCTGGATAAGTTGAAGCGAAGCCTGAAACTAGAGGACGTGGCCGCGGTGGTGCTGGATACCTTCAGCGACTACTTCGGCGGCCAGGGGAGCTTCCTCCTGGTCCTGGAAAGAGGGGAGTTCCGTCTGGTCCGAAGCCAATCTGTTGACATCAATAAGGAGCAGATTGATGATAATTTCTGGCACGAACTCTTGAAGCAGGGTAAGCCACTGGTGGTTTCAGGTATAGAAGGTGATGCCGTTCATCTGGACATCGGGGTGGGTCAGCTTGATCCCAGGAACATAGCCCTCATTCCACTCAAGTACCAGAATGAGGAGGTCGGGGTGTGCGGACTGGTTTCCAGGGAGCCCTTCAAGCATGATTTCACCACTCTGGAAGCCAGGAATTTTATAGTTCAGGCCACTCCCTTTATCTACAACGCCCTGATCATGAAGAGGCTGGAGGTGATGGCGGCCATTGATGAGCTGACCGGGGTCCTCAACCGCAGGTTCGGGTTGAGGCGCCTCAACGAAGAATTTGAGCGTTCGAAGCGTTACCGGATGCCCCTGTCCGTGGCCATGGTGGACATCGATTATTTCAAGAAGATAAACGATACCTACGGACACCAGGCTGGAGACTTTGTCCTGAAAACCCTGGCCGGAGTCTTCACCCATAATATAAGGGTTTCCGATTTGGTCATCAGGTTCGGCGGAGAAGAATTCCTGCTGGTCTTCAACGGGGCTTCGGCCGTTGATGCTTACCAGATAATGGAGAAATTAAGGGCTGCAGTCGAAACCATGCGCCTGCAGTACGGAGCCTTTGATTTTAAGGTCACCTTCAGTGCCGGCGTGGCCAGTTTCCCGTCTGACAAGGTGAGCGACCTGGCCAGCCTGATTCACCAGGCAGATTCCGGGCTTTACAAGGCAAAGGAAACCGGCCGGAACCGCACCGTGATCAGCGGCTGAAACAGGGGACACCTTCAAGTGTCCCCATTTTCCTGCCAGTTATATTTTTCATTTACAACGACTTAGGAACGTCCTTCTATAAGAAATGGGGACACCTTCAGGTGTCCCCTTTTTGCTGGGGGCGGGCCGATTTTTCCCCAAGAAATCAGGCTCAAGATTCGGGGACACCTTAAAGTGTCCCCTTTTTCCTTCGCCGGGTGAACTTTAACGGCGCCATTTTCGTTTATAGGGTTGATGCCTGGAAAGGTTGAGCTCGAAACATTATGCGAAGGAATGTGGTTAACATGACAAAAAAAGCAGTTATCCTGTCCACGGTAGTGGTTTTAATCCTGTTTACTCTTTTGGGCCTTTCGGGTTTAAGGGCTGCCACCGGAAACAAGCCACCGGCAAAATCCGCCGATATCGATAAGGAAGCCCTGAAAAAGGCCCAGGAACAGAAGTTGGTCAGAGCCATACGGCTGAAGGAGCCTATCAGACTTGACGGCCTGCTGGAAGAAGAGGTCTGGAAGAAAAATGAACCGGTCAGCGATTTTCTTCAGCGCGACCCGGTCGACGGGGCCCCGGCTACGGAGAAGACCGAAGCCTGGGTGGCCTATGACGAAGCCAACCTCTACGTGGCTGCTTACTGTCACGATTCGGATCCGAAAGGGATAGTCGGCCTGCTGGGCCGCCGCGATTCTTTCGTGGAGTCAGACTGGTTTTTCTTTGCGGTGGATCCGTATTTTGATCGGCGCAGCGGGTTCCTGTTCGGCGTTAATCCTTCCGGGTCAATTGTGGATGAAGTCCTTTTCAACGATATCAGCGAGGATGAAACCTGGGACGGAATCTGGGAGGCAAAAGTGGCCCGGGTGGCTGATGGCTGGACGCTGGAAATGAAAATTCCCTTCAACCAGCTGCGTTTCCCGCGGAAAGAGACTTATACCTGGGGTGTTAATTTCAAGCGCACCATCAAACGCAAGCAGGAAAGGGTGTCCTTTGCCTGGGTGCCGAAAGAAGATAGCGCCCATGTCTCCCGCTTCGCCAGGCTGGAGGGAATCGAGAGTATCAACCCGGGCCGGCGGGTGGAGCTCTATCCCTATTCGGTGGGACAGGCCCAGTTTCGCCCGGCTGAACCGGGCAATCCTTTCGAGACCGGACACAAATACCTGGGCAATGCCGGCTTTGACCTGAAGGTCGGGCTGAAGAGCAACCTCAACCTTGATGTCAGCATTAACCCTGATTTCGGCCAGGTTGAAGTTGACCCCGCGGTCATCAACCTGAGCGCCTACGAAACCTATTACCAGGAAAAGAGGCCGTTCTTCATCGAGGGGGCATCGATGTTCAACCATTTCGGCCGGGGTGGCGTTTATGTGAACGCTAACATCAACTGGCCGAACCCGAGATTTTTTTACAGCCGGAGGATAGGACGGGCACCCCAGGGATACCCGGTGCATGAGGGCTACTCAAATTTACCGGACAGGACCACCATCCTGGGAGCTTTCAAGCTGACCGGGAAAATTGGTTCGGGCTGGAACGTTGGCCTTATCAGCGCGGTCACGGCCCGTGAATTCGCCACGGTCGATGACCTCGAAGAGCGGTATAAGGATGAAGTCGAGCCACTCTCCTATTACGGTGTCCTGAGGGCCCAGAAAGAGATCAAAGATGGTCAGCATGGGATTGGCTTCATGGCCACGGCTGTGGTCAGAGACCTCGACACCGAAATCCTTGCGGCCATTCTCAACAGGCGGGCTTTCAGCCTGGCCATGGACGGCTGGTCTTTCCTGGATAAGAAGAGGACCTGGGTGGTCGGCGGCTGGCTGGGCGGGACGTTCATCCAGGGTAGTCAGGATGATATCTACCGCCTGCAGCAGTCATCCATGCACTATTTCCAGAGACCTGATGCCACTCATGTCAGCCTCAACCCGGAGGCCACCAGCCTGAACGGCTGGGCCGGACAATTCAAGCTGGCCAAGCAGCAGGGCCATCACCTGTTCCTGCTGTCGGCCGGTGCCCTGTCTCCGGGATTTGACCCCAACGATGTTGGCTTCCAGAGTTCAGGCTCGGATGTGGTGGATATCATGGGGCTCTATGGATACCAGTGGACCAGGCCGGGAAAGATATTTCGGGAGTGGACCGCTATTTTGGGCGGGTCGGTCCAGTATGATTTCGGCGGGAATCGCACCTTCAATTGCCTGGCCACGAGTTTTCAGGGCGTGCTGAAAAACTGGTGGAATTTCGAGTATACCCTGATCTATGTGCCCGAGGCCCTGAGCAACCGCCTGACGCGCGGCGGACCTCTGGCCCTGTCACCTTACGGAGTAATGAACCAGCTGTTTGTGAACAGCGATTCCAGGCAACCGGTAGTTCTGCAGGGAAGCGTATCCTACCAGTGGGCCCATAACGATGCCAGCGAATGGATGGCCGATTTTTCGGTGCGCTGGAAGCCAAGGACCAATCTGAGCCTGTCGGTCGGGCCGATGGTCAGCTTTTCCAGGAACGAAACCCAGTGGGTGAGGAAAGTGACGGATGCGCTGATGACCGAGACTTTCGGTGCGCGCTACATTTTCGGGCGCATCGACCAGAAGATCGTGGCCAGCGAAATCAGGATCAACTGGATTTTTACCCCGACGCTCAGCCTGCAGGCCTACCTTCAACCGTTCATAGCCGTGGGCAAGTACGACCGGTTCAAGCAGCTCAACCGTCCCAGGGCCTATGATTACCTGGTGTTCGGGGAGGGCGGTTCAACCATCAGCGAAGAGGACGGTCGATACCTGGTCGACCCGGACGGAGACGGGCCGGCGGCTGCATTTTATATCTATAACCCGGACTTTAACTACAAGTCGATGCGGGGCACGGTGGTGCTGAGGTGGGAGTACCGACCGGGGTCGCTGCTGTACCTGGTCTGGACCCAGAACCGAGCCGATTTCAGCTACCCGGGGCAACTCTCGCTGTGGCGAGACCTGGGCAACCTGTTCACCGCCCCCGGCGACAACATCTTCCTGGTGAAATTCTCCTACCGCTTCAACCTCTAAACAGGGGTAAAAGAGGGGACACCTGCAAGTGTCCCCATTTTTACCTTTTTTTATTGTCACTTCCCCTTAGAATTCTGTCCTGAATCCGGGGACACCTGCAGCTGTCCCCAAAAGAAAATTCTATGACTTTGATAAATAAAACAAGTTTCTTGCGTCTTATTATGTGTTATGCCAAGGATAAAAAGGATAATATTTCCAAACGCCCCACATCATATTATCCAGCGCGGGAATAGGAATCAAAATGTTTTTTTCACGGATGATGACAAACAACTCTATCTAGAAATCTTGAACCATAAATCCCGTCTTGAAAGAGTAAAGATCTGGTGTTATTGCCTTATGGATAATCATGTTCATATGATCGCCGTTCCTGAAGATGCTGCGAGTCTGAGAAGGGCTATTTCTGAAACCCATAAAAAATATACCCTTCTTATCAACATCAGGAACAATTGGAAGGGGCATCTCTGGCAGGGGCGTTTTATTTCCTATCCAATGGATGAAACATATCTTTACCGGTGCATGCGATATATCGAACGCAATCCGGTTAGGGCTGGACTTGTTAATCGTGCTGAAGATTATAAGTGGTCAAGTGCCAGATCTCATGCATTAAATATTAATGATGGTCTGTTGAGTCCGATACCTCTGGCCTATAGTGTGGAAGATTGGAAGAGTTATTTAGGTGAAACGGAATGCGAGCATGACCTGAAAACCTTTAGACAGAGTAACGGGAACGGAGTGCCACTGGGAAGCGAGACTTTTATAAAAAGACTTGAAGCAGAGCTTGGAATAAGGTTGAGCTGGCGAAATCAAACGAGGGGAAAAGAAGGGGACACTGCAGATTCCCAATCTGGCTATCTGCTATAGGGCGGAAAAGACTGATAGCAGCAATAAAGAAAAAAAGAAGGAAAAACGGGGACACCTGTAAGTGTCCCCGTTTCTAGGCATAGGTTTTAAGGCAGAGAAAACAACCAAAAAGGTGAAAAGAGGGGACACCTGCAGGTGTCCCCTCTTTATCTGTTGTTATTTGTCGGAGAAGGCGAAGACGCTGAGGTAACCCAGCTTGATCACCCGGCTGAGAAGCTCGCCCGAGGCCTTGTCCGGGCTATCACCGGTCAGGTGATAATCGGGGTGCATGGCCGTCATGTAATAAACATACGGTTTCTTGACCGCGGCAAACGAGGAGTGGTCCGAACCTCCGCCGCCCTGGCCCAGCTCCGGTTCCCTGATGAACAGGTCCAGCCCGACGTACTTATTCATCTCCTGCTGGATCTCGTAGAAGCCTGAATCCTTGGTGGCGTTGACCGTAACAAAATAGGCCGGCCGGATCTGCTTGACCAGGTCTTCCACCCCCTGCACCTTGAACATGTTGGCATAGCGGGCGAAAGTCTGTTCGTCGTAAGGCCGGCTGATCATATCGTAATTCAGGTAGCCGACCGTCTTTTCCATGGGGAAGGTCGGGTTCTGCACATAGTACCTGCTTCCCAGCAAACCCTTTTCCTCGCCGGTCCACAGGCAGAAGACGATACTCCTCTTTGGCTTGACGGGATTGAGGGCCATGGCCCTGGCGATGGCGATCACGCCCACCGAACCCGAAGCGTTATCATCCGACCCGTTAAAAATGTAATCTTCCCACATGCCCAGGTGGTCGAAATGCGCCCCGAGCACGAAGTATTCATCCTTGAGCTTCGGGTCCGAGCCCTCAATGTACCCGATGACATTCATGGTCCTGACCAGGTTGGCTTTCACCGTGGAATTGAGGCTGACCCTGACTCCGGGCAGCTCCCGGGAAGCAGGCTTGTAGGTGCTCTCTATGACCTGCTTCAATTCGTCGATCGTCTTCCCGCTGTTTTCCAGGATGAGGTTGGCCATTTCCCTGGTTATGGTCAGGGTGGGCACGTTGCTTCCGCCCATCATGCCGGCCATGGAGTCGCGGGCTCCGGGGATGACCATCCTGCTCCGGGGCCGGTTGATGATTGGCCTTTCGTCATTCTGGCGCCGGTTCTGGGCTGCCGTCAGCATGTTGTAAATGTCCGTATCCTTCCCGGTGTTCTGAACCACCAGTACCGCGGCCGGCGACTGCTTGTAAATTTCTTCCAGCTTGTTGAAACCCCGGCCACCCCTTCTCATGAACATCATCTGCATGGCCTGGGCCTGAGGAAAATATTTTTCCTTGAGTTCCTTGGTCTTGTTGAACGGAGATTTCGGGTCATCTTTGCCAGGGGCCTCGCTCAGCACCAGCACGATCTTATCCTTCAGGTTCAGTCCCTTCAGCTCGTCCCAGCCCGCGGCCGGTTCTTTGATGCCATATCCGGCAAAGACCACCGGGCCGCTCAGGTCTTCATCGGAAGACAGGGTGCTCATGAAATCGACACCGCTTTCAAAGGTCCTGGCTTTGGTGAAACCGGCCCTGGTCACTTCGATCTTGACCGAAGCCCGGCTGTCGGTGATTTCCTTCAGGGTGAATTCCTGGAAGTAGCTGCGCTCCATTGACATGGCCTGCCTGGAACTCTGCCCGGCCATGGCCCTGGCGATGTTGACATCGGCCCTGGGCAAATCTCCGCCCGGCTTGACTCCCCACATCTTAAAAAGGGAGACGACATAATCCGCAGCCATGGCGTAACCGCGGCTGGCGGTCTCCCTTCCTTCCATCCAGTCCGAGGCCAGGTAGTTCAGCATGGACAGGGTATCCCGGGGAGTGATGGACTCGAAGCCCACCTTATACTTCTCGGGAACCGGTTCCGTCTTGGAAACCAGGTTGAGGGCTCTCTTCACCTCTTCCGGCTTCATCTGCTGCTGCGGCGGCATCTGGGCCAGGGAGAAGGAAAAAGCCAGCAAAACCGCCATTACCAGCAGGATTGGTAACAGTCGCTTTCTCATGTAAACCTCCATTGATTTATAAAGGGTGAATATTGGCGTTCGGGGGCGACAAACGATAGAAAAGGTATAAAAAAACACACATCGATATTTTTGACGCAAATCTCCGACATTTCTTCCATTATACACCCCATAAATTCTAATAATCAGGCCGCGTTCTTTCTCCCGGTTTCCTTGAGGTCTGAGCTGGCTTGGGGTGAATGTAATTTATAGACGAAAACCTTAATATAATTGCCTGATTGAGCGATCGAGGCCCCACGGGCCTTTACTTGAAACCTACGCTTCCATAATTTCTGATTCGGCTGCCGGCCGGCCAGGAGTCGTTGGCCCAACCAGCTTGAGAACCCCTGGTACAACCCGATATCTATTTCCCGGCTGCCCCGCTTCTGTCAAATTAAGTATAAAATCTGCCTTCAGCTCCCGGTTATAATCCGGGTTCGTTTCCGAATCTTATGATGGGCCTCTTGAGGTCAACCGAAGAATCGGAATCTAGGCTGCTGGACCGAAATTTGTTTATAAATCTTTTCGGATTAAGCCCTGCTTCTTAATTCAATGTCTTCCCGTTCCGGCTCCCGGTCTGCTTCAGCAGGGGAAAGTCAGCCTGAACTCGGTCCCGCCGCTCTTTCCGCGGACCAGTTCCAGTTTGCCTTCTATCTGGTCCACCAGGGTGTTAATCATAACCAGGCCCAGGGATTCTGCTTTTTGGAAATCCATGCCTTGTGGCAATCCCACCCCGTCGTCCTTGACCACCAGCTCGGCCCGCTTTTCTCCCTTCTTCTTCAGTTTAATCCATAGGTTTCCTTTGCGTCCCGAGGGAAAGGCATGTTTGAAGGCGTTGGTAATGAGCTCGTTCATTATCAGGCCCAGCGGCACGGCGGTATTGATATTCAGGTTGACTGGTTGAATGTCGACGTGCAGCTTGACCTGTTCGGGTTTGACCTGCTGGTCGAGGAAAATATTCCTGGCCATGTTGTTGAGGTAGTCGGAAAAATCTATGCTGGTCAGGTCTTTAGCCCGGTAAAGACGTTCATGGACCATGGCCATGGACCTGATGCGGTACTGGCATTCCTTGAAGGCGGCCTTGGCCCTGGGGTCATCGA
Organism: Candidatus Saccharicenans sp.; assembly: GCA_024653215.1. Lineage (GTDB taxonomy): Bacteria > Acidobacteriota > Aminicenantia > Aminicenantales > Saccharicenantaceae > Saccharicenans. The sequence goes on along the minus strand of JANLFU010000007.1, from coordinate 112,549 downwards.
GCAGGGCGGATTGCAGGTTCAGGATGCTGCTGATTACCTGCATGTTGTTTTTAACCCGGTGATGGATTTCCCTGATCAGGATTTCCTTTTCCCGCAATGATTGCCTCAAGGCCTCCTCGGCCTGTTTTCTTTCGGTAATGTCCCGGGCGATTCCTTCAATGGCCACCAGGTGGCCCGATTCATCGTAGATGGGAACGTTGATCTGCTCCGTCCAGATGATCGAGCCGTCCTTTTTTCGCCAGCGCAGGACCACTGGCTCGGAGATCCTGCCGGCGGCCACGTTTTCCAGAAGCTGTCGGTCTTCCTCCAGCACCAGCTTGAATCCCAGGTCCGGGTCAGCGTAGTGTTCTTCCGGTGTGTAGCCAGTAATAGGAGTGGCCGCAGGGCTCACGTAATCAAAGCCCCTTTCGGGTGAAAACCGGTACCTGTAAATCAGGTCCCTGGCGTTCTCGGCCAGCCGCCTGAACCTGGCCTCGCTTTCCCTCAAGGCCTGTTCCATTTTTTTGCGGCGGTCAATATCCCGGACTATGGCCTGGATGAGTTGTTTTCCACCAATTTCTATTAAATTCAGGCTGACCTCGGCGTAGAAAGGAGTGCCATCGCACCGGCAGTGGAGCCACTCAAAGAACTGGGGTTTTCCCTTCAGCACCTGCTCGATTTTTTCCAGGGCCTTTTCCCTGGAATCACGGCCATCGGGTTGTTTCTCAGGGGAAAAATTGTATGGAGGCTGGCCGATTATGTTATGGCGCGAACAGCCGAAAATCTCTTCTGTTTTGGGGTTACAGTCTATGAAAATGTCTTTGTCCATGAGAAAAATAGCGTCGTTGGCCGCCTCGAATAGCGCCCGGTATCTGGTCTCACTTTCTTTCAGGGCCTGCTCGGCCTTTTTGCGGGCCGTTATTTCTGAGGTGACCTCAATCATCCCGACGGTTCTGCCGGCCTCGTCTTTCATGGGATAACCGCTGATATCCCACCAGCGGCCGTCCGGTGACTGGACCTCCTTTTTATCCGGTTCGCCTGTTTCCCGGGCCTGAGCCACCGGGCAGATTTCACAGGGGCTTTGCCTTTGATGCCAGAGTTCATAACACTTATGTCCGACCAGTTCTTCGGGCTTCATTCCGAGGGATTCAGCGGCCGCGCGGTTGGCCCAGACGATGGTATGGTCCGGGGCCTGGTACAGGATATGTTCGGAAATGGTGGCAAAAATGGCCGATTTTTCCCGCTCGCTCCTGACCAGTTCTTCTTCGGCCCTTTTCTTCTCGGTTATGTCAGAAATGAAACCCTCAAGGCAGACCAGGTTCCCCGACCTGTCAAAAACGCCGGAGCCCCTTTCCCAGACCCATCTTGTGCGACCGTCCGCGGTCCTGATCTGGTATTCGTCCTCGAACACTCCTCTTTGGGCCAGGACCCTCTGCCATTTTTTCCACAGGTATTCTCTGTGCTCCGGCACAATCAACTGGCTGTAGGAAATTTTTCTGTTATTGATCAGGTCTTCCGGTTCATAGCCCGTGATTTCCTGGCAGGTGCCGGCTATGTATTCCATCGTCCACTGACGGTCGTTCTGACACCGGTAGACCATGCCCGGCAGGTTGGCCATCAGATTTTCCAGGAAGCGGTTCTTTTCCCTGAGCTCTTCTCGGGCTTTCAGGATCTGGTTCTGAGCTTCTCTCTCCGCTGTCTGGTCCCTGAAGACCAGGATGACACCGATATTCTCTCCTCCGGGATCTATGATGGGAGCGCCGCTATCGGCCACCGGAAATTCACGTCCATCTTTTGAGATCAGGACGCTGTGGTTGGCCAGGCCAATTATGATACCTTCTTGCAAGACCCGCTCCACCGGGTTTTCGGCCGGTTCCCTGGTGAATTCATTTATAATCTTGAAGACTTCCTGGACCGGTCGGCCCCTGGCCTCGCTCTCTTTCCAGCCGGTGAGTTTTTCTGCCACCGGGTTCATCACCAGGATATTTCCCCTGGAATCCGTGGAAATCACACCATCACCGATGCTATAAAGGGTGGCCCTGATTTCAGCTTCCCGGGCCAGCAGTTCCTGGATAAGTTCCACCCGGTCGGTGATATCAATCAGGGTGCCGATAATCGCTTTCCGGCCTCTATAGACCGTGGTACTCCCGTGGGCCTCGCAGTAGAAGAAAGAGCCATCCTTGCGCAACCCCCGGAATTCGAAACGGAGTGAAGTCACTTCACCGCTCAACCGCCGCCGGTTATATTCCCGGACCATGGCCCGGTCTTCGGGGTGAGTCAGTTCCAGGTTGCCCAGTTTGCCGATAAGCTCTTCCTGCTTATAACCGAACATATCGGCCAGGGCCCGGTTGACATACTTGAAAACCCCGTCCTGGACCAGGTAAACGCCGGCCATGGCCGAATCGCTCAGGACCTGGAACATCTGCTCGGTTTCCCTGGCCCTGGCCTCGGCCTCGTACAGGCGCTGGAAATTCACCTTCTCCCGCCGTTGCCAGAAGAGCTCGGTCAGGGTTAACTGGACGATGATCAGTGATATCATGAACAGGATAATAAGGGTGGAGCGTTTGTACCAGCCGGATAGCGCTTCTGCCTTGTCTATTTTGGAAACGATGGACCAGCAGGTGTTGGGTACGGGGGCCAGGTAGGACATCACTTTCTGTCCGCGGTAATCCACCCCCTCGAATTCGCCGTACTCCCCCAGGGCCGCCCTGACCGCCGGGATTTCCTTACGGCTGAGAGGAAAGCGCAGTTGCAGGGCCGTTTCTCTGCGGTGCCGGAGCTCGTTTAGAAAAACTACTTCCTCGCCCTCCCTTTTTACCAGGGCGGTCTCGGCGGTGGTGGAGTGGAAAGGCCAGGTCTGTATCAGCGGGAAAAGGAAGTCCTTAGCGTCCACGGTTAAGACCACAAAGGCCTCGACCTGCTTTTTCTGGTTTCCGGCGCTGACGATTGGACTGATAAAATCAATATGAATAAGACCTTCGTCCTGGTGAGCATGAAGGTCGGAATTGACCACGGTCCCGTATTGCTCGGCCCGCTTCAAATCCTGCAGAAGAATGTCTGTCAGCCTGGCCGGCGGTATCCCTCCGTAGCTGATTACCGGTTCTCTTTTTTCGTTAAGAATCATTATCCTGGCGTAGCCGTAGGTCTTGGCGGCCAGGGCCAGGCGGTCCTTGATCTTTTCTGTGTTTTCAGGGGTGGGCTTTTTGAGAAACTCCAGCAGGCCGGAAGTGAAAAAGGGACTGTCGGTCATGACCAGGGTATCGCCCTTTCTCTCATCCAGCCATTGCCTGATGTCAGCGGCTTTCATTTCGGCAATGGAGGACAGTTGCTGGTAGGTAATTCTTTTAACTTCTTTTTCCTGGTTGTGCCGAAGGGACAGTCCGGCCACCAGTATGATGATGATCAGAAGAAAAGAAATAAGGTACAGCGGGCTTTGCAGCCGTTTTTGCCATTTTGGCCATAGAGTCTGAAAGCTTCTCATTTTGGCCTCACTTCATTTAGTCGGAGCCCTGGACTCCTGGCCCGGGATTCGGTAGCAAGATTTTCCTCAGTCCGGGACCGGGTTTCATGTTACCTCTTAATCTTTTCCGGCAGCCCTGACCTGGTTGCGACCTTCCCGTCTGACTCGCAGCAGGTCTGGGCCAGAGGCTTGGGGCAGTTCGGGACTGTTATCTCTATCATCGGGAAAAGATAAAAGGGATCTGACCTGCCTGAAACAGACTGTTCTCATGATGGCCGGCTTAAAATTAACACTCTGAAGATGGGCTGTCAAGGAAGGAGTGGCCCATCAGCTGAAAGTCTGGTGCAAGGGGGGCCCGGTTGGTAGAAACTCCTTATAAATTGAGGCTTTAGGGAGGGAATTGACCGGCGACAACGCCCTGGAAATTTTAGGCGAAAAAATCAAATTACAAGGGCTTAAGATAGGGGAGAGCCGGGGTAGAAGAAAGATATTTTTCAGGATTGAGCCTGGCCAGAGAACGGGGAGACGGAGCCAGAAAATATTTTCTTCAATTCTTAATTTAAATTGAATATAATCAAGCTACCAGAAAGGAGGCCTTAATGCTCAAAGGGTTCAAAGAATTTATCATGCGCGGCAACGTGGTTGACCTGGCTGTGGCCGTTATCATCGGCGCCGCCTTCAGCCAGATTGTCAACTCCATGGTCGGGGATGTGCTGACTCCCCTCATCGGGGCTATTTTCGGAAAGCCAGACTTTTCGGGAATCTTCCTGGGTCCGGTGGCCCTGGGCAAGTTCATCAATGCCGTGGTCAACTTCCTGATCGTGGCCGCGGTTATCTATTTTGCCATCGTGGTCCCGATGAAAAAGATCCAGGAATTACGGGATAAGAAGAAAGCCCAGGAAGCCGCGGCCGCTCCGGCTCCCGAGCCCTCGGCCGAGGTCAAGCTGCTCTCTGAAATCCTGGAAACCCTGAAGAAGAGGGGTTGAGCGGCGGGCGAAGCCCTGGTTAGTCTATTCAGCAGAAGCCGGTTGCCGGCACTTCTTGTGTATCAGGCGAGCACCAGAGCGGGCTGCTCGCCGGCCTTGCTGGCCCCCAGATTTCTGGAATAGGTTTTTCGTCCTTTGTAGAACTCTGTTGCCAGTCTGTTGCACAATTTATCTGTCTGGCCAGAAGGTTCCTGCATTTAACAGGAAAAGGTCCTGCGTGGCGAGTGAAAGTCCGGAGCCTGGAGTTCCGCCCTTTTTCTTTTTCTTGTTGAGCTTCCTTCATTGCTAAGAGCTTATGGACTAAGCTCACGTGTCTTGATACAGGCCGGATCTTTATACCAGGACAATGTCCCGGCCAGGCTGGAGTGTTTCGTCAGTGATACCGCGGCAAAGTTCCGGGAATTCTTCGGAAAGTAAGTTTGCCCCGACTGCGGCGGAGATATAATTTAGCCTTTAGGAGTGTTGTTCAGCTATCCTGTCGGGGGCTTCATGGGAAGTTTGACTGCAAAAGACTTCGGTCAGGTGGCAGGGGCCAGGGTTCTTAATAGAGGAGGTCATTGGAAAACTTGCCAGATAATGGGGCGGGTGGATTTATATTGGCAGGATTGGCAGGAATAAGATCGGATGTGAAGAAAGTCGACAAAAATCCCTATAAGTCAGGCTCTCCGGGAAGGATCTTAGCCACAGCGAAGGAAATTGGCAGGCCGGCTAAGATTTTCTACGGCGTTTTGCTATCATATAAAAAATAATTTTGTGAAAGGCGGAGTGGCGAAAGATGAAGACAGTATTTGGAAAGGCTTTGATAACCGGGTCTTCGGCCGGGCTGGGTGAAGAATATGCCCGGCAACTGGCCGCGAACGGCACCAACCTGATTCTGGTGGCCCGGAGGAAAGACCGGCTGGAGAACCTGGCCTCAGAGCTGACCGAGAAATATGGAGTATCGGTAGAGGTTTTCGCGGCTGACCTGAGCCGGGACTATGATATAAACAGCCTGGCCGAGAAAATCAGGCAGACCGAGGACCTGGACCTGCTAATTAACAACGCCGGCTTCGGGGGGAAAAGCAGGTTCTATAAGGACGAAACGGGAGAAGCCGAGCAGATGATCCGGGTCCACGTAACGGCCCCGGCCGTGCTGACCCGGGCTGCCCTGCCGGCCATGATCAAGAGGGGCAGGGGTGCGGTTATCAACGTTTCCTCGGTGGCCGCTTTCAGCCCGTTTTCCGGGGCCATGTATAGCTCCACCAAGGCCTTCCTGGCCATGTTCTCGGTTAACCTCCAGAATGAACTCCAGGGCAAGGGGATTAAAATTCAGGCCCTTTGCCCGGGCCTGACCCATACCGAGTTTCACCAGGTGGCCGGGATGAAAAAGGAAGTAATTCCCGGGTTCTTATGGATGAAGGCTGACCGGGTGGTCAGGATTTCCCTGCGGTCCCTGGGCGGCAACAAGGTCATCGTCATCCCGGGATGCCGGAATAGAATAATTGCTTTCCTGATGCGCTGTCCCTGGACTTTCAGCCTGGTGCAGTGGCTGTCCAGGCGCAGCTGGGTCAGGAAAAGGGCCGGTATATAAAATTAAATAAAATACTGAAAGCAAATAATCCCTGGTTTGTTTTTGTTGATCAGAAAAGCTATTTCAGGCGGATAATTTTCCTGCCGGGTTAGTTAGGTCCAGGGTCATCCACAGGTTGGATGAGAAGAAGTACATTCTCCGTGTTTGCTTGCGGGGATGAGGTCCGGTCTGGCCGGACAGGACAGATTATATAAGCGTGGAGAGTCGGTCTTCTCGATTCGTTGAGTTCCCGGGGCAGGTGGAAAGAAGCAGCTTGTTGTGGAGCGAATATAATCCTGGCTTATTCCCTCCATTACTTTCTGCTATCATTAAGGCGGCCAGGCCAGAAGCTCAGGAATGATCCGAGCACGGGCCTGGATCCTCAATATCCTGAAGCGATTTAAGTTTTCATGGAAATTTTTGAGATCAAAAAACCTGAAGAGAAAAGGAAGAAAGCCAGGGCCCTCTTGCTGTTTTCCGGCGGGCTGGACAGCATCCTGGCCGGAAAGTTGCTGGAAGAGCAGGATGTGGAAATAGTGGCCCTGACTTTTCGCAGCCAGTTTTTCGGGGCAGGCCAAGCCATCCGGTTGGCCGGGGAACTGGGCTGGCCGCTGGTGTTGGTTGATATCAGCCCGGAACAGATAGAAATCGTGGAAAATCCCAGGTACGGCTACGGCCGGCAGCTAAATCCCTGCATCGATTGCCACGGGCAGATGGTAAGGATAGCGGGGGAACTTCTTGAGAGATACCAGGCTGATTTCGTGGCCACGGGAGAGGTGGTGGGGGAAAGACCGAAGTCGCAGAATCGCCAGGCCCTGGGGCTGGTGGAAAAGCTTTCGGGAATAAAGGGGCTGGTGCTAAGACCCCTTTCGGCCAGGTTGTTGCCAGCCACCATCCCGGAAGAAAAAGGGCTGGTCGACCGCAACCGGCTTCTTGATATCTTCGGTCGTTACAGGAAGAAGCAGCTGGAGCTGGCCGAGAGGTACGGGCTTAAAGAATATCCCACGCCGGCCGGGGGTTGCCTTCTGACCGACCCGGGCTTTGCTGCCCGGGCCAGGCAGTTGATGAAATGGCGGGGAAAGCTGTGGCCCGGGGACATTGAACTGATAAAAACCGGCCGGGTGTTTTTCGAGCCCGACGGGTTGATAGTGGTGGGAAGGGATGAGCGGGAGAATGAAAAAATAGCCGCAATAGCCGGCAAAACCGATATCCTGGTAACAACTGCCGGAGTTAAGGGGCCACTGGCCGCGGTCAGGCTGAAGGAGGTCAGTCCGCTTGTGGCCGACGGAGTTGTAAAAATTAGCAGCAGCCACGATGCCAGCGTGAATCGGGCCGGGGAGGATTGGTCAGACAGCCTGGCCGGTTCGGGCCCTGGGCCTTACCATGATCAAGAAGGCGCGGGTATAGGCCGAGGGGCTGAGCTGGCCCGGATGGTTCGCCAGATTCAGGACGGAATGATCAGGCCGGAAAAGTCTGGCCCGGGCAGTGTCGGAGCGGGAATTGCCAGCCTCAGCGTGGTGCGCAAGGCCTGTCTCCTGGTCATAAGATATAGCCGCCGGGCCCGCGACAAAGAACGGGCTTCAGCCGCGGTTATCCACCGGGGCCTGGTCTTTGAGCTTGAGTTTCAGCAGGCTGACTGGGGAAAATATCTATGAGTGATATTTCCTGTGTTTAATTCGTCCGATCTCAATCAGAATGGTCATAAGGATTGGGCAGCCTTAGGTTGACAGGCTGCGGGCGGATAAATATATTAAAGGAAAAATCGAAATCCTGAGAGGATAAATAAGGAGTCAGCATGCCCACCAAGCCAAAAAGCCCTTACCTGCCCTTCGGCGACCAGCAGACCGCTCCCTGGTACGGCAAGGATATTCTATCGGTGAAGCAGTTCACCAGGGCCGACCTGGAATACATCTTCAGCGTGGCCCACGAGATGCGGGTGATGGTCGAGAGGATCGGAACCTTTGACCTGCTGAAAGGAAAAATCCTGGCCAACCTGTTCTACGAACCGTCGACCAGGACCTTTGCCTCCTTCATGGCCGCCATGCAGCGGCTGGGCGGAGCGGTCATCCCCATCAGCGAGGTGCGATACTCTTCGGTGGCCAAAGGTGAAAGCCTGCCCGACACGGTGAGGACCCTGGCCGCCTATGCCGACGTCATTGTCATCAGGCACCCTGAGGTGGGCTCGGCCGCCCTGGCCGCCCAGTACGCCGGCAAGCCGGTGATCAATGCCGGCGACGGGGTGGGGGAGCATCCGACCCAGGCCCTGCTGGATGTTTTTACCATCCGGGAAGAGCTGGGCCGGCTGGACGACCTGACCGTGACCATGCTGGGCGACCTGAAGTATGGCCGGACCGTCCATTCGCTGGCCAGGTTGCTGACCCGGTTCAAGAATATCAAGCTCAATTACGTTTCACCCGAGGTGCTGCGCATGCCCCGGGATGTAATCGAGGAAGTTGAGGAAAAGGGCCTGCCGCAGAAGGAATACACCGTCCTGGATAAAGTCCTCCCAGAAACCGACGTCCTGTACGTGACCAGGGTGCAGAGGGAAAGATTCGAAAACCTGGAAGAGTACGAAAAGGTCAAGGATGCCTATGTCATCAGCGCCAAGACCATGGAAAAGGCCAAGGAAAAAATGATCGTCATGCACCCCCTGCCCAGGGTGAACGAAATCGCCATGGACGTGGATAAAGACCCTAGGGCCGCCTATTTCCGGCAGATGGAGTACGGGCTGTACGTCAGGATGGCCCTGCTGGCCATGGTCCTGGGCAAGGCCTGAAAACGGGGGACACGATACTCGTTTCCCTATTTTTCAGAATCGGTGAGCTGGTAGCTTCGAGAAAAATTTTTATGTAGAATTTATCGCCCATTTTGTTAAAGCCAGCCGGCGTTACCAATTGTGAAACGATGGTATTCCTTCTGAATTAGCGACCCTGTTTGCAGACGGTGTTGATTCTAATAATCTGCGATTCGCTCCCGGATCAAACGGACAACCGGTCAAAAAATGGAGCCAGGGAGCGTGACCGAGCGCGCACACGGTTGTCCCCAATTTCAGTCAAGGTAGTAGGCGATGGAGCAGAAGCTGACCCAGTGGCGCAGGGAAAAGGGAGCGGTGGTACCCAGTCCGATTTTCTTCAGTGGAAGAACACCCTCGCTATAAGTATCGGAAAAGCGGATCAGCTTACCTCGAACATTGCGGCCGGTGCTTCTTCTCATCACTTTTTGCACGGTCAGAAGCCCGAAGGGAATTGAGTACTTGCCGCACCAGTAAGAGCTCTTGTAGTCCAGGTAGGTCTGGCCCCAGAGTTCCCCGGTCAGGCCGGCCACTTTTTTCTCCGTAACCCGACCCGTCAGGTAGCTATTTATCAGATTCCGGTCGAAGGCCAGGGCCTTTTCCCAGGCTTCCTGCCCCTCGCCAAAGGCCAGGTTGTTGAAATCTTTTCCGTAATGGTTGCCGTCGGCCGAGATCAGGAAAAAGATATCGCGTCCGGGTTGCAGCCTGTTTTCCTTCAGGTAAGCGGCGATGACCCCGGCCAGGTTCTCCGAGATTTCTTTCATCTTATCCAGTGGCATCGGGGCCACCATGATGGGCGTGATTTTTATGTCCGGGTTAAAGTATTGCAGGAATGGAATGAGGGCTTCTATGGAATGCTCCAGCTCGTGGGCCCGGTTGTTGACCGTGAGGTATTCAGGTTTAAGGCGTTTTTTGAGGTATGACCGGAGCGGAGAGATTTCCACCGGTTTCAGTACCCCCGGCCAGAGTTCGTAATCATCCAGGATGAGCAGGCTGTCCAAACCCTTGATTTCATTGCGGACGGTGCCGTGGGTCACCCCGAAAATCACTGCTTCCCTGGCCCTGATGAGATTGAAAAGCGGGTAGTAGAGCCGCCCGGCGTAAAGGTAATCATCGTGCGGGGAGATGGCTGCCACCAGGCCCTCAGACTTGAAGTGTTCTTTTTCCTGGGCAGCAAGATAATCAACCAGGATTTTCATGCTCTCGGGGTTCCAGCAGAAGCCGACGTCGTCGCGGACGGGGCGGATTTTATTTGGCTGTTCCTGGGGCGGTTTCTGTGAGCCGGCCAGCTGACCGCTCACCAGGATCAATGCCAAAAGGAGTATGAGCAGGACCGGTAAAGCGAGAATAAGGAAAATCCTGTTGTTTATGGTTTTCATCTTCCTCCTCCTCTTCCTCTGGTAACCTTAATTCGCGTTTTGGTATCGCACATAACAAGCTTAATTAAGACATCCTGAAAATAGCATAAACTTTTTGAACCATCGTGGCAAACCGGCCAGGGTGAACAGGGTGTTTGCGGATTGAGCCAGGCCGATAGGTGCCTGCTAAAAAAGAACGAAAGAGCCTCCAGCTTTATGAAAATTTCCCTCATATAGCTGCTTTCCCCCTGTTATTCTGATCAGAATATTTTTAATTATTTTGGCCAAAAACAGGATTTTTCTTGATTTGTGTGCTATAATCTATTTGCTCGATTATAAAGGACGAGGGCACGGGCCCTTATCGGTCATAACTCTCTCCTTTATAACGGAAAATTTTATTAAAGGAGAGATGTTATGAACATCTACGTAGGAAACCTTTCCAGGGACCTCACCGAAAGCGAACTGAAGGAAACTTTTGAAGCTTTCGGAACGGTCAACAGCGCTTCCATCATCAAGGATCGCTACACCGGTGAATCACGGGGCTTCGGCTTCGTGGAAATGCCCAACCAGGAAGAAGCCCAGGCTGCCATCAACAGCCTGAACGGCAAGAGCCTGAAGGGCCGCACCGCCACCGTCAACGAAGCCAGGCCGCGGACTGACAAGCCCCGCACCGGTTTCGGCGGCGGACGTGGACGCGGACCGGCCGGTGGACGCCGCTATTAATCGAGTCTAAAAGATAAGTTAGTAGCTTAGCGCAACCAGAAGCCAGGCAGCGAACTGGAAGCCGGAGCCGGGTGTCAGGCACCTGGAGCCGGCCAGAGTAAGTTGCCTGGCTTTTTTATTTCTGGTTATCCAGTCTCTTGGGCGCGTAAAATATCCTCATTAATTAAAGTTGACTTTCCTGGCGGCTGAAGGTTGATTCGCCGGGGTGGGACTTATTGGAAACTTCTTTCGCAATGTAGTAGGCGGGATCTGGCTAAGTCGGTTCCGCTCATTCGGGACTGTTAAGCAGAATAACCTGTTTTTCCCCTTAACTCCCTCCTTCTCTTGTTTAGATTCAAGAGTCTTTTCCGCTCGGTCGAGAGTACTATTACTTTTGCCTGCGGCTTCGGGTATATCGGGTAGACCGGTCAGAATGATTGTAGCCCGGGACAGGTCTTCGTTACCTGAAATCGAGAAGCTATTCAACCAGGGCTATGACTTCAATCTCCACCCTGGCCCCGCCGGCCAGGCCGCTTACCCCGAAGGCGCTGCGGGCCGGCTTGTTCCTGGTGAAATAGGTGGTGTAGACCGAGTTCATCCTGGCCCATTCCCCGATATCGGCCAGCATGACCGTGGCCTTGACCACCCTGTCCAGCGAGGAGCCATATTTTTCCAGCGTTCTCTTGATGTTGTCCAGGCACTGCCTGGTTTCGGCCTCGATGCCGCCCTCGGCCAGTTTTCCGGTCTGCGGGTCGCGCCCGAGCTGTCCCGAAAGAAACAGCAGGTTGCCCACCCTGACCGCCTCGGAGAACGGGGCGTTGCTGCGCTCGGGGCGAGCTCAGGTATTCAACCAGGGGCTTCTGCTGGGCGGAAGCCTCAAGTTTTTTAACGGTGGACTTCAGCCAGCCGGCCGTGAACAGGAAAAAGCCGGCCACCACCAGGACCAGGATGACAGCCAGACGGGTTGATTTCATGGTTGACTCCTTTCTTTGCCGGCTCTATCTTTACCCAAAAACCGGGGCTGAAGTCAACCATCCGGCGCCTCTGCTTCTTGATCCGCTTCGTTTCAGTCTGTAGGCCACCGGTATGGGTATTGCCGGTCTTTGATTGAAGTAGCTGAGGATATATTCCTGCCATCTCTTCAATAACCTATCCCAGTCGTTAAGCAGGGTATCATCATAAACCAGAAGACGCCTGGTCGGGATATGGAATGAGTTAGAGAGGTATCAAGAGTTTGTTCTGCGGAAGAAGATGACCGGGCTGGCCTGCCCACAGGAGGCTGGCCCAGGTTCACTGCATTGTCAAGCCAACCCCATTGCCGACAGACTATACCCGCGCAGTCGAGCCGGTCAGCTCACTTTCCTGATGAGGAAGGAAGATGGAAGGCGAATGACAGGGCAAGCTTTAATCTTCAATTTTTCCTGGTCTGGCATTCCTTGGCTGAAGTATAATCTTGGTCGGGAGCAGGGCCGGCCAGGGGAGAAGGCCGAGAAAGGATAGGCGAGGGAAAAAATTAATCTGGGAAGGAATAGGAAATATGGAAGGTCACGGGAAGCCGGGCACCGCGGGAGGGCAGGTTCTATGAAATTTTCCGGTTGTTGCTGCTGGCCTTTTATGTTATCATAAATCCTACTAATTTAGTAGGAATTAAATTGAGCCCCGCGTCCGGATAACCGGGATTGGGCCGGCCGGGTGACTGGAGGACGACCATGGAACTCAACGAAAAGACCAGCCTTTATTCGCTTCTCAAGGAATATCCATTTCTGCTTGACTTTCTGGTCGGGCTATCGCCCGATTTTGAGAAATTAAAGAACCCGCTCTTGCGCAAGACCGTGGCCCGGCTGGCCACTCTCAAGCAGGTGTCGGAAGAAGGGAAAATCCCCCTCCCTGAGCTGATAGCCGGGATAGAGCGGGAAATCAGGGAGAAAAGCGGCCAGCCCGGGAGCGAAACCGGAAGCGCGGCCGCCGGCCAGCCCTTCGACCGGGCCAGGGCCGAAGCCCTGAAACAGATAATCAAAAGGCTTCACCGGGGAGAGCCGGTCGAGGAACTCAAGAGACAATTCGCGGACCTGATCAAGGACGTTGGAGCCGATGAAATCGCCCGGCTGGAACAGCAGGTGATCGACGAGGGCATCCCGGAAGAGGAGGTCAAGAAACTGTGTGACCTGCACGTTAAAATTTTTGAGGAGGCGCTGGAGGAGCAGAAATCGCCGGAAGCGCCGCCAGGACACCCGGTTCACACCCTGATGGCCGAAAACCGGGCCCTGGAAAAACTGCTGGCCGAAATCAAGTTGTTACTGGAGCGAATTCCCCGCGAAACGGCCGAAGCCGAGGTGGAGAGCAACCTGGAGGAACTTCGACAGTTGCTGTCCGGGCTGGCGGAAATAGAAAAGCATTACCTGAAAAAAGAAAACCAGCTTTTCCCGCTGCTTGAAGCTCGTGGGGTGACCGGCCCGACCAAGGTCATGTGGGCCATCCATGATGACATAAGAAAGGAACTCAAGGGCCTGAGGCGCCAGCTCGAGCAGAAGATTCAGACCGCGGAGCAAGCCAGCCGCCTGGCGGTCAGGACCGGCCAGGTATTGCAGATGATCCAGGACATGGTCTACAAGGAAGAGAAGATTCTGTTCCCGTTGAGCCTGGAAGTCCTGCAAGAGGAAGACTGGGCCCGGGTCAAGCGAGGTGAAGAGGAGATCGGCTATGCCTGGGTGCAGCCCGGTACCGGCTGGAAGCCCGCGGTTGAAACCGTGGGAGATCTTTCTGGCGGCGGTGGTTATGCCGGCTACGGCCGTCCGGCCGGGGCGGGGGAGAGTACTCCGGAGCCAACGGCGGCTGCGGCCGGAGCTTCGGGCCCACAACCGAGGCGGGTGCAGACGCTTCTCGACCTGAGGACCGGTCGGCTGAGTGCCGAGCAGGTTGACCTGATGCTGACCCATCTTCCGGTGGACATCAGCTTTGTCGACGAGAACGATACGGTCATCTATTATTCGGATACTCCTGACCGCATCTTTCCCAGGAGCCCGGGCGTTATCGGCCGTAAGGTCCAGAACTGCCACCCGCCCAAGAGCGTTCACATCGTCAACCGCATCCTGGATGCCTTCAGGAAAGGCGAAAGGGACGTGGCCGAGTTCTGGATTGAAATGCACGGCCGTTTTATCCACATCCGCTATTTTGCCGTCCGCGACGACGACGGCCGCTACCGCGGTTGCCTGGAAGTCAGCCAGGAGGTGACGGCCATCAGGGCGCTGAAGGGTGAGAAAAGATTGCTGGACTGGGAATAAAAGAAGGTCTGGCCGCTTTTCCGGTGGGTTGGTTCAGGCGGCAACTATCTTGCACACCGGAGCGGGTTAAGAATTTTCAGAATCCCGGTTAAGCTGGCAGTCTCAATCAGCCTCCCATCTTGCATAGAATTATAGCGACTTGGCGTACAGGATCATTTTTTCTGGAGAGAGGGTCAGCCAGGAAGAGGCGAGCCTTCAGGTCTTATCGAAAGCAAGAAACGGGAAATGGATATTTTTTGGGCTGGGCTGGTCTTATCCAGGTTCAGGGCCCGGCGGAATTTTTCCGGGTCAAAGGTCTGAAGGTATTTGACGATGTTGGTGTAGGTGTTATGAAAACCGAAACCGCCCTTCTGCATCTCCCTTATCGCTTCCTCTTTTGACCAGCCCTGCACCACGATTCGATAAACGGCCACGAACAGTCCGGCCCGGTCGGCTCCGTGATGGCAGTGAACCGCATAGGGCCCTTCCTCCGGGTTGGTAACGATCTGAAGGAATTTCAACAGGTCGGCTTCCTGGACCCGGGTGGCCTTGGACGGGATTTCGTAATACTTGAGGTTGGTGCCCGCTATCATCTTCTGGTCCGAGTGCTCGCTGCGGAGGTTGACCACGGTCCTGATGCCCAGTTTTTCCAGTTCTTTGAACCCGGCCGCAGTCGGCTGGGCGCAGCGGTAGAGCAGGTCTGAGACTTTATGCAGGTTGGGGACACCTTCAACCTGAACTGGCGAGGCCCAGTTCTCGGGGCGTGGTACTTCCTGCCGGCAATCGGTGGTCCCAGAGGCCAGGAAAACAAGCAGCAGGGTGATGGCCAGGGCCAGGGGAAACTTGACCGGGTTTCTTGAATAACGCCCATTCCTTCTGTTTTTAGCCATGTCTGCCTCGTATTCTCATTTTGGCTCTAAAATATACTGCCGTCGTCAGGCTGTCAATCTAATTACGTATCCAATTAGATGTCCTCAAGAATCTGGTCGGACCGAAGGCCAGCCAGCTGGCCACTAGGTTTGGTATTAACTCTCACTTTAAGCGATTACTGTAAGTTCAATTTTTTCTCCTGGCGCTTTGAACCGAAAGGACAGGTCATAGCCGAGACGGGCGATTGGGACGAGCTATGGTTATGATAATACTGGCCGCGTTGGCTTAAACCCGTTAAGATTCCCGATAAGGCTAATGAAACCCGCCTCTTCTGGCATGGTTGACGCCTCCTGCGGGGTTGGCATAATATTTTCTATCCGTGAAATTTAGTGAAGTTAAATTCTGCCGGCGGGAAGTGAAAGGAGAAATCAGATGTCAGACAGAGTGACCAGGGCCAGGAAATTATTTCAGGAAGGGTTCAGCTGTTCCCAGGCGGTCTTCACGCCGTTCGCGGTTGAGGCTGGCCTGGAGGAGGAGACAGCTCTCAAGCTCTCCCAGGTTATGGGCGGGGGAATGTCCCACCTGGGCTTGACCTGCGGGGCGGTGACCGGGGCGCTGCTGGTCATCGGACTTCATTTTGGACGCACCCGGGCTGAAGACAGGGCGGCCAAGGAACTGACCTACGAGCTGGCCCAGAAGTTCTGCCGGCAGTTTACGGAAAAGTTTGGGTCGATTAACTGTACCGACCTTATCGGCTGCAGCCTGAAAACGCCGCAGGGGCTGGAACTGGCCAGCCAGAACAATCTCTTTGAAAAATTTTGCAGCGGTTACGTGGAGGAGGCCGGCCGCTTGCTGGAAGAAATTCTCAGTGAGGGAAAAAGGAAGCAAAAAATAAACGGGCCTGCCCGGATAGAATCACGGAAAGGTTGCAACAAGAACAAATCAAGACGGCGATAAAAATACGTTCTGTCAATTTCTGGCAGAAGAAGTTGGCCCTGGGGTTTTTGAACAATTCTTTTATTAACGGATAGCCGTCCCAAAGACTTTGAAATCAAAGTTTTATTTGAGATATTCAATCGGGTCATAGGTTATAAGAAATCTGGTGTAAAGATGTTTGGGCCTGTCTACCGGCCGGTCAGACGGAAAGTCAGGGACACGAGAGCGTGTCCCCCTTTTTCTTTTTTCTTATCTTTAACAGCTCAATCAGCATTCCAAGGGAGCCGCGCACCAGGCGGACCCGGGACTGGGGGTGGTTGACCCAGACCACCGGCACCTGGGCAATTCTGTAGCCGAGCTTCCGGGCCAGGAGCAACGCTTCGACGTCAAAGGCAAAGCCTTCCGTCTCCAGCCGGAAAAAAATTTCCCGGGCCGCTTCCTTCCGGAAAAGCTTGAAGCCACACTGGGTATCCCTGTATCCCTTGAGCACCAGCAGCCTGACCAGCAGGTTGAAACACTTCCCCAGGCGTTCGCGCAACCAGCCTTGTCTTTGCTTTATCACCGATTCGGGCAGGGCCCGGCAGCCGATGACCACGTCATAACCTTCTCTCATCAGGGGCAGAAATTTTTCCAGCTCTTCGATCGGGGTGGACAGGTCGGCGTCGGTAAAAAGGACCAGCTCGCCCCGGGCCTGAAGCACCCCGGCCCGGACCGCCGCTCCCTTGCCCCGGTTAACCGGGAGCGTTACCAGCCTGAAGGCAGGGAAGTCCTTCATGATTTCGCCGGCCACCTCGGCCGTCCGGTCAGTGCTGCCGTCGTCCACCAGGATGATTTCGGCGCTGAGGCTCCTGCTGTTGAGGTATTCTTTGATACGGAACAGGCTGAAGCCGATTCTCTGTTCTTCGTTGTAGGCCGGTACCACGACCGAGAGGTAAATGTTGTTGGTTATCTTCATTTGGGCAAGAGATGGTCAAGCACCAGGAAAGCCAGGATGATCAGGATGATGAAAAAGACCATGGTGCTGAGGGCAAAATTCAGGGACAGCTTCCTGGCCCTTTTCAGGTCATCCGGGAAATGCTTCTTGTACTCGGCATAGGTGATGAGATAGGCGGACAGGGCCGCCACCGGGGAAAATACCAGGGCCAGGATTATGGCCAGTCCGCTCATTTTATAAGATTTATCTCCGCCAAGATTATAGCAGAAGACACCCGGAGGTCTAAAAGATTTTATGGGGCTGGACGGCAGCAAAGAAATTAACCGAAAAATATGATAGACGTAAAAGCTGGGTTTCCAGCGATCAACATTGATGGCTGGCTGATTCTTTCCCATTACCAGGGCTCTGGCCGCTGCCACCAGGGGTGAAGCCAGCCATTTATTGAGGCTTAAGCTGGCGGGCTAAGGAGCACTCCAGGGCTCCGGCTGTCAGTTTATTCAATTAATGTTCTTCAGACGGCCGGCGCCGAATTGACCCGGCCCTGCCTTTTTCGGGACCTGGAAGCAGGGCGATTTTATTTGACCCGGGAATGGTGGATAATAATTGAAGAGACAGCTTGAAAAAATCAGTAGTAGGCAAAGTTTTTTTCGCTTGATGTAGGAGAGAAACATCTTGTGGATGTATAAGAATATTTGTGATTTGATAAGGATAGTGAATAAAATGCCCAATAGTTCGCGATTTAGTTCAGGAGAAGCTGGTGTATAAAAATGTCCGCGATTTGATTCAGGAGAACGAGGCATCATAATATTTCCTCTTATTAAAACGTTATGCTTGATAAGGTCTTGGCCGGAGGGCGCAGAAAGATTAGGCGGCATTGTTGGACAAGACGCAAATGGGATTTTTATTAAAGGAGGAGGAGATGAAAATTAGAGCAGCCCGGTTTTTACTGGTACCGTGCTTATTGCTATCAATCCTGGTTTTCTGGGGCCAATCCCTGGCCCAGGGCAAGGCGGCGGCTGCTCCCCGCCCGCCCCTCAAGGTCTTCATCTCGGTCGACATGGAGGGCATCTGGGGAGTGGTTCACGGCAACCAGTGCTCTTCTGATTCGCCCGAGTACCAGCTGGCCCGGAAGTGGATGGTGCAGGACACCAACGCCGTGGTGCAGGGCCTGTTCGAGGCCGGGGCCACCGAGGTGGTGGTCAACGATTCCCACGGCAGCATGCGCAACATCATCGCCAGCGAGCTCGACCCCAGGGCGGTGCTGATCTCCGGCTCTCCCAAGCCCATGTCCATGATGGAAGGCCTGGATTTTAGTTTCGCCGCCTGCATCTTTGTCGGCTACCATGCCCGGGCCGGTTCGGCCCCGGCCATCCTGGACCACACCATCTCCGGGGCCGCCATCTATTCCATCAGGATAAATGGAATCGAAATGCCGGAGCTGGGTATTAACGCCGCCATCGCCGGCTACTTCAACGTTCCGGTGGTCATGCTGACCGGCGATACCGAGACCTGCCGCCAGGCCCGGGAGCTCCTGGGCCAATCGCTGGTGGTGGTCCCGGTCAAGGAAGCCGTCAACCGCCTGGCCGCCAGAAACTATGCCCGGGATAAGGTGCTGGCTGATTTTAGGGATGGGGCCCGGAAAGCTCTCAATTCGCTGAAGGGTTTCCAGGCCTATAAGCTCCAGCCACCCTACCAATTTGAAATCAACCTGCACAACAGCCAGCAGGCCGAGCTGGGTGTCCTGATTCCGGGCGTAAGGCGACCGGCTCCGAGGACCCTGACCTTTACCTCCCAGGACTACCTGGAAGGCTTCAAGCTGATGCGGGCCCTGATTGCCCTGGCCGGCGTGAGCTGAGTCCAGCGGCAGGCTGGAGCCAAAAAAGCTTTCATCCTGAAAATTGATATCCAGGCTGGGCAGTGGCGGAGTTGGAAGCGGAGCCGCGAAGCGGTAAAATTTCCATGGCTGGGCCCAGGTCATAATGGGTTTAGCTGGCTCCGGACGAAATGAGAGCATCGACCGGAAGAAAATCCTCGACTGGCCACCGTAGAAGGCGGAAAGAATATCCGGTCAAAGAATATTAAGTCAGAGAAGAGATGGCGATGCCGAAAAAAATTCTTAGAAACCAGATCCGCGAATGCTGTTTTTCTATAGGCGGGCCCGGACTTGATTCTGGGCTGCTTCTTCGTTTTGGCCTGGTTGGCTGGTTTCTTTTTGTTCTGACCTTAAGCCCACTCGTAGCCGGGCAGTTCAGGCCTGACTGGCCGCAAAACCTGAACCGGCCCTGGGTTGGCCCGGATTTCTATGCCCAGCGCCTGGAAGACTGGAGACTTAATCAGGGCTCTGTTGAATGCCTGGGAGCGGCGGCCAACCGTTACCTTTATCTGTTGACCGGAGAAATAACCGCAGGTTCCGGCCTCCTGGAAATTTCGGTCAGGGTGTCCGTCCCCGAGCTTCCGGCCAGGGCCAGGGCCCGGAACTTCGTCGCACTCAGGCTCGGGATAAAGAGCCCGGGTGGCGATTTCAGGGAAGCCGCGGTCAGCGGTCAGGGCCTGGAAGCAGGCCTGACCACCGACGGGTTGCTGTTCATAGGAGAGCTGGAAAGCGTCAGTTCAGAGGAAAAACAGGAAGAGCTGAAGAGAGCCCTGCGCAAGGGCCTGGAACTGAGGCTGAACCTGGGAAGTTCCGGCTCTCAATCGTCGGTCAGGCTGATGGTGGTTGAACCTGAGGCCGGGGAAATTCTCGACGAGCTGGAAGAGACTCATCTGTCGGCTGATGAGATTGCCGGCGGGCTGGCCCTGGTCTCCAGCCTGCCTGAAGTCCGCCCCGGGGAGGGAATGGCCGCCAGCCGCTGGCTGGACCTGGACATAAGCGGTAACCTGTTCGAGGCGCATCCGGAAAGGGCCCTGGGCCCCGTGGCCTTTACGCTTTATACTCTCAGCCGGGATAAGCTGACTTTAACCGCCCAGATGGTACCGGGCTGTCTGACTTCTGAAACCAGAGCGGTTCTGGAAATAAGCGAAGATGGCCGCTGGGTCCAGGTGGCCGCAGCCCCGGTCGACCTAAATTCCTGGCTGGCCAGGTTCAGGGTGGCCGGCTGGGATTCCAGCCGTGACCATGAATTCCGGGTCAGGCTGGAAGGTCAGGAAGCCGGGCCGGAATTTGCCCATAATCCCATCGGAATAGTAAGAAAAGAACCCCGGGACCAGGACCGGCTGGTGCTGGCTGTCCTTAGCAACCACCAGGAAGAAGGCTATCCGCACTACGGCCTGGTCTCGGTCCTGAAAAAGCAGAACCCGGACCTGCTGTTTTTTGCCGGTAACCAGGTCTTCGGACGCCCGGCCTCTTTCTGGCGGGAAAAGTTTACGCCGGAAGAAGCGCGCCGGGAATACCTCAGGCAATGGCTCCTTTTCGGCTGGGCTTTTTCCGGGCTTCTCAAAGACAGGCCGACCGTGGTCATGCCCGATGCCCGGGATTTTTTCCAGGCCAAGCTCTGGGGTGAGAATGGCCGGCTAATAAGAGCAGAAGATTACCCCGACCCGGTGGCCGCCCAGGACAGCGGTGGTTTCCTGATGCCGGGGGAATTCGTTGACCTGGTGCTGGCCACCCAGATTTCCCACCTGCCTGAAGTTGAAGGCCAGCCGAGTTCAGGAAAAGACGAAGATCCTTATTTCCGGGAAATTCGATATGGCGGCCTGAGCCTGGCCGTGGTCTGTGACCGGGTGTTTAAGTCTGCACCCGCTCCGCTTCTGCCGGAGGCCCAAATCAGAAATGGCTGGGCCTGGAACAGCGAGTTTGACCTGAAAAAACAGGGCACTCCAAAACAGGCTCAACTCCTGGGGTCGGCCCAGTTGAAGCTCCTGAGGAAGTGGGCCGAAGACTGGTCGGACGGAGTCTGGATGAAAGCGTTGCTTACCCAGTCACTCTGGGTATCTTTGCTCACTATGCCAGAAGGCAGGCTGGGCGATGAAGCCCTGTGGCAGCTACAGCCGCTTAAGCCCGGCGACTATCCCACAGATGACCGGCCGGTAGGTGATTTTATGAGCGGTGGCTGGCCGAAGCCGGCCCGGGATGAAGCTCTTAGCATACTCCGGAAGGCCTTTGCTCCACACCTGGCCGGGTCCGGCGGACCGCCGGCTGCCCTCCATTACGGACTGGGAAAGCCGGGCGATGCGGGTTGGGCCTTCGTGCCGCCACCAATTGTGGCCGGTCCGGCTGTTCGCTGGATGCCAAAGCCAGCTACCAGGTCTCCTTTAAAAAAAGTGCCGGAAGCCACCGGTGATTTCGAAGATGCTTTCGGGAATAAATTCAGTCTGGAAGTGGTAACTAACCCCTTTGAAGGGGAAACAGCCCAGGCGGGGAGGGGCTCTTCTGGTTACGGCCTGGTCATTTTTGACCGCAATGAACGACGGGTTATGCTGGATTGTCTGGTGCGTCCTGAAAATTCTCCAGAGGCTCAGTACAAGTCCTACCCGGGCTGGCCGGTGTCTTTCAGTCAACTGGAAAACGACGGACGACAGCCCGTGGCCTACCTGCCGCTTCTTCAGTTCCGCGGAATCTCCGACCCGGTGGTCCAGGTGGTGGATGAAAAATCCACAGAGGTGGTTTACACCCTGAGGATCAAGGGCACCGAGTTCCGCCCGCCGGTCTTCCGGGCCGGCAGTTATACCATCCGCTGCGGCGAGCCGGGCACCGCTGCCTGGAAAGAAATAAAAGGAATCTCCTCGCTTCCGGCCAGTGTCAGGAAGAACCTGGCCATCAACCTGGGGAACTCCCGTTGAAGGCTTGTTTCAGGGCATTGGAAATTAGTTCCAGGACTATCAGACCGCAGGGATGAGCCAGAGCCAGGTCAACCTGGCCTTCGTCTTGCTGAAATCAGGGTAGCGTTATCAGTAAAGGCGAAACAGGTGACTTCACTCGGTCCTGAAATGATCGTATCCGGATTTTTTAAGCTCAACCTGGTGGCCGTCCCGAAAGTAACGCAGCCGGTTTTTTTCACCGGCAATCTGGCCGATGGCCGGCAGTGGGCGCCCGAAGCGGCGGAAGAATTTCTCGGCCAGGCCGGTGAATTTTTCCGGGGCGACCGTCAGCAGCAGGCAGTAATCCTCGCCTCCGGCTACCGCCACTTCATCCAGGTTCCAGTGGTAGCGGCTGGCGCATTTCTTGAGGGCCGGCGAAATCGGAAGCTGCTCCAGGAAAACCCTCACTCCGCAGTCCGAACGTTCCATTATCCTTCTCAGGTCGGAGTCGATTCCGTCGGAAACATCCATCATGGCCCGGACCTCGGGCTGCCCGGCCAGAAACCGGCCTTCCTCGAGATGGGGCCGCGGTCGGTAGTGACGCCGGATGAGGTATTTTTCCTCGGGTTTTATCCTGCCTTTCTCTTCCCCCTTGAGAATCAGCCTGAGGCCGCCCTCGGAGTCTCCCAGGTTGCCGGTGACCGCCACAATATCACCCGGCCGGGCAGAGGAACGGTACCTGAGGTGCTTTCCATCGGCTTCTCCCAGGATGACCACGTTGAGGACCAGGCCACCCCTGGATTTGGTGGTGTCTCCACCCAGGAGATCGACCCCGGTTCTTCTGGCCAGTTGCCTCCAGCCCCGGAAAAATTCATCCAGCCAGGCGATTTCGGTTTCAGCCGGAATGGCTATCGATAAAAAAGCCCAGCGCGGATTCCCTCCCATGGCCGCGATGTCGCTCAGGTTTACGGCCAGTGACTTGTAGCCAAGGTCGAGGGCAGAAATCCTGTCTTTCAGGAAATGGACTCCGTCGATCAGCAGGTCGGTGGTTACCAGGAGCTTCTTCCGGCCTTTCCAGGGAATGACGGCGCAGTCATCTCCTATACCCAGCACTCCGGGAGGTAGCTTTTTCAGGAAATGGCGCGAGAAGCGGGCGATAAAACCGAACTCGCCCAGGTCTTCAATTCTCAGTTTTTTTCCGTTTTGCATATTATTCTCCAGCGCCGGGTTGCCGGCCGCTCTGAGTATGCATCATCATGATTCTTCCTCTGCTGGCATTGCGCGTGATCTTCATAATTTACTTTATTTCTTCTTAATTTGCTTTTCTTCCCCTTCCGTACTGGCTAGGTTTCATTTCTCGGTCATTCCCCGGCCTTAAAATTTGACCAGGGGCCCTTGACCGCTCTCATATTTTACTTTACCCGCCTGGCTTCATCTATCAGGGCCCGCAGCCTCCGGGCGGCCCGTTCGGGGTGGGCTGCAGCACAGATGGCCGAGACGACGGCCAGGCCGTCAGCCCCGGCCCTGATCACCTCGACCGCATTTTGCTCGTTAATTCCGCCTATGGCCACCAGCGGCAGGGCAGTCAACTTCCGGGCCCGGGCCAGCCCTTCCAGGCCCCAGGCCGGGCCGGTGTCAGTCTTGGTGGGCGTGGAAAAGACCGGGCTGATGGCCAGGTAATCAACCGGCAGGTTTTTGGCCGCCTCTAACTGTTCCAGGTTTTCCACCGAGAGCCCGATGATGGCCCGGGGACCGAGATATTTCCTGGCAATTTTGGCCGGAAGGTCGTTCTGTCCCAGATGGACCCCATCCGCTCCGGCGGCCAGGGCCAAGTCCAGCCGGTCGTTTATTAGCAGGGGGATTCGGGGCGGCAGAATCTTTTTCAGCTCCAGGGCCAGCTCCAGGTATTCCCGCGACGAACAGTCTTTTTCTCTGAGCTGGACGACAGTTACCCCTCCAGCCACGGCCTGTCTTACCACCTCGGTCAGAGGACGATTTCCGGCCAGGCGGCGGTCGGTGACCAGGTAAAGGCTCAGGTCAACCGGCCTGGCTGGCTTCCTGAGCTGATCAGATTTTGCTGTGACTGCCATATATTATTCCTACCGCCCTTAACCACAAATTATTATTCTGTCCCGGAATCTTTTCCAGGAGCCAGGGGCTTTCCAGTCTCCGGGCCTGACTTATTATGACCTGGATGCACCTGGTGGAACGGGTATCCGGAAATGAAATACAAGTCATGTCCCTCTATGCATTTTAAGTTGCTGGCCAAATTTTCTCCCACGCTTTTTACCGTTTATAAAAAGCTCCCGTTTTTCTCAGAGAATAATTTTCAACCTTTCTTTTATTTCTTTTTCGCCGATAAGATGCAGCCAGTCCAGGAAATGAAGTTCAAAGCTGGCCGGTCCCCGGGCCTGCCCGGCGGCCAGTTCCCCGCAGATGCCCATGACGGCCATGGCCCCGGCGGCCGCTTCCAGGCTGTCAGGATTCACGGCGGCAAAGGCTCCGGTCAGGGCCGAGGCGGTGCAGCCCAGGCCGGTAACCCGGGGCATCAGCGGATGGCCATTCTCGACCCTGATGGTTTCTCCGTTCCTCACCACTATGTCAGTCGGGCCGCTGATGCTGACCGCGCAGCCATACTGGTGGGAAAGTTGCCGCCCGGCCTCGACCGCCGCTTCCGGGCCCTCCAGGCTATCGACACCCTTGGTTCTGGTTCCTGAATTCACCAGGGCCAGGATTTCAGAACCATTGCCGCGAATGATGGCCACCGGTCCCGACTCCAGAAGCTGGCGGGCCGTGGCCGTCCTGAAGGAAGTGGCCCCGGCTCCCACCGGGTCCAGCACCACCGGAATTTTTTTCTTTTCGGCCGCCCGGATGGCCCTGCCCATGGCCTCCACCCAGTGCCGGCTGAGGGTGCCTATGTTTATGACCAGGGCCGAAGCCAGGCCGACCATTTCCTCCACCTCTTCCACGGCGTGAGCCATGACCGGCGAGGCGCCAATCGACAGCAGGGCGTTGGCCGTCAGGTTCATGACCACGAAGTTGGTGATGTTATGAACGAGCGGGGCCCGGCGACGGATGTTTTCCAGGTCCCGGATGACGGTCTGAGCTGAAAACATGGCCTCTACCTCCTGAGCCAGGTTGATTCTGTCCGGTGAGGCTGAGTTCTGGACCCTGAAGACTCTGTCTCCCTACGCTGGCATTACCCAGTTCAGGTTCTGAGGGTTTGCTCTCAGCCTTCGTTTGAAGATGCCGAAGGCACCCCTGACAGAACATATCTTATCTACTATAAAGCCCCGCGGGCTGTCAATTCGGGGCCTTCTTTCCGGTTAAAACATGTGATCCAGTCTATGGTGTGGTATATGGAAGCGGCGTGACCTTTGTCCAAGGATAGGGATAGGGGCCGGGCAGGTGGGGAACCCTTGCCCAAAGAACATTTAAGGAAAAAAGGATGACCCGACCCTAAAGCTTTTAAGATTTTCCTTGATATTGACAGTGTCAGGGACGGGAAAGATTGAGGTGTCAAGTGTAAGAAAACAGAAAACGAAAAAATCCCGTCAGGACGCTTTTTATTGCCGCATATTCAGAAAGTTTTGCCCACGGGCCGTCGACCGGGGATATTGATAGAGAATGACACCCGGTCAGTACGAGTAACCAATCATGAACACCCAGGTCCGGGTCTTGATGCTTTGCATCCACTCCACGCCCGGTTTCAGGATGTTGGTCAGGCCCAGGTCGTAACGGGCATCTACGGAAAAATACCCCGGTCCCCACTTCTGGGTAAACATGAGCCCGAACGTAATTCCGTATTCCGCTTTCTGGACGTCCGACTTGATGTCTTCAGTTTCCTTGCTGTAAGGGTCAACCATGACAATGGTGGCCTTCTGGTTGAAACCAAAAAACGGGCCGAGGAAAATGGACGGGACAGCCGCCGCCCCTTCCAGGGACAGGTTTATTTTTAACAGGACAGGAACTTCAAAGTAATCGAAGTTGAAACGGGCCTGGAAATCGTATTCCGGGTCCACCAGGCGGGCTCCTTTCTGAATGTAGAGCACCTCCGGCTGGATGGATACGCCCGGCAGGAACTCAAAGCTGGCAAAAACGCCGCCAACCCAGCCTCTCTTGGTCTTCCAGGGAAAGCCTTCCAGGAAAGTCTCGGGAACTGATTTGAGCTGGCCCAGGGTTAACCCGCCCTTGGCGCCGAAATGAAACTGGGCCCGGAGTGGAGAGGTCACCAGGCCGCTTACCAGTAAAAAGGCAGTTATAAAAAGCAGCCAGCGCCGGTTCTTTTTCATGGAATTAACCCTCCTTTTTTTCATCGGCTTGGGCTGAATATCCTTTCTATTAGATACTTTAATTTGGTTTTAAAAGCAAGAGCGAGGAAGAAGCAGTAAAGCGGAGCCAGCACCCGGGTGTTTTATTTACCCTTGTTCCCGGGGAAAAGCCTCTTCGCGGCCTGGTGGCCTTGATAGTGATTGGGTCAAGGCGAGTCCTGGCCGGGTCTTGGCTATTTTGCCCTGGCTGCTTTTCTCCTGAAAATATCTTATCGCTGGCCGGGTTGGAAATGTTCCGGGCAGTTAGGGGAGGCGGGATCGGGGCCACGGGCCGGCGACCGGTTGTCGGCCGATATTTTTTTCGCCGCCAGATTTCTGGCCCAGGTCTTTTATTAGGAGCCTTCTGCTTATCTGGTATAATGAACTGATAGATCCGGGCCAGGACAGTCAGTCGAAAGCTTGTCCGGGGTGGTATTTGATGATCAACAACCCACAATTCCCCCCGGTTTGAAGGCAGTTGCCCCGTTAAAAGTTTGGCCGAGGTGGTTTTTGGTGATAAACAATAAACAATTCTCTCCAGCGTGTAAAAAGTTGACGGGCCTTTTGTTTCTCCTGGGCCTCGCCCTGGTTCTTCGGGCACAAACCACGCCTGAATTGTCGGTTGACCAGGTCGTGGAGAGAGCCTACCAGAGGTTGACTTCCTACCCGGACTTCGGCCGCTGGCAGGCCCTGGTGGTCTCTTCCCAGGCCAGTGTTGACCGTCACTGGCAAACGGAGAAGGTGAGGCGGGTTACCAAGTGGATGAAGTTTGACGGTGGCCTGGTGGACGAAGACATCCTGGAAGCTGTTGAAATAGAGAAGGGTCGAACCAGGGATATAACCGAAAAGTACCGCCAGCAGAGACTGGAAAGGCTGAACAGAGTGAGAGAAGAGAGAGAAAAAGCCGAGGCCTCAGACCGCCAGCCTGACTCCGGGCTGACCCTCCGACTGGAGGACCTGATTCCCTTTAGCGATAAGAACAGAAGCCGCTATGATTTTCGGCTGAAAGGCGAATCCGAGGTCAACGGCCACCCGGTCTACCTGGTGGAGGCCAGGGCCAGGGAGAAGAAGGACTTTCTCTTTGAAGGTCTTTTTTTCATCAGCCGGGACTCATACGACCTGCGACGGGTTGAGATTACACCGGTCAAGGCGCCGGCCTTTGTCCGCGAATTCCTGCTGGAAGTGGACCTCGACCTCTGGCAGGAGAGGCTGGTCATGAGAAAGATTAAAATGAAAATATATGGTCGCTTTCTCTTTAAGTCCATCCGAAGGCTGGTAGAAGAAGATTACCTCGAGTACCGCCCGCTGGACTGAAGGTTTCAGTGCCACTACAGGGCGAGCCAGATTATATATCTCTGGACAAGGCTTTTCTCTTAAATTAGAATTAGCTAACCTGACAGCACTTCTGCAAACGCAGAGTTAGAATAAGGAGAACGGACTTGAAAGCCCTGATCATCGCTGCCGGCCAGGGCCAGAGGCTATCGGGCCTGTGCGCCTCAAAGCCGCTGCTTCCGGTCTGCCGGCAGCCGCTCATCGACTGGGTCATCGGTGGGCTGCAGAAGACGGGGATTAAAGAGGTGATAGTAGTTACCGGTCATAACCGGGAAAGGCTGGAAGAACATCTCAGGACTGCTTTCCCACCCGGTGAAGTAAGCCTGACCCTGCTTTACAACGACCAGTGGCAGAAGGAAAACGGACTGTCCGTTGTCAGGGCCAGGCCGCTCATCAAAGAGCCTTTCTTCCTGCTGATGTCCGACCACATTTTTGACCCGGCTATATTGGACCTCCTGCAGCGGGCGGAGCTTAAGCAGGATGAAATTATTCTGGCCGTTGATTCCCGGGTTAAGAATCACCCGTATGCTGACCTGAATGACGTGACCCGGGTCAAGGTCGAAAACGGAAAGATCAAAAATATCGGCAAGGGTCTTGAGGACTACAATGCCTTTGACACGGGTGTTTTTCTCTGCCAGCCGGTGCTGTTTGAAGCCTTGGAGGAAAGCCAGAAGAGGGCCGGGGATTTCAGCCTGTCCGCGGGAGTTAGAATCCTGGCGGCCCGGGGCCAGGCCAGGGCCGCAGATATCGGCGGCAGATTCTGGATTGATGTTGACGACCCGAAGGCCCTGGACAGGGCCGAAAGTTTCCTGAAGACTGGAGTTGACTGGTATTAAATTTTCGGTTTGTCCGGCAGCCAGCAGGGCTTCCGGAGCCTTAAGCAAGCCAGCGGAGGAAAAATGTCAGGCAGAAAAGCAGTACTAATTCTAACTCAGGCCGGGCAGAAAAAAATGCTGGGCCTTACCCTGAGGCAACGCCTGATCTTGAATGCCAGCCAGGCCGGGTGGGGCGAGTTCTGGCTTTTTCACCCCGACAGGGCCGAAGCGCAAAAGGCCGTCTTTGAACTTTCCTCTGACCGGAGAGTGCTTGACCGGAATATCCGTTTCAAGGTTTTAAGTCAGGATTTGCTCGGGAGCGAGTTGCAGGCTCCGTCCAGGGATGATTCTCTTTTGTTCATTGAAGATAACCTGGTCCTTGACCCAACTATCTTTTTCAGGCTGGCGGAAAACCTTGAAGGCCTGGACCGGCCCTTGGTCAGGATAGAACTTCAGGACAAGGCGGGTCACCATCAACCCTGTTCCGGGCTGCTGGTGGTTCGCTCCGGGGCCGGGGGTAATCTGGTTTTAAGCCAGCTGTTGGCGGGCAAAGCCATTGGCGAAATTGAGGTCGGGACCGAGAAGGGTGAAGCCTCTGTAGTATGGCTGGCCGGATTTGCCGTGGCCGTGAAAGATAGAAAAAGTTTTATCCGGGCCCGGAAGTTGTTGCTTCAGACCGCCCGCAAGCCCCAGGACGGGCTGGTGGCCAGGTTGATAAACCGACGGATTTCCCTGTTTCTGACAAAATATTTTCTTTATCTTAATATCCACCCCATAGCCCAGAGCATTATAACCTTTGCTGTGGGTCTTCTGAGTGTATTTTTTGTGGGCTACGGCCAGCAGTTACTGGTACCGGGGGGAATACTCTTCGAACTGGCTTCAATAATAGATGGCTGCGACGGGGAAAACGCCCGCCTGACCTACAGGATGACCAGGACCGGACAGGCCCTGGATATCACCGCTGACGCCGTAACCTTTGTTTCGTTTTTTGTGGCCCTGCCGGTCGGGCTTTACCGGACTTACGGTGAAAAAATCTGGCTCTACCTTGGAGCCTTTGCCCTGGCCTCCATGGTGACCTTTTACCTGCAGCTCATTAACTATGCCAGGAAGACTGGACTCGGTTATAATATCGTGGCTGTGGTCAAAGAAGTTGAAGCCAGCCGGAACCTGCCCCAGTTTCAGACGGCTATTGACCGCCTGGCGGCCAGCCTGGCCTTTATCTACCGCCGCGATTTTTTTTCAACCGCCGCTTTTATTTTGATAGTGGCCGGACTGGCCCGGCCGGCCATGGTCCTGGCGGCGGTGATGGCCTTCCTGGAAGCCCTTTATTTTTATTTCTATTCCCGGAGAAAAATGAATCCTGAAGCGCAGAGAAAAGGAGAACTTCAGTGAAAGCAGTCATTCTGGCCGCCGGACGGGGAACCAGGCTCGGCCTGGACTTACCCAAGGCCATGGTCCCGGTCGACGACCGGCGAACCATAATCGATTACCAGGTGGAAAACCTCAAACCCTTTATTCCCGTGGAAAACATTCTGGTGGTGGTCGGTTTCAGGAAAGAATTGATTGTGGCCAGGCACCCCGAGCTGACCTATACCTTTAACGAGAGGTTTGCCGTCACCAATACCAGCAAGAGCCTGCTCAAGGGCCTGAGCCGGCTGGACGAGGACGTGCTCTGGATAAACGGGGATGTGATTTTTGACCGGGGGATAATCCCGAAGATGCTCTCTGCCGGGTGTTCCTGCGTTTTGGTCGATGACAAGAGATGCGGCCCGGAAGAGGTGAAATACAGAACCGACGGGGCCGGTTTTATTACAGAAATTTCCAAGCAGGTGGAGTCGGCCGAGGGCGAGGCCCTGGGTATCAACCTGGTCGCCCGGGCCGACCTTGAGCCCCTGAGAAGGCACCTGGAACTGGTGGGCGACAACGACTATTTTGAAAAAGCGATAGAAAATTACATCGTTCAGGAAAAAGGCCGGTTCTTAGCTGTGCCCTCCGACGGGCTATTCTGCCACGAAGTAGATTTTCCCGAGGACCTGGAGCGGGTCAGGGCTTACCTGGCCTCTGGCAGATAGCCCGGGTCAAACCCCGGGCCAGGGCTCCAGGCAAGAGGCCCGGCTAGGTTCCTCTGCCGGCAAATTTCCCGCCTTTGGTTGAATTTCGGGCAGCATTGTGATAAAAGAAACACTTATTTTTCAGGCATATGGCCTTATAAACAGTGAAAGCAATGGAAGAAACAATAGTCCTGCTGAGCCGGGAAGGCCAGACCAGGATCCTGGGACTGAGCCTGCTGGAAAGGCTGATTCTTTATGGCCAGAAGGCCGGGCTGCGAAAATTCTGGCTGTATTCAGAACAACCCGGTCTGGCCCGTCAGGTCCTGGAAAAACTCCGTTCAGACCGGAGGTTCAGCCCGGAAAAGATGGAGCTGGCTATCTGGACGCCAGAAAATATCCCGCAGGCTGGCTCTGAAAAGAACGGCAATTCGCATGTCCTGGTCCTGGAAGATAAGCTGGTGGTGCACCCTGATTTTTTTACGTCTATTGTCCGGGCTAGTGGCCAGGAGCCCGGCCAAGACCTGATTCTCGTCAACCCGAATGGTTCTTCTGCCGGCGGACGGTCCGGCCGGGTCGGGGCCTTTTTGGTTAACCGGGAAAGAATCGGCAACCTTCTGCCGGCCCTAATGAGTTCTACAGGCACCGGGTCAGACGGGCTGGAAAAACCCGGGGACTCTATTTCTACTGGCAGTCTTGAGGTTGATTGTCCCTTTGCCGTAAGAATTGATGGCCCGGGAGAGGCCCGCCAGGCCGAAAAACTTCTTCTGGAAACCGGGCGAAAACCCGTGGACGGCTACATCACCCGGGTCTGGTTCCGCCCGATTTCCCTCAGGTTGACCCGGCATCTGATCAGGTGGGGCCTGACTCCCAACCAGATCAGCCTGATCGTCCTGGCCGTTGAACTGCTCAGCGTCTACCTGATTTTAAAGGGACGATATGGCTCCATGGCCCTGGGTTCCTTTCTATTCCTGGTGGCCTCGGTCATAGACTGCTGCGACGGTGAAAATGCCAGGTTGACCTGCCGGGTTTCGCGGTTCGGCACAATTTTTGATATCTCGGCCGATGCTTTCTTATATGTAACCTTTTTCACCGCGCTGCCCCTGGGGCTTTACCGGGGGACCTCCAGTGAGGCCTGGCTGTACGTCGGTGCTTTCGGCTGGCTGTCGATGGTCGGCTTTTACCTGCAGATGATCCATTACGCCCGGAGAGCCGGTATCGGCTTTAACATAGTACCCATCGCCCGGGAAATAGAAACCAGCATCCACGACCCCGATTTTCAGACCTGGGCTGACCGGCTGGCCTCCAGAATTGCCTTCATCTACCGGAGGGACTTTTTCACCACCCTGGCCTTTGTCCTGATTGCCCTGGGGGGAGCCAGGTTGCTGGCGATCATGGTTTCGTTTTTTGCCTTCCTGGAAGCGGTCTATTTCGGCAGCTGGTCACGGCGGCAGCTTAGAAAGAAGGCCTTAAACAAGCTCCAGCCCGCCTGAGTTCAGGAGACTCTCGGCCAGTAGCCAGTCAGTCTCGGTGGTGATCTTGAAATTCAGCTGGCTGCCTTCCAGGAGACCGCATCTCAGCCCGGCGGCCCAGGCCAGCGACAGGTCATCGGTGAATTCCCGTCCCCGCAATCTTTCGTAGGCCTCTCTTATAGACTGGAAGCGAAACAGCTGCGGGGTCTGCATCCTGTAAATTTTGCTTCTGTCCGGAAAGTCCACCACCCGGCCGGCCTCGATTTCAACCAGGGTGTCGGTGGATGGAATCGCCAGGGCCAGGCCGTCGTACCTGTTTTCTCCCAGTAATTTCAGCCCCTCTTCCAGGGCCCTGAGCGGAAAGAAAGGCCGGGCCGAGTCGTGGATGACGACCAGGTCGGTATCATTGGGGCAGGCCGCGAGGCCGTTTAGCACCGATTGCTGCCGGCTCTCGCCGGCCGGGGCGGTAATAGCTATGGCCGGATGCGGCTGGTAATAGTTCTTGTAATCTTCAACCAGGACGGCCACGATCTGGTCCACCTTAAGCGCCGAGAATTTTTCGACCGAATAATCAAAGAGCGGTCGGCCTCCAAGCCGGGCAAATTGCTTGGGGACGGTGAAGCCCAGCCTGGTCCCACGGCCTCCTCCGAGGATGATAGCGGTTGTTTTCATGACGCGGTTATCCTCTGGTTAATTTAACATAAATTTAGACTCAGGCTTCAATGAGAATTCTTTTAACCAGCATGGTGGCAAAGGCTCCCCGGGGCAGGCTGAAGGAGAGGACCAGGGCCTTTTTCCCGGGGTGAAGCTCGTCTTCTTTCCGGTCAACAATTTCCAGGCCTTCCGGGAACAGCAGCACCTTTCTCTGGAAGGAGCGGAAAAAAACCCGGCTTAGGGCCCGGGTGCGGAAGGAAGCAAACCTCAAATTGTTTTCTTCCAGGATTTTAAGGTAGAGGTTGCGGCTGCGTTCGTCGGGAAACTGCATCTTGGCCGAGGGGGTGGGCAGCTTGAGGTCTTGAAGGTAGCTAAAAACGGGCTGGTCCAGAGTTTTCCAGAAATAGAACAGACCCGATTCGGCCTTAACCTCATGCAAGTCGGTAATCAATTCTTTCAGGAGCCGGCGCAGCAGCTCGTTCCACAGGTATGAGCCAAAGGCAGCATAGGCCATGGCGATTTCTTCGCGGGGTATCTTCTCCAGGGCGGCCAGGAAATCATCGGGCCGCAGCAGCAGTGTTCGGAAAATTCTCTTTTCAGTTAGCCCCTTGGCCAGTTCCAGGCACTTTTCCCAGTTGCGCCAGTTTTCCATGATCCGGGCCACCCTTTCCCGGTTTTCTTTGTTGTTGCTGACCTGGTTCTGGGATTGGAGGAAAATCTGCAGGGCACCATTATAATGGCCCCGCAGCACCCGGTCGGCAAAAAATCCGAGCTGGGGATTGGTGCCGCGGAAACGCTGGTCGTCAAAAAAATTGGGAAAGCCAAATTGCCGGACTTCTTCCAGGTTGTCCAGGACTGGCTCCAGTTCTCTTAAGTTCCGGATGGTGATGCGGAACCTGTTTCCCTGGATGAGCGAGGGGCTCATCGGCTTGCGCATGAAACCGATGGCCTGGAGCGAGAAATTCTTGTCTTCCCGGCTAAAATCCTTCTGGCTGCGGATGGTGATGTGCTGGGTGGTAACCCCGTGCTTGTCCTTCTTTCCGCCATAGGCCAGGGCCTTGGGAGAAATGGACAGGGTCTTGGCCAGGAAGCGCATCAGGTCGGGGGTGGTCCAGTTTTTCTTGGTCAGCCGGTAAACGCGGAACTCACCGCTTTCGACCAGCGGCAGGCTGGCCAGCTCCTCGACTATAAAATCTTCCGGTATGGCCTTGATCATAAGCTGGAGTTAATTTTAAATGAAAAAGTCGGGAAAATCTATTTGTTTACTTGTTTCGTTCAATAAGGTAAAATAAAAAAACTTAGAGAAAGGAGGCTACGATGAAAGGCGATCCCAAACTTATCAAGACCCTGAATTCTTTGCTGGCTGACGAACTGACGGCCATCAATCAATACATGGTCCACTCCGAGATGTGCGACAGCTGGGGCTACGAGAAGCTCCACAAGACCATCGAGAAAAGGGCCATCCAGGAGATGAAGCATGCCGAGAGCCTGATCGGCCGGATCCTGTTCCTGGAGGGAATTCCCATCGTTTCCGAGTTAAAGAAGATTTTCATCGGTGATGAAGTGCCCAAGATGCTGGAGTTTGACCGCAAGGCCGAGTTTGAAGCCATCAAGGCTTACAACGCCGCCATCAAGCTGGCCGGCGAGGTGGGTGATTTTGCCACCAGGGAATTGCTGGAAAAGATCCTTCAGGACGAAGACAACCATATTGATGAAATTGAAGAACTGATGGACCAGGTCAAGCAGATGACCCTGCCCATCTTCCTGACTACCCAGACCAAGGAATAAAAAGCCTGCCCGGGTGGCCAGCCGGCTGGCCTCAGAGGCTGAGGTGGGCCACTACTTCCAGATGCCCGGTGTGGGGAAAGAAATCGACCGGTGTTAAGCGGCTGACCTTGTAGCCGCTATCCACCAGGACTTTCAAATCGCGGGCCAGGGTGGCCGGGTTGCAGGAAACGTAAATCAGGGCTGGAATCCTGAGCCCGATAATCTGCTTGAGGCTTCTCGGGCTGAGCCCGGCCCGGGGCGGGTCGATTACCAGCAGGTCAAAGCTGCCGCGACTGATCTCGGGTAAGGCTTCCTCCACCGAGCTCTCCTGGAACCGGACGTTCTGGACGTGGTTAATGGCCAGGTTCTCGTTGGCCGTTCTGATGTTGGCCGGGTCCCAGTCCACTCCCACCACCTCGGTCGCGGCTTTAGACAGGCAGATTTCTATGGCGCCGGAGCCGCAGTACAAGCCGAGGGCGGATTGGGTGCGCAGCCGGCGGGCTTCTTCCTGGATGAGGGCATAGACGATTTCGGCCGCCAGGGGGTTGGTCTGGAAAAAGGAGCCCGGATAAATCCTGAAGCGGAAACCCTGAAGCATTTCTTCTATGGCTTCCCGGCCGTAGACCAGGTGAGTTTTTTCAAAGGCCACCACGTCGGCAATGCGGTCGTTTTCCACCCACCAGAAGCTGGCCAGCTCCGGCACCGCCTCCAGGATGGCCGCGGCGAATTCTTCCGCGGGTAATTCGGCCTGGCTGGTGGTTACCAGGAGCAGCATCAGTTGCCCGGTTCTCTTTCCCTCCCTGATTACCAGGTGGCGGAAAAAACCCTTCTTGCTTTCCAGGTTGAAAACCGGCAGGCCGGTTTTGGAGGCCTGCCGACAGACTGCCCGGAATATTTTTTCGGTCAGCGGCGTGCTGAGATGGCAGATTTCAAGGGGGACAACTCTCTTGTTATGGTGTCCCTGGTGGGGTCGGGTTTTTTCTCGCAGGCCCAGGAAGATTTCTCCACCGGACTGGCCGAAGGAGAATTCCATTTTATTGCGGTAAAAATAATGGGCAGGGGAGGGCAGGATTCTTTCAATTTCCAGGTAGCGGTAACTGGAAGGGAAGTGCTGCTTGAAGACTTCAAACAGGTAGTTTTCCTTCTGGCGCAGTTGCTCGGGGTAGGCCAGGTCCTGGAAAGCGCAACCGCCGCAACGACCGAAATGGGGGCAGGCGGCCTGCTGCCTGGCCGGTCCCGGCGTGATTATCTCCAGCAGCCGGGCCTTGATGGCTGTTTTGCCCGCCGGCAGGTAAGAGATTTCCACCAGGTCGCCCGGATAGGCTCCCGGAACCTGGAAGGTCTGGCCCTGGCTGCTGGCCAGTCCAGCCGCTTCCGGTAGAAGAAAACCGGATATCTCCACCCTGGCCTTTGTTTCCTGGAACTTGTTGAACAGCCGTCGCAGCAGTCGGACCGGCAGGCCAACCACGTTATTGTAGTCGCCTTCCAGCTTCTCCAGGAACAGGTCCTTTATTTCCTGGATGGCGTAGGCTCCGGCCTTGTCCTGGTAGGTGTTACGGTCGAGGTAGGCACTGATATCTTCCCTGGTTAGAGGTTTAAAGGTCACCCGGCTGATTTCCTGGCCCGTCAACAGCCTGTCTTCCTGCTGGTTGTAAAGAACGACCGCGGTTATCACCTGATGGGTCCGGCCGGAAAGCAATTCCAGCATCCGTTCAGCTTCGGCCCGGTCTGCGGGCTTGCCAAGTATCAGGCCGTCTATGGTGACCACGGTGTCGGCGGCAATCACCAGGGCTTCGGGGTTGGAGGCGGCCACCGCCCGGGCCTTGGCCTCGGCTGCTTTCAAAGCAAAAACCGCTGGGTCCTTCTCGGCAATCTGGTTTTCATCCAGGCCGCTGGGAATGACCAGAAAAGATTTGACTATCCTTTTAAGTAACTTGATTCTCCGTGGAGATTCCGAGGCCAGGACAACCTTCATTTTTTATCAGAGGCTCCGGGCTTGACCAGGGGCAGTCCCTGCTGGCAGAGGGGACAGGCCTCGGGCTCGTAGGCAGAGACCTTAAGGGCCAGCAGGCTTCGGACCGGTTTTCCCTCTATCAGGACCTGGCCGGCGCTACGGTCGACCAGGCAGTAGATTCCGGCCACCGTAACCTCCATCGCCTTGAGGCATTCCAGCACTTCCTGGACCGAACCGCCGGTGGTCAGGATATCTTCCACGATTATGGCCCGTTGACCCGGAAGCCCGGCGAAGCCCGAGCGGACGGTCATTTTCTCCTCAACTCTCTGGGAAAAGGCAAAGAGCTTGTTGAGCTTCAGGGCGGTCAGGAAACCTATGGCGATGCCGCCGTAGGCCGGGGAAACCACGTAATCAAATTCCGGGTTGTCCTTCTTGATTTCTTCTACCAGCAGGTCGATGATTTTTTCCAGGACCGCCGGCCGCTCGATCAATTTGATTTTTTCGAAGTAAGTATCGGAATGTTTTCCCGAGGTGAGCTTGAAATGGCCTTTGAGCAGGGCCTGGCTTTCCTTGAACAGGTTCAGAATCAGCTCGGAACGGTCTTCAGACATGCTATCCTCCGATGCGTTTTATGATTTAAGGTTGAAGAAAAAGTATAGCCCAAGCCGTGCTTAAAGAAAAGATGCTTTATTAAGGAAAAATTCATGGGTATAATAGAAAAAAGTTGTCTTGGCCTTGGGTGAAGCGTGTTGAAAATATTACTCATTTCTTCGGATGATATGGTGGCCAGAGAGATTGCCCGGGCTCTGCCTCCTGGGGCCTGCCAGCTGAGCCTGGCCAGGGTGGAAGAGGACCTTATCAGGCGCATCAACCAGGAAAAACCGAGGGTGATTCTGCTGGTCAGGGAAGGGCGGTTATCGGATACCTTTTCCAGGCTGCGCAGGATAAAGAGTTATGACCCGTTGATGGAAGTCATCGTCCTGGGGCAATCGGAAAGTGAAACCAGGGTGGCCGAAGTAATCAAGGCTGGAGCCCTTGATTACCTGAGCCTCCCGGCCAGACCTGAAGCCCTGGATGAAAGCCTGAAAAAGCTGGAAGAGAAAATTGCCGTCCGGCGGGAGACCTACCAGCTGGAGAGGGAGCTGGCCAGCAAATACATTTTTGAAGGAATGGTCGGACGGCACCCGGCCATGCTGGAACTATTTGCCCTGGTGGAGAGGCTGGCCAGGCACCAGATAACAGTCCTGGTAACCGGCGAAACCGGGACCGGAAAAGAGCTGGTGGCCCGGGCCATCCACAGCCTCAGTCCCCGGCGAGACAGGCCACTGGTGGTGGTCGACTGCACCACGCTGCCAGAATCCCTGTTTGAATCCGAGGTGTTCGGGTACGAACGCGGGGCCTTCACCGGCGCCGATCGGTCCAAGAGCGGGTTGTTGAAGGAAGCCGACGGCGGCACCATATTTTTTGATGAAATCAGCGAAATTCCACCAAGCAGCCAGGCCAAGTTGCTGAGGTTCCTGTCGGAGAGAACCTTCAAGCCGCTGGGCAGCAACCGCCCGGTCAGGGTGGATGTCAGGGTTATCTGCGCCACCAATCGTAACCTGAGGGAAGAGGTAAAAAAGGGGAATTTCCGGGAAGACCTGTATCACCGGATTAACGTCGCCGAGGTAAACCTGCCTCCCCTGAGAAAGCGCAAGGATGATCTTCCGCTCCTGTGCCTTCATTTTATTGACCGTTACAACCAGCGTTTTGAAAAATCGGTCCGGGGGCTGTCCAATCGCGTTAAGAAAGTTCTGTTTGAGTATGATTGGCCCGGGAACATCAGGGAACTGGAGAAGGTGATTGAGCGAGGGGTGATGCTGACGGCCGATAATTTCATAGATATTCAACACCTGCCCGAAAGGATGATCAGCCTGGTCGAAACTGAGCTCATGGAAGACAAACCCTATCCTTACGTCAACCTATCACTCTCTGAGATAGAGAAGAAGCACCTGCTGGAGGTGCTGCGGGCCAACGGGTTTAACAAGCAGAAAGCGGCCCGGGTACTGGGCCTGACCAGGCCAGCCCTGTACCGGAAACTGAAGAAATATAAATTAAACGTCTGAGCCACCTGCCTTATCTGTGTAACGAAAACGAACAGCAGCCAGTTTTGAAACTATCCTTTTGAAAATCAATAAGATAGATTTAAGAGCCATTAAGCCTGGTGTAACAAAAACGGACAGAAGGCCCGGAAGCCCCCAGTTTTAACTTATTGAATATCAATTAGATAACAAAAATACTGCTGGCACATATATTGCTTTATTTGTGGTCAAGATTTAGCGACGAGATTTAAGGCGTAAGATGAACATGAGAAAGGATGATGGAAAAAACAACTGGCGTAAATTATTCCTGATCATAGCCTTCAGCCTGTCTGCCGGGTTTTTTGCCTGGTTGCAGGCCGATACTTCAACCCGGGCCACCTTTTCTTTAGAACTGAAAGAATGGTTGGTCCTGGAAATAAGGTCAGCCTCCGGTGCCTTTTCAGACACGGGTAACTTGCAGGCCCTGGGCCAGGCCGAAATCGTATTGGGTCAGCCCGTGCAGGTCAGGGCTCTTTTATCGGTCAGCGAGGGTGACACAATTGCCTTAAAAGGAATTATTTATTCTGAAGAAGAAGAGCCAGACAATCAGTCCATTTTGATCTGGCGAGGCCAGGGCGACATTCCAGGAGAAGGGCTGGTTCTTGTGGGCCAGGAGAACACCTTTGCCGTCTGGGAAGGACACGGTTTTAAAACAGGGAGCCTGGTTTTCCTGGATCCAGAAGGAAGCTCTGGCCATACCTATAAGGCCAGGTTTATCCTGAGCGCTATGTGAAATTTATAAAAAAATTTAGGAGTTTAATGACAGAAAAAAGAGCCTGATGACATAATTTGGCGCAAAAATCCGATTTCAGCAGTGGTGAAGTCCGGGAAAATATATCTTTAATTTATTTAATATAAGCAACTTACAATTTTACCGCCCTTTTCTCTTGACCTGGCATAACTCCTGCATTATAAAATCTGTGATTTATTATAGTGTAGGAGGAATGGAGAGTGAAAACAAAGAATTTTAGGATGCTCGGTCTTTGGATAGGGTTTTTGCTGATTGCGGCTTTAAATCCGATGCTGGCTCAGCAGTCTAAGGATGTTACCTTTCAGGTTACCCTGGCTGAATGGTACGACCTTTATATCGGCACCAACACCGTAACCTTTACCGATATTGCTCCTACCGTGGGAGCCACACCCGGAACGGTTCAGATAGCGGCCAACGAAAACCCGGTGGCGGTTAGAGTCTTTGCCATCATGGTTCCGGCTTCTTCTCTTAGCCTGACCGTTACTGCGGCCGGTGATTTCCATTCCACCATTCCCGCCAGCACGGTCAGCTGGACGGTTAGCGGCACCGGTTACCAGGCCGGTTCGTTGCTGGCCGGCACCGCGGTCTCGGTCGGACAGTGGACGGGAAGCATTTTCCACTGGCATGAAGGTCAGCTCAATTTCAGTTTTCTCAGGGATTACGTCAACCAGGAACCAGGTTCGTATTCCATAACGGCCACCTATACTCTTTCCAAGATTTGAGTTCAATTCGCAGACAGCCCGTCAGGGGAGAGAGATCCGGACTCTCTCCCTTTTATTTTATTGACCGAAAATCAGGCTTTGCATAGAATTGATTAGGGTTTTGGCCAGAACCGGAAAATTGGAAAAGCAGGAGGCCGGAAGATGAGAGGCCGGTTCGGAAGAGCGCTTAAGTTTCTGCTGGTTGTCATAGTAACCGCGGTCACCTATTTTCCGCTGCAGGCCCAGATTTATTTTGGCATCACCCCCATTCGATTCGAGCTCAAGGTGGCTCCGGGTGGCCAGCGGACCGAGGTAATTTACGTCAGGAATAACTCGCCCCGGCCGGTCAGGTTGAAAGTCTATACCGAAAACTGGACGCTCGGTGAAGACGGCAGCCGGCATTTCCTGGGGAATCAGCCGACCGGTTTTTCCTGCCGGGACTGGCTAAGGGTCAATCCCTTTGATTTTCGGCTCCAGCCGGGGGAGATGAAAACTGTCAGGTTCACGGTATCCGTGCCGGCCGAGACCGAAGCCGGTGGCTACCATGCCGGCATATCTTTTGAACAGGTGCCGGAAGCGCCCCCGGGTGGTCGGCTGGGCCAGGTGGCCTTCACCGGGAAAATTGTGGCCGCTGTCTATGTGCTGGTCGGGAAGGTCCAGATTGAAGGCTCGCTGGAGGATTTGGTTTTCGAAAGTGGCGGCGACCAAGCGGTCAAACTGAAGCTCAACAACCCGGGCCGGACTCATTTCCGCTTGAAGGGCGAAGTTCGCCTGACCACGGCTGAGGGTAAAAAGGTGATGAGCCTGGAAATTCCGGACGAGCCGGTTCTGCCTAAGAGCGAGCGCTGGGTGACCATCCCGTTGAAAGAGAAATTGCCGCCCGGAAATTATAAGGCCGAGGTCAGGCTGGATATCGGCCGGGACGAGCTGCTGGCCATGGAAAAAGAGATCATTGTCAAATAATAAAACGGGAAGAAAATGCGCAGAGCCGAGTACCAGGTTCGGAAAAAACGCGGAGCCACCCGGAAACTAATCTGCTTTTTCCTGCTGGCCTGGACCGGCCTGACCTTGGGCCAGCTTCTGGCCCAGAGCACGGCCAGCCTGGGGGTGACGGTTCAGGTGGCCAGGCGCTTCAGGATAGAGATAAGCACCAGCCAGGTGTCCTTCACCCGGAGCTCTTCAACGGGTGTTCCCCAGACCATTCCGGCCAACGAGGGCCGTTTTGACCTGACCGTCAAGACCAACAATGATTACAGTTCCAGCACCAACGTCTGGTTCCAGGTTTCTTCGGACCTGGTGGATAGTGCCACCGGCTACACCATCCCGGTTGAGAAAATAAGCTGGCAGGCGCAGGGTAGCGGATTTTACAGCGGGCAGCTGAGCAAAGCCGCTCCGGCTCTGGTGGCCAGGTTCACCGGGCCCGGGAGTTTTACCGGCTATCTCTATTTCTTTTTTGCCGAGGACCCGAATATGGCGCCGGGAGCCTACCGGACAACGGTCACCATTCTGGTGGAAGGTGTGTGAGCCGACATGAGGTCCGGGCGTTTGTTTACGGGGAACAGGCCGACCAGGTTTCTGGCCGCGGCCGTGTGCACCATGGGCCTGCTCCTCATATCTCCGGTCGGACTGAGTTCTCGGGTTGCTCCCCAGCAGTGGACCGTAAACATCAATATTTTCCCCACAGCCATCACCTTTCCGGCGGCCGACCCGGACCTGGAACCCGTGGTCGCGGCTAACACCCCGGTTCACATCCAGGTCACCACCTGGCCGCCCAACCGCCGCTGGGAGGTGACCATAAGAGCCGAGGGCAACCTGGTAAGCGCCGGTGGCCAGGTAATACCGATCAGTACCATTTCCTGGAGAGCTACTCCCAATGACATTTTTAGAGATGGCGTTCTGGCCGCGGGGCAGAACCTGGTCCTGGCCCAGGACCGGGGTAACAAGGAGGCTGACCTCAGCTTTTATTTCCAGAATTCCTGGGATTACGTGGCCGGGGAATATACCCAGGTTATTACCTTTACCGCTTCCCTGCTTTAAGTGGCGGAAGGGAAATGAGTTATAGACACAAGGTGCGGGCAGCGGAAGGCAGAGACGGCCGTTTCCGCCTGCCTGGTCAGCCCCGGGTCCTCATCCTGTTCTTATTCCTGTCGTTTCTCATCTTAAGTTCTGACCTGTTTTCCCAGCAGGGTTATATAAACCTGTCCTACTGGAACCGCAGCCGTGTCTATTCTCAAGTCAATCCTTTTTACGCCAATGAATACGAAAATATCATGCACCTCGACCTCTGGCAGAAGTTTATAAACTATGGAGTCTTGAGCGGCTGGTTTGACGGTCGCCTGTCCTCCTCCGGCCTGGAGGCGGCGCACTGGTACCTGGACTGGCAGGGTTTGCAGCTGGGCCGGCTGTCCTGGAAGCTGAGGCTGGGCGACCATAACCTGCAGTTGACCAACCTGGGCTATCGCTTCACCAATTACTACCCGGCATATAACTACCTGAGGGGAGTGAGCGCCGGCTTCGAGCACAGGAAATACGGCCTGGAGGTGTTCAGCGGCAAGGTGGCCAGGCTGACCGGCCTGCTGGGCAATTTCTATTCGCTGACCGAGCAGACGGCCACCGGCTTTATGGCTCGTTTTGAACCCGAACAAAAGTATTTTCTCGGCTTTGGCTTTGTGCACAGCGAAAACGAGAGGAGCTGGAGTGGCGAATTACTGACCAGGACCAATGATATTCTGTTCATAGAATCAGAACTGCGCTTCAACGAGCGGGCCAGGTTTGTCATGGACACCAGGGCCAGCCTGGCGGCCGGGGAGAATGACCAGGTGAAAATCCCCGGAACCTCGATCCGCTTTGGCCCCCTGCTTCAGGGCGGACGCTGGTCCCTGGAGGTCAACTACCGCCGGGTGGATGCTGACTTCCGCAACCTCAGCAGCGAGTTTGCCTATGACCGCGATCAGGAAGGTCTTTTCGCCTCCTGGCGCTACCAGACCCGACGTCGGGTCTTCCTTTTCGGTTCGGTTGATTATTACCATGATAACGTCGACCGGCGGGCTGCCCTTAACACCACCGATTTCTGGCGGCTCAATTCCGGTTTTTCCCTCATCACTCCGCCCTGGCCTGACCTGACTCTTAGGCTGGACCTCAACGCTGCTGAATCCCGGCATCCGGGAGAGGATTACCGGAAGTTTATAAGCCCTGGCTTTTACCTTCAGCTTTCCAAGAACCTGGGACGTTTCTATCCCTACCTCCGGGCCCGGTTTCAGCACTATGACGACCGGGTCAACGACCAGCGCGATTTCAACTATCCTTCGCTTTACCTGGGGTTGAGATACAGCTATCTAAGGAGTGCCTACCTGTTGCTCGAGGCCGAAGACAGTCGATACTACGATTACCAGGAAAATAAACTCTCTGACCTGACCAGGCTGCGTCTGGCCACCTATTCTCCCTTTTTATTCGGCACCGATTTTTACGGGGAGCTCTCTTACCTTGACCTCAAGTCCTGGTATTTTGTCAGCCAGTCTTCAAAAAGAACCGAGCTATACCTGGGGCTGGGGCGCTGGTTACCTCTGGGCCTGCGACTAAGGCTGGACTTCCGGGCCAGCTGGCCCCTTCAATCTGCCCAGCCGGCCAATTACTGGTTGACTCTCAGGATAGACCGCCGTTTTAACTGGGGGGAAGTGGCGTCTTACCAGGGCCGGACCACCGGGCCGGTGCTCACCGGCCTGGGCCGGATAGAAGGGCTGGTTTTCTCCGACCGGAACCTCAACGGAATTTTTGATGCCGGGGACAGGGCGTTTCCCGAAGTGACCTTTTATCTTGAAGACGGCAGCAGCGCCAGTTCCGACCACGAGGGCCGGTTTGTGTTCAGCCGGGTAGCAGAGGGCCTCCATTCTGTTAACCTGGAAATAAGCCGGATTCCGGCCGAGTATTACCTGTCAGGGCAGGAACGCCGGGTACTGGTGGTGGAAAAGAGAAAGACGGCCAGGCTGGAGTATGTCCTGGTCGAGGGGGCCACGGTTACCGGGACCGTTTTTCAGGATGTCAACAAGAACGGCCTGCTGGATGAAGAAGACCAGCCGCTTAAGGATGTCCTGGTTGTGGCCAGAGCCACGGATATCGAGCAGTGGCCGGAAGCGATGAGGCAGTTGCAGCCCGAAGAGCTGACCTGCTACAGCGATGCCAAGGGCCGGTTTGTTTTTGAAAACATCCTGCCCGGGCAGTATGAAATACTGGTGGATGAGGAAACATTACCTCGAGGGGTCAAGCTTCAGACCGAGCTGCCGCTGAGAGTTGCCCTCAAGCCAGGCGAAACAATAAAAGATATCAAGATTGTCTACCAGCCCAGGCCGGTGATCTATACCGGGCGGACCCGGGCGGGCCTCAGCTGATAGTCGCCTTTTTGAATTTTTCGTTACGGCCGTCAGTTAAGGTTAACCCCCGCCGTATCGGGCTGATGGGCCCGGCCCAAATCTCTTCCGGGCGGGGAGGGCGCCGGAACAAAAGGTTTGCGGCCCGGGTTGAGTTTTCTTATAATCAACCTGTTAATTTCTTTCTCAGGAGATATTATGACTGATACCAAAAAATACTATGGCTATACCGGAAAATGGGCCTTTATAGATTTGAGTTCAGGCTGCGTGGAAATTAAGGAAGCCCCGGCTCACCTCTATCGCCTTTACCTCGGCGGCCGGGGTGTCCAGGCTTACCTGATTTACCAGCGCCTGAAAGAAAAAGGCTGGCTGAAAGACCCGTTGTCCCCGGCCAACCGACTGGTCATCGGGAATTCTTCCCTGAATGATACGGCCATACCGACGGCCGGCCGGGGCTCCTGTTCTTTTATCAGCCCCTTCACCTATTCGCCGGCCCGGAAGGAGTGGCTGGGCAACCGGCCACCTGTATTTGGCCTGCTGACCCACTCCAGCTGCGGCGGGCTTTTCCCCAACATGTTGAAGAGAGCCGGCTTTGACCAGCTTATCATCGACGGCCGGGCCGATAAGCCTGTCCGCATCCTGGTTTCGGAGGGCCAGGTTAAGTTGCTGGAGGCCGAGCCGGAGCTGTTTGAGGAAGTTAACGGCCGGCGAGTGCTGCGCCGGGCCT
The DNA here is from genome assembly GCA_024653215.1 of Candidatus Saccharicenans sp. GTDB lineage: Bacteria > Acidobacteriota > Aminicenantia > Aminicenantales > Saccharicenantaceae > Saccharicenans. The sequence continues at coordinate 67,972 of JANLFU010000007.1, read as the reverse complement.
CGGAAACTACAGATTTTCTGGGCCGGAAGCATCCCGGCTCGTCCACCGTCTGCGCCGGGCCGGCCGGCTGGAACCAGGTGGCCTTCGCCTGCCTGACCAACGATTACCACCGCAACTTTGGCCGCGGCGGAGCCGGTGCGGTTTTTGGTTCCAAGAACCTGGTGGCCATCACCGCTTATGGCAAGCAACTGCCAGAATTCTTTGACCGGGAAAAATTCCTGGAAAAGTCGAAAGCGATAGACGAAGCGGTCAACAGCCATGTGCACGACCCCAACTGGACTGCTTCCTTCCGCCCCGAAACCGGGACCACCTGGTGGCTGGACCGGGCCTTTAACGGCGGCTACCTGGGGAAGAAAGGGGGATACCTGCCCTGGCATAACTTTGACGAGGGCTACTTTGACCCGGAACTCTACCGGCGGGTTTCCACCGGGGCCTTCCTGGAAATCGCCGGGAAACACAAGGTCTGCAACCGCTGCCGTCATATTATGTGCACCCGAAGCGCGGCCGTCAGCAGCGGAACTTATGCCCACGAGGGGGTGCGCCCGGAATTCGAAACCATCGCCCTGTGGATAAACTGTTGCCTGACCGACCGGGACGGCATTTTCTACCTGAACCATCTCTGCAACGAGTACGGGGTAGACACCATGACCTTTGGCAGCGTCATGGCCGGGGCCATGGAGCTAAATGAAAAAGGCTGGCTGCCCTTTCCGGGAGCGCCTGAATTCGGAAACACGGCCAGCATGATTAACTGCCTGGAGCAAATCGTTTACGGGCGCACTGACCTGGGGCTGCTGCTCGGGCGGCCGACCGACCTGCTGGCCGACGAGCTGATGAAATCGAGCGCCAGCGCCAGCCCCGAGGAATTGGTCCGCTGTCTGACCACCGCCTACGCCGGTCTGGGCTATGCCGGAATTGAGCCCAAGGTTTTCCCGGGCATGTTCACCGCCTACGGCACCTCCAACCGCGGCCGCGGCGACCATACCTATGCCTGGACCATCCAGGCCGAAGAGGGTGGCCTGGCCGGGGCCGAGAACCTGGCCGCCTACGTGGCCGGAAGTCAGCTGGGCAAGGCCCTGACCGATTCCCTTGGCCTGTGCGACTTTTTCACCGAGGATTTCACTTCGCCCGATTTCCTGGAGATGTACCGGGCCCTGACCGGGATCGAGTACACGGCTGAAAGCCTGAAGGAATGCGGGCGGCGGATTTACTCCCTGGAAAGGTATGTCAATAACCAGCAGGGACGCCGGCGGGAGTATGATGCCTTCATCCCGCCCAAGTTCACCGAACCCCTGACCGCCGGCCCCCAGGCCGGAAAGGCCATCGACCCGGCTTATTACAACGCCATTCTTGATGCTTATTACCTGCAGCAGAAATGGACGGCCGAGGGCCTGGTGCCGGATAAGCTCCTAAGAGATTACGAGATTGACTGACCTGACCGTCGGGTTGGTTCTTAAAGCTGCGTTCAGGCTTGAATAACGTCCCCAGCCTAAATCGTAGGTTAAGTCAAAGGGACAGCCGATGCTCTGCCCGGGTGAGAATTGCGGCCTCAGGGGACCGGGCTGGAGCGGGGGAATGGGATTTATCAGGGAATGTTAATTCAAGAAAATAAAAGATGGGCCACGGGTGGTGGTATACCCCTTATTGGAGAGGCAGTCGAATATTTAAAAAATTCCTACTAAATTAGTAGGAAATGTTCGTCTGGACGGCACCGAGGCCGGTTTCGAGCCTGCCCGGTTTCCGGGAAGGAATCGATTGAGATCTATTCTTGGTTATCGCGGTTTCAGGGGGGCGTTTCTATTCCAGCTCGCGACCCCTGGTCTCCGGGATAAGGCTCCAGGATAGTGCGGCCAGGACGAAAGCTCCCGAGACCAGCCAGAAGGCCACCTGGAAACCCTTCTGCTGGGCCATCGAACCTATGGCCAGCGGGGCTACGGCCGAGACGATTCGCCCGCTGTTGTAGGTGATTCCCTGGAGGGTGGCCCGGATGCGGGTGGGGTAGAGCTCGGCGGTCAGGGCCCCGAAGCCGGAAAAATACCCGGTTCCGAAAAAGGCCACCACCGGCCCCAGGAAGAAAAGCAGGAGCGGTGTCCGGGCGACCGAGTACAGGAAGACCAGCAGGCTGGCCGAGAGCAGGTAAAAGACATAGCTCTTTTTTCGTCCCAGGGAATCGCTGATATAACCAAAGGTCAGATAGCCCAGCCACATGCCGAGCTGCATGAAGATGACCAGGGAGGACATGTGGCCGGTGCTTAGCCCGACACCACCCTGGGACTGGCCCAGCGACAGGTAGCCCGGGATCCAGAGGTTAAAGCCCCACCAGGCGAACATGGTCAAAGCATTCATCAGGGTAACGGCCAGGGTAATTTTAAGAAGCCGGCCCGAGACCAGCCCTGGCTGGCGGCCGGGCCCTTTATTTGTGGAGATTGGCAATTCGTCCTGGCCCGGGTATTCGCTGCCCGAGGTTTCATTATTTATTTTCGTTTCTGTTGCAGATGCCCCAGACGAAGCCCCGCGGGATTTTTTCCAGAGTTCGGGCTCTTCGACCTTTGACCTGATCCAGAAAACCAGCAGTGCCGGCAGGATGCCCACGAAGAAAACCGCCCTCCAGCCGAGTCTGGGCAGAATGACGGCCGTTACCACCGCGGCCAGGGCATAGCCCACAGCCCAGAAGCTCTGCATGAAGCCCAGGGCCTTTCCCCGGTGCTCGGACGGAAAATATTCCGAAACGAGAGCCGCGCCCGAGGCCCATTCTCCACCCATTCCCAGGCCCAGGAAAACTCGAAATAGCCCGAGCTGGAAGACGTTCTGGCTGAGCCCGCACATGAAGGTGAAGACAGAATAAATAAGAATGCTGGCCCTCAAAGCTACCGTCCTTCCCAGCCGGTCAGCCACCACCCCGAAAATCATTCCGCCGAAAGCCGAAGCCAGCAGGGTGAGCGAACCCAGCAGGCCGGCCGTGGGCTTGGACATCGACAGGTCGCTCATCAGGTGGGCCAGGACCAGGGCGTAGAGCATGACGTCGAAGGAGTCCAGCATCCAGCCGAAGCAGGAGGCCAGCAGGGCCCGGCGGGCCGGGGCGGGGGTTTTCCGGAACCAGCCGAAAAGGTATTCACTTAACCGGCCGGATGCAGCCAAACTTTTCCTCCGGAGATTTATTTTAAGTCCGCGGCTTCCTGTACTTTTTTAATAAAGGCCCAGACCTCGGGCCCGATTACCGAGTACTCCTGGGGAATCGCTCCCTGCTGGTAGGCCTGGCCGATTCTGGTCAGCAGGCCTTCGTGTCCGGCAAAGCCTTCAGCCAGCAATTCCTGCCAGCGGCGGAGGAGGTCCCTGGCCTCCGGGCTATCCGGGGAGAGACCCAGGTTTTCTTTTATTTCGGAAATAAGGTCGGTCCATTTTTTCTGGTAGGCCTGCATTTCTTCCGGGCTAAACCGGCGACCGATTTCGGCCAATTGCCCCAGCTCTTCGGGGCTGAAAAACTTTTCCGCCCAGCCCGCTTTTTCCTGTTCTGACACGACCGCGCCTCCCGGTGGTAAATTTAAGTTTTTCCTATTATAATAATTCTTCAACTTTATACAACCCAAGGAGAAATTGATGAAAAAGACAACGGTTTTAAGAAAAGCCATCATGGAACGTCGGGCGGTGGTGGTTCCCGGCTGCCACGATGCCCTGAGTGCTAAAATCATCGAAAAATGCGGCTTTGAAGCCATCCAGGTTTCGGGCTTCGGGCTGGCCGGTTCGCTCCTGGCCAAACCCGATGTCGGCCTGGTCCAGATGAAGGATGTCCTGGACCTGACCTGGAATATTGTCCAGGCCGTTAACATCCCGGTCATGGCCGACGTCGATACCGGCGGCGGCAACGCCATCAACGCCGCCTGGGTTACCGAGCGGGTCATCACCATGGGCGCGGCTGGCCTGAATATCGAGGACCAGGTCTTTCCCAAGCGCTGTGGCCACATGGCCGGCAAGGAAGTCATTCCGGCCGAAGAAATGGTCGGAAAGATTAAAGCCTGCGCCAGGGTTCGCGACCGCCTCGACCCCGATTTCATCATCAATGCCAGGACGGATGTCTTTGCCGTGGCCGGCCTGGACGAGGCCATCCGGCGCTGCAACCTGTATTTGGAAGCCGGGGCTGACCTGGCTTTCATAGACGGCATCAAGAGCCGGGCGGACATAGAAAGAGCAATTAAGGAAATCAAGGGCCCGCTGTCGGTCAACCTGATGGACGCCGTGAGCGGCGTTAAGACTGAGCTCATTCCCATCCCGGAGCTGGCCAGAATGGGCGTGGGCCGGGTTTCCATACCGGTAGCTTCGATCATGGTCATGCACAAGGCCCTGATGGAGTTCTTCACCGCCCTGAAGAATTCCCCGACCGGCATCCTGGCCGGCCAGACCCAGTGGCTGTCCAGCTTCGAAGAGTTTACCACCTTTGTTGGGCTTAAAGAGTACCGGAAGCTGGAAGAAGAATACCTGCCCAAAGAAAAACTCGAGTGCAAGTATAAATAGAATTCCGGTTCGGTGATAATAAGGGTGGCAAATTAATATCATATTTATAGAAAGCGGAACTGAAGGTCATATTCAAAGATTGAGGACTTGAGAAATTAATCAACCCGGCCTCCGGCCGGGAAGGAGGTTAGAAGATGGGCCTGACCATGGTGGAAAAGATTCTGGCCAGGGCTACCGGCCAGAAGAAGGTTAAGGCGGGCCAGGTGGTTGAGCCTAAGGTCAGCCTGGCCATGTCGCACGAGAATGCGGCTCTGGTCATCAATCAATTTCTGGAAGTCTATAAGGATACGGGTTTAAAGCCCCGGGTCTGGGACCCGGATAAGATCGCCATCATCCTGGACCACCGGGTGCCGGCCGAGAGCTCCAAGACGGCCACCAACCAGAAGAAAATCCGGGAATTCGTGGCTGCCCAGAAGATAAAGAAATTTCACGACATCCGGGGTGATGAGGGCGGTATCTGCCACCAGATTCTGCCGGAGAGCGGTTACGTCCTGCCGGGGACGGTGGTGGTGGGTACCGACAGCCACACCACTTCCCACGGGGCCCTGGGTGCCTTCAGTTTCGGCATCGGGGCCACGGAGATGGCCTCGGTCTGGGCCCTGGGACAGGTGCTCAACGTGGAAGTCCCCGGAACCATCAAGGTGGTGGCCAGGGGCCGGTTTCCGCGCCACGTTCTGCCCAAGGATTTCATCCTGTACCTCATCGGGCTGATCACGGCCGAGGGGGCCAATTTCAAGGTGCTGGAATACCATGGCCCGGCCATCGAGCACATGGATACTTCCGGCCGGTTGACTGTCTGCAACATGTCGGTCGAAGCCGGGGCCACTTCCGGAATAGTGCCACCCGATAAAGAAACCCTGCGTTACCTCAAGGAAGAGGCCAGGGTCAAAGGTAAAATTGAAATTTTTGGACCAGACCCCGATGCCGAATATGAAAAAGTCGTGGAAATAGATGTTTCCAGGCTGGAGCCGATGGTGGCCTGTCCGCACACGGTGGATAATGTTAAGCCGGTCGGCCGGGTGGGCAAGGTCAAAGTGGACCAGATTGTCATCGGTTCCTGCACCAACGGCCGGCTGGATGACCTGGCGGTAGCCGCCAGAATCCTTAAAGGAAAGAAAATAGCCAGGGGCGTCAGGATGCTGGTCTTCCCGGCTTCCTTTCGCATCTACCAGCAGGCCCTGAAGCTGGGCTACATTGCCGACCTGGTCAGGGCCGGGGCAGTCGTCATGAACCCGGGCTGCGGCTGCTGCCTGGGGGTCCACCAGGGAGCCCTGGGCGACGGTGAAGTGGCCCTGTCCACCACCAACCGCAATTTCAAGGGCCGGATGGGTAATCCCAAGGCAGATGTTTACCTCTGCTCGCCGGCCGTGGCTGCGGCCAGCGCTCTAACCGGATATATCACTGATCCCAGGAAAGGAGGCAAATAACATGGCCAGAGTGGTCTTAAAACTTGGCGATGATATTTCCACGGACATCATTTACCCGGGGCGCTTCATGGCCACAGTGCTGCCGACCGAAACCCCCCAGTATGCCTTTGCCGACTTTCCCGAATTTAACGCCAGGCTGAAGAGCGGCCAGGTGCCGCCAGGCTCGGTGGTGGTGGCCGGCAAGAATTTTGGCTGCGGTTCATCCCGGGAACAGGCGGCCTCCACCCTGAAGGGACACGAGCTGGTGATCGTGGCCAGGAACTTTGCCCGGATCTTCCTGCAGAATGCCATCAACCTCGGCCTGCGGCTGGTGGTCTGCCCGGAAATTGCAGCCGAAGAAGGCGATGAGCTGGAAATCCTGCCGGACAAGATAATCAACCGGACCTCTGGTAAGGAATTTAAGGTTGAGCCGCTGCCCAAGGCCAGGCAGGCCATAATTGACGCCGGCGGGCTCATTCCCTATACCCGCCAGCGCCTGCTGGAAAAAGTGGCTGCCAGGAAAAGAGCCTGAAAAAGCCCGGCTGGCCGGCTACTGAGCAGGCCGAGCCAATTGCCTGTATAATCGGCGGCGCGATTAAAAAAAACAGAATTAATCTAGTCGGGCCAAGGCCGGTATCTGAAATCTTGTTCATGAATATTTGATTTGTCCATTTCTATTTTTAATCATGACAGGAAATATTAACCTGATTTCCAGCCATCGTTATTCCTGTGTTGTTGGGGAGAACTACTTTTTTGTTGGATCAGCAAAAAGCGGTTGAGTGTCCGGATAAAAAATGGTAAATCTAAACAATTAGAAAGGAAAACTGTTGCTGAAGCTGGACCTGATACAGACGGTGGCTTTTGCCGGGCTGGTGCTGTTTGCCGGGTACGGTCTGAGGCGCTGGATAAAAGTATTCGACCGTTTCAACATCCCGGCTCCGGTCGTCGGCGGCCTGCTGGTCTCCCTGGTGATGCTGGTTTTCCATCATTACCAGGTTACCCCCGTTCAATTTGACACCACCCTGCGCGACCCGCTGATGATTGCCTTTTTTACCACCATCGGTTTTGCCGCCAGCCTGTCGCTGCTTAAGGTCGGGGGCCCGCAGGTCTTGCTTTTCTTCCTGGTGGCCACGATTATGGTCGTTTTCCAGAATATCCTGGGAATAGTCCTGGCCCTGCCCTTCGGCCTGAACCCGCTGCTGGGAGTCATCTGCGGCTCGGTCACCCAGACCGGCGGTCCGGCCACGGCCCTGGCCTTTGGACCGGTCTTTGAACAGGCCGGGGTATCGGCGGCCACCACGGCTGCGGTGGCTGCGGCCATTTTCGGGATCATTTCAGGTGGACTGCTCGGCGGGCCGGTTGGTACTTTCCTCATTGAAAAGAACAGGCTGAAAAAAGCCAGGATAAAAGGTCTCGAAGTTCCGGAAATTGAGGCCGAACAGGTGGTTGAGGAGCTTCTCACCAAGAAGCCGGCCGGGGTGGCTGCTGATGAAGAAAAAAGTTCCTTTGTTCTTCTCAAGAGCGTGGTCATCATCCTGGTGGCTATGTGGGTGGGCTCCTGGGTGAGCAAGTGGTTCGCCAGCCTGGGCATAACCCTTCCGGCCTACATCGGGGCCATGTTCGTGGCCGCCATCATCAGGAACTTTGACGACCTGACCGGCTGGCTGGATCTTGACCAGAGAGTACTTGATGACCTGGGCCACGTGGCCCTGAACCTTTTCCTGGTAATTGCCCTGATGACCCTGAAACTGTGGGAACTGGCCGGGCTATTTCTGCCGATGCTGGTGATTCTCCTGGCCCAGGTAATCCTGGTGGCCCTGGCCGCCGTGGCGGTCTTCCGGCTGATGGGCAAAGATTACGAGGCTGCGGTCATGAGCGCCGGCTACTGCGGTTTTGCCCTGGGTACCACGGCCAATGCCATGGCCAACATGAAGGCCATCGTCGAACGCTACGGCCGGGCTCCTCGGGCCTTCCTGGTGGTGCCGATGGTCGGGGCCTTTTTTATCGACTTCACCAATGCCCTGATCATCACCCTCTTTCTGAACATCTTCAAGTAGCTCAGTTTGAGCCTTGAAGTTTTATGGCTGGCCGGGGCAATAACTAAATTAGAAATTCCGTTGATTAAGCTCGACGATGCGTTGCCTCGATTTTAAAATCCCGCAGAAAAATAATCTGACAGTGTTATCCTGGTTCATCCAGCTCTTGTAAAAAGACCGCATGAGGAGAGTTCAGATTTTGATGTGCAGCTCTCTTGTTTCTGGTGGCAGAAAGCCGCCCCTCTTCATCGAGAGCCAGAAACGGGTTAGCTTGTGCCGTCCGGATTTAAATCTTAAAAATCCGGGTCGGTGATTTTCTTCTCCTGGAACTGGCCGTACTTGCTTAGAATCTGGCGGACTTCCTCGCCTTTACCCACGACCACCAGCACGAAGTCCTTCTCCGGGAGCAGCTTGACCGCGGCCGCCTTCAGGTCCGCGGCTTTTATCGTATTTATTTCGTCAAGGTACTTGTCGTAATAATCAAAACCCAGGCCATAGTAAACGACGCGGAGGTAGGCGTTGGCCTTGCTGCTGTTGGTTTCCAGGGTCTGCGGGAACTGTCCCAGGAGGTAGTTCCGGGCACTCTCAGCTTCTTCCTCGCTGAAGCCCTGTTCCCGGGCTTTTTTCAGAAGGTCGAAGGTTATGTCCAGCATCTCGCCGATCTTGTCGTTCTTGGTGTAGGAAGAAGCGGTGAAGATTCCGCCTTCCTTCCAGGACTGGAAACCGCTGCTGGCCCCGTAGGTCAGGCCGCGCTTGATACGCAGCTCGGTGTTCAGCCAGGAAGTGAACCTCCCGCCCCAGAGGGTATTCATCAGGCTGGCCCGGGCGGCGATGGCATCCTTAACCGGGAAGCCGATGGCGCCCAGTGAAAAATAGCTCTGGGTGGCGTCGGGCTTATCGATAAAGAGTAATTTCTGGCCCCGGGGAGCGGGGACGGGAGGAATGGTCAGGGCCGGCGGAGGTGTGGCCGGTTTCGGCCACTTACCAACGGTCTTGTTCAGCAGGTCAAGCAGGGGCTTTCGGTCGATATCTCCAACCACGGCCATGATGGCCAGGTCCGGCCGGTAGCGGGCCGCGAAGAATTTCTTTATTTCCTCGAGTGACATCTTTTTGAGCGAAGACTCGGTGCCCGAGGACAGGTGGCCAAAAGGATGGTCACCAAAGTAAGCTTTCCTGAAATAGAGGCGCAGGGCCGAACCCGGATTGTCTTTCAGGGACTTGAGGGTGTCTGCTTTCCTGGACAGCTCCTTCTTGTACTCGTCTTCTTTGAAAGCCGGGGAGGCGAGGCAGTCGGCGGCAATCTGCAGCAGACGCGGCAGGTGCTCGGCCAGCGATTCTCCGTAGGCCACCGCGTACTCCTCGGCATCAGATACCCTGAGCCTGGCCCCCATGAAGTCCAGGGCTTCGGCGATCTGTTCGGCGGTCATGGTCCTGGTTCCCTTGAGCAGCAGGGTGGCGGTCAGGTTGGCCAGGCCGTCGTAGCCCTCGGGTTCGAAGGCACTGCCGGCCCCGGGTATTAACACCCGGAAACTCACCAGAGGCAGTTCGGGGTTCTTCAGGTAATAGACGGTCAGCCCGTTTTTCAGGGTCAGTTTTTCTGGTTTCGGCAGTCTTTCAGAGGCCATGGTCACCACCGGATATAGAATTATTATAAAAAGTAGCAGAGCAATCGTTCTTTTCATGGTCAGTTCCCTCCTTGCGGGATAAGCTTGCCCACGGTTTTGTTGAGTTCATGGAAATATTTTTTGGCCACGACGGGAATATCCTCGCGTTTTACCCGGGAATAGCGGTCAACGATGGTAAAAAGATTCTCGTAACTTCCGAACAGCAGCTCGCTGGCCCCCAGCAGGTTGGCCTTGCCGGAGTTGGTCTGCAGGCTGTAGTAAAAATCGCTGCGGACAATATTCAGGGCTTTCTGGTATTCCTGCTCGGTAATGCCCTGCTCTATTATCTTATTCAGCTCTTCGTCGATGATTTTTTCAATCCTGTCCAGGTCCACTCCCGGCCGCGGCTTGACCGAGATGCTGAAGAGGTAAGGGTCGATTTTCTCTTCCACCCCGCCGTAGACCGAGATGGCCAGTTGCTCGTCGCGAACCAGCCGGCGGTAAAGGCGGCTGCTTTCACCGCTCAGCAGTGGTTTTTCCAGGACGGATAGCACGAAGAAGTCCGGGTCCTGGCACCTGGGGGCATGGTAAACGACCATGAAGGACGGAGTCTGGGCCTCCTTCTTTATGACCACTTCCTTGCGGCCCATCTGGGGAGGTTCCTCGGTGGTAACCGGAGGTGGCGGGGTCTGGGCCGGTATGCCCGAATAGTATTTCTTGATCAGCTCCAGCGTTTTCTGGCTGTCAAAGTCGCCGACCACCACCAGCACCGCGTTGTTGGGAGCATAGTAGGTGCGGTAGTACTCGATGACCTCGTCCCGCCGCCAGCTCAGGATGTCGCTCATCCAGCCAATGACATCCCAGTGGTAGGGATGGGCCATGATGGCCGTGGCCCGGACGTTTTCCTGGAGGATGGCTTCGTTGTTGTTCTCCACACCCATCCGCCTTTCAGAGGCTATCACCCCCCGTTCGGATTCAAAGACCTCGGGGTCGAAGATCAGCCCCTGCATCCGGTCGGCTTCCATCTCAACCATCTTTTCCAGGGCATGGGGCGGGAACCAGTCGGTGTAGGCGGTCATATCATCGCTGGTGTAGGCGTTATTGGCCCCACCGTAAAATTCCATGACCCGGTCGAACTCGCCCGGCCCGAACTTCTTGGTACCGTTAAACATCATGTGTTCGATGAAGTGAGAGACGCCGGTCAGGCCGGGGCGCTCGTTGCGCGAACCGACCCTGAAAAAAGTATAGTAGGAAATGCTGGGAATCTTGTGGTCTTCAAAGAAGATAATCTTGAGGCCGTTGGCCAGCTGGTGGACCTTTATATCCTTTTTGGTAAAGGAGGCCTGCAGGACGGCAGTCATGACCACGATCCCGAGAATAAAAAGGAAGAGTTTCCTTGGCATGTAACCACCTCCGGACGATGATTTATGATGACCGACAGCGGTGTCATAAGTTTCAATTAAAGAATATCAGCCAAGGCTATGATATTCGGGGAAAGGAGAAAGGTCAAGAAGACCGAGAGATAACCGGGGTGGGAAGAGCGGGCCTGTGGTTTTCTTTTTCGAAGCCGCGCTTAAGTTCCTGTTGATGATTTCCAATTTGCCCAATTTGCGATGACTGACCGGTGATTTCTGATGGATGTACCGGGCGAGGCAGTCCAGGAATGTGCCGCCGGTGACACTCAGATTCTGGTCAGGAGGAGGGTCTGGGGGTCGAGCTCCAGCCTTAGCTTTTTGCTGGAAATCTGGTCGTGGTCTTTGACCAGGTTCAACCTGACCCGGCCGTTGTCGTGTTCCAGGGTGATAATTATGTCGAGGGAAGACAGGTAATCCTTCAGGACGAAGGGCAGGCCCTGGTCGTCAAAGAGCGGGTCCTCGCCCTTGAGCGAACAGCTGAACCAGAACTCGAGCTGCCGGTCGACGGCGAATTTCTTGAACTGGGCCAGGTCTTCGGCACAGGGCAGGTAAAAATTAAAGCCGTCGACGATGATGGTCCGGGCGGCAAAGTTGCCGGGCCCGAGCAGGGCTTCCATGCTCTTTAAGACCTGTTCGGTCTTCATGCCTTCCTGCCGGAAATTCAGGATAACCCGGTTCCGCACCACCCGGTCATGGACTTCCATCTCCGACTTCAGGTTTTCCCGGCTGGCCAGCTTCCTGAAGAGTTCTTCGTACCAGCTGATTATGTAATCGACCCGGCTGGCATAGGAGACGTGAATAACCGGCTTGTCTTCAAACAGCCGGTCCAGGGCGATCTGCACCAGGCAGGCGGTTTTGCCCACGCCTTTTCTCGAGGCGAAGACTCCCAGGTGTCCGGGGCCGAACCCGCCCCTGAGGTTTTTTTCCAGTGTCTTGATCGGGCTCCTGGCGGATAGAATTTTTTTGACCATTTTTTCTCCTGTGCCCTCTATTTCCTGTCCCCGGCTTCCAGCTTCTGCCGGTGCTCTTCCATCAGTTGCTCGGCCAGCGAGGCCGGCAGCCGGCTGTATTTTAAGAATTCCATGGTGAACTCGGCCTTGCCCTGGGTCATCGACCGCAGGATGGTGGAATAACCAAACATTTCGCTGAGCGGTACTTCGGCTTCTATCCTGGAGTAACTGCCGTCCTCGATGGAGCTGACGATTATGCCCCGGCGCTGGTTCAGGCTGCCGAAGACGTTTCCGGAGAACTCCGACGGTGTCTCCACCACCACCTTCATGATGGGCTCCAGGATCTGGGGCCTGGCCTTCTTGTAGGCCTGCTTGAAAGCGCCCTGGGCGGCCATCTGGAAAGCGATGTCGGAGGAATCAACCGGGTGGAACTGACCGTCGGTCAGGACCACCCTCAGCCCGATAATCGGACTGCCTATCAGCTGCCCCTTTTTCAGCATGGCCTGGAAGCCCTTGTCGCAGGAGGGGATGAATTCCCGCGGTATGTGCCCACCCTTGACTTCGTTGACGAATTCATACTGGCCGTCGAAGGGTTCTATGTAACCGATGACCCGGCCGAACTGGCCGGCTCCACCCGTTTGCTTCTTGTGGGTGTAATCGAAATCAGCCCGGGCGGTGATGGCTTCACGGTAAGCCACCTGGGGCCGGCCGGTCACCACTTCCACCCGGTATTCCCGCTTCATCCTCTCCACGTAGACATCCAGGTGAAGTTCTCCCATGCCCTGGATGATGGTCTGCTTGGACTCCGGGTCGATGTAGACCCGGAAGGTGGGGTCTTCCTTGGTGAAGCGGTTTAGGGCCTTGGCCAGGCGGTCGGCCGAGAGCTTGTCGCTGGCTTCTATGGCCAGGGAAATGACCGGTTCGGGAACGTAGATGGAGGTCATGGCGTAATTGAGCCCGGGCGAACAGATGGTGTCGCCGGAGGCGCAGTCCACTCCGAACAGGGCAGCGATATCGCCGGCCACCGCCCCTTCAATGTCTTCCATGTGATCGGCATGCATCCTGACCACCCGTCCCACCTTGAACTTCTGCTTGGACCTGGTGTTGTAGAGCTCGTCGCCCTTTCTCAGGCTGCCCTGGTAAATCCTGATGTAGGTCAGCTGGCCATAAGGCCCTTCTTCCAGCTTGAAGGCATAGGAGACGCAGGGCAGGGTGGGGTCGGCTTTCAGGATGACCGGCTTTTCTTCCCGGTCGAGGTCCAGGGCGATATTTTCCACTTCCGACGGGTCGGGCAGGTAATTGACCACGGCGTCGAGCAGGAGCTGAACGCCCTTGTTGCGGTAGGCCGAGCCCATCAGCACCGGGGTAAATTCCCGGCTGATGGTGCCTTTCCTGATGGCCCGGAGAAGCATCTCTTCGGTTACCCGGTCTTCCAGGATGGCCTCGGTAACCTCGTCTGAAAACAGAGACACGGCGTCCAGGAGTTCTTCCCGGTACTGCCAGGCCAGGTCTTCCAGCTCGGGCGGGATTTCTTCCTCCCTGACCAGCTCGCCGTTGGGCCCGTCAAAGTAGTAGGCCTTCATCCTGATCAGGTCCACCAGTCCCTGGAACTTATCTTCCAGTCCGACCGGAACCTGGAGCAGGGCGGCCCGCCGGCCCAGCTTATCGTTTATCTGGTCTTTGACCTTGAAGGGGTTGGCCCCGATGCGGTCGAGCTTGTTGACAAAAGCTATGGCCGGAACGTTATATCTCTTGAGCTGCTTGTCCACGGTCAGAGTCTGGGACTGGACCCCACCAACCGAGCACAGGACCAGGATGGCCCCGTCCAGGACGCGCAGCGACCTCTCCACCTCTATGGTGAAGTCCACGTGACCCGGGGTATCGATGATGTTGATGGAGTGTTCGTTCCAGGTGACGTTGGTGGTGGCCGAGGTGATGGTGATGCCGCGCTCCCGTTCCAGCTCCATGTAGTCCATGGTGGCCCCGCCACCTTCCTTGCCCTTGACCTCGTGGATGCGGTGGATTTTTTTGCAGTAATAGAGTATGCGCTCGGTGAGCGTGGTCTTGCCGGAATCAATGTGGGCACTGATCCCGATGTTCCGCATTCTCTGCAACGTTCCGTTCATATAAAAAAACACCCTATTTAAAACGATGGATTATAAAGCCATAAATGGTGAGCAATAAGATAAATTATCGCTACTTGCCCGCTTATTTTACCACAGGCCAGGAAAAAATCCAGAGCCGGCCTTACTGGCGCCCGGCTTGGGACTCTTTCTCCAGGCGGCTGTGGCGACGGCCGTAGAGGAAGAAGATGCTCAGTCCGATGGCCAGCCAGATGATGAACCGTTCCCAGGCCGTCCGGGGCAGGCTGATCATCAGGTAGGCACAGAGCAGGGCCCCCAGTCCCGGCAGGTAGGGGAACATCGGCACCTTGAACGGGCGCCGGTAGTCGGGTCGCTTGTAGCGCAGAAGGATCACTCCGGAGCAGACGATAATGAAGGCAAACAGGGTTCCGATGGAAACCAGCTCGGAGGAGACATTAATAGGGGTCAAGCCGGCAGCCACGGCCACGATACCGCCCGTGACCAGGGTGGTGGCCACCGGGGTTTTATACTTGTGATGGACCCGGGAGAAGGCTTCGGGCAGAAGGCCGTCGCGGCTCATGGAGAAGAAGATCCTGGGCTGTCCCATGAGCAGAACCAGGAGAACGGAAGTTATCCCGGCCAGCGCGCCGATGCTGATTATCATTGAAGCCCAGGGCTTATTCAGTTCGTTCAGAACCAGGGCCACCGGGTCGGCCACGCCCAGCTTGGTGTAATAGACGACCCCAGTCATGATGGCCGATACGGCCATGTAGAGTATGGTGGCCACCAGCAGCGAGCCCATGATTCCGATGGGCATGTCTTTCTGGGGATTGACCGTTTCCTCGGCCACGGTGGACACGGCGTCAAAACCGACGAAGGCCAGGAAGACGATGGCCGCCGAGGTCATGACCCCGCTGAAGCCGAAGGGCATGAAGGGCTTCCAGTTCTCGGGGTTGACATGGGGGGCAGCCATGATGATGAAGAACAGGATAACGGCGATTTTAACAATGACGATGATCATGTTGGTCCGGGAGCTTTCCTTAACACCCCTGATCAGCAACAACGTGAGCAGGACCACTATGAGCATGGCCGGGATATTGATGATGCCCGGTGCCTTGTCCCAGGGAGAGGCTACCCATTGCTGGGGGAGTTTTAGCCCGAGATTATTCAGCAGGTTAACAAAATAAGCGGACCAGCCGGTGCTGACCAGGACCGCGGCCACCATGTATTCCAGGATCAGGTCCCAGCCGATGATCCAGCCCGGCAGTTCGCCCAGGGTGGCGTAACCGTAAGTATAAGCCGAACCGGAAACCGGGATCATGGCCGCCAGCTCGGCATAGCAGAGGGCAGAGCAGGCACAGGCCAGGGCGGCGATGGCAAAGGACAGGATGATGCCCGGGCCGGAATGGTGGGCGGCCTGGACTCCGGGCAGGACGAAGATTCCCACCCCGATGATGCAGCCTATGCCAATGGCCACCAGGTCCCAGGCCCCGAGGGCTTTTTTCAGGGTATGACCGGCTTCGGTGGTTTCAGCCAGCAGTTCCTGGATGGGCTTGGTTCTGAATAACGACCCGGACATTAAATTCCTCCAGCAGAAAATAAGAACTCCTTATAACATACCAGCCCTGACTGGTCAATCTTCTTCCCCCGAAATCTTTCCGGCGGGGTTGAAATTTGCGGGGAATTAAGATAGATTAATGCCTAATTTTGTATTCGAGTCATAATCATGAAATTCTTCTTGCCCAAGGAACCGGCCTTCGCCCAGCATTTCAGCGATCTTTCGGTCTGCCTGACGGAAATCACCCAGGTTTTCTGCGATTTTTCCAGCAACTTTAATTCTTCCGCCCAGTACTGGGAAAGAGCCAAGCAAATCGAACACAAAGCCGACCAGATTGCCCATGGGGTCATCAAGCTGCTCAACCAGTGTTTCATCACACCCTTCGACCGGGAAGATATTTACCAGCTGGTGCACGAGATAGACGATATCATCGACCTGGTGGAAAACGCCATCCATAACATCTACCTTTACAACCTGAAAGACAAGAAGTATTTCGTTGACGATTTCGCCCGCTTTGCCCGGGAAGCCACCGAGAAGCTCAACCTGCTGGTGGCCGAGGTTTTCAAATCGCAGAAGTACACCCCCTACATCGGCGAGCTGATCCGCAGCATTCACGAGCTGGAGGACAAGGGTGACCTGGTCTATGCCCGCTCGCTTCAGCAACTGTTCACCGAGGAAAAAGACCCGGTAAACATCATCAAGTGGAAGGATATCCTGTTCACCCTGGAAACCATCATGGATGTCTACCAGCGGGTATCGAACACGGTTGAAGGCATCGTGGTTAAAAGCAGCTGAAGATGGAACCGGCCAGCTGGAGTTTTTCCTTCATCATCCTGATCATCGCCATCGCCCTTACCTTTGATTTTACCAACGGGATGCACGACGCGGCCAACTCGGTGGCCACTGTCGTTTCCACCCGCGTCCTGAGTCCCCGCCAGGCCGTGGTCTGGGCCGCTTTTTTTAACTTCATTGCCTTTCTGATTTTCGGGACCCACGTGGCCGAGACCATCGGGGTTGGCCTGATAGACATCAACGTGGTGACCCCCATGGTCATCTTCTGTGGCCTGCTGGGGGCCATTTCCTGGAACCTGATAACCTGGTACTGGGGCCTGCCTTCCAGCTCTTCCCATGCCCTGATCGGGGGCTACCTGGGCGCGGCGGTGGCCAAGGCCGGGTTCGAGATAATAATCGTCAAGGGCTGGATAAAAGTCGTTTCCTTTATTTTTATCGCCCCGCTGCTGGGCCTGGTCCTGGGAAACCTGCTGATGATCCTGACCACCTGGCTGATGAGAAAAAGACCGCTTCGGACCATAAACCTCTGGTCCCGGAGGCTGCAGTTGCTGTCGGCGGCTCTTTATAGCCTGGGGCACGGTGGGAATGACGCCCAGAAGACCATGGGCATCATCGCCAGCCTGGTGTTCACCTCGGGTCACATGAAGACCTTCCATATCCCGCTGTGGATTGTGCTTTCGGCTCACACCGCTATCGCCCTCGGGACTTTAAGCGGCGGCTGGAGAATCGTGAAGACCATGGGCCAGAAAATCGTCCGCCTCAGGCCGATCGACGGTTTCTGTGCCGAAACGGCCAGTGCCGTCAGCATTTTCATGGCCACCCATCTGGGCATTCCGGTTTCCACCACCCACGTCATAACCGGGGCGGTGACCGGGGTGGGGGCGGCCAGGAGCATCTCTTCCGTCAAGTGGCAGGTGACCCTGCGGATTGTCTGGGCCTGGATTTTTACCATTCCCATGTCGGCCCTGATTGCGGCCGCCCTCTACCGCCTGTCGCTGCTGGTTTTTTGATTCGGCCCGGTGGCTACCGGTTTTCCTGAGCGAACCTGACCTCAGCGGAAGCCTTCCGGAACAGGTAAGAAGACAGCACGAAAAGGAGCAGGCAGCTGGTAACAGAAAGCAAGAACGGTGCCCTGAATTTCAGCACCAGCTGAAAGATCGGGGTCAACACCAGCCCCCCGACCAGGGTGACCAGGGCGGCCTGCTCACTGTTGAATCTGGAATACAACCCGAACATGGTAATGACCAGCACCCCGGACGTGCCGAAAGCCGCGGCCAGCAGCACCAGGTCATAAATCCGGTTCCCGCCGAGGGCGATGGCCAGGGCGATCAGGCCGGTTATCACCACGGTTGTCCGGCCGACCAGGACCTTGGTTTTCTCTTTTTTTATTCCGAGAATGGGCAGAAGAAAATTGTGGGAAAACAGGGCGGCACAGGCCAGGAGGATACTATCGACCGTTGACAGGATGGCCGAGATCATCGCCCCCAGGAAGATGACGGACAAAATTCCCGGCAGGTACTGGTGGGAAAGCACCACCAGGAATTGTTCCCGGTCGGTCAGCCCGGGCAGCAACCAGGGCCCGATGAAACCCAGGAAGAGTGGAATAAGACCGGTAAAGAAATAGATGCCGCCGGCCGTATGACAGGCCCGGACTGCTTCCCTGGGATTCCTGGCTGCCAGGA
Organism: Candidatus Saccharicenans sp.; assembly: GCA_024653215.1. Classification (GTDB taxonomy): domain Bacteria; phylum Acidobacteriota; class Aminicenantia; order Aminicenantales; family Saccharicenantaceae; genus Saccharicenans. Next base: position 49,939 of record JANLFU010000007.1, on the reverse strand, counting down.
ACCTGGAGATGGCCTCCTGGACCACCAGGGAACCCAGCACCGGCACCGCCCAGCGGTCAAGCCTTTCCCAGATGGATTCTCCCACACCCAGGATCTGCCAGCGGTCGGCCGGCATCTGCCGGAAAATGGCCGGCAGGTCGGGAACCCTGGTCAGGACAACTATGGCCAGAGTTATCAGGCTACCCACCACGATCAATCCCTGGATGAGGTCGGTGTAGATGTCACCCAGCAATCCCCCCAGAACCGTGTAGGTGATTACCAGTATTGCCGAGAAGCAGATCATCAGGTCCAGGGGCAGGGCGGTTGAGACCGAGAGGATCTGCCCGAAGGCCCGGAGCTGGGCCGCTCCCCAGATGATGGAAGAGGGAATCATCACCCAGACCACCAGTTTCTCTGCCACCCGGCCATAGCGGTCCCTGATGAAGTCGGCCAGGGTCAGGTAATTTCTTTTCCGTAGCTGGCCGGCCAGGAAAAAGCCCATCAGGAAAAGGCAGAGGCTGAAACCGAAGGGGTCAGCACGGCTGCCGGAAAGGCCGATCTCGTAAACGGCCCCCGAGGAACCGAGGCAGGTTTCCGCCCCGAACCAGGTGGCGAAAAGGGAAAAGGAAACCAGGAAGAACGAGACCCGGCGTCCGCCGACAAAATAATCAGCCTCGTTTTTTATTTTCCTGGAAAGGTAGACGCCGATGAAGATTTGAACGATGACGTAAAATACGATCAGAAGACCTTTCACCTCACCACTCGGCCATCTTTGTTTTTCTTGCTTATAGCACAGAGGCCGGCAGGGGGCAATAGATTTGGGGACATTTTTTTAAGTTTTTTGGGCGACTTAAGTTAAAATGGGTTTTTGGAGAAGTGATGAAAGTGGCAAAGGCAGAAAGAAGAGGTTTCAGAAACCGAAAGGCAGCAAAAACATGAAGCAAAAAATAATTAAACGAAAAAAAGGCTTAGGTGGAAACCCGGGCCTGGCCCGGCTGGCCATAATTCTGTGGCTGGTCATCCTGGCCTGGAACCCGGCGGTTTTGGCCCGTTCAGTTCAGGGCGCCTCAGATGAAGGGGAAACGCGCTGGTACAGCATCAGGCTGGGAGAGGAAACGGTGGGCTATGTCAAGGAGACCGGTTCCAGGGTTCAGCAGGCCGGTCGCTGGTACTGGAAATCGGCAACCGAGTCTAAAATCGTCCTCAGGCGCCTGGGACAGAAAGTGGAAATGAATGTCAGTTATGAACACCTGGAAACAGATGATGGACTGTTGAAGAAGATTACGGCCGAGCAGCTCCTGGCCGGCTCCCGGATCAGGACCGAAATCGAGGTGGAAGAAGACAGGGTCAAGATTAAGAACATAACCGGAAACCAGGTGTTCAGCCGGGAGATTCCTTCGAGCGGTCGGCTGCTGGGCCCGGTGGGCATCGGGCGGTTGACCGTCGAGAAATTGAAAAAGCCGGGCGATAAGGTTGAATATCGAACGATTCTGGCGGAACTGGCCCAGGTAATTTCTGGAGAAAGGACCCTATCGGGGGAGGAGGTGGTGGACTGCGGCCGGAATAAGATAACCGCCAGGAAGGTCATCGACCGGATTTCCCAGATTGAGACCACCAGGCAGGTCTGGCTGGATGGGGGAGGGAACGAGGTAAAGGCGGTCGAGCCTTCGCCTCTCGGCGATATAGTCACCTGTTTAAGCAGCGAGCAGGAGGTTATGGAAGCCATGGCTGCCTCCCGCGGACAGGAGCAGTTCTTTCAGTCATCGCTCATCAGGGCTAATGTCCGGTTACCTCAGGCCCGGGGACTCGACCGGGTGGTCGTCCGCCTGAAACACAGCCAACCCGAACTGGGCTGGCCGGATCTGGCCAGTGAATACCAGAAGATTCTGGAAAATAGCGGTGAGGTCAAGGTCTTAGAACTGGACCGGGTGCCGCTCCGGTCGTCTCCCGATGGGCAGCTTTCTGCTGAAGAGAAAAAGCCATACCTTGAAGCCAACACTTACATAGACATCAACGACCCGGAGATAAAAAGAATTGCCAAAGAGGTGGCTGGCCGGGAAAAGAATGTGTTTCAGAAAGCCCTGAAGCTCAGGGACTGGGTTTCCAGGAACCTGGCCTTTGACGCCGGATTTGTTTTTGCCCCGGCTTCCGAGGTCATGAAATCCAAGAAGGCCACCTGCGCCGGTTATGCGGCTTTGCTGGCCGCCCTGCTCCGGGCTGCCGGCATCCCGTCGCGTTATTTAATGGGGGTGGTCTATGCCAACGGAATCTGGGGCGGACATGCCTGGGTTGAAGGCTGGCTGGAGGGAAGATGGGTTCCGCTGGATGCGGCCCTGCCTTCACCCGGGGCCGCCGACCCGGCCCGGATAGCTATTGCCAGGAGCAGCCTGGCCGAAGGCCCGGGTGGAAGCCTGGTGGCCGCCCAGAAGTTTTTCGGTTACGTGACGGTCGAAGTGATGGAATTCAGCCTGAAGGGACGGACATTTAAGGTTGTTCAAAACCAACGACTGTACGAGGTGAGGGATAATCGCTACTGGAACCCGGGGTTGCAGCTCGGGCTCAGGGCTCCGGATGGTTTTACTTTCGCCGAACTGGACGGCGTCTGGCCCGACAGAACGCTTCTGGCCCTGAAGGGACCTGACGGCCAGGCGGTACGGCTGTTCCAGGAAGGCTGGTTCCCGGCCGAAAACCTGGAAAAGTACCTGTTGGACAGGCTGAAAAAAGAGGTAAGTGCCGGAAGGCAGATTCAACTCAGGGTATGGGGAAGGAAGCGGCCGGCCCTGGTTTCGGCGGAAAAGTCAGCCCTGGCCATCCTGAACGGGGCAGACCTGTTGGTGGTGCTGGCTTCGGGTAAGAACTCTGAACAATTGCTGGCCGGGGTGGCCGCTGCCCTGGAGAACAGGTTGATAGTGGACTGACTTCAATATATGGAGTCTGATTATCGAGTTCCCTAAGGAAAATTCGGCTCTGGATAGCTCCTCGATTATGAGTTAAACAGGGTGGGCCTGCCGGCAGATTTTCTTAGGGGGAGAGACGGGCCCAGATCGCCGCTTTGGCCACCGTCTCGTTAAATTCCGGTGAGGACCATAAAGATTTGAGGATATCGTGGTGGTTGTCCTGGAAGACAGGCTGATGGTGGACTGAATTTAAAGAAGCAGTCCCAACTTCTTATATCCATTAATTGAAGGCCGGCCTTCAACATCAACCCTCCACAGCAATCGGGTTGTCGAGCCGGGTTGACCCGGAAATTTCGGATACAGGGAATTGGGCTGGATCGCAGAATGGTCGTGGCCGGCGCCTGAAAAATCAGGGAAATTTCAGGAAGCCGTGGGTTCTGTCGGGGACCGGATATGACCCGTCGGTCAATGGAAGGCCTGTAAATTCCGGTCATACAGAAAACCGGGTTTAATTATTGCGGGGAATTGGCCGTTGTTCAGGCCATTCGGATTGGAGGTATTAAACCTGACGCGGATTTGCTCCGGCCCGATGAGACTTGTATGATCAGTTAATCTAAACCACCCCTCACCGCTGGCTGTCCAGGTACAGGGCAGCCGCTCCCAGGATGGCGATGTTATCGGTGGTCGAGGGCATGATTCTGATCCTGTTCCGGGCGATGGAGTAGGCAAAGGTGGAAACCGTTTCCAGCATGGATTCTCTGAAAAATTCATAGGCCCGGCTGACCGAGCCGCCCAGGATGATGGCTTCCGGGTCCACGGCGTACATGATGGCCTTGATGGCTTCGCCCAGGTGTCGACCGAACTCGGCGAAGATGCGGCGGGCTTCCTGGTCGCCGGCCGCAGCTTTCTGGAATAATTCCCGGCCCGGCTGGCCATGGGACTTTAAGAAAAATTGCCCCGAAGCGTAGCGTTCGAAATTGGCGTCCAGGTAGGGCAGCATGCCAAATTCGCCGGCCCCACAGCTGGTGCCGGAGTAAAGATGCCCGTCGGCAATAATGCCGGCGCCAAGGCCCGTGCCGATAATCAGGCCAACCAGGTTCCGGTAGGGCCGGCCCTGGCCAAAGTATTTTTCTCCGGCGGCGAAGCAGTTGGCGTCGTTATTAACGTAGACCGGAATGTTGTACTCGGACTCCAGGATTGTTTTTATCGGCACTTCCTTCCAGGCTGGTATGTTCTGGACGTCGTAGATGGTTCCGGTCTCCAGGTCGACCACGCTGGGAACGCCGAGGCCAATTCCTTTAACCTCGGGTGACAGGACCGATTCCAGGACAGACCTGAGGTCGGCCAGCACTTCCTCGGCCCGGCCCTGGCTGCGGACTTCGCGGACGGCTATCTTGAGCAGCCGCTCACCCTCGACCAGGCCGGCCCGGACGTTGCTTCCGCCGAGGTCCACTCCGACTATGGCCATTTTCCCTCTCCGTTGGTTCATCTTTAACATAAAATCGGCGGGGACTGCAAGCTAAGGGATAAGCCTGGCGCTGCCGGGAGAAGAGATTCATCAGCCCGCCAGGCCCTTAATATATGAACGTTCATTCATATATCAAGCCAGAAACTTAGCGGGGAAATCGAGCGCTTGAAAGTCGTGGCCCGGCTTCCCATCAGCCAAAAAATTATTTTACTTCTGCCGGGTCTGATATCTTGCCGGCCCGATGATTAAGAACCCGGTGGGCTAACCCTGCCAGAAGCGATCGCGCCGGCAAACTCGCACCGCAGGTTAAAAAATTTTGAGTGCGGTCCTGAAAACTGAAGGGTCTGTTTGACGGCTGAGTATTGCTGAAAATGATTATTTGATGAACACCGGGGACCTGGCGGCCTTGATTCCCTGATGTTTGCCCTGATAGGAATTAATTCGGACCGGCCTGGGCCGCGGCGGCCAGCTTTTTCTTTTTCCTCAGCCAGATGGTCTCGTTGCTGATAAGGGGCCGGGCCCAGATTCCTATGCTCAGTATGAAGCCGAGCGTCAGGTACAGAACAAACATTCCCTGGCGCAGCCCCAGGTGGTCGCCCAGCCAGCCGACCAGTAGCGGAACCAGCGCCCCTCCAATGATGCCGGTGCACAGGATGCCGGAGAAGGCCCCGTGGTATCTGTCCACCGAGTTCAGGGCCAGGGAAAAGATGATGGGCCACATGACCGAGGCAAAAAAACCGATAACCGAAAAGGTGAAAATCTCAACCTGCCCGGAATAAATCAGCGGGATCCTGAGGTTAAGGGTGGTGAGCACGGCCGGGCCAAACAGCCCCAGGGTCAGGGTGGCCATGGCCAGGAGCGAAGCCGCCAGCAGGACTTTTCTGCTGTCGAACAGCTTGAGAAGAACCAGGCCCAGCAGCCCGCCGAGGGTCATCAGGCCCCAGAAATAGGAAACAGCCCGGGCCCCGGCCGTCTGGGGATCGAGCCCGTGGTAGGTTTTCAGAAACTGGGAAATCCAGTTGGCCACACCCTGTTCTGTCCCGACGTAGGCCATGATACCCAGAAAATAGAGCAGGACTATTTTTTTCCTGAAAAGAATCTTATAGATGCCCCAGGTCCCAACCTTCTCTTCTTCCTTTAGCTCCACCCGGGGAAAGCGGGAGATAAACAGGATGATCAGCATCAGGACCGTGGTCACTGCAAAAACCCAGTAGAGAGAAACCCAGGGCAGCCTTTCCGGGACAAGGCGGCGCAGGCTGTCGAGCAGCACGTTATGCTTTTCTTCCACCGGCAGGCTGGTGACCAGGTAGGAATAAAGCCTGGGGCTGAGGAAGGAAGCCCCGCCGAAGATGAGCTGGGCCAGGACCGAGTTGAAAGCGAAGTGTTCTTCGCCGCCCGAAACCCTGAGCAGCGGGTTTATGGCCACCTGCAGGATGGCCATGCCCAGCCCGATCAGGAAAAGCGAAGTCGTGGCCACCAGGTATCCGGGAAACAGGGCGAAGAGCAGGGCCCCGCAGAAAGCCACGGAGAAAGCCAGAAGCATGGCCGCCTTTTCCCGGTATTTTTCCACCAAGAAGCCGGCCGGGATGGACATTACCCCGTAGGCGATAAAGAAAGAAAAGGGGAGAAGGCCAGCCAGGGCCAGGCTCAGACTGAAGCTCTGGATGATGTCTGGTATGAGTGGCCCCATGATGTTGGTCAGGAAAGAGATGACAAAAAAGGTCAGGAAGATTAAAAAGACCATGTAATAATTTCTTTTTGAAGTTTCGCCCATCTGACCGCTCCTTCGGGTGTTCAGTCTTTTTTACTTTATTAGCTTGCCAGGGTTGAGTCAACAGGAAATTGGTGGTTGGCTCTCTAAAACCGGGTCTGAAGAGCTTGGGGCAGATGAACCTCGTTATCAGGCCCAGGCCGGGATTTTTAAGTGGCGGGTTGGAAACGGTGTCGGCCGGCCAGAGACAGAAAAATTGCAGCCAAAGTTAGGAGGCTGTCTTCCAGGGAAAAAGGGGGGAAAAAATGAATAGTTAACCGGAGTAAAGAATAATAAAAAGGAAGAATATTAAAGCGGAGTTAAGTTAACCAAGAGAAGTGCCCGAAGTTATCAGCAATCTCAGAGCAGGGCCGTGGCCAGGAAAGGCAGGTAGGTGATCAGGAGAACTGCGGCCAGCCGCAGCATCATGAAACCGAGGACGTCTCTATAAACCCGGCCCATGGGCTCGTTGAAGCGGTAGGAGGCCAGGAAGAGATTAAGCCCGACCGGCGGCGTCAGGTAACCAAGTTCCAGGTTGGCCAGGAAAATTACTCCCAGGTGCACCGGGTGAATGTTAAAAACCCCGGCCAGGGGCACGATAAGGGGGACCACCACCAGGATGGCCGAGTAGATGTCAAGGAAGCAGCCCACGACCAGCAGGGCCAGGTTAAGCAGCAGCAGGAAAAGATAGCGGGAAGAAATGGCCGTACCCAGCCACTCGCTCAGCCGCTGGGGAAGCTGGGTGTCGATAATGTAATAGGAAAGGCCGTTGACCACGGCCAGGATGACCAGCACCCCGCCGAAGACGGTGACACAGGAAGTCATAACCCGCGGGATATCCTTCAGTTTCAGGTCACGGTGGACAAGTGTTTCCAGTAGGAAGGCATAGACCAGGGCGACGGCCGCGCTTTCCTGGAGGTTGGTGATTCCGCCGAAGTACAGGCCTATTATGACCAGGGGCAGGAGTATTTCCCCCAGTCCTTTCCTGAAAGAGCCCGGGAGCTTTTTCCAGTGGAAAGGCTGGCGCTCCACTTTCTGTCCCGCCGAGAAGATGAAGGCGGCGATTATGGTTACGGCTACCAGGACCGCTCCCGGGAGGATTCCGCCGCGGAACATGTCCTTGATGCTGACGCCGGCCGTTACTCCGTAGATTATTATGGGCAGGCTGGGCGGGAAGAGCAGCCCGACACTGCCCGAGGAGGTCAGCAGGCCCACGCTGAACTTCTTGTTGTAACCGGCCTGCATCAGGATTTGCAGCAGGAGGCCGCCCAGAGCGATGATGGTGATCCCGGAACCGCCGGTGAAGGTGGTGAAAAAAGCGCAGACCAGGACGGTGACGACAGTCAGGCCACCGGGCAGCCAGCCGACAGCATCCCGGAAGAAATCCACCAGCCTGGTCCCGGCCCGGCTCTCGGAAAGAAAGAATCCGGCGGCGGCAAACAGGGGAATGGCCGGAATGGAATAATCGGTGAGGACGGTGTAGGCCTGGTTGGCCACGATTTCTAAGGGCAGTTCGCTCCTGGCCATAAGCAGCAGCCCGGCCCCGCCCAGTACCACGAACACCGGCATTCCGAAAAAGGCCAGGATGATAAGAATTATTATTAAAGGTGTGGCCAGTGAGGCCAGGAGGTCCTGGACGGGTGCCACCAGGTTCTGGACCATTCCCGGTTCCTGTCCTGAAAGTCCGCGGATGACGCCTGGGATCAGACCGGTTGATATCAGCAGGGCTAGGGCCAGGGCGACGAGCAGCCAGAGCCCCCTTTTTCTCTTTGGTTCAATTGAGGTGATGAACCTGGTGGCCATGATGATGAAACCGAGAACCATGACCAGGCCGATGAGGCGCCTGGGAATGAAACCGACCTTTTCCGACGGGGAGAAGGCATTGAGGGAAAATGAAAAAGCACTGGCAGCAAAGGCGAAGGTCAGAGCGGCCGAGATTATATGAACAATGGTAGTGATAACAGTAGCGGCCGGCTCCTTGAGCGGTAGCCTGGCGGCCAGGGTCAGGTGTTTTTTCTGCCGGGAGGTAATGGCCCCGGCCAGGAAGGTGGCCACCAGGACCAGGTGCTGGATGTAGACGGTAGAATTTTTAATCCCGGTTTGAAAAAAGTTCCTGGCGATGATTTCGAAGCAAAGCAGAAAAGCTACTGACAGAACTATCAGGTTGACCAGTATGTCTTCCAGTTGAAAGACATACCGGAAAAATCTACCGGTTTCCCTTGGCCCTGTATTCACTGATAAAGCCCAGCGTCTTTTCATAGATATCGGCCGGAATGATTCTTCCGACCAGAGACTGGATGGCCCGGGATGAAGCCTCCCGCCATTGGGTCATCTCTCTATCAGAAGGAGAATTGATCACCAGGCCATGCTCTTTCATGGCCTTGATGGCCTCTTCCTCGAGGCTGGTTATTTCTCCAACCAGGGCCCGGGCCTGGCGGTCGGCCGCTTCCAGCAGGGCTGGCCTGAAGTTTTCCGGGATCTGCTCCCAGGTCTTCCGGCTCAGGACCAGGCTGCCCACCAGCGGGGATAGCTTCGGAGCCAGCATGTGCGAGGCGATGGCAAAGTACTGCCCCGAGGCAGCCATCACCGCCGGTAGGTACACGGCCGAGACCATCCCACTTTCCAGCCCGATCAGCACGTCCTTCTGATCCTGGGGGACAACCTGGTACCCCATCTTTTTCCAGACCTGCTCCAGGTCCGGGTCATCCTTGGTAATTGAAATCTTGTATTTTTTAAGGTCGTCGGGGTTAAGAACCGGTCCCTTGCTGTAAAAGTAAACCCACCCCGACTGGGTCCAGTGAATTACCTTGAAACCGCTTTCTTCTATCCTGGTCTCAAAGATCGGTCTTAGCCGCTGAAAAACGTAATTGAATTCTTCATCGGAGCTGAAAAGAAAGGGCAGGTTGAGCACCAGGACCGACCTTTCAACCTGCATCATGCCCATGTTGGTCAGGACGGCGCCCTGGAGCACGCCCAGCCTAACTTTTCTGATCATGTCCAGCTCGCTGCCGGCGATGCCGCCGGGATAGACCCGGACTTTAACCTGGCCGCCGGTTGCTGACTCCCAGTCCCGGGCCAATTTAAGCAAGGCATTATGCCAGGGCGAGCGTTCCGGAGCCACGCTTCCGATTTTAATTTCTATGGCGGCCTGAAGCCCGGCAACGCAAAGAACCAGGATCATAATGAAGTAAAGTGCAGTGACCGAAAGAATCAGTCTTTTCATTTTTTTCTCTCAACCTGTTCCGAATCTTTTGGTACCTCTTCCGGCGGGAGAAAGAAATCATCCGCGTGCTCCAGGAGCCAGGCGGCCTTGCGCTTGTTCAGGGTATTGACCAGACGGTTCTGAGGAGCCCGGTCGGGGTCGAACTCCAGCACCTTCTTCAGCAGGCCGATGAATTCCTGTCGGTTCTGGTTCTTGACGGCCACCGTGGTGGCCAGGGACAGGAGATAAGAGGTGTCCGAGTCTCCGCATAATTTTTCAGCCTGCCTGAAGTGTTCCCGGGCCCTGTTCTCGTCCCCTCCCAGGGCTTCGGGCAGGGAGCCGTAATAAAGGATGTAAAAGTTATGAACGGCACCGCTGGAGTAGTTCGGGTCAAGCTCCAGCACCCGGTTCATCAGGGCAGCGGCCTCGGGCAGGGTCAGGCCGATTGACATATCAAACGGATCTATGGAATAGGCGGCCACCCAGCCGGCCGCAGCCCAGTACAGAAAGTCAATATCCTTCAGTCCGAACGGAGACAGGGCTTTCTTGAATTGCCGGGCCTTGAGCTCTTCCCGGAGGCGCGGATTTTTCTTTTCCAGCGCGGCCAGCAATATGTCTCTTCCTCTCAGGTAGAGCTTTTTAGCCCGGAGAAGCTGGGCCTGGCGCGACTCGACTTCGCTGGCCGGGGTCATATCGGCCGGGGTCTGCACGAAGGCGCTGGCGTACATAATATAAAGGCTTCCGGTACGCAACCTCAGCCCTTCGTGTTCGGGCAGGGAAGCCAGCAGGGATTCATAAAACTTAATGGTGAAGGGCAGGGCCCCGGCTATGAGCTCGGGGTCGTCGTCGCTCGTGAAAACATTACCAGAAGAAGGCGAGGTCAGCATCCCCGCGGCTTTCTTGAGGGCTATTTTTTCCAGGGAGCAGCCGGCCGCAGATATCAGGACCAGCAGGCAGGCCAGCCCGCCTGATAGAAACCGGCGCCTGAAGAGTCTGTTGCCCGGCCCGGACATGGTCACCCCTTTATCCCTTGCCGAGTTATTTCCCACTATTGTAAAAACTATCACAATTCGCCGCCCTCCGGCAAGTCCGGACCGAGAGAGCAACAATAAAGTAAATCTTTAAAGCAAGATTACTCTGGAGGAAAAGATAAAGCCAATGAGGGAAAAAAACTGGCGAATAATCTTGAAGGGCCGGAGAAAGAAAGCTATGCTTTATAACCAGTAAGTATTTATGTTTAACGATAAGGTCATGAAAATAATCAGGTCCAGGCGAAGGACGGTCGGACTGGAAGTTAACGACCGCGGAGAGCTAGTAGTCAGGGCTCCGGAGAAACTCAGCCGGGTGGCCATAGATGAAATAATCCGAAAGCACCGCCGGTGGATAGAGAAAAAGCTGGCTGAAGCCGAGAAACGCCGGCAGATGTTCCGACCCAAGGAATTCGTGGAGGGGGAGAAGTTTCTATGGCTGGGCAGGGAGTATCCGCTAAGGATAACCCGGGAAAGCCGGCCAGCCCTGAAATTTACCGGCCGGGAATTTATTCTCTCGGCTCGCTGGCAGGGAAGGGCCGGGGAGATTTTTAAGAAACTGTACAGGCGAAAAGCCCTGAACTATCTCCGCCTGCGGACCCGGCAACTGGCCGAGCTCAACGGTTTCAAGTTCACCAGGTTCAGGTTGTCTTCAGCCGCGACCCGCTGGGGCTCCTGTTCGGCCCGGGGGACAGTCAGCCTGACCTGGCGGTTAATCCTGGCCCCGCCGGAAATAATTGACTATGTCATTATCCACGAGCTGGCCCATACCAGGGAAAAGAATCACTCTCGGGCCTTCTGGAGCCTGGTGGAGGCACATCTCCCCGACTACCGCCAGAGGCGGCACTGGTTAAAAAAATACGGCTTCTTGCTTAACCTGTGATTAACCCGGAAAGCCGGGAAACAGGGTCTGTGGAATATTCACCTGAATTGTTTATATAATTTATTGAAAGAAGAAATGCCTCATCCTTTGGTAAGGAGGGAGAAAATGAAAAGGGCAGTATTAATCCTGGCTGTCATCGGCCTGCTGGTTTTGCCGGCCCTGGCCAAAGTCGGGGATGTGGTCAAGGTCATCAAGACGCCGGGTCCGCTGCCGACCGGTCTGGCCTTTGATGGCAAGTATCTCTGGCTGGCCGATAGCCGCCTGGACAAGATTTTCAAGATAGACCCGGATTCGGGAAAAGTGGTTAAGTCCTTTGACTCACCCGGCTACCACCCGGAGGGGCTGGCCTGGGACGGAAAGCACCTCTGGCATGTGGATGCGGTTGAAAAACTGGTCTACTGCCTGGACCCGGAAACCGGAGCCGTTCTCAAGGCCCTGGAGTCCAACAGCGACCGGCCCCGGGACCTGGCCTGGGATGGTAAAGACCTTTGGATGACCGATGTTCGCAATAAGAGCTTACTCCGGGTTTCTCCGGTTGACGGTATGATGATCCAGACTTTTGCCGCTCCCGGCTCAGAGCCGGCGGGCCTGGAATTTGACGGCCGGTATCTCTGGGTGACCGACCGGGCCCTGGACCGGGTTTTCCTGGTGGACCCGGCCACCGGCTGGTGCCTGTCCTCGCTTCGTTCTTACGGGCCCTGGCCGGCCGGGCTGGCCTTCGATGGGGAGTATCTCTGGAATGTCGATTACGAGAATGATGAAATTTACAGGATCAGGGTCTTTGACCGCGACATCATGGGCCTGTGGGACGAGAAAGAGCTGGAGCTCAGGTTCGTGAAGGAATTCCGCAACTACGGTCCGGGTACCGCCACCAGCCTTGATATCTATCTGCCGCTGCCCGAAGACCGGGACAACCAGAAACTGCTTGGACCGGTGGAATTCCTGGAAAAACCGGATGGAATAATTACCGATGCCTGGGGCCAGAAAATTGCCCATTTCAGCTATAAGAACCTGAAGGCACCCGGGATTGTCCAGCCGGGCTGGTCAGTTAAGGCCAGGATTTATGCCGTCGAGTATTTTATCTACCCCGATAAGGTCGGCGGCCTGGATCAGATCCCGGAGGACATCAAGAAAAAGTACCTGGTTGACGGCGATAAGTACTGTATCAATGACCCCTTTATCCAGGAACTGGCCCGCAAGATCGCCGGAAACGAAAAGAATCCCTACTGGATTGCCAGGAAAATTTACGAGTACCTCATTGACCACTTAAGCTACAACCTGAAGCCGGTGGGCGGCTGGAACCCGGCCCCGACCGTTCTGCGCCGCGGAACCGCCTCCTGCTCCGAGTACACCTATTCGCTCATTGCCCTCTGCCGGGCGCTTGGAGTGCCGGCCCGCTACGTGGGCACGGTCAGCCTGCGGGGTGACGACGCCAGCTTCGATGATGTCTTCCACCGCTGGAACGAGATATACCTGCCGCCTTACGGCTGGATTCCTTTTGATGCCAACAAGGGTGACGTGGAAACACCCGGTGGCCGGGCCCTGGGCATCGGCAACGTGGCCGCCCGGTATGTCATCACCACCGAGAATGGCGGCGGCGATAAGTACCTGTGGTTCGGCTATAATTACGGCTTTACCTGGACGTCGGAAGGGCGGTGCCGGATAGTTGAAGAATCTTACGGCGAGTGGCAGCCCCTGGGCCAGAAAAAATATCAAAAACCACTCGACCGGAAATAGTTCAGGATAATCAAAACAGGGTAGGAGACTGGTCCGTCGGTTGACCTGGATCCATGTCTCCTGCAAAGAAAACCAGGGGGTGGCGCAAGCCGTCAGGCTTTCTCCGTGACGCCGGTCATTAGAGAAAAAAAGAAGAAATGAGAGGGACAAAAAGGTAAAATATGAAAATATTGCTGGCCGATGACCTGGAGAAAAAGGGTCTTATTGAATGAGACTGCCAGCGGCGAAAGGGAGGTTTCCGGATGTTGAAAATTAAAGAATGGCCCCTGGTTCTTTTTACCTTCCTGGTGCAATCGTCGGTGGGTGTTTTCATCTTTGCCTTCGGGCCGGCAGTAATGGAACGGTCCTGGGAGAACCGCTGGCTGTTTCGGGCGGCTGACCGCTGGGGCCTGGCCCTCCTGGGGCTGGTCGGCCTTTCGGTTCTCGTCTCCCTGTTTCATCGAGGGCAGTCGCTGTCGGCCTACCTTCCGGTCAGAGAGGCTCAGCCCGGCTGGCTGAACCGGGAAATTGCCAGCCTGGGAATTTTTTTCCTGTTGCTGGTTGCCCTGGAATTTCTGCTTATCATGAGAGCCTCAGGCCTGGCGATGGCCTTGCTGGTAGTCCTTACCGGCCTGAGCGGGTTGACCGTCATCTATGTGATGTCCAGGTTACACTGCCTGGCCGGGGTCAGGTTATGGAAAAGCAGCCGGACCGCCTTCTTTTTCTTCATGACGGCTTTTCTGGTGGGTTCCCTGGCCCTGCTGCTTTTCCAGAGAATCGGTTCGCCAGCACTGATGCTGCCCTGGCTCGGTGTCCTTTACTGGCGGGCGGCGGTTCTGCTGACCGCCCTGGCTTTTATTGGCCTTCTTTTTTTTGACCAGGTATCAGGACTATTTCCACTGCCCGAGGCCGGGGCTTCCAGGTCATCCGCCTGGCGCGTGGTTTTTGTCCTGCGGTTGGTTATGCTGCTTGTCGCCCTGGCTTTTCTCTTGATCAGCCATTCCGGCGAGAGGATCCAGAATCCTGCGGACATGGCCTTCCCGGCATTAGGCCTTATCCTGGTAATAATTGAAGAATTGCTGGGGCGAGTGGCTTTTTATAACCTGGTAGAAGCGGCGGGGTCCTGAAATTAGAGCCAGGGTTTGTAAGCCTAGAGGTCTTGTCTGACCCTCCGAGTTCTAGACTGGATTTCAGCCCTTACTTTCTGTCACGAACTGGACCCAAAGTTGTTCCGGAAGGGTCGAAGGCAATGACTTAAGTTCTTCCAGTGAGCTCATCCGGCAGAGTTTAACCTTGGTCCTGGTGTACATGATTTTGCCGTCCTTCGTGTACCGGGTGCAATCGCCGATTTTATCTTCACCCACAACCTTGCACTTGAAGGAAATCACTTCGCCGTTCTCCAGGTGGAAGCGGTAGAGGTCTTCCCCAACTTTTTCGATCCTGGTGCCTTTTGGAATCAGGACTCCCCGGCCAGCCGGGTCGGGTTCCGGCTTGCCGAGAGCAAACCTTATAAACCTGTAATCGGCGTCGGTGACCTTGAGCTTCTGGAATTTTTCCGGCTGGCACTCGGCAAAGACCCGGCCCTGGGTCCCGGTATAGACCACCTTGCCATTTTTATCTACGGTTCTGACCCTAAGGTTATCGGCCTCGGGGATGAGTTCCAGGCGCCCCTCTTCTAGGTGGAAGGTTATATGGTCAGGTTTAATTTCAACCTGGCAACCAGCCAGAAGCTTGACCGCGGTTTCGCCGAAGGTGAAAACAGCGGCGGATGATTGCCGAAAGATAAAGCCAAGGAATAAAGCCAGGATTAAAGCCAGGAACCCTGTTTTTCCCCTTCTCATTTTTTACCTCCTTCCAGAGGAATAAGAAGGGGCACGGGAAACAGAAGAAACTCCGGTTAGCAGCGCGGGCCAGGCCCCTTCTTTCCCTTAATAAAAAAATAGGAGGCTATGACTGGTTTGTCAACTCAAGTTGCTGCCCCGCTCAACCTGAAAACCCAGGCGTATTTACAGGGAGGATTGTGGCGCACGGGAGAGGGGATTGAAATCTCAAAGCCCTGGCCAGCTATCTTATAAGAAATTTTCTGCGAGGTTCCCAGCATCGATAGGCGTGCCCCTGCCTTTGGCTTGAAGGCTTCCACCTTTATCTTTTCAGGCAGCTTTTCGCCCTCATCGGCGAGGTAGATAAGATAAACAGAACCGTCTTTCCCCCTGGTGAAGCACACCTTGCCTTCCTTGTAGGGTGACAGGGCCCGGGTGTTGTAAATGGCCTGTCCGTTAACCTTCAGCCAGGTAGCGTATTCTTTGAGCAGGTCATAGGCCCCCTGTTGCCAGGTGCCGTCGGGACCGGGAGCGATGTTGAGCAGCAGGTTTCCGCCCTTGGCCACGATGTCCACCAGCAGGTGAATGGCCTGGCGACCGCTCATGTACCTGGCATCCGGCGTGTATGACCAGCCCCCTCCCGAAATTATGCACGATTCCCAGGGATAGGGGAGAGCCTTATCGGGAACGACGTTTTCGGGGGTCAGGTAGTTCTGATTCTTGCCGGCCACGGCCCGGTCAACCACGATCAACCCGGGCTGTTTTTCCCGGCACCTGGCCACCAGTTCATCCATCAGGATGTCCTGGTTGATGACCTGGCTTTTCAGGTATCCGGACTTGCTATCCTTAATCCGGCGTTCATAATATTTTCTGAGCTCTTCCGGGGATTTTTTAGACACCCAGCCGCCATCCAGCCAGAGGATATCCACCCGTCCGTATTCTGTCATGAGTTCCAGGATCTGGTTATGGGTGTATTCCACGAACTTGGCCCAGCGCTCGGGGTAGGCTTCCGGGTCATAGTTGACGTTGCGGTCGCGGGGGGGAAAGTTCGGCCACCAGTAGTAGGGAGAATGCCAGTCGGGCTTGGAGAAGTAAGCCCCAACCCAGAAACCTTCCTTTCTGAAGGCATCGAAAATTTCCCTGGTAATGTTGGCTCTGGGGTTGGAGCTGAAAGGACACTTCGGGTCGGTGACCTTGTAGTCAGTATACCTGGTGTCGAACATGCAGAAGCCGTCATGATGCTTGGTGGTGAAAATTACGTAACGCATGCCGGCTTCTTTTGCTGCCCGGGCCCAGAGGGAGGGGTCGAATTTAACAGGGTTGAAAGTTTTCTTCAGGCCTTCATACTTCTTGACGTATTCGTAATAATCTTCCAGGCTGCGGCGGCACCAGCCTTCGTCTTCGGGGCAGATGGACCAGCTCTCGACAATGCCCCACTGGCTGTACGGCCCCCAGTGCATCAGCAGGCCAAATTTAAGGTCCTGCCAGGCTTTGAGCTTCTGGAGCACCAGCGGGTCCGTTTCGGGCACGTACCGCTCTTCCTGGGCCGATAGGGTCGGAGCAACTGCGATTAACATGACCATCAGATAGAAGGAAAGGAAACGATGATATTTACAAGGTTGCCTGCCCTGGTTGGATTGTCTTTTCATTCTTCTCCCTTTCATTCTTGATTTGAGAAATTATTCTAAGTTTTTAGGGCAGATTATAGCAACCTTTCTTTGGAAACCATGTCTTTCAAGGATAAGAGGTAGCAAAATAGACAGGTAGGCTTCTCGATCCTGGAATCAATTCAAGAGCAGCCAGAAATGGCTGCTCTTTTCTTTCTACGTTCTTTAGATGTTTATTTCGAACCTGTAGCTGGCGGAAGGTTCGGTAACCAGCCTGGCCCTGGCGCTATATGAGCCTGAGGGCACCGGGTCGCCCTGGTTGGAGCGGCCATTCCAGGTTACCTGGTAGGTCTTCTGTTCCCCCGGCTGGAGCGTTACCGTGGTAATGACCTGGGGAAAACTCTGGCCGTAGGCCCAGTTCCAGACCAGGATTCCCGGTTCCTGGTAGACCTCAATGTCGTAGATCTGGGAAGTTGCGGAGACCAGGTCCAGGGTCTTACTGCCTTCGTTTCTGATGGTCAGGGTAAAGGTGATGGTCCCGTCCGGGTTTTTCTGGTAGTCGGCCAGGAATTTTAGTTCGCTGCTCTGGTCCAGGAGATCGCAGGCGGTCATGGTCAAGGCAGCCAGAAAAAGCGCCGTGATCATCATAATTTTTGCTTTCATGATCCCCTCCGGCTTTAATGTCCTTTTTCCGGGATGTTCTGTCCCTTAAAGGTTACATCTTTGGAAAATGCGATGTCTGTTATCATTATCGCAGTATTCCTGCTTTTAATAATACAGCATATATTGTGCCAGCAATGGCAGGATTCGGGTGCCTCAACAGGGCTTTTCTGATTTAAGTTGGATAGGAGGAATGGGTGGGATGGCTGTCCGCCATTAAACTCCACCTTAATTATCACTTGACAGCCCTTGATAATTAAGGGATATAAGAAGGCAAGGGTCTTAGCTTAGAAAGGAGAGGTTATGAAAACCATAGCCATGGTCTGCCTCCTGCTGTGCGTCGTCCTGTTGCTGACCGGTTGTGCCCCGGGTCCAAATGACCTGGAAAAGACGCCCAGCGCCAAGGGCAAGGTGGCCGGGTTCTGGAAGGGACTCTGGCACGGGCTAATTTCGCCCATCACCTTCATCGTTTCCCTGTTCAGCAAGAATGTCAGGATTTACGAAGTCCACAACAACGGCAACTGGTATAACTTTGGCTTTGTCCTGGGAGCCGGGCTGTTCCTGCAGGGCGGCATCCTGGGCACGCGCAAAGCCTGCCGGAGGTAGGTCCCCTTTAATTTTCAGGCAGGCCGGGGGCCTGGTCCGGATCCGGTTCTGCCAGGCATCGGGTGGCACAGGATGGACTTCGCAGGCCGGACTATGTGGCGTCTGGAGCGGATAAAGGTTTTTTATCCGGATGCTTCTTGTTAACCGTGCCCCGTGGTGAATAATGAACATCCTGGCCATCCCATCATTATTTGTTTGTTGGCGCCCTTTTCTTGAATTAATGCGATTCAATTCAATCTTAAATTTTCGGGATAAGGAAATATTTTTTAGCCACAGCAAAAAATGTTAAAATCGGCCTGTTATAAAAACATGATCTCTTACCTTCATTGGAGGTGGTCGAAATGAAATGCAGGAATAATTCGTGGTCATGCTTAACCAGACGCACCCGGACGTCCCTATTGCTGGTGTTCGTTCTCTTAACCCTGGTCTTTGCCGGACTGCCGGCGCTGGCCCAGGGGACCAGGACTCCGCAGAAGGCCAGCCTGCCGCCCGACCTGGAAGCCACCGTGGCCCGGGTGATGAAGACATTCGAAGTGCCGGGGCTGAGCCTGGCTATCGTCAAAGACGGCCAGGTGCTGCTGGCCAAAGGCTACGGAGTAAAAAAGCTGGGCGAACCGGACCCGGTTGATGCCCGGACTCTCTTCGGCATCGCCTCCAACAGCAAGGTCTTCACGGCTGTAGCTTTGGGCATGCTGGTGGACGAGGGGAAAATTCGCTGGGATGCCCCGGTCATAGATTACCTTCCCGATTTCCAGATGTATGACCCGGCCGTCAGCCGCGAGATTACCGTTCGCGACCTTCTCTGCCACCGCTGCGGCCTGGGCCTGGGAGCAGGCGACCTGATGCTCTGGCCGGCTTCAGACCTCAACCGGGAGGAGATTTTAAGGCGGGTTAGATACATCAGGCCCAGCAGCTCCTTCCGGACACGCTATGCCTATAACAACATCATGTTCGTGGTGGCCGGTGAACTCCTGGAGCGGGTGAGCGGGTTGAGATGGGAAGACTTCGTCCGGGAAAAGATTCAGAAAAAAGTCGGAATGGAATTCAGCAACACCAGCTGTGCCCTGGTGGCTAAGGAAGAAAACAGGGCCTGGCCACACGTCCCCCTCGAAGGGAAGGTTGTGCCGGTAAAAACCCTGTATCTCACCGAAAACGTCAACCCGGCCGGCGGAATAAATTCCTGTGCCGAGGACATGGCTAAGTGGATGCTGGTTCTTCTTAATAACGGAAAACTGGCAGACGGCAGCCAGCTGGTTTCGGAAAGAGCGCTGAATGAGATAACCAACATCGCCACTCCCATACCAGTTTCCAGACCGGCGCCGGAGCTGGAACCCGCGGCCATGAATTTCAACGGTTATGCTCTTGGGCTGAGGATTCGCGATTACCGGCGCTACAAAGTCCTCACTCATACCGGAGGCCTGGAGGGCTATGTTTCCCAGGTCTGGCTGATGCCGGAAATAGGATTGGGCGTCACCGTGCTGACCAACCAGGAATCTACGGCCGCCTTTGCCGCTTTAACCTACCAGATTGTTGATTATTACCTTAAGGCCCCGAAATTTGACTGGGTTGAAGCCTACAGAAAATTTAACGAGAGAAATGCGCGGAGGTCGAAGGAAGAGCTGGATAAAATCTATGCTTCGAGGAAGAAAGACACCAAGCCTTCCCTGCCCCTGCAGGAATATGCCGGACTTTACCGGGATGCCTGGTACGGAGAGGTTGAGATTAAACTGGAAAACGGACAGCTGACCATGCAGTTCAAGCACAGCCCGGAACTTTATGGCCAGCTGGAGCACTGGCATTACGACACCTTTGTGGCCCGCTGGTTTGACCGGGAGCTGAGGGCGGATGCCTTCGTTACTTTCAATCTCGACCATGAGGGGAAAATTTCCGAAGTTAAAATGCTGCCCTTCTCCTCAGACGTCGACTTCAGCTACGACTACCAGGACCTGCTGCTGAAACCTGTTACTTTGAATAAGAAATAGACCAGAGTTTTGAAAGCCGGTCGATTCTTTTTGAAGCCTTATTAACAGGCCTTAATTCTGGTATAATCTTAAATCAAAATGATAATCAGAAAAGCTTCTCCACAGGATATGCCCTACATCGTCAGGATAGCCTGGCGGCTGGCCCTCGACTATTCCGGCATGGAAAACGACACCTTCTTCGTGGCCGAAGAACGGGGAAAGATAGTCGGAATCCTGGGAATCCGGGATTTTGGCGAATTCCTGGAGCTGGTGGCCGTGGGCGTTCTGGAAGAGTACCGGGATATGGGTGTGGGGAAAAGGCTGGTGGAGGAAGCCCTGAAGAACCTGGCCGGAAGAAGAGTCTATCTCCTGACCACTGTCCCGGGTTTCTACGAGAAGCTGGGTTTTGTCCGGGTGGAAGAAGTGCCGGAAGTCCTGAAAAAGGACCCGGCCTGGTGCGCGGGCTGTGACCGTGATAAGTGCGTGGTCATGCTCCGGAAAGCAGATAAAAATGTTAATAATGGATAGCTGTTCCAATAATTCAGACCATCCGGCCTTGGAGGATTCGGAAATCAAGCCTTTCTTAATTCCTGAAAGAGGGTCTGCCCTTAAATCAAGTTTCTCAAAGGCGGGCAAGTACTTCATAACAGGTGCAACATGATTCCTGCCTTTCCCCAGATGAAGCCGGTAGAAATGGCCGACCGGGATGAAGTCAATAAGTATCTTGAAGCTTATCAGCCTGAAATTTGCGAGCTGACCTTTGCCAACCTCTACATCTGGCGGCACTGGGAAAGGCCGCAGCAGACCCTGATCAACGGCAATTTCTGCCTTTTCTGCCAGCCGCCCGATGAGCCGGCCTACTTTCTGGAGCCGGTGGGGGACAGTCGCCTCGAAGAGACAGTTGAGGCCTGCCTGTCCGTGGCTCCGCGACTTTCCCGCGTTTCGGAAAAGTTCCTCAAGAAAATCGGGGCAAAGTACCAGGTCAGGGAAGACCGCGACAACTTTGACTATGTTTACCTGACCGAAGACCTGTGTAATCTGAAAGGTAAAAAATACGACGGCAAGAGAAATCAGATCAAGAAGTTTGAGAAAAATTTCCAGCCAGAGCTGAGGCCTCTGGCCCGATCAGAAATAGGTGGTTGCCTGGAGCTGGTTGATCGCTGGGAGGCCAACAGCCCCGAAGAAAACCGGGTTATGGACGAGCGTGGCCGGGCTGCCTCCCGGGCCATAAAGGAAGCCCTGGGAAATTTTGAAGCCATGGGGCTTTCCGGGATGGTGGCCATCATCAACGGCCAGGTCGAAGGCTTTTGTCTCGGCGAGAAGCTAAACGCTGAAACTGCGGTTGTGCACGTGGAGCTGGCCAGCCGCGAGATACCAGGCCTTCATCAATTCCTTAACCGGGAATGTGCCAGGACCATCTGGAAGGAATTCAGGTACATCAACCGGGAACAGGATGCCGGGATTCCGGGGTTACGCCAATCAAAGCTTTCCTACCACCCCCACCTCCTGGTAAAAAAGTTCGACCTTTACCGGCCCGCCTCGAGCTAAAAAAAATTAGTTTTCTACTTTTTTTCAGGGCTTTTAATCGTATATAATAGTTTCTCTTAAAACAGGCAAAACCTGAATTCCGCCAGAAGGTTATTTGCTTGGTAATCTTTAACTTTCTTACGGTTCGGCAATCATCGGGAGGTAATAATGTCGTGGAGAATTCTGGTCATCAACCCGGGTTCAACTTCAACCAAGATAGCAGTTTTTGACGATGAAAAGGAAGTTTTCAAGGTTAACCTGTCCCATCCCCTGGAAGAAATCCAGAAATTCCCCAAAATAATTGACCAGTTTGAATTCAGAAAAGAGGTCATCCTGAAAGAGCTGGCCAGGGCCGGCCTTCCAAAGGAGTCTCTCCGGGCTGTGGTTGGCCGGGGCGGGCTACTTAGGCCCATTCCCAGCGGGACCTATGCCGTGACCGAAAAGATGCTGGAAGACCTCAGGGCCGAGATCCAGGGCGAACACGCCTCCAACCTCGGGGCCATGATTGCCCACACCATCGCCGGCGAACTCAACATCCCGGCCTTCATCGTCGACCCGGTGGTGGTTGACGAGCTGGAAGAGGTGGCCAGGATAACCGGGCTGCCGATGATCAGACGCCGGAGCATCCTGCATGCCCTTAACCAGAAGAAGGTGGCTCGCCAGGCGGCCAGGGACCTGGGCAAAACTTATGAAGAGCTGAACCTGGTTGTGGTCCATATGGGTGGCGGGATCAGTGTCGGCGCTCATAAAAAAGGAAAGGTCGTTGACGTCAATAATGCCCTCAATGGCGACGGGCCGTTTGCCCCGGAAAGAGCCGGAAGCCTGCCGGCCGCCGACCTGGTGGAACTCTGTTTCTCGGGCCAGTACACCAAGCCTGAAATCAAGAAGATGCTGGCCGGGAAAGGCGGTATCGTCGCCCACCTCGGGACAAACGACATGAGAGCCGTGGAGGAAATGGTCAAGAACGGCGACCCGAAGGCCACCCTGATTATCCAGGCCATGGCCTACAACGTGGCCAAGTGGATCGGGGCCATGGCCACGGTGCTCGAAGGGAAAGTTGACGGCATAGTCCTGACCGGTGGCCTGGCCTACTACCGGGATTTTGTGGACATGGTCAGGGCTCGCTGCGAGTTTATCGCTCCCTTCTACCTCTATCCCGGTGAAGACGAGATGAGCGCCCTGCTGGAAGGGGCCCTGAGAGTCCTGAGAGGCGAGGAAAAGGCCAAGATATATGAAAATGAAATCAGGGAGGAGAAACCATGATCAAGAAACTGGAAGATATCGTTTCAGAGGCCAAGGGGCTACCCGCCAGGAAGCTGGTGGTGGCCTGCGGTGAAGACCCCCACACCATCGAGGCCGTTTCCCGGGCCCAGGTCGAGGGCCTGGTCGAAGTCATCATGGTTGGGAACAAGAAGAAAATCGAGGAAGTGGCCGAAAAGCATGGCCTCTCGGCTTCCATTTTTAACATAATTAACCTGGCCGACAACAAGGCTGCCCTGAAACAGGCGGTCAAAATGGTCCGCGAGGGCCAGGGCGACATCCTGATGAAAGGCCTGGTGGGTACGCCGGAATACATGAAGGCCATACTGGACAAGGAAAACGGATTGCTTCCGCCCAACGGGCTTCTTTCCCATGTGACGGTGCTGGAGATTCCCGCTTACCATAAGCTGCTGATCGTTTCCGACGTGGCTATCCTGGTGCTGCCCGACCTGGAGCAGAAGGTAAAAATCCTGGGCTACGCCATCGAGGTGGCCCAGGCCCTGGGCGTTGAAAATCCGTATGCCTATATCATTAGCTCCGTTGAAACCGTCAGCCAAAAGGTTCCCTCGACGGTTGACGCGGCCATCATCAAGGTTATGGCCGAGCGTGGCCAGATTAAAGGGGCCCGGGTGGAAGGACCGGCCGCCCTAGACCTGGCCCTGTCCAAGGAAAGCGCTGCCATCAAGGGCTTCAAGGGAGAAGGAGCCGGCGATGCCGACATCCTGATTTTCCCGAACATTGAAGCCGGAAATGTCTTCTACAAGGCCTGCACCATCCTGGCCGGAGCGCGGCTGGCCGCCCTGGTGATGGGGACGACCGCTCCCTGTGTCCTGACTTCCCGCGGCGATAGCGAGGAATCCAAGTTCTATGCCATCGGCCTGGCCGCCCTGGTCTCTGCCCGGCGGACCGGGAAGGCATAAATCAAATTTCCCGGGCCAACTTAATTCAGCCTGCGCGTCAATATTTTCTTCAGGTCGGAGTCTTAGCGTTCCTGGCCAAGATGAGGCAGACCTGGTCTAACGGAATATCAAAACGAAAGTAACTAAGGCAGATTTTTTGTTAATACCAAGGAAGAGGTAAAATTGGATAATTAAGAAAAAAGGGGATTGGCCGGAGAGCCAATCCCCTCTATTTTCCGGGTATAGAGATCTCAGGCCATCAGGCTGCAGATGGCGGCCACGTTGACCATGTCGTCGGCCGAGCAGCCGCGACTGAGGTCGCAGCAGTGGTCTGACAAGTTCTTCGGACTTTGCTGATGGCGTATAAGATAACATAATCCCCGTCAAATAAGGAAAAGACTTATATATCATCATTTAATTGGGTAACGGGAGCCACCTGAAAAAAGTACTTGACAAGGTGTTTTTTTTATTCTTAAAAGTGGGGAGGAGAAGTTATAAAATCTATTAAAAGGGGGTTTGCTATGAAGCAAAAAGTCTTGACTTCGCTAAATACAATTTTAATTGTTTTTGGGATAATATTGAGTATTTTGAATCTTGTTACAAATGCCTATTCTGAACAGTACATTTGGGGGACAGTTGAAAGAGTGACAGGTATTCTTCACCAAGATTACTTGGCAAGGTTAGGCAGGCATCTCTATGGTGAGTATTATTGTGTTGGCGAGCCCAGTACTTGCTGTATAGTTTTCGCAAACTAAGTACTTTTCTTTCTCCTCCCCAAAAGGGAAAACCATGAAAAAAACGATTCTTATAACTCTAAGTATCATTCTTGTCCGCTCGGGTATCTGCTTTCCCATGCAAATTAAGCTCATCAAGGTAATTCAAATACCCAAGGAACTGTTATTCGTGTCTGGCTATTTCGCAGTTTTAGAAGACGGGAAGTTTCTATTTGCAGATATCAGAGATAAAAATAATCAGATAAAAATATTTAATGAAAATGGCCAGCTTGAAAAGAGCTGGGGAAAAATGGGACCGGGACCAGAAGAATTTGATGGATTGGGTTATCTTGATTATCAAACCCCTTTTCTTGCCATAGCTGACGCGGGTAAACGTAAAATTTACCTGTTTGAGATATCTGGAAATGGCGAATTTCTAAAATTAGGCGAAATAGGGGCCTGGGAAATGAACGGTCCTATCAAGATATATGATAAAAATAAGTTATTGATAACAGGTTATATTGTTTCCTCAGATAATAGAGGTTATGCGGTCTTTATGAGAGATCTTTTAGGGAAGGATACCAGGTATGTCTTGCCAAATGAATATAAGTTTGGTGCCAAGTCAGAAGGCGAGCACAAAAGAATTTTTGAAGAGGTGCGGGGACTTTCCTGGCTTTCGTACCTTGAGGTCCTTGAAGATACTGCCTTTTATATAAGCAGTGTTAGATTAAAGGTAGTCAAGATAGACCTGAAATCAGGAAGAATAGAAAGCTTCGGCAAGACACCGAACAATTTTAGACCATTATCAATGGATAGAAGAACCAGAGAAGCCCTGGTTGACCCAAGAAAGGGGAAGGAAATTCAAGAAAAAATGTTTGATAGCTGTTCTTTTGTTAGCGGACTTTTTGCTGATAAAGAATTTGTAGGTATCATCTATGTAAATCGCGAGAAGAAGATAGGAAACGAGAAATATTTCGTCCCCTATGTTCAACTTTATAACCATTCGGGCAAACCGCTGCATACGCTGCCTCTGGCATCATTTTATTCAGAAGAAAATTTTATTCCGCTTTTTTATAATCGGAAAGATCGCCTCCTCTATTTATGTTCGATTTTATACAAGGAAGATGCAATCCAATACACGCTCTATAAATATAAAATCGAGCCATGAAAAGGTCTCCACTTGTTCTGAGATTTGTGTTCTTAATATATCTATTTAGCGTGAATTACAAGGAGAGAACGAGCCAGGTTCTGGCCAGGTTCCCGGTGATTGAAAATGAGGATGTCTCAAAAGAAGGGCCGAGGCTTAACCTCTATCTATTTTTCTCCAGGAGAGGCTGCCCTCCCTGCCTAAGGGTAATTGATCTTCTGAATCAACCGCGGCCAGGGATATCAGTGGTCGGTATCATTCCTGAGGATGAAGGCGGTTCAATAGAGGAGGTTCGTAACTCGCTGGGCGTCGAGTTTCCCGTCAGAACTGTCAAAAAATGGAAAAAGTTCATTCCCAACTATGCTCCGACCCTATTTGGAGTTGGTCAGGATGGACGGGTTTATTTCGTCCTGCCCTGTGTTGGTCTTGAAGAACATTACCTCGTTGAGTATCTGGATGAGTTTGAACACAAGGCAGCTTTCTTGTTATTACCAGGGAAGAGGTAAGATCGGGTAATTAAGAAAAAAGGGGATTGGCTGGTGGCCAATCCCCTCTATTTTTCAGGTATAAAGTTCTCAGGCCATCAGGCTGCAGATGGCGGCCACGTTGACCATGTCGTCAGCCGAGCAGCCGCGGCTGAGGTCGCAGTAGGGCTTCTGCAGGCCCTGGACGATAGGTCCTATGGCTTCGGCCCCGGCCAGGCGTTCGGTCAGCTTGTAGCCGATGTTTCCGGCATCCAGGTCGGGGAAAATTAACACGTTGGCTTTTCCGGCCACCGGCGAACCCTTGCACTTTCTTTCACCCACTGAAGGAACCAGGGCGGCGTCGGCTTGCATTTCGCCGTCGATCAACAGGTCCGGAGCCTTTTCCCTGGCAATCTTGGTGGCGCTTATAACCTTATCCACGTGCTCGTGGGTGGCCGAGCCCTTGGTGGAGAAGCTCAGCATGGCCACCCTGGGCTCAAGCCCGGTCACGGCCTGGAAGTTCTTGGCCATGGTGATGGCGATATAAACTTGCATGGTGACGGTAAGATAAGGGAAAAAGATATCTTTTTCCGGGGTAATAGGCATTATCGGAAAGAAAAAAATACTTTTCCGTAAAAATCAAAAGTAGACATTTTGTAAAAATTAAAAGTAGACGTCAGGAGTAGAATTTAGATTGGGAACTCGGCCACTTTCTGGTTATTTTTCGGGACATACAGCTTCTCGTTTGGGATAAGGGCTACAGTAATCCTCTCTCCAGCCAAGTGTTTTAACTTGTACAGCCTGCCCTGGAAGCTGAAAAGACCGTCTTTTTTCACTGTGCGTGGATAATGAAGACTGAGAGTATTAAGTCGAGCCTTACTCCCGGAGGAATCGGCTTGATAAGGCTCTTCGCCGCTTTAACCCCTCCCCCCAACGCTTTTGGTGCACCTCTTTAATCTCCAGACTTTCCCTCTTTGTGTTGTAATGAGCATAGACTTCATGCCCTATCTCCTGGGCCTCTTCTAAGTTCCTAACTTAAGATCGTTCATAGAGATACAGTGTCCTCCCTTGCAGGTAATCAAACGCCTTCTCTACTTTGCCCTTGGCTTCGGGAGAGGAAGGAGCAGTATAAATCAGTCCTATGTTCAGCATCCGGAGAGCCCTCTTAAACTGACTTTCTGCCCTATCCTGCCAAAGATGATACTGCACATGGATACTTCTGTGCTCCGCAAAACGGAAGATCTTGTGCTGATCCACATAATAGGCTTGAGGACGGCCATAACGTTCTATGGCGCTCCTTATAACCTGAAGATGACCATAGGCCGTTTCTTTTCTGAAAAGCTGCGCGGCCACAAAGAGTCTGGAGTAATCATCCTTGGTCAGGATAAGATACTGATAGCCCTCCAGTCCCGGTACCCAACGATGTACAGAGCAATCATGCTGGAATAGGAACCCTGGTCCGGGAGTCTCAAACCTCACAAAGACTTTCTTCTTCTCCTCCGGTCTGGCCTGGTAATAGTGATGCCTCAGAGCAAAGCTGCGAATCGTAGCCCGGTGAAAGGGATGACCGAAACGTTTGGCCCCTTCCTCAGCCAGAACAGCAAAGTTAAATCTATCCCTGAAAACCTGGGCCTTCCTCCGGATGTACTCTAACTCCTGATGTAGCCAGCTCTCCTCTTCCTTTGGCAACCGATGGAAGCGACTCTCCTGGCGCTTGTATAACGAAAAGGCCCGGTTACCTACCAGACACTCCAACCATCTCTGGCGCAGCCGATACAGCCTGGCCCGCTTAATACCCAATAACTCGCAGGCCTTCTCCTCGCTTAACCGATGCTCGTTAAAAGCCTCTAACACCTCCGAAACAAACTCTAAGGATAATCTCTTGTGAAGCTGGCTCTTCATGGTGGCAGAACCTCCTTTATGCTCAGGGTTCTACCACACCCGCTTCCCCCAATGTCTACTTTTAGTCTACTTGTGTTTTTTACATTACGTCTACTTTTGATTATTACGGTACAGAAAGAAAAAATACTTGACAAGCCGTTTTTTTTTTTTTTTTATTTTGGGAACGAGCAGGAGGCAAAAATGAAAGGGAGGATATTCATTTATCTTTTTATGGTGTTATTAGTATTTTCCCTGGGCAAATATCTAATTTCATGGCAAACGATCTAT
The DNA here is from genome assembly GCA_024653215.1 of Candidatus Saccharicenans sp. Lineage (GTDB taxonomy): Bacteria > Acidobacteriota > Aminicenantia > Aminicenantales > Saccharicenantaceae > Saccharicenans. Next base: position 22,183 of record JANLFU010000007.1, on the reverse strand, counting down.
CAGACGTATTCCATTTGTAGTTCTACAACCTATATCACTATTGCCGAGGATGAATTTGGCAACATGACTGAACGGGAAGAGGTTGAATACGTTTGCCGGGATTACACTTTTGCAATTTATTTGTTAGATCCTGGAGATTTTTACGAGGGCGATGGTGGTGGCAGTGGAACAGGTGGAGGATCAGGAGGTATCCCAGGCAATAGCTCGGGTGGAAGCAGGGATTCTGATGCTAATGGCCTCGTGGATTGCTGGTCATACCTAATTGTGGATTCTTCAGGACAGTTTATAAGTTCTTATTTCGGGGAGATAAGGGATGATGGCAGAATTCATAATGGAATAGATATAACTTCAATGGATATAGAGGGTAAACCAGTAATTAGTGCTGTCAGTGGTGAAATTGTAGAAATTGGATATAACCAGTGGAATGGTAATTATGTAAAAATAAGGGATAACAGAGGCATGTACTGGACTTATTGTCATCTGGTAGAAGACGAAGAAAATCTGCTGCAAATTTACGTAGGCCTGGGTGTAAATTGTGGTCTTTCTATTATAGGACATGTTGATAATTCCGGAAATTCTACAGGTCCTCATCTGCATCTGTCAGTTTCATCAGAGCCAAGAAATGGATACATTAATCCGCTGGATTTACTTGGTAATTGCTGATTGATTAAAATAAAGGGGGAGGGAAATGAAAAAGAGTCTCTTATTAGTCTTATCATTATCTATTTTATTGAAATTTGTTCTCGGTTTTCAGGAGAATCAGGTAAGCGAGGTCAATATACCTTCAGGCTGGAAGTTAAAAACATTTGACCTGTCTAAGTCAGGCCACATTGCTGTTTTTTATGTTCCGGATCTGCCGCAGGAAGCGATTTCACCTGAATCAAGGACGTATCTCCAATTATTAAGCCTCAAGGGAAAGCTGCTATTTGACAGAATGTTGGAGCCCGGGGGTTGGTTTTTTGGGTTTTTACCGGGGGATAAAATTTTGCTCCTGGAAGGTACCCAGTATTGTCTTCTTGACTTGCAGGGTAAAGTGCAGGCCAGGTTTGCTGATCCTTATCTTGGAAACAGAGATATTATCATTGACCTTTTCGGAAATGAATTAGCATTATCTCCAGGAAGTGGGATTACTTCAATGCCGGTTTCAGTGATTGACCTTAATACAGGCAGAGAAAAATTTCGCTTTGGACCATTTACTGTTCCTGAAGGGCGGTTTAGAATCAATCCCGGATTTTGTTTTTTGCCTGTTGGACAAGACGATCTATACCTGCAGGGTTTCGGTAACACCTTGCTGCTATGCAGGTATAAAGACGATCAGAAAATCTGGCAGATAAGCGAGATAGGCGGGAATATTCAAAAAGCAGAATTTTTAAATAACGACTTGATTATTGTGAGCTATTATGATTTGGAAGTTCCCAGAAAAGAAAAATCAAAATATGGCCTAGTGCTAATAGATTGGAAAACTGGCAGAATAATTTTTAGAAAAGAAGGCTTCCGCGTAGGAAACAGATACGACAATTGGTTTAGGATTATTCATTTATTTAAAGCTTTCCTTGATGAGGATGGCAACCTCTGTTTCATTTCAAGCGGGAAAGTCTACAAGTTGCCTAAAATAGCAGAGAATCAATGGGACGCAAATCGGATGAAAGCTTATATTGTCCAGTTCAAAGGTAAAACTGGCAAGTTAGAAGGCAAGGGCTTAATTAACGAAGATAAACAGATTTCCGACGGCGCGCAGAAGAGGCCTGAAATAATCCGTAACGGATACTGGGCCGAAGTCGACGGTAATTTAGTACGGATCAAAAGAATTGTCTTGGTTGAGTAGAAATAAGAGATAGAAAGTCTAATAAAACTCTATAACTCTCTTATAGTATCTTAGATTTTTATTAATGCCCGTATTTAATTCTTTCATACATGTCTTAACAGACTAAGATGAAAGCCCTTCGGATGATTATATGGCGAATCTTCTCAAAATATTACTTTTTCAAGTCTTTTGAATTATTGTTCTCAGGCCATCAGGCTGCAGATGGCGGCCACGTTGACCATGTCGTCGGCCGAGCAGCCGCGACTGAGGTCGCAGTAGGGCTTCTGCAGGCCCTGGACGATGGGTCCGATGGCTTCGGCCCCGGCCAGGCGCTCGGTCAGCTTGTAGCCGATGTTTCCGGCATCCAGGTCCGGGAAAATTAACACGTTGGCTTTTCCGGCCACCGGCGAACCCTTGCACTTTCTTTCGCCTACTGAAGGAACCAGGGCGGCGTCGGCCTGCATTTCGCCGTCGATCAGAAGGTCCGGAGCCTTTTCCCTGGCAATCTTGGTGGCGCTTATAACCTTATCCACGTGCTCGTGGGTGGCCGAGCCCTTGGTGGAGAAGCTCAGCATGGCCACCTTGGGCTCAAGCCCGGTTACAGCCTGGAAGTTCTTGGCCGAAGTAATGGCGATATCGGCCAGCTGGGCGTCGGTCGGGTTGGGGACCACGGCGCAGTCGGCATAGCACAGGAGCTTATCCGGGAAGACCATGATGAAGTAGCTGGAAACAGTCTGGATACCTGGGGCCGTGCCCACGGTATAAAGTGCTGCCCTGATGACGTCACCCGTCGAGGAAATATTTCCGCCGACCACCGCGCCCACCTTATCCTTGGCCAGCATACAGCCGGCGAAATAGAGCGGGTTTTTCACCAGCTCTATGGCCTGGTCCAGGGTCAAACCCTTGGCTTTCCGTCTTTCGTAAACGTGGTTGGCAAATTCTTCTTTCCAGGCTGAGGTCAACGGGTTGATGATTTCGATGTCGTCGACCTTAACGTTGTTTTCAGCGGCAATCTTCCTGATGTTGTCCGGGTTTCCGACCAGGATCGGCTGACCGATTTTTTCAGCGATGATGGTTCTGGCTGCCTTGACGGTGCGGATGTCTTCGGCATCCGGGAAGGCGATTTTAAGAAACCTTTTAGCGGCCTTTTCCCTTATTTCTTTAACGAAATTGCTTCCGCTCATTCTATCCTCCTTGAAATTTCGTTTATTCTTACCAAATCCGGGGCGCGTCCTTGACCACCCGGACCGTATCCCTGGCCAGGAGCAATTCCTCGTTGGTCGGGATGACATAGACGGCCACCCTGCTGCTTTCCTTGGAAATCTTCATGCACTTTCCGCGGACGGCCTGCTGGTTGAGCTCATCATCGAGCTCGATTCCCAGGTTTTCCAGGCCCTCGCAGATCATTTTCCTGATGAGGACGCTGTTTTCGCCGATTCCGGCGGTGAAGATGATGGCGTCGGTGCCGTTCATCTCGGCCATGTAGGCCCCGATGTATTTCTTAACCCTGAGGGCGAAAATCTTAAGGGCTAACTGGGCCCGGTGGTTGCCTTCGGCCGCGGCCTTTTCGATGTCCCTCATGTCGTTGCTGAAGCCGGAGACGCCCAGCATGCCGCTCTTCTTGTTGAGGATGTTGAAGATGTCGGTGACGCTGCCGATGCCCTTGTTGAACATGTACTCCACGATGGCCGCGTCGATGTCCCCGGACCTGGTGCCCATGACCAGCCCTTCGAGTGGGGTCATGCCCATGGTGGTGTTGATGGACTGGCCCTTCTTGATGGCCGCGGCGGAACAGCCGTTGCCGAGGTGCAGGGTGATGACGTTGACTTCTTCCCGCGGCTTTCCGACCAGCTTGCGGTAGCGGTAGGCAACGTAGCGGTGGGAGGTGCCGTGAAAGCCATAGCGACGGATCCGGTATTTCTCGTAGTACTCCATCGGGATGGCATAGAGATAGGCTTCTTCCGGCATGGTCGAATGGAAGGCCGTGTCGAACACCGCCACCTGCGGAATCCTGTCCCCGAAAATCTCGTAGCAGGCGTGGATACCCTTGAGGTTGGCCGGGTTGTGCAGCGGGGCCAGGTCGGCGCACTCTTCGATCTGGGCCATGACTTCCTGGTCAATCTTGACCGACTTGGTGAACTTCTCCCCACCGTGGACCACGCGGTGGCCGATGGCGTGGATGTCGTCCCAGCTGTGGATGCCGTTTATCTTGGTCTTGGGGTCTTCCATCCACTTCTTGATCCTGAGGATGGCTTCCCGGTGGTCATGGATGGGCTCGATGGTCTTAACCGGTTCCTGCCCTTCCGCTTCAAAGTTGATAATGGCGTCGTCCCTGCCAACCCTCTCGATAAGTCCCTTGGCCACCCGGCGGTCGCTGTCGGTTTCAAACATGTCCAGGTCGGTGTTGATGATCTGGAACTTGACTGATGAGCTGCCGCAATTTAAGACAAAGACGTTCATGTTTAATTCCACTCCTTTTTAAATATTAGGAAAAGTAAATATACCAGAATAACCGCCTTAATTTCAATGATTTCGGGGAACCCGATCATTTCTTGACATCGCCTTTCGTCCCCGGGTCGTCTACCGCTCAAAGTTTATCGCCTCAAACGCTTAAGCGCAATTAGGTTCTGTTTCTATCCTCCTTGGCAGTTGTCCATTTCAGAATTTAACTATGCAGGGAAGAAGATAGTGGAAAATTATTTATTATCAGTAAGTTGCAAGACCAGGCGTCGTCCGCAGGAAATGTCTTCTGGCCTCGCCGTTCGGGCGGGCAAATCAAGCCCGGTTGCGTAAAATATTTAGGCCTATCGTGATTGACTTTTTTCACGCAGGTTTGTAAATTTAGCTGAAGTTATAGAAAAGCCATTGAAAGCTTAGGAGGCAAGCTGACCGATGAGCGAGGCGGATGGTAGCAATAGTACCTCGCCTGTATTTTCCTGGCTGCTTATGATTAGCGGTCGGGAGGAAAACTGCCTTCCGGTATTGGCCATCTGAACTGGCAGTTCGCCTCCCGGCCCGGAGAACGGGTAAGGCAAGCGGAGGCGAACAGTGGACCTGGAAAAGACTCAACGTCCTTCAGGAAAGTTTGAATTCACTGTTTTTCCGTCAGTGTCTAAAAGGGCAAGTATCTTTGTCTTCAGTTCGGAAGATAATTTGAGGCGGGGGGAATCTTGATGCCGACCGGAAGAAAAGGAATATGGGCGCGGCTCTTTAACAGCCGGATCGAGGAAGAGAAAAAATCAACCATTGTCAGGGACGTCAACCAGTTTGAAAGCCAGCTGATAGAAGTCTGCAGCCAGCCCCTGGAGCGAGCCTTATTGCGGTTACAGAGCTCGACCAAGGGCCTGTCGGCCAGGGAAGCTGAAGACCGGCTGGATGAATACGGAGCGAACGAGCTGTCCACCAGAAGGCAGCTTAGCTTCCTGGAAGATATGCTCCGCCGGCTGAAAAGCCCCCTGGTCCTTCAGCTATTGGCCATTGCCGTCATTTCGGCCATCCTGGGCGAGTTGAAATCTACTTTCCTGGTTAGCCTGATGGTCCTGCTCAGTGTCGGGCTGTCATACCTGCTTGACCGTCGCTCTTTCCAGGCCGTGGAGTCCCTGGGCAAGCGGGTTAAATCCAGGACCCTGGTTCTTAGAAACGGCCAGGAAACCGAAGTAAAAATTTCTGAAGTGGTGCCGGGAGATATAGTGATCCTGAATGCCGGTTCGATCATCCCGGCCGACCTGAGGCTGATTCAGGCCAAGGATTTCTTTGTTAGCGAGTCAGCCCTGACCGGGGAATCCATGCCGGTGGAAAAAACCGCGACCGCTCCAGCTGCCCCGCCCAAGACCGCCCTGGAGCTTAACAATGCCTGTTTCCTGGGCACCTTTGTGGTCAGCGGCACGGCCCGGGGACTGGTCATAAATACGGGCAAGAGAACGATCTTCGGCACCATTTCCGAAAAGCTAACCGAGGAACCTCCCCCAACCAGCTTTGACCGGGGGGTCAAGGATTTCACCTTCCTGATGATCCGCTTCATGCTGGTCATGGTTTTTGCCGTCTTTTTTATAGTCGGGCTGACCAAAGGCAACTGGCTGGAGGCGCTCCTGTTCGGTATCTCCATAGCCGTCGGGCTGACCCCTGAAATGCTGCCGATGATCATAACCGCCAACCTGGCCAAGGGAGCCCTGTCCATGGCCAGGAAAAAGGTCATCGTCAAGCGACTGCCGGCCATCCAGAACCTCGGGGCCATGGATGTCCTGTGCACCGATAAGACCGGGACTTTAACCCAGGACCGGGTGGTGCTGGAAAAGCACGTGGACATTCTGGGAAATCCCAGCGAGGACGTGCTGACCTATGCTTACCTGAACAGCTATTTTCAGACCGGCTTGAGAAACTTGATTGACCGGGCCATTCTGGAACATGAAGAGCTGGAAGTGGAGAGGGATTGCCGGCTGGTGGACGAGCTGCCCTTTGATTTCCAGCGCCGCCGGATGTCGGTTGTTGTCGATTATGAGCAGGATCACGTCCTCATCTGCAAGGGGGCCGTGGAAGAAATATATTCCTGTTGCTCCCACTATCAGATTGGAGACGAGATCTACCCTTTGATCGATATGATGAGGGCTGACCTGTTCGAAGAAGTGGACCGGCTGAACCAGGACGGCTTCCGGGTTCTGGGCATAGCCTACCGGGAATTCCCGAAGAGCAAGACCGTGTTCACGGTGGAGGACGAAAGCCAGCTGATACTGCTCGGCTACATAGCTTTCTTCGACCCGCCCAAGTCCATGGCTTCAGAGGCCCTGAGGTTGCTAAAGGGGGCCGGAGTTAAAGTCAAGGTTCTGACGGGTGATAATGCCCTGGTAACCGAGAAAATCTGCCGGGAAGTTGGAGTGGAAATTGAGGGGATAATGGCCGGGCCTGACCTGGTCAACCTGAAGCCGGAAGAATTTTCCAGGGCCGTAGAAAACAATAATGTCCTGGTCAAGCTCACCCCGGCCCAGAAAGAAGAAATAGTGGAGGCCCTGAGGAGAAATGGCCACGTGGTCGGCTTCCTCGGTGATGGCATAAACGATGCCCCGGCGCTTCGGGCGGCCGACGTCGGCATCTCGGTGGATTCGGCAGTTGACGTGGCCAAGGAATCGGCCGATATCATCCTCCTGGTCAAGAGCCTGCTGATCCTGGAGGAAGGCGTCATTGAAGGCCGCCGGATATTTGCCAACATAGTCAAGTACATCCGGATGGCGGCCAGTTCCAATTTCGGAAACATGTTCAGCGTTCTTGGAGCCAGTTACCTGTTACCCTTTCTGCCGATGAAACCCATCCAGATCCTGACCAACAACCTGCTGTATGATTTTTCCCAGACCGGAATTCCAACCGACCGGGTCGATGAAGAACAGGTCTCCAGGCCGCGGCGCTGGGACATTTCCGGGATAAAAAAGTTCATGATTTTCCTGGGACCGGTCAGCTCTCTTTTTGATTATGCCACCTTTGGCCTGATGTGGTTCTTTTTCAATTGCCGGGCCTACCTGGACCCGGCGGTCAGCTCCGGCCAGAAAGACCTGCTGATGAGGCTTTTCCAGACCGGCTGGTTTGTGGAATCACTCCTGACCCAGACCCTCATCGTCCACATCATCAGGACGAAAAGAATTCCTTTTATCCAGAGCCGGGCCTCGGTTCATCTGATGATGACCACCCTAATCATCATGCTGATTGGAGCCTGGCTGCCTTATTCGCCCCTGGCGTCGCTTCTGGGCCTGGTCCCGCTGCCGGCAATTTACTGGTTATGGATTGGAGCTTTCCTGCTGATGTATTCGGCGCTGGCCCATAAGGTCAAGCGCTGGTTTTTCAATAAGTTCGGAGGTGATTGATGGAGACTCTCCTGGAAGCCCTTCAGGAAGGCCGGTTGTTTGAACTTCCGGAAAACGATAAGAATCATGCCCTGCAGTTTCTGGCTCACATCATAGAAGCTTTCCCGGAAACGCCGGCCGGGACCGACGTGGTGGGGCTGGTGTTGAAGCGGGAAGAGACGGCCAATACCGGCCTGGGCAAGGGCTGGGCCTGTCCCCATGCCCGGGTATCCTACGAGGAAGATTTAAAATGCGTCATCGGCTGGAGTCCGGGCGGAATCGATTACCAGGCGCCAGATAGCCAGCCGGTTTCCATAATAGTGATGCATGTCGTTCCCGACAACCAGCGCAGTCGCTACCTCAAGGAGATTTCAAACCTGGCCAAGGCGCTGAGCACTTATCCGGAAATCGGCCGGATCAATGAAGCCCGGAACCTGGACGATGTCCGGCTCTACCTGCTGGATATGATTGAAAACAGCCGAAAAAGCCTCAGCCCCGATGCCAGGGCCAAGATGATTACCCTGCAGACCAAGCCCCTGGCCGCGGCCCAGCCTCTGCCCGAGCTCAGCAGCCTGACGGTCGAGCCCGTGACCGTGGTCGCCGGGCCGGGCCTGAAGCCTGTGGTCCTGGTCCAGAATCCGGCCCTGGCCGAATACCTGGAAAATGCCCCGGACCTGGTGGATAAGCTCGAAAAGGATGGGTTCTACCAGAATGGTGGCTGGCGGGTGATGAGGCGCTCAACCGCTGTCTATCAGAAGGGCCGGGTGGTGTACGATTGCCTGGCTCTTAAAATATCAGGGGGCAGCCCCACCAACAGGTCTTGAAGAGAAGGGCAGCCCTTCAGAGTTTATGCTGTCGCAATCTGCGGGGCAAGACCCGGGAACCTGCCGTTCAGCTTTTACCAACTGGCCGGACACCGGCCTGAATGTTTTTCTTGAATTTTCTGAGAATCAGTTCTTGGCTTTACCCTCTTCAGTTTTTGCCTGGAAAAGCGAGGAGACGTCCCTTTTCCCGCGTTCCAGGTAGGTCACGCCTTTCTTCATCCACTCGGGCTGCGGGGCACCCTTTAGATAGTGGTCGAAAAACTCGTCCAGGTGGACGGTCCAGTACTTCTGGTTCTCGCGCTGGCGCAGGCCGTGTTTTTCCCCGTTAAAGACAAACATCCAGGCTGGCTTGCCCAGGCGTCTCAGGGCCGTGAAAAACTCAATACCCTGGTACCAGGGCACGGCGTCGTCTTCGTCGTTGTGGATGGTCAGATAGGGCGTCTGGACCCTTTCCACCCAGAAGATGGGCGAATTTTCTATGAACTGCAGGGCTCTTTCCCAGGGCGGGGTGCCGATTCGGCTCTGGGTCTTCTCGTACTGGAAAGCCCTGGACATGCCGGTGCCCCAGCGGATTCCGCCGTAGGCGCTGACCATGTTGGAAACGGCTGCCCCTGCCTCGCAGGCGGCGAAGATGTTGGTGCGGGTGATGAGGTAGGTAATCTGGTAGCCGCCCCAGCTATGTCCCTGGATGCCGATTCTCCTGGGGTCTATAAATCCCATTCCGACCACGGTTTCAACCGCCGGGACCACGCACTTGAGAGAGCTCAGGCCGGGGTAGCCCACTTCATAAACTATATCCGGCATCAGGATGACATAGCCGTTGGAGACATAGCGGGTGAAATTGATGTTGGTGCCGGGTCCGGGGGCATAGTAGCGGTGAAGCTGGTCGCTCAGCCGTTCGTAGATGTAAACCATGAGCGGATATTTCTGCTTCGGGTCGAAGTTTTCCGGCTTGATCAGCACCGCCTGGAGTTCCTTTCCGTCGGCGTTCAGGTAAGTTATCAACTCGGCCTGGCCCCAGAGGTATTCAGCCTGCTGGGGATTGGCCTGGCTGACTTTCCTGGCGTTGCCGAAGTCCGGTCCGCTGACCCACAGGTCGGGGAATTCTTCAAAGGTTTGAATGGTGAAAACGTATCTATCGGCCTTTTTCGCTTTCTGCAGCCCGCCCAGCAACTTGTCCATATAGATGAGCTTTTCTGGTTTATCGCCCCTTCCGACATCCAGCCGGAAAAAGCCCGAGGCCTTGGTAATTTCGTTTGTTCCCAAAAGGATAAGCGGTTTCTTCAGGGATATGGCTTTTTCTTCCGGGTCCAGCCTGAGGTAGCGGAAGTTGACCTTGTTTTCCCGGCCGTACTTTCCGGTCAGGACTTTTGCCGAGCTGCCGTCGGGCTTGATCTCCCAGAGGTCATAGCGGTCGTAGATCAGAACGGAGGCGTCATTTTCCGTCCAGCCGGCCAGGCCGTAGGCCGGCGGTTCGCTCGGCGTGTCCCATTCTTCGCGGAAAAAGTTGACTCCGAGCCTGGAGGTCAGGTCAAATCTCCGGCCGTCGGCCAGGCGATAGGTGTACCAGGCGTCGGTCTGGTCGTCATAATATACCAGGTAATTTCCGCCGGGGGAGAAACTAACCGAAGACGGGAACTTTTCCAGGATTTTCGTTCTGGCCCCCGTCTTGATGTCCACCAGGTAATAATCAGAATAGCTCCTGTCCCAGGAAACGAGCTGGCGGTAGGGAAGGGGGTTGGAGCCCAGGGCTTTCTGGCTGTCATCGGACAACCTGATTTCCGGCAGGTCCTCCGAAGCCAGCCGGACCATTTTCTTGTCTTTGGTGTTTAGATGGCAAACGGCCAGGAAATTTTTCTTCTTCTCTTCGTCAGCCCTGACTTTCTGCATCGGCTGGAGTTCAGGGTCGGTCCAGCTCCAGATATCCACCTTGACCGGTTCGGGTGCGTCTTCCGGGGCCGGCTCGGGAACCGGGGCATAGCCAAAAAAGAGCAGGCTGCCATCCCTGGAAAAGGAAGGCTCGCGGTTCTCGCTGGGGCTGTGGCCCGGGGGGAGGGCAGTGGTTTTCGGCCCGGCCACCTCCACGGCCGCGGCCATCTTTTCCTGCCAGAGGTAGAGCTTGTATGGCGAGGCCTTCTCCTGGTAGGAGTCACGGTCGCTGAGAAAGGCCAGCTGCTGACCCCTTTCGTCGAAGGCCAGTTTGACATAATGTCCCTGCCCTTTGAGCAGGGCGATGGTTTTCCCGGATGACGGGTCGAGGATAAAGGCTCCGTCATCTTCGGGCTTTTTCGACGAGACGGCATAGGCCAGGTAACGGCCGTTCTTGGACCAGGTATATTCTGAAACTTCCTGAACGGAAATCGTTTCGTTAGTTTCAAGGTTCCTGATAACCAGCTCGGTCCCGGGCTCCTTTTTCTTCTCCGGCTTCTTTTCTTCTTTTTTCTCCCCGGCTTTCTGTTCGGGCTCTTTCTTTTCAGCCGGTTTGGCCTCAGGTTCTTTTTTCTCAGGCTCTTTCTTCTCTTCTTCTTTCTTGGGCTGATCCTTGGCCGCCTCCTTTGGCAGCGGCGGTTCCAGCAGGTAGGCCACGTACTTACCGGAATCTTCGGCCAGCTTGAAATTCTTGACCCGGTCGATACTGACCTGCTGGCCGGTCTGAAGGTTGATGATGCCCAGCCCGTTTTTGGGCTGTTCTTCGGGCTTTTTCTTTTCCTTCTTGGCCTTGTCCACCTCGGCTTTGGGCGGGACTATTGTGTAGACCACAAACCTGTCATCCGCGCTGATAACAGCATCGCGCCCGCGGGGGAAGCGGCTTTCCTTTCCGCTCTGCAGGTCGAGGACCACCAGTTCCGGGTCTCCTTCCCCGGGCGCCAGCGAATAGACCAGCCAGCGGCCGTCGCCGCTGAGCTTTGTTCCCTGGATGGATTTCCAGGAATCATAAACGTCGTAACCAATCGGTTTTTTCCCGGTCTGGGCCTGGGCCAGGGCAAAGAGCACCAGGACAATTACCACCAGGCCTGACCATTTTTTCCTGAAATTAGTGCCACGCATTATGGCCTCCCCGAATCATATTAGGTGAGCAATACAAGAAATATCTTTTAACTGAGATTAACCATCTCAGTCAACTTATATTTTCGGGTGCGGAGTCGGAGTTAGGTTTTGCTGTTAATGATCCGGTTCAGGCAGAAATGATGCCAGGCTGGTAAGCGCCCCTCTAAAAAAGAGTACAGGCTCTGCTTGTGCTTGCTGGCGTTCCGGGGTCCGGGACCTGTCTGACGCCAAAGTCGTCCGGGGCAACCCGTTGTTGTGGTTTTAAGGCGGAGGCCCCGTCTACCATGAGTGCCATTCCGTTCGTTTTTTCATGAATTGTTAATGTCACGCCTAGCACACGGCCAGCTGATAACAGAGGCCAGACCCGGGGACGAAATTAAAAAATAAACGGGCCGGCTTGCTCAGAGTCGAGCTGTAGGTTTTCCAGGACCTTCCCGATGCCTCGCCGTGTCCTCAGCCGGTGAAATAGAGATAGGCGGCGATGATCAACAGGACCACGATCACCGAGGCCACCACGTCCCACTTGCTCCAGCTGGCCCTGGTAGCCTGCCGCTGCTCGGGCGTGACCGTGCCGAAGGTCAGGCCGGTGATTTTCTGCTCGTCCGGTTTTCCGGTGGCGTAGCTCACGCCATACATCACGGCCATGGAGACCAGGAAGATAAACAAACTGTAGTACTGGAAGTAGATGTTGTTCAGTATCCACAGGAACGACCCCTCGGCGTACCTGAAGCCCGGAATTAGCTTGACCGGTGTGTCCACCGCCAGCCGGAACAGGCCGAGGAAAAATCCAGTGTAGAGGGCAGCCAGGCAGCCTTTGGCGTTCAACCTCTTATTGAGGATGCCGGTGAAGAAAACCACGAATATGGGCGGGGCCAAGTAGGATTGAACACCCTGGAGGTAATCGTAGAGCCCTTTGCCTCCTCGGATGACCGGCAACCAGGCCAGGCCGATCAGGACCATGACCGTGGTGGCCACCCGGCCGACGTGAACCAGCCTTTCCTGGGAAATGTTCTTTTTAATTCTGGAATAAAAATCTATGGTGAACAGGGTGGAAGAAGCGTTAAAGACTCCGGCCAGAGAGCTCATCAGGGCGGCCAGCAGGCCGGCCACCACGATTCCCCGGATTCCTATCGGCAACACGTAGGCCACCATCAGCGGAAAAGCCTGCTGGGCCTGGTCGCGGATGATCTGGCCATTCGGTCCGATTAGCTGCTGCTGCAGGGCCGGTATCTTGCCGCTCAGGGCCAGCCCGTAGCAGATGATGCCGGGAATGATGAAGATAAAAACCGGCAGCAGTTTGAAGTAGGAAGCGGCAATGGAACCACGCCTGGCCTGGGTTTCGTTCTTGGCGGCCAGGGCTCTCTGGACGATGTACTGGTCGGTGCACCAGTACCAGAGGCCGATGATCGGAGCGCAGAACAGCATCCCGAGCCAGGGGTAGTTGTCGTTAAAGTACCAGGCCATTCGCCCCGCTTCTTTGACCGGAGCCCAGGTGCCGGCTATGCCGTGGGGGACGAGCGGCTTCCAGAGATTGAACATTTCCGAGCCGACGATCGAGCGCAACTCGGACCAGCCGCCAATGGCCTTCAGGCCGAAAATGGTTACCAGGGCCGAGCCGATGATAAGGACGATGGTCTGAATGGCCTCGGTGTAGGCCACGGCGCTCAATCCGCCCAGAACGGTATAAAGACCAGTTATAACGATGACCAGGATCGAACCCACCCAGAAGCTGTCCAGGCCGAACCAGTTGACCTCCGGCAGCAGCACCGAGAACACCACGCCGCCGGCAAACACCCCGACCGCAATCTTGGTCAGAACGTAGGCCACCAGCGAGATGCCTGACAGCACCGTCCGGGCCTGCGGTGAGAACCGACGTTCCAGGAATTCCGGCATGGTAAAGACGCGGGAGCGGGTATAGAACGGAACCATCATCCAGGCCAGCACCAGCAGGCACCAGGCGTGGAGCTCGTAGTGGGCCATGGCCACGCCGTCAGTGGCCCCGGAACCGGCCAGGCCGACCAGGTGCTCGGAGCCGATATTGGAAGCGAAGATTGAAGCCCCGACGATGAACCAACCGAGGTGACGCCCGGCCAGGAAGTACTGGTCGGTGGTCTTTTCTCTGTCTCGCTTTATCGTCCACCAGGCTATGCCCATGATTAAAGCGAAATAGCCGACGATTACTACCCAGTCAATGGGTTTGAGCATCATGCTGAATCCTCCTTGTGGAAATCATTAGGCGGGGAATTGGCTGGAATAGAGAGAAGGAAATCATTTTCTCGCGAAAGCAAAGGGTCTGGATCATGTCAGTTATATTTTTATTCTCTCGAAACTGTTCGGCTGAGAGTGTTTCCATGTGTTGGCTGAAGTATCCGGGCATCATAAGAGGCAAGTATAATTCGGGCCCGAATCTCTTGTCAAAAAGAAAATAGCAAGACGCGCGTTAAGCTTCTTGAATCTTATTCAAACGGGTCATATTCCCCGATACTGCTGTCGGTCTCAGAAATCCGATCCGGGTATCGCCCGGTCCCGGGCTGAGGGCTGGTCTTGAATCGGCACTTTTAAAAACAATAAAATAATAACAAATCGGCAGAAGCCCGGAGGGAAAAAATGAGAAGAAAGGAAATTGCGGCTGTTAGCCAGGCAGTCAATTGGGCCCTGACCTTTGCCATTATCCTGGCCATTGGTCCCGGCCTGTTCCCGGCAGGCAGTCCACCTGAGGTCCAGGTGGTGGAGAACAAGCTCAAGCCGCAGGGCTCACAGCAACTGATTCTTAAAAAAGAATTGACAGTGGGTCAAACGGCGGAAGGCGGCAGCCTGTTTGCCAGCATCGCCGGGGTAGATATGGCCGGGGATGGCCGCCTGTTCATCCTCGATAACAGGAATAAGAAACTCAGGATATTTGACGCAACTGGAAAGCTGCTAAAAGAGCTGGGGCGGGAGGGGAAAGGCCCCGGGGAATGGGACACTCCTTTTATGGTTAAACTGGTTTCAGAGAATGAAATCATGGTGGCCGATGCCGGCAACCGCAAGGTTGTCTATCTTGACCCGCAGGGTAACCTGATCAGGGAAGTATCCTATGCCCGCAACATGGGATTTATAAAATTGCAGGAAAGGAACGGACAGTACTGGGCTGCCGAAATGGGGCTGGAGGGCAATTCCCTGGCCTACACCATAGCCAGTTACGATTCAGGCTTTAACCGCCTGCTGAAATTTGACACCCTGTTGACACCAATTCCCATCAGCGGCAGAAAGATTAATCCCTATGAGATGTATTTCGAATTTTGCCTGGACAGCCGGGGAAACCTTCTTTACGGATTGTCGTCCGCCTATGAAATCAAGTGCTTCAATCCCGAAGGTAAACTGTTCAGGATTATTCGCAAGGAATACCGCCCGCAGCCGATAACTGAAAAAGACAGGCAGGAGATACTGAGCCAGTTGCCCGAGACTGCCGGGGGCAACGTGAAGGAAATGCTGGCTTTCCCCGACTATTTTCCGCCTTTTAGCGCCTTTCTGGTCGACGAGGCAGACCGCCTGTATGTCAGGACTTTTGAGAAAGGACAGGCCCCACACTGGTACACCTGGGATGTATTTGACCCGGACGGGAAATTGATAGCCAGGGCGGAGATACCGGAAAATACGCTTCTCATTAAGGGAGGTAAGCTGTGCGCCGTGGAGAAGGATGAAGAGGATTACCCGTATCTCTGTCTCTACCAGGTCACCTGGAAAAAATAACCATTCCGGGGATGTCCTTAGGGCCGCCTGCCGGCTGGCCGATTTTTAGTTGACTATAAAGGTTTTTAAATTTATGATTAAAACCAGCGGAAAGAGAGGAGCCTGGCCGCTGGAAGTTTCCGGGGGGAGTTCCTCGGGCTCAAGCTTTATTATGCCCTGGCCGGCAGGGGGAAAGGGCCATGCCACAGAAATGTCCCGGCTGCGGGGCCATCAACAGCGATACCCAGAAGTTCTGCGGTGAATGCGGGATCGTGCTTTTCTCATCTTCCGGGGGCGAAGCTGAAAGAACTCTCACCATCAGTACCGACCTGACTGGCTGGCCGGAACAGCTCGACAAATTTGCCGGCAAGTATAAGATTATCCGCCAGCTCGGCCGGGGTGGCATGGGATTGGTCTTCGAGGCCCAGGACCTCAAGTTGAAGCGGGCCGTGGCCCTCAAGCTCCTGCCGGGCGAGCTGCTCGGGGAGGAACGGGCCAGGGAGAGATTCATCCACGAAGCCCAGGCGGCCTCGGCCCTGGACCATCCGAATATCTGTCCCATCTATGAAATCGGTGAGAGCGAAAAAGGACAGATTTATATCGCCATGGCCCTGTGCCAGGGCGAGAGCTTAAAACAGAAAATCCGACGGGGGCCGCTGAGTCCCGATGAAACCCTGCGGATAGCTCTCCAGATAGCCGAGGGCCTGGGGGCCGCCCACAGCCTGGGCATAATCCACCGCGATATCAAGCCGGCCAACATTCTGATTTCCGAAAACGGGCAGGTCAGGCTGGTCGATTTCGGCCTGGCCAAGCTGGCCGGAGAGGCCAGGCTTACCCGGCCCGGAGTGGTCATGGGCACCCTGTCCTACATGTCGCCCGAGCAATTTACTGGCGGCGAGATTGATGCCAGGTCGGACGTCTGGTCGCTCGGAGTGGTGATGTATGAAATGCTCACCGGCCACCTTCCATTTGAGGCCGACACCGAGCCGGCCTGCATTTATTCCATAGTTCATAAGAAGCACCGGCCGATAAAGAGCCTGCCCCTTGACATTCCCCGGGACCTGGCGGCCATTGTCGAAAAGGCTCTGGCCAAGGACCCCGAGGACAGGTTTTCCTCGGCCCGGGAAATGGCCATGGCTTTGAAGGCGCTGCTGGAGGGACGGGAAATCTCTATCAGAAAAGAACGGTCTGCGAAACGCCGGGCCCTGACCTGGGCAGGGCTGGCCTTGGTGGTTATAGCGCTTGCTTTCTTTTTCGCAGGTGGCTGGCTCCGGCGGCTGGGTGAATATACCGGCCTGGGCAGGTCGTCGGAAGGACTGCATATGGTCCTTCTCCCGCTTCGAGCAGTATCGGGCAACGAAAACGATCAGCTGATGGCTGACGGCCTGTCCGAGCTCCTGAATCGACAGCTCGGCCTGCTGGCCGGGAAGGCTAAAGACTCGTGGATTTCCCCTCTCAATCATGTCGGGAATTACGAGGTCAAGGAAGCCTCGGATGCCCGCCGTCTGCTCGGGGCCAACCTGGTCCTGTCCGGTTCAATAAAGACGGCCGGCGACCTGCTTACGGTGGCTATCGACCTGGTTGACACCAGGACTCTGCGCCGATTCCAGACCGTAAGCAAGACCGATAACCTGGCCAACGTGGCCACCTGGCGGGAAGACCTGGCCCTGGAAACTGGCCGGGCGGCTGGCCTTGGGGCCGGGTCAGACTGGCGTTCAATCCTGGCCCGTGGCTGGACCACCAGGCCAGCAGCTTTCCTGGCTTATGTCAGGGGCCTGGGCTACTTTTCAAGGGACGGGCTGGATAATGCTGTTAAGACCATTGAGGCCCTGGAAGAAACCATCCAACAGGATCCCTCGTTTGCGATAGCCATGGTCGACCTGGCCCGGGCCAAGTGGTGGCTGTTCACCCTGAACGGGGACAATTCCCTGGTCAATCAGGCCGAAAACCTCCTGCAGGAAGCTTTGAAGCTTGGTGGTTGTGATGATCTGGCTCACCTGTCGCTGTCCAGAATCTACCGTGGACTCGGCCGGCAGGAAGAAGCGGTCAGAGAAGCGCAGCTGGTGCCCCCTGATTCGGCCCTGCGCTTTGATGCCCTCATAAATCTGGCCCAGGCCCAGGCCGAAAGGCAACAACCCCAGCTGGCGGAAGCGGCTTACCAGGATGCCCGGCGATTGCGGCCCCGGTACTGGGTGGCCCTCAGTTACCTTGGCCTCTTCTATTTCTACCAGGGACGGATGATGGAGGCCAGGGATATGTTTCTGGAAGTCACCCGGATTGTTCCTGACAATATCAACGGCCTTAATAACCTGGGGGCCACTTATTATAAGCTCGGTGATGACCGCAGGGCTGAAGAACTGTTCGAAAGGTCAAATGCAGTTAAACGCAACCCGGATGCCTGTTCCAATTTGGGTCATATTTATTATTACCGGGGTCGTTATGCGGATGCCGTGGCCATGAACGAGTCGGCTCTGTCTTACGAGCAGGAAGAACCACTGTTATGGGGTAACCTGGCCGATGCCTGCCATTTTGTTCCGGGTTACGAAGAAAAATCAAAACAGGCCTACCAGCGGGCCATTGAACTGGCGGAGAAGGCTCTGCTGGCCGACCGGGGCAACGCTGCCTTACGATCCAGCCTGGCCGTCTACCTTGTCAAGAAAGGTGAGGCCAGAAGAGCTCTGGTTGAGATAGCTGAAGCTCTGCGCGTTCAGCCCGGCGACCCGGCCATCATTTTCAAATCGGTCATTGTTTATGAACTTTCGGGGGAGAGGGAGAAAGCGCTCGAGGCTCTTAAGAAATATGTGACCGCTAAAGGATTAAAAGAAGAGGTCCAGAAGGACCCCTTCCTGGCGGACCTCCGCCGGGTTCCGGAATTCAACGAAATAGTGGGAAAGACAGAGTAATTCTGGCCGGCAGGATCTGGAGCAGATTGGTACGACGGGGCGAATTCGCCGCGGCTGGATGGCAGGACCGGCGTCCTGTTAATTATAGATGATGCTTGTGTTGAAGAGGCCGCTTATCGGTATGAAGGGCCTATGATTTTAAGGAGGGCAAAATGATTCAAAGAAAAGTAAAGGTGCCGGTCACCCATGAGGTGACACTGAGCATTACCCGGGGTGGCAAATTGAAGTGCCAGCCGACCAGTGTTGAAGTCAGACCCAGGGACGTAATAGTCTGGAAGTGGAGGGAAAAACAGGATTTTCCCTTCGGCCTGGTCCTCAAGTCGCCGATTACCCCACTGGTTCAACACTATTATGTGACCTCGCTAAAACGGGGGGCCCTCAAGGTCATTCAAACCAGGGTATTGGATTTTGCACCGCCAGGAACATATCCTTACCTGGCAGCCGCCTTCGTTGACGGCAAGCTGCTGGTGGAAGACCCGGAACTTATCGTCCGCCCACCGGCAGGCGGGGGCAAGTCATTTACGCCGTAAAGACCGCACTCTTATTTGAAATCGCTTCTTTTACCGGGGGCGGGGAAGGGGAATTTTCAAAGGGCGGAAGCCTGTTATTATTTACGGGGACTTTGCCTGATCGTCGGGCCAGAAAAGAATCAGGTGAAGGCAGGGCTTATTTTTATTAATTAACACCCGAACCGACTGCAGGGAAGATTCTTAATAATTTAAGAATTTGGACTCGTCAGAACATTTTAATATTCAATCCCCGGAAGTGCCTTTTTAATTATTCTGAGCTCCAAACAATAATCCATGCTCGCCGTTTCAAAAAATTCTGTTTAAGAAATGGTTCTTAAGTAATAAAATAAGCGGGACATCTTTTTAAGGAAAGGTGGTCTGGTAGATGCTGAAAAAATTCAGGTTCTATAAAGTCAGTGGTCTGACCTGGCTGTTAATTTTAATGGTCGGGCTGACCGCCGGCTGCCGGGTGAATTCCGGTCGCCCGGAGGTTGTGGCCGGCGGATCGGTCGAAGCCCGGTCGGTCATGTCCTTTACTATTACTATTTCCATGGAAGACCTGGCTTCCAGCAGGTTTCAGGTTGTTTTCAAGTACGAGGGGGTAAAGGGTAACAACGTAGAAATGAAGATGCCGGCCTGGTCGCCGGGTTATTACCGGATTCTGAACTTCGCCGCGAACGTCGAGGATTTCAGGGCTGAAGACGGAAACGGGCGGGTCCTGGCCTGGGAAAAATCCTCCGGAAACACCTGGAAAATAAAGACCGGTGGAACACATGTCTTGAAGACAAGTTACAAGGTGGTGGCCAAAGGCCAGGGTGTAGCCGAGAGCCAGCTAACGGATAAGAGGGCTTATATTTCGCCGACCGGTGTCTTCATGTTTGTCGCCGGCAGGCTGAATCACCCGGTGCGGGTGACTATCAGGCCCCATGAGAAATTTACCCGGATTTCAACCAGCCTGGCCCCCGTGCTCGATGAAGAGAACACCTTTCAGGCCGAAAATTTTGACGAGCTCTATGATTGCCCCATCTATATTGGGAACCAGGAAGTCCTGACCTTTAGCGTGGCCGGCCTGCCCTACGAGCTGGCCGTGGAGGAGCCCAAAGATTTCAACCGCGAGGAAACGGTCTCGGCCCTGAAGCGAATGATACTGGCGGCCACGGGAGTGGTGGGCGAGGTTCCGTACAACCGCTATGTTTTTATCATGATGGGGCCCGGAAGGGGCGGGCTGGAGCACAGGAATTCCATGGCCGTTTTCAGCGGGCTGCCGCGGGTTGAGGACCGCCGGAGTTTTCAGGGCTGGCTGAGTTTTATAGCCCACGAGTTTTTTCACCTCTACAACGTTAAGGCCATCAGGCCCGTAGCCCTGGGGCCGTTTGATTATGAGCGAGAAAACAGGACTAATATGCTCTGGTTTTCCGAGGGTGGGACGGTTTACTATGAATATCTCATCTTGAAAAGGGCCGGGTTCATGAACCGGGAGGAAATACTGAACACCTGGAGCCGGATAATAGACAGGGTGGAAAATTCCACTGCCAGAAAAATGGAGAGCGCGGCCCAGGCCAGCCACAGGGCCTGGGAAGAGCCCTTTTTTGGCAGCGAAAAGACCATTTCCTATTACGACCTGGGCGCGGTCCTGACCATGCTGCTTGACCTGAAGATCAGGCATGAGACCGGCGGACAGAGAAGCCTGGATGACCTGATGAAACTTCTGTACCGGAGGTTTTACCGGGAACAGGGCCGCGGGTTCACGGATGAAGAATTCCGGGCGGCCTGCGAGGAGATGGCCGGGACTGACCTTTCTGAATTTTTTAGATATGTTTACACCACAGAATCCATAGATTATGACAAATACCTGGGATATGCAGGGCTGAAACTGGAGGTAAAGCCAGGCGAAAATGGACGTCGCAGCTATTCCATAAAGTTAGCTGAAGAACTCGACGGAAGCCAGCTCCGCCTTCTCAATTCCTGGTTATAACCTGGCCGAAAACCTGTCGCCGCCGCAGCCGGAGAGCTGGTCTAAGACCCCCTTTTTCTGAAGGATAGAACTTCTCCACCGTCATTTAGCAGGAACATTTCCGGCTGATGATCTTTAGCCAGAAACTTATCTCTATGGGTCTTAATTAGGCCGAATTTGGCTGCGGCTTTTGCCTGCTAATTCAGGCGGAAACTGCAGGCCTTGCCGGGAACAGGATGTCACCGCACCAGGTTGGTGACCCTGGTCAGGACCCGGGTGGTGGGTGCAAAAAGCCGCCCCTTAAACCCGGGTTGCTGACCGCCAACCGAAACCTGGAGCTTGCCCGGCTCGATCACGGGATTACCGTCGGCATCGAAGCTCGTCAATTCTCGCCGGCCTACGGTAAAGGTTATATTTTGCTTCTCTCCGGCCCGCAAGAAAATTCTCCTGTAAGCAACCAGCTGACGGACCGGGTTGAGCGGTGATTTCGAATCCGGCCGGCTTAAATAAACCTGGACCACCTCTTCGCCGTCCCGCGGGCCGGAATTTTTCACTTCAACTGAAATGGGAAGCTCTTCTCCGATTCTAATCGTCCCGGGAACCGAGAGATTGGAATAACTGAACCGGGTATAGCTCAGGCCATATCCAAAGGGAAAGAGCGGTTCTTTCTTGAAATAGCGGTAGGTGCGGCCTTCCATCCGGTAGTCGGAGAAGTCGGGCAGGTCGGTCTCCGATTTATAAAAAGTGACGGGAAGCCGCCCGGCTGGATTGTAATCGCCGAAAAGAACCTCGGCTATGGCCCGGCCGGCGGCCTGTCCCGGGTACCAGGCTTCAATTATGGCGGGGACCAGTTCCACGGCCCGGTTCACGGCCAGCGGGCTGCCGTTCAGCAGTACCAGGATGACCGGCTTGCCCACGGCCGCCGCAGCCACTTCTTCCAGGAGTTTTTCCTGGCAGGCTGGAAGCCCCAGGGTCAGGCGGTCGCCCCCCTTGAATCCGGGCACCGGGACCTCCATTTCTTCACCTTCGAGCCTGGGGGAGAGGCCCAGGAAAAGTACCACGGCTTCGGCCCGCCGGGCAGCGGCCACGGCTCGCTCCAGGGACTCCGCGGAGGGCCTCTTCCAGAGCAGGTGCATCCTGGCGGTGCGGGCCCGGTGGCTGAATTCTATCTTCAGGGCTGCTGGTTTTCCTTTTTCCAGGTGAACCTGCTTATAAATTTTGTGTGTCTCGTGGGTGCCGTTATACTGGGCGATGAGCTGGCCATCAAGATAGATCTTAAAGGTATTGAAGCCCTCACCGCCGAGGTAATAATCGCCGGTTTCTGGCGGAATCAGATAGCCGGTCCAGCGAGCGCTGAAATTATCATCATCGAGTGAGGCCATTGGGGCTTCATCCCACCAGTTGAAATCGACTGCCGGGTCTATCCTGGTGATCACCGGTTTACCCTTGAATTCCTGATTGTTGAAATATTCGCCCTTAAGCCCGTTTTCCCTGGCTTCGGGTGTCGGCCTGAGATTATCAGAAGGTATTACCGTCATCACCGGTATCCCTTCGGCCCAGTCTGTCCCGGGCTCATGGATGATTTCGGTGTGCGGGCTGAGC
>JANLFU010000006.1 GCA_024653215.1 Candidatus Saccharicenans sp. | reverse complement strand
CCCGGTTCTGGTCCTGGTTGAAGAGAATCTTTTCCCCGGTCTCCAGGTTTCTGAGCTCAACCCCGGGCCAGGGCCGGGCCATAGTTAAAGCAACCGAGGTCTTTTCCTCGCCACGGTTGAAGACAAAAAGCAACCGGTAATCCTTCCCTTCCAGCAGGCGCCACTCAACCACGGAACTCTCCGGCCGGGACTTCACGGACACCTCGGCCTTGATCCCCAGCCACTCGGCCAGGCCGGCCAGGAACTTTCCGTTATTGGGATTCCGGAAATGATGATAGGCGGAGCCCAGGAAAGAACCGGCTATCAGGGCCTGGCCCTTTCCATGAGGAGCCAGCACCAGCATCGGTTGTCCGTCCGGACTGGTGGCCAGGATACTGGTCCTTTTATCGGTAATTACAAAAGTCTCCTCAAAAAACACCGTATCCAGCGAATCCCCGGGTTTGAGCCAGGGCAGGGCTGGATGACTCTGGCTGATTGTCATCAGGCCAGTTTTCTGGATGGGCAGCAACCGGGCTTCCCGGCAGCCGAGCACTCTATCCAGTCCACCGCCCGGGATAACCGGAAAGGCAAAGCCCTTCTCATCGATCCAGCCGGCCCGGGCCTCCACCAGTAGCGTTCCGCCCTGCTCCACGTATTTTATCAAGTCCTGAACGTAGGGCTGGGAAATCATCACCGGGTAAGGGGCTATTAGCAACCGGTAACCGGCCGCTTTATCCTTCAAGTCACGGACATGGATGAAATCCACCTTGATTCCCCGCTCGAAGAAGGCCCGGTGAACGCCCTGGAGTGACTCGCTGAGATTGTTATAACCGACCGGCTGGCCTTCCGAAGTAAAAGTCTGCTGGCCACCCACCATGTGAGACAGCGGGTTATAGACGATGGCCACCTGAGAGCTCTGCGGCCGGGACTTAAGGAACAGGTCCATGTTCTGGCTGATGGTCCGGGCAATTCTCCCCGCCTCTTCAGCCCGTGGGGTGATCTGGCCATCAAGCTCAATCAATCCATAGCCGCCAGCTTCATAGCCGGAGCTCATCGGGTAATAAGCGTAGATGTTAATGGCCCTGGCCCCGTAGGCCACCATGCTCCACATCCAGTCGCGCAGGTCGGCGGCCGTCACCGGGACACTGACCTTCATCCCGAAAACGCCGTAGCCGGCTTGAAGCTCGCCCACATAAAACCCTTCATTCTTCAGGCTCATCGACCGGACGAAATCCAGGCCGGCCGAGCGGAAGAAAGGCGTCCAGGGCCGGACGGCGCCGGCATGCTTGGGATAGATGGAAACGCCGTAATAATCGACGCTGTCGTTCATCTTGCGGTCGTCGGGCGTCCCGTCCCAGGAAGGCCGGCTGAATAACCCGGGAATGGCCGAATGGCTGGTGACCACCGATTCCGGAAAAACCTTCTTGATGGCCCGGGCCTTGAGGGCCAGGTCCTCGGCCAGCTTGTCTGAAATGTATTCCTGCCAGTCGACGTAGTCAGTATAGGTCAGGATGGTGCCAAAGCGAGGGGGCTCGACTTCGGCAAAATGGCGAAAGGTCCGGTGCCAGGCCTGGTTGACCCGGTCAATCGTGCCGTATTTTTTCTTGAGCCATTCCCGGAAGCGAGCCTGGCTGGAAGGACAGTAGCAGAACTGGACGTACCTCAGGTCGCCCAGGTGATAGACTTCCGACCAGTTGATGATATGGGGTTCGCTCCACAGGTCCCAGCCGTAGAAAGCCGGTTTATCCTTGACCGCCCGGGCGGCCGCGCTGAAAAAGTTCAGGATTTTTTCCTGTACGCCGGGGTGGTCAAAACAGAAACCGGGCGAAGACTGGGAATGAACCTTGAGGTCGTTGGAAGCAACGAAAGCTGACTCCGGGTATTTTTTCCCGACCCATTCCGGAGCCGAATCTATGTAAACCTGGCAGATGACCTTCAGCCCGACCTCGGCTGCCAGGTCGGTCAGCAGTTGCAGGCTGGAAAAATCATACTTCCCTTCTTCCTTTTCATTGTAGGCCCACTCCAGCCAGCAGCGGACGGTGTTGAAGCCGAGCTTTTTGATCTGTTCCAGGTCCTTTTTCCATTCGGCCCGCGATTTATCGCTAACCGGTTCAATCATCGGAGCCCGGACCGTGCCCCCGGTATACCAGACGGAAACCGGGAAAAATCCATGGTGCCTGTCGCCGGCCGCACCCTGAGTCGAGGCTCCGGCAGAGCGCATTGTCCCCGGAATTAAGATGCTCAATATAAGAAGGAAAATTAAAAATATAATTCTCTTTCTCTTCATTTTCACCCTCTCTTTCTTTTTATGTCTCCATTAAATTATTCACGATTTGCGGAATTTTTTCACCTCTTATCTTACCCTTTTCTTTCCCGGCCGAATATCCGGGGAAACCCAGTCCCGGAAACCAGCCCCAGACTCATCCTGACCGGTTGCCGGCCTACTGGTCCGGGCCGGGCTCTGGCCACCGCTGCGCCTGGCTTTATTCGGAATTAAGATGGCTGAAATCAGCCAGACACCATTCTTACCGGCAGCCGCGACCGGTTGCGGAAAAAAGATCGAGGATAAGCTTGAGTTTTTAAGGAGCATCCAAACCAACATTAGACGGGGGTGTTATTTCTGAGCCGGAACGCGGAAAGTCCGGGCGATGGTCTGCAGCAACTCCGGCCGGCCATTATTCCGGTCGGCAGTTATTTCCCAGATTATCACCCCGGCCAGCTCCTTATCCAGCACGTAGCGACACTTGCGGAAAACCGAACGGATATCATCAAAGGAAAGTAGCGTGGTCCTGGACGGGCTCAGAAGAAACGGCACCTGGCTGCAGAAATCCCAGTTGTATTTCCAGCCGGAAGCCAGAAGTTTCTGAATATCGGTGTAGGTGTAATACTGGCTCTGGGTCGATGGGGTGTACAGCTTACCGGTGTTAAATGAACGGCCAAAAAACGGAATCCCCAGCAGCAGTTTATCGAGCGGGATCTCCCTTATGACCGCGTAGCTGAAGCTATCATCCCAGGAACCGCAGGGGTCGTTCTGGCAGGTGTAAAGCGGGGAATTATGGCCGGAATGGTCGGACCAGGCTCCGTGATAATCGTAGGTCATCAGGGCGATATAATCGAAATAGGGATGTAGTTCCTCGAAGTTTATCCATTTCCCATAGAACGGTCCCGAGGGCGCGGCCATGGTCAGCAGTCGCGGCGGCTCCATGGCCCTGAGCGCGGTTGAAAGCTCCCTGACCAGGTCGGAGAAGTTCTGACTTTCCTGCTCGTTGGAAACGAACTCCCAGTCCAGGTCCACCCCGTCGTAACCGTTCAACTGGCAGAAATCAACGATCTGGCTTATGAACCGGCTGCGTTTTTCGGGTGAAGCGGCCGTCGGGGGGAAGCCCTCGCAGTTGCCCCAGCCGCCGATACTCATTACGACCTTAACCGAGTGATCATGCGCCGCGGCCACCAGCTCGGGGTAAAGGAAATTCGGGTCTATGACCAGGTTGCCCTCGCTATCGGGCTTGGTGAAGGCATGGGCCAGGTGGGTCAGGCCGGAAAAATCAATCAGGCTGTGGTTGAATTCCGATTTTTTCCAGCCCGGGTAATAGCCCATGACTATTTTAGCCAGCTTCGGTTGCTGTAGGGTTGTTTTTTCTTTCTGGAGGAACTCCTTCCCCCGCTGCTGGCTGCTTACCTGGCTGCAGGATAGCAAAACCAGGAGCAAGACCAGTCCGAAAAGAAGAGTACGGCAAGTTACGGAATTGATTTTTATTTTTATTATGGCCGGCCTCATTGCAGTCCTTTTCAATTTCGTTTTGTATCTCATTTCACCTTATTCTGCAATCGCGAGCTGGCTTCATTCCTATTCTTTGAACTTAAATCTACCTTTTCCATAATTTAAGTCGTTCGAACCGCCCAATAATTAAGCGGGAACATCCAGAAAAGGCTTGAACACAGCATCCGGCCCCTCCGCTTTTAAGCTGGCCATCCAGGTGCTCCGATCGTCTCTAAGAACCAGGCTCTCCCGTGCTCAGGCCAGAAGAATCCTGAGCTCCTCCAGCCGCCGGGCAATGTTTACCCCGCGGACACAACGGGCTGCGCACCGCTCACAATCCGCGCAGGCTTTTATCGACCGGCTGGATTCCAGCCCGTCCAGGGTTTCCCGCGCCTGGTAGAAATTGCCATAGCTGGCCGCGTACATGTGTGCCCGGAGAATAGTGGGAAGATCCACGCCCCTGGGGCAGGTAGGCTGGCACTGGCCACAGGCCCGGCAGACCGCGGCCATCTGCTGCCTGACCAGGCGGTCTTCCAGGAACTTCTTCTCTTCTTCCGTGTATTCCAGGTTGTAGGCCACCGGCATATCGGCATTCAGCTGTTCGAAGGTGGTAAAGCCGGGCACGGCCGTGGTGATGAATTCATGGCGGAGAGCCCACTTCAGAAGGGCGCTGTGGATTATCGGTCCCTCGTAAAAGCGCCTCATCTCAGCCGGAACCGATTCCCGGTACCAGGCCTGCTGGCACTGGGTCTTCATAGCCACCAGGCCCAGGCCCTGGGCCGCCGCCTTTTTCAGCGTCTCCAGGTATTCGGTGTAGTCATAGAGAGAATAATTCAGGCTGGTCAGCACCACGTCATGAATTTTCATCTCCATGGCCGCCTTGATGACCTCGTTCATGTTCTGGTGAGTGCTGAAACCGATAAACCGGGCTTTTTTCTGCTCCTTGAATTCAAGCAGCGACTCCACCACCGCCGGGTTCTTCAGCCAGGCCAGGTCGGAAACGTCGTGCGAGTATAGAATGTCCACGTAGTCGGTCTTTAGCCGCCGCAGGCTCTCCTCCAGTCTCTTGCGGTGCATATCTTTTATTTCGGCGGCCGGGGCGTTCCGTTGCTGGGGGAAGATATTTATCTTGGTGGCAATGACCACCCGGTCACGGGCTTTCAACTCTTCCACCAGCACCCGGCCCACCATCTCTTCGTTTCGCCCCCGCTGGTAGACATTGGCCGTGTCAAAATGCCTGATACCGGCTTCATAGGCCCGGCGGACAAGCTCCGGGTTGTCGGCGTTCATAACACCCATGGAAACGATGGGAATTTTATAACCGGTCCGGCCCAGGGTCCTGGTTATCGGCTCACCCGGTTTTCCCTGCGGCCGCTCCTTTTCTTCAGAAAGCGAAGGCCGGCCCAGGGTCAGCACTCCGGCCACCGCTCCGGCCGTCGTTCCCAGGAATTTTCTTCTGTTAAGCGTTTTACGATCCGTCATGAGCCCTCCTCAGGCTGAATTATTCTCTACCTTTTTACCTGTTAATGGGGAAGAGGTCAAGAAATTTCGTCAGTCAGCGCAGCGGTAGAGATAAATCCAGGCCGACATTGCAGGAAAAGTTATTAGAATTAAAACAGTGGAAAAAATAAGTCCCCCAAAAAATCTAAAGACAAAAATCAATGCTTCTAACTCCTTCAATCTTCAAGATAAGCATAATCGAAAGGAAATAGATCAAAGAAATAAAAATCCTTCTTAACCGGGAATAAATAAATCTTTTTTTACCGCCAGAATCAAAAGCCTAACCTGTTGAACAGGTAGAGAAAAAGAGGCAGGCTGACGATGGAGACCAGGGCACTGGCCACGAACAGCTGGTTGACAAAGGCCCGGTTGCCCCCGGCCCGGCCGACCAGGATCGGGACCACTGTCAGCGGCGGCACCGCGCATTGCAGGATTAAGATCAAAGATATTGGCTGGGGAATCCGCAAATATTTGATGGCCAGCAGACCCAGGGCCGGGAAGATAAAATTCTTAACCAGGACAAACCAGGCCACCCGGCCGGCATATATTTTTTTCGTTCCGGCCAGGTCCAGGTAGATGTTACCACCCAGGATGAGAAAAATGATCGGGGTGGAAAGTGCCCCCACGGCCAGAAAGGTGCTTTTCAGAAAGTTCGGGAGGTAGACATCGAGGCCACCCAGCTTGAGCAGAACGGCCAGGACCGTGGCCAGGAAGACCGGTGATAAGACCCTCTGCCACCTGGCTTTCTGTTTCATCCCCAGCACGGCCGGAATGACCAGGAAGAAGAAACTCGGATAGAACATCATGAAAATGAACAGCACGGCCACCTCGGCTGAATTGGCCCCGAACAGCCCGGTCAGCAGGGCCACCGGGAAAAAAATCCCGTTCTGGAAAAAGAGTGACAGAAAGAACTCCCGGTTGCCGCGGGAGACCAGGGTGAAAAATAGAGACAGAAGGGCGAGGCCGGCGGTTAAGCCCAGCCACCACAGGGGATAAACATACCACTGTCGGAAACTGCCCGGGTCGAAATTCTTGACGATGATGCTGAAAGAAAAAAAGGGCAGGGCCAGGTCGATGCCCAGGGTGGAAAGAAATTTTAGGATGCTCTCCTTGTCCTGGATCTGACCTCGGAAGACAAAAAAGCCGACCACGGCTATGCCCAGCTGGGCGGCCACCACCTCAAAGGCCCGGGCAAAGATATCCATGACTTCCGGTTTGGCTCCTTCCGCCTGATTTATTTAAACTACCCTATTGGCTAATTTCTGGCAATGATTAATTTTGACCCAGTATTCAATCCAGATCAGACTGCCTGTCAACGGACGATTGTTGCCGACCGGGTTAAAAGGTATTAGAATTAAATGAAGAAAGGGATTAACCATGAAAAACAGCCTGGAAAAGATCATCCTGTTAAATTTTGCGATCGGACTGCTTATTCTCCTGATGGCCAGCCCCTGCTTCTCCGGTCAGAAACAAGCTGACTCGCGGCCCGGTGAAGAAAGAGTGGCCCGGGCCATTGAAGTCATAAAAGACCTGGCCAGCCTGAAGGAAGAAGGAATTCCGGCCCGACTGCTGGAAAAGGCCGAAGGACTGGCCATCTTTCCGGGCGTGGTCAAGGCGGCCTGGGGAATCGGCGGGCAGTACGGCCGGGGCATAGTCATGATCAGGAGGAAGGACGGGCAGTGGAGCAACCCGCTGTTTGTCGACCTCATCGGCGGCAGCTTCGGCTGGCAGATTGGAGTCCAGAAAGCCGACATCGTGCTGGTGTTCAAGAACAGGCAGGGAGTGGAAAATATTGCCTCCAACAAGATAACGCTGGGAGCCGATATGAGTGTCTCGGCCGGTCCGGTCGGCCGGAGCGCCGAGGCCAGCACCGACCTGGAAATGGAAGCCGAAATATATTCCTATTCCAAGAGCAAAGGGCTGTTCGCCGGAATTTCTTTGAAGGGCGGAACCCTGCGGGTTAACCAGGAAGCCAACGCCGGATTTTACGGGGCCAGCCACAATCCTTCCAAAATTCTCTATGAAAACATCAAGACCCCGGTCATAGTCATCCGCTTGCACCAGACTATCGAAGAACTCTCCCGGGCGCTAAAAAAGTAAGTCCGCTGTCAGTCGCAACCGGGGAATTCAGGGATTCGGCTTATCGGTAAGTATCAACCAGTAAAATTGGTTACCAAAATGTGGGCCGGGACCGACACCTTGACACTCGACATCATTAAATTCGGCCCTGATAGAATCGGTCGTTTACCATATGCTATATAACCTTATTCTTTAGCCGGGCAGGAGCCACCTGATGGCCAGCATTCGGTTGTAATCAAATAAAATTTTATTCTCGTCCAATCATCCAAGACGGTGGCGAACCCAAAATCCCTAAAAAGGCCCAAGGCTAAAGGAGAATCGAATTACACCGATTAAATCAGGCTACCCGGGCCAGTCCTCGGGCAAACGGGTCTCGTCATCACAGCCTGTTGAGGCTGATGGAGCCGTTGGTGGTAAGAAGCTCAATCCTCGGACCCTGGCCGTTGCCCATTCGGCCCTCAACCCTTCTTCTGGAAAGGCTGCCCTCAACCGTAACCGGGAAATCAACCCTGACGCTGCCGTTGGTGGTCCGGGCGCTGAAATAGCCATTGGGCTGATTTTTCAGCCGGATGGTGATGCTGCCGTTGGTGGTCCGGGCTTCCAGGTCGGCGGTGATTTCATCCAGCTCCAGCTTGATGCTGCCGTTGGTGGTCTTCAGGCTGGCTTTTCCCCTGACCTGGGTTATGTCCAGGCTGCCGTTGGTGGTGGCAGCTTCCAGCCAGCCGACATCACCGCGGGCCGTGATACTTCCGTTGGTGGTCCGGAGCTGGGCCCGCTCAAATTTCCCGCTCAGGCTAACCCGGCCGTTTACGGTCTTAACCAGTTCCAGGGCCATATTTTCCGGCAGGGTGATTTCATAGTCGACCTTAACCTGGAGGTTTCGCTTTTCATGGATGGTATCGACGATGACTGACTTTTCCCCGCTGACTATGTCTATTCTAATTTTATTGAGGTCTTCTTTCCTCCAGCGGGCATGCTTGGTGGCCTTGATAACCACTTCCATGGCCGGGGCGCTGGTCACGGTAATCGACCCGTTGATGTTGGACAGGGAAAATGAGCCCGGTTCTTTGACGGCGATGGTCTGGCTGAACGGTTCCTCATATTTATAGGTTGCCTCGATAACATCCTGGCAACCGGCACTAAAAACTAAGGTCATCATTAGCAATATCGAGAGACCAAGAATGTGGCTGGTTCTCGATAGTCCGGTAGTTTTTTTAGTTGTCATATTTGTTGCCATTTCGCCTCCTGACAGATTCCATTATCACAGAAAATCGTTGCGTTTACACTTAAAAAGACGAAATGGCGGAGCAAAAAGTTCCCCGCGATGTGATTACAACTATAAGATTTGTGAATCTTATATGGCCAAATATGAATTTCTGAACTTTTGGGTCAACATATCCGTAAACATAAAGAGGCAGGTTCTTAAGTCTGCCTGGCTTCCCGGGCCATTT
Source organism: Candidatus Saccharicenans sp. (assembly GCA_024653215.1). Lineage (GTDB taxonomy): Bacteria > Acidobacteriota > Aminicenantia > Aminicenantales > Saccharicenantaceae > Saccharicenans. Next base: position 169,836 of record JANLFU010000006.1, on the reverse strand, counting down.
TTTAAGAGAGAAACTGGCTTATTAAGTGGTCCTGTCATCGGACAGCCAGTGCTTTTCAGAAATTATTGCATTGATAGCAGGGACAGAAAGCAATATGCTATCAAAGAATAACCAATAAGATACAGGAGGAAAAAGTGAGAAAATCATACTTTATTTTTGGAATTTTAATCTTTCTGTTGCTCCTGGTTGCACCTCAGGACCATTCATTACAGGCCCAGACAGAGGATCTCAGCCAGAAAGTTGCCGGACACTGGGAAGGGGCCATTGAGCTTCCCGGGATGAAGCTCGAAGTCCTGGTTGATTTCAAGCTGACCGCGGACAAGAAACTGGAGGGAGTCATTTCTATACCCGTCCAGAAAGCCAAGGACCTGCCGCTGGAGAATATCAAGGCCGAAGCCGGCGAAATCAGCTTTGCCATTGCCGGCGTGCCTGGTAACCCGGTTTTCAAGGGGAAACTGGACGAAAGCGGGCAGAAAATGACCGGCACCTTCAGCCAGTCTGGCCAGAATTTCCCCTTCACCCTGAACAAGGGAGAAAACCCTGTGGCCAAGGCCAGGAAAGCCCTGGAAGGAATAGATGAAGTCATCAACAAGGCTCTCACCGATCTGAAAGTTCCCGGCCTGGCCCTGGCGGTAATTAAAGATAAGGAAGTTATCCTGCTCAAGGGCTATGGACTGCGCGATGTCGAGAACAAGCTGCCGATGACCCCGGATACCCTTCTGGCCATTGGCTCGGCCAGCAAGGCCTTTACTACCTTTGCCCTGGCCAGGCTATCTGATGAAGGCAAGATGAGCTGGGACAAGCCGGTGCGGACTTACATTCCCTGGTTTAAGCTGTCGGACCCGCTGATAACCGAAAGAATCACCCCGCGCGACCTGGTCACCCATCGTTCCGGGCTGCCCCGGCACGACCTCCTCTGGTACAACAATTATCAGGCCAGCCGGGAAGAACTGGTCAGGCGACTGGCCCACGTTCAGTTCACGGCCGACCTGCGCGAAAAATTCCAGTACAACAACCTGATGTTCCTGACCGCCGGCTACCTGCTCGAAGTCCTGACCGGCAAGACCTGGGAAGAAGCAATAAAAGAGCTGGTGTTCACGCCGCTGCAGATGAAGAGGTCAAATTTTTCAGTGCTGGATTCCCAGCAGGACCAGGATTTTGCCCAGCCCTACGCCTATCGCGATGAAAAAATCGTCAAGATCCCATTCCGCATAATAACCAACATGGGCCCGGCCGGCTCCATCAACTCCAGCGTGCGCGAGATGAGCAACTGGGTGATGGTTCACCTTAACGACGGGAAATTCGGCGAAACCCAGCTCCTCAACCGGGCCACCATGGAAGACCTGCATCTTCCCTACACCCCCATTGCTCAAACACCGACCACCACCCACCTGAGCACTTCCAGCTATGCCCTGGGCTGGTTTGTCGACCATTACCGCGGCCACCAGCGAATCCATCATGGCGGTAACATAGATGGCTTTTCGGCGCTGGTGAGCATGCTGCCCAAAGACGGTTTTGGTTTCGTGGTCCTGACCAACAGGAACGGAACTCCCCTGCCCGAGCTACTGGTTCGAACCCTCACCGATAAGCTCCTCGGACTGGAACCCGTGGACTGGATCGGCGAGGCCGCCCGTAACCAGGCCAAGTCAGAGGAAGTGGGAAAACAGGCCGAGCAGAAAGCCCAGACCCGAAGGGTCAAGGGCACAAAACCTGCCCACACCCTGGAGGAGTATGCCGGAACTTATTTCCACCCGGGATATGGTGAGCTAAAGGTGATCCTTAAGGATAAAAAGCTATCCTTCACCTATAACGGCATCGCCACCCCGCTCGAACACTGGCATTATGAAACCTTCAACGGCCTGCGCGGCGAAGACCCGACTTTCGAAGACATGAAGCTAACCTTTGAAACCGACGTTAACGGCCTGGTGGCTTCGGTGTCGGGAGCTTTTGAGCCGACGGCCGACCCGATCGTTTTCAGTAAGAAACCTGACGAAAAATTTTACGACGCGGCCTTTCTTAAGAAGTTCGTGGGCAAGTACACCCTGCTGGATCAGGTGTTCTCGGTTGACCTCAAGGCCAACACCCTGGCCCTGACCATCCCCGGGCAGCCGGTCTACGAGCTGGTTCCTGTCCCCGGAGATGAATTTACATTGAAAGGGATTTCCATCGTTCGAATCAGGTTTATCGTCGACCAGAAAGGCGAGGTGACTTCCATGGAAATTTCCCAGCCGGGCGGCGTCTTCGAATACAAGCGGCTTGCGGAAGGCCCGGAGAAAAAGCCCGAGAAGAAGTAACTGGCAAGTTCGGGCTTTTTATTAAGACTGCTATCTACGAATCTATTGTTTTAAGGGTATTTAGGCTGTTGATGTTGACATGTCAAGCAACTTGTGTTAATTTATAGATACCTGTTAACTTTGGTTAACTTACAAATGATATTTAACACAAATTAATTAAAAGCCAGGAGTGCCCATGGTCGAAAATAATGAATATATGACCGTTCCCCAGTTAGCCCGCCTGCTTGGAATGAGCAGAGTCGCCGTCTTTAAAAAGGTGAAGGCTGGAGAAATCAAGGCCGTCAGGATCGGCCGGAACTATGCCATAAATATGAAGGAAGCTTCATATATCCTCGGAAAAGAATTATCTCAAGAGTCTAAACAAGAGATTGAAAATGCCGTAGCCACTACTGTTGCTGAATATTCTGAAGTGCTGCGGCTTCTGGCAAAAGAATGATCAAGCCTATCAGTCTGGCTGAAGTCGAATATATTGCTTTCAGATTGGCCAGAGAAATGCTGGCCTTCGATGAGCCAATACCAGACTTTTCCACGCGCTTTCCAAATGTCCTGGAGAGCTGCCTGGCCGTTCCCTTTCAGACCTTTTCGAAAAAGGTCCTTTATTCAGGATTAATTGCCAAGGCCAGCATACTCTTTTATTTAATGGTCAAGAATCACCCTTTTCAGAACGGAAACAAAAGAATTGCTTTAACGACTCTCTTGTATTTCCTATACAAGAATAAAAAATGGCTGAAGGTGGAACAACAGGATCTTTATAATTTCATAATCTGGGTGGCTCAAAGCCCGGCACAAGTCAAGCAAGAGACGGTTCGAGGCATTGAGAAATTTCTACGATATCACCTGGTCGATTTGTAAGTTCTTTGCCCCTCGAAATCTTCAATGAAAGACTAATGGGTGGCTGACTTAATCAAGGCCACGATGGCCTCGACGTTGGTGGCCTGGCGGAGGGAGTCGCGGAATTCCTCGTGGATGAGCTTACGGGAGAGCTTCGGCAGTAGCTGAAGCTTCGGGCGGACCTTTTCTCCAGAAGGAATGGCCAGGCAAATTATCAGGTCCACCGGCTGGCCTTCCTTGGACTGCCAGTCAACTGGCTTTCTGAGCCGCATCAGGCCGATGCTCGGAGTCCTGACCGTCCCGGACTGGCAGTGCGGAATGGCCAGGCCGAAGCCAATCTCGGTGGCCACGTCCTGCTCGCGCTTCCAGAGAGCCTGTTCAAAAACGGCCCGGCTTTCCACCCGGCCCGCTCGCTCGAAGGCAATGGCCAGTTCCTGCATGACTTCAACCTTGGAGCGGCAATCAGCTTCCAGGGTTACCAGGTCCGGGGTGATCAGTTCCGGGGAAAATTGCCGCTGGTAGTAATCTTCCAGCAATTTTTCGTTCTCTTCAGAAGTCGAAGACTCAAGTGCCTTTTCTATCAGTTTTTGGCATTCCTCCACCCTCAGGCGATTCAAAACTGCCTTGACCTCCGGAATGAACCCGGAGCTCATGCTCAGCTCGTCAAAGCCCAGGCCGACAAAAACCGGAGTCAGCCTGGAATCTCCGGCCAGCTCGCCGCACAGCCCGACCCATTTCCCGTTTTCATGGGCCTTATCGATGGCCAGCTTAAGCAAACGCAGGAGTGCCGGGCTGAGTGGCTGGTTGAAATACTTGACCAGCGGGTTGCCCCGGTCTGCCGCAAAAAAGTACTGCACCAGGTCGTTGGAACCGACGCTGAAGAAATCCACCTCCGGCGCAAATTTATCGGCCAGCACAGCTACGGAAGGAATCTCCAGCATGATCCCGGTTTCAACCTCGTGGCTTAAGGACACTCCTTCCCGCTCTAACTCCTGCTCGAATATTTTCACCTGTTCTTTTAACCAGCGGACTTCTTCCACCAGGGCCACCATCGGGAACATCAGTCGTAGCTTCCCGTACCCGGCAGCCCGCAGAATGGCCCGCACCTGGCTCCGGAACAATTCGTAATATTCGCGGTAAATCCTTATCCCGCGGTATCCAAGAAACGGATTGGGTTCCTGGGGTAACTTAACACAGGGAATGGGCTTATCCCCGCCAATATCAAAAGTCCGGATGATGACCGGTCTGCCCCCGGCCACTTCGGCCACCCGCTTATAGAGGAGGAATTGCTCTTCCTCCGATGGCAAGGCCGGTTTCCCATAAAGCAGAAGCTCCGTCCGGAATATCCCGACCGCTTCAGCTCCATCTTCCCAGGCCTTCTGTAATTCTTCCGGATGGCCGATATTGGCCGCTACTTCAATTCTCTTTCCGTCGGCGGTAACTCCAGGCAGAGCAGCCTTCTCCCTCCGGATTTTTTTGAGCGTTACTTCTGCTTCCCTCTCCCTTTGATAATACTTTCTTACTTCCTCGCCGGGGGACACGATCACTATCCCCCTGTTTCCATCAACCACCACCTCTTCTCCGCTACTGAGCAGCCTGCAGGCCTCGGCTACCCCGGTAATCGCAGGAAGCCCCCGTCCCCTGGCCATGATCAGGGTGTGAGATGTCTGGCCGGCTTTCTCCAGAACAAGTCCGAGAATCTGGCCTGGTTGAAAGCTGAGAAATTCCGACGGCAGCAGGTCTTCAGCCACGAGAACAGACGGCTCCGTCAACTCGCGCCACTTCTCGGTATCCAGCGTGCAACCCAGCTTTTCCAGAAGTCGCAGGGCAACATCACTCAGGTCGGCCACCCTTTCTCTGATATATTGTGTCTTACTCCGCAAGAGCTCTTCGCTGAATTCCGATACTGCTCTGACCAGAGCCGCGGCCGCAGTTAATTTTTCCCTTTCGATTAACTCTTCCACTCGCCTTAAAAGCCCAGGGTCTGAAGCCAGAGACTGGTGGGCTTTTAGAATACTTTTCTCCACTCCGCTTTTTTCGGCTAATTCTTTTTGTATTTCTTCGCGCAGTGAACCCAGGGCTTGCCGGAAAACTTCAATCTCTTTCTCGGGGCTATCTGTCTTCTTGCCTATTAATTCTTCGAGTTCAGACAGGCCCGGCTGCTTTTTCAACACCACCGCCTTGCCCCAGGCAACTCCCGGAGAGGCCGGCTGGCCGACCAAAAACATTTCCTGGCGGCCTTGGAGTACCCCCGGGATGATGGCTGCCGCCGCCGGTTCAACTTTAAGGGCCTGCTCTTCTTTTAGCGGAAGTTCCTTCAATAAAAAAGATTCCAGCTCGGTGGCAAATTTTTTCTCATCTGTTCCGCTCACCAGCACCCGGCAGACATCCCCCTTCTGGGTATCCGTGGTCAGCAGTGAGATGGCACTCTTGGCGTCGGCCTTCTTTTGAGTCCTCTGGTTTTCCCAGATTATTTCGCCCTTATAATCCTGGCACTTTTCCTGAATAAAGCTGGCCGGCCGGGCGTGAAGCCCCAGGGGCAGGGGAAATTCAAACCTGAATTCAGCCGCCAATTTCTTCCTTCACCTTATTTAGTATGGCCTCGGCATTCTTGATGGCTTCCTGGACCGAAAACTCGAATATTTTCTTGCCTTCAAACCTCTCCGGTTTCTGCACCGTTATGCCCACGGCAAAAATGACCGCGGCTGCTTCGTTTATCTCGTCCTGTTCCAGCTCGTTTTCTATGCCCATGGCTCCCTGGGTTTCCACCTTTATGGAAAATCCCATCTTTTTGGCCACGCGCTCGAGCTGCTCGGCCGCCATGTAAGTATGGGCAATCCCGGTGGGACAGGCCGTTACTGCTACCAGCTTCATCTTAACCTCCGTTTCGGGGCGATTATCATTCTATTCTAATCGCGTCAGCACATATTTTATCACTTCCCGGCAGGTTGAAAATACGAAAGTTAACTTTTCCTAAGGCCGTCAGGCCGGAGCGGTCTCGGCCTTTTTCTTGCTCCGGGCCCGCAGGAAGGTCATAATGCCCGCAACCACAAAGGTGCCAACCAGGATGGCCAGCACATACATAAAGCGGTTGTCCACCACGGGCAGCACGATCGGACCGCCGTGCGGGGCATGGTCGCCAACTTTTCCCAGCATGGCTATCACCGAGCCAACGCTCGAGCCGGTCATGATTACCGGAATAACCCTGAGCGGGTCGGCCGCGGCAAAGGGTATAGCCCCTTCTGTGATGCCTATCGCCCCCATACCCAGCGCTGCCAGGCCGGCTTCCCTCTCCTGCTCCGTCCAGAGTTTCCTGTTAATGAGAGTGGCCAGCCCCAGCCCCAGGGGCGGAATGCAGATGGCCGCGGCGCAGGCTCCCATGATGTAATAATTACCCTGCTGGATCATGGCCGCCCCGAAAAAGAAAGCCACCTTGTTGACCGGGCCGCCCATGTCAAAGGCAATCATCGAGCCGAGAATTATGGCCAGGATGACCTTATTGCCGGTGCCCATAACTTCCAGCCATTTGGTGATGCTCAGCATCAGGTCGTGAATGGGGGCCCCGATTATCCTGTACATGACGAAGCCAATTATCAGGGAGGATACGACGGGGTAGATGAGTATGGGCATGACCGGCTTGATATAAACCGGCACCTTGATTTTCTTCAGGTAAAAAACCAGGAATCCTGCCAGCAGCCCGGAAATGAGCCCGCCCAGGAAGCCGGCTCCCACCTGGTTGGCGATGTAGCCACCAACAAATCCTGGGACCAGCCCGGGGCGGTCAGCAATACCAAAAGCTATGTATCCGGAAAGGACCGGGATCAGCAGCGAGAAAGCCACTGTTCCGATGTCATTGATCAACTTTAAGAACGGAGCCCGGCTGAAGTCCGGCCCCTGTGAAGTCATCGGAGCAAAAGCAATGGAAATGGCGATGAGAATACCACCCGAAGCCACGAAAGGAATGGCATAAGAGACACCCGACAGCAGATATTGCTTGAACTTACTGACCTTCATGGCATCCTTCCCAGAACCAATTTTTGACAATTATAAAAGAAGGGGGATTTATTTACAATCAGGCACTAAAACCCCAAATAGGTACTTCCATCATATTTAGAAGGTTCCAAAGCCTTCAGTCCCCGAGTTTCAGGGCCGAGGGGCAGACCGCCAGCCCGCCCAGGGCCGTGCACCTGAGCTCTGGCGGCAGCATTTTTCCAGTGGCATAGACGGCATCTATGGTCTCATCCAGGTTGATGGGGTTCTCGTACCCGCCCATAATCAGGCCGGCACAGAGAAAAGCATTGGCTGCGCCCAGGGCGTTCCTGGTATGGCAGGGAATCTCAACCTTACCCTGAACCAGGTCGCAAACCGAGCCCATTATATTCTGAAAGGCAATGGCCGAGGCATCAGTCGCCTGCTCGGCATTTCCACCATAGGCATCAACAACCGCGGCCGCGGCCATGGCTCCGGCCGCCCCTATTTCAACCTGGCAGCCAGCCGCTTCGGCCGCAAAAGTGGCCCGGCTATCGACTATAACTCCAACGGCTCCGGCAGCCAGAAGTGCCAGCAATACTTTCTCCAGGCTCATCCCTTCATCCTCAAGAAGGGTTACCAGAACTCCGGGCAGGGTCCCGGCCGAACCTCCGGTCGGAGCCGCGCACACCACTCCCCTTTTCCCGTTGATGTGCATCACGGCCATGGCCCTGGCCGCAGCCCTCAGGTAAAGCCCGCCTCCAGGCAGCTTTCCTTCTTTTTCCAGCCGGAATATTTTCCCGGCTGAAGCCTTCAATAACTGGATTCTTTCGCCCTCAAGCTCCAGCCCGAGATGGACTGCTCTTTGCATTATTTCAAAACGCCTCCTGGCTTCCCGCATCACTTCTTCTCTGGAAAGCCCAAGGACTTCCGATTCATATTCAAGGGCTAATTCACCGAGGCTTAACCCCCGCTCTCTGGCCAGCCTGACCATGTCGGAGGCACTTCTAAAAATTGGTTCTTTCTTAACAACCGGGCAGATGGGCTCAATCTTCCATAGCCTTTTCACTCCAGGCATCCGCCCGATTTCACTCAGTAATTCTGGGGAAAAGGCCAGCCTGCTTCTGACCGAGAGCAGAACACGGTTGTTTTTTTTCTGAATACCGGGCTTATCGAGCAGCCCGGCCATCGTATTCAGCCTGTTTTCTATTCTTGTAGCGACTTCCGCGCCGGCCTCTATGGCCAGTTCATGAAAAGTTCCGGTAAAAAGAACCTCCCAGTCTTCTATTCTGGTAATCTCAACTGACCCGCCACCCACCGAGGCTGCTCTCAACCTGAGCCTGTCACCCTTTTCTGAAGTCAGTTCAATATCTGTGGTGTTCGGATGGGCAGGATGATCCAGCGTTCTCACCCTGAACTCAATCTCCAGGCCAGCCTCCCGGGCCAGCTCCAGGGCCCGAAAAAAGCGTTCATCGCCAAGCTCTATGCCCATAATTCCGCAGGCAAATGACAGGTCAGCGGCCTGTTCCCGGTAGGTCCTGGCATAAGAACCACCCGGGTCAAAAGCTATTTCCACCCGTTTCCCCTTATCACCGAGCAAGGACCTGGCAATTTTCCCGATAAAATAGGCGCCTGCCGTGTGAGAACTCGACGGTCCCCTCATCACCGGACCTATAACCTGGTTGAAAATGCTGATGTCCTTCATTGTTCCCCGCCCAGCAGAAAATTTCTGCCCACCCTATTTTCTTCGGCTTTGAGATATGCGCCCACCGCCACCACCGCATCCTGGATGGCCAGCCCCACCGACTTGAAAACAGTTATTTCATCCGCATTCTGCCGGCCCGGCTTTTCTCCGGCAATCACCTCTCCCAGTTCCGCTTCTACCTTATCCCAGGTTATCACGCCTTCCTTGACAGGAATGATAATATCCCCGGCTTCTTCCCGGGCTGCCTCCAGGTTGTCCACAAAAACCCGGCTCTTCCTGATGGTCTCGCTGTCAAGTTCCCGGACTTCAGGTTGAAACGAACCGATGGCCGTAACGTGTGTTCCTGGTCTCAGCCACTCTCCCTTAAAAACCGGTTCCCTGGAATTGGTGGCGGTAATTACCACATCGGCCCGGGAAACGGCGCTTTCGGCGTCCCCGGTAACCAGGACCTCAATCCCCAACCTGGTGCCCATTTCCAGGGCAAAAGCCTTCTCGCGTGGATCACCGAAGCTGACCAGGTAACATTTTTTTACTGGAAGCACGGTGCAGGCGGCTTCCAGCTGGGTCCGGGCCTGGGGACCGGCTCCAAAAAGGGCAACAGTGTCGGCCTCTTTTCTGGCCAGGTATCTCAGGGCCACGCCCCCGGCCGCCCCCGTGCGCTGGGCGGTCAGGAAATGGGCATCCAGGATGGCCACCGGGGTTCCATTTTCCGCCTCAAAAATAAGGTTAATTCCTTGCAAAGCCGGATAGCCAAATAGCTGCTGGTTATAAGGGTAAACGGTTATTACCTTAGTAACCAGGAACTTCTTCCTGTCTTCGATCAGAACCGGCATCATCAGCAGCGACCCGCCATGAAAAGGCGTTGGAATAACTGACCTTGGTGGCATCAGGACTTTTTTCTGGTGAAGCCAGAGAAAACCCTTCTCCACCAGGTCGATGGCTTCCCTCATGCTCAAAAGATTTTTCAAATTATCCCGGCTTAAAAGGAGCATATCTTACCTCTCAGAATCATAACGAAACTAACACTGATCACTGACAATTTTAACCCGTCTTCTTTCTGCACCACCACAACTTTTTAGCTTTTAGGCCGATCCCAAGCGATGCGGCTAGAAATCACATGAATCTCAACTCTTTCTGATCGCAAAATTCGCAGCTCAATCAACGGAAAAAAATCCCCGGTATGTTTGCTTGTCCGTTACATAAATTTCTTTCCAATTAATCACCTGGCTATCGGAATGAAAGTCATTTTATAGCTCTTACCGGGCTCGGTCTCAAAGGAAAAAAGAGTCTTTTCTTGGCCGGTCAGGGATAATCCAGATGAAACCTGCTTAACTTCGGCCGGAAAAGGGGTGCGAATACTGCAGGTTCTCCCCAGGGTGGAAATGACCTCGATTTCTATAACTTTATTTTCATCCCAGCTCAAGTTCAGTTCAAAACCTCCCCGGGCTTTGATTCCTTTGATATTTCCCTTCTTCCACGAACCGTGAATAGAGGGCAGGATAAAAATTTCTCCCTCGTGCGATTGCACCAGCATCTCGGCCACGGCTGCGGTCATTCCGAAAGAACCGTCCACCTGAAGAGCCTTGGAACAGATAGAAAACAGGTTATTGAAGGTGTAATTATGAAGGGCATAGACCAGATTTTCCATCGCTTTCTCTGGTTCGAGCAGCCTGGCCCAGCAGGCCATTTTCCAGGCCGAAGACCAGCCATTTCCCACAAGCCCTCTCTGTTCCAGGACGGCCCTGGCCGCCCCAGCCAGCTCCGGCGTTTTTCGCAGCGAAATTTGGTTTCCGGGAAACAGGCCATAAAGATGTGAAATATGGCGATGGCTCTTTTCTTTCTGTCCCCAGTCCTCGAGCCACTCCTGAAGCTCTCCTTTCTTGTTAACTTGCATGGGCGCCAGTTTTTGTCTGGTCTCAAGCACTTTATTCCTGAATTCTTCATCTACCCCCAGAATTCTGGAAGCCTCGGCCACATAATCGAACAGGTCGTTCAGGATCTGCATGTCAATGGTCGAACCAGCACAGATGGTAGTCCCCGGGCTCATCCACCCGGTAACCTCGTCAAAAAAAGGCCCATTGCCCGGGCGGTCGGGGAAATTTTCCGGTGAAGTGGAAGGATTGGTCACCAGCCAGCCATATTTCGGGTGTTCTTTCAAGAAATCGAGGAAAAACTCGACGCTGCCTTTCATCACCGGGTAATATTCTTTCAGGAAATCCAGGTCGCCAGTGTAAAGATAATGTTCCCAGAGATGGGTGCAGAGCCAGGCGCCGCCGGTGGTAAAGGTTCCCCACTGCGGCCCGTCCATGGGAGCGGCCACCCGCCACAGGTCGGTATTCTGGTGGAAAACCCAGCCCTTCGCTCCGTAATGCTCCCTGGCCACCTCGCTTCCCTGGTCAGTGAGCTCTTTAATCATTTTGAACAGAGGCGCGGCGCAATCGGACAGGTTGGCCACCTCGGCTGGCCAGTAATTCATCTCGGTATTTATGTTGGTGGTATATTTCGAATCCCAGGAAGGATTCTGGTACTGGTTCCAGATGCCCTGAAGGTTGGCCGGCTGGGTGCCGGGCCGCGACGAGGAAATCAGCAGGTAACGTCCGAACTGGAAAACGAGGGCGGCCAGGTTGGGGTCATTTTTCCCATCAAATTTCTTGAGCCTTTCATCCGTGGGCAGGAAAGACGCAGCCGTCGAGCCCAGGTCGATTGAAACCCGGCCGAACAATCGCTGGTGTTCTTTGACATGGTCTTCTTTAATTTGCTCTATTGGTTTGCCGGCAATTCTACCGAGCGTCTCTTCAACCCTCAGGTGCGGGTCTCCGCTGACATCTTTATAGTTCACGAAATTTGTGGCCGTAGCCAGATATAGAGTTACGGAATTGGCATTTTTTATAACTAGGTCGGTGTCATCCACAGACATCGAACCGCCCTGGGCCTCGGCCCTGAGCTGGGCTTCATAGCGGAGCTGTCCTTCTACACCTAGGTAATCGGCCGATTTGCCGCGCAGGATTAAGCCGTTCTGGCCATAACCGTCCATCCTGAAGTAATCGGTGGCATAATTGGAATGGGCCTGGTTGCGGAAACCACGTAAATTGGCCACCAGGGAGATGCTGCCCGGCCGGTCGGCGGTCAGCCTGACCACGATAACCTGGTCAACCGGGCTGGAGAAGACTTCCCGTTCGAATCTAATGCCATTAGCCTCGTAACTTACCCTGGCAATGGCCGTTTTCAGGTCGAGTTCCAGCCTGTAATCTTTAACTTCGGGGCCGTGCCCCAGTTTCAGGATCAAATCTCCCATAGACTGGTATTTCTGCTGTTCAACCGGGTAGCCCATCAAATAGCGGCCGAAGAGCTTATGAGCTTTGATGTACTCGCCATTGAATATCAAGGACTGGATCTCGGGCAGTACCCGATATCCGCCCTGAACAGTCTGGGAATAGGGCCCGCCGCTCCAGTAAGTTTCCTCGTTGAATTGAATGCGCTCTTCATCAACCTTTCCGAAGACCATCGCCCCCAGCCGGCCATTGCCCACAGGCAGGGCGTTTTCCCATTTGTCAGCCGGATGGTTGTACCAGAGGACCGTGGTGGGATCTATACCTGAAGAATTCGAGGATTGTACCGGTGCAGAACTGCAGCCGAAAGTAACGGCAATCGCAATCCCAAGCAATCCTATTACAAGCAACCGTGTCAATTTTTTCATTCTTACGCTCCCTCCATTTCTAATTGGCCGGCTCTTTAACCTGCCGACGAAAGGCTTTGAAATTGGATCTCATACTTTAAAACCGGCTCAATTAAATCATCTTTCATTCTGCATCCTGCCGGCAGACGGCCACCATTTCTCCCTAATTAACCGGCAAGTTTTTCAGGAAAAAATTGAGCATCGTTCGGTAGAGATGGATGGTGGTGTTCTTACCCTCCGAGATGCCGTGAGAACGGTTGGGATAGGCCATCATGGAAAATAATTTGTTCTGGGCAACAAGCTCGTTGACCAGCCGTTCAAAGCTCTGGTAGTGGACGTTGTCATCGCCCGTGCCGTGGATGATGAGCAGGTTGCCCTTGAGATTGCCGGCAAAGTGAATGGGCGACCCTTCCCTGTAGCCTTCGGGGTTATCCTGCGGCAAGCCCATGTATCGTTCCTGGTAGATGGTGTCATAGAGTAACTGGTCGCTGACAAAGGCCACGGCAATTCCGGTCCGGTAGAGGTCAGGGTACTTGAACATGGCGTTGAGGGTCATCTGGCCGCCGCCGCTCCAGCCCCAGACCCCGATCCGGCTGGCATCCAGCCAGGGCCATTGTTTTATCAGGGCCTTCAGAGCGGCAGCCTGGTCAGCCGGAGCCAGGATCCCAACCTGACGATAAACGCATTTGCGCCATTCCCGACCCTTTGGCGCTGGTGTCCCGCGGTTATCGATGCTTAACACCACATAACCCTTCTGGGCCAGCAACAGATGCCACAAATAGCTGTTGCCACCCCACCGGTCCAGGACAGTCTGGGCTGCCGGTTCACCATAAACATATACAATGACGGGATATTTCTTGTTTTCATCAAAGTCGGGCGGCTTAAGGCACCAACCGTCAAGTATGGCCTGGCCGATATCAACCTTAAAAAATTCTGCCGGCTGCTTTTTCAGGGCATTCACTTTGGCCCTCAGGGATTCGTTGGTTACCAGGGTACGAAGAACCCGATGCCGGGGAAGGTTAACCAGGTCAATGACCGGCGGAGAATCAAACGTGGAATAAGTATGGATAGCGAAACTGCCGTCCGGAGACATCTGATAGGAGTGAGAGCCTGGCAGGGTAAGTGGAGTAACTCTCTCCGGCTTCGAACTCTGATTCAACCTCACCCGGTAGAGATACCTCTGGGTGGCATTATCCGGAGAGGCCATGAAGTACAACCAGCCTCTTTTTTCATCAAGGCCACCGAGGCTGATGACATCAAACTGGCCGCGGGTAATCTGCCTTGACGGCCGGCCGTCGAGGAAAATCTCGTAGACGTGTTTCCAGCCGTCCTGTTCGGAAAGCCAGAGCAGGTTCTTTCCTTTGTTGAGCCAGATAAAATCGTCCATCACCTCCACCCAGGCTTGATCCCGGTCGGTGAATATGGTTCTCAATTCCCTGCTGGCCAGGTCAAAAATCATCACCTGGTTGGTGTTCTGAAGGCGATTTATATGCTGGAAAATTATTCCCTTTGAATCCTGGGTCCAATCCATGACCGGAAGATAATAATCTTTTCGTGAATCGCCGGCCATGGTTATCCAGTCGGTCTTTCCAGTGGCCACATCGACCACGCCTATTTTACATTCTGAATTCATGGTGCCGACCTTGGGATACTTGATGGGAATAATTTTCGGATACAGTGAATCAGTATTATTAATGAGGTAATAGTCCTGGATGGAACTGGTGTCGAATCTCCAGAAGGCTATGTGCCGGCCGTCGGGACTCCAGCGAAAGCCGTCCCGGAGGCTGAATTCCTCTTCGTAGACCCAATCAGAAGTCCCATTGATGATGGTCTCGGAACCGTCCGAGGTAAGCTTGCGAATCTGGCCACTGTCAATATCTTCAACATAAATATTATTTCGGTAAACGTAGGCTACCTGCCTGGCAGAAGGCGAAAACTTGGCAAACATCAGGCTTGAGGGTTCAAATTTTTCAGCCAGCTTCTTTAGCTGCTTGGTCGCCAGGTCAAAGACCCAGTAGTCGCCCCGGGTATTCAACCGCCAGACCCGCTGACTGTTGGTGAAAATCAGAAGGTGCCGGCCATCTTTTGACCAGTCATATCCTTCGATCCTCAGGGGTTTGGAATTCTTCTGGTCAATAAGAACCGAAGCAGAAATCAGGACCTGCCTTCTTCCCGTTTCCACATCATTGGCCACTATATCCGTGCCGCCCTCGATCTCCGCAGACTTCTCAACGGTGGTGTAGGTCCGCCCGTCTGGCAACCACCTGGCCGGCCCGAAACTTTCCTGGACAAATTCCCGGTTGAGGAAAATTCTCTCCGGGGATAGCCAGGGATCAAGTTTTTTTTCCTGGCCAATCAGGTTCAGGGACCAGCCCAGGACCAAAATGGCGGCTATGCTGACTAAAAAATTCTTGTTTTTCATTTTTTTATTTCCTTTTATATGGCTGTCAAAGGTATAAATTTATCACAAGTAAAAAATGACGTCTTTTAATATTTTCTGTTAAAAGCGGGGGGCCAGATCGATGTAACCAGTATAAAGACTTGATAATATCCCGGTTAGCCTGGATTCAGCTGGCTGATAAAAAAGTCTCCACCCCTTCTTTCATATCATGTCTCAGCGTGGTCAATTCGATGTTTAAAAAGAAAATGCGGTTATCATCGGATTCAGAAAGATACTAAAAGGGCAAGCAGATGATAAGGAATGCGAATTAAAATTTATAATTTTCTGGTTATATAGACTTGTCTGATTAACTTTTCTGACTACGGATTATGAAAATCCTTACGAACGGTCAGCGCTTCTACTTCTGCAGCCGGAAGATGACGGTCACGGTGAAGGTCACCGAGCGCGGACGGCCGTTGATAATCATCGGCTCGTAGATCCACTGCCTGACGGCTTCGATGGCCGCTTCATCCAGGAACGGTTCCGAGCGAAGGACGCGAACGTTCACCACCCGCCCGTAGACGTCGGTCGTGGCTTCGAGGATAACCACTCCTTCTTTCCTGGCCAGGCGGGCTATCTCGGGATAAACAGGCTCAACCCGACGAATGAGGCGAGGCGGTTTGATTTCACCTACCGCCATAACGGGTTTCTCTTCTTCCTCTCCGACCGGGGTTATCAATTTCTCCAGTTCCTTTCCCCAAATGGGCTGATCTTCACCATAATCCACACCCCAGGAAACGCCGAACCTATCGCCCTGTCCACCGATCCCTTCCTCGGGGATTTCTTCAGGAATATCAACCGGGGCTACCAGCACGCCGGGGGCCGCGGTGGGCCTGGTCATGACCGGCGCCTTCTTGCCGGAACCTCTCGGGCTTCCCTTGGGTGGAGCAGGTGGCGGAGTGGGAGATGGCATCGGAGCCAGGAAAGCGCTGTAGACCTGGACAGGAGGAAGAGTTCCCGGATTCATCAGGGGAACTCCGATGAGCAGGGCTCCGGCCATCAGGTGGATCAGGCCAGAAATGGCCACGGCCAGAACAATCAGCTTGAAATTCTTCCTGAGTATGACGAAGGAATCCCTGAAAACCTCCGGGCGGGAGAGCTTTTCCAGGTTAGTTTTTCTCTTGACCTCAAGCCGGGCTTCGGCCACTGGCGATTCTTGCCCCGGCTGCTTATTGAAGCCCTCGTTCCCGGTTTCCCTTTTCCCCTGGAGGATGCCAATTACTTTTTTCATTGCTCACCCCCTGTTTCTACCCAAGAAAAAGCAACTTTCGTGCCAGCCCGGGTGTGATGAGCCGGCGACAGACTATAACTGTATAAGGGGAAACAGGATTACGGGGCTGTGCTGCCCTTCCTGCCCTGATATAAAAATTCTTTCTCACCATAAAAATTTTTTACACCAGACTGCGGCCTGCCTGCAGTTTCTTATTTCATAACAAAATGGTCCTTCATTTTTTCGACCGGTCTTGCCAGTCCCCCGGATTTATGCTAAAGTCAGAAAAATTTCTGGAGGATGGAGCACGAAGTACGCTGGGCTGGTCCTCAAGGACGGAACGGTCTTTGAGGGCAGAGGATTCGGCGCCTGCGCCAGGACCTGGGGGGAAGTCGTTTTTAATACCGGGATGGTGGGTTACGTCGAGTCCATCACCGACCCATCATACCACGGCCAGATACTGGTTCAGACATATCCGCTGATCGGTAACTACGGGGTTAATCCTGAAGACTTTGAATCGGAACGGCCCTGGATCAAGGGTTATGTGGTTTCCGAATTCACTCCCCGCCCCTGCCACCATACTTCCAGAAAATCGGTGGAACGCTGGCTGGAAGAAAACCGGATTCCAGGACTTTATGGGATAGACACCCGGGCCCTGGTCAAAAGGCTGCGCCATTATGGAGTCATCCCGGGCCTCCTGGTGGTTTCAGAGAAACCGCTGAGGCTAAAACCGCTAATCAAGGAAGCCCGAACGCTACCCGACCCCAACGCCGGAAACCTGGTGGCTGAGGTGTCATCACCCGACATCCATATCTACAACCCGGAAGGCAATAAGAAGCTGGTGCTGATTGATTGCGGAGTTAAACGTGGAATAATTCGCGCCCTGGTGGCCAGGGGAGCTTCAGTGGTCAGAGTTCCTGAAAATTTTCCACCCGAAAAAATCCTGGCCTTTAATCCGCAGGGCCTGGTGATCTCCAACGGACCCGGTGACCCGCAACAGTGCCGGGCCGTGACCACCGTCCAGGCTCTGCTCAAGGAAAACCTGCCGGTACTCGGTATCTGCCTGGGGCATCAAATCCTGGCCCTGGCCGCCGGAGCCAGAACCTACAAGCTTAAATTCGGGCATCGTTCCCAGAACCAGCCCTGCCTGGAAGAAGGTAACAGGCGCTGTTATCTCACCAGTCAGAACCACGGCTACGCGGTTGATACCCGTACCCTGCCCCCGGATTGGTCAGCCTGGTTTACCAACGCCAACGACGGAACTAACGAAGGGATGCGCCACAGGAAAAAGCCCGTCTTCAGCGTTCAGTTCCACCCCGAAGCCAGCCCGGGACCGACCGATACTGAGTTCATCTTTGACCTCTTTCTGGAGCAGCTCGGATGAAGAAAAGGCTCAGGAAAGTTCTTCTTCTCGGAAGCGGGGCCATTAAAATTGGCGAAGCCGGCGAATTCGATTACTCCGGAAGCCAGGCCATCAAGGCCCTCAAAGAAGAAGGCCTGGAAGTTGTCCTGGTCAATCCCAACATCGCCACCATCCAGACTTCCGAATTCCTGGCCGAGCGGGTTTATTTTCTGCCGGTAACACCCTATTTCGTGGAAAAAATCATCGAAAAAGAAAAGCCGGAAGCCATGATGATTTCCTTCGGCGGACAGACAGCCCTTAACTGCGGACTGGCCATGTGGAAACAGGGACTGCTGGAGAAACATAAGGTTGAAGTCCTGGGCACGCCGCCCGAATCGGTTGAAATCACCGAAGACCGCGGTCTTTTTAACCAGGCCCTGGCTGAAGCCGGGTTGAAGACACCACACGGGATCGCGGTTTCATCAATTGAGGAAGGTCTACGGGCGGCGGAGAAAATCGGTTTTCCGGTCATGCTGCGGGCGGCTTTTGCCCTCGGCGGCAAAGGAAGTTCACTCTGCTATAAAAAAGATGAACTCGAAGAAAAATTGAGGATAGCCCTGTCCGAATCCAGCCAGGTGCTGGTCGAAGAATACCTGGAAGGCTGGAAGGAAATTGAATACGAAATAATCCGCGATGAAGCCGACAACTGCCTGGCCATCTGCAACATGGAAAATATCGATCCCATGGGTATTCACACCGGGGAAAGCATCGTGGTGGCCCCATCGCAAACTCTGACCAACACTGAATACCACCGCTTGCGAGAGATTGCCTTCCGGGCCGTACGCCAGTTGAAAATCATCGGCGAGTGTAACATCCAGTATGCCTTGAACCCGAAAAACGGCGATTACCGCATCATCGAAATAAATGCCCGGCTGTCGCGCTCCTCGGCCCTGGCTTCCAAGGCTACCGGTTACCCACTGGCCTTCATGGCCGCCAAGCTGATGCTCGGCTACACGCTGCCTGACCTCAAGAACACGGTAACTCGAGCCACCACCGCCTGCTTTGAACCTGCCCTGGATTACGTCACGGTGAAAATCCCGCGCTGGGACCTCAAAAAATTTGCCCGCGTCTCCCGGAAGATTGGCTCGGAGATGAAATCCGTGGGCGAGGTCATGGCCATCGGCCGGAGCTTTGAAGAGGCCCTGCAGAAAGCCCTGCGCATGCTCCAGGTGGGCATGTACGGCTTTGTGGGCAACGAAAACTATTCCTTTAAAAATCTGGAAAAAGAGCTGGCCCATCCGACCGACGAAAGAATTTTCGGCGTAGCCGAGGCTTTCAAGAAGGGCTGGTCGGTGGAAAAAGTAGCTCACCTGACGAAAATCGACCCCTGGTTCCTTCACAGGATGAGGGGGCTGGTGGAGATGGAAAAACAGCTCAGGAGCCTCTCCTTGAGCTCGCTTCCGGCTGAGCTTTTTCTTGAAGCCAAGCGGAAGGGTTTTTCCGATAAACAGATAGCCATTTTCATCGGAGCCAGCGAGCAGGAAGTCAGGGAAAAAAGGAAGAAACAGAAAATAAAGCTAGCGGTTAAACAGATAGACACTCTGGCTGCAGAATACCCGGCCAGGACAAATTATCTCTATCTCACTTACTGCGGTTCGGAAGATGATGTCCGTTTCCGGCCGTCGAAGAAAAAAATTATGGTCCTGGGCTCGGGCCCTTACAGCATCGGCTCTTCGGTGGAGTTCGACTGGTGCGCGGTAAACACCGTGCTGACTCTGCGCCGTCTCGGTTACCAGACCATAATGGTCAATTACAACCCGGAAACCGTTTCCACCGATTACGACATGTGCGACCGGCTTTACTTTGATGAGCTCAGCCTGGAGAGGGTGCTTGATATTTATGAGAAAGAAAAACCGGCTGGAGTCATAATTTCCATGGGAGGCCAGGTACCGAATAACCTGGCGCTTAAACTCCATCAGGCCGGAGTCAGGGTGCTGGGTACTTCACCTGAAAGCATCGACCGGGCTGAAGACCGGCATAAATTTTCTAAGCTCCTTGATGAACTCGGCATAGACCAGCCGCCGTGGAAAGAAGTCACCAGCCTGGAAGAAGCCCGGAAATTCTGTGCCGAGGTTGGCTACCCGGTGATCATCAGACCTTCTTACGTGCTCAGTGGCGCGGCCATGAGCCTGGTGTTTGAAGAAAACTATCTGGAGCAATATCTGAAAAGGGCTTCGCTGGTCTCACCGGAACATCCGGTGGTCATTTCCAAGTTCATCGTCGGGGCCAAGGAAATCGAGCTCGAAGCCGTGGCCAGCCGCGGCAAGGTGGTGGCTTCAGCCATCATCGAACATATAGAAAACGCCGGCGTCCATTCGGGCGATGCCACCATGGTCGTGCCCCCGCAGAAACTTTACCTTGAAACAATTAGACGAGCCCGCCTCATCGGGGAAAAAATTGCCCGGGCCCTGAAGATAACCGGCCCCTTCAACTTGCAGCTCCTGGCCAGGGATAATGAACTCAAAGTCATAGAATGCAACCTGCGGGCTTCACGCTCGCTGCCCTTTGTCTCCAAGGTCTCACGCATTCCGTTTATCGAGCTGGCAGTTAGAGCCATGCTGGGACTTTCTGTTAGCAACAGTCGCTCGGTATTCGAACTTAATTATGTGGGAGTGAAGGCTCCGCAGTTTTCCTTTTCCCGGCTCAAGGGGGCTGACCCGAGGCTGGGGGTGGAGATGGCTTCAACCGGTGAAGTGGCCTGCCTGGGTGACGATGTCCACGAAGCCCTGCTCAAAGCCATGCTGGCTGCCGGCTACAGACTCCCGGAAAAGTCCATCCTGCTGAGCCTGGGCGGTGAAGAAAACAAGCAGAAGTTTCTGGCCGCGGCCAGGGAACTGGCGAAAACCGGGCTCACCATCTACGCCACCGAGGGCACTTCTAAGTTCCTCAGACGTCACGGAATCGAAAGCATCATGCTTTATAAAATTCACCAGCCCCACCAGCCCAATCTGAAAGACTTCCTGATGGATAAAAAAATAGACTTTCTTATTTCCATTCCTCATGCCGGAAAACCGGCGGAGTTCGATTCCGATTACCGGATGCGTCGCCTGGCCATCGACCTGGGCATCCCGGTCATCACCAACCTGCAGCTGGCCGAAGCCTTCGTCTCCGCCCTGCGTGCCAGAAAGCTAACTGAATTGAAAATCAAACCCTGGTCCGATTACAATTAACTTATCCTCCCCTTTGGAAGGGATAACTAATCATTATCAATAACTCATTTTCTTTGCGCATAATTTCATCAAATTATCTTGACAATAATTCTCAATCTACATATTTCTAAAAAAGATGTATTACTCGGGTCATAGGTGTAAATTAAAAGAATGCGCCAAAAATTTATTACATTCTAATTCTGCTTCTAATTTCGCTGCCCCAACTTTTAGTGTATTAACTTCAGTAAAAGAAAACATAATCGAGCCGGGACAAAATATATTAGAAATTGGAGCTGGAAATTTACGAAATATTTTATTTATAGCAGACACTATTAGAAACGTAAATTTATACGTATATGAGCTCGAAAGTACTATAAACAAATTTAAATCAAATTATTTATTGTTTGTAAAAAAAGGAGGCAAAATATTAAAAAGTTTCTCGAATACTAAATTTGATATAATCATCTGCACTTTTGTTCTGGAAACTATTTGCCCAAAATCAGAAAGAGAAAAAATGCTTGAAAAAATACATAGATGTCTTAAAAAAGATGGTGTTTTTATAGCTTCTTTTCGAGGCTATTCGGGGGTTATAGGTAAAAAATATATTAATTGTCCTCTCAACGAGGGACTAATTTCACCGAAGAAAACTTTTGTTAAACCCTACTCTTTGGACGAGGTTTCTACTTTTCTGAAAGATTCAGGTTTCAATAATATCCAGTTTATGAAAAAATATAGGGTAGATAACCCTAAAAACATTCATTTAATTGCAACAAAATAAAAGGGGGGTTATATGGAAAAAGAATGGTTAGAAAAATTTTATTCTGAATGTGGTCGTGAAGTATCTCTTGCATATAATGTATTAAATCACACAAATACCTGGGGTTTAACTTTAGTTACAGCACTTCTATCGACAACTTTTTTAAGTGCAGTAAAGTTAGGCAATTTTTCAATTCGATTTATCTATCCGACTACTTACCATTGGTATATTGTAATCATTACATGGATAATAATGTTAAGGTTTTTTGTAAGATCTGCTTTAGCTTTGACAAATATGTACCGCTGGAACGAACTGATCTATGCTACCGCAAAATTATTATCTATCCCACAAGAATCCCTATATAGGGATCTATTAGAAAGAAATCTAAAAAAAAAGATTGATGCCTATTATTTTAAATGGAAATCTCCCAGACCAAAACTTTATGTAGCTTGGCAAAATTTAAAGCTAATGTATCTTTGGCTTTTCATCATAATACTTTCTTTGTTCTTATGGGGAGTCCTTACTCTTAAGAAAGACAACTTCTTTTTTCTAGGAATTGTGATATTTTTCACTGCTACTTTGTTGGAAGTGTTATGGTATTCCAAGTGGTATGGTATGCAACATGAAAAACTTAATTTAGAAGCAGAACCTGATATTGAAACGCTATGGAATAAAAATTATAAGGGGACTGCTTTTTATAATGATCAGTCAATATTATTTGGAATCTGTTTGAATGGACCATTTAAGCATGCATATGACTTAATCACCAATCCTGCGGTCAGGTGGATACATTTGAGTTATTCAATCGATAATATAGAACCAAGTTTAACAAAGGATTTTCTTAATGGTCTTGATATTAAGGGGAAACAAATTTACTTGGCTTGCTGGAACGAAAATTTTAAAGGAGAAATCAATCCAATTAGAACCGGAAGAATAGACTATTTTAGTTTTTCACCAAATATCTTAAGAGTTAACATAATTTTGAGTGACATTTCAGATACTCAACATCATGAAACCGTTATAAAAATTATCAACCCAAATTATCTTTGCAAATATTTAGATAGTTAGAATAATGCGCCGACTAACGAGCAAATGTTAATTGCTCACGATATAATACAAGATTATGGGTCATTAAAATAGCTATTCTGTTTATTTATGATAAAAATCTAATTTTTTATATTAATTACAATCTATAAATAGTTCTTGTGCCAATGTTTTATAAAATTACAATATAGGCAATACCTGAAGTTTTAATTTTGATAAAGCCTACAAAGGAAAGATATATTTGTTATAAATTGAGGGAGACAAAAAATGAAAATACGGCTTTTGAGCATTCCGGTGGCGGACCAGGACAAGGCTCTGCGTTTCTACACAGAAAAGCTCGGCTTCATTCTTAAAAAGGACATCCCCCTCGGTGAAGCCCGCTGGTTGACCCTGGTCTCACCCGAAGACCCGGAAGGTCCGGAGCTTCTTCTTGAACCCAATGCTGAATACCCGGCCATGAAAGCCCTTAAAGAATCTCTGGTCAGGGATGGAATTCCCATTGCCGCTTTTGCCATAGATAACATCAAGGAAGAATTTGCCCGCCTTAAAGAAAATGGGGTCAATTTTACCCTGGAGCCGACCGATTTCGGCACGGCCATTGTGGGCATACTCGATGATACCTGCGGTAACCTCATCCAGATTTACCAGGAAAAGACTGTATAAGAAGAGAAAGTCAGACTGATTTCCATAACAGGTATCAAAAAAATCTTGGTGAAACTCCAATGAGATAGAGAAAGTGTAAATTGGTCTTTTTTGCCATCATCCCCAGACTATCATTAAGGCGAGTTACCCCCCTTTCAGTGCAAGAGGTGAAAATTGCCGCCCTGCTAATATCACCGTCGTGGTTTCGAGGCTTCTACCAGCAGCGTCAGTCCGTATTTCCTTTTCTCCGGTGGGGGTTCGAACAGGTGCAGGGCAAGTAACCCCACGGTTCCAAGGAATAGATAACCGATGAAGCGCAGGGGCGACAAAATCGGCGGCAGGTCATCGAGTCTCCAGGAAAAACGGGACAGGGCCAGGGCCAGCGGACTCGAAAGAACGAACCGGGAGCGCTCAAGCTCCAGGCCGGCTTGCCGCAACTTGTTGGAAACCACCTCCAGGTTATAAAATTGATTCACGTGATAACGCCGGCGGTGCCTTTCCTTCTCCTCTGCTCGCAGACCCGGGTTGGACAGGCTATCGGCCGAGAGAAACAACCTCCCCCCGGGTTTCAAGAGCCTGGCTATCTGCCGCAGGGTTTTTTCATCGTCCTGCAGATGCTCGATGACGCAAAAGCTTATAACCTTGTCAAAATGGTTTTCAGGTAAGTCAAGTTCCTCTGCGTCCATTTCAATAAAACGAAGTTTCAGGCTGGAGCATCGGTTGCGGGCCCTGGCCAAGGCTTTTTTGCGGATATCTATTCCAGTGGTCTCGGCTCCCTTTCTGGCAATCCTCTCTGTATAAAAACCGTCCCCGCAACCAACATCAAGTATCTTCTCCCCGGGCCTCGGGTCCAGCCACCGCATGAGTGTGGAACATTCTTCGATGCGCCTGAAATTATGGTGAAATCCCGAAAGCCTGGCCAGCAAAGATTTGAATTTCAACTTAAACTCCCAGCCTTCCTGGAAAACACTTTTATCAAAGGTTTAGTATCCTTCTTTGAAATAATGATAGCCTAAAATAGCAGGAATTTTAAATTCGAATGGCATTCCATCCTGTTCGCCGAAAATAACCGCTGGTCCAGCTAATCTAACTGATGAAAATTTTCTCGAGGAATGGGTACTCGCAGCTTGAATGATAACTTTCTGGGTCATGATCAAGATAGATGGTCATTAGATTTTTCAAGTACCAAACTGATAAATCTCCCAGCTTCTTCAAATCCAATCCCTATGTCCGGACTACCACCTCGCCGCTCCCATATGCTCCCCTTACCCTGGATACCATATCTTAACCGGAAAGAATTTTTAACTTGACTTGACCTCCCATAGAGGTATAAAGAAAACAAAGGTTATTTCATGAGGGTGAAAAGAAGGTCGTCTGGATTCCTGCCTCGCTAATCATTAGGGCGCTCCCGCAGACCGCAGAAATAACCTTTCTATAAGGAAAGGAGCCGCCATGACCGACCCTGAGTCCAGGAAAAAGAAAGAAGGGCAAATGGATACGAAACCCGGACGAATCTCCCGGAGAAAATTCCTCTCCTACGCCGGAATCCTCGGGGCCACACCGGTAATCGGCCAGCTACAGCAGATTCAGAAAAAGGTAATCCCGCAGAAACAGATAGCTTTGCCCCAGACCGGACTGTTGATTAAGGCCTTCAGACCGGACGACCTGCTCTACCTGGATTTTGAGTTCCTTAACCTCAAACTGGTGAACCTGCCCCGGCCGCACCTGGTCAGGGAAAACGCCTCGCAGCCGGCCTATCTCATCGTTCACTTCCCCCCACAGAGCATCGCCGAAGAAGCTTTTTACGAGGCCAGCACCCCGGCCGAATCAGAGACCCCGAAACCGCCGCCGGTTTTTTCCAGGATTTCAGGTCCGAGCCGGCTGGCCTTCTTAATCCCGGATGAGATCAAAGAAATCCCGCTGACCCTGGAATCACTCCTGGCCTGGCACCTTTACCAGCCGAGCCTGGTTCCGGTGGCCCTGCCCCCCTCTGTTCCGGGACAAACCACTCCGAAAACAGTCCAGCCTAAAACCGGAACCCCGGCTGCTTCAACCCGCTCCTTGCTGACCCAGACGGGTCCTTCAACCCAGACCCTTTACCTGAAGCAGAGCAAATTGTCCCAGGCCCAGGTCAGCGCCACTCTCAGGGCAACGCTCAAGCCTGCGCCGCCGGAGAAATTCCAGACGGCCATTGAAATGCCCTACCGGCTGATTCTTTCTCCCAATGCCTACAATGTCTGGCTGCACACGGCCGGGGCCACATCTACCGCCGGCTGGACGGAGCTCTGGCATACCCGCCTGGCGGCCCTTAACCCCGACGGCACCGTAGCCGAATCAGACAACCCCTACCTGGCGGTCCGGGCCGTGTGGTCCCCAGACGTGGACCTCGATAACCTGGTTGGCCCTGATCCGGAACACAAGACCCGGCCACGTCTTTCGCTCGACCCCAACGACCGGCACCAGATCGTTCATTTGAGCAGCAACTTTACTCTGAAGAATCCCGATAAGTCCGCCTACGAACCCGTGCCGGTTAAAGTTAACCGGCTGATGCTCAGCCCGCTGGGCGCCTGGCTGGATTCCATCGGCAACTGGTCGCCGATGTCGCCACTCTCGGTGGTAACCTGGCAGCACCTGGCCACCATGGGCCACGACCATTTTGTCAAGGTCGTTTACAAGGGTTACCTCCTGCCGTTCGGGCACCGGGCAGCCCTGGTCAAAGAGACTGAAAGAAAATTTTATAAGGGGAAAGACGGGCAGAACATCGCCTATCTCTTTCAGAAAAAATACATCGTCATCCGGGACCCGGACCGCTCCTTCCCTGCCCCGTTCCAGCAAAACGACGGCCGGGAAGTGCCTTTCAGGCTGGTCAGAATTACTACCAGGAAAACCCCGCCGCTCGACCCTCCAGAGAGCACCCAGGTCCTGCCCGACTCTGGCCAGCAGGCATTCTGGCCAAAAGTCGGAGGGCAGGATTTCAGATTCCACGTGATTGCCACCGACCATGAAGGCCAGGAAGTAGAATTCCGCATGCCCATGGTTTTTGTGGAAAACTTCTATGCCTTCAACCAGGCCAAGCTTAACCAGGTGATCGGTGTCTACAATTCAAAGTCCACCACCCCTGTTGACAAGAGAAAACCGGACCTGATGGGGCAGAGCATTTCTTTCGCCCCGGAAAAGAAAAAAGGCGACACTACTTTCGAAACAGACTCGCTGACCTGGCAGGTGGTTGAAGCCAGGCCGAATTCTTCGCCGGCGGCCTTTGAGATGCAGGACGAGCCGATGTGTTTTCCCGCGCTGGAAGAAGCGGATATCGCCATCCCGGCCCTCAAAAACCTGGTCGGCTTCGACAGCACCCGGGTGAAATATGCCGAGGCTTACATCAAGAACGGTCTGAGCCCATCAGGAAATAAGGGCGAACTTATCTTCCAGGTTCTCAATCCGCCCCGCCTGGATTTCGCGGCCGGCGGGAAAGCCGAAAAATCAGGTGGTATTGCCACTCCGAGCTTCTCGATAGTCGGCCTGTCCAGGATACTGGGACCGGTTGGAGCGGGACTGGCTGAGTCCGTTCCGGATCCTGTGGCCCAGGCTGCCGGTGCCCTGAATGATATTGTCGCCGGAAAGTTCGACCCCAAGAAGTTCTTCAGCGACCAGGCCAAAATCCTGGGTGGAATCCTGCTCCAGGACGTCATCGACCAGGTCAACGATTTTACCAGCCCGGCCAGCACCGGCAAGGCTCTGACCATCAAGAACGAGCAGGTTTATGAAAGCGATGGCAAGACCCCGGCTGGCATCAAGACCCTGCTCAAGTGGACACCTTCCGTGCATGATGTCCTGATCTTCATTGCCAACCGCGACGGCACCAAGTCCACGCTAACCCTGAACGTGGAGGCAATAAATTATTTCAACGGGAAGGAATCCACCTACAAGGTCAAGGGCGAACTGACCGACTTCACCCTGGACCTGATTAAGGGAATAACCACCTTCATCCTGGTCAAGTTTTCCAAGTTCACCTTCACCACCGAAAAGGGCAAGAAAACCGACGTCGACCCGAAAATCGCCTCCATTGACTTCCAGGGCCCGCTCAAATTCATCAAGGAACTGCTGGATAAGATTCCGCTACCCGGCGGGTTCAGCGATGCCGACGGCGGCTTTGGCGGGAAACCCATAGTCAAGGTGGACGCTTCGGGGGCCAGGCTGGGCTATGCCCTGTCCATACCCGACGTGGCCTTCGGAGTTTTTACCCTGCAGAACTTGAAATTCACCGGCGAAATCCACCTGCCCTTTACCGGCGACCCGGTGGCCCTGCGTTTTGCCTTCAACGAGAAAAACAATCCATTCCTGGTCACCGTGGCCATGTTCGGCGGCGGCGGTTTCTTTGCCATCGTTCTACAGCCCCACGGCATCAAGTTGATCGAAGGCGCCCTGGAGTTTGGCGGCAGCTTCGCCATGAACATCGGCGTGGCCAGTGGCGGGGTGACCCTGATGGCCGGTATTTATTTTAAGTATGAAGATGATGCCCTGACTCTGACCGGATATGTCCGCTGCACCGGAGAGCTGGACGTTTTGGGCCTCATCAGCATCTCGGCCGAATTCTACCTGGCCCTGACCTACGAAGAAGCCAGCAACCGGGTCTGGGGCCAGGCTTCGCTGACCGTCAAGATCAAGATCGTCTTCTTCAGCATCAAGGTAACGCTGAAGGTCGAACGAGAGTTCGGGCACTCGCCGGCCCCGCTGTTCTGCGACCTGATGGAAGAAAAAGACTGGCTGGCTTACTGTGAAGCCTTTGCCTGAAAGGAAGGACCACCATGGCTAAATCAACCGTGATGTGGACCCTGTGTCCCAACGGAATCAAGGACGGTAAGCTTCGATTTTCGGCCGCAGTCTCCATACGCCTGGAAGATGGTTCCGGTGGTAAAACCCCCAGCCTGAACCTGTTCCCGGAAATCCTCAGCTGGCCGGAAACTGTCAGGGCCATAAATTTCGGAGTGACCTACGATAAGAGAAAGACGCCGGCGCCCGTTGAGATCAAGAGAATCTCTCCGGACCCTGACCCTGAACTCTGGCAGGCCATCTTCAAGCCCGAAGCCCCGGTCTTCAACTTCAAGATGGCCGACCTCAGCAAGAACCTGGTGGTCTCCTACCCGGTAAAGAACGTAATGACCTTTGTTGCCTCCACCTATCTTTACGTGGCTGCAGAATCGCCGGAAGAACCGCCGCCGATGGAAAAGGTTTTCCACACCGATGGACTGGCCCAGATCCGCCTAAAGCCCATAACCGAGGCCCGCCTGGCCCGGACCGTCCAGCTCAGGACCACCCAGCAGGTTATGGCCCAGTCGGTCAGGCGCGAGGCCGAAAGCCAGAAATTCAGAGCTGTCCAGGTTACTCCCCTGCCCCAGCCGCCAAAGGATTTCTTTTTGTTGCGCGATTTCTACAAACCTAAAAACAAGATAACCGTTGACCCCAGGACCAAACGACCGATTGTTAAGAAGGTGCCGATCACCAAGCCGGAAATAGACTTTCACCAGGCACTGGCCTTCATAACCAATTACCCGGCCCTGATGAGACTGCTGGGGCTGGCCATAGATTTTGAAATGGACATCCCACCAGACTTCCCGGCCAGCGGCTGGATTAAAATCGTGCCCCAGGGCCGCAACGATGAAACGCCCCGCACCGCTTACAATTTTGACCCGGCCCGGGCCATTTTCGAAGCCGCTTCTAACAAGAGACCGCCGGAGGTGGTCAAAGGCTTCCTTAACCTGGCCGACGAAGAGCAATATGACCTGGTTCAGCTGGACGTCGATGCCGTCGCCCTGAAAACAGCCGAGCTGGCCGATACGGCCGAGACCAAAGACAAAGCCGAGCTTCCGGCCCTGCGCTCGAGCGGCCTGGGTGTGGTGAGAAACGAGCAGGCCAGGAACATTGCCGAAGTTCTGGTAAGAGCCGTGGAACTCAATAATGACCTGGTGCGCCGAAGGGAATTAACCCTGTATGCTGAGGACTTGATCCAGGGCTACCGGGTCGATGTCTGGGACGAGAAGTCCGGGAAGTGGCGGTCCCTCTGCCAGCGTATCGGGACATACAGGTTTCTCAGGATAGACCGCGAGTTGACCCTGGAAGACGAGGGTTTTATTTCTCCGGCAGTAACTCAATCGGCAGATGAATCATCGGACGACATCTTTGCTCATGAATCCCTTTTCCACTGGGACGGCTGGAGCCTGGTGGCTCCCCGCCCGGGGAAAACGATTGACCCTAACGACACCCCCCAAGCCATCGAAAACAAGGCCATGACAGATTTCCTGCTGGAAACGAGGTTCAGGCCAAAACCGGGTTCGCTGCCGCGACTGCGGTATGGAGTCGGCTACCGGCTGCGGGCAAGAGCCGTGGACCTGGCCGGAAACAGCCAGCCCCTGGAAAATCCGGATGACAGCTGCGCCATTCCCGCGCCTTCCAGGCAGCCTTTCATCTTCTCCCGGTTCGACCCGGTACCCTCCCCGCAAATAATTCCCAGGGAAGAGCCTAAAAGCGGGGAGAATGTTGACCATCTGGTCATCAAGAGCTTCAACGAATCCATCGAGAAAGATAACGTTCCTACCGACCAGGTTTCTGACCGCCACGTGGCTCCACCCAAAATCTCCCAGCTGGACTCAGAGTTTCACGGGATGTTTGACGGCCCAGCCGGCTTGAAGCCCGAAGTCTATTCCCTGATCTGCCAGAGAGACGGCGGCCAATTCAAGGAAATGGAGCCCGGTGAGCAGGTTGAACTGCCCTACTTTCCAGACCCGTGGGCCCGGGGGGCCTGTATTCGTGGACTGCCTTACGGAGCACCCGACCCGATGCTGATTGAATTTTCAGGCGACTGGCCGGATTTCCGCCCCTTCAGGATCAGGCTCCAGGAAGGCAGCCAGCCGGCCCGCTGGGATAACTCAGCGCGCCTTCTGACCGTCTATCTGAAAAAAGGCGAATCGGTTACCCTGCGCCTGAGCTGTTATTTTCCGGAAAGATTCCTGCCCATCCAGGGACTATACCGCTGGCTGGAAAAGCCAGACAGGATAATCCCCCAGAAGGTTATGCAGCCACCAAGGGGTCTGCCCGAAGGCCAGGTCCAGGTCCTGAAGACCCTGCAGCCACCGCGGATTGACCTGACTAAAGTCAGGACCCTCTCGCTCCAGGGCCGCAACTGGCTGATGACCCCGTTCCGGGAAATTACCCTGATGCATGCCACGCTGCAGCCGGTGGGCAAACCAATCAACAAGTCACTGGAAGCTCAGAGAAGCCTGGGCCAGACCTCGGCAGTTCTCTACGGAGAGTTTGAGCTGCACGGCCAGAGCACTTCCAAGGCCGAGCTCCTGGCCGACTGGAAAGAACCGGTGGATTATCTTAATGAGCCCGGGCCACGAGTTCTGGATGGTAAGGCTCACGTGCTGGAATTCAAAATAGAACCGGTCATGACCTCGCTGACCCTGACTCCAAGGCCAGAGCCCGGAAAGGACGCACTGCAACCTGGAGCAGCTCAACTTCAAACCAGGGCAGCCACCGTGGCCATGGTCAAAGCTACGCAAACGCCAGTCTTCCGCCATGAATTTGGCGATACCAAGTTCAGAAGGGTAAATTACCGGCTGGTCACCACCACCAGGTACATGGAGCAATTTCCTTCAAACGAGCTGCCCGAAGAGACCGGATACACCAGGACGAGCGACCCGGTAGAAGTTAAGGTGCTGAACACGGCGCCCCCGGCCATGCCCAAGGTTGTCTACGTGGTACCTTCTTTTAAATGGGAACGCAGCAAGAAAGGCTCACAGATTACCAGTGTCAGGAGAAGCGGCCTCCGCATCTACTTGGAAAGACCGTGGTATTCAACAGGTGAAGGCGAGCTGCTGGCCGTAATCCTGCCCCCGGGTCTCACCGTTACCCCGAAAAAACCTACCGCCGCCCCTACAATCGCTACTGGATCTACCCTGGCTTCTAAAAATATCCAACCCCAGGTCCAGAGAAAAACTGTGGCCGCTGGTCTCCAGGTCAGCGTCCCGCCGGTGGCCGAAAAATACAAGCCCTACGTCACCATGTGGGGAGCCGACCCCATCTGGCGGTCGGGACCGGTAGCTCCTCCCGAATATCCGCTGCCCGATGCTTTTCCTTCAGCCGTGGAAATTATGGGAGAATTGCCCCTGCTGGAAATGCCGGACGATAAGAAATTCATCGCCGTCGGTCACCAGGTTGAATACGATGAAGAAAGGCAGCTATGGTTCTGCGACCTGGAGCTCGACTCCGGCCAGGCTTACTTCCCGTTCATCAGGCTGGCCCTGGCCAGGTTCCAGCCCAATTCAGTGCCGGGAGCCCACCTTTCCCAGGTGGTGGTGGCCAATTTCGCCCAGATACTGCCGGAAAGGACTCTCTCGGTCTCCTTCAATCCTTCCAAGCTGAGCGATATTACCATAACCCTCTCCGGCGTTTCCTACATCCAGGGTTATGCCGGAAGCGGGCCCGGAGAGGTGGAAGCCGTCCTGGAAAACAAGAAACCCAACCTGCCTGACGAGCTGGGCTGGGAGCCGGTCAAAGACGCCGCCGTCATCCTTAAACCGCAAAGGGCCGGGGCGAGCGAGGTCGGTTCTTTCATCTGGCAGGGAACGCTCAAGCTCCCTTC
Organism: Candidatus Saccharicenans sp.; assembly: GCA_024653215.1. Taxonomy (GTDB): domain Bacteria; phylum Acidobacteriota; class Aminicenantia; order Aminicenantales; family Saccharicenantaceae; genus Saccharicenans. Next base: position 138,076 of record JANLFU010000006.1, on the reverse strand, counting down.
CGGTCTAAAAATTCAGGATTACAGGATCGCGGTCAGGGAATACGAGTTATTTGACACGGACGAGGTGGACAAGACCGCCCGGACCGTGGCTGCGGTAACCCACAAGAAGTACAAAAGGCTGGTCTATGCCGAGACCATCAAGCTCCTGGACCTGTAAAAAGGATAAGGAAAAAGGAAGATACAGAAAACTCTTGGCAAGACAAGTCTAAAAATAAAGGGAGAGCTGTGCTATTATTAGGACCTGATTTTTCTGGAGAAACGGCCAGCCGGTCCACTGATCTAAAATAAAATCCATTATCACAAGGGGGACAATTCTCCTTCAATTTTGGTCATTGATGGAGTCTTTTCGATAATCTCATCTTGATACACCATTGAGAATACCCCGCGACCTTTTAAAGCCGGGGCCTCACCTCAGATAAACCTGTTTAACCCTGATGGCCGCAGACCGGTGGTCCACGATGGGTGAATGATACTCAGGCAGGTTCAGGGTCAGAATGGCCCGGCAATCAACCCTTTTGAGTTCGGGAACATATTTTTTAATGTAGCGGCATTCCGGGTCATATTTTTCGGACTGAAGCTGCGGATTGAACATCCGCAGGGGCCGCGGGTCGGCTCCGACCGAGGCCGACCACTGCCAGTTGCCGGTGTTGACCACCTCGTCATAATCGAGAAGATACTTCTTGAATAGCTTCTCCCCTATCCTCCAGTCTATAAGCAGGTCCTTGGTCAGGAACGAAGCCACTATCAACCTGGCCCGGTTGTGCATCCAGCCTTCCTGCTTGAGCTGGTTTATGGCGGCGTCAATTATGGGATAGCCGGTGCGGGCTTCCTCCATCGCCCTGATGTCCTCATCGCGGTTGAGCCATCTCAGCCCCCGGCGTTTCTCCTGGAATTCCAGCTTCTCGGTCCAGGGAAAATGGTGACGGATGTGGTACCAGAACTCCCGCCAGGCCAGTTCCTTGACAAACTGGCTGTCCACTTGCAGTTGCTTCCGCGCCGCGGCCAGCACTTCTCTTATTGACACCAGGCCAAACCTGATGGCCACCGACAGGCGGCTGGTGCCATCTTCGTCCAGCCTGTTCCGTCCTGCATCGTAGCCGCGGAAATCATATTGCCTGAGCCGCCGCCCGGCATAATCTGGCTGCCAGTAGCCATTGGGTTCGTGAGCGATTAACCTGGCGGTCTCGGCCAGCGTGGGTAATCGAAGCACTGGCGTTTTAAGACGGGACGGCTCCGGCTTTATCGATAAGTCCTCAGACTGCAGGGTCGAGCTCCACAGCCTGAAAAACGGGCTGAAGACTTTTCGGGCTTCAATCTTTTCGGGTGCAACCAGCAGGGAATCATTGAAGTCCCTGAACTCAACTCCCGTCTTCCGGCACAGGGCTTCCACCTTCTTCTGGACCTTCTCTCCAGTCCAGGAATAGCTGCGGTTGGTGTAAAGGGCCTCGGGTTTAATCTGCGCAATAAGCCTGGCCAGGACTTCTTCGGGCCGCCCATAAAAGCAATAGAGCCGGCTGCCCTTGGCCCGGAGCTCGGCCTCCAGCCGCTCCAGAGCGGCCAGCAGAAAGCCGGTTCTGGAAGCCGGGCCATTCAGGCTGGACAGCAGTCGCTCGTCAAGTATAAAGATTGGAATTATTTCGGCAGGCAGGGAAGATAGCTCATAAAGGCCGCGGTTGTCCCTCAGCCTTAAGTCTCTCTTAAACCAGAATATTGCCCGCAATTAATCTTTCCGATTTGAGCTGCACGCTACTCTGAATTCCCTAAAAATCAATAGCTTATCCTCTTAACCACGATACTGGGCACTAACCGGTAACCGCTGCCTTCCTGAACCGCGGATTGGGCGGCGTCAAAGTCCAGGGTCACCTTTACCGTCCCATCTTCAAGAACGGTGAAGTTAACGGGAACGGTTATGGTCAGCGGCGGATTGATACTTATCTGGAAACTGCGTCCATTAACCACAATCTCGGCATTGGTGAGAACCAGCTTTATACCGGTATAGGTTCCCGGCGGCAGGTCGGCCTGGCAGACCTTCTCTTCCCTGTTTCTTAGCAAAAGCAGGTCATAAGTTTTGGGTTCACTCAGGAGATTATCAGTCCAGGTGCCATCCTCCAGCCTTAAGTATATCTGGCTGATGGTGACATAAAAATGTTCCAGGCCCTCAAGGGGAGCATCGGTCAGATAGAGTTCAAAGTTCGAGGAGCTTTTCGGAGAACAGCCAAACTGAATTATAAGAAGAATCCCCGTCAATACCAGAATTGTCTTCTTCATGGATAACCTCCCTGCCTACCTTAAGCTTAAGACAACCGCTTCCGGGTGTCAACGACCGGGATCGTCCTCCCCCCACTCATCCTATCCCGGAAATGGGTTACTGAAACCCCGATCTTATTATTTTCTTCCTTCCACGTAATTCTTGACCGTGGCCAGGGAATGGCGGACATTGCTCCTGGATAGCCAGTTGCGGAGAAAAGCCGGAACCGGGAAGGCGGGCCTGACGAACGTTCCATAACGGGCAACCGTTCTTCGCTCATCGTACCTGAACAGCTTCCAGAAGCCATACAAATCTTTCAAGTCATGTGGCTGGCTGCGGTCGAGTTCCCACCACAGGTAGAACTGGTCAGGCCAGAAATGATGAATGACCGTATACCGGACTTTCTGACCCATCACCTTTACCAGGAAGAACATCCGGTTAAAACCGGGCCCCTGCTCCACGGTTTTCAGCTCTTCGATTTCTTCAAGGTACTCGGCCTGAAGCTCGGGAGCAGAGAGAATCGCCCAGGCCCGTTCCACGGGGACCTCAAAGACCAGGGCAGCCGAAATTATGCTTTTGCCCTCTGGCACCCCCTCGTGGGAAGAAACCAGCACCACCTCGCCCGATAGGATTTTTTTCTTCTGCTCTTCGGTCAGGCCTTTAAGTCCATCCGGCCCATAATCAGGTATGGCCCAGTCTTGCCGGAGACTCCCGGCAGACTGCAGTCTCCGGCCACCGGGGTCTTCTTCATAAGAGCGATTGCAGAAAGTCGCTCTTGCCGGTTGCCAGAGGACAATAAAGGTAGCCAGGATAATCGCCAGAGTAACCAGCCCATTCTCGGCAACCCGCATCCTAACGCGTCCTAACTTTTCGAGGAAACCAAATCCTCCGACCATGCCAGCTACCTGTCACCGGCCAGGGTTTCCCAATTTCTTTTCGAACTCCTCGCGGGAGATTTTTCTGATGGTTAGGTGGCGCACGTTATAGGCCGGCATTTTTTGTCCGCCCAGAGACGGCGGCAGCTGAGTTTCTGTTACCACGAATTCATCCAGCAGGATAAGTTCCACCCAGCCGGTTTTCAGGTTGAGATAGATATCACCCAGGTATTCGGAACCGCCTACGGTGACGATTTCCCCGCCCTGGGGGGCCGGCATGATCATCTTAAGCGTGCTTTCTCCCGAATCAAAACCGACTATGGCACAGGCAGAACCGTTGGCCAGGCCCACACCCTTAAAAACAAGGCGTACTTCTCCGTTGCGGAAAAAAGATCCTTCCTTTATCCCCTGGCCCAGGTTTACCGGCGGCTCGGTGAAAGCGGCCGCGTGACGAACAGACTGACCGGGATACTTCAGGTCCTGAATCCCGCCGCCTTCGGCCGGCCAGGCAAAAACGTCGCAGAAGCCATGGAAATCAATGAAACTATTATAGACGGCATACCCGGTCACGGTGGACAATTTCTGGCCATCGCTGGCCATAAGATTCTCGAAACGGTCATGGGGAATGCCGAAGACCTGGCCTTTTTTATCCGTTTCACCCACTATCTGTCTGAAGACATAGGACCAGCCGGCCAGCCCGGGAACCGTCACCGACTTTTTATCACCAAACTTCAGGCTAAATTCTCCCACCGAACAGACATCTCCATCTTGTCCAGCTAACTTAGCCGGTACCCGTTTCAGCTTCAGAGAGTATACTTCCTCTGACCTTCTTAGCCCATCAAAGCCTAACTGAATCAACCTTGTTTCCTGAAGGTAATACTGGACTTCCGGGGAGCGGCCCGGAGCCAGATTAAAAGGGCCCTTAAGACCGGACAGATTTTTCGGCAACCTGGTCCCGGACGGGGTCTGGCCCGCCAACAGAGTGTAGAGGAATGCTACAAGAAGGAAGACAGTGCTTCCGGTCAGACGGATTCTGTGACGTCCTTCTTTTTTCCCCATGGATTTTCTCCTTCAAGTTGAGGTGTGAAGCCAATTGCTGGATATAGAATACGTCTAAGAAGTGGTCCGGTCAAGCGCCCCGCTGCCGCCTGTGGGATTGGTCAGATACCGGTCCCCGGGCATTATAGCCTGAAATTACACAACATCACCCCTCCCGACTCAACCAGTTGAAATCGGCCGGCGCATTTTATTAGGATATATTTAAGAAGGGACTTTTGTGCCCCATAAAATTTATGCAAAAGGAGTAAACATGAAAAAACTTCTGGTGATGATTGTTATCGGCATAATGGCCCTGGCCCTGACCGCTTCGGCTCAACCAGAGGGCAAAAAATGGGAGCTGGGCATCGGTTTTGACTATAGCAGCGTCAAGGGCTCAGAGTCCACGGAAGCCTTCGATATCCTGACCATCCCCCTCAGGCTGGGTTATTATCTCTGGAAAGGATTAGAGGTCGAGCCGGAATTATTCCTGATGAAGGTCGAAGATAGCGACCTGGGTTATCTCTTCAACCTGAATGGCGTTTATAATTTCAAGACGGCTGGCTCTTTTCGGCCTTTTCTCCTGGCCGGTGTCGGAATTACCAATGGGATCAAGATTGGCTATGTGATGGAAGCAGATAATGAAGTCAATGGTTTCGTCATCAACGCCGGGGCCGGGCTCAAGTACCTGGTCGGGAATTCGGCGGCCATCAGGTTCGAATACCGCTTTCTGCACAACCGCCTGGACTTTGATGGGGAAAAGGAAAACTTCAACCACCACCAGTTCCTGATAGGAGTCTCGGTATTCTTTTGAGCTTTCACGATTGCCGGGATTGAAATGCATTTGAAGGTGGAATAAACGTCTTATTTCTAAGTACGGGACTTGACAAACTAGAGTTTTCTGCTTTTAAATTAATTTGCAAGATTTTTAAGGGAGGGGTTTCTATGAAGAGGGTAATTTTTTCTGTCCTCTGGGTCTTTGGTATCCTCTTTTTGCTCGTCAGCCTATTCACATTCACGGACGAGATCGCCATTGCAGCACAGGGGCCTGATCGATGTACAAAAATCCAGGATGGCTTATTGGTTTACTCTGCCGGTCATTATCTGGAAGGCACTCCGATTAAACCCGGTTTTGATCCTTTTGGTTATAATTACCAGGCCCATATGTTCAACGGCTACTATTGCAATGCCTATCTCGGCCGGGACGGTTATCCTCCGTATGAAGGTGATGATGAAGCCTATTTCTCCCGGCTTAAAGAAGAAGGCTATACTGATCTACAAATACAAGCAGTTCAGCAAAAATGGTACTGGCCTTATCGTCAGGACGTACTGAGCATGAAATGGAACGATGCCTGGTTAAGCAATATGGATTGTGATGGAGACGGACAACTTGACAGACATTATGGATATTCATCATATATTGGATCGGGGGCCTGGTTAACCAACCATCAACCAGGGACCTACAAAGATGCCACGGGGAAAGAATGTCAGTGGACCTGGTTTGAAAAAATAGTGGCGGTACCGGCTGATGCGACATTAAAAGATGGAAAATGGTACAGGGCAGATGGTACTGAAATCGGGCCGGCAATATGGGGTTCGTTTGCAATTATTCAGAGCGTTTACAATGATCCCTGCGGCGGGTATCACGGGGTGGAATATTTGAGCCCGGCAGGTCCGGGATTGGGCAAGTGGGATTGAACTGACCAGGTAATTCCCCTTGCCGTGCCCCCAATCTGAAGGCGATCGGGGCTGAAAAGTATGCGCTTGTAAAAGCCGGGGTCTTTTTCTGCCTGCCAGGCCCTTGGCTACACTGGACTATAACTGATGAGACAGTGCCTTTAGGTCACGAAGCGAAGGGGAAGTGTTGACCGGCCTGCCCGATTGTGTTTAAATTATCAGGAGCCGCCGGGGTGGCGGAATTGGTAGACGCAAGGGACTTAAAATCCCTCGGGGTGTAAACTCCGTGCCGGTTCGAGTCCGGCCCTCGGCATTTCTCTGTATTCCCAGTCAACTTACTTTCCACCTTCCTGTTTTCCATATTCCCGGCCGTTGAGCAACAGCGCTGCCTGCCAGTATCTTTCCAGTCATCCTAAATCAAACGGCTCGCCCCGCCTTCAGACGGCCAGACCCAGTCTGGCCGAAACGGATAAGGAATAAGGAAAAATAATCCCGTGAAAATCTATTTTTCAGCAGAATTATCGCCACGATCAGGGAAAATCCAGAGCCTTCATTCAACCCAATTCTTAACAAATCAAGTGCTTTGCCGCCAGGCCTGATTGACAGACCAGACCGCGGGGTCTAATCTGGATGTGGGAGGGGAAAATGAAACCCACGGATGAATTGAAGAAGGAACACCGGGCAATAATAATTATGTTGAACGTACTCACCGAGGTGGCCAGAAAGCTGGAAGCCGGCCAGGGCGCAGACCTAAAAGACCTCAGCGATATTCTGGAATTCCTGAAGGTCTTCGCCGACCGCTGCCATCATGCCAAGGAAGAGGAACTGTTATTCCCGGCCATGGAAAAAGCCGGGATTTCAGGCGAACCAGGCCCAATTGAAGTCATGCTGGCTGAGCACCAGGCTGGCCGGGCCCTGATAAAGAACATGGAGGAGTCGATAAGCGGCATAACCAGGGGGGAGGACCGGGCCGGGCTGAACTTTGCCCGCCAGGCCAGGGCTTATGCTGACCTGCTGGCCGCCCACATAGAAAAAGAGGATAATATCCTGTATCCGCTGGCCGACAGCCGTTTGAGCAAGAAGACCCAGGAGAACCTCAAAAAAGGGTTTGACCGCATCGAGCGTGAAATCGTCGGCCCCGGTCGCCACCAGGAATTTCACCGGCTGCTGGACAGGCTGGAAGAAAAATACCTAGTTCAAGCCGAATCAGGTTGAAGGCAGATCTTGAGAGAAGGAAACCCATGGACGAAAAAGACCTTAGCCGGATGAGCGACGAAGAACTTAAGGAGTTCATAAAGAAATTCTATGCCGAGCTGGATAAAAAGTCTGATTGCGTTGGTTGCCCAGTGACCTCCTGCCCGCGCCGCCGGCCAATAGGCGACCAGGAAACCGAAGAATCTGCCCAGGAAGATACAGAGGAAAAAATAGAGTAATTTAGAATAATCTGGTTTGTCTTTATTACCCAACCTGGATATTTTTCGTCGACCTTAAAGGCCTTGACTGTTTAAAAAACTCAGGCCATGGCTTAAAGCCTCAGCCCTCGGAGCTCGTTATCCTCATATCCCAGGTCAATGGCATGGCTTTCTTGATGGTGGCACTGACTCCACAGTACTTCTCCTGAGATAGCTCTATGGCCTGCCTGAGTTTTTCGGGCGGCAGGTTTTTCCCGGTAAATTCATAGACGAGATGAATGCGGTAGAATTGTTTGGGATGCTCGGCCGTCAGGTCGCCCTCAACCACCACCCTGAATTTCTCCACCGGCACCCTCATCTTTTGCAGCATGGAGATCACGTCCATGCCGGTACAGCCGGCCAGGGCCACCAGCAGCAGCGGCTTGGGTCGTGGCCCACGGTTTTTGCCCCCGAAATCCTGGGGAGTATCCAGAATTATATGATGTTCATCCACAGCTGTTTCAAAAGCCACGCCGTCCAGCCAGTCAGCCATAATGGTTTCTTTTCCGGCCATGATCGCCTACCTCCTAAAGGGAATCTCCAGATAGATTATAGCCCGTAACTTAAAAAGGCCGTAATCATTTCTTAATCAGCGGCGAGGCTGGTACCTCTACCCGCTATTCTGGATAGGGCCCGACCTGCCCCTAAGACCGACATGGAAATCAGTAAATCGATAAATAGTTATCCAGGATAGACAACCCGTTTGCTTCTCCGTCTTGCTTTAAGTTATATTAATTGCCCGGTGCCAGACCTGAAGGCTGAACCGAAACGGAGGATATTCATGAAAAATCGCTGTGTGAGATTTACCATAATAGCCATCCTATTCCTGGTCATGAGCCTGACGCTACAGGCCGCAGGCCGGAAAGAACTCAACTGCTACACCGTTCTGGTGGGCAAAAAGGCCTCAGCCGATGGTTCGGTCATGGTGGCCCACAATGAAGATGACACCGGCGACATCATCGTCAATGTCAGGAAAATTGCTCCCCGTAACTACGGGCCAGAAGTCAAAATCAACCTGGGACACGGGGCCGTCTACCAGACCGACGGCCGGACCAACGGCTTTATCTGGATTGAAGCCTCCGCCCAGGAATTCGCCGACAGCTTCGTTAATGAACACGGCGTGGTTATCACCTCGGATGCCTGCAGCTCCCGTGAAAACGCCGAAGATTACACCGACGGCGGCCTAGGCTACATGCTGAGAAGGATCGTGGCTGAAAAGGCCAGGACGGCCCGGGAAGCGGTCAGGCTGGCCGGAGAGCTGGTGGAAAAGTATGGCTATCGTTCCTCCGGTAGAACTTACTCAATCGCCGACAAGAACGAAGCCTGGATGCTGGCCGTCATCAGGGGCCGGCACTGGTTGGCCCAGCGGGTGCCCGATGATGAGGTGGCGGTAATTCCCAATTACTACACCATCAGGCAGGTCAGGCTGGACGACCCCGATAACTTCCTGGGCAGTCCGGATATCATTGAATATGCCAGGAAGAATGGCTGGTACGATGAAGAAAAAGACGGGCCCTTTGATTTCAAAAAGGCTTTCAGCCGGCCTTCCCGCCGGGACCCGGTATCAGACGGCAACAGCCTCCGGATGTGGCGGGGGCTGGTCATCCTCAGCGGGAAAGACTGGAAGGTTGATGACGATTTTCCCTTTTCCTTCAAACCGGCTCGCCAGGTAACGGCCGAAATGTTGATGTCCCTGCTTCGCGACCATTACGAGGGAACTGAGTACGACGCCACCGGCGGGTATAAAGAAGGCAGCCCCAATTTAACCAAATTTCGCACCATCTGTACCAGCTCCACAATAAATTCATTTGTGGCAGTCCTCGACGGCCAGAAACCGGAACCGATTTCTATCCTTTTGTGGCTGGCCCTGGGCAAACCGGATACCACCATCTATCTTCCGCTATATTACGGAATAGAAAAAATGCCCGAAGGCCTGGGCGCCGGCCCGACCAACCACGACTACGAACTCTTCTACCGGCAGCACTTCCAGCCAGAAGAGCTGATCGCCGCCCGCGACCGCCTGCTTCATACCAGGGTGCTCAGGTTCGAAAGGCTGGTCGAGGGTAACTACGGCCAGATGATACAGGTGGTTAACAAAGAACTCCGGCCCCTGGAAAAAGAATACCTGAACGGCCAGAAGCTCTTTGAGTCAAAGTTCAGCCAGTTGCATCGCCGGAACCCGGCTGCCGCCAGCCAGGCCCTGGATAAGCATGTCACCACTGCCTTCAACCGGCTGGCCAAGATTTACAAGAAACTGGAAGCCAGGTATTGATAAAATAAACCTGAATTTGGCCTCAGTACCTGAAACCGTTTAATTACTACCTTACATACAGCTCGTCAAACAGCATCCAGGCTTTCTGCCCGGCGTTGCGGAAGCCCTCCGGAACCGTGCCAACATTAATCGCTTTAACCCGGAGGAACCGCCCTTCCGAACCCCTGAGGGAAACATAGAGCGATTTCTGACCCGGCCCCTGTGGCTTTTCCGGCAGGGCATATTCTTTTTCAGCTACCTTTTCAAACTTCCGGCCATCCAGCGATACTTCCACTTCCACCCGGGCCGGAAGGAAAATCCTGGCATTATTATTCTCGAAGCAACTGAGCTCCAGCTCGTAGAGGTCCTGTTTTCGGCCGAGGTCCAGGACCACCACCAGGTCATTGCCTTCATAACCCTGCCAGTTCTGGTCCCTGGCCTCGGGCCGGGCCTTGACCAGGTCGACCAGAGTCTTTTCACCGGCCGCACCCTGACGAGACGAAGCCGGTGGGCTGAAATAAACGATGTCCTTAACGGGATAGGACTGGCTGTAAAAAGCTGAAGCCACCGGGCTCGGCTGCCGCCTCGGGTGAAAAGCCAGGGCTTTAAGAACCGCCGTGCCCTTGATGGTTATCGGGCCCTCGTAGATTGGCGACTTTTCGGTCGGCTCGCTGCCATCCAGCGTATACCGAATCTCGGCCCCTTCCAGTCCAACGCTTATATTCACGCTGGCCGGCTCAGAAGGACTGACATAAGCCCGGGCCGGACTGATGACTGGAATCGGGACCACCTGCCATCTTTCATAATCAGCCTGGTCTCTGTTCAGCACGTCAAAAAGATTCCGGGCAGGCCGGCTGTTGTCATTTTCGTTCCAGGCGGCGGTCATGGCCAGAACCTTGATGGCCGGGTTTACCGGCAACTTGATCTTCCTGACTCCAGCCGGTAGCTCCACCGCATACTTGAAAATGTATCCGTAGATATAAGGTTCATTGCCCTCGGCCGGGTGATGTAGATGGGTGGTGAAAAAGGCCACTTCATCCTGCCTGGTATAACCCGGGACAACTCCCGTGTAGGTATATTTATCCCGGTCAAAGTCAATTTTTCCGGCCGGGCCCTCGGCCCAGGTCCGGTTATCCCACTGGCCGATAAAGCCTGACCAGTAAGCCACCTGAATCTCCACGGCCTCTTCCCCTACCATGAATTGACCTTTCTGATTTTCCGCGGAAGCCGCGGCCAGAATGTACAGGCGGTTAAACTTGCCGTCCGGCAGCTCTATTTCCTGGCCCTGGCAGGCCACAGCATTTTTGGCCCCTTCTTCTTTCGGACCCAGCTTGAAGCTGAGGCTATCGGTCACAATGGTATCCGGCAACAACTCGGCCGGGAAGCTTCGCCCGCTGGAATCAAAAGCGCCATCTTTGCGGTTTTCGTCGTGGCTGAAGACATCGATATTAAAGGGAAGCTCGACAGGTGCCGAGTTAGGTGGTACCAGCTGGCTGTTGGCCGGAAGAAGCTTTAAGGCGAAGGTTTTAATTCCATAAGGATTAATATCAAAAACCAGCTTGCCCTCGCGCACCACGGCCGGCCCGACCTCCTCTTCCACCCCGTTGACTTCGCGGGCCGCGCTGATTCCGGTCAGGAAAGACAGCGTGGCTTTCTTTAAACTCTGGCCTTTGGTCTCGACCAGCCTGATTATCACCTCGTCTGAATTTTCTGCTTTCTTCACGGCCGAGATATGGATATTATCCTGGCTGGCCCTCAGAAAAGAAACATTCTTGCCCAAACTGCCCTCATGGGAAACAGTCTGGAAGGCCAGGAGCGGCTGGTTAAGACGCAGGGCCTGCTGTCCGGTCCCGCCCTGTCGCCAGTCTCCCTGGTGACCGTAAACGGCGTAAAGAATTTCATGCCGGCCGAAGTCCTGGGTGGCCTGCTCTCCGGGCCAGGACCTAACTCCAGGTGTATAAAGCAGTGTCAGTCGCAGCATGTTGTCGGCCGGTTTATCGGAACCGTACTTGCAATCCTCCAGGATGGAAACGCCGTAACTGCCGCTTTTATCGGTCAGGTCGAACCACAGGTGCGAGGGCACCTCGAACTTCTTGGGGTCATTGTTGCCCCGCTGGATAGTCCCCAACCCCCAGTTGTAGGTGGCCAGGGGATTGGAAACGGTGAGCGGGAAGGCGGCCTTGAGAGACGATTCCCTGGTAGCCCAGTCGATCAGGTTATAAAATTCCAGCCGGTCGCCCGCCCCGCCGGCAGCCAGGCGCACGGTCTGGACAAACCTGGAACCCCGGGCTTCCCTCTCTATTTCTATGGCTACCCTGGCCGGGCCGTTTTCCACGACGGTAATCCTGGCCGGGCCGGTCACGTACCCGGACGGCGGCTTCATCCGGTCTTCCCAGTCCATGTTCCAGGCCGGCCATTGCTGAGGCTTTTCGTAGTGGAAGGACAGCCTGGCAGAAGAAGCCAGCAGCTCCCGGCCGGCTTTTTTATCGAAGATGCTTGACACTTCACCATCTTTGTTAAGCTTAACCAGGTAACGGTTGTTTTCCAGGAGGCTAGGGCCAACTCTCAAACCGGTGTTCAGGCGGCAGGGTTCAGATGAAGGCCTGACATCGTACACGCTAAAGCCGAGAGATGGAACGGTAGCCACAAAAGCCAGCCTGACTTTACGGTCACTTTTCCCCAGGACCTGGCATGGAACTTCCCGACCGTCTGGGGCAAAAACTCTCAGGTAGTCAGAGGACTGAGGTAATTCCAGCTCGGCTTCCACCACGTCTTCGCGGTCAAAAGCCAGCGGGTTGTAGACGACCACCGGATAACCATTCACCCTGGTGTCCATGGCCCGGATGACTGCACCGGCTGAATCTTTGAGAACCGAGCTGAACTGGTTGGCCGCCAGGATTTCATCATTCCAGGAAAACTCGTAGGCTCGCGGAATGCTGGTTCCCGGCAGAATATCATGAAACTGGGCGCCAAGAACTAGGCGCCAGGCCTCGTTGATTTTTTCCCTGTTGTAGGCCGCCCCGCCCAGCCAGTCGGCCACCACCGCCGCCGCTTCGGCCGAATAGCCCAGGAATTCATTTTTGCGGTTCCAGCGTTTCATGGCCGCCTGGGAAGTGATGGAGCCAGCTGAATGGTTGGTCAGCAGGAACTCGCCGCTGTAGGTGGGCAATCTTTTTTTCTGCATATCATTCAGGTTCAGGAAAAACTCATCGGCCCGGGACGAGACCACCCTGAGGTCGGACTGCTTGCTGCTCTCCAGGCTAAGCTCCAGGTTCCGGACCGAGTTTTCATCCGGTGCCCCGCCGACATCTCCGGTTCCGAAATACATGTAATCACCGTAGACGCCGTACTTCTGCCCGTTTTCATTGACCCTGAGCCTCCAGGTCGGATTCTGGGTCAGGTCGCCGGTTATCTTGCCGGTGTAATCACCGGGATTGAGGGCAGCCACTATGAACTGCCCGTCCGGCCCGTACCAGGTGCCAACATTGAACGGAACGCCGACCGCCGAACCCCAGGTCAGCTTCTGGGTGGAAAAACCCTTGAGCCCGCAATGAGCCAGGATTGAAGGCAGAGAAGCCGGGAAACCGAAACAGTCGGGCAGCATGTATTCCTTGCTGCTGAATCCGAATTCCTTCTTGAAATACTCGGTGCCGTAGAGAATCTGCCTGATGATGGACTCAAAGGACGGGGCCATGACATCATTTTCTTCCATGGAGGAACCAGAGGGAAACCAGCGCCCCCTGGCCACGTAGTCTTTAACCTTCGCATATTCTTTCGGGTAATATTCCTTCATCATCCGGTAGCGATTGGCCCCGCTGAAATTGAAAACGTAATCCGGGTACTTCTCGAACAGGGCAAAGTTATCGACCATGGTATTCCAGATGTATTCTTTAATCGTCTTCTGGTAGTCCCAGCGCCACTGGGTGTCGAGGTGGGCATAACCCACGGTAAACAGGACTTTTTCCTTGTTGAGGTCATAGCTGCTCTGGGAAAAAGCCGGCCTGGCCACCAGTCCAAAGAAAGAAACCGCCAGAATTATTATTAGTAGTACCGAAGTTTTTTTAAGCTGGAATGATTTTTGAGCCATCTTAAACCTCTTAACAGAAAGAATAGAAATAATTAATTCACAAATGAAAACAGGTGTCAACCGACCCGGGCGGGCCCTGAGCTCAATCGTAATATTCCAGGCCCAGGTGGGTTATCAGCTCTTCGCCTTTCATGTAACGCAGGGTATTTTTGAGCTTCATCAACTGGATGAACAGGTCATGCTCCGGGTAGAGCTCGGGCGCACACATCGGGGTTTTGAAATAGAAGGACAGCCATTCCTGGATGCCCCGGAAACCGGCTCTCTGGGCCAGGTCCATGAACAGCACCAGGTCCAGCACGATGGGCGCGGCCAGGATGCTGTCCCGGCAGAGAAAATCTATCTTGATCTGCATGGGATAACCCAGCCAGCCGAAGATATCGATGTTGTCCCAGCCCTCCTTGTTGTCTCCGCGAGGCGGGTAATAGTTGATGCGGACCTTATGGTAAAACTTTCCGTAAAGCTCGGGATAAAGTTCGGGCTGGAGTATGTATTCCAGGGCTCCGAGCTTGCTCTCTTCCTTGGTCTTGAAAGAATCCGGGTCGTCTAGAACTTCCCCGTCCCGATTGCCCAGGATGTTGGTGGAAAACCAGCCGTTCAAGCCGAGCAGCCTGGCCTTTAGGCCCGGGGCCACGATGGTCTTCATCAGGGTCTGCCCGGTTTTGAAATCCTTGCCGGCTATGGGGACATTATGCTGACGGGCCAACTCGACCATGGCCGGAATGTCAACCGTCAGGTTGGGGGCACCGTTTATGAAGGGCACACCAGACTTGATGGCGGCATAAGAATAGACCATGCTCGGGGCAATAGCCGGATGATTTTCCTTCATCGCTTTTTCCAGGGAGTCCACGGTCTGATGCACCGGTTCCGGTTTGAGGAAAACCTCGGTGCTGGCGCACCAGATCATGACCAGGCGGTTTAGAGAATTTTCCTCCCTGAATTTCTTTATATCGTCCATTAACTGGAGGGCCAGCTCGTACTTGTTAGCACCGCTTTTCTTATTAGGCCCGTCCAGCCTTTTAACATAGTTGCGGTCAAAAACTGCCGGCATCGGCTTTATTTGCTCCAGCTCTTCCCTGACCGGTTCCAGGTGCTCTTTCCTCAACACGCCGGCCTTGACCGCGGCCTCGTAGGCGTTATCCGGGAAAATATCCCAGCCGGCAAAAACCAGGTCATTCAATTCGGCCAGTTCAATGAAATCCTTTATTCTGGGAACTCTCTTTTCCGGCCTTTTACCCAGCCGGATTGTGCCCATCTGGGTCAGAGAACCAAAAGGTTTGCCCAGTCCCTTTCTGGCCAGGAAGACTCCGGCCATGAAAGTGGTAGCCACGGCACCGATCCCTGGGATCAGGACTCCCAGTTTTCCCTGCGGACTCTTGATTTCAATTTTTTCCTTCATGACCGCCTCCTAAACAAAATCACCTTGAAATGAAAAGTCGATTCATAAACTCGAGAATTTGCTGAATAAAATAAGTGGATTAAAGGTTATCATACTGTTTTTTTATGTTCAAGCTGCCTTTTCAGGGCCGGATCATTATTCTGGCTGTATGGGCCACGGGTTTGGGCCCCGGCATCATAACCGTAATTATAAAAAACGAGGTAGCTCCCGCCCCATCGCCCTTCTGCTGTCATTTTACCCATAAATTTAGGTCAGGCTCGCCCTGTTTCAGCGCATGGCTTACCGGCCAATTTTATCTACAGGTATACCACTCCAGACTCCCCGGAAGGCCTTACCTTTCGCCTTAATTTTCTCGTAAGGCTACGAATCGCTTTCAAGAAGATTGTGAGCGGGGCTATTCGCCAAATTGATTTTTTTATCCATGACAATTATAATTCTGAAACGATGGTCAGCTATGAGAACAAAGGGTTCAGGCTCCTTCCCAGGAAGTTAATCATCTTCATCCTGGAAGTCTTTGACCGTTTCTCTCTGTTCCTGGTCCGGTTGAAGCTGAGTCCTAACCTGCTCAGCTTTCTTGGCCTTCTGGCCGGCCTGCTGGTAGGACTGTTTTTTGCCCTGGGAAGCTGGGGCTGGGCCCTGGTCTTCCTGGTTTTCTGCGGGATGCTGGACATCCTGGACGGCAAGGTGGCCACCAACAGCAACCGCCGGACCGTATTCGGCGCGATTTTCGACTCCAGCCTCGACCGTTACTCGGAGTTTGCCATCTACCTCGGCCTGGGATTTTATTTCGGACCTCACTGGGTCCTGTGGGTCCTAGCCCTGGCCTTCCTCGGTTCTACCATGGTCAGCTATACCAAGGCCAGGGCGGAAAGCCTGGGAGTCAGCTGCCAGCTGGGAATCATGCAGAGGGCTGAAAGAATGGTGCTCCTCATTATCGGCACCCTGCTGTCCCTGATTCTCGGGAACAGGGACACGGTAATGATTGCGGTCATCATCATACTGGCCGTGGTCTCCAACCTGACCGCCATCCAGAGAATTGCCCACGTTTATCGCGTAGAAAAAAAGAAAGCTACTCCCCGGGACTGAATCGCCCTTTCTGAAGGGACTTTATTTCCCCTTTTTTTTAGCTGCTTTTTTACCAGCAGCCTGGAGACTGGCCCTGCGTTCCCTGGCCCAGCCCGGTTTCTGCACCTGGCGGGCCCGGGCGATGGCCAGGGCTTCGGGTTTTACGTTCTCGGTTATGGTTGAGCCGGCAGCCACATAGGCCCCACGCCCCACCCGGACCGGAGCCACCAGTTCCGTTCCGGAACCTATAAAAGCTCCCCGGCCGATGAACGTTCTATTTTTTCTGAATCCGTCATAATTGCAGGTGATGGTCCCGGCTCCCACGTTGACTTTCTCCTCAACCCTGGTGTCACCCAGGTAGCTGAGATGCATGGCCTTAGAACCTTCCCCGAAGACTGTTTTTTTCATCTCCACAAAATTGCCCACATGGCTTCCCCGACGCAGCCTGGTTTCCGGCCGCAGCCTGGAAAACGGCCCGACCTGGGCTTCGTTATCAATGCGGCAACCTTCGATAACCGTGGCTCCAAACACCTTGACCCGGTTTCCCAGCCGGCTGTTAATGATATGACAGTGTGGATATATCAGGCAATCTTGGCCAATCCGGCTTCTGCCTTCAATGATAACCGAGGGGTAAATTACCGTTCCCGGACCGACCTTAGTCCTGGGGTCAATCCAGACCGAGGCCTGGTCCAGGAAGAACACCCCCCGTTTTTCCAGTTCAGCTATCTTGGCCTGCCTGAGAAATTCAGCCACCCGGGAATAGTCGGATAAAGAATTGACCGGGATGAACAAGTTCTTGTCGGTTTCTTTTACCCAGTAAAAACCTATTCTGAGTCCGGCCGCCCAGGCTGCCTCCACCAGGGCCACCACGTCGAGCTGACCGGAAGGTTTGAACGGCCGGACCCGGCTCAGCCATCTGCGGTGGCCATCATAGGAGACCAGGGCCAGCCCGGGATGAACAAAATAATCTTCCGACGATCGGTCCTCGGGAGAACCTATGCGTTCCCCAACCAGGGTTAGGTCATTGCCCGATTTTTGATGGAAGTTAAGAAATCTCTTTAAGAAGCCAGCTTCCCTGGGGAAAAACTCTGGTGACAGGAGCAGGAGATCGCCGGTTGACCTTCCTTTCTTAATCCTTTCCAACAGGGCTGACAGCGAAGAGTTCAACTCTCCAGCCGGGAGCACCCTTAACAGGTTTTTCCGGAACTTCCCGGCCTCGGCCGTTTCCGTCCCGAGCCAGCCAATTCTCTCCGGCCTGAGCTTCACCAGGATCTCCAGACGACCGGTCAGCAGTGAAGGAGTAGATATTATGGAAGGCAGGTTTTGTTTCTGGCCGCCCAGGACCTCATCCGCGCAGGCCAGAACCAGGAGTTTATTTTTCATGAAAGTTTGACCAGGACCTTAAACCTTTTGTCTTCCCAGATGGATTCGAAATCGGGCTCATTCTGAGCCATGACGGCCAGGGACTTATCTTTCTGGAGAGCTTTCTTAAGGGCTTCCAGTCCTTCATCCACCTGTCCGGCCTGGACATAGGCCGTGGCCATCAGGTAATAAACCCTGGCTTCCTCCCTTTTGAGCTCCAGGGCTTTCTCCAGCAGCTTCAGCGCGGCCTGATGGTCACCCTGGTTGATTCTCATCTGGGCATAAAAAAGATAATCCTCGATATTCCTTGGAGAGATGGACTCTTTCCTGGGACCTCTCTCGCAGATGCTGATGTAAACCTTGGCCCGGTCAACCAGCTCGTGTTCTTCTGGATAGGTTTCCACCAGCTCCCTGAAGGAAACCAGTGCCTTATCATAGTCGTTCTTGCGGAAATCCTTTATTCCCTGGTTGTAAAGGGCCAGCGCCTTCTGATAATCATCTTTTTTCTTGGCTTCGCTCACTGCTTTCTCCTGACGATTCCATCTTAAGTTTTTGCTATTTTACAACATAGCAACCCGTTAATCAAGCCAGCCGGGAAAGGGCAAAACTTTACCGCCGGGTGATGCCAAAATTCAATTTTTATGCTAAAATCCATCCGTGAAAGCGCTTCTGGTCGACCTCCTCGATAAGCTTTACCGGAAAGAAATCACCCCCCAGCAGGCCCTGGACAAGCTCCAGCATTTCCCCTACCAGGACCTGAGTTTTGCCAAGGTGGACCATGCCCGGGAGCTCAGGCGTGGCACGCCCGAAGTCATCTTCGGACAGGGTAAAACCCCGGACCAGCTGGTTAAGATAGCCACGGCCATCCTGAAGAAGGGCAGCAATCTTCTGATCACCCGCCTTTCCCCCGAAAACTACAGGAAAATCAGGGCCCGATTGAAAGCCGGGCATTACCATGAACAGGCCAGGTGCCTGACGGTCCTAAAAACCAGGCCGCCGGAGGGAAAAGGCCGGGTGGCTGTCATCTCGGCCGGTACCTCAGATGTACCCGTGGCTGAAGAAGCCGCCCTGACGGCCGAGTTCTTCGGCAATGTCGTCGACCGGGTCTACGACGTGGGCGTGGCCGGACTGCACCGTTTGCTTGGGCATTATGATTTGATAAAGGAGGCCCGGGTTCTGGTGGTGGTGGCCGGGATGGAAGGAGCCCTGCCCAGCGTGGTGGCCGGACTGTTCCGGGCCCCGGTCATAGCCGTTCCCACCAGTGTTGGTTACGGGGCCAACTTCCAGGGGCTATCAGCCCTGCTGGCCATGCTGAATTCCTGTCCCGGCGGCGTGGCCGTGGTTAACATAGACAACGGTTTTGGTGCTGGCTATCTGGCCAGCCTGATCAACCACCTATGATTTTTCTGGCTGAAAAAATTGAGTTTTTCCCGGCAGCCAGCTTGACAACTGCCAGGGGCGAACCTATTTTATATGAGAAAAGCAAACCTTACGTAGCCTAATGGAGATAACCGAAAAGATCAGGGCGGCGGCTTCTATTGTCGAAATAGCCTCCCAGTACACCACCCTTAAAAAGCGGGGTAAGAAATGGGTTGGGCTATGCCCTTTCCACTCGGAAAAAGACCCGTCCTTCACCATCGACGAAGATAAACAGCTCTTCCATTGTTTTGGCTGCGGCATAGGCGGAGACCTGTTTTCCCTGGTGATGGAAAAGGAAAACCTGACCTTCCCCGAAGCCGTCCGTTTCCTGGCTGAAAAATACCGGATTCCCCTGCCCGAAACCCGACAGGCAGCCCGCGAATCACGGCTGGAAGAAAAAATTTTCGAAATCAACGACAAGGCCCTGAATTATTTCAGGAACAACCTGTTCAGGACTCCCGAAGGGAAAAAAGCTCTGGAATACCTGAAAAGCCGGCAATTCTCCGAAGACACCATCAAGAAGCTCAGGCTGGGCTATGCCCTGAACTCCTGGGATGCTTTGTTCCAGAATTTCAAGCAGTCATACAGTCCTCAGATTCTGGAAAAGGCCGGGTTGATAATTCCAGGTCAGAAGCCCGGCGAATACCGTGACCGCTTCCGGGGCCGGGTCATCTTCCCGATTTTCACCCTGACCGGACGGGTGGTGGCTTTCGGCGGACGGACTATTTTCGAAGCACAGCCCAAGTACCTTAATTCCCCGGAGACCCAGACTTTTACCAAGGGCCACCTCCTCTACGGTCTTAACTTCACCCGGGACAGCATCAGGCAGGCCGGCGAGTTGATCCTGGTGGAAGGGTATGCCGATTTTGCCGCCCTGTTCCAGGCCGGCATCCAGAACGTGGCCGCATCCATGGGCACCAGCCTCACTTCGCAGCAGGCCGCCCAGATACTGAGGTACGCCCCCAGGGTCATAATCAATTACGACGGAGACGAGGCCGGACTGAATGCTGCCCTCCGGGCCGTGCCCATCTGCCTGGAAAAGGGACTCCAGGTTAAGATCCTGGTCCTGCCGGAAAAGCTTGACCCCGATGCCTTCATCAGGAAGTACGGGCCGGATAAGTACCTGGGACTCGCCCGACGGGCCCTGGATGGTTTTCGCTTCCTGCTGGTCCAATACTCAAAGGGTGCCCGCCTGAACATTCCGGAAGAAAAGAGCCGGGCTGCACGTCAGGTTATTCAGGAAGTCATGCGTATCCCCGATGCCATCGTCAGGAACGAATATCTCAAGAGGACGGCCGAATATTTCAAGATAAACGAAACCACCCTGAGACAGATGCTGGAGGAGAGCAGGAAGCCGGCCCCGGCCGCCAGCCGCGAGGAGAAAGACATTTTCCTGCCGGCTGAAAAGAGACTGCTGCAACTGCTTTTCAACCAGCAGGAAATTGCCAGGATGATACTGGGAGAGATGGATGAGGACTGTTTTCGGGGTCTGGCCGGTGAACCGGTCTTCAGGTATGTCCTGGAATCTTACCGGCAGGGACAGACCTGGAGCCTGGCTCCCCTCCAGGAAAAGGTTGAGTCCAGGCTGCTGGGCCAGTTATGCCGGGTGCTGCAGGAGGATATTCCCGACGGTTCCATAGGTGAAGCTCTTGACTGCCTGATAACCCTGAAGAAAAACAGCCTGCAGAAAAAGCTCAGGGAAATTCAGAGAGAGATCGCCCTGACCGAAAAGAAAGGCGACCAGGAAAAGCTCATGTCTCTTCTCTACCAGAAACATGAGCTGACCCGGCAGATCATGACCCTATGAACATATATATACGAACAATAATAAACCAGGCCACCGGCCTGCGGAGTAGAAGGAGGCTGTAAGTGCCGTCTGACGACAAGTACCAGAAAGAAGAAATTCTCCAGTTGATTTCCAAGGGCAAGAGACAGGGCTTCCTGTCCTGGGAAGAGATCGACCAGACCCTGGGAGATGAGTTTGGAGCCGAGGACGACTTCGACGATTTCCTGAACTCCATGGATAGCTACGGGATCAAGATCCTCGATTCCCAGCAGCGAGAAATAATACCCTTCCCCCACAAGAAAGTTCCGGTCTGCACCCATGGCCTGGAAAGAACCACCGACCCGGTCAAGCTCTACCTCCGGGAGATGGGCAACATCCCGCTGCTGACCAGGGAGGGTGAAATCGCCATCGCCAGGGAGATAGAACGGGGCGAACGGGCCATCATCAAGGCCCTGTCCAAGACCAGGCTGGTCCTGACCAACATCCTGCAGATAGAACAGAAGATCAAAGAATTCCCGGAAACCATCCAGGATTACTTTGACTTCAACGACGAGGAGCTGTCCGAAGACAAGCTCCCGGAAAAGCAGCAGGAACTGCTGCTTCAGATAAAAAATATCAAAGACCTGGCCAGGAAAATTGAATCGCTGCCTAAAAGGAAGAAATTCAACTTCGCCAGGGGACGAATTATCGTCAAACTAAGTCGCCTGATCCGGGACCTTAACCTGCAGCCGGGGCTGCGGGAGACCGTTATCGAACAGATGAAGGATAAGCTAAGGGAGATTAACGAGCTGGAATACCGCCGGGCAGAACTGGAGCAGAGCCTCAACCGCAAGCCCAGGGAGCAGAAGAAAAAGGTGAGCTCTGGCAAGAAAAAAGCACTCCGGCCCGTTCGGTCCCGCGCCGAAAAGAAAGCCATCGAGAACGAAATCAAGAGGATCAACCAGGACATCAGGAAGATAGAAAAGGAGATCGGCCTGGATTCCCAGGCCCTGAAAAAGGCGGTCCGGGCCATCATGATGGGCAAGAGCACCAGCGAACAGGCCAAGAAGCAGCTGGTGGAAGCCAACCTCAGGCTGGTGGTCTCCATCGCCAAGAAATACAGCAACCGCGGCCTGCAGTTCCTGGACCTGATCCAGGAAGGCAACATGGGGCTGATGAAGGCAGTGGATAAGTTTGAGTACCGGCGTGGTTACAAGTTCTCCACCTACGCCACCTGGTGGATCCGGCAGGCCATCACCCGGGCCATCGCCGACCAGGCCCGGACCATCAGGATACCCGTCCACATGATAGAGACCATCAACAAGCTGGTCCGGATTTCCAGGCAGCTGGTGCAGGAGCTCGGACGGGAACCCACCTGCGAGGAAATCGCCAAGAAAATGGATATGCCGGTCAGCAAGGTCAGGAAAATCATCAAGATCGCCCAGGAACCGATTTCCCTGGAAACGCCGATCGGAGAAGAGGAAGACAGCCACCTGGGTGACTTCATCGAGGATAAGATCATGCCATCTCCCCCGGAAAGGGTCATCTACCAGAGCCTCCGGGAACACATCGACGAGGCCCTGAAGACCCTGACCGACCGTGAAGCCAGGGTGCTGAAGATGCGCTTCGGCCTGGGCGATGGCAACGAGCACACCCTGGAAGAGGTGGGGCAGCAGTTCAAGGTTACCCGCGAGAGAATCCGCCAGATCGAGGCCAAGGCCCTGCGGAAGCTGAAGCACCCCACTCGCTCCAAGAAGCTCCGCTCCTTCACCAACAGCTTTTAGGGGCGAATTGACTAACCGCTAAATATCTGGTATAAAATCAAAAAAAGGGCCTATAGCTCAGCGGCAGAGCTACCGGCTCATAACCGGCAGGTCCCAGGTTCGAATCCTGGTAGGCCCACCAAAAAACGGCTAAATGAATCGAGAGACAAAGTGGATGGAGTGGATGCTGACTTTGAAAAATTAATCCAGCTCCAGGAGCTGGATAATGCCCTCAGGCAGGTTACCGCCGAACTGTCAGACATCCCCCGTCTCATAGAACAGGTAGAAAAAAAGATCAAGGCCGATTCTGACCTGGTGGTCCGGGCCAAGGAACGGCTGGCCCAGAACCAGAAGAAAAGAAGGGACCTGGAGGCCGAGGTCAAGGACCTGAAAGCCCAGATAGCCAAGTACAAGCGCCAGCTTAATGAAGTCAAGTCCAACAAGGAATACACTTCCCTGCTCAAGGAAATCCAGGAAACCCAGGAGAAAATCGACCGGCTGGAAGAAGAAATCATCAGGGAACTGCTGGTGGCCGACGAAATCGAGGAAGAAATCAGGACCGCCAGCCTGAAACAGAAAAACGAGGAAGAACACCTTAAGCAGGAGATTGCCGCCCTAACCCAGAGAAAGCAATCCCTGGAAGCAGAAAAAGACCAGCTGTCCAGGAAAAGAGAAGAGCTGGTACCGGGAATTGCCAAGTCCCAGCTTCAGCTCTACCAGAGCATTGCCAGGAAACGGGCCGGGATCGCCCTGTCCAGGGTAATCGAAGAATTCTGTTCCATGTGCCAGCTAAGAATCAGGCCCCAGATGTTGAACGAAATCCGCGACCGCAGCAAGCTGCACCTGTGCGAAAGCTGCGGCCGTATCCTCTATTTTGACTATTCGGAAGAATCCAAAGAAGAAGCCGAAGAATCCTCCCGGTAAAGGCTGTCGATCAGTTCCCGGTAACGGTTTTCTATGGCCGCCCTTCTAACCTTGAGAGTGGGCGTAATCTCACCCTTTTCAATCTCAAGTTCCCTGTCCAGCAGGGCCACTTTCTTGATTTTTTCGTAGGAAGCCATTCCGGCAGTGGCCCGGTCAATCTCGGCCTGGATGAAAGCCACTATCTCCGGGTTCTTGACCAGTTCCCGGCGGTCGGCAAAGGTCAGCCCGCGGCTTTTGGCCAGCTCTTCCAGTTTCTCGAAGTTGGGGACCACCAGGGCTGAAATGAAACGCCTCTTGTCTCCTATGACCACCACCGTGCTGATGTAGGGGCAGGTCTTGAGAAGGTTTTCAATGGGCTGCGGGGCCACATTCTTGCCACCGGAAGTGACGATCAGGTCCTTCTTTCTATCGGTTATAACCAGGAAGCCGTCCTCGTCCAGGTGGCCGATGTCACCGGTATGGAACCAGCCCCCCTCGAACACCTCCCGGGTCTCGGCTTCTTTCTTGTAGTAGCCCTTCATAACGTTAGGACCCCTGGCCAGGATTTCCCCGTCGGGGGCTATCTTGAGCTCAACCTCGGGGATGGGTTTACCCACCGTGCCAAACCTGATGGCTCCCGGGCGGTTGACGGTCAGGACCGGGGCAGTTTCGGTCAGCCCGTAGCCCTCGTAGATAACCAGGCCGAGGGCATAGAAAAACTCGGCGATATCCTTGGCCAGCGGAGCCCCGCCCGAAATGAAGAACCGGACCCGGCCGCCGGTTCGCTCGATTATCTTGCTGAAGACCAGCTTGTGGGCGATTTTCCGTTTAAGCTTTAACAGGGCCGGAATCTTTTCTCCGGCCAGGTCTTTCTGAGCATACTTTTTGCCAACTCTATACGCCCAGAAAAATATCTTTTTCTTCAGGGTGGAACTGGTCAGGACGTTGTCCATCACCCTGGCATAGATTTTTTCGAACACCCGGGGGACGCTGACCATGATATTGGGCCTGACCTCGATCAGGTTCTGGGCCACGGTATCTATGCTCTCGGCAAAACCGATGGTGGTCCCGGCATAGATATAGGCAAACATGACCATTCGTTCCAGGACGTGGGACAGGGGCAGGAACGACAGGACCGTGTCGCGGGAGGAGATGTCGAACAGGGCCACGCAGGTCTTCACGTTAGAAATGAAATTATGATGGGTCAGGATAACTCCCTTGGGATATCCGGTGGTCCCGGAAGTATAGATGAGTGAAGCCTCGTCTTCGGGCAGGATGGCCCCGGCCAGGCTGGTGAAGAGTCCGGGGTTCTCGGCAGCTTTCTTCTGGCCGATTTCCAGCAGCTCGGCCAGGTTCATAAAACCCGGGACCCTTTCCGGTTCGAAGGTGATAAAGTGCCGGACCCTTCCCAGGTTCCCCTTTATGGCTTCGATCTTGGCTCGCTGTTCAGGGTTCGAGACCACCACCACCGAGGCATCAGAATCCTGGATGATGTATTCGGCCTGCTGGGCAGTCAGGGAAGTATAAATGGGAACGGTCAGGCCACCCTGGCAGATGGTGGCAAAATCGGTCATCACCCATTCGGGCCTGTTTTCGGACAGGATGACCAGCTTGTCGCCCTTCTTGAAACCGAGATGGTTGAGGGCCAGGGCCAGGTGGACCACCGTTCTTTCGAATTCGGCCGTGGAAATCGGGACGTACTTACCCTCTTTTTTATAGAGCATCAGGTCCGGTTTCTGGAATTCCCTGACCGTATTTAAAAATAGCTGGGCTAAAGTCTCAATCATTCTTAGCCTCCTCGGCTGGGATTCAGGCAGATTTTAAGAAATTGCCGGGTCGAAAGCAAACACTTTTTCCGGGGCAGACCTCAGTCTTCCCGGACCTTGGCAATGGAGCAGACCCGGTCTTTATCCTCCAGCTGGATGAGCCTGACTCCCTGGGTGGCCCGGCTGAGCGGCCTGATTTCCGTGGTCTTGATTCTTATAACCTTGCCGCTTATGGTGATGATCAGCAGGTCGTCCTCGTTAACCCCGACCATGGCCAGGGCCGGACCGATTTTGTCCGTAATCTTGAGGTTGATCACACCCTGCCCGCCGCGGTTATGGGCCGGGTAATCCTCGACCGGGGTTTTCTTGCCGTAGCCGCGTTCTGAGGCAGTGAATATGTACTTATCCTCAGGCCCGACCACGATCATGCTGATAACCCGGTCCTTGGGCTTCAGGGTGATGGCCTTGACTCCGGCTGCCTGGCGTCCCATGGGCCTGACCAGTTTCTCCTTGAAGCGGATGGCCTTGCCCATCCTGGTGCCGATGATGATGTCATTCTTGCCGTCGGTCAGGGCCGCGGTGAACAGCTGGCTCTTGGGTTTCAGGCTCATGGCTATAATCCCGCCCCGGCGGACGTTCTTGAACTCGCTCAGCCTGGTTTTCTTGATCAACCCGGTATCGGTCATGATGACCACGTACTGGTCTTCCCGGAATTCCTTGACGGCCAAAATGGACTGGACCTTTTCATCCGGCTGCATTTCCAGCAGGTTGACGATGGCCTTGCCCCGGCCGGAGGGCCCGACATCGGGCACGTCCAGGGCCTTCAGCCAGTACATCCGGCCCCGGTTGGTAAAGACCAGGAGGTAGGAATGCGTGGAGCCCACGAACAGGTTCTCCACCACGTCCTCGGCCTTCATCTCAATTCCCTTCCGGCCCTTGCCGCCGCGGCTCTGGTAGCGGTAGGCACTGAGGGAAGTCCTCTTGATGTAGCCGGACTGGGTGTAGACGATGGCCACATCTTCTTCCTTGATCAGGTCTTCGGCCTTGATCTCGGTGATAACCTCATCCCGGATTTCAGTCCGTCTTTCATCTTTATACTGTTCTTTAAGTTGCTTGAGTTCATCCTTGATGATCTGGAGAACCATTTCCGGGTTCTTAAGGATGAGCTTCAGCTGCTTGATCAGGGCCAGCAGGTCCCGGTGCTCATGCACAATCTTCTGCCTTTCCAGCCCGGTCAGTCTCTGCAACTGCATTTCCAGGATGGCCTGGGCCTGGATGGCCGTCAGCTTGAACTTGGTCATCAACCCGTTCTTGGCCTCTTCCACCGTCTTGGAAGACCTGATCAGGTTGATGACCGCATCCAGGTAATCCAGGGCTATCAGCAGGCCCTCCAGGATGTGGGCCCGATGCTCGGCTTTCTTCAGGTCGTGCTTGGTGCGCCTGATGATGACGTCCCGGCGGTGGGCGATGAAGTAGTTCATCATCTCCAGCAGGTTCAACAGCTTGGGCTGCTTGTCGACTATGGCCAGCATGATGATGCCGAAAGAGGTCTGCAGGGCCGTGTGCTTGTAGAGATTATTGAGGATTATCTCCGGCAGCTCGCCCCGCTTGACTTCAATCACCACCCTGATGCCTTCCCGGTCGGACTCGTCCCTGATGTCGGCGATGCCCTCGATCTTCTTGTTGTTGACCAGGTCGGCGATGTTCTCCAGCAGCCTGGCCTTGTTGACGCCGTAGGGAATTTCGGTGATGACTATCCTGTCTCTTTCCCCTTTGTCCGCCCGCTCGATGGTGGTCTTGGCCCGGAGGTGGATGACTCCCTTGCCCTCCTGGTAGGCCTGGCGGATGTTCTGCCGGTTAAAAACATAACCGCCGGTGGGAAAGTCCGGACCCGGGATGTATTTCATGATGTCATCCAGGCTGGCCCGGGGATGGTCAATGAGATAGACCAGTCCGTCACAGACCTCGGCCAGGTTGTGAGGCGGAATGTTGGTGGCCATGCCCACGGCAATACCCGAGGCTCCATTAACCAGCAGGTTGGGGAACTTGGCCGGCAGGACCTCGGGCATCAACAGGCTTTCGTCGTAGTTGGGCACAAAGTTGACCGTGTCCTTTTCGATGTCGGCCAGCAGCTCCTCGGCCAGCCGGGTCATCCGGACCTCGGTATACCGCATGGCGGCCGGTGGGTCGCCGTCGATGGAGCCAAAATTTCCCTGGCCGTCCACCAGCGGGTAGCGCATGCTGAAGTCCTGGGCCATCCTGACCAGGGCGTCGTAGACAGCCACATCACCATGGGGATGGTACTTACCGATGACATCACCCACAATCCTGGCTGACTTTTTGTATGGCTTATTGTGGGTGGTGCTGGTCTCCCACATGGCGTAGAGGACACGCCGGTGGACCGGTTTCAGCCCGTCCTTTATATCGGGGATGGCCCGGCCGATGATGACGCTCAGGGCGTAGTCCAGGTAGGACTTCTTCATCTCCTCTTCCAGGCTGACCACGGACAGGCTCTGGGCTATCGGGGCCAGTTGCTCCGGGTTCTGAGCTTTCTGGGGTTC
Source organism: Candidatus Saccharicenans sp. (assembly GCA_024653215.1). Lineage (GTDB taxonomy): Bacteria > Acidobacteriota > Aminicenantia > Aminicenantales > Saccharicenantaceae > Saccharicenans. The sequence continues at coordinate 110,452 of JANLFU010000006.1, read as the reverse complement.
AGGCCCGGGCTCTTCCGGCTGCCGACCAGAAGACTTGGTCTGTTCGGGCTGTTCTTCCGGCTTTTCCTGTTTTTCTTTTCTGGTCTTTTTTGGTTCAGGTTTTTGTTTTTTTGCGGCCATCAGTTCAACCTTTCCCTCAAGTCTCTATGACCGTGTCAGATGTCCAGGTTCTGAGCCAGCAGGGCGTTCTCCTCGATGAATTCCCGCCTCTGTTCCACCTCTTCCCCCATCAGCACCGAGAAGACCTTGTCGGCTTCCACCGCGTCCTGGATGGATACCTTGAGCAGGGCCCTCTTCTCGGGGTTCATGGTGGTCTCCCACAGCTGTTCGGGAGTCATTTCGCCCAGACCTTTGTATCTCTGAATGGTAACGCCTTTTTTACCTCTCTCAAACAGGTATTCAAGGAGCTTGTTCTCGTTTTCGATGGTGACCGATTCGGTGGTGTTGATCACCTGGTAGGGTGGCTGGAAGTCTTCCAGTTCTTTTATGATCTTGTAAAGGTTCTTGTATTCGATGGAATTGACCAGGTCCAGGTTGACCCGGGTGCGGCTGGCGAAGCCGTTGACCTGGAAGCTGGCGATGATTTCATAAGCGTCGTACTCTTCGTCGTGAACCAGGTCGGTCTGAAAACCCAGGCCGGAAATCAGGCCCTGCAGCCTTTTCATGTTCTTCTTATCCTGCAGGAATTCCAGGTCGGTCACATTTTCCCTGATCAGCAGTTCGATCAGGCTGAACGGAGTATTCTTCTTCTCCAGGTAGGTTATGTAATTTTTCTTCTGGATAACTTTCAGGATGAACTTGCGCAGCTTCTCACCCTCGACCGGTTCTTTCTGGTTCTTGACTTTTATCTTGAACTCTTCCGAAATCTTCTTGACGATCCACTTCTCGTAGTCGCGCTCCTCTTTCAGGTACTGGACTTCTCGGCCCCGGGATATCTTGTAGAGCGGCGGCTGGGCGATGTACAGGTGGCCGTTCTCGATGAGCGGCTTCATCTGCCGGTAGAAAAAGGTCATGAGCAGGGTCCGGATGTGGGAGCCGTCCACGTCGGCATCGGTCATGATGATGACCTTGTGATAACGGAGCTTTTCCAGGCTGAAGCTCTCTTCCCCGGCACTGGTGCCCAGGGCGGCAATGATGGTGCCAATTTCCTCGTTATGGAAAATCTTGTCTGGCTGGGCTTTCCAGACGTTCAGGATCTTACCCCTGAGGGGCAGGATGGCCTGGAACCGCCGGTCCCTTCCCTGCTTGGCCGAACCGCCGGCGCTGTCGCCCTCAACTATGAACAGCTCGGCCAGGGCCGGGTCTCTTTCCTGGCAGTCGGCCAGTTTTCCCGGGAGCGAGGCCGTCTCCAGGACGCTCTTTCTCCTGGCCAGTTCCCGGGCCTTCCTGGCCGCCTCCCTGGCCCGGGCGGCATCGATGGCCTTGGCGATTATTCTCTTGGCGTTGGTCGGATTTTCTTCCAGGTAGGCGGTTAGCTGCTCGTTGACCAGTGACTCTACGATACCCTTAACTTCAGAATTTCCGAGCTTGGTCTTGGTCTGGCCCTCGAACTGGGGCTCCCGCATCTTGATGCTCAAAACCGCGGTCAGGCCTTCCCTGGCATCGTCTCCGGAAATGCCACCGGAGCCCAGGTCCTTGGTCAGGTTGTGAGCCTCGGCGTAGTTGTTCAGGCAGCGGGTCAGGGCCGACTTAAACCCGATGAGGTGGGTCCCGCCTTCGATGGTGTTGATGTTGTTGACGAAAGTAAAAATATTCTCGGTGTAGCCAGTGTTATACTGGAAGGCCAGCTCCACCATGATGTCGTCTTTCTGGGCTTCAAAATAGATCGGCCTGGGATTGAGAACCTGCTTGTTCTGGTTGAGCCACTGGACGAACTCGAGGATACCACCCTTGTATTGGAATTCATGGCTCTTGTTGACCCGCTCGTCGGTGATGGTAATTTTCAGGCCGCGGTTGAGGAACGACAGCTCTCTCATCCGCTGGGTCAGGATTTCAAAGTTGAACTCGGTGGTTTCAAAAATCTCGTCGTCAGGCCAGAAGGTTATCTTGGTGCCGGTCTTGTTGGTCTTTCCGATTTTTTTAAGCGGGGTCTTGGGATTGCCTCGCTCGTAGACCTGGGTCCAGATGCCACCGTTTCTTTTGATCTCCAGCTCGAGGCGCCTGGACAGGGCATTGACCACGGACACGCCGACACCGTGCAAACCGCCAGAGACCTTGTAGGACTTATCATCAAACTTGCCGCCGGCGTGGAGCACGGTCAGGACCACTTCGGCCGCGGGTCTTTTTTCCTTGGGATGCATTTCCACCGGGATGCCCCGGCCGTCGTCGATGACCGTAATCGAGTTGTCAACGTGGATGATAACATCAATCCGGCTGCAGTATCCGGCCAGGGCTTCGTCCACTGAATTGTCCACCACTTCATAAACCAGATGGTGCAACCCTTCCGGACCGGTACTCCCTATGTACATGGCCGGGCGCTTGCGGACGGCCTCCAGACCCTTGAGAACTTTTATACTTTCTGCGGTATACTTTTCATCTTTCATGGCTTAACCCGTCAGGAAAAATTTAGGGGTTATGAAGGCACCAGAAGCAGCATAACCCGTATGGCATCTTAAGGAAGAATTATAGCTCAATTCACTCTAAAAGTAAAGAAAAAAATGGCCCAAAAGCGGCTTTTTTACTATTGCTAATTTATTTATTATCAGCATATTATAAATCACCTGGCCCGATTAGGCAACCGCGGGCCATTTTCCAGGCAAAAATCGACTTATTTTACCGGCAGAAAAGAGGTAAGATGGCCATTCTGGCTGCTTAAAAAACTACCGGTTCTAGGTTAAAATAGGTTATTCCTGGAGGTCAAAAAATGCCGGCCAATCTGCCGCCAGAGTACTTCGAAGTGGAAAAAACCCTGCGCCAGGCGAAGACTGCCGAAGAGAAAATTGCCATCATGGAAAAGTTGCTGTCCATCATTCCCCGGCACAAGGGTACAGAAAAGCTGGTAGCCCTGTACCGTACCAAGATTGCCAAGCTGAAAGAAGAAATCGAACAGCGGCCGGCAGCCCGGAAGGGACAGCTATTCAGGATTGAAAAATCCGGGGCCGGCCAGGTCATAATCATCGGCCCGCCCAACGCCGGCAAGTCAGCCCTCATCCGGGCCCTGACCGGAGTGGAGGTGGAAGTGGCCGACTTCCCCTTCACCACCAGGACAGCCGCACCCTACATGATGCCTTTTGAAAACATAAAAATACAGCTCATCGACACCCCGCCCATCACCGCCGATTTCATGGAATCCTGGCTGGCCGAGATGGTCAAAATGGCCGAGGCGGTCCTGGTGGTACTGGATGCCAGCAGCCCGGATTCTTCGGGCCAGCTGGAAACGATCATCAATCGCCTTAAGGAAAAGAAAGTTGAACTTGTTTCCGCAGAAACGGTTATCCCGCCGGATAGATTCCCGTTCCTGAAGAGGACTCTCCTGGTCTTAAACAAGTGTGACCTTCCGGGAAGCGGAGACCTCCTGGAGGAACTGGACATACTCTTCGGGAAAACCCTGGACCGGCTCCTGGTGTCTTCGGTAACGGCTGAGGGATTGGAAAACTTGAGGCGCCGGGTCTTCGAGTTGCTACAGATTGTCAGGGTTTACAGCAAGGTGCCAGGCAAAAAGCCAGATTATGACTCTCCCTTCATCCTAAAAAAAGGCAGCAACATAATGGACCTGGCCCGACAGGTTCACAAGGACTTTGCCGAGAAGCTCAACTACGCCCGGGTCTGGAACAAGCCGGGCACGATTAACGGCCTGCGGGTGACCAGGGAATACCTGCTGACCGACGAGGATACTGTTGAACTGCACCTTTAAAAAAATTGAGGGCCGCAGGTCTCACCATAAAATTAAGGACCGCAGGCCAGGGGCTTCCGACCTCAGCGAGGGGAGCAGTCCTCTCTTTCAGGCTCTGGCCAAAAAACAAATATAAAAAGGTTATAGTTCAAAGAGTCTTCAAGCCCGGTCTAGAGAAAGCTTATTTAAGGCTTTCGGCCGGGGCGTTGGCCAGCTCCATGACTGCCAGGAACATCAGCCTGGCCATATCCTCCAGCATCTCGGGATTAATCAGGCTGATATTATCCCGGGTATTATGGTAAGTGGGATATGGCAATCTCAGACCCGAAGTGGAGAATGACAGCGAAGGGATATTCCTGTCCATGAACCGGGCCGCGTCCAGCCTGGGCCGGGTCAGGTTGGCCCAGTAATTGGTACCCATTTCCCGGTGCAGGTAGACGGCGTTGGCCTTTTCAAAGGGAGCATACAGCCAGGGGAAATTCTTCCCGGCCAGGGCAAAAATCCGCTCCCCGCTACCCACGCCATCCATGTTGATGAGCCCCACGGTTTTTTCCACCGGATAGACCGGGTTCTGGAGGTAATACTCGGAGCCCTTCACTCCCTGTTCTTCGGCTCCAAAGAAGGCGAAGAGGATGGTCCTCTTCGGCTTTATTTCGCTCTTGCTGATGGCTTCGGCCAGGCCCAGCATGACGGCTACGGCTGAGGCGTTGTCATTGGCCCCGGGCATCAGTTCCGGGAAAAGCCCCAGGTGGTCGAGATGCCCGCCTATTATGATGACTTCCTCCCCGAGCACCGGGTCGGTCCCTTTTATTTTAGCCAGCAGGTTATAGCCAACACCTTCAGGGTGATGTTCGGTCTTGTTCCTGATGGTGAAGACCTTGCCGGTGGCAAAGGACTGGGGCTTCAGGGCGGTCCTGATTTTCTCCACGGTGGCCTGGTAAGTGCGGCCGGTACCGGCGAAGATATCGTCGACCACTGTCTGGCCGACATGGCTGTAGATGAAGCCGTCGATATAGTCGTTGTTCGGGTTGCAGATCGGCCCGTAATAATACAGCATGCCCCTGGCCCCGTGAGCGGCCGCATTCTGCAGCTTGTACTGGTGGAAGGAATAGGGGCGCCACTTCTTAAATGTCTCCGGGTCTTTGTCCGGGCTGTAGGGAACTTCATTTTCCATCAGGACTATTTTCCCTCGAACATCGACGCCCCGGTAATCATCGTAACCAAGTTCCGGAGCGGTGATGCCGTAGCCGACGTAAACCACCTCGGCCGTGACTTCACCCGAGGCCGAGGTACCGCCGGGAAAATATTCATCCTCATAAAGATAATATTTCTTAACCGTGGCCTGGGTCTTCGGATCGGATTTCCCCACCTTGAGATGCATGGACACTTCGCCCCTGTCCAGGATCAGGGTGTAAGGATTGGGAAAAGCCTGGAGATAGGTTCCTTTGTCCCCGGCCGGCTCCAGACCCCACTCTTTCAGTTTGGAGATGACCCATTCGGCCGAAAGGTTATAACCCTCGGTCCCGGTCAGGCGGCCGGTGTACTTGTCCGAGGTCAGCTCCCTGACATACTCAATAAGGGTGTTGCTGGAAATGGTGTGGAATATCCGCAGCAACTTCTGGCTGTCATCCGCCACTCGAGTTTGAGCCGGAGCGGCCAGCTGTCCCAGGTACAGGGCCAGCACCAGAACAATCAGCCAGGCGCCTGCTTTTCTGAAGTGATGTTTCATCGCACTTCTCCCTGCTTAAATATAAAGAGGATATAATACCGCAGGTTGAGGGCTGGAGTAAAAAATTTCTCGCTGGTTAGCTATTATTTCAATCCGCCGAGGCCAAGGCCGTCCGGCCTGTTCCCAACCTGAAAACTCGGACCGCTGATCAGATTCTGATGGACAGCCCTCCACGGAAAAGAAAGCCGTCAAAGATTCCGACGTCGGCCACCAGGTTCAGGGCCCGGGATAGCCTGGCCCTCAATCCCAGGTTGAATTGAAAGATCGGCAAGAAATTCAGCGGGAAGTCCTTTCCCTCGGCCAGGCGCTCGTCCTTGATCTGCCTCAGGGTCTTGGTATCGGAATCGGAGTACTGTTCGGTAGAACTGTCGGGAAGGGTGAGCGTTCCGCTGTACTCGTACCGGTACCGGGCATCGAAAAAGCTCTTGGAGGTGGAAATCCCCGCCCCGATGGTCAGGTAAGGGGACAGAACTTTGGAAGGCAGGAATTCCCAGCGCATGTTCAGGTGGAAGGACAGCGGCTTGATGATGAATTCCCCTCCGGCCTGGCCGTTAAAAGTAGACGTCTGGTTCAGGTTGAGGTCGACGAGGTCCATCCTGGCCGTAATCGATGGAAAAGAGATTTTCATGGTGGTCTGCTCGACGGCCAGCCCGAGGCTAAAGGCTCCTCCCCTTCCTCCCGGATAAAAGCGGAGTTCAAACCCGACGTTGTGGCCCGGCGCATCGAAGTTGACATTCTGCTGGTAACCGCTCTCGACCAGAGTCGGATAGTCCGCCTGAATTTGCTCGAGAAAGCGGTCCTTGAGGTCGTTCTCCAGGGTGTCACTAACCATCTTCTCCACCAGGCCCCGGACCACGTTCAGCGTCCAGTAGGAATAATGAACGTTAAACTCCAGATGGCCATCGGCCAGCAGCGGAGAAGAAAAAATCATGAAGGAAATGAACAGTGCCCCGAGTGTCCTGACTGCCGATTTTAGCATGCCGCAGCCTCCTTTTCAGTCATTTTATCCCACCTCCGGCCGGGAAAGTCAAGCCTTATCGCCCGTCAGCTTAAATTCTGGAGGCGACTTCTGAGGTCAATCCTGAAATTGATTATTTTTGTTTTATTTGGTATCGTAAGTTCTTATTCGGAGGTAGAAAATGAACAAAGTTATTTTCATCTTTTTCAGCCTGCTCCTGGTCTTCTCCATAAGCTCCCTGCTGGCGGCCAATCCCCGTATCCTGATGAAGACCAGCAAGGGAGACATCGTGATCGAGCTGTTTGCTGATAAGGCCCCGATTACCGTCAAGAATTTCCTGACCTATGTCGGAGACAAGTTCTACGACGGTACCATTTTTCACCGGGTGATTAAAGGCTTCATGATCCAGGGTGGCGGTCTGACCCCGGACCTGCAGACCAAAGAAGAAAAACGGCCCCCGATCAAGAACGAGGCCAACAACGGGTTAAAGAACCTGCGCGGGACAATTGCCATGGCCAGGACCCCTGAGATCGACAGCGCCACCTGCCAGTTCTTTATAAACCTGGTGGACAATCCCTTCCTGGACCACGTGCCCAACGACCCCAAGAAGTTCGGTTACGCCGTTTTCGGCAAGGTCATTCAGGGGATGGAAGTGGTCGACGCCATTGCCGAGGTGGCCACCACCACCAAGGGCATGTACCGCGACGTCCCGGTTGAACCCATTATCATCATTTCTGTTACCAGGATTCAGTAAATTGAACCACAGCCGGCGTTAGGATCGCAGGCTGTTCCCGGCCGGACCGATGTTCGAATGGCTGTTCGCCTTTGTTCACCTGGCCCTGTTCCTGGGGCTTCTATCCTATTCCATATGGAACCTGGTCAGGGGCCGCTGGCTGGCCGGAGCGGTTTTGCTGGTTTTCCTGGCTGCCTATTATTTCATAGTCCTCCACCCGGCTGTTCTTAAAGAGATAAACCGAAAGAAAAAGCGACGGAAGAGATAAAGACCGGGACAGACTTAAACCTCTCCCGGAGCCTGGCTCAAATTCTGGCACTTTTGCCTGCCGCCTGAATTCGGTTATGTGATATAATCGCCTCTAAAATTTAATTTGAGAGAAGGCTCATGAACACTAAAAAGAGATTAACCTATCTGTCGCTAATCCTGGTATTCCCGCTTACAATTTTCAGCTGGCTGACGGCTGCTGAGCTGCCCGTCCGCCTCAAGAAGGCGGTGGATGGCATAGACCCGCTCCTGGCCTACCAGCTCACCAGGACCATGGCCTCGGAAGAATTTGCCGGCCGTCTGACCGGCCATGAAGGCTATACCCGGGCTGCCCGCTGGGCCGCAGCCAAATTCAAGGAATGGGGACTTAAGCCTCTTGATGCCAGGAATGGTTATCTCCAGCCTTATCCCTCTCCCCACACCGTCATCGACCAGGCCTCCATGACTCTTCACCTGCCCGGCAAGACCGGAAGCGACGGCCAGCCTCAATTGGAACCGGTGGAACTGAAACCGGAAAAGGATTTCCTGCCCCTGCTTTACTCGGACTCCGGGGATCACACGGCCGGCCTGGTCTTCGCTGGCTGGGGTATATCCGCCCCTGAACTCAACTATGACGATTATGCCGGAGTCGAAGTCAAAGGCAGATTTGTCCTCTGTTTCCGGGGAACACCCGACCCGGCCCGGCGCGAGTTCCAGCCTCACGACGAACACCGGACCAGGATGAAGGTGGCCCGGGAAAAGGGTGCCCTGGGCCTGATCTACATCTATCCTGAAGCTCAGGCCAACCCCAACGGTGACTGGCTGCCCGGTTTCATGCCGGGAATGATAACCGAAAAAACTGCCGACCTGATCTTCAAGGAAATAAATTCCACCACGGCCGAATTGAAGAAGGCCCTGCAAGTTTACAAGCGACCGATTTCCTTCGACCTCAAGGCCCGGCTATCCTACCGGGTCAGCTCCAGGCATTTCCCCGATTCCACCGGTTATAACATCGCCGGCTGGGTGGAAGGGTCTGATCCAAAGCTCAAGAAAGAGCTGATCATCATCGGCGGCCATTACGACCACTGCGGCCGTCACCTGGGCCTGCTCTTCCCGGGAGCCGACGACAACGCCAGTGGCTCGGCGGTGGTGATGACCCTGGCCAGGGCCTTCGCTTCCCTGAACCCGAAGCCCAAGAGGTCGGTCATGTTTGTCCTGTTCGGAGGCGAGGAACTGGGACTGCAGGGTTCCACCTACTTCGCTGACCATCTGCCGGCCGGTTTCGACCGGGTGGTGGCCATGTTCAATTTCGATATGGAAGGTGAAGGCGATGGCGCCTGGTGCGGGGTCAGCGCCGAACCGGCTTATCTCAAAGAGGTTATCGAGAGGGCCAACCAGGAAATAAATATCATCAGGGGTTACGGGGTAATCCGGAACATCGGGGTCAGAAGCTCCGATTTCGCCCCCTTCTTTCTCAAGGGGATTCCCTGCGCCAGCCTTGGCTCCAACGGCCCGCACCTGGCCTACCACGGAACGGGCGACACCATTTACCGGATAAACCCCGAGATCATGGGCAGCATTGCCCGCGTATCCTTCCTGTCAGTCTATTTCCTGGCTGACAGATAAGTCATATAATAAGCAAAATGAGGGACACAAGATGAAAGTCGCCAGAGAAGGTTCGATATTTTACCTGCCGTCGCTGCTGGTTTTTTTCCTGACCCTGGTGCTCGGCTGGTGGCTGGCCAGCCTGTTCTTCCTGCTGCTCACTGCTGCCTTTATTTTCTTTTTCCGCGACCCGGAAAGAAGGCCACCGGCTGGAGACAACCTGGTGCTGTCGCCGGCCGACGGGCAGGTTATAAAAATTGAAGAATTTTCCAGCCACCCGGACCTGGCCGGACCCGGAAAAGTTGTCAGCATTTTTCTCTCCCTGCTTGACGTTCATTTCACCCGCTCTCCCCTGGCGGCCGAGGTTATAAGAGTTGATTACCAGCCCGGCAAGTTTTTCCCGGCCTACCGGGAAGAAGCCAGCAGCCAGAATGAATCCAACAGCCTGCTGCTGCAGGGAGACAAAGGCCGTATCTTCTTGAAGCAGATGGTCGGGGTTGCCGCCAGGCGGATAAAATGCTATGTTAAGCCCGGAGACAGGGTAGCCGCCGGCCAGAAAATCGGTTTGATGTATTTCGGCTCGAGGGTTGACCTGTACCTGCCCGGAAATGTTGAGCTGAAGGTCGGGCTGAATCAGAAGGTTAAAGGAGGCCTGTCGATCATCGGAGAGTGGAGAGATGAAAGTCAGAATTAAGCAGCCGGTTCCCCGGCTTTACTTCCTGCCCAGTGTTTTTACCCTGACCAACGTCTTCTTCGGTTTTCTCAGCCTGACTTCAACCTTTTACGGGCGCTACCGCTGGGCGGCTCTCTGGATCATAATCGCGGCCATGCTGGACGGCCTGGACGGCCTGGTGGCCAGGGCCACCAGGACCAGTTCTGATTTCGGTATCCAGCTGGATTCGCTGGCCGATGCTATTTCTTTCGCCGCGGCTGCCTCTCTTCTGATGTACTTCTGGGGGCTTAAAGTCCTGGGACCGGCCGGCATATTTTTCAGCTTTCTATTCATCGTGGGCGGTCTGTTGCGGCTGGCCCGTTATAACGTCAGAACCAAGAGCCTGCCAGACCGCCGCTTTTACCAGGGCCTGACCGTACCCTCGGCGGCCATCTTCCTGGCCTCGCTGGTTATCTTTCACCCGGAACCAAACTATCAGACCGTGAGCGCCTTTTACCTGTCCGCAGTGGTGGTAATAATCAGCCTGCTGATGATCAGCACCCTCCGTTACCGGAACTTTGTTTCTCTTATCATCAACCGACCGGTGGACATGAAGACTGGCCTGTTGCTGGCCGTGGTCCTGACCGGTCTCCTTTTTCGTCCGAAATATTTCCTGTTGCTATTCACCACCCTCAACGTTCTCTATGGCCCGGTGGATTTCCTGGTGCTCAAGCTAAGAAGAAAGCCTGTTACCAGAATAGCGACGGAAAAACTCGAGCCCGACAAATCCCCCGACCTCAAGGAATAGTCCAGCTGAGTTGATGAGAGCCAGAGCCAGGATCAACCGGAAAAAAGCACTGGCGGTGGCCATCATTCTACTGCTTCTGGCCATCATCACCATCCTCCTGCTGATCAACAGAAGCTCCGACCAACAGGCAGCCAGGCCCGAAGTTCCCGAAGCCAGCATAGAGCCCGAAGCTCCGCCAATCATAACCGAGGAATTCACCATTCCAGCCGGGAAGACCATAACCGAGCTCCTGGCTCCCGCCGGTTTTTCGGCCTCCAGGGTGATTGAAATCAGGGAAGCCACCATGAAGGTCTACGACCTGGCCAGGATTCCCGCCGGTCAGAAGATAAGGCTGCTCCGGCAGGGCGAGTCCTACACCGCTTTTCAGCTCGACCTCGATCCCGAACGCTACCTGGAAGTTGACCTCACCCAATCTCCGCCCTCGGCCAGCATCAAGTCCCACCCGGTGACCAGGCAACTGGTCCTGGTGGAGGGAATTATCAAGGACTCCCTGATTGCCGCCGTCAACCAGGCCGGCGAGCAGGACCTTCTGGCCCTGATGATGGCCGAGATTTTTGGCTGGGTAATTGATTTCTACGTCGACCTGCGCCAGGACGACAGCTTCCGGCTGCTGGTCGAAAAAAAATATATCAACGGCCAGTTCAGCGGTTACGGCCCTATCCTGGCCGCCCGCTTCGTGAACAAGAACCAGGTCTTCGAAGCCTACCGCTACACTTTTCCCGATAGTGGAAAGGCCGACTATTTTGAAGCCGGAGGCGGTTCGCTCAGAAAGGAATTCCTGAAATCTCCCCTGCGTTACGCCCGGATTACTTCCCGCTTCAGTTCCAGCCGCCTCCACCCCATCCGCAAGATTTACCGGCCGCATTATGGAATAGACTATGCCGCCCCCATCGGCACTCCCGTCCAGGCCACGGCTGACGGGGTGGTGACCTTCGCCGGCTGGAATGGAGCCGCCGGCCGGATGGTCAGGATTCGCCACAAGAATGCCTACGAAACCATGTACCTGCACCTGAAGTCCCTGGCCGCCGGTATTAAAACCGGGGCCCGGGTGGAAGGCGGGCAGGTTATCGGTTACGTTGGCTCGAGCGGGGAGTCAACCGGTCCCCATCTTGATTACCGGCTGCTCTACCACGGCAAGTACGTCAACCCCCTGAGCTGGAAATTCCAGCCAGCCGAACCCCTGCCCCCACGCTACCAGCCAGATTTCGAGCAGAAGGTCAGGGTCCTGCAGATGCTCCTTCTTTTCCCGGCGACTTACTTTTAAGCTGGTTTAAAAACTTTTTCCGGGCACAGAGCTCCGAAATAGTACTGTCTCACCCGGTCGGCCGATGAATTTAATGCCAAACCGGACCCGCAGCCTGTCCTCTCTTTGAATTTTTTCAGATTGGTTGGCCAACCGCAACCACGGTCATTCCTGGTTGCCACTCCACTCACCTGCCACTCCAGGGTTGGTGTTTGACTTCAAGTATCACCCTGCTTAAATTTAAAAACGGGAATCATTTTCGGGAGGGAGGCATGAAAATCACCATCAGTGTCTTAAAAGCCGATATCGGCAGTATCGGCGGCCATATCAAGCCCAGTCTGGCCCTTCTCCAGGAGGTCAGGAATTTCGTGGCCGCCAGAAGCAAGGACCTGCTGATTGATTACTACATAAGTTCCACCGGGGACGACATCGCCATTCTCTGCACTCACACCGGCGGAACCGGCAACGAGAAGATACACCAGCTGGCCTGGGAAGCTTTCCTGGCCGGCACGGCCGTGGCCAAAAAGACCGGGCTGTATGGAGCCGGCCAGGACCTGCTCAAGGACGCCTTCTCGGGAAACGTCAAGGGACTGGGGCCAGCCGTGGCCGAAATGGAGATCGAGGAAAGGGAAAACGAGCCTTTCATCTTTTTTGCCGCCGACAAGACCGACCCCGGCGCTTACAACCTGCCCTTTTACCTGGCCTTCGCCGACCCGATGTACTGTTCCGGCCTGATCCTCAGTCCGAAGATGAGCCAGGGTTACAGGTTTCGCATCATCGACGTCAGCTACACCGAAAAAAACAAGGTAATTGAGCTGGTGGCCCCGGAAGAACTTTACGACATTGCCGCCCTGCTCCGGGACACCGAAAAATATGTTATCGAGAGCATCTGGTCACGCAGCACCGGCAACCAGGCCGTGGCCATCTCCACCCAGCGCCTGCATAACATCGCCGGCAAGTACACCGGCAAGGACGACCCGGTGGCCCTGGTCCGGGTCCAGGGAGAGTTCCCGGCCACGGGCGAAGTCCTGGCCCCGTTCAACATCGGGCATTACGTGGCCGGATTCATGCGCGGCAGCCACATCGGGCCGCTGATGCCCTGCCGGCTGAATGCCACCGTTTCCTATTTCGACGGCCCGCCGGTGGTGACCGGGGCTGCCTTCTCCATGAAAGAAGGCCGCCTGTCGGAGCCGGCTGATGTCTTCGACCACCCATACTGGGAAGCCATAAGGGCTCAGATTGCCATGAAAGCCTCGGAAATCAGGCGCCAGGGATTCTGCGGGCCGTCCATGCTGCCCTACTCCGAGCTGGAGTATGGCGGGGTGGTGGAAAAGCTGAAGCAGCTGGAAAAGAAGTTCATCATTTCGGATTGACTTTTTCGCCTGCCGGCAGTATTTTAGCCGGGAAGCATTCACCATGAGCGAAAGAAAGCATCCCGTCCCGGCTGTCGATCTGATCATAGAAATCAGGCTGCCCGATGGGCGAACCGGTATAGTGCTGATCGAAAGAAAGAATCCACCCCATGGCTGGGCCCTTCCCGGTGGCTTTGTGGATTACGGCGAGACCCTGGAACAGGCTGCCATCCGCGAGGCCAGGGAAGAAACCTCGCTCCAGGTTGAACTCATCAAGCAGTTCCACACCTACTCGGACCCGCGGCGAGATCCGAGGCGTCATACCATATCAACCGTGTTCATCGCCCGGGCCGAAGGAATGCCGGAGGCCGCCGACGATGCCGGGAAAGCCGGGGTCTTCACCCGAGAAGAAATTAATTTTCCGCTTGCTTTTGACCACAGACAGATACTTGATGATTATTTCGCCTGGCGGGAAAAACATCCCCCGGAGCAGGACCGGGTTGAACCAGGACAGATTACACCTTCTTCTGAAAAGGGCTCTGAGCAGGAAGAAACGCTGGTCGAGCTGACCCGGGTCTGGAGCCTGGCCGAGGCAGAAGTCATAAAGAGCTTTCTGGGCACCAACGGCATTTACTGCCTTCTCAAGGGTCAGATCGTCCACTCCATCTATCCTTTCACCATGGACGGGCTCGGTGAAACCATAATCATGGTGCTTCAGAAGGACCTGGAAAAGGCCCGGCATCTGCTTAAAGAATACGCCCCTTCGCCGACCGAAGACTGACCGGTCCGGCCCCTCCCTTTTTCTCTCTGTTATCAGCGCTTAAAAATATTTTATTTTGATGGGATTTTTTTCTTGACTTTTACAATTTTCTTTCTTATATTTAACTCAAAATGGGATAAAACGGGACAAAATGGGAAAAGAAGCCGCTAACAACTTGCTGATCGGAAGCTACTCGGCTCGCCTTGACCGCAGCGGCCGGCTGAAAATTCCCGAAAAATTTCGTGACATCATCGAGCAGTCTTACGGCAAAGATGTCTTCATAACTTCTCTGACCGACGAAGCGGTGCAGCTCTATCCGCTGGCAGTCTGGGAACAGATGACCAGCATCGCCAACGAGGGGGCCCTGACTCTCCGTCCCGACGTCAGGCGCTTCCTGCTGCGGGTTAACCTGAAAGGCAGTCATCATCAGATCGATGCCAAGGGAAGAGTGTTGATCAGCCAGACACTCCGTGAAAAGGCCAGGCTCAACACCGAAGTGGAGGTGATCGGACTCAACAACCACCTGGAAATCTGGAACAAGGAAGTCCTGGAATCGATAATCGAAAAACGGCCCCTGAGCGAGGAGGATTTCGAAAATATTGCCCGTCTTGTCCCCCGAGGAAAGACTGAATGAAAGATTACGGGCACAGGCCAGTGCTGGTTGAAGAAACGCTGGCCTATTTGCAGGCCTCGCGCCCGGGGCTCTATATAGATTGCACCATAGGCCTGGGGGGACATGCTCTGGAGATTTTGAGGAGAAATCCCGGAGCCAGAATAATCGGGTTTGACCTGGATGAACTGTCGCTCAAGGCTGCGGCCAGAAGGCTGGCCGAATACCGGGACCGGGTCAAGCTGTTCCAGCTGGATTTCAGGCAGATGCTGGACTTTAAGGAAATCGTTCCATTTGAGGAAGTTAAGGGCGTTCTGGCCGACCTGGGAATTTCTTCCTTTCAGCTCGACAACCCGGAGCGCGGTTTCAGCTTCAACCTGGAAGGTCCGCTTGATATGAGAATGGACACGAGACAGAAGACCACGGCCGAAAAGGTCCTGATGACCTATCCCGAGGCCCGCCTGGCCGAGATTTTCAAGAAGTACGGAGAACTTCACCACACCCGGCTGCTGGCCCGCAAGATTGCCAGCCAGCGCAAGCTGGGGCTCTTAAAAAATACCACCGACCTGAAGAGGCTGGTGGAAGAAGTCTACCGCTGGGTTCCGCAGAAGAACCATCTGCATCCGGCGGCCAGGGTCTTCCAGGCCCTGCGGATAGAGGTCAACCAGGAACTCAAGGACCTCGATGGTTTTCTCGACCGGCTGGCCAGGAAGTGCCGGCCCGGAACCAGGCTGGTGGTGATTTCCTTCCATTCCCTTGAGGACCGGTTGGTCAAAAAGGCTTTCCAGGCACTGGCTTCAGAAGAGAAGGGCCAGCCGCTGGTCAAGATTCTGACCCGCAAGCCGGTCCGGCCGTCACCGGAAGAAATAGAAGCCAATTCCCGCAGCCATTCGGCCAAGCTGCGGGCCGCGGAGCGAATATGAGCATGGTCAGGAAAAAATATAGCTGGAAACAGCTGGCCCTGGGGGCCGGGCTGGCCGTGCTGTTCCTGGGCAACCTGACCTTTTACATCTGGTACCAGAGTGAATCGGTCCGGCTCGGCTACCGGATTCACGAGCTGGAGATGAAGGTTGAAAAGCTGAAAGAGGAAATCAAGAAACTGGAGACCAGGAAGGAGGCCCTGCTGTCGCTGGACAGGATTGACCGGGTGGCCCGGAATGAGCTCCAGCTCCAGGACCCCAAACCCGACCAGGTCATCTTCGAAAAGCAGGTGGTGAAATGAGGCTTATTCTCCAGGACCGGTCGCCGTTTTCCACCAGCCACCGCCAGAAGGTCAAGTTCGCCCTGGTGGCCATTCTCTTCTGGTTTGCGGTCATCGCTGTCCGGCTGCTGGAACTTCAGGTCCTGGAACACAAGAAATTAAAGGCCGAGGTGCTGGAACAGAGCCAGGACCTGATCACCGTCCTGCCCACCCGGGGCACGATTTTCGACCGCAACGGGAAAATCCTGGCCCGCAGCCTGCCGGCGGCCTCGGTGTTCTTCTCGCCGGTTAAAGGCGAAAGCCTGGAACAGCAGCTGCAGAGCGTCCACCGGCTGAAAAACCTGCTGGACCTGAAGGACCAGGAAATAAGGAAAATCGTCAGTTCCATAGAAAAGCGCAAACGTTTTACCTGGATCAAAAGAAAAATTTCGCCCGAGCTGGCGGAAAAGATCCGCAGCCTAAAGCTGCCCGGCATCTACCTGCTGGAGGAGAACAGAAGGTTCTATCCCCAGGGTCCGCTGGCCGCCCATGTCCTGGGCGGGGTCAACGTGGACGACTTCGGACTGGCCGGGGTTGAGTACTATTACAACTCCCTGCTGAGGGGAGAAGAGGGCCAGCAGCTGATCATGAAGGATGCCCGCGCCCGGGAATTCTTCATCGAGACCATCAAGGAAACCAGGCCCGGCCAGGACCTCTACCTGACGATAGATTCCACCATCCAGTACATAGCCGAAAAGGAACTGCAGCGGGCGGTGGAAAAGCACCAGGCCAACTGGGGAACCATCATCGTCTCGGTGCCCCGGACCGGGGAAATCCTGGCCATGGCCAGCTATCCGGCCTACGACCCGAACTACTTTCCGCCGCCGGAAAACGTCATGCCCAACCGGGCCATCCAGCATACCTATGAACCGGGCTCGACGGTCAAGATGGTTACCGCGGCCGCCGCCCGGGAACTGGCCGGGATTGACTGGAACACTTATTACGACTGCAGCCAGGGTTACCTGGTTTTCGGGGGAACCATCGTCCGGGACCACGTCCGGATGGGCGTGCTGAGCTTTCCCGAAGTCTTCATCCAGTCTTCAAACGTGGGAACCATAAAGATCGCCGAACGCATCGGCGCTGAAAATATTTACCGGATGTTCAGGGCTTTCCGCTTCGGCGAAAAAACCGGAATAGACCTCCCCGGAGAGGAGTCCGGCATCTTTCACCCGCTGGAAAAATGGCGGAAATCATCCCTGCGGGTGGCCATCGGTTACGAGATTTCAGCCACGCCCATCCAGGTGTTGAGAACACTTAATGTCTTTGCCACCGGCGGTTACCTGGTAAAACCCAGGGTCCGGCTGGAACAGCCCTCTCCCCTGTCCGGAATAATCACCGCCGCCCTGGAACCACCGGCCGGCAGCCAGTCCGTCCTTAAGCCTGAAACCGTGCGGCAACTGGTCGACCTGGTCCTGGAGCCGGTGGTGGAAACCGGCACCGGCCGGGAGGCTGGCCTTCCCGGTTACCTGATGGCCGGCAAGACCGGGACCGCCCAGAAATTCGACCCGGAACTCAGGGCCTATTCCAGTAAAAGGCACGTGGCCTCCTTCGCCGGTTTTGTACCGGCTGACCAACCCCTGATTTCAATGGTCGTGGTCATTGACGAACCGCGGGGCCTGTTTCATTACGGAGGGCAGGTGGCCGCTCCCGTCTTCAGGGAAGTGGCCAGAAAAGTTCTGCTTTACCTCAACCAACCCCCGCAGAAATTACCCGAAGGCCTGATCCTGGCCAGGAAAGAAAACTCCGCAGCAGGAGTGACCGACTGAGATGAAGTTATCGGAACTGCTGAAAGATGTTCGTGTGGTCAGCCTGGCAGCAGCCACCGACCCGGAGATCACGGGCATAGCCTATTCTTCTAAACTGGTTGAACCCGGGAACATCTTCGTTGCCCTGAAAGGTCAGAAGACGGATGGACACGATTTCCTGCCGGAAGCCCTGGCCCGGGGGGCCGCGGTCATAGTTTCCGAGCGGCCTCGCCCGGCTGAAATTGACCGGGCCTGGGTCCAGGTGCTGGAGGCCCGCGAGGCCATGGCCCTGCTGGCCGCCAACTTCTACGAACATCCTTCTTCCCGGCTGAAGGTGGTGGGCATCACCGGTACCAAGGGGAAAACAACCATTACCTACATCCTGGAAGAAATCCTGAATGCCGCCGGCTTCAGGCCCGGAGTGGTCGGCACGGTGGAATACCGCTGGGCCGGCCGGCAGTTCTCGGCCGAGAGAACCACGCCAGAAGCGCCGGACATCCAGAAGTTCTTGCGGCAGATGGTGGAAGAGGGCGTCAGCCATTGCCTGATGGAAGTCTCTTCTCATTCCCTTGAACTCAAGCGGGTCTGGGGAATCGGTTTCGACGTGGCCGTTTTTACCAACCTGAGCGGCGAGCATCTCGACTACCACCAGACCATGGAAAAATATTTCGAGGCCAAGAAAAAATTATTCTTCCTGAACCATAAACGCCAGGCTTCCATTGTCAACATCGACGACCCCTGGGGAGAAAGGCTGCTGTCAGAACTGCCGATGCAGACGATAAGCTTCGGCTTCAAGCCCGAAGCCGTGGTCAGGGCCGAGAAGTTCACCATCAACCAGGAGGGAATGACGGCCACCGTCTCCACGCCCCTCGGTCAGCTGGCCTTCACCTCCGGCCTGATCGGCAAACATAATCTTTACAATTTCCTGGCAGCCATTTCGGCCGCCCTGGTCCTCTCCATTCCGGTCCCGGACATCTTAAAGGGAATTTCCTCGGTCAAGAGGATTCCCGGCCGCTTTGAAAACGTTCCCAACGGCCTGGGAATCAAGGTTATCGTCGACTACGCCCATACCGACGGGGCCCTGGAAAACCTGCTCCAGGCCGTACGAAGCCTTAATCCCAGGAAGGTCATCCTGGTCTTCGGCTGCGGCGGCGACCGCGACCGCCTGAAACGTCCCCGGATGGGAGAGGTGGCTGCCAGGCTGGCTGACTGGACCATCATCACTTCCGACAACCCCCGGTCCGAGGAGCCGGAACAGATAATCGCGGAGATTGAAGAGGGATTCCGCCGGCTGGGCAACCACAACTACGAAAAAATTGTCGACCGGCGTCGGGCCATCGAGGCCGCCCTGGTCATGGCCAGGAAGGGCGACTGGGTGGTGGTGGCCGGCAAGGGTCATGAAAACTATCAGGAATTCAAGGACAGGACGGTTCCCTTCAGCGACGTGGAAACCGCCCGGGAAATAATTGACAGTCTGGAGAAGAAATAGGATGGCCGGTTTGTTTCTGGGACAGGTGGCGCGGCTGGTCGGCGGCCGACTGCTACAGGGCCGGAGCGAGACTCTCATCCTGTCCTATACTTTTGACTCCAGGCAGGCCGCCCCGGGAGCCCTGTTCTTTGCTCTCAAAGACAGGAGAGATGGT
Organism: Candidatus Saccharicenans sp.; assembly: GCA_024653215.1. Lineage (GTDB taxonomy): Bacteria > Acidobacteriota > Aminicenantia > Aminicenantales > Saccharicenantaceae > Saccharicenans. The sequence continues at coordinate 91,296 of JANLFU010000006.1, read as the reverse complement.
CACCAGTTCGTCCGCGACGCCTACGAGAAAGGGGCCGTGGCTGCCTGCATCTCCGAGGAAGTGAGCGGCCTGCCCCCGGACTTCGGCCTGATAAGAGTCGATGACACCCTTAAGGCCTTGCAAACTCTGGCTGCCCGCTGGCTTGAACTTCACCCGGTCAAAATCGTGGGCATCACCGGTAGCCTGGGCAAGACCTCAACCAAGGAATTTACCGCCCGCCTGCTCCAGGAAAAATTCCGGGTGTTGAAATCGCCCGGCAATTTCAACAACCAGATCGGCCTGCCCATCTCCATACTTTCCATTGATGGCTCGCAGGACATCGCCGTCCTGGAAATGGGGATGAGCCAGCGGGGAGAAATCAGAAAGCTCACTGAAATCGCCCCGCCAGACGTGGCGGTTATTACCGCCATCGCCCCGGTTCACCTGGAATTCTTCCGGGACCTGGAAGACATCGCCCAGGCCAAGAAAGAAATCCTGGACGGGGCCAGGCCGGGGGCCCTGGCCGTGCTGAACGGTGATGACCCGCTTCTCAGAAAAATCGGTGAAAGCTGGAGCGGTGGCCGGGTGCTCTATTACGGTTCTGGACAGGATTTCCCGGTCAGGGCCGAAAACATCGAACACCTCGGACTGGAAGGCATCCGCTTTGACCTGGTCCTGGGGAAAGAGCGGTCTTCTCTCCGGGTACCTTTCCTCAACCGGGCCCTGGTCTCAAACCTCCTGGCTGCCTGTGCCGTGGCCCACTCCTTCGGACTAAAGCTCGGAGAGCTCCTCCCGGCCCTGCGCGACCTGCCGGCAGTAGAACACCGGGGCCAGCTCCTGGAACTGAAAAACGGAATAAGAGTCTACGACGATTCCTATAATTCCAACCCGGTGGCCCTGAAATCTGTTCTGGAGAGCCTGGGGCACATTCCGGCTCCCAGGAAAATTGCCGTCCTGGGAGACATGCTGGAACTCGGCCCGCAGGAAATCGATTTTCACCGCCAGGCCGGGCGCAGTCTTCCGGACAACGGATGGAACGTCCTGGTTACGGTCGGCCCGAGAGCCAGGCAACTGGCCGAAGGAGCGGTCGAGCGCGGTTTCGACCCCGGGTCCGTCCATTCTTTCGATGAAGCCCTGGAAGCGGCCGGCTGGCTGCTCAAGTTTTTAAAGGCCGGGGACCTGGTCCTGGTCAAGGGATCCCACGGTCTGGCCCTGGACCGAATCGTGAATTTTCTGAAAAAAGAGATGGAGGCCTGAAGTGCTGTACTGGTTGCTCGTTCCGCTCAGGGAGTATTACTTCTTTTTCAACGTCTTCCGTTACATCACCGTCAGAACCGCCCTGAGTGGGATCACCGCCCTGGTCTTGATGTTCATGCTGACACCAATTTTCATCAGGCTCCTGAAAAAACATCAAATCGGGCAGGAAATAAGGCAGGAAGGACCGTCCAGCCATCTTAACAAGAAGGGCACTCCTTCCATGGGCGGGGTGATGATCATCGGGGCCACCCTGGTTTCCACCCTGCTCTGGGGCAACCTGGAAAACATCTACGTCTGGCTGGCCATGGGCGGGATGTTGTTCTTCGGGGGAATCGGCTTTGCCGATGATTTCATAAAATACCGCTGGCGCCGCTCCCTGGGCCTGACTCCGCGGCAGAAACTTATCCTGCAATTTCTGGTGTCGGGGGCTCTGGCCCTGACCCTGGTCCTGATCGGGTTCAGGGGCCAGTTCAGCCTGAACCTGACCTTCCCGTTTTTCAAGGAATGGACACCTTACCTGGGCTGGTTTTACCTGCCCTGGATCCTGTTCATACTGGTGGGTTCTTCCAACTCGGTCAACCTGGCCGACGGCCTGGATGGGCTGGCCATAGGCTTAACCCTGATCGCTTCCGTGGCCCTGACGGCCCTGACCTATGTCGCCGGTCACGCCGTCTGGTCCCAGTACCTAAGCATACTGCGCGTTCCACTGGCCGCCGAGTTGACCGTGTTCGTCGGAGCCCTGTCCGGAGCCTGCCTTGGTTTCCTGTGGTTTAACTGCCACCCGGCCGAAATCTTCATGGGCGACGTGGGTGCCCTGTCACTGGGAGGTACCCTGGGGCTGATTGCCATCCTGATCAAGCAGGAATTCCTGCTGTTCGCGGTGGCCGGGGTCTTCATCCTGGAAGCCCTGTCGGTCATGCTCCAGGTTTCTTACTTCAAACTCTCGGGCGGCAAGAGAATCTTCAGGATGGCTCCCCTGCACCATCATTTTGAGCTGGTCGGCTGGCCGGAAGAAAAGGTGGTCATCCGTTTCTGGATCATAGGCATAATCTTCGCCCTGTTCAGCTTGACCACGTTGAAGTTGAGGTAAAGATGGAACTGAGAGGAAAAAAGGTCGTGGTCGTGGGTTTCGCCCGGACCGGCCAGGCCGTCTGCGATTTTCTGCTGGAACAGGAAGTCGGGCAGCTGACGGTCAGCGACCGCAAGCCAGAAAGCGAACTGGAGCGGGTCGCCGACTACCGGAAACGGGGCGTGGAATTCGACTGCGGCCGGCATCGGCTGGAACTCTTCCTGGCGGCCGACCTGATCGTGGTCAGCCCGGGCGTGCCGCCGCTCCCGGAAATTCTGGAAGCCCGGGAGAAGGGGGTAAAAGTAATTTCCGAGATTGAGCTGGCCTACCACTTCCTGAATTGCCGGCTGGTCGGCATCACCGGCTCCAACGGCAAGTCGACCACCACCACCCTGATTTACAGGGTGCTAAAAAACAGTGGCCTCAAGGTCCACCTGACCGGAAACATCGGGACCCCGCTGATCTCTTTCGTGAAAAAGAGCCGTCCTGACCACATCATCGTAACCGAAATTTCCAGCTTCCAGCTGGAGTTCACCGAAAAATTCCGCACCGATATTGCGGTCTTCCTGAATATTTCACCCAATCACCTGGACTGGCATAAGACCTATGAAAACTATATCCGGGCCAAGAAGAAACTTTTCGACCACCAGCGGCCCGGAGACCTGGCCGTCCTCAACCGCGACGACGCCATCCTCCGGAGCTGGGGCCGCGATCAAAAATCAGATCTCTATGCTTTCAGCCGAAAGCATAAGGTACCCCGGGGTTGCTACCTCAAGGACTCAACGGTCTGGTTGAAGCTTGAGGAAGAACTTCCGGTAATAAAAACCAGGGACATCAAGCTGAGAGGGGTTCACAACCTGGAAAACATCATGGCTGCTGTGGTCACCTCCCGCCTGGCCGGGGCGAGTCTGCCGGCCATTAGGCAGACCGCCAGAGACTTCAGGGGGTTAGAACACCGACTGGAAGAAGTGCGCACCATAAACCGGGTCCTGTTCGTGAACGACTCCAAAGCTACCACTGTTGCCGCTACTGTTAAAGCTGTTCAGTCCTACTCACGCCCAATCGTACTAATCCTCGGGGGGCGCGACAAGGGGGGAGATTTCTCCCCCCTGCGTCGCGCGCTAAAAAACAGGGTCAGAAAAATCCTGCTGATTGGAGAAGCCAAAGAGAAAATAAGGAAAGCTCTGGAAGGGGCCTTCCCGCTGGAAGAGGTCAGCACCTTCCGGGAGCTGGTGGCCAGAGCCTACCAGTCGGCCCGGCCGGGAGACGTGGTGCTGCTGGCACCGGCCTGTACTTCCTGGGACATGTTCAGGAACTTCGAGGAACGGGGCCGGCTGTTCAAGAAAGAAGTCAATTACCTGGCCAGAAAAATTGCCAGGAGGAAGAAGAGCTGATGGAAGTCTTCAAGAGATTCGCCTTCGACAAGGTCCTGCTGGTCAACACTCTTCTGCTACTCATCCTGGGCATCATCATGGTCTTCAGCTCCTCGGCCATCCTGGCCGGTGAAAAATACCGCCAGAGCTTCTACTTCCTGACCAACCAGATCATGGCCGCGGTCTTCGGCCTGGTTCTGATGGTCATCGTGGCTTCAATCCGGGAACCGTTTTTCACCATGACCAGGTTGATCTACCTGGCCACCGCCTTTACCTTCCTGCTCCTGGTGCTCTGCCTGGTCATGCCACCCTCGGCCAACGCTCACCGCTGGGTCCAGTTCATGGGGGTCCGTTTCCAGCCCTCGGAGCTGGCCAAGGTCGTTCTGATCCTGTTCCTGGCCAACTTCTGCTACCGGAAAGCCGACACCATCAACCACTGGAAAACCCTGATGGTTCCGGTGGGCGTGGTGCTGGCCTTCGTCCTGGTCATCCTGCTGGAGCCCGATTACAGCACGGCCGTTTTTATTTTCCTTATTTCGGCCCTGATGCTCTACCTGGGTGGAGTTAAACTTAAATACTTCACTCCGCCAGCCCTGGTACTTCTGGTGATATTCATCATCTTCCTGTTCTCGGCCGATTACCGGGTAAACCGGTTGCACGGATTTTTATCGCCCGAGCAGGACCCGCTGGGCAAGGCCTTTCAGGTCAGGCAATCCCGGCTGGCGGTCGGGGCCGGCGGGCTGCTGGGAGTGAGCATCGGCTCTTCCACTCAGAAACTCTACTTCCTCCCCTGCGCCCACACCGATTTTATCTTCGCCATCATCGGCGAAGAGGTCGGGTTGCTGGGCACCATGGGCACGGTGGGCCTGTTCCTTCTCTTCCTGTTCCGCGGCCTGAAAATAGCTGGCCAGACTCTTAATGCTAATTACAGGCTGATCGCCTACGGGCTGACCCTGAGCATAATCATCCAGGCCCTTCTCAACATCAGTGTCGTCCTGGGGCTGGGACCGGTCACCGGCATTCCCCTGCCCTTCATTTCCTTCGGTCGTTCGGCCCTGGTCTGCAACCTGCTGGCCGTGGGCCTGTTGCTGAATATTTCTCAAAGAAAGCTGGAGGTTAGTTCGACCCCATGAAGCAGGCGACTGTGATCATCAGCGGAGGTGGCACGGGCGGGCACCTCTACCCGGCCCTGGTCCTGGGCCGCACCCTGCTCCGCCTGCGACCCGACCTCCGGCTGGTCTACGTCGGCAGTTCCCGGGCCGTGGAAAAAAAGATCATGTCAGCCGAGGTCAACCGCTTCCTGACCCTGCCCGTGGAAGGACTCAAGGGCCGGGGATTGAAGAAGCTGCGGGGCCTGGTCCTTCTCCCTCTGGCTTTTCTCAAGTCATTCTATATACTGTTGCGGTTCCGTCCCGCCCTGGTAATCGGGGTGGGCGGCTTCAGCTCCGGGCCGATTGTGCTGCTGGCCGCCCTGATGAAAAAGCCAACGGTCATCCTGGAGCAGAATGCCCTGCCCGGTTTCACCAATCGCAAGCTCGGCCGCTTCGTCGACCTGGTGGTGGTTTCCTTCGCCAGCTCGCTCGCCTATTTCGGGGACAAGGCAGTGCTGGTGGGCAACCCGGTCCGTCCTGAATTCTATGAGATTCCAAGAAAGCAGAGAGAACAGACCCTGACCCTGCTGATTTTCGGCGGGAGCCAGGGCTCGAAATTCCTGAACGACCGGCTGATTGAGTCTCTCGGCCAGCTTGAGGAACTCAGGGATTCCCTGGTCATTTACCACCAGACCGGAGAAAGAGACCTCGACCGTGTCAGCCGGGCCTACCAGGAGCACGGCTTTTCCCGGGCGGTGGTGTCAGCCTTTTTCTCACCCATGGCCGACTACCTGGCTAAAGCCGACCTGGTCATCTGCCGGGCCGGGGCCACCACCTGCGCCGAGCTGGTGGCCGGCCGGAAACCAGCCCTGCTGGTGCCCTTTGCCGCCGCGGCCGATAACCACCAGGAATTCAACGCCCGGGAGCTGGAAAAAGCCGGCGGGGCCGAGGTCATCCTGGAAAAGGATTTCGAGCCCGGACTGCTGGCTGAAAAAATAAAATACTACCTGAACCATAAAGAAGTTCTTGACCGGATGGAAGACAACCTGGAAAAGTTGCGGCCGCAGGGCGTGGCCGAAAAAATCGCCGGTCTCTGTCTGGAGAGAATAAAGTCCCCCGCAGGAGGCGACCGTGGTTAAGAAAGGTTACCGCAAGTTGAACCGCATTCACATGGTGGGCATCGGCGGTACCGGTATGTGCGGGATTGCCGAAGTTCTGCTCAACCTCGGCTACCAGGTCTCCGGCTCGGACCTTCAGGAAAACGAAGCCACCCAGAGGCTGGCCAGGCTTGGAGCCACAATCCATCGCGGTCATGCGGCCGAAAATGTCGGCCAGGCTGATGTGGTGGTTATTTCTTCCGCGGTGCGCGAAGACAACGTGGAGGTGCTTGAGGCCCGGGCCCGCAAGATCCCGGTCATACCCAGGGCCGAAATGCTGGCCGAGCTGATGAGGATGAAATACGGCATCGCCGTGGCCGGGGCCCACGGCAAGACCACCACCACCTCCATGACGGCCATGGTGCTGGAGGTGGCCGGCTTTGACCCGACGGTTATTGTCGGCGGGCGGTTAAATACCCTCGGGGCCAATGCCCGCCTGGGCGAGGGAGATTTCATCGTGGCCGAGGCCGACGAAAGCGACCGCTCCTTTCTTTACCTTTCGCCCTTCATCGCGGTCCTGACCAACATCGACGCCGAGCACCTGGACCACTACGGGACCCTAGACGAAATCAAGAAGACTTTTGTCAGCTTCGCCAACAAGGTTCCCTTTTACTGCCCCATCATCCTCTGCCTGGACGACCCCAACCTGCAGTCGATCATTCCCGACCTGGAAAGAAAGATCATCACCTATGGCTTCAGCTCCCAGGCCGACATCCAGGCCAGGGATTTTTCCTTCTCCGAGTTCTCCAGCCAGTCAACCCTTTATGCCTTCGGCCAGCGGCTGGGACGTCTGAAGCTCAACGTCCCCGGCAAGCACAATATCCTGAATGCCATGGCGGCCACGGCCGTGGGCCTGGACCTGGACATCCCGGCCCGGACCATTCTCAAGGCCCTGGAAGAATACTCCGGAACCGGCCGCCGGTTTGAACTTAAGGGTATGGTCGGTGACATCATGGTCATCGAGGATTACGCCCACCATCCGACCGAAATCCGGGCCACCCTGGAGGCGGCCCGGACCGGCTGGGATAGAAGGCTGGTGGCCGTATTCCAGCCCCACCGCTACAGCCGGCTGGCCAGGCTGCTCCCCGATTTTGCCACCGCTTTCAACCAGGCTGACATTCTCCTGGTGACCGAAATCTATGCCGCCGGCGAAGACCCAATCGAGGGAGTCAGCGGCCAGGCCCTGTTTGAGGCCATCAGGCAATTCGGTCACAAGAATGTCCTGTTTGAGCCGGTCCTGAACCGGATCCCAGAGAGGCTGGCGGAAATTCTGGCCCCGAACGATATGCTCCTGGTCCTGGGAGCTGGAAATATCAGCCGGATCATTCCGGAAACGATAAGACTGTTGCAGGGAGAAAAAAACCATGGCCGTTGAAAATGGATATCCCCTGAACGCGGCCGGGGCCGTGGTTTTCCATCGCTCGGCCCGGGCGGTGGGCCCCAGGGGCAAGACCGGGAAAAAGCCGCTGCGCTGGACACATTTCCTCGGTCTGTTCTTCGCCCTGATAGCCCTGTTTCTGGGCGTGGCCCAGCTGTATTATTACCTTATTACCTGTGATGAGCTCAGTATCAAGAAGGTGGAAGTCATTTCATCCAGCCCGGAGCTCAAGCAGCGGGTGGAAGATTATCTGTTGAGCCGGAACCCCGGCAACATCCTGATCTGCAACCTGGACTATATCCGGCTGAGCCTGACCTCGCTGCCCGGGGTCAAGGAAGTCCGGGCCGAAAAGATTCTGCCCTCCACCCTCCGGGTTGAAGTCTATCCCAGGACACCCAGGTTTTATATTCACCGGGGCCTGTACTTCCTGGTGGACGAAGAAGGGAAGGTCATCAAAAGCGAAACGGAACCTTCTGACCCGGCCTTTCCAGTGCTCGAGGATGAAGCCAATTTCAACCTGGCCTACCAGGACAAGGTCAGGCTGGCCGGCCAGGCCCTCGACGGCCTGGAACCCGCAGCCAGGCAGCTCATCCGCCGCCTGATTTTTAAGGCTGATGGACAGCTGGAAGTAGAGCTGGCGGAAGACCCGGTCCGGGTAATCATCAATGCCGAAAATTTCCAGGAACAGTTGCCCTTCTACCTGGCGAACAGAGAAGCCTGGGCCCGGCTGTTCGGCCCGCTGGAATATGTTGACCTGAGGATCCAGGGACGGGCCTACGTCAAGCCCCTGGAACTTTCGGCCAGGGAATCCAGGGGGCAGAAAAAGGAGGTAAGTTAATGGCCAGAAACAACTATCTGGTAGGTCTGGACATCGGCACCAAGAAGACGGTGGCCATCATCGGAGAAATCACCGAAGAACAGAAGGTGGAAATCATCGGCATCGGGGTGGCGGAATCCAAGGGCATAAGGAAGGGAGTGGTGGTCAACCTGGACCTGACCATCTCGGCCATAAAAAGGGCCCAGGAAGAAGCCGAGCTGATGGCCGGCGTGGAGATAGAATCGGCCTACGTGGGCATCTCCGGCTCGCACATTAAGAGCTTCAACAGCCGCGGGGTGGTGGCCGTGTCCGGAAAGAACCGGGAGATTTCCCGCGAGGACATCCGCCGGGTGATCGACCAGGCCCGGGCTCTGTCCATTCCCCCCGATCGGGAAATAATCCACATCATTCCCCAGGAATTCATCGTGGACGAGCAGGATGGAATCAAGGACCCGCTGGGCATGAGCGGAATCAAGCTCGAGGTCAATGTCCATATCGTCACCTCGGCCATCACCTCCATCCAGAACCTGAAGAACTGCCTGGACCGGGCCGGAATCGGCATCCAGGAAATAGTCCTCAACCAGATCGCCACCAGCCACTCGGTCCTGACCCACGACGAGCGGGAGCTGGGCGTGGGTCTGATCGACATCGGGGCCGGCACCACCGAAGTGGCCATCTTCGAGCGCGGGGCCCTCTGGTACACTTCGACCATCCCGCTGGGTGGCGATAACTTCACCAACGACATTGCCGTCGGGCTGCGCACTCCCATTCCCGACGCCGAAAAGATCAAGAAGAAATACGGCTGCGTGGCCCTGCCGGTAACCGAGGAACAGGACACCATCGAAGTTCCGACCGTCGGCAAGAACCGGAAATCTCGGGTGATGTCCAGGCAAATCCTGGCCGACATCATCCAGCCCCGGGCCGAGGAAATCTTCCGCCTGGTGGACTCCGACATCAAGAGAATGGGCTACGAAAAGTCGCTCAACTCCGGGCTGGTCCTGACCGGGGGCACCGCCCTGCTGGACGGCCTGGAAGAGGTGGCCGAGGAAATTTTCGACCTGCCGGTGAGGCGGGGTGACCCGAACTACATAGGCGGGCTGATCGACCGCGTCAGCACGCCCGATTACGCCACGGCTGTCGGGCTCATCCTTTACGGATACAACCAGATCAAGGAACGCGGTTTCATAAAAGATAAAAAGAAAGGCTTCTGGACCAGGATTAAAGACTGGTTCAATGAATAAGGAGGCAAACATGCGCGATGACTTCGGCAACAAAATCAAGTTTCACCTGGCTGAAGAAAACCCGGGAGCAAAGATCAAGGTGATAGGCATCGGCGGCGGCGGCGGTAACGCCGTCAACCGCATGATCGAGAGCGGAATCGAGGGCGTGGAATTCATCGCCATCAACACCGACCGCCAGGCCCTGAACAACAACCGGGCTCACCTCAAGATCCAGATCGGAACCAAGCTGACCAAGGGCCTGGGCTCGGGCGGCGACCCCGAGGTCGGCCGACAGGCGGCGGAAGAGGACACCGAACGACTGGCCGAGATCCTGGAAGGCGCCGACATGGTCTTCCTGACCGCCGGCCTGGGCGGTGGCACCGGAACCGGGGCCACCCCGGTCATCGCCAACCTGGCCTCCGGGATGGGCCTGCTTGTCATTGCCATTGTCACCATGCCCTTCGCCTTCGAGGGCCGGATCAGGGCCAAGAAAGCCGAAGAGGGCCTGCAGGAACTCAAGGGGGTGGTGGATACAGTCATCGCCATTCCCAACCAGAGGTTGATTGATACGGTCAACCTGGACACCACCATACCCGAAGCCTTCCGCATGGCCGACGATGTCCTGCGCCAGGCCGCCCAGGGTATCTCCGACCTGATCACCAGGCCGGGCCTGATCAACCTGGATTTTGCCGACGTCAAGTCCATCATGAAAGGCATGGGCATGGCCTTCATGGGCACCGGCATCGCCAGCGGCGAAAACCGGGCGGTGGAGGCAGCCCAGAAAGCCATCAGCAGCCCGCTGCTCATAGATACTTCCATAGAGGGAGCCCGTGGTGTACTCATCAACATCACCGGTGGCAAGGACATGACCCTGCACGAAGTATCCAAGGCCTCTGACCTGATTACCAGCCTGGCCGATCCGGAAGCCAACATAATATTCGGAACGGTTCTGGACGAAGAGGTCCGGGAGACCATCAAGGTCACGGTGATTGCCACCGGCTTTGACCGTAAGAAACCCCGGACTGCCACTCCGGAAATCATCAGAAGACCGGCCAGCACCCCCCAGACCCAGACCTCGGTCATGGTCAAGGGCGATACCCCGCCTTACCTGTTCGAACCCAAGGGCGGGCAGGCCGCTCCGGCTATGATGGACCCGGCTCCTTCTGAAATCGACTGGAATGAGCTCAACACCCCGGCCTTCATCAGGAAAACCAAGCAGAGTTCGATGAGGAAAACGCCCAATGACCTGCGCTGACCTGGTGGTGGCTGGCCTCGACCAGCTCCTGACCTGCGGTGGACCGGCCCCCAAGAGGGGACCGGCCATGCGAGAGGTCGGCCTGCTGGAAAAAGCCTGGATTGCCGGCTACCGGGGAAAAATCGTTTTTATCGGCCCGGAGAGAGAATTCCGGGAGAAAGTCAAACCGGAGGAGGGAGCCCGGGTAATAGACGGCCGGGGCCTGGTCGGGCTGCCCGGCCTGGTCGACTGCCACACTCACCTGCCGTTTGCCGGCAACCGGGAGAAGGAATTCTCCCTGCGTCTCCAGGGATACACCTACCAGCAACTGGCGGCCATGGGCCTGGGCATCCAGACCACGGTCCGGGCCACCAGGGAAGCCAGCCGGGAGGAACTCAAGAACCTTTGCCGGAAGCGCCTTCAGACCATGCTGCTCAACGGGACAACCACGGTTGAAGCCAAGAGCGGATACGGGCTGAATCTGGAAGACGAAATCAAGCAGCTGGAGGCGGTGCAGGAACTGGAAGCCGAGCAGCCGGTCAGCCTGGTGCCGACCTTCATGGGCGCCCATGAAATTCCGCCCGAATACAGGGCAGAACGAGGAGCCTACATTGAATTATTAAAAGATAAGGTCATGCCGGAGGTCAGGCGTCGCCGGCTGGCTGAATTCTTCGATATCTTCTGCGAGCCGACAGTCTTTACCCTGGAAGAAACCAGGGAGCTGGCCGAAGCAGCCCTGAGGCTCGGCTTCAAGCTCAAGATTCATTCCGACGAGTTCGTGCCCATCGGCGGCACCGAGCTGGCGGTCGAGCTGGGGGCCCGCTCGGCCGAACATCTCATCAATATAACGCCCGGAGGAGTGGAAAAGTTGAGCAGCAGCCGGACCGCGGCCGTGCTACTGCCCGGAGTATCTTTCTTCCTGATGATGGACAAAAGGGCGCCGGCCCGGGAACTTCTCGACCGGGGAGCCATCGTGGCCCTGGCCAGCGATTTTAACCCGGGCAGCTCTCACCTGCTGTCGATGCTTTTCGTGCTTCAGCTCGGCGTTTTCACCCTGCGGCTGACGGTGGAAGAAGCCATAAATGCCTGCACCATCAATGCCGCCTACGCCATAGACCGCCAGGGCCGTTGCGGTTCGCTGGAGCCCGGAAAGGATTTTGACCTCATTCTCTGCGACCTTCCTTCCTACCTTTCCCTGGCCTACGAGCTCGGCCGAAACCCGGTTAAAGCAGTCATCAAGGCCGGCCGGGTGGTGGTTGAAGACGGCCGCCCGATTAGCTGAATCGAAGCCGGGTCAATTCCTGTCCTTTCCTCAATCTCTTCTTTATTCCATAAATTGTTTCCATCTGGAATCTGCTCAACCTGACTTTTAACCGCTGATATATGAATGGCCATTCATATATTCCCGGTTTGCGGCTGGCCCGGGCCCCAGTCTCCGGAGCCGGGGCGAACCGGCTTAAGCCCGACCGTTCGGAAAGCCAGATGATTTCTTCAGCCAAATATTGTAAATTCAGAACAGCAAGGAGATGGCAACATGAATAATATCAGAACTCAAAGACCCGGCCCGCTGGTTTTCTTCTTAATCCTGGCTCTAACAACCTGGGCCATTTCATCCACGGCCCTTTATTCCCAGGTTAAGAAGGTAACCTACCGGCCCGGCCCTGGTGATTTCAAGTACACCTTCGGCCAGAGCCGCCCGGTGATGAAGGTCAGGCCCGGTACCGTCATGGAAACTTACACCGAAGACTGCTACGACGGTCGGGTCAAAAAGCCTGATGACTTACCGACCGAGGTCATCCCGCCCGGCCACGACAACCCCCAGACCGGACCTTTTTACATCGAGGGAGCCGAGCCCGGCGACACCCTGGTTGTCCATCTTATCTCCCTTGAACCGGTCCGGGACTACGCCATCAGCAGTTATTTCCCTGGCTTCGGAATACTGACCCCGACCCGTTACACAGCCATGCTCAACCCTCCCCTTCCGGAGACAGTCTGGTGGTACCAGGTAGATAAGAATAAAGGAACCGTCCGGTTCCAGGCCCGCCAGGGCAACTTTTCATGTGAACTGCCAATTAAACCGTTTCTGGGTTGCCTGGGCGTGGCCCCGGCCGATAACGAGGTCAGGACGACGGTGGTGCCCGAGGCCTTCGGCGGCAACCTGGACTCGCCCGAGGTCCGGCCCGGTCATACCATCTACCTCCCGGTTAATGTGAAGGGAGCCCTGCTTTTTCTCGGCGATGGACACCTGGTACAGGGCGAAGGGGAGATAATCGGAACGGCGGTGGAGGCGGCCATGAAAGTCGTTCTTTACGTGGACCTCGTCAAGAATAAGAAAGTCGATTGGCCGAGAATCGAGAGCGACGAATATCTAATGAGCCTCGGCAGTTACCGGCCGCTGGAAGATGCCTTCAGAATTGCTCACCGGGACCTGATAGACTGGCTGGTGAGCGATTACCACCTGGAAAAGATGGATGCCTACCAGCTTCTCTCCCAGGTCGGGGAGGCCCGGATCGCCCAGGTGGTCGACCCGAACTACACGATCGTGGCTCGCATTCCCAAAAAGTACCTACCGGCCGGAGAGCAGGAAACGCCCCACGAAAAAATCAAGAGGTTGAAATTCTGAAAGCCCGGGTCTTTCTTTCCAGGTTGCGTTTCCTGATGTAAAGGAAAAGCTCAACCAGGTCGCGGCGCTTAAGTTCTTTTGTTTCCACGGCAAAGGCCGTGGCCCGGTACATATCCCAATCGCCGGCAATTTCAGGCGGAAGCTCCAGGCTCCGCTGCAGCTCGCTCCCGGGCGTCAGGTAAAAGACCGACGGCCCAACCAGCACCCCAGCCTCCAGCAGTGCTTCGGTGGTAGCCACGATCTCTTCCCTGGTCTGGCCGGGCAGCCCCAAAATCAGGTAAACGGTTATGAAAAATCCCAGCCGCCGGGCTTCCCTGACCAGGTCGAAAAACTCGGCTTCATCCTTTTTCTGCGGCCGGTGATGCTGGTGCCTTACGGCCGGGTTGCCGGACACCCAGGACAGGTCCAGTTTCCTGACCCCGGCCCGCTTCATCAATTCCAGCATTTCTTCATCCAGGTTGTCATAACCCAGGCCATTCATGAAGGTCAGCTCGCTGCCCTCAAGCTCCAGGTCGGCGGCCACCGCTTCCAGGAACTCGACCAGCCAGTTGCGGTCGAAGGCCAGGTTGTCGTCTTCAAAGTTAAACAGCCGGACTCCGCGGCAACGGTAATTCCAGCGCATCTCTTCCAGCACAGAAGAGACCGGGCGGTATTCCGTCCGCCGTCCAAAAACCAGGTGGACGTTGCAGAACGAACAGTTCTGCGGGCAGCCCCGGCTGGCCTGGAGCGACAGGTAATTTTTCTTTCCGATGCGGTAAAGTGCCGGGTCCAGCAGCTCGTGGGCCGGCCGCAGCTTTTTCCAGTCCAGCGTCTGACCTTCCATCAGTCCGCCTTCCACGGACAGAAGGCCTTCTTTTTTTAAAAAGGATGGCAGACAGCTTTCGGCCGGGCCACTCAACACCCGGTCAATCTCCGGCACCCTGGCCTTGATTTCCTCCCGGCAGCAGCTGGCCTGGTTGCCACCCACCAGGACCGGTATATTAAATTTACGTTTCAGAGCACGAACCAGCTCGGCCACCGTGCTGAAATAGGCGGCAAAGGAACTGTTGATGGCTATGAGGTCGGGCCGAAGTTCCCCCACCCTTGAAACGACCTGTTCTACCGTCAGGCCAAAGTGCTGAAAGCGCTTGAAAAAATAAGGCTGGTCCAAAAATGGCCCTAAGTAAGAGAACTTTTCGGGTAGTGGCAGGAATTTCCGCTTGAGCGGGTTCAAACAATCCAGGATCTCCACCTCGAACCCTAAGGTCCTCAGCACCGAGGCCACAGACAGAAGCCCCAGGGGATAAAGACGGATGGGCGTGGTGTAAAAATCCTGGAGCGGCGGCTGGATTAGAAGGATTCGCTTCATCGCTCGGAAATCCGCCCGGAAACCCTGGCTACCGGCCGGTGCGGGTATCACTGTTTCAGGAAGCCATACCGGACGGGCCGGCAGATTCTTTTCTCTTCCAGTAGAAGTAAGCCGGAACACCCAGGGCAATTATGGCCAGGCCGGCCAGCGAGTTCCAGAATTCTTTTATCAGTGAATTCAGGGAAATCAGGAAGGCGGCCAGGACAAAGAGAGCCGGGGTCAGCGGATAACCCCAGGTCTTGTAAGGCCTCGGCAGCTCCGGGCGCTTTTTTCTCAAAACAAAAACGGCCGCCCCGGTCAACCCGAAAAACAGCCATTGCCCGAAGACTACATAGGTGAAAAGCTGTTCAAAAGTTCCGGACAGGCTGAGCACCACGCTCCACAGGCTGATGGCAATTATGGAAACATGAGGGGTCAGGTAGCGGGGATGGACCCGGGCTATGTTCCTGAAAAATAGACCGTCCCGCGACATGGCAAAATACACCCGGGGCGAGCAGAGCAGGTTCTGGTTGGCCGCGCCCATGATTGAGAACAGTATTATAAATGAAATGATGGAGGCCCCCACCGGCCCCACCGCCACCCTCATGGCCTCGGCCGCCACCCTTGGAGTCTGAGCAATGACCCAAGCCGGCAGGACATACAGGTAGGCCAGGTTGGCCAGGAGATAGAGGGCAATGACCGCGGTCAGACCGATCAGGATTCCAAGGGGCATGTTTCGTTCCGGATGCTTGACCTCGCCGGCGCTGTAGGTGGCCGACTCCCAGCCCTTGTAGGCCCAGAAGGTGGCCACCAGGGCCACGCCGAAGGCGCTCAGCAGGTCCATCGAAAATTTCCCGGGCTGTGGTTCAACCAGGTTGGCGGAATTTCCTTTTCCGAAAAGGAAAATGGCCGCACAGATGCCGACGATGGCCGCCGTCTTGATAAAGGTCAGCAGGTTCTGCAGGTTGGCTCCCCAGCGAACCCCAATATAATTCACGGCCGCCAGGAAGCCGATGAACAGCACGGCCACCAGCTTGGAAGCGAGGGGCGACATCTTGAAAAAGTAAGGCAAATAATTGGCCGAAAAGGCCACGGCCAGGGTGGCAATGGCTCCAGAATCAATCACCAGGAATAGCGTCCAGCCAAACAGGAAGGATAGCAGCGGTCCGTAGGCTTCCCGCAGGTAGACATACATTCCCCCGGCTTCGGGCATGGCCGCGCCCAGCTCGGCGAAGGCCAGGGCCCCCAGGAAACTCAGGAACCCGCCGACCACCCAGACCAGGAGCATAACCGTCGGCGATTTGACTTCCAGGGCAATCTTGGCCGGCACCAGGAAAATTCCGGAGCCGATGACCCCGCCGATGACTATGGAGACCACGTCCAGCCGGGTCAGGACCCGGGGTAGCTTTCTTTCCGTCTGTAAGTTGCCGGCCGTATTGTTGCTCATCAAACGCTCGTCCTGGACAATTTTTCCCTAATTGTATCAACCGCCGGTTGGAAGAGCAAAGACTTTTTTACTTCTTGTGTAATAAGGTTTCCTGTTTTATATCCCGCTTATCATCCATGCCGCAAAACGGATAAGTAGCCAGGGTACCGGCCCAGCCACACCCTATCAAAATGGGACAAACATGTCCTCTCTTTTTAATTTCATTTTCATTTAAATTACTAACGGACTTCCCGCCCGATTGCCTCCGACCAGCCCGCCCACTGGACTTCAGAACCTGTCCAGCATCCGGTACTGGATGGCTTCGGCCACGGCCGCGGCTGAAATTCGTTCCTCTCCACCCAGGTCGGCCACCGTCCTGGCCACCTTCAGGATGCGGTCGTAGGCCCGGGCGCTGAAACGAAAGCGCTTCATGGCCGTTTCCATCAGCCTGGACGCTTCCTGGTCCAGAGAACAGAACTGCCTGAGGTCGCGGGCGGTCAGGCCGGAGTTGGAAAATATTTTCCTTCCCCTGAATCTCTCCAGCTGGATTTTCCGTGCGGCTGACACTCTTTTCCTGATATCAGCTGAAGACTCCCCGGGTGGCCGGCCGATGACGTCCTGGTACCTGACCGAGGGCACCTCGATTTGAATGTCTATTCTGTCCAGCAGCGGCTTCGACAGTCGTGAATAATACTTTCTTCGCTCCTGCTCGGTGCAGTTGACCTCCGGCCCGGAACCCAGGAAAACGTCGGCACAGGGATTCATGGCCGCCACCAGCATGAAGGCGCAGGGATAGGACAGGCTCCCGGCCACCCGGGAAATGGTCACCCAGCCGTCCTCCAGCGGCTGGCGCAGGCTCTCCAGGGCCTGGCGACTGAACTCCGGGAACTCGTCCATGAACAGCACTCCCCGGTGGGCCAGGCTGACTTCGCCGGGCCTGGGGTAATTGCCGCCTCCGACCAGCCCGGTGTCGGTGATGGTATGATGCGGCGAGCGAAACGGACGCTGGCTGATGGCCGCCCTTTCTCCCAGCAGTCCGGCCGCGCTGTAAATCTGGGTTACCTCGATTATTTCTTCAAAGGTCATTTCCGGCAGAATGGTCGGCAGTCTCCTGGCCAGCATGGTCTTGCCTGAACCGGGTGGCCCGATCATCAGCAGGTTATGGCCACCGGCCGCGGCCACCTCCAGGGCCCGCTTGGCCTGCTGCTGGCCGCGGACCTCGGAAAAATCCAGCTCGCTTCCGGTCTCACCGATGAGCTCTTCCAGGCTATAGCTGGCAGGCTGGAACTCATCACGACCGCCGAGAAGCTGTATAACTTCCAGCAGGTGGTTGACGGCATAGACCCTGGTCTCCCTGACCAGGCAGGCCTCCCGGGCGTTTCTTCCGGGCAAGACCAGGCCGCCGAGTTTTTTCCGGCTGGCCAGCAGCGAAAAGGGCAGTCCTCCCCTGACCGCCTTGAGGCTCCCTTCCAGGGTTAACTCCCCCACAAAAATAAACCTGGCCAGTTTGTCAGCCGGGACCATTCCCAGGTAGGCCAGCAGGCCCAGGCAAATCGGCAGGTCAAAAGCCGAACCTTCCTTCTTGCGGCTGGCCGGGGCCAGGTTGATGATGATTTTCTTGGCTGGAAAGTCAAAGCCGCAGTTCCGCAGGGCTGCCCGCACCCGTTCCTTGCTCTCCCTGACCGCGGCATCGGGCAGACCGACAATAACAAAGGCTGGAAGGCCGGGCGAGATGTCCACTTCCACTTCTACCTTGTAGGCTTCTATTCCATGCAGGGAAGCACTGATGATTCTGATGAGCATGATGCCAGAAAGAAAGACGAAGAGGGGCCGCTAAAATTCTCAGCGACTTATTTCTTGGCGGTCAGGCCGAACTCCTTTGACAGCCGCTCTATTTCCTGTTCAATGTCTTCAATCGACTGGACCTTTATCTTGGTGGTGGGAAATGGAGTTTCGTCACCGGGACGGACAAAATCAATTTTTACCTCGGGCTGCTTCCTGCCTCCCCTTTTCCGGGCAGGAGCCGGAGCGGCGGTTTCAACCTGGGCCGGAGAGGTAATGATTTCAGCCGGGGCAAAATCGCGGCTCTCCGCAGCTTCCACCTCTGCTTCCTTCGGTCTCTTTTCTCCCAGTACCCGCTCCCGGACGACGGGCACGGTCAGCCGGGCAATTTCCTTCAGGGTCTCCAGGACTCCCCGGCCGTTAATGGCTTCGGCCTCAATGTACGGGGCATTCCGGTGGTTCAGCAGGCGGTTAAAAGTCTCGACCGGAATAAGGTTGGGCAGGTCTCTTTTGTTATACTGAAAGACCAGGGGAATGCGGTTAAGGTCTATGTTGTGCTCCAGGCAATTTCGCCTCAGACCGTCAAAACTCTCCAGGTTGGCATCGAGCAGCGGCATCTGGGAATCAGCCACGAAGACGATACCGTCAGCTCCCTTCAGAACACTCTTGCGCGAGGCATCGTAGAACACCTGGCCGGGGACGGTCAGGAGCTGGAAATGGACCTTGAAATCTCTGATGAGACCGGCCCTGATGGGCAGCAGGTCAAAGAAAAAAGTTCTCTCGGTTTCGGTTTCCAGGCAGACCAGCTCACCCCGGTAAGCCGGTTCCAGCTTGAAATAGATGTACCTGAGGTTGGTGGTCTTACCGCTCAGACCGGGCCCGTAATAGACGATTTTAATGGCGATATTCTTGGTGACGTAATTGACGTAGGCCATCTATTGAAGTCTCCCCATCACGGCTATTGTTAGCATACCACAAGAATTTAGTCAACCGACGGAACCGGTGGTTGAAAAATAGGGCAACAAATTGCAAACCCCACGGGCCTGTGCTATTTTTTCAAAAGGCGGCCGGAGGCCAGGATTCAAGCCGCCTGAAATCCCAGGATTACGAAGGAGAACAAATTGGCAGAACAGGCTTTCCGTTCCAGGCCACGAGTGGCGGTGATAGGCGGAAACAAGCCCGACCCGGAGTCCCTGAAAATCGCCTACCGGGTCGGACGGCTGCTGGCTGAAAAAGGCGCCATCCTGGTCTGCGGCGGTCTGGGTGGCGTAATGGAAGAGGCAGCCCGGGGCTGCCGGGAAGCCGGCGGCTTCAGCCTGGGTATCCTTCCCGGGCAGAAGGTTGAAGAAGCCAACGATTACATAGATATGCCCGTGGCCACCGGCATCGGCTACAACCGGAACTCCATGGTGGTGCTGAATGCCCAGGCCGTAATCGCCATAGACGGCGAATACGGTACCCTGAGTGAAATTGCCTTTGCCAGAATTTTCGGCCGGAAAATCATCGGTCTCAACACCTGGTCCATACCGGGGATAATCCCGGCCAGCTCTCCGGAAGAAGCGGTCAACCTGGCCTTGGAAGGTATCAGATGAATCCCGATATTAAGCCGGAAGAACCCCCTCTCGCTGACGATGAGCCGGACCTGGCCGAAAAAACCGAAGAAGGTCAATTACTGGACCTGCCGCTCCTCGAAAATTTCAAGCTGACCATTTCCTATGATGGCACCGATTACCACGGCTGGCAGAGACAGCCGAACCGGGTGACCATCCAGGGCAAGCTGGAAGACGTCCTGATGAGAATCCTGGGCGAGAAGATCAACCTGCAGGCCGCCGGGCGGACCGATGCCGGGGTCCATGCCCTGGGCCAGGTGGCCAGTTTCCGGGCCAACTGCCGCCTGGGCGAGGCCGAACTCCTCCGGGCCTTGAATGCCATGCTCCCCTTCGACATCCGCATCCTCAACGTGGAAAGAGTGCCTGCGGCTTTTCATGCCCGGAAGTCAGCCCGCTCCAAGGTTTACCGTTACCGGATAAAGATATCGCCCATCATCAGCCCTTTCGATTACCGGTATGTTCTGCATTACCCCTATCCCCTGGACATCCCGGCCATGGAAGAGGCGGCCCGCCACTTTGAGCGGGAAGCCGACTTTTCCGCCTTTTCTTCAGGCGACTACCCCAACCCGGTCAGAAAAATTTTCAGCTCAAGGCTGGAGAATCGTGGGGATGAACTGGTTTACACGGTCGAGGCCACCGGTTTCCTGCGGTACATGGTCCGCACCATCGTCGGGACCCTGATCATGACCGGGCGCGGACGACTTAAACCGGAAGACATTGACCTTCTTTTTGAGCAAAAAAAGAGGACCCTGTCCAGCCCCAGTGCCCCGGCCCGGGGACTATGCCTGGTCCGGGTCAACTACTGACCGGTCAGCCCAGGACCAGGCCCATGACATAGGCATCCTCCACCGGCCGGCTGTAATAATCCTTCCGCACCCCGAGAATGGAAAACCCGAGCTTCCGGTAAAGAGAAAGGGCCCGGTGGTTACTGACCCGGACCTCGAGCGAGACAAAATGAACGCCGTTTTCTTTGAGCCGGCCGAGCACATGGCGCATGGCCAGTTCCCCCAGGCCCTGGCCCTGGAAATCAGGATGGATGGCCACGTTGTTGACCTGGGCCTCGTCGCCTATCTGCCAGAAAATCACGTAGCCGGCTATCCTTTTCTGCTCGCGGTGAACCACCACCAGGGGAAAGGAAATGGCCCGGTTCTGAATCTCACCCAGAAAAGTCTCTCGGCTCCAGGGATTGGGAAAGCAGAGATTCTCTATGGCCAGGACCTCCGGCAGGTCTTCCTCTCTCATTCTCCTGATGAGCACAGGAGCGTCATTATTCTCTGACAGTTTTTTTCTCCTCAGCCTGGGATTGACGATAATAAATCGGTTGAAGCGCGGCCGGGCTGAGCCCCCGCCCACCGGCCAGAAGCTTTTCGCCGATCAAACCAACTTCAGCCGCGATGTGAAGACTTCGGCTGGAAAAAATGGCCCTCGTTCCAAGCCTGCCTTCAATCATGGAGCGGTAAAGCCTGGCCCCGGTTCCGATAAAAGTTGCCGGGCCGGCCGAAGGCAACCGGTCCAGAAAATCCGCGGGGAGATAGGCACCGGCCGGAACCAGCTCTTTCAACTCCACTCCGTCAGGCCGATAAGCGCCGGCAAAAACCTCTCCCTTGCGGGCATCGATCATCGGCACCATTAATCCGACCCCGGGAGCCAGCAGCTTCAGGGCCAGGGATTCCAGGGCCGAAACGGCCGCCAGCGGGCGGCCCGAGGCCAGGGCCAGAGCCTTAACCAGGCTCAGCCCTATCCTGATCCCCGTAAAAGAACCGGGCCCGGCCGCCACGGCCAATCCTTCCAGGCCATCTAATTTCAGGCCGGCCACCCGGAGCGCTTCATCCACTGCCCGGAAGACCTGGCGCGAATGAGAGGAAGGTGAAACATAGTTCACCTCAGACAGGACTTCGCCATTTCCAACCACAGCCACGGACCCGAAGCGGGTGGTGGTATCAACGGCCAGCAGCAGCATCTTGTTCCTGTTTCGTGCTCAAGAATTTTTTATTTTGGGTAATCTGCCCCTCAGAGCTTTTCGGCCACGGCCCGGGCCACGTCCAGGGTTTTGGCCGAACCGCCGAGGTCGTAGGTCCTGACCTTGCCTTCTTTAATCACCTCGGCAATGGCCTGTTCCAGAACGGCAGCCTTATCCGTTTCCCCCAGCCAGTCCAGCATCATCTTGGCCGCCAGGAGGGTGGCGATTGGGTTGACCTTGTACATCCCGGTGTACTTGGGAGCCGAACCATGGGTAGGTTCAAAGACCGCGTACTTATCGCCGATATTGCCGGCACAGGCAAAACCCAGTCCACCGACCAGCTGGGCCGCCAGGTCCGAGATGATATCGCCAAACAGGTTTTCGGCCACCAGGACGTCATAATCGTATGGGTTCTTCAGCAACCACATGCACATGGCATCGACGTTGGCTTCGTAGAACTTAATGTCCGGAAACTCGGTCGCCACCTGGCGAGCCACCCTCAGCATCAGCCCGCCCGTTTCCCGCAGGACGTTGGGCTTTTCCACCAGGGTGACCGATTTCCGCTTGTACTTGCGGGCATACTCAAAAGCAGCCCGGACGATGCGTTCGCAACCCTTCCTGGTCATGATCCTGGTGGAGACGGCTATTTCCTCGGCCGGCACATCCTTAAAATCTTTCATCTTGGGATGAAGCATAAGAGCTTCCCTGACCTTGTCCGGCAGCGGATAGAACTCCACCCCGGCATAGCTGCCCTCGGTATTTTCCCTGAAAATCACCAGGTCTATACCTTCCTTGTAATTTAGCGGGTTGCCCGGGTAAGCCTTGCAGGGCCTGAGGTTGATGTAAAGGTCAAATAGCTGCCGCAGCTTGACGATCGGGCTGACATAGGACAGGCCTTTTCCCTGCAGTTCCGGGGCCAGTTCCCTGGCCGCATCTTCCTTGGGCTTGGAAGTTATGGCCCCGAACAGGCAGGCGTCGGTTTCTTTCAAGAGCTTGATGGTCCGCTCGGGAAGGGCATTTCCCTCCTTGCACCAGAACTCCCAGCCGATATCTCCGTAGATATACTCAGCGTCCAGATTCAGCCGCTCGAGGACGATCATGGCCGCTTCGACCACTTCTTTACCGATCCCGTCTCCGGGCAAAATTGCCAGCCGATATTTTGCCATTATGGTTCTCCTCCTGGAATTTATGATAGTTGAGGTTGCTATTATGCCCGAAATTTGACTTTTCTGTCAATTAAGTTCGGAGCGGTTCCCTGGGCCCGACTCCCTCCAGCCATCGTTTCATCAGAAACCGGAAAAGCCATAAAAAAAGGGCTCCCCGCAGGAAGCCCTTTTCAGTTATCTCTACCGGATCAGCTATTCCAGCCAGACCTTGACCGTCTCGTCTTCCTCGTTAACTTCAATGATGGCCAGAGGCCCCACTTTCTTGAGCTCGGCCAGCAACTCCGGCAGGTTCAGGCTGCAACCATCACGCCCCAGCTTGACCTCCTTGTTATCAGCACAGCGGGCGAAGATCTCCACCAGGGTGATGGGCATGGTAATCTTGACCTTCTCTTTCCCGGTCTTGGTGTCCGTAACCAGCACCTTGAACCATTTGACTTCCTTGGCCGGCTCAACCTTCGAGGTCTCCTGGACCGCTTTCTTAATAACCTGGTAATCATCGTTGTCCCCGGCCGGCAACAGGCTCGAGGTCAGGAGCAACAGCCCCAGAAGCATCACCGTGATCGCGATTACTTTTTTCATGTTGTTTCTCCTTTTCTTTGGTTTTTATCTATTCAATCCAGATTTCGATGATGTTGCCATCTTCTTCTATCCGGACCAGTTTCTCCTTGGCCGTGGCCAGGTCGGAAATGATGCGGTTAAGGTCATAACCTTTTTCCTTGATCCTGGCTTTCTCTTCCTCAGAAATGGCCTGGATGGCCAGGTCGGCCAGAGCCAGCGGCAGATTTATTGACAGACTGGGGACCTTCTTCCCCTTTTCATAGAGCCTTATTTTAAGAAGACGAACACCTTCTCTTCCAGGCCGGTCGGGAATATCTTTCAGGGCCTGGGGGGAAATTCTGAGGACGGCAATCCTGGCCCGGTCCACCAGCTCTTGGTCTTTTTCTGTCTCTATTAACTTGAGCAGCACCGGCAGGGCCTGGCCGGCCAGGTCCTTATCCTTCAGGTAACTCATCTTCATGGCCGCGTAGTACCTGATGACCCGGCCCGGACTGGACAGCCGGTCGAGGAGCAAGCGGCTGTACTCTTTCTGGCCCTGGCTGAAAAGCCTGAAGGCCAGGTCGATGATGGCTATCTCGGCCTCTTCGACCAGACCCTGGGAACGGTCCGGTCGCTTCAGGAAAGCCTGGAAAGAATCAAGGGCTGCCTTTTCTTTCCCGGCCTGTTCGGACTGGCACTTGCCAAGGTAAAAGAGGGCCTGAGTATAATAGCCGCTCTGCGGGTGGTTATTGACCAGGCTTGACAATTTCTTCTCGGCCTCGGTCCAGTTCTTGTCAAAGATCAGAAGCTTGGCTTCCTGCAAAAGTCTTTCGTCTTCCCCGCCCCGGGCCTGGCCGGAAGCCGGCCGCCCGGTTCCCAGGGCCAGGGCCAGCGCCACGATTAATATCAGCGTTATATTTTTCTTCACTCAGACCTCTCCTTGCTGGAGTTCTTTCTTGACCAGGTTTATTTTAAGCAGCAACTGTTTTTCTTCGACCATCTCCCGGACCTTCTCCAGTTCTTGGGCCGTCAGCTCAGGGCTCAACTGGCTGAGCTCCAGGAAAAGAAGCTCAATCTGGTCGCAGATGGCCCGGGCTTTCATCAGCCGCCAGTCGTCGAGCTGGTTGTTGAGGTATTTCTTCTCGGTCAGGAGCTGCTGGATCCTGTCCCGGCGGACGAGGCCCGATTCCCCGGGCTGGCCGTTCTGAAGAAGGTCGAGCAGGAGATACTGGCTGCGTTCCAGGTAGTCTATGGTCTCTCTCCGGGCCAGGGCCAGGTCGACCCGCTCCACCAGGTCTGCCGGCAGGGAAAGGCCTGCTTCCTGGCGGGCCACCAGAGTACCGGGTTTCTGCGGCCTTAAGACCAGAAAAGTCAGGGCCCCGCCCAGCAGCAATCCCAGGAAAAGCCCGGCCACCACCGGTTGCCATTTCCAGGATCTCCAGCCGGAAGGAGCAAAGGCCGGAGCCTTCCGCTCCTCTCGTTTCCAGACTCTATCCGTTATTTTCCCGGGGAGCGATTCCCAGTCCACCGTGGCCATAACCTCTTCGAGTTCCTCTTTGAAGCCCGTGGCCAGCGAAATCAATTTCCTGGTTTCTTCCAGCTCGGCCCGGCAGGCCGCGCAGATTTTCAGGTGGGCAGCCATTTCCTCTGTTCTACCGTTAGGAAGCTGGCCTCCGATGAAAGCGGGCCATTCCTTTTTATATTTCCTGCAGACCTTCATCGGACACCTCCCAGGCTGGGAGCCAGGGTCTTTCTCAGGTTCTGAACGGCCTTGAAATGAAGGGACTTGACCGTGCCCAGGGCTATTCCCAGGCGGTCGGCAATTTCCTCGTACTTGAGCTCATCAAAGTGATGAAGGATGAACACCAGCCGCTGTTTTTCCGGCAGGGCCAGGACCGCCCGGTGAATCAGTTCCCCGGTCTGGAAGCGGCCCGGGTCTTCGCACTCGGTGGCCAGGTCGGCCCGGTCCAGGTCCAGACCGTCCAGGCTGTCATTTTTTCTGGTTTTCCTGCGCCGGAGAAAATCTATGCTCAGGTTCCTGGCTATCTGCATCAACCAGGCCTGGAAGCTTTCACCAGCCCGGTAGCTCTGAATTTTTTCATACAGCCGGAGGAAAACTTCCTGGACCAGGTCCAGGGCATCTTCCCTGTCCCGGACCATGGAGTAGGCCAGGATGAAGACCTTCTGCTGGTAGGCAGCCACGAGTTTCATGAAAGCTTCCCTGTCTCCGTTCTTAATCCGGTCAACCAGAAATTCGACCTGCGGGTCAACCGTCCGTTCATTTTTCTGTTCCATCCTCTGACTCTGCCCCGGCCTGTATCTTTTCGCCCATAGTATATTCCTATTCCAGCCATAAAAGCACCTTTTCCCGGTCGGTCAGAACCTCGGCCAGCAACCCCGGCGGCATCTCCCCGACCGCCAGGCTGAAACCCTTCATATCAAGCTCAAAGTCCGGCCCATGAGAATGCGCCGCGCTTTCGACCTCATGATTCAATCCCTTCTTGACCAGCCAGAGAGGCAGGGAAATACTGAGAAGTTGTCCCTCATCCGGGTCGTAGACCAGCATTTTCAGATGGTGTGGCTGGGATGAAGAAGAATGGGTGGATAATTTAAGAACCCGCTGCCTGACTCTCTGCAACTCCGCCTCCGCTTCCCCTTCTGTTTTTTCTACCGCCACCACCAGGCAGGAAGACAGGGTCAGCAGGATGGCAACTGTTATCAGCAGGGTTTTCAGTCCAGGCAACATCTTGTTCTCCTCATTTCTGGTTTACACCAGAGACTACGGAGAACAAGAACCCAAGGTTTACCGGCCAGGAGATTTTCGACCTTTAAGAACGGACTTCTCCCTTGTATAGGGTATAGGGGTAATTGAAGTCCGCTCCAGCCAGGAAATCTATCAGAATTTACGGAAATTTCTTCTCTGCTGTGGCCCGGAACCGAACCGGCGTTCGCCGCCGCTTTTTTTCTCGCCTTTTGGCCTGGCGTCATTGACTATGATTTTGCGGCCGTCGAACTCGGTCCCGTTGAGCTTGTCCTTAGCTTCCTGGGCGCCCTCTTCGGTTGACATTTCCACAAAGCCAAAGCCCCGACCCTGCAGGATGTTAACTGAGGTAACTTCTCCGTACTGAGAAAATAATTCCTTCAGTCTGTCCTCGGTGGTCTTGTAGTTTAAGTTACCCACATAAAGCTTTAAAGACATAAAAAAAACCTCCTCGACCTCTCCATATCGGATGCCCCCGTTAAGGAAGGAACAACTCGACTGAAAAGGCAGAATTAATGATGCCACACCAAAAAACCAAAATCAATAAGAATTTTTTGGGGTCAGGTGGGAGGATGAAGGCGTTTTTTGAACCAGACCCGGAGCTGCTCCATCTTGGCCCGCTGGCCGGCCGGGGCCCGGCGGCGACAGGTGGACATTTCCTCCGAACCGGGCGGTGCGCCCCAGCGGATTTCGGGACAATCGTTGGGGTTATAGCCCATTTCGAAGGCTTCCTTCCTTTTCAGGATTTCTTCCAGGGTCAGGACCTGCAGCCGGCCGTCCGACCGGGGATACGATATATGCAGGCTGCGGGCCAGCTCTCCCGAAAGTTTCCTCAACCTGGTCCGGACCCTTTCGGGCTTCTCTGAGGCTTTTATCCGGTACATTTCCGGGTGGGTGATTACCTTATCCGGAAATTCATCGATAGTATCCATGGCCATCAACAGCCGCAAATCACGGTTGGGGGTGGAGAAATCCTCCCAGGGTCCGGCAGCCAGGAAAACACCCGCCCCGGAGGGCATCGGTATCACCTGCCCGGGATGAGCTCTCATGTACTTTTCACCATTCTCCACCGATTCCACCCTGACCAGAAGCTGCTCGTAAAGAGCCTGGAATAATTCCCTCAGGGCTGTCTCCGGGTCCAGCGGTCGGGGGTTGATTAGCCTTTCCATCTTATTATAAAAAAGCTCCGGCTGAAGCCCCCGCTGTTCAAGAGAGTAGTGTCCATAATTCGGGCTTTGCTGGATTTCCCGGTTGCTCAGCAACCGCAATCGATCCGAGGACCTGACTATCGGCCTGAAGGCCTTGAAGCCGGGCTCTCCCACCACTTCGGTGGTGGCAAATATAAAATTTCCTCTCCAGAACCGTTTTAACCCGACCGTTCCGTCAGGCTGGGCGTCAACTGCCAGCAGGATTCCCGGTTTGTCTTCGGTCTGGGGTTCCCAGCGGACAATGACCAGGGTGTGGCCATAGGGATCGGCATAAACCGTTCCCGGCCTGAGTGCTTCACGCCAGAGTGGCAGGGGATAATAATCGGAGTTGTCTTCAGAGAGAGCCACCCGGCCTGTTCCGGAGTGAACCGCGTTCATCACCTGCCGCATCATCCGGGCAAATTTTTGAATCTCATTCCCGGTGCCGGCCGGGAGCTCGTTGTTAAACCAGCGACCGGGGGCCGGGGGCGCGGCCAGCGACCCGCGCGAACACTCATGGAAGCCAAAGGGAAGCCGCATCTTCCAGGCAAAGTAAGCCCGGAGAAAAAACGGATTGTCGGCACAGTCCGGCTTAAGTTTAAGCTGGCCGTCCTCGTTCTGGCCGAGATGGCCATACAGAAAGTTGTGGTCCGGTCGGTTGAGAACGGAATTCAGGTCGGGCCAGGAATCCTTTTCGCTGGCCTCCAGGAACAGGGCTTCCAGCCAGGCGGAAAACAGGTTCTCCTGAGTCAGGTCCCAGTCCTTTTCAGCTTTCCAGAAAACGTTCGTTTCCGGTAGAGCTGGCCGACCGGACGTCACTTTCAGAACCTTTGATTCGACCATTTTCCGGCCCAGAAGCACTTCGAGCCGGTAAAGCCCCGGTTCTCCAATCCGACCCTCCCACCAGGACCAGAAGGGCGGACCTCCTCCCTTTTTTTTAAGTCCGAGCTTCAGTTTCTCTCCGCTTTCCCGGCGAAAGACAATCTCCAGCTGGCCAGCCACGGGGTCTTCCTCCGCCACGACCAGCAGGCGGAAACCAGACTCCGGGCTCAGCCGGGTCGGAGAAATTAAAACGGATAGCCTGGGGTCGGAAGCTCCTGAGAGCTGGCTGACCACCGCCCACAGCAGGCAGCAGGCCAGCCAGAAAATTGACACCTTTTTTTTCATCGGAGCAACCAGATTTCAGGCTATTTTGATTCAACCGGGTTGCTTTGTCAAATTGGCCGGCTTTTATTTCAGGGAGCTCCTGAAGTAAAATAGCCTGGCAGGAGGCCAAATGAAAAAACGAGTACTCTGGATACTGCTGATTGTTTTCTTTTTTATATTAATTATCGCCCTCGGCCTGTCCTATTTCTTTTATAAAATCGGGCCCAAAGAAGCGGCCGTGGCCGGCAATTCATACCTGGAAATAAAACTGGAAGGCCAGCTCGAAGACTATTCCCCTTCCATCCCCTTCCTGGAATTCTTTCCGGAAACAACTGTTTCTCTCTATGACACCTGGATGAACCTGCGCAAGGCGGCCAGGGATTCCAGGATCAAGGCCGTGGTCATAAAATTCGGGATGCTGGAGGCCGACTGGGCCAAGATAGAAGAACTGCGGCAGTCGGTCCTGGCTTTCCGGGAATCGGGCAAGCCGGTCATTGCTTACTTTGAGGAATCGCCGGAAGCCGACAAGGAATATTACCTGGCCACTGCCTGCGACCGCATCGTCCTGCATCCCCTGGGCTGGCTGGGAATAAATGGCCTGGCGGCCTATGTCCCCTTCTTCAAGGGAACGCTGGACCGCCTGGGCATAAAGGCCGAGTTCGAGCACATCGAAGAATACAAGACCGCCTACAACCAGTTTACAGAATCTGGTTTCACCCCGGCTCACCGGGAAATGCTGCTCTCAATATATGAAGACATTTTCAACTATTACCTGAAGGAAATCGCCGCGGCCAGGCATAAGACTCCCGAGGAGATGCGGCAGCTGATTGACAAGGGCTACTTCAAAGGAAGAGAAGCCGTGGCCAGCGGCCTGGTGGACGAGCTGGCCTACGAAGACCAGCTTTTCCAGAAAAGCAACCTGGAAAAATACCGGGAGCTAACCCGCATCACCAACGAAAAATACGCCAGCGTCAGGCCCGAGGGGCTGGGCTTGAACCTGGGGAAGAAAGTTGCCCTGATCTTTGCCGGCGGAACCATTCTCAGCGGCTCGGCCGAACAGGTGGTCCTGGGCAGCGAGACCTTCAGCCGCTGGTTGAGGGCCGCGGTCAAGGATAAGTCCATCGAGGCCATCATCGTCAGGGTGGACAGCCCGGGCGGGTCGGCCGTCGGTTCCGACATCATCTGGCACGAGCTGGTCAAGGCCCGGGCTGAAAAGCCGGTTGTTATCTCCATGTCAGGCCTGGCCGGTTCAGGGGGATACTGGCTCTCTCTCGGCGGGCACCGGATCATCGCCCAGCCCCAGACCCTGACCGGGTCCATCGGGGTAATAGCCGGCAAGTTCAGTTTTGCCGGCCTGATGGAAAAGCTGGGGCTTACCGCTGACAGGCTGGTCATCGGGAAAAACGCCGACGCCTTTTCTCCCTACCGTGGCTTCACTCCAGAAGAAAGGAAAATTCTGAGGGAAGAAATAGGTTACATTTATGAACAATTCCTGGAGCGGGTGGCCACCGCCCGCAACCTGCCCCTGGAAGAAGTCGAGCGCCTGGGCCGGGGCCGGGTCTGGACCGGACGCCAGGCCAGGGACTTAAAACTGGTCGACGACCTGGGCGGCCTGTTCCAGGCCATGGAGGCGGCCCGGGAGCTGGCCGGAATTCCCCCGGAAACAGAACTGCGCCTCGTGGTCTGGCCGGTCAAGCGCAGCCTGTGGGATCTCATCCTGGGCAGAAAAACGGAACTGGTCCAGGCCCGCTCAACAATAGAGCTGCTGTCCCGGGCCCGGAAAACCATTGAGGTTTTTTCCCGGGCCAGGGTCTGGGCCCTGATGCCTTTCTGGGTGTACTGAAAATAACCTGGGGTCGACAGGCGAAGAAAGGTAGTTGATTACTTTTTTTCCCTGACGATGACTTTCTCGTCCGGCTTGATCAGCCAGAGTTTTTCCCGGGCTTCTTTCTCCAGGGCGGCCGGGTTCTTTTCCAGTTCCCGGATTTCGGCCTCCAGTTTTTCCTTGCGGGCCGTCAGGTCCTGAATCTGGGCCTGGAGTTCCTGGTATCTTTTCTTGGACTTCTGGATGTCGAGAAAACCCTTTTTCCCGAAAAAGGTGGTAAACAGGGTGGCCAGGAGGAATATGGTAACCAGCAGGTAGAAAAACTTTTTCCTGGCCGACGGCTGTCGACCCGTCCTTGTCCTTTCCATCACAGGAGCTCCAGCCCGGCCCGCAGCAGGGCCCGGGCTTCTTTCTCGTCTCCGGCCTCGGCGTAGCACCTGATGAGCGGCTCGGTTCCGGAAAACCTGAGAATCAACCAGCGGTCATCATCGAAATCAAGCTTCAGACCATCCATGGTTTCCACCGATTGAACCACCCTTTTTCCCAGGCGGCCGGGCGGATTTTTTATCAGCGCTTCGAGTTTCCTGGCCTTGTCCGGGGTCAGTTTAATGTTCTGCTGGACCCCGACCATCAGGCCGTATTTCTTGAATAGCTGCTGCAGAAGCTGGGACAGGCTCAAACCGCAGACGGCCACCATCTCGGCCACCAGCAGGCCGGCGAAAATTCCATCCTTTTCGGGCAGGTGGTCGCGGACAGCCAGGCAGGCACTCTCCTCTCCGCCGAAGATGATCTTGTTCTGGAGAAACAGGTCGGCCATGTACTTGAAACCGACCGGGGTGCGGTAAAGCGGCACGTCGTAATGCCTGGCAATCCGGTCGATCAGGTGGGTGGTGGTCACCGACCTGGCCACTCCCCCGCGCCAGCCCTTCACCGCCAGCAGGTACTCCAGGATCAGGGCCAGGATATAATTCGGGATGACCACCTGGCCTTTCTCGTTCACCACGCCGAAGCGGTCTCCGTCGGCATCGGTGGCCAGGCCGAGGGCGCAATCCCTTTCCCTGACCAGCCGCTTCAGCTCGGCCAGGTTGGTCTCGGTGCAGGAAGGGGAAATGCCCCCGAAGTACGGATCTATGTAGCCGTGAATGACCTCGATCGGAACGCCATTTTCTTCCAGGATTTCATCCAGGTATTCCCGGCTGGTGCCGAACAGCAGGTCGATGCCGATCCTGATTTCCGATTTCTTGATGGCCGCAAAGTCAACCTTGTTTTGCAGGAATTCCAGGTAGTCCTTCTGCAGGTCAACCCGGTGAATATAAGAACGGTCCGGGTAATAATGAGGAGCCACCGTTTCCGGGCTGATCTTCTCCACTTCCTTCTCAATCTGGTCGGTTATCTCCGGAAGGGCCGGGGCCCCGCTGGCCACGTTAAACTTCAAGCCATTGAACTCAGGCGGATTGAAGGAGGCGGTGAAATTTATCCCCCCGGCATGTCCACCGCGGATGATCTGGTAGGCCAGGGCCTGCGACGGGCAATCGCGGTCGGCCAGGTAGACCTGGAACCTGTTTTTGGAAAGAAGCGCAGCCGCCTCTTCGGCGAACCTTTCTGACAGGAAGCGGGTATCATAACCGATGGCCAGCGACAGTTCCTTCTCCGGGTACTGCGCCCGGAGGAAGTTCACGATGGCCTGAACCACCCGGCGGACATTGGAGAAGGTAAATTCTTCTCCCATCACCGCCCGCCAGCCAGAAGTGCCAAACCTGATCATCGAAGCTTTTTCTACCAATTATTAAAAAGAAAATATCACAAGAAAGAACTTATTTCAATTAATCGCTCTCCCGCCACCCATCCTTCGCAGAACCCGCCCCCCGCCTGGCTCGGCGGAATTTACGGTGATGGCAACCGCCCCTCTAGTCATTTCCAGACTATTAACCGCACGGCAAGCTTCAGGACAGAGACCCAAACTTATTCAATGTTTATTGGTAAGAATCCCGGGCCACAACAGGCCCAGGCCGGCATCGATTTCATTGACTGGACTTTTTGAATATCATAACCTTGAATTAAATCATGCCGGAAAGACCAAGAATCCTCGCGGGTGTGGCTCTGGTTTCTGCCCAGATTCTCGCCCTGGAGCTCATCCTGACCAGGTTCTTTTCCATCTCCCAGGGCTACCATTATGCTTTCCTGGTAGTCAGCCTTGCCTTTCTGGGGTTTGGTGCCGGCTCCCTGTTTCTATTTTCCGGACCTCTCAGAAAGTTCCTGGGGAGAGCGGAAGCCCTGGCCTTCCTGACCCTCGGTTCGGGCCTGGCGGTTCCGCTGGTTTTTTTCCTGGTGAACCGGCTGCCCTTCAATCCCTTAGAACTCCTCTGGGACCAGGCCAGGCTGGTTATCCTGCCCCTTCACTACCTGATCCTGAGTGTACCTTTTCTGCTGGGTGGGTTGACCATTTCCCTGGCTCTGACCAGGCTGGCCGAGGTGGTCCATAGAGTTTATTTTGCCGACCTGACCGGTGCCGCTACCGGGATAGTCTTATCTTCCTTGAGTTTCAGGCTGGCCGGAGACCGCGGGGCCATCTGGCTGTTGGTTCTTCTGCCGCTGGCAGCCTCCTGGTTTTTTATACCCTGGTCTGGCCTCGCCCGTTCCGGAAAGGTCAGGCAGATCCTGGGAACCGCGCTGATCGTATCCGCGGTGCTTCTGTCCGGAAGAGGGCTCTGTTTCCGTATTTCGGACTACAAATCACTTGCTTTTTTCCTGAAGCAAAAGGGGGCCGCCCTGACCGCCACGCGCTGGGACGAGAAAACGCGGCTGGACCTGTTCGAGTCGCCGGCCGTCCGCTATGCACCGGGCCTCAGCCTGAATTACAACGGCCCGCTTCCGGAGCAGACCGGGCTGTCCTTAGACGCTGAAAGAATTTATGCCCTGAATGACAAGGCTGAGCCCGAAGGTCAACCGGCTTTCCTGGATTACCTGCCGCTCTGGCCGGTTTTTGACCTCAATCGGGGTGGCCGGTTCCTGTTACTTAATCCTGCCGGCGACCTGGAACTGCTCTTAAGCCTGAAAGCGGAAGCCTCGCTCATTACCATCTTTATGGAGAACCACCAGCTCAGCGAGGTGCATAAGAGCCGGATTGGACAGCTGCTCGGTACCGGGCAAGCCAATACCACCATCCACCTCAGAACCATTGAGCCCCGGGCCGGGTTGAGCTACGAAAGAAAAAGGCGGGAAGAATTTGACCTGTTAGTTTATCCCCTGCCGGACCTTCCCGGAAGTTACAGCACGGGATTTTTCGGGCCCGGAGAAGATTACTTGATGACAGCCGAAGCCGTCGACCTGATCTACGAGCTCCTGAGCCCGCGTGGCCTGGTCACGGCTCTTTTCTACTTTTTGCCCCCGCCCCGCCAGGAACTGCGCTTCCTGGCCCTGTGGGTGGAAGGACTGGAAAGGCGCGGC
Organism: Candidatus Saccharicenans sp.; assembly: GCA_024653215.1. Classification (GTDB taxonomy): domain Bacteria; phylum Acidobacteriota; class Aminicenantia; order Aminicenantales; family Saccharicenantaceae; genus Saccharicenans. Next base: position 57,924 of record JANLFU010000006.1, on the reverse strand, counting down.
CTCAGGCCCGAAAGACATATCGTCTTTCTGAGAACTGTCGAAACCATAACCTACCTTATTAAGAAGCAGGCGTTTACGCAGGAAGAAATCAGCCGGCTGAAGAAATTTGCCGACGACCGCCTATACGACCTGATAATTCCCGGCCAGGAAATCAGGGTGGATTCGAGGCCTTCTATTCAGACTGACCGTCGCGCCTGGGAAGAACTGGCCGGGTGGCTTTTTGACCGGGAAAAACGACAGGCCCTGTACAGCAACTATATTTTCGACGTCAGACCGCCGGATGACAACCGGCCTTTCTTCCGCGATTTTATGGAGTGGAAGCGCTGGCCGGAGATCAGGAAATTTTTCAACCGGAAGGCCTATCCCCTGTTCCTCGGCAAGTACCTGCTGGTCTTTCTCCTGATCCAATCGCTGGCCATAGGCCTGCTCGTCATTGTCCTTCCGCTTCTGGGGTCGGCCCGCCACCTGCTTCCTCAGGTCGCCGGCAAGGGCCTGGCCTTTTTCTATTTCGCCAGCCTCGGGGCCGGTTACATGCTGGTGGAAATCACCCTTTTCCATAAATTCATACTGCTAATCGGACACCCAACCTATTCTCTCAGCGCGGTCCTGTTTTTCCTGTTAGGCGCTTCGGGAGCCGGCAGCCTGAGCCTGGCCAGCCTGCGCCGGAAAATCGGCCAGGCCGGATTGGTTTACTGGCCGCTTCTCTGCCTCCTGGTCATCATGCTGGCAACTGTCCTCCTGCAACTTTCAGCAGATTTTTTTCTCGGGCTCGGCCTGGCCTGGCGCCTGCTTCTCTGCTTCCTGCTGGTATTTCCGCTCGGGTTCTGCCTGGGGATTCCTTTCCCGGCCGGACTCGGCCATTTCCAGTCCCGGTCGCCGTTGATGATACCCTTTGCCTTTGCGGCCAATGCTTTCTTCAGCCTGCTGGCCTCGGTCTGGGGCCTGGTCCAGGCCCAGCTCTTAGGATACAGGTCGGTATTTGTCTCTTCGGCCGGTTGCTACCTGTTAGCGTTTCTCTTTTTCTATCTCGCCTACCATCGGGACAAAGCGGACGTCGAGTAGCTGCTTGATCACCGGCCTGCCACCCTTTTTCCTCACCAGGGTCAGTGTCTGGAAAAAGACGGTGCTGCCGACCGGTATGACCAGCCTGCCCCCTTCCTTCAGCTGTTGAAAAAGCGGGGGCGGAATATGATTGGCAGCACAGGTCACCAGAATGGCATCAAAGGGAGCCTCTTCCGGCCAGCCGAAATAGCCATCCGCCCAGCGCACCTTGACCCCGGCATAATTTAATGATTGAAGAACGCTGGTGGCGCGCCCGGCCAGGGTCTCCCGGATTTCTATTGAAAAAACCTGGTCGGTCAGTTGATTCAGAACGGCCGCCTGGTAGCCGGAACCCGTGCCGATTTCCAGCACCTTGTCACCGGGCTTGACCTCGGCGGCGGCCGTCATCAGGGCCACGATGTAAGGCTGGGAAATGGTCTGGCCTTCGCCTATGGGCAGCGGATAGTCCTCATAGGCTTCCCGGCGGTATTGCTCGGGAACAAAAAGGTGGCGAGGCACGGCCAGCAGGGCCTGGAGCAGCCTTTCGTCCTTCAGGCCACGGCTCTCGACCTGGTACCTGACCATCTGTTCCCTTTTCCTCTGGAAAAAGGCTTCATCCCTATCTTGCTTACCCTGTGGGCCGGGCCAAGGCAGGGCAAAAATTACCAGCAGAAGCAGTCCCGGGAATAGTTTTTGCCTCAGCACATTTTGTATTTTACAGCAGGCCGAGCTTAAGAGCCAGAAAATGATATCACCCCTGAAGGGTAAGCAACCCACGAAAAAATCACCTCCGGATTAGCCAGAAGCGGTGATTGACCGGTTCCGGCATTATTTTAAGCTCTGGGATAGGATAGAAGAGGGCAAAACTAACTGTGAGAAAAAAATATTTGACACGGAGAAACATTTTTGATAATTGATAATCAAGCATGCAAGGAACTGAACTCCTTAATGGGAAGAAGGCAATCTATCCAGGGTCATTTGACCCTATCACCAACGGACACGTCGATATTATTCAAAGGGGAAAGAAGATTTTCGACAAAATTATTGTGGGTGTGCTCGACAACCCCAAAAAAATGCCCCTGTTTTCAGCGGAGGAACGGGTGGAACTGATAAGGCAGACATTTGCCGGTGACAGTGCCGTCGAGGTCAAGACCTTTGGCGGCCTGCTGGTGGAATTCGCCCGCCAGAACCGGGCTGACGCCGTCATCAGGGGGCTGAGAGCCATCTCCGACTTTGAGTACGAGTTCCAGATGGCCCTGATGAACCGCAAGCTGTGGAGTGAAATTGAGACCCTGTTCATGATGCCCAGCCTGAAGTACTCATTCCTCAGTTCCAACCTGGTCAAGGAAGTCTTTCAACTGGGAGGCTGCGTTAAGGACCTGGTTCCGCCGGTGGTGGAAGAGGCCCTTAAGAATAAATTTAAGAATCTCAATAAATAAAGGCGGTAAAAATGTTGGGTTTATCCAAGGAAAAGAGCGTGGTCGGACTCGATATCGGGTCCTATTCCGTCAAGGCAGTTGAATTAAAAATCAAGGAAAAGGGAGATGCCACCCATTACGAAGTTCAGAAGATAGGTTACGAGCCACTCCCCCACGACGCCATAGTGGAAGGCACCATCATCGACTCCACCGCGGTCAGCGAAACCATCAAGCTGCTATTCGAGAACGCCAAGATTGCCACCCGCGACGTGGCCATCTCCATCTCCGGGAACTCGGTCATCATCAAGAAAATCTCGCTGCCGGCCATGGACCAGCAGGAACTGGCCGAGTCCATCATCTGGGAGGCCAAGCACAACATCCCCTACAACTACGAGGAAACCAACGTTGATTACCACGTGGTCAGGTCTCCCCGCGGCGCCGAGGGTACGGTGGACATCCTGCTGGTGGCAGCCAAGAAGGACAAAATCGCCAACTACAGCAACGCCGTCAGCGTGGCCAGGAAGAACCTGGTGGCCATCGAGGTGGACATCTTCTCCCTGATCAATGCTTTCGAAGTCAACTACCCGGAAATCTTCAAGGATAAAACCGTGGCCCTGATCAACATGGGGGCCAACATCACCAACGTCGGGATCGTGGAGCACGGCGTGCCCCAGCTATTCCGGGACCTGTCGCTGGGCGGATACTTCTTCACCGAGAACATCCGCAAGGAACTTAACGTCTCCTTCGAAGAGGCCGAGGCCGCCTTGAAAGGGATACCGGGTAAGAACATCAATGCCGACCAGTTCGCCTCCGTCCTGACCATGAACATCCGGGACCTGCTGGATGAAATGGAAAAGACCTTTTCCTTCTATGAGGCCGGGGAAAAGAGGGAACGCCGCATCGAACAGATTTTCCTGAGCGGCGGCCTGGCCCTGATCCCCAACATGGTCAGCGCCTTCGAGCTGAAGTTCCGGATCAAGACCGAGTTGCTCAACCCCTTCAGGTCGATAAAATTTGACGAAAAGAAGTTCGAATCCATCTATTTTAATGAAATGGCCCCTGTCTTCGGGGTGGCCGTCGGACTTTCAACGAGAAAGGCAGAGAAATGAGCCATGATCAGGATTAACTTATTAAAACCGGAAGCCAAGGAAGCCAGGGAACCTGAAAAGCCAGGTTTACCTAAGGTTGCGAAGGAAAGGAAAAGAGCCAGCCTCGGCACCATCATCTTTCTTCTGCTGCTCGTCAGCCTGGCCGGCTACTACTTTTACCAGCACTGGCAGATCCAGAAGGAGAAGCAGCTGATTGCCCAGGCCCAGCAGGAAAAGAACCAGCTGCAGTACGTGGTGGCCAAGCTGGAAGAGGTCAAGCTGCAGAAGGCCAACCTGGAGATGAAGATCAACCTGATCAGACAGCTGAAGGCCAACCAGGACATTGCCGTCAGGATAATGGATGAAATCAACCGCAGGATACCTGACTATGTCTGGCTGAAAGATGCCAGCTTCGACGGGCAAACCCTGAAGATCAAGGGCGAGGCCATTTCCAACAACCTGATTGCCGATTTCATCACCAACCTGCAACGCAGCGAGACCTTCGGGCAGGTCAACCTGATCGTCTCAACCCAGAAAACCCAGGGAGGGGTGGTCTACCTGGAATTTGACATGACCGTCCCGGTGAATAAGCCCCAGGTTGAGCAACCGCAGCCGGCCAAGCCCAAACCCACTCCCCAGACCACGAGAAGGAGATAGCCATGAGAAACTGGCCCTGGTATGGATACCTAATACTGGCCGTAGTTATCTTCGCCCTGGCCTTCTTTTTCTACTTCAAACCCCGCAACGAACAGATTCAGGACCTGCGGCAGCAGCGGGAAAAGCTGGAAAAAGAAGTTCAGGTCTTGAAGGAAAAAAAGAAAGAACTGGACAAGATAGAAGCGGAACTGGTGGTGCTGAATGCCACCCTCAAAGACCTGGAGCAGATCATCCCCCAGCAGAAAGAAATCGCCGAAATTCTGAGGCGCATCCAGCAGCTGGCCTACGATTCCCGGCTCAATGTCCTGAAGTTTCAGCCCCGGGGTGAGATCAAGAAGGAATTTTACGCCGAGTGGCCGATCAATATCGAGATCTCGGGCACCTATCACAACCTGGGGATTTTCTTCGATAAATTGAGCAATTTTGCCAGGCTGTTCAACGTCAACAACTTCAGCATCAGCGCCCTGAACAACCAGACAGAAACACTGACCATAGGCGCCAAGTTTGTGACCACCACCTATTACTTTCTGGAAGAACAGCCTCAGCCGGCCAAGACCCCGGCCGGCCAGCAACAGCCGAGGAAATAACATGAGAAAGATAAGTATTCTGGTACTGGCCTTATTGATAGGTGGGATTTCCGGGTGGCTGACTCCGGCCTCTGGCCAGGAAGTTCAGCAGACCGGGCAACAGCAGGAAAAGCAACAGCAGGAAACCATAATTTCCCCGCAGCAGGCCCTGAGCACCCTACCGCCCCGCGCCTCCTATAATCCGGGCGGGCGTCGGGACCCGTTCAAGGACCTTATCGGTCCCGGAAAGGGCGGGAGTAAAACCACCGTGGCCGAAGGGCAGTTAACCATAGATAATGCCACGCTGGTGGGCATCGTCAAGACTCCCAAGAGTTTCGTGGCCATAGTTTCTGGACCTCAGGAATTCCCCTACTTCCTGAAAATCGGAGATAGACTGGCCGACGGTTATGTCTACTCCATCAGCGAATCGCAGGTGGTCTTCCGCAAGACCCACGAAAGGGGCATACCACTGATGAGGCCCAGGGACGTTGTTAAAGAAATCAATCCGGAGGAGCGTTAACATGAAAAGGAAAGTTTGTTGGCTTATTCTGGCAGCGATAAATCTAATCCTGGTCTCGGCTTTCCTGGTCCAGGCTGCCGAGCTGAGCAAGATCGAGGTCAAGTCAGGCTTGCTCTCAACCAGGGTCATCCTGAAAGCCGATAGCCCAATCCAGGTCAAGGGGCTGAGCTACGTCTCCGAGACTCCCCCGGTGCTGTCGATGGAACTGGCCAAGGCCAGGCCGGTTGAGCTGCCGGCCACCATGGAGCCGGGCAGCCGTCTGGTCAGGAACATCCGGGTGGAACCGCTCGGAGAAAACCTCAGGCTCCAGATCCAGTTAAAGGATAAAGTCCCCTTCCGCCTGCTGGTGGAAGACGGCCAGACCATCCTGGAGTTCAACGAGTTCCTGAGAGCTTCCTCCTACCAGATCGACCCGGCCATGACTGCCCTGATCCGGCCCGAAAAGCAGGTCAGTTTCGCCGACCTTAATGTTAAGAGTGAAGCCGACAAGGTCAGCTTCTTGATCAACCTGACCGGCGAGGCCCCGCTTCAGACTTTTGCCCTGGAAAACCCCAGCCGGCTGGTGGTGGATTTGCTCAACACCAGCTTCCCCAGGCCCAGCCAGTCCTACCAGGTGGGCCGGGCCAACGTGGAAAAGGTCAGGGTGGCCCAGTTCAAGGCTGGCGACCCCTGCCCCATCACCAGGCTGGTTTTTGACCTGAAGGATGCTGGCTGGTATTCTCTCGACTCCACGCCCCGCGGTCTCCAGATTTCCTTCTATTCGCCGGAGGCAGTGGTGGTAGCCCAGCAGGCGGCCGAACCGGCTAAGAAGAACGAGCCGGTCAAGACGGCCCTGGCCAACGCCATGCCCGCCCCGGAAAACCAGAGCAACAAGAAGCCGGCCATAAAAGTTGAGGAAAAGACCGAAATGCAGCCGGTAAAAACTGAGCCGGCACCTGCTGAAAGCAAGCCAGAACCAGAGCCCAAGGCGGCCAAACCCCAGGCCCAGGAAAAAGAACAGTTCAAACCCCGGGTCATCCAGGCCGCTGAAGATAAGTATTCGGGAGAACTGATCAGCCTGAAGTTCAAGGATGCCGACCTGCGCGACGTGGTGCTTTTCCTGGCTGACTTTGCCGGCCTGAACGTGATTTTCGACCCCGAGGTCCGGGGCAACGTGACCTGCAACCTGCAGGAAGTTCCCTGGGACCAGGCCCTGGAAATCGTCCTGCGCCAGAACAGGATGGGCAAGGTCATTGAGGGCAACGTGCTGCGCATCGCCCCCATGAGCACCCTGTCCCGTGAAGACGAGGATTTAAGAAGGCTTAAAGAAAGCAAGGAGCTGGCTGGCCCCATCCAGGTCAAGACCGTGACCCTGTCCTATTCCAAGGCCAGGGACGTTCAGAGCCTGCTCAAGAGCCGGTTGTCCAAGAGCGGGGAAATAGTCATCGACGAGCGGACCAACACCCTGATCATCAGCGAGGTCAGGGACCGGATGGAGCTGCTGGACAAGTTAATCTCTGTCCTGGATACACCCACTCCCCAGGTTTCAATAGAAGCCAGAATCGTCGAGGCCACCTCCACCTTCATCCGGAACCTGGGCATCCAGTGGGGCTACAAGGGGGTGATCGACCCCTTCTACGGCAACCAGACTGCCATTTCCTTCCCCAACAAGATTCTGGCCGATGGAGCCATGATTCCCCAGGGTATAGTGACCAAGGGCATCGGCGGTCCGCTGGGTGGTTATGCCATCAACCTGCCGGCCCCGGCCTTCAACACCGCCGTGGGCTTCTCCTTTGCCAACGTGCTCGATACCTTCAGGCTGGACGTGGCCCTGTCCGCCCTGGAGACCTCTGGTAACGGCCGCATCATATCTTCTCCCAAGGTGACCACCCAGAACAACCAGGCCGCCGAAATCGTTCAGGGCCGCCAGATTCCCGTCCAGACCGTGGCCAACTTCACCGTTACCACCAGGTACGTCAACGCCGCCCTGGAACTGCGGGCCACTCCCCAGATCACGGCCGAGGGCACCATCATAATGAACATTGAAATTCAGAACAACGCGGCCGATTTCGCCAACCTGGTCAACGGCATCCCGCCCATCACCACCCAGAGCGCCAAGACCACGGTCATGGTCCCCGACGGCGGCACCACGGTCATCGGTGGAATCTACCGGACGGAAGATTCAATCACCAGAGAACGCGTTCCTTACCTGCACAGTATCCCTGTCCTGGGAACTCTGTTCAGGTCCTTTGCCCGGACCAAGCAGAACAGGGAACTGCTGATATTTATAACTCCAAGGATAATCAAATAAGCGAGAGGAGAAGGAAGCCATGAAGAAAATCATCTCCGGCCTTAAGATAATATCGGTCCTGGTGCTGGCCCTGGTTCTTTTTTCCTGCAACCCGGTGGAAAGGGCAACCAACTCCGGGAGCTTTCTGATCATAGAAAGCATAATCGGCAAGGACACCCAGGGCAATGATTCCACCGTGGTCTTCTCGGATATCATCACCAACGGCATGGTCTATTCCGATTTTGTGAACCTGACCGTGCGGGCGGCCACCCTGGACCCTAACCCGATAATGGGCGTTTCTCAGTACAGCGATGTCATGATTACGAACTACATAGTGACCTACATCAGAAGCGACGGAGCCACCGGCGAGGGAACGGATGTTCCCTACCATATTGAGGGCACCATGTCCACCCTGGTACCCGTGGGTTCTTCGGTCAGCATTCCCTTGCTGATCGTGCGTGACGTGGCCAAGACTCAGCCGCCCCTGAGCACTCTGGGAACGGGTGTGCTCGAATGCACCGCCAGGATTGAGTTAATCGGTCATGACCTGAGAAACCGGCAGGTAAAGCAGACCGGCCAGATAACTGTTCGCTTCGCCGATTATGTTGACCAGCAGTAGAAGGGTTTAATCGGGAGCGGGCTCGACCGAGCTTATCGCCAGACTCGAACCCAGAGCCGGGTGGAGGGTTTTTCCATCCGGAATTTCTTCAGGTAAGAGAGAAGTTCTTCGATCTCGGTTTCCGCAGACAGTCTGACCATCAACCTCACTTCCCGCTGCTCCTTCCGCCAGGCTTTCCTCGAGACTTTAGGTCCCAGGAGTTCCAGGCCGGAGAAATCTCTGCCAAGCTGTTCCAGCAGCAGCCGGGAGGAACGTCCAGCCCCCCGCAGCGACCGGCTGTCCAGTCCAACCTCGACCAGGAAACTGAACGGCGGGTAGTTCAGCAGTCGGCGGTAATCAATTTCCCGCTCGAAGAAACCAGGATAATCCCCGGAAAGGGCCTGGACAATCGTTTCGGGCGGGGGTCCGGCAGTTACCGCTGCCACCGTGGAGCCTTCTCCAGCCCTGAGCAACTCCAGGCTGGCCCGGACCAGGGCCACCGTCTTTTCTGCTGCCGTGAAATCAGGCCTGTTCAGGCTGGTCTCCGGGTTGACCAGAACCAGAAACGAGAAATGATTCGACGGCAGCCGGCGCAGGGCATACTCGGTGCCGACCACCAGCCGGCTTTTCCCGGAAACTATTCTCTTCAGGCTTTTTTCGGCAGCCTTTTCTCCGGCACCCTCTTCCAGGACCTCCACCGGCTGGCCGGGGAAGGTAACCTGTAATTGCTCTTTCAAATACTGGCTGCCGCGGATCCGCCCGGGCCTGAGTTTCTGGTGGCAAACCGGGCATTCTTCCGGAGCCTGGGTTTCCAGGCCGCAGTAGCCACAGCTCAGTTCCCCATCTTTTTTCTGCAGGTTAAGGGCAATCCGGCAACGGGGACAGCGGGCGACATAACCGCAACCCGGGCAGAACAGGTACCCGGCATATCCCTTCCGGTTGGCCAGGAAAAAAATGCGGCCACCAGCCTCAAGGCAGGGGGAGATTTCTTCCCGCAGTTCCTTTTTCAACAGCCTGGCTATATCCTTCTGGTAAAAACTGACCCGGGGTTGTACTCCAGCTCCGCCCAGGTCGATCAGTGTCCCCGACTGGCGGTGACGGTGGTACTGGCTGACCCTCGGGCAGGCTGAACTGAAAATCAGCAGGCTTTTTTCCAGCCCGGCCCTGACCTCGGCTGCTTCCCGGGCATCGAACGAAGGTCCATCTGACTGGTAATAAAGGTCGTCATGTTCTTCATCAACGACCACCAATGATAAGGGCCGCACCGGTAGAAACAGGGCCGACCTGGTCCCGAAGACAATCCTGGACCGGCCTGAGACCAACTGGTTCCAGGCATTGTTCCTGACTTTATCCGGAAGCTGGCTGTGCCAGAAGGCTGCCCGGCTGCCGAAGGCCTTTTCCAGCGGTCTCAATTTTTCCAGCCGCTGGATGTCAGGTACAAGGAAAATGGCGAACCCGTAATGTCCGGCCGAATAATCCATGATTTTCTCGAGGAAGCGCAGCCTCCTGTCCAGGCTTCCGGTCAGCAGAAACGTTCCGCCCCGGCCGGCCTCCAGCGCTTCGAGCAGGGGCTGGCCGGCCTCGGGCAGGCCTTCCGGCCGCACCGGCAGCACCAGCTGGCGGGAATTATCGGCACCAACCGGCCGGGCTGGCTTCTTCCTGGTAGCCTTTTCCCTGATTTCCAGCAGGCCCTCCTGCCCCAGGCTTCTCAGGTAGGAATTAATCTCCCGAAGCTTGAGCTTTCTTTTGATGTAAACCGGGCTTAACTGGCGCTCGGCCAGCAGGCTCAATATCTGGCCCCGGCGGCCCTTGAGCCGGCCGGAAACCAGCTCCTTTAACCCCTTTTCGGTTATGGTCAACCTGAGCCGGGGCTTTTCCCTGGCGGCCGGGGGCTCGGCCATCTCCAGCAACAGCCCGGGAGCGGTCAGGCTTCGTTCTGAGAGTTCCAGGGCAAATTTGACTATAACCTCCGGCAGGGCGACAGAATCCGGAGGACAGGAGATAATCTCCCTGACCTTGAATTCAGGTTCCCGGGCCAGCTCTTTTACTTCCAGCACGTAGCCGGCCAGTTTCCTCGAGCCCAGGGGGGCGACAACTTTTGAACCGACCCGCACCTTCCCGGTCAGCTCCGCCGGCAGACGGTAAAGAAAGGTCTGAAAGACCGGCAGCGGGAACAGAACCTCGCAATAAGTGGACATCAGGATTCAAGCAGCTTAAGGACTTTCTTCATGTCTTCCCAGACCATTTTCTTGATCTCTTTGTTTCCCTCATTCCGGACGAGGTAAGAAGGATGAAAGGTCGGCATGACCGGTATGCCCTGAAACTCCCCGAAGTTCCCGCGCAGCTCGGACATGCTTTTCGGACTCTGAAGAAGAAAATCGGTGGCCACCTTTCCCAGGGACACGATGACCCTGGGCCTGATCAGTTCTATCTGACGGAGGAGATAGGGTGAGCAGGCTTTAACCTCGTCGGGCCGGGGCGTTCGGTTGTCAGGTGGCCGGCACTTGATGACGTTGGCAATGTAGACCTCGTCCCGGCTGAAACCCATGGCCTGAATAATCTTGGTCAGGAGCTGGCCGGCCCGGCCGACAAACGGCCTGCCCTGCAGGTCTTCATCACGACCCGGGGCCTCGCCCACGAACATCAACCTGGCCTGCCGGTTACCCTCACCGGGCACGGCCTGGGTCCTGCCCTTAAAAAGCGGACAGGCCTGGCAGGACATGATCTTCCGGATCAGCCGCTCCCACTCTTCACCGTCGGCGCTGGCCGGGCTTCCAGAAAAGCTCCCGGCTATCAGCAGCGGGTTCTCGGCCTCGGCCGGCTGGCTCTTCTCGGCCTTTTTCCGGGGGCTAACCAGGAACTCAACTCCCAGGTCACGGAAAAACTCCAGCCGGGCCTGCAACTGATTCAGGCTTTCAACTCTTTCCTTTTCGTTCATTTAAGAGAACCTCGATTTCGGCCATTATTTCCTGGCTAATTTTTCTCTTGCTCATCCGGGGGATTTTCCTGGAACGGCCGTCAGGCCAGAACAGCGTCACCTCGTTTTCGTCGCTGGCGAAGCCGACCCCGGGCCCGGACACATCGTTGCCGACCATCAGGTCGACCTTTTTCTTCTTCATCTTTTCAGCCGCCCTCTCCCCCAGCCTGCCGGTTTCAGCGGCAAATCCCACCAGCAACTGCCGTTGCTTCTGCCGCCCCAGCTCCTCCAGGATATCGGGGGTGGGTTCGATCTCCAGGGTCTGGCCGATTTCAGTTTTCCTGGCCTTATCGGACAGGGTTTTCTTGAACCGGAAATCGGCCACGGCCGCGGCCATCAGCACCACATCGGCCCGGGAATAATGCTTGCGCACCGCCTCCCTCATCTCCTCGGCCGTGTTCACCTTTTCCAGGTAGACCCCGGCCGGGGCTTCCAGCCCGGTCGGCCCGGAAACCAGGATGACCTCGGCCCCCAGCTGCCAGGCTTCGCGGGCCAGCTCGTATCCCATTTTGCCCGAGGAGGGATTGCTGACAAAGCGGACCGGGTCCAGGAATTCCCGGGTGGGACCGGCCGTCACCAGGAAGACTTTATCGCGAAAGGGCTCGCGGCTCTTGATAAGCCTGAGACCATGGTGAACGATGGTCTCGGGCGAAGCCAGCCGGCCCGGGCCTTTCTTGCCGCAGGCCAGGTAGCCGGTGTCGGGCTCGACAAATTCCACTCCGAGAGCCTTCAATTTCCGGATATTCTCCTGCGTTTGCGGATGGAGAAACATGGCCTCATTCATGGCCGGGGCCACCAGCACCGGGCACTTGGCTGCCAGGTAGAAAGTCGAAAGGAAATCGTCGGCCACACCGGAGGCCAGCTTGCCGATGATGTTGGCCGTGGCCGGGGCGATGAGCAGCAGCGAGATTTCGTCCACCAGCGAGATGTGCTCGATCGGTCGCTGCTGGTCGTCAAAAAGCTCGACGATGGTTCTCTCGCCGGTCAGCGAGGTGAACAGGTAGGGCTGGATGAAGCGGGTGGCCTTCTCGGTCATGATCACCCGGACCCCGAGACCTTCCGACTGAAACAGCCGGATTACCTCGCAGGCCTTGTAGATGCTTATGGAGGAACTAACGCCAAGGGCTACTTTTCTCATCGGTTCACCTCTTCCCGGTCAGGGCCAGGACTTAAAACTCTTCAATATTTCCCGGAACTCCTTCTGCCGCCGCTGGAACAGGCAGCGGTGGGCCAGGACGATGGCCTTCAATTCTTCCAGCGCCTGGCTCAGGTCGCCGTTTATTACCAGGTAATCAAAGATGCTCGATTCCAGGATTTCCCGGCGGGCATTCTTCAGCCGGATGGCCATGGCCTCGGGCGTATCGGTCTTTCTCTGTTTCAGCCTCTTTTCCAGCTCAGGGTAAGAAGGGGGCACCACGAACACGAACCTGGCCTCGTCCAGCTTTTTCTTAACCTGGTGGGCACCCTGGACATCGATGTCCAGGATCAGGTCGCCCTGCCGGCTCTTTGTTTTCACCTCGTTCAGGGAGGTCCCGTAAAAGTAACCGTGCACTTCGGCCCATTCCAGGAAAGCCCCGTTTTCCTTCATTTCCTCGAATTTTTCCCGCGGGATGAAATAATAATCCCGTCCTTCTATCTCGTCTGGCCTCCTGGGCCTGGTGGTGTGAGAAACGGAAAACTGCAGACCCGGCAGGCAGGCCATCAGGTTCTTGATCAGGGTCGATTTGCCGCAACCCGACGGTCCGGAAATCACGTATATCATCCTTCAGGCCTCCCTTCTTCAGCCGATTTTATCTATTTCCGCGGCCCTATTCCAGGTTCTGCACCTGCTGGCGGATGCTCTCGATTTCATTCTTGATTTTCAGGCAGCGCTTGATGATGCCCAGGTCCTGGGCCTTGGAGTTCAGGGTGTTGGCCTCGCGCGACAGTTCCTGGGCCAGGAAATCAAGGTTCTTGCCCACCGGCTCGTTCACCTCCGGCCTGATCAGCTGGCAGAAACCGCCCAGGTGGCTCTTCAGCCGGTTTATTTCTTCGGCCAGGTCGAAGCGCTGCATCAGGTAGGCCACCTCTTCCGACAGCCTCTCTTCTGACAGGTTATTGTGGTTGAGGTCCTTGAGTTTTTTGGCCAGCTTGGTCTTCAACCGGTCCGGCTGGCGGCTGAAAATCCTTTCGATCTCGGCCAGCGATTTCTTGATCCTGGCCAGGTGCCCGTTAAGATGGCGGGCTATCTCCCGGCCCTCCCGTTCCCGCTGGCTGACGATATCATCGACCGTCTTTTCGAAGGCTTCAAGGATGAAGCGCTTATCTTCCCGGCTCAATTCCTTCTGGTTGATCTTGACCAGCTGCGGCACCCGGAGCAACTGCTCCAGGGACAGGTCAATCGGCAGGTCTACCTTCCGGGACAGGCTCTTCATCTCGGCCACGATTTTCTCCAGCAGGGGCCGGTTGACAGAGAACTCCCAGCTCTCGGCCGAAAGATAATTGAGTTCCAGCATGACCTCCACCCGCCCCCGAACGATTTTTTTCTGGCAGGCGGCCCTAAGCTGGTTCTCCAGCTGGCCGAGGCTATCGCCCTTGTAAACCCAGTCGAAAAACCGGTGATTCAGGGTCTTGATGAATATCTTGACCCTTAGCCCGGGTCCGGTGAAGTTCCTCTCGGCAAAACCGGTCATACTGCGTATCATGAACGACTCTCCCTGTCGGTGAATTCAATCCAGTTCGAATAGTTTTCGGGCAATCTCCAGGGCGTTGAGGGCTGAGCCGACGGTCAGGTTATCAGCCGCCACCCACAGCCAGTAACTCCCGGGAAGGGACCTGTCCTTTTTCAGGTGCCCGATAAAGATCTTTTCCTGGCCGGCCACTCTCATGTTGGACAACGGCCGGGCCGAGCCCGCGGGTTGAAAGTGGAAAATGTCCTTGTTCCCGAAGGTTTTCTGAAGCTCGGCCAGCCCCACGTCTTCAGCCAGTTCCAGGTAAACGGCCAGAGAATAGACGTGAAAAACCGGGGCCTGAACCAGGGACAGGCTGAAGTCAAAGTCCGGTTCCAGGACCTTTTTGACTTCCTGGATGATCTGGCTTTCGCTGGCCGTAAAGCCATCCCGGTCGGCCTTCTCCAACCCCGGGAGGAAATTGAAGGCTATCTGCTCCCCGAAAACCTTGTGGCTCAGGCTGCTGCTGGAAAGCAGGGCATAGCTCTGCTCGGCCAGTTCTTCTATGCCGGCGCTGGCATAGGCCGAGACCGGCTGCAACACCACCGCCAGGACTTTCTTTATCCGGAATGAAGTCCTGATGGCGGCCAGCACCCGGCTCAGAAAAATGGTCACCGGGTGGGGATTGGTCACCAGGCTGAGTTCCCGTTCGGCCAGTAAATGGTCGTTAACCCCGGCCACTACCAGCGGCACCTCTGGCCGGTCGACAAAGCTCTCTTCCAGGTCAATGGCCTTGAAACCCTTTTCCCGGGCCAGCTCTCCGAACTTGCGGTTGGTCTCCCGGTCAGCCGCCAGGAAAACCAGGTCCAACCCCTCCAGCAGCTCGGGATAGGGGTGATGGATAACCTTGGGCTCGTCCCGGAACTCGGTCAGCTTGCTGTACTCTTCGGCCACTTCCGGGTCGTAGAACTCCATCGACTTGATGGGCAGTTTCCGGCCGCTCAGCAGGTTCTTTATTTCCTGGGCCCGCAGGGAATCGGTGCCGATCAGGGCCACCCTCAGCTGCCGCTCGGCTTTCTTACTCATTACCGCCAGTCCGCTTTCCGTATTCCAGGATCATCCGGTACATTTCATCCTTGAGCCTTAATTTTTTCTTCTTGAGCATGGTCTCCTCGAGGCGTTCTTCCTCGGTCAGGAACGGCTTGGAGCGCAGCCGGTCCAGCGACTGCTCGCACTGCTGGTGTTCCTGGTGAATCTTCCGGAAAGTTTCGTTGCTTTTAAGGAGAATTTCTTTGATTCTTTCTTCGGTCATCAAAAATCTCCTTTTTCAGGATAACACAGCCCGTTTTTCTTTTCAATTTGACTAAATATGGACTGAAAACACCAACCCGGACGGGGTAAATAACTGATAATCCTGGCCCTTTTTCCAGGCACCGGGCAGGTCCAATACCCCGGGCAGAAAATGACCGGCGGCAGTTGACTTTGCGAGGTCGGATTAATATACTATAAGACGATTTTTAGCTGACCTGGATGGCCAGGTAGCTCAGTCGGTAGAGCGAGGGACTGAAAATCCCTGCGTCGGCGGTTCGATTCCGTCCCTGGCCATTCTCCTTCCCCAAAAAAGATTCCTCTTCCCCAAATTCAGGCAGTTTCCTGCTGTTTAAGAACAGGCCAGGATGGCCATCCTTCTTATTTCTCTCGGATTTTCTCGAATATTCTCTCGGATTTTTCCTGATCTTCTCGCAGATTTTTTCAGAACCTGTAGGAAACCGAGACACTGGGAACTATAAGGTGCATGCGATAGATTCCGGGCATGGCCTGGCCCAGGGTTCCGGCCGCCAGCAGTTCTTCAACCGTCACGTCCCGCCTCTTGCCGGACAGGAATTCCACCCCCCAGTTCAGGGAAAGCCCCTTCCACTCATAGCCGATTCCGGCGTTGAAAGACTGAAAATCAAAACTGGGCAGGAGGATGTTCATGGTGTAATCGGGAGCCGGCGAGGGGTCAGAATAATAACCGGCCCTCAACGAAAATTCTGGGGTCAGCCGGTATTCCAGGCCGAAGCGCACCTGCATCCGGTCTTTCCAGTCAAGAAGGATGCTGTCGTTTCCGGCCTGTGACATCATCAGGTTCCAGAAGGGGTCGAGGTAAGAGGTGTCCATGCTCTTCAGGGCAGACCAGCCCGTCCACTGGAGGTCGGCAGTAACCACCAGGTCTTCGACCGGTTTAATGGCCACCCCGCCACCGACAAACCAGGGCCAGCGGATATTCCTCTTGAGGTCGGAACTTTCGGGATAACCGGCATAGCCCAGGTAAATCATTTCGGCCGTACCCTTGAATTTAACTGTTGAGGAGGTCTTGACCGTCAACCCGGCGCTTATCCACTCTGCCGGGCGGGCCAGGATTCCCAGGGTCAGGCCAAAGCCCCAGCCGTGAAGGCTCTCTTCGTACTGGCCGAGGTCCATGGGCCCTTCACCCATATCGGCCTCGCCCGCCCACCTCTTCAGGCTGAACATCCCGTAATTGATGTTCAGGTTGGCCCCGACACTCAGACGGTCGCTTATCTTCCAGGCTAAGACCGGGGAAATGGTAAACATGCCGATCTTGCTGGTCCAGTCGTAGGCCACACCGAGGGTCATCTCCTGAAAATCTTCTCCCCGCCAGTTGGCTCCAAGTCCAGACGGCGTATAGACCCCAACCCCGACTATCAGGTTGTCAGACAGGGGGCGGTAATATGCCACCATGAAGCCCAGGTAATGGGAGAGCTTGGTCTTGGCGTCAATAGCTATAACCGGTGGCTCGACCAACTGGTATTTATTGGTAGGGATGAGGTCGGTCAGGTAGGCTCCGATAAGCGGTTGCTTCAAGAACCCGGCCCCGGCCGGGTTCCAGTAAACCAGGCTGAAATCATCGGCCAGTCCGATGAAAGCCCCACCCATGGAGACAGCCCGCGTGCCCAGGCCATTGAGGTTAAGGCCGTTGGCCAGCCCCGAGCCAGTCAGCAGAACCAGGGCCAGCAAGCCAGCCGCCATGATTCCATAAATTCTGTTTTTCATCATAGTTTTCTCCTTTTATGCTTTCTCTATTTCCTGTGGAAAACAATCCGGCCCTGCCGGTCGGCATCGATTTCCACCAGGTCGCCTTCCTTGAATTCCCCGGCCAGGATCTTCATGGCCAGCGGGTTCTGGACTTCTTTCTGAATGGTTCTCTTGAGCGGCCTGGCTCCGTAGACCGGGTCGTAGCCGCGCTCGGCCAGGACCTCCCTGGCTGCCGGCGTCAGCACCAGGTCTATTTTTTTCTCCTGCATCCTCTTCCGGAGCAATTCTATCTGCAGGTCGACAATCTTGAAAATCACGTCCTTGGTCAGCGGGCGGAAGATGATGACCTCGTCCACCCGGTTCAGGAATTCCGGCTTGAAATGGCTTTCCAGGATCTGGCGGACCTCCCTCTCCATGGCCTCGTAATCATGGCTCAACTCTTTAATGACCTGGCTTCCGAGGTTGGAGGTCATAATGATTAGGGTATTGCGGAAATCAACCGTGGTACCCTTGCCGTCGGTCAGTCGCCCGTCATCAAGAATCTGCAGCAGGATGTTAAAAACATCGGGGTGTGCCTTCTCCACCTCGTCCAGCAGGATGAGAGAGTAGGGGCGCCTCTTGACGGCCTCGGTCAGCTGCCCGCCCTCCTCGTAACCAACGTAACCCGGGGGAGCCCCGATCAGCCTGGCCACGGTGTGCTTTTCCATGTACTCCGACATGTCCAGCCGGACCATGGCCTTCTCGTCGTTGAACAGGAATTCGGCCAGGGCCCGGGCCAGCTCGGTCTTCCCCACCCCGGTCGGGCCCAGAAACAGGAATGAGCCTATCGGCCGGGTCGGCTCCTGCAGTCCGGCCCTGGCCCGGCGAACGGTATCGGCCACGGCCCGGATGGCCTGGTCCTGGCCGATAACCCGGCGGGAGAGAATTTCTTCCATCCGGAGCAGCCTTTCCAGGTCGCCTTCCAGCATCTTGGAAACGGGAATGCCGGTCCAGCGGCTGACCACCTGGGCCACGTCCTCCTCGTCCACCTCTTCTTTGAGCATCTTGCCTTTCTTCTGGAGTTCGCTCAGCTCCGTCGACAGTTTCTGGACCTGCTTGTCGATTTCAATCAACCGCCCGTAGCGGATTTCGGCCACCCGTTCCAGGTCGCCCCGCCTCTCGGCGTTCTGCTCCTCGACCTTGAGGGCATCTCTCTGTTCCTTGAGCCGGCTGATCTGGTCGATTATATCCTTCTCTCTCTTCCACTGTAATTTCAGGGACTGGCTTTTCTCCTTGAGGTCAGCCAGTTCCTTTTCTATTTTCTGAAGCCTCTCGGCCGAGGCCGGGTCCTTTTCCTTCTTCAGGGCCTGCTTTTCAATCTCCAGCTGGGTAATCCTTCTTTCCAGCTCATCTATTTCTTCGGGCAGGCTGTCCAGCTGGACCCGGATCCGGGAGGCTGCCTCGTCCACCAGGTCTATGGCCTTGTCCGGCAGAAACCGGTTGCTGATGTAACGATTGGAAAGAACGGCCGCGGCCACCAGGGCCGAGTCTTTTATTTTCACCCCGTGGTGAACTTCGTATTTTTCCTTGAGGCCGCGGAGTATGGAAATGGTCTCCTCAACCGACGGCTCGCCCACAAAGACGGGCTGGAAACGCCTCTCCAGGGCCGGGTCTTTTTCTATGTATTTTTTATATTCGTTAAGCGTGGTGGCTCCGATACACCTGAGCTCGCCCCGGGCCAGGGCCGGCTTCAGCATGTTGGACGCATCCACCGCCCCCTCGGCCGCGCCCGCCCCGACGATGGTGTGGAGCTCGTCTATGAACAGGATAACATTGCCCGATTCTTTTATTTCCTTGAGGACGGCCTTCAACCGGTCCTCGAACTCGCCCCGGTACTTGGTCCCGGCTACCAGCGAGCCCATGTCCAGGGCCAGCAGCCGCCGGTCCTTCAGCGACTGGGGAACATCGCCGTTGGCAATCCTCTGGGCCAGCCCCTCGACAATGGCCGTCTTGCCAACTCCGGCCTCCCCTATCAGCACCGGGTTATTCTTGGTCCGGCGCGACAGGACCTGGACCACCCGCCTGATTTCTTCTTCCCGCCCGATAACCGGGTCAACCTTGCCCTGCCGGGCCAGGGCGGTCAGGTCCCGGGTATACTTTTCCAGGGCCTGGTACTTGGACTCGGGCTCGGGGTCGGTTATCCTCTGGTTTCCCCGGATGTCCATCAGGGCCTTGAGTACATCTTCTTCCTGGATCCGGAACCGCTGCAGCAGTCGGCCTACATCCAGGTTCTTGAGCCGCAGCATGGCCAGGAAAACGTGCTCGGTCGACAGGTATTCATCCTTCAGTTTCCCGGCCTCTTTCTCGGCCTCGTTCATCACCTCCCGCAACTGCCCGGAGAGGTAAATTTCGCCCCCGCCCTGAATCCTGGGCAGTCGGGCCAGGGCCTTTTCCAGCTCCTGGTTCAACTCGGCCGGCTTTACCTCTATCTTTTCCAGCAGACTGCCGATGATGTTCTCTTCCTGGTTCAGAAAACTCCACAGCAGGTGCTCGGGCCGTAGTTCCTGGTGGCCGAGCTCCGCGGCCTTGGCTTGAGCCTGCTGGAAGGCTTCCTGCAACCTGACGGTCAGCCTGTCCCATCTCATGGTCAACTCCTCCTGGTATTATATCCAGAATACCTTGCAAACAAAAAAGCTAAGGAAATCGGACAACCCTGGAAGAACAGGGTTGGTAAGCTTATTAATTAATATACTCCAGCCCCCGGGCTTTGCCAAGAGCCGCCCGGGCCATCGGGACACTTCTAACCGTTAAAAGAGTCAGCCGTCGGCGGCCCGAGACCGGGGCCGGCCCCTTGCCGCCCGCCCCCCCATTGATAATTTTTTTAGGCACTTGACAAGGGGCCAAAAATAAATATTTTTTTCTTCAAGGAGCTAATGATGGAAGAAATCGAAGTCTCCAGCTGGGCCACCTTAGATGCTCTGAAAAAGGCCGCCGATATCATCGATACTGTCGGCGACCTGCACGAAGCTCATCAGGTCTCCATTTTCTGCGTGATCGAAGACGACTACCTGGAACTCTGCTACACCGATTCCACCACCAGCTATCTCCGGCGGTACGAGGACAACGAGGAATTCGAAGAAGCCATCGAGGAGAGAAAAGAGGAAATCGAGGAGGGGCTATACTCCGGCCAGGATTACGAAGACGACGAGGATGACCTGGAAGAAGAACTGGACTTTGAGGAAGAACCAGAAGATTATTAACCTTCTTCCAGTTTCTTTATATCTTCCCTGAGTTCGGCGATTATCTGCAGGGCCTGAAGAGGGGTCAGCTTTTCCGGTTCCAGCGATTTAATCCTGTCCCTGATTTCTTCCAGCCTGGCCCTTTCCCGGTCTTCCGGAAATAGCAACAACTGCGATTTATTCTGGCTGTTTAAATGATAGGCCAGGCGGGGCCGGCCCTCTTCGTCCAGCTCCTGCCTTTCCAGGTTGAACAGGATTTCCCTGGCTCGCTTTATTATTTCTTCGGGCAGTCCGGCCAGCCGGGCCACCTGGAGCCCATAGCTGCGGTCGGATGGACCGGGCTTGATCTTGCGGAGAAAGATGACCGTGTCCTGCCACTCCCGGACGGCCACGTGAAAATTCTTTATCCGGGGAAAGGTCAGGGCCAGCTCGGTCAGCTCGTGATAGTGAGTGGCGAACAGCGTCCGGGGCCTGATACTTTCCAGCTGGTGCAGGTGCTCGGCCACCGCCCAGGCGATGCTCAGGCCGTCGAAGGTACTGGTCCCCCGCCCGACCTCGTCCAGCAGGATCAGGCTGCGCTCGGTGGCGTTGTTTAAGATGTTGGCCGTTTCCACCATTTCTACCATGAAGGTGGACTGCCCGGCCGTCAGAAAATCCATGGCCCCGACCCTGGTGAAAATCCGGTCCACCACTCCAATTCTGGCGGCCCGGGCCGGAACGAACGAACCCATCTGGGCCAGCAGGCAGATCAGGGCCACCTGCCTCAGGTAGGTTGACTTTCCGCCCATGTTGGGCCCCGTGATGATCAGTATCTGGTTCTCGTTCCGGTCGAGGTAGGTGTCGTTGGGAATGAAGGGCTCGCTCTGGACCACCTCGACCACCGGGTGCCGGCCATCAGAGATGGACAGGATGTCGCTCCGGTCCACCTCGGGCCTGACATAATTCCTCTGGTGGGCCAGCTCGGCCAGCGACAGCAGGACATCAAGCCCGGCCAGGTTCTGGGCCATCTGCTGCAGCCGGGGGACCTGCTTCCCGATTTCTTCCCTGACCTGAAGAAAGAGCTCGTATTCCAGCTCGTTGATCCTGGCCTCGGCTCCCAGCACCCGGTCCTCGTATTCCTTCAACTCCGGGGTGATAAACCTTTCGCTGTTAACCAGGGTCTGTTTCCGCTGGTAGTCGCCGGGCACCAGGGACAGGTTGGGCTTGGTTACCTCGATGTAATAGCCAAAGACTTTATTATAACGGACTTTAAGGGACGAGATACCCGTCCTTTCCCTCTCCCTTTTTTCAATCTGGGCAATCAGGGTCTTCCCGGAGTGACTGATCTGCCGCAGTTCATCCAGCTCCTGGTTGAATCCTTCCTTGATCAGGCCTCCTTCCTGGATCAGGTGGGCCGGTTCATCCAGAATGGCCCGGTCGATCAGCCCGGCCACATCCTGCAGGTTGTCCCAGGACGACTTCAGCTCGCAAAAATAGGCTGCCTGAAATTCCTTGAGAAGCACCTCTATTTCAGGCAGAGGCAACAGCGACTTTTTAAGGGCGACCAGGTCCCTGGGTGTGGCCGCGGCCACCGAAATCCTGGTGGTCAGCTTTTCCAGGTCCAGGATCTGGCGGAGCCTGGTCCGGATTTCCTGCCTGGCGATGGGTTTTTTCAGGGCTTCTTCCACCGCTTCCTGCCGCCGACGGATTTCCTGGCAATCGAGAAGTGGATGAAGCAACCAGTTCCTGAGCAGCCGGGCTCCGGGAGCTGTCTGGGTCAGGTCGATCACTCCCAGCAGTGATTCGGCCACCTGGCCGGTCCTCAGATTCCTGACCAGTTCCAGGTTGCGGACGGCTATGGCATCCAGAACCATGGTCTGGCCTGAGCTCTGGAATGACATCTTCCTGATATAACCGGCCGCTTCCTGCCTGTTTTTCTTCAAATAATAAAGAAGGGCCCCGGCCGCCGATACGGCCAGGGTCCGGCCCTGGAGGCCAAAGCCTTCAAGAGAAGCTACCCTGAAATGCTCCAGCAACAGGCTGGAGGCCTGGGAATAATCAAAAGACCACGACTCCACCCGGCTGAGGGCCAGGCCGGACAGGTCGGTCGAAGCCAGCAGATTCCTGACTGCCGGCTCCTGGTCTTCCGGACAGATGACCTCCCGCGGGCCAAGCCGGAAAACCTCGTCCAGCAGAGCCTTGCGCTCGTTCTCCTCTCCCTCCAGGGTCAGAATCCTGCCCGACAGAAGGTCGGCCCAGGCCGCACCCCAGCGGCCATCGGACAGGACCAGGCTCAGGACCCCCAGGCTCTCCCCCCGTTCCTCGCCCTCTATTTCCACTGCAGTTCCGGGGGTAAGCACCTTGATCACTTCTCTTTTAACGACACCCCGGGCCTGTTTCGGGTCCTCCACCTGCTCGCAGATGGCTACCTTTTTACCGGCTTTGAGCAGCCGGGCCAGGTAGGAGTCAACCGAATGATAGGGAACGCCGCACATCGGCACATTCTGCCTTGAGGTCAGGGCAATGCCCAGCAGGGATGAACCCAGGTAGGCGTCCTCGAAGAACATCTCGTAGAAATCGCCCAGCCTGAAAAACAGCAGGCAATCCCGGTGCCGGGCCTTAATCCGGTGGTACTGCTCCATCATCGGAGTGAGGGCGTCTTCTTTCTTATTCATGGGACTGAACCGACAGCCTATAAACTATATTATATCCGGTCCCGGGTTTGCAACCGGACCGGGCTTTCTGTGGCCAGATTTGACAATACAGCTTAATAGTTTTAGTATAAGAAACTGACAATTTTCTGGAATTAATAAATGAATACACCCACAATCCTGACCATATTCAGATTGCTGGCCATACCCGTCCTGGTCGTGGTCATGCTCACCCCTTTCGAGGGACACGAGGTCATCGCCTTCACCATTTTTGTCGTGGCCTGCCTGACCGACATGCTGGATGGCTTCTGGGCCAGGAAAAAAAAGATGGAAACTGTCCTCGGGTCGTTGCTTGACCCGCTGGCCGATAAATTGCTCATCACCTCGGCCCTGATCTGCCTGGTGTCCAGCGGAGTGGTGGCTCCCTGGATGGCCATTATCATCATCGGCCGGGAGATAGCCGTCACCGGGTTCCGGGCCATAGCCTCTTCCCGGGGATATCTCATCACCGCTTCCGGCTGGGGAAAACTGAAGATGATCTTTGAGGCGGTGGTGGTGTCCATCCTGATCTTTGGCGAGCACTACCTGGGCATTATCTACAGGCTGACCCATACCTTTGGATTATGGCTGGTGGTGATCATTGCCCTGGCTTCGGCCCTGGAATATTTTATTCGTTTCGGTCCACGGGTGGTAAAAGAGACCTCAGGCTGACAGCGCCCGGCGGCTATTCTCAAGGGATGTCATATCCTCCACGTTAAACAGGGCCGGTGCTTCTGGCCACTGGCGGGCAATTCTTTTCAGCAGTCCGGTCAGGACTTTTCCCGAACCAAGTTCTATTGCCTGCCCGACTCCAAGTTCTGGCAGCCGTTGCATGGACGGATACCAGAGGACGGGACTGGTAATCTGCCGGTAAAGCAGCTCCCTGGCTTCGGTCCCTGACCTGACCTCGCCAGCTGTCACATTGGAAATTATGGGAAATTCAGGGTCGCGGAATTCTACTCTTTCCAGGTCACCCTTCAACCTCTCAGCGGCCGGTTTCATCAGGCTGGTGTGAAAGGGACCGCTCACCTGGAGCATGACCGAGCGCGGAGGTTTTAACCGGGCCAGGGCTTCTTCCACGGCGGACTTTTCTCCGGCTATGACCACCTGGTCCTCGGCGTTCCAGTTAGCCACCTGAACCAGACCAGAACCCACCGACTTAATTCCTTCCTCTACCTGGTTGAAGTTCAGTCCGAGAACGGCAGCCATGCTCCCCTGTCCCGGGGGCACAGCCTCCATCATGTAGCGGCCTCGGTTGTAGACCAATCTAAGAGCTTCGGCCAGGTCCAGGCTGCCTGCGGCCACCAGGGCCGAATACTCCCCAAGGCTGTGGCCGGCAGCCAGGTCGGGTTTCAGCCCGAGCAGCCGATAGGCGATGTAACTGACCGTTAACAGTGCCGGCTGGGTATAACAGGTCAGCCGGAGTTCTTCTTCCGGTCCCTCAAAACACAGCCTGGACAGGTTGAACCCCAGGACCTCGTCGGCCAGCCTGAAAATTTCCCGGGCCTCCTGGCTTTGTTCATAAAATTTCCTGCCCATGCCCACTGCCTGGGAGCCCTGACCGGGAAACAAAAAAATTCGCTTCATCTGATCTCCTCTTCCTATTCTATAATTCGCAGTTTATTTTATACGATTGAGGCAGTCACCATAAACAACAATCTCTGCCCTCTGCCGGAGCTCCCGGGTCCACTCCCTGACCCGTTCCTCCCGGCGCCTGGTCTGCAACCTGGCCTCTATCTCATCCAGAACGTTAACCAGCTCCGGCGGCGTCCGCCCGGCAGACTTCTGCTCGGGCACATAGACCTGCTGGTAATAATCTTCAATCTCTTTAAGTGAAACATACAGTCTCTGGTTGAACCTGGTACCGATGACCTTCTCAAACAGAATCTTATCCTGAAGATAACTTCCCAGGTCTTCCGGCTTAAGCCCCAGTAGCTGGCATCTCTGTTCCAGGACTTTGGGACCCAGCCGGGCTTTCAGCTTCTCCAACTCGGCCCCGACCTCTTCCTGGCTGACCTGGAGCTGTTCTCTGGTCAGCCTTAACACCAGCAGGACATCTATGTACCTTTCAAGCCTTTCCTCAACCGTCATGGCCCCGGCGCCTCCACCCGGCAACAGCTCAAAGTTTTTCAGCACCTCCAGGTCAAAGGCAGTAACCGGTATGTGGTCAACACTGGCCACCAGGCAGTTCAGCAGTTCCTGGCCGGCCACCGGACGACCCAGCAGCAGCAGGAGCAGGCTCAGCACTTGAAGCCACCGGACCGCCCGTTTCATATTAATCATATCCATCACCTCAACCATGCCAAAACCTTAGAACATATTGCCGATGGTCAGGAAAAACCGCGGCTTCCATCTACCGTCGGGTGGATTCAGGTTCCAGCCGACATCAAACCGGACCGGGCCCAGCGGCGTGCGATAACGCAGGCCGAACCCCGCCGCCTGGCTGAACTTCAGGAAGTTAAAATCGCGGATTTCGGGAAAGACCTGGCCCATGTCATAAAAAATCGCCCCGTAAAGGTTCGGTAGTTTTTTCAGCATCAGGAACCTGGCTTCCATGTTAAGCAGGAAAATGGCCCGGCCGCCCACCGGCAGGCCCGATTCCGGGTCCTTGGGCCCCAGCATTTCGAAGGGTTCTCCCCGAAAGGAATTGCTGCCGCCGGCAAAAAACCTTTCAGGAATGGGCACCGTACCCGAGGCCAGGCCCAGGCGCAGGGTGGTATGGAAGTTGATGCTGGAAGCCAGGGGATAAAAATACTGGTACTTGGCAAACATTTTCAGGAAATTAGACTCGGTTTCCAGCAAGGGGTAGGCCCGTTCCAGGGCCAGGCTGAAAAAATAGCCACTGGACGGATTGAAGGTGTCATTCCTGCGGTCACGGATGAAGGTAGCTGAACCGTAGGCTATGGAGTAAGGCAACCTTTCCCTCTCCACCTCTGATTCGGCAATCTGGAGATTGGTCAGCTTGGTCCTCAGGGCTCCGGCCGCCAGCAGCAGGGAAAACCCGGCCGGCAGGTTTCTCATGGTGGACAGGGTCAGGCCCCGCCGTTCGTAACTGAAGCTGGTCCGGTCCTCCTTTTCCAGGTAACCGCTGAAATAGGTTCTCATCCGCAGTCCCAGGAAATGTGGCTGCTGCCAGGTGGCCACCAGCCTTTTTTCCACCAGGCTGAGCTGGCCGACCAGGCTGACCTGGGAGGCGTTCTGGAACAGGTTGTACCTGATATACTCGGCCGTGATCCTCGGCCTCAGGTCATTTTCCCAAAGGGCCAGGGAACGGGCTTCTTCCCTGGTTTCAATGCCCAGCCCGACTCCGGCAAAATTCTGTTCACCCTCCCTGACCTGGATCGACAGGTTGATAGAATTATCGGGTGCCGGAAGTTCTTCCAGCTTGACCTCCGAGAAAACCCCGAGGCTGTCCAGGCCCCGCTTGGTTTCCAGCAGCCGGTTGTATTCGGCCCAGTCTCCGGGGCGCAACCTGACCTCGCGCAGAATGGTATTCCTGTGGGTCAGGTGATTACCGGTGATAAAAATGTTGTTGACCTTGACCCGCTGGCCCTCACTCACCCGGATGACCACGTCCAGATTGTTGTCCCGGTCGGGAGAAGCTTCCACTTCCAGCTGGGTCCCTCTGAATCCCTTATTAAGATAGAGCTGGTTTATTTTTTCCAGGTCCCTCTGCATCTGGGGTTTGTAATAAGGCCGGCCGGGTCGGCTGTCCAGAAGCCTGAAAATCTCCGCCGTCGGAACGGCCACTGCCCCCTGGATTTCCAGGCTGCGGATGACCTGCCTCGGCCCTTCTTCTATGAAGTAAACCGGCCTGGCCGAATTATCCTTGCGGCTGAAATTCAGGGTCACCCTGGCCTGGGCAAACCCGTGCTCGGCATAGAACAGCCTGATTTTCTCAGGCAGGTCATAGACCTGCTGCCCGTCGAGATAAGGAAAGAAAAGAAATTGTTCGCCGATACCCAGGGCCTTCTTGATTTCCTTCTGGGTGAAACTCTCCACACCCCTGAATTCCAGGCTTCTAATCCTCAGCCTCGGACCCTGGTGGACTTCATAGATTACCAGGAGTTCGTTTTCCTGCCTCTGAAGACGAGGCCTGACCGTGGCCAGCAGGTAGCCCTGCTTCCTGAGCTGTTTTAAGAGCAGGGCTTCCCCTTCGGACAGGGCCCACTCTTCAAAGACCTTCTGTTCCCAGACGGGCTGGACAATCCTGGGCGACAGGTTGGTCCCGAGCAGCCTGATTGAAATCCTGGTTGAAGGATTAAGGCCGATGGCCAGGTCGACCGTTCCTCTTTCCTGGTTAACCTCCTCCCGCGCCAGCCTGACCTCGGCCCAGGTATAACCAAGCTTGTTAAAGGCCTTCTTAATTCTGGCCAGGCCACTTTCCAGCTTTCTCGGCACGTAAAAATCTCCGGGCTTTAAGCCCAGCAGCCGCTGCAGCCGGGTCTGGGGGATAAGGTCTGGTCCTTCGAAATTTATCTGCCGGATGGCCAGGCGTCTCCAGCCAGGGAGCCTGACTGAAACATCGGCCAGATTGGCTCCCTCGAGCTTCTTAATATCCAGTCCTATCTGGGGGGAGAACAGGCCTTCGTCCACCAGGATTTTTTCAATATCGGGCACGGCCTTGTCCCTAAGGTTTTCAGAAAGAATCCCGCCCTTTCTTAAGTAGGGCAGCTCCTCGTTAATCCGCTTTCTCAGACTGCGGGGGCCGTAGATCCGGAGGTTGCGGATAAAAGTATTCCTGGTCAGGGTAAAGGTCAGTTCCCCCGCCGGGGCCGGGCTGTAGTAGACTTCGGCCCTTGAAAAAAGGCCGGTTCGCATCAACTGTTTCAGGCCCTGGTCAATCTGAAAATCAGAATAAACCTGCCCGGGCTTCAGGTTCAGCAGGTCGGCCACGGCCGGCTCGGCCTCTTTCCCGTCAACCAGTATTTTGATTCTTTCCACCAGCCGGTTGTTCTCTGCCGGGTATGCAGCCAGAGCCGTCAGCAGAAGCCAGATAAGAATCACCGGCCGGATACACTTTCTCATGAGCCTAAAACCTTCTCCTCAGCTTGACATCCAGGCTGACCCGCCCCAGCTCATTCCTGATGGCCACCAGCGACAGTCCACCCGAAAGTTCCCACTCCAGCCGGACTATTTCTTCTCGCTGGGTGGCCAGGTTGGTGGAATAAACTATGAAAAAGTTTCTGGACAGTCGTTTGCCCACGGTCAACCGGGCCGTGATTTCGGAAGTTGAACCCATGAGAAACGGGTCCAGCCGGAAACGGTCCAGGCTGAAAAGGCTTTCTGATTTCCTGGCCAGCTGGTAGGAAATCATAGAGGCGGTGCTCATCTGGGTCGGGTCGAGTGAGTACCTTCGCTGGTAGGACTCGCCCAGGGCCAGCAGCGACAGGATTTCTTCTGTCGGCAGTGGTGGCGATGAAGAAAATTCCGGCTTCAGGCTGCTGGCCAGCCCGCTCAGGCTGAAAATGACATGGTAGTCCTTGACGTAAGTTTCGCCCTGGAAATCGATGTAGGGGTCTATCACCAGCGGGTTGAAGAAACTCAACCGCCCCCGCAGGACCCGGAAATCACGGTCCTGGAAATAGACGGTTCCGGACAGCGCTTCGATCTCACCGGTTATCACCGGGGCCCCGACCGTTCCGGAAATGGTCAGGTCCAGCCTGGCCCTGATCCGACCAAGGGAGTTCTCCATCCAGACATTGTCACTGGCCCGGAGCCGGAAATTCAGGTTAAGGTCATCAATCCAGCTTCCCCGCCCCTCGGCATTATAGACCTGGGAAGAAAAAGAGAGCTTTTCATAAAGCTCCTTTTTCCACAGGGCTTCCTTCAGCAGGAAATCTCCCTCCAGAGTCGACCTGGTGCCCTTTTTAAGGAACCTCATCTGGCCATCGGCCAGCAACCGGGTACGCTCGAATACCGAAAGCTCCATGTTCTGGCCGGACATCCGGATTTCCGCCTCGCCCAGCCCTTTTTCTCCGAAAGAAAGTTCGCCGGAACCCTGGACCGGACCGCCACCCAGAAAACCCTGGAAGGACCTGATGGAAACCTGGCCGTTCTTGACGAAGGCCAGTCCGGAGAAGTTATTTAGAGCGTGGGCGAAACCCGGTATCGGGATCAGCTCGCCCCTGAGCTCCACCGCACCGTTGAGGTCGATGGCCGCGATCGGTCCCTGGAAGCTGAGCAGGTAGTCGACACTGCCGCTGGCCCCTTTCCAGGGAAGCAGCAGGTCCAGGTTGGTCAGGCGGCCCTTCACTTCGCCCGAGAGAAAGTCCCGGTCAAACGGTATGTCCATTTTAAGTTCAAAATTGCTGTCACCCGGGAGCAGTTGCCCCTTGAGCTCGACGTTAAGATTATTATCGAGGAAATTCAAACGGTAATCGCCTGCGGCTCTCTGGGCCTTGATAAAAAATACCCCGAACTTATCGATGGAAAACTTGCCGGCCGGCCGGTCCTGACCAAAAACACCCTGGCCCTTAAGGTCCAGGCTGATCAGCCCGGCAAAGTCCGACGAAAATGGTTTCAGGTCAACCCCGGTGGCTTTAAGGTCAAAATCGTAAGTGGCCGGGTTATATCCGATGGCCAGCTTACCGGCTACCTCCCCGCCATTCAGGTTGAAGCGAAGCTCTGGAAAACTCAGACCCCGGTCGTTCCAGATAATTTTCCCGCTGACCTCTCTGATCGGGCTGCCCAGTAAAAGCATTTCTTCGGAAGCAAAGTCGCCCTGAAAATCAACCTGGCCTTTTCCGGTCAGGTAAATAAAATTGCCCCGGACCGGACCCCGGACCGGGAAAGTTACCTTCAGGTAATCAAGGACGGTTTCTACCAAAGCCCTTTCCAGAGCCAGCCTGGTCTCGGTCTGGCCCTCAAGAGTCCTGAGGTCTATCTGCCCCTCAAAGTTCTTATCGAGTACATAGACTTTTCCCTCAACCTCTCCACCCTCAACCGCCACCTGGCCCCGGGCCGTGGTCACCTGGAAGCGCTCGAAGCCGGCCGGGGACAGGGAGAATTCAAAATTAAGGCTAGGGCGATGGTAATCTCCCTTTATTCCAATCTCAGCCCGACCGGCCCCCCTTATTTCAGGAAAGTCAAATTCCGTCCGGAACAGCCTTTCGGTAAACTGCCGGGCACCACGGACATCGCTGAACTGACCGGTAATTCCCAGGTCCAGAAGCTGCCCGATGACCACCCGGCCGGCCACGTTAAGACGGCCAAAAGGGGTCTGCAGATCCTTTGTCTGGATTTTCAGGTCCCTGTTCTTCAGATGCAGGCTCACCTCAACCTGGCCGTTCAGCCGGTACCTGTCATTGACCTGGCCTTCGTTAATCGTGTCGCGGAAATCAGCCGTGGCCTGCAGTTCTCCCCGGCTGAGACTGAATTTACCCCAGGCCGGAGACTCAACCGGCCAGGGGACCGAAGCGTATTTCATGATGGGGTCCAGGTGGAAACCGGACATCTCCCCTTCAATCCTGCCCCCACCATAGGTGATGACGACCTTTTCTGCTGGCCGACCGTTCTTCTTTATTTCGGCCAATATCTGCCCGCCCCGGCCCTGCTCCACCACTACCTGGCCTTCAACCGAGCCCATGTCCACCTGGTTCAGTTGAAAATCCTTGGTCAGGTAATCGGTCTTGATGACCAGGGGCCCGCCCTCGTTCGAAATGGTCACCTGGCCCGAGGTCTTGCCTCTCCAGTCAAACGGAAGGTCAAGAGCGCTCATGATGAAGCTGGTGTCAAGGTTATAGACAGCCCTCAGGTCAACCCTGGTTTTTTCCAGGCGAGCGATCTTCCCTTCCAGCCGGACGGCCGAATTTTCCCCCTGGATTATGAGCCGGCCGATATTAATTGTTTTTCCCCGGCTGGTGACCAGGGTTTCCAGTTCGCCCTCCAGCACCTCTGGAGAATCATAGGGCCGGATCCTGGAAGCTCCGGCCCTGAGCAGCAGGGTCAACCTGTTCGCTTCCAGCCGGAAAAAGGCTGAAACCCCGGATAGTTCGTAACTTCCCTGCTTGAGCTCGAAAGAAAAATGCCCTTCATTTATGTAGCCGCCTTCGATGACCAGGGGCAGGTCCAGGGACAGGCCTTTCTGACCTCCCCCGCCTTTCTGGCTCTTGCCGTCATAAAAAAGTTCCGGACGGTAGACTTCCACGGTTACCGGCTTTTCCTTTTTAAGGAGCGATAGAAACGGCAGGGAGACCTTCAGGCTCTCCACGGAGAACCTGGGGTTATCGGTTTTTGATTTAAGGTTCTTGATGACCAGTGAAGGAGGCAGGTAATTGAGCTTTAATTCCCCAACCTCGAAGCTCCGGTCCAGCCGGCGCCCGAGTTGCTTCAGGAAAAGGCTCTTGGCAAAGGACAGGGCTATGTACAGAAAGGCGACCACCACCAGGATGGCCACCAGGCCTTTCCTTTTTTTCAAGAAGCCCATAAATTAAAGCTCAAGTAAAATTTTATCCGTCTACTTGCCGGCAACCTTCTTCCAGTCCTGGAGGAATTTATCGATGCCGATATCGGTCAGGGGATGTTTGACCAGCTTTTCCATGACCGAATAGGGCACGGTGGCGATATGAGCCCCCAGCAGGGCCGCTTCCACCACGTGCCCGGGATGGCGGACGCTGGCCACGATGACCTCGGTCTCGAAGTTGTAATTTTCATAGATGGTTAAGATCTGCTCCACCAGCTCCATCCCGTGATGGGATACATCATCCAGCCGGCCGATGAAAGGGCTGACGAAGGCCGCTCCGGCCTTGGCCGCCAGCAGGGCCTGCGAGGGAGAAAAAACCAGGGTCATGTTGACCTTAATCCCCTCGGCCGACAGAATCCTGGTGGCCTTCAGGCCTTCCAGGTTGACCGGGATCTTGATGGCAATGTTCGGAGCCAGACCATTGAGTTTTCGAGCTTCGGGAACGATCTCCTCGGCCCGGGTGGAAACGCATTCGACGCTCACCGGTCCCGAGACCAGGCCGCAGATTTCCCTGACCAATTTTTCGAAAGGTACGTTTTCCTTTGAACATAGAGTGGGGTTGGTGGTAACGCCATCCAGAATACCCCAGCTGGCCACCTCTCTGATTTCCTGCAGGTTGGCTGTGTCCAGAAATAGTTTCATCCTACCTCCTTGCCTCTATTTTTTTAACATGATTGGATAGAGTTCCGATGCCTTCAATCTGAATATCAACCCGATCACCAGGCTGCATCGGGCCGACACCGGCCGGGGTGCCGGTGGCAATGATGTCTCCCGGTTCCAGGGTCATTATCTTTGATATATAGCGGATAAGAAACGGAACAGGGAAAATCATATTCCTGGTGCTGGCCGCCTGCACCAGCTTGCCGTTGAGAAAGGTCTTCAGCTGGACAGCTCCGGGGTCCAGGTCGGTAACCAGGCAGGGTCCCACGGCCGCAAAGGTATCAAAAGACTTGGCCCGGGTGAACTGCACATCTTTTATCTGCAGGTCCCTGGCAGTTACATCGTTGAAGCAAGTATAACCCAGCACGTACTCCTGCCACGGGGCCTCCTCCGTCAGCCGGCTGGCCTTTTTCTTTATAATCACGGCCAGTTCACCCTCGTAATCAACCCGCTGTGACTCCTCCGGGTAGATGATGGCCTGAAGCGGCCCGATGATGGCGCTGGGTGGCTTGAGAAAGAGCAACGGTTCGGCTGGAACCGGATTACCCAGTTCCTCGGCGTGTTCACGGTAGTTCCGGCCGACGCAAACTATCTTGGATGGAATGACCGGGGGCAGCAGGGTCACCTCCGAGATGGGAATGGGGCTGTCCTCGATTCTGTAATTTCTGAAAATGGAACCCCTGACCGGGAAAAGAACATCCTCTTTCAACAACCCGTACAGTATTTTTTTTCTGTAGCGAAATCGGTAAATCTTCATTTTTCAGGTCTTGACCTTTACCCTGGCCGGCGGGCTCTCGTTTCCGAATTTATCCACCGCGCATATAGAATAAACATAGCCGGTATTCTTTTCAACCGAGCCGTCCAGAAAAACGGGGACGGCCAGGTTCTCCGGGGTCAGCAGGACAGAAGCCTCCTCACCGGCAGCTACCTCCTTTGCCCTGTACACCCGGTAACCGGCCAGATCATTCTCACGGTTCGGCAGCCAGGAAATGGTCACCCCATCCGTGCCGCTCATAGCTCTGACCTCGGCCGGCGTAGCCGGCGGAAAAACGTCCGCTGCCCTTACTTCCAGGATTTCAGAATCGGCACTCTCCCTGTATTCACCACCCCGGGCCACCAGGCTTCTGACCAGGTAGCGGTAAGTAAGGCCAAAAGAAAAATTCAGGTCTTCAAACCGCGTCCGGGCCAGGGGTTGATCATTGAGAAGCCTGAATTCACCGGCCTCTTCCCGGTAAAGGTTATAGTAGACCTTTTCGGTCAGCGGCCGGCCATCCAGCCCGCTTTCCGGTGGTTTCCAGCTCAGGCTAATCTGGTGTTCCTCGACCTCGGCCCGCAGCCCCGAAGGCGGCATGGGCAGATTTTCAGGCCGAACAGAGACCAGGTTGGAGATTTCCGACCAGCCGCCCTTCTTGCCCTTGGTCCTCAGGCCGAACAGGTAATTTTTTCCAGCCACCTTTCCCATGTCCAGTCGCAGAAGGGCCCGGTTCGTTCCAACTTCCAGCTTGCCCAGAGGCAGTTCAGCCAGCGGCCGGGAATATTTCATAAAGGAATCAAGGGCTTTCTTCCCGGAAATACCTTCATCCTTTAATTCCATAACTCTTATTTCCACTGAAGACACCTCAAGCGGAGTCCCGTCCAGGTAAGAGACTGGTTCCGTCCAGGTGAAAAGCAGACGTTCACCCTGCTGCACAACCCTAAAATCAAAGATAGCCTGGGGTACTCTAGGCACGGGCTCCCGGAGCGGGCCCTTTCGGCCACAGGCGGAACTGAATAAAGCTAAAAGGAGGGCGGCTATTACCAGAGCATTTTTTTTCATCACAGGATGAATTTTCTGAGATCCTGGTCCTTCAGGATTTCACTAAGCTGTTTCTGGACGTATTCCCTGGTTATCAGTATTTTCCGGTCAGCCAGGTTGGGCGCCTCGAACGAAATTTCCTCCATGACTTTTTCCATCACGGTGTGCAGCCTTCTGGCTCCGATGTTCTCGGCTTCCTCGTTGACCTTTTCGGCGATGGCTGCGATTTCATCGATGGCCTCGGGGGTAAATTCCACCTCCACGCCCTCGGTGGCCAGAAGAGCCTTGTATTGCTTGATCAGGGCGTTTTCGGTCTCGGTCAGAATGCGGACAAAGTCCTCCTTGGTGAGCGGCGAAAGTTCCACCCTGATCGGGAAACGTCCCTGGAGCTCCGGGATTAAATCCGAAGGCTTGGTCACGTGGAAGGCCCCGGCGGCAATGAACAGGATATGGTCGGTCTTAACCAGGCCGAAGCGGGTGTTGACGGTGGTGCCTTCAATAATCGGCAGAAGGTCCCGCTGCACCCCCTCCCGGCTGACATCGGGACCGACTCCCGATTCCCGGCCGGCAACCTTATCCAGCTCGTCCAGGAAAATTATCCCGGATTGTTCCACCCGTTCTATGGCCAGGCGGGCGACCTGGTCCATGTCCACCAGCCTTTTCTCCTCGTCTTCCAGCAGGATTTCCCTGGCTTCCTTAATCTTAACCCGGCGCTTCTTGGTCTTGCCGCCGAACATGCCCGGCAGGATTTCCTGGATCTGAATGCCAATCTCCTCGAAGCCGTTGCTGCTTATGAACTCAAAGGGCGGGGCGGGTTTTTCCTTGACCTCAATTTCCACCATCCGCTCATCGAGCTGGCCGGCCCTTAGCTGACGCCGCAACCGCTCCCTGGTCTTGAGCATTTCTTTCTGTTCTTCCTCCGCTGCCACCGGTTCTTTTCTGCGGTTGGGAAGCGACCGACCGGGCAGAAGCAGGTCCAGAAGTTTCTCCTCCACGTTGGCCATGGCCTTGGCCTCGATTTCTTTGATTTTTTCTTGCTTGACCATGTCGACCGCAATCCGCACCAGGTCGCGAATCATCGATTCCACGTCGCGGCCGACGTAGCCGACCTCGGTGAAACGGCTGGCCTCAATCTTTAAGAAGGGAGAGGAGGTCAGCTTGGCCAGCCGGCGGGAGATCTCTGTCTTGCCGACACCGGTCGGACCGATCATGAGAATATTCTTCGGAGCGATTTCATCCCCCAGCTCGGGCGGCAGCTTCCGGCGACGGAAACGGTTGCGCAGGGCGATGGCCACCGCCTTCTTGGCTGCCTTCTGGCCGATGATGTACTTATCCAGCTCGGCCACAATCTGCTGGGGGGTCAGCTCCCCTTCCTGCTCTCCAAAGACGAGCTTATTTTCTGATATTATCTTACCTTCAAGTTCTATGGCCATCAGATTTCCTCAACCGTAAAGTTATCGTTGGTGTAAACGCAGATTTCAGAAGCAATGCGCAGGGCTTCCAGGGCTATCTCCCGGGCGGAAAGGTCGGTGTGCTTGACCAGGGCCCGGGCTGCAGCCAGGGCGTAGGGACCGCCCGAGCCAACCGCGGTCAGCCCGTCGTCGGGTTCGACCACGTCCCCGGTTCCAGAAATGAGAAAGGTATTGCTGGCATCGGCCACGATCAACAGGGCATCGAGCTGGCGGAGCGATTTATCCAGCCGCCAGTCCTTGGCCAGCTCAATGGCCGCCCGGGACAGGTTGCCCCGGTACTCCTCGAGCTTGGCCTCAAACCGCGCAAACAGGGCAAAAGCATCGGAGGTGGCCCCGGCAAAACCGGCCAGGACCTGCCCCTTATAGAGGCGGCGGACCTTCTGGGCCGTGCTCTTGAGCACCGTCTGGCCCATGGTCACCTGGCCGTCTCCGGCCATGACCACCCGGCCTTTATGCCTGACGCAGAGAACTGTAGTCGACTTAATCATCATTTTCACCTTCGTTGCCTTGATTATACAACAAAAAATCCCTGCTGGTAAGAACGGTTAGGACCGGTATGTCTTCCCTCGGTGGCGAGCCTGGGGTTATGGGGAATTATCTCTTAATATAATATTATCAATATATTACATTCTCTTATTGATAATAAGACCAGGCCACAGCCAGGGCCATATGAAAAACCGCAGGCCGAAACAGGGGTAACCCTGGATTCTTGCCCGGAATCAACCAAGAGTTTCCTTTCAGGATCGCCAGTCCAATGGAAAGGCTGACAGCTTCCAGATTTTATCTCTACCCGGGCAATAATCAGCCTCCGCACCTGCCCAGCCCTGACACCGATTAAAGGGTCACTTTGCTAAATACAATCCGGGGCCAAGAAGCAGGTTTCAAACGGGATTGGAAATAGATGCTGATCTTAATAATCTCTATTATTTTCTTGTTTAACGGGTTTAACCCGGGCGGGTCGCCATAGCTTCTGTCTTTCACTGCCGTTAATTTTATGGTAATAATCCAGTGAAGAGGTGCCAGATGAAAAAATTGACGCTGGTCATCATGGCCGCGGGCATAGGCAGCCGCTACGGCGGCCTCAAGCAGGTGGACCCGGTCGGGCCTAACGGCGAACTCATCATCGATTACTCCCTGTTCGATGCCCGGAGGGCCGGGATCGAACACGTGGTTTTTATCATCCGTCGCGACCTGGCCCGGGTTTTCCAGGAAAAAATTGGCTTCCGGGCTGAAAAGCACTTCAGAGTTGACTATGTCCTGCAGGAGATGGACAGGGGCCTGCCGCCGGGTTTTATTGTTCCTGAAGACCGGGTCAAGCCCTGGGGAACCGGCCATGCTGTCCTGCTCTGCCGCCGCGTGGTCCCCGGAAATTTCCTGGTCATCAACGCCGACGATTTCTATGGCTTCGACGCCATCAAGAAGCTGGCTGATTATATGCTGGTGGTCGAGGACGAACCCACCCATTATAACTACGCCCTGGTCGGCTACCGGCTTGGAAATACCCTGTCCGAGCACGGGCACGTAGCCCGGGGAATCTGCCGGATATCAGAAGATGGCTACCTGCTCGACCTGCGGGAGAGGACTAAAGTCCAGAGGTTCCCGGACGGAATTAAATACACCGAGGACGGCCAGGCCTACCACCCGCTTTCCCCGGATGACATCGCCTCCATGAACATCTTCGGCCTGACCCCGAGCATCTTCGACGAGCTGGAAGTCCGGTTCCGGAAATTTCTCACCGACCCGGCCACCAACCTGAGCAAGTCGGAATTTTACATACCGGAGGTGGTGGGGGCCCTGTCCAGGGAGAAGAAGGCCCGGGTCCGGGTGCTGACCACCGAGGACCAGTGGTACGGGGTGACCTACCAGGAAGACCGTCCCTGGGTCCAGGCCGGCATCCGCCAGCTGATCGAGTCCGGACGTTACCCGGAGAAACTCTGGCCCCATGAAATAATAAGGAACTGATTTTTATTTATATTTTCGCACCTTCTCATATTCAGACTTGATCATAATGAAAAAATTGCTTGACAAAGTAAAACCCCAGATATTATTATAATACTAATGGTATTACGAAAATGATAATTTATTGATCTAACATAGACAGTTATTATGGCCTATAAACAAAAGCCGCTTTTTCTTTCTTCATTTTCGCGCAAAAACAGATTATATGTAACACCTGCCTGGCTCTTGATCATGTTATTCCTTGCTGTCGTCGCAGCAACCGGAGAAGTAAGACCAGCCATCCACGGAGAAATCTTTTCCGAGTACTACATCGTATACAGGCACAGCAATGGCATTTTCCAGGGAAACAATGGATTCTGGTTTCGTCGCATAAACCTTTACTATGACCAGGTTATCTCTCCTTCTCTTTTTTTTAGATTTCGAATCGAAACCAGCTCCGCCGGAGACTTTAACTCCGACGCATTACTGGTTCCATTTATTAAAGATGCTTTCCTTGGTTGGGCGGTGCTTGGCCAACGAGTTCAGATCGGGCTTATACCGACTCCAACCTGGGAAAGCCTGGAACCTTTCTGGCAATACAGGGCACTGGAGAAGACCCCCTGCGATCTGCAAAAAATGGGATCCGCCCGTGACCTTGGAATCTCCCTGAGTGGCCCGCTAAATAAAGCGGGGACTATTTCATATAAGTTGATGTTCGGTAACGGCGAAGGTTATAAGTCAGAGAGCAATAAGGGGAAAAAAATCTATGCTCAATTTACTATCAAGCCATCAAGAGCCATCTGGATAGATATCTATGCCGACTCTGAGCGGGATAGACAGGCCAACCGCCTTAGCCTCTACCAGGTTTTTGTTGGTCTTCAAGGTAAGCCAGGAAGAGTGGGCTTATTCTATGCTTACAGGCAACAACATTCCACACTGGAGTACAACGACTGGCACCTGATTTCCGCCTTCGTCATCTATAAGCTCCTTCCCCGACTGAACTTGATCGCGCGATTTGACCGGCTTTCCAGGCCCAATCCCTGTGGACCGGAAATACCATATATTCCTCTCAGCGATTCGGCCGCACCCAACCTTCTGATCGCCGGCCTTGGCTGGGAAGTATCTCCGGCGGTGGTTGTTATACCAAACCTCAAACACGTTCTCTATGACAGATCGGATGATGGCTCCCGGCCAAATCCCGATACTTATTTTAATTTAAGCCTTAAGATTGTTATTTGAATAAATTAAATGAATTAAAAGGTGCCCATTTATCAATCCGGGCCAGACGATAGAGTAAGAAAGGCAAGTTGCCTGATTGTTTATCATTCATAATTGGATTTGAACCGAAAATGAGGCTTTGAATGGCTTTGATGATCTCAGGAGTCTTAAATAAACATTGCATAATAGAAAAGGAGACGAAATGAGAGCAGTCAAAGCTTCAATTTTCTTGGTATTTCCCTTACTTTTGGGCATAATAAGTTGCTCAAGACCTGGAGGCAAGATGGCTGATCTGGTATTCATCAATGGAAAAATCTGGACAGTTAACCAGAATCAACCCTGGGCCGAAGCTCTGGCCATAGAAAACGGCCGAATCATTGCTGTCGGTCGCACTAAGGAAATTAAAGAGTTCATCGGTCCCGACACGAGGAGAATTGACCTGCATGGAGCTCTGGCCCTACCCGGCTTTATTGACAGCCACACTCATTTTATGAAAGGCGGCAATTCTCTCACCAGTATTCAACTCCGCGATGTCACCAGTAAGATTGATTTCATAAAAAGGTTTGAGCAAAAAACAAAAGAGCTTGAACCGGGAGAATGGATACTCGAAGGAAACTGGGACCATGAACAGTTCTCCCCCCCGGAGCTTCCCAGAAAGGAGTGGATCGACGCCATCACTCCCGATAATCCGGTCTGCGTAACACGTTATGACCTGCACATGGCGCTGGCCAACAGCCTGGCCTTAAAGATGGCAGGCATTACAAAGCATACGCCATCTCCAGAAGGCGGCGAAATTCTTAAAGACCCGCAGACCGGAGAACCAACAGGAATTCTCAGAGATTCAGCGATTTCTCTGGTGATGGGAATGATGCCCGAGCCCTCCCTCAGGACCAGAGTGAGGGCGGTATCGGCTGCTCTGCAACATGCCAGGGAAATGGGCGTAACTTCGGTAAATGATATGAACGACGCCTCAAACTTTGCCAGCAGCTTTGAAGTTTACCAAGAACTCAACAAACGGGGCGAGCTGACTGTACGAATCTATTTCTATCTCCCCATAGACAAGATTAACCTAATGAAAGAATTCAGGTTCAAGACTCCTGTCGGTGATGAATTCTTGACGATCGGAGGCCTGAAAGGGTTTGTGGACGGCGGAGTTGGGGCCAGCACCGCCTATTTCTTTGAGCCTTACTCTGACAATCCATCGAGTGCTGGTTTATTGGCTACCCAGATGTTCCCTGAAGGAATCATGAATCAAAGGCTAAAAGAAGCCGACAGCAACAACATGCAGGTTGCCATTCATGCTATTGGAGATCGGGCAAACGCCATTATCCTGGATATGTTCTCTGAAATTAATAAGCTTAACGGTCCCAGGGACAGAAGGTGGAGAATAGAACATGCCCAGCATCTGAGGCCTGCCGATATAAAGCGGTTTTCGCAACTCGGGGTAATTGCTTCAGTCCAACCCTATCATGCCGTGGATGACGGCCGCTGGCTGGAAAAAAGGATAGGCTCCGAACGCTGTGCCACAGCTTATGCTTTTAAATCACTTCTGGATAGTGGCGCGGTCCTGGCCTTTGGCTCCGACTGGCCGGTAGCTCCCCTGAGCCCCATCATTGGCATCCAGGCTGCGGTAACCCGCCAGACCATTGATGGGAAGAACCCGGATGGCTGGCATCCAGAACAAAAAATAAGCCTGGCTGAAGCCATAAAGGCTTACACTTTGAATGCGGCTTA
Source organism: Candidatus Saccharicenans sp. (assembly GCA_024653215.1). Lineage (GTDB taxonomy): Bacteria > Acidobacteriota > Aminicenantia > Aminicenantales > Saccharicenantaceae > Saccharicenans. The sequence goes on along the minus strand of JANLFU010000006.1, from coordinate 17,938 downwards.
TGCCCAGTTTGCCGACCATATCAAAGGTTCTCTGGAACCGGGGAAACTGGCTGATTTGATAGTTCTGGACAAGAACCTGTTCGAAATTCCGCCGGACAAGATCCAGGAGACCAAGGTAATAATGACGGTACTGGGAGGCCGTATAATTTATGATGCTTCAGGTTTATGATAATTCTATTTTTAAGCATGCAAACTGAACCCGGCAGGAACCAGATCCAGCCCCTGGCTGAAGAGGGCAGAAACATCAGACCCTATGCAATTTTTTTCCTGCTATTCATTTGGTTATCCTTGTTAATCCAGCCCGGCTCCGCGTTGACTGTTATAAACAGCAAAGGCCCGAGAGCCACCAACGTGGTGCTCATAACCCTGGATACCACCAGGGCCGACCGCCTCGGCTATTCCGGATACGAGAGGGCCAGAACGCCAAATATTGACCGCCTGGCGGGGAAGGGCGCATGTTTTACCAATGCCTACACCTCTGTCCCCCTGACCCTACCCTCACATTCTTCAATAATGACAGGGACTTATCCAGCCTATCATCGGGTACATAACAATGGATTCTATCGCCTGCCGCAGGAACTGGAAACCATGGCTGAAATTCTAAAAATCAACGGTTATAAGACCGCTGCCTTCGTCAGTTCCTTCACCGTTGATTCCCGCTTCGGACTGGACCAGGGTTTTGACCATTATGACGATTCCTTCGAAGACAAAGAAATCCTGAAAAATTTCCGCACAGAAAGAACGGCCGATAAGACATTCAGCTCTTTTGCCAGCTGGCTGGAAGGTGCTGCCACTGGCCCCCTGTTCGTCTGGCTACATTTCTTTGACCCCCACCTTCCCTATAATCCTCCTCCACCCTTCAGCACCGAATTTGCAGGCCATCCTTACGATGGGGAAATCGCTTTCGTCGATTCGATAATCGGGCAGGTCATCAACAAACTTAAGGAGAAAAACCTCCTGAACCAATCTCTGATTATAATCGCCGGCGACCACGGCGAAGCCCTGGGTGAAAGACGAGAGATAGATCATGGTCTTTTCCTGTACGATAACACCATGAAAGTCCCCCTGATATTCTTCTCGGAAAAAGATCTCCCATCTAGAAGAATCGAGGCCAGGGTAAGACTCATCGACATCCTGCCCACGGTTCTTGATTTTCTGGGATTGCCGACGCCGTCTAAGGTGCAGGGCACAAGTCTAATCCCGTACATAAAAGGCAAGCAACAACAAGACCTGGATTGTTATCTTGAAACTTATTACCCGGCAGAGAACTTTGGCTGGTCGGCCCTGACCGGCTTTATAAAAGGCAGGTGGAAGTATATCAGGGCTCCCATCCCAGAGCTTTATGATCTGAGCTCTGACCGATTTGAAGAACACAACCTGTTTTCGGCACAGGCCAGTGTGGCCCGCTCTATGCTCAAAGATTTTGATTCTTACTTGAAAGTTATTTCCTCCAAGCAAGAAAAGGCCAAAATCCCACTGTCCGGAGAGGCCCTGGAAAAATTGAGGTCCCTCGGCTACCTTGGAGCCGGGTCCAGAGACAACCCGGCCGAAGGACTGCCAGACCCAAAAAATAAAATTGAAGACTATATTCTTTATTATCGTGGGAACCTTTACGAAACGCAGGGAAAACTGGAACAGGCAGCCGAATGTTATGAAAAGGTACTGGAACTCAACCCCCTGGTTCCCGGCAACTTTGTTAACCTGGCTTATCTGTACATGAAAATGGACAGGGTGAACGAGGCCATCGGTTTGCTGGAAAAAGCCAGGGCAAAGTTCCCGGAATCGATTCTTATCCTGTCCAGGCTGATGACCTTCTACCTGAGGGCTGAAAGATGGGTAGACGCAGCCAGCGCCGGAGAAGAAATTCTGAAGGCAGACCCGGAATATTTCGATGCTCTATTCCTGGTGGGAAGCGCAAAAGCCCGGCTCGGCAAATGGGGCGAAGCGCTTGAATATTATCAGAGAGCACTCAAGATCGAGCCGGAAAATCGGATCTTAAGACAGCGTCAGGCCTTTACCCTGTTTATGCTTGGCCGCCATAGGGAGGCCCTCGAGATCTATGAGGACCTTAAAGAGTCCAACCCGTCAGAGGTTTCTCTCTACCTGGAAATGGCTCAAATTTACGAGCAGACTGGAAATCATGAAAAAGCGAGCGAGAGCTTGAAACAAGCCATTGCTCTGGCCCCGGGCCCCGATAGCTATCTGGCCATGGCCTTCTATCAATACAGGAGAGGCTCTGTCAGAGAAGCGATCTCCCACCTCCAAAAGTACCTGGAAACGGCAAAAAATAAAGATGAACAAAGTGTCAAACGGGCACGGCAGCTCTTGCGCCAATGGCAGGAGGAAATTAAGAAGAAAAGCGATTCTTGAGTCCATTTCTGCAAAGGAGGACAAATGTTCAGGCATAGAAAAATAGTCCCTTTTATCCTTATGTTCTTGTTCTTGGCAATTTTAACAGACCTGTCTTTGGCTCAGGATGACTCACGGCACTACTTTATAAGAGCGGGGAAGGTTTATACCGCCAGCCGGGGGATCCTGTCTAACGCGGCCATAGAAATAAAAGATGGCAAGATAGTAAGGGTTGGTCAGGATATACCCATACCGGGAAAGGCCAGGGTATTAAAGGCAGAGGTGGTTATGCCAGGCCTGATTGACATTCACTCCCATATCGGGGTCTACAGCCTGCCAATGGTGCCCGAGAATGCCGACTTCAACGAAATGACCAACCCGGTGACCCCTCAAGTCAGGGCAGTTGATTCGTTCAATTTTGATGACCCGGCCATAGCCGTGGCCAGGGCCGAGGGGGTTACCACTATCGTTTCCAGGCCCGGCAGTACCAACGTAATCGGGGGAACGAGTGTGGCCGTAAAATTGAAAACCTCCTCCCCAGACCAGATGGTGCTTAAGGAAATATGCGATCTCAAGATGGCCATTGAAGGAAATCCTCTTGATTACTACGGCACAAAAAAGCAGATGCCGGCTACCCTGATGTCTGTCTATTTTCTGGCCCGCAAAGCCTTTATCGAGGCCCAGGATTATATGAAGAGCTGGGAAGAATATGAAAAAAACAAGGCCAGCTCTTCCCCTCCCAGAAGAGACCTGGGAAAAGAGATCCTGGTTAAAGCCCTGAAGAGGGAAATTCCAGTACATATTCACTGCGCGACTGCCTCGGAGATAATTAACTGCATCAGGCTGGCCAGGGAATTCAATCTCCGTTTGAGTCTGGCCCATTGCTCCTGGGCTCACCTGGTGGTTGATGAGCTGGTCAATTACCCCGATGTACATTACAATGTTGGGCCGGCAATGTTCATGACTTACTACGACAATATTCTCGAGTTCAAGAACACCCCGGCGGTGCTGGCCAATGCCGGATTGAAAGTTTCCTTACATACAGACGCAGTGGGGGGAGCCCAACAAAACCTACTCCACTTAGCCCGCCTGTGTTACCGATATGGAATGAAAGAGGAAGATACAATCAAGGCCATTACCATTAACGGGGCCGAGGCGGTCGGTCTGGAAAATAGAATTGGCAGTATTGAAGAGGGCAAGGATGCCGACCTGATTTTCCTCGATGGCCACCCCCTGGAGTTTTCAACTTCTGTGGTCCGGGTGATAATCGATGGAAAAACTGAATTCATCAGAGAACCGGGGCCGCCAGTTGCTACTAAAGAAACAATTCCCGAAGCTATTTCTGAATTGAAAATCCCGGAAGATATCGCAGCCGGACCCTACGCTATCAAAGCCGGGACCATTTTTACCATGGCCGGAAAACCCATTAAGGATGGTCTCATTTTAATTAGCAATGGAAAGATTGAACGCGTGGGGAAAGACCTACCCATTCCAGATAATTATAAAGTGGTTGACGCCAGAGAATTCGTGGTCATGCCCGGCTTGATCAGCGCTCGTTCCTACTCGGGCATCCTATCGAACTGGCGCCAGCAAAATTCCATAGATGAGACTTCCGGTCCGGTGGTTCCGGCGCTTGAGGTTAAACACGCAGTGGAACCACAGGCCCCGCATTTTGCTTTTTCACGTCAGGCCGGAATTACAACCATCATGATCACTCCGGGCAATAAGAATGTGATAGGTGGACAGGGAATCGTGGCCAAGACCTGGGGTGAGGTCATAGACAAGATGACAGTTAAGGATCGGGCGGCGATGGTTTTCGGGCTGGGAGCGATGGCCAAACGCGAGGATCAGATGCCCATGACCAGGATGGGCATTGCTGCCCTGTTAAGGGAGACTCTGACCAGGGCCCGTTATTATCTGGATACCAGAGAAAAGGCAGCTGCCGGACAACGGCCGCCCGTTGACCTTAACCTCGAGGCCCTGATCCCTGTCCTCAAAGGAGAGATGCCGGTTATTGTTCACTGCGAGAGAAGCGATGATATCCTGACCGCCATCAAAATTGCTGATGAATTTGGCCTCAAGATCATTCTTGATGGAGCCACTTCGGCCTATAAATTGACCGACGAGCTCAAAAAGAGAAATATACCGGTAATTATCGAAGACCTGATAAGAGGTGCCGGTAACATCGAAGACCGGGACTTTAACCCGGCCGCACCGGGTATCCTGGCCAGGGCAGGAATACGGGTTGCCTTCAGGGCTCAAGAAGGATGGTGGGTGGCCCCGGGAGTCGGCTGGGGAGGTGGGGACCTTCTGGAACTGGGCGCCTTCGCTGTCCGCCATGGCATGAAAGAAGAAGCAGCACTCAGGGCCCTGACCATCGGAGCAGCCGAGATCCTCGGGATAGAACACCGAACAGGGAGCCTGGAGCCAAATAAGGATGCCGATATCCTCATTCTAAGAGGCCACCCATTCAAGGTTAAATCAATCCCCGAGGCCGTTTTTATCGACGGCAAACTCGTTTACAAGAGAAAAAACAATGAACACCTATAATGGCCGTGAGCATTTCATGGACAGAAAAGTAAGGGCAATTTCCATCATTCTTGCCTTATTATTATTATCCACATTGGTGCCCAAAATCTTTCCACGGACGGAAGCTAAGGTTCTGGCCATAAAATGCGGGAAGATCATCAGAGTCGGGCGGCCACCAATTGAAAACGGAATAATCATTATAAATAAAGGTAGGATAGTTTCAGTCGGCATCTCGGAAGAAATTCCAAAAGAGGCTGAAACGCTGGATGCCAGCGAGTGGTTGTTGTTCCCCGGTTTCATAAATGCTGGAACTGATATGGGAATCGCAGAAGATAGAGACAATCAGGAAACATTTTCTCCGCTTAGCCCCCACCTTGGAGTACTTGATGCCCTCGACCCCGGAAGCAAGTTCATAAACCTGGCCAGGAGAAGCGGCACCACCGCCGCTCTGATAGCTCCCTTAGGAGGTGGACTCCTTCCCGGCCAGTCGGCCTTGATAAATCTATCCGGAAATAGCGCGCAAGAAATGGCAATAAGTTCTCCCCTGGCCATGCATATTAACCTGGGTGAGTCAGCCAAGGTCACCCCTGAGAAAAACCCGCAGGCACCGGCCACCAGGATGGGAGCGGTGGCCAGCCTTCGGCAAATACTGCTTGATACTCAGTATTATTATAATAATCTGGACCAGAGCCCCGAACCTGACATTAAATTAAGTTCTTTGATTCCAGTCGTACAAGGACATCTGCCCGTAATCATTCAGGTCAACCGGGCCAGCGACATACTGGCCGCAATCCGTCTGGCCGAAGAATTTAAATTGAGGATCATATTGAGTCAGGCCGTGGAGGCAAGTACCCTGATCAACATGATATCTGCTTCAAGAATTCCGGTTATCCTCGCACCAGTAGAAGCCTGGTTTCAAAAGACTGAAACAGAAAAAGCCGATCCCGGCCTGGCCCGGATACTGGCTTCCAGAAAGATACCCTTTGCCTTCCAGACAGGGGAAGTCCGGAACGGAATTGATCTCTTAAGGCAAGCCCGCGAGGCCATCAAGAACGGGCTCTCTTATGAAGCGGCCCTGAAAGCTCTGACCATCGATGCCGCCAGAATTCTGGGTGTCGCTGATCGCCTGGGTTCAATAGAGCCCGGGAAAATTGCCAACCTGGTTGCTTTTGATAAGGATCCTTTAATAAATAATGGCCGGCCCAGACTGGTGATAATAAACGGGCGCTGCGTGGAAAAGCTTTAGAAGCCATCGACAAAATGATCGGCCTGAATTGATTATGTTTTAGGGTGCCTTGTTTGTCTTCAATACTATTCCATACCAACCAAGACTTGACTCTCCAAAAAAAATCACTTGACAAAGCCTTTCGACATTAATTACTATATTCGTGAATATATTATGAATTTAGTAATTGTCCCCAAAACAACATGAGCCGCAAAAAAGAGGGTCTGGATTATTTTTCAACACCCTTTGCCAAGGGACTCAGTGTTCTGGGCCTTTTCAACCCTGACCATAAGAACTTTTCTCTCAAGGAAATTGCTGATGCGCTTGACACCAATCCCAGCTCTGCTTACAGGTTTGTCAATACCCTGGTAAAACTGGGTTACCTGACCAAGGACCCGAGGACAAAATTGCTGTCCCTCGGACAAAGATCCTACCTGCTGGGCTTGAACCTGGTTAACAGTTACAGCCTCCTCGACGTGGTCAAACCCTTCATTGATGAAGTTAACGAAAAATTAAATGTCAGCGTTGATTCCTGCGTCCTGGAAGGGGACCACCTGTTACAGCTCTATTTCCGGCCGGCCAAGGATGCACCATACTACCAGGGCCTGATAATAAACCCGGCCATCAACTGTACGGGCCTGGGAAAGGCCATTCTGGCCTTCCTCCCCCAGGAAGAACAGAAACAACTGTTAGATAGAATTAAGCTATACAGACGCACCGAAAATTCAATTACGGATAAAGCCGAACTCATCGCCGACCTGGAAAGGACCAGGAAGCGGGGGTATGCCACCAACAACGAAGAATACATAAAAGGACTGATTACCATTGCTGTTCCGTTTATCAACCTTAAAACAGAGCATCCCGTGGGTGCCGTTTCCTTTGATTTCTTGATCCACCAGGGCCCCTTAAGAGAAATCGAAAAAAAGTATGCTTCCGCCTTGTTGAAGCTTGGCCAAGACATATCTGCCGTGATCAAATGAAGAAGTATCTGCCAATCCCATTCCTCCCAAAGAACAGAAGCGGAAAGGCAGGACTTCTCACCAATCCATATTAGAGGAGGATTCTTAATGAAGCGACACAGCATCGGACTGACTGTGTTTCTCTCCCTGTTTATCCTATCGGCCTTAATTCTTCAGGCTCAGACGAGAGAAACAGCGATTCTTCAGGGTCGCGTTCTGGCCGACACCGGAGACCCTCTTCCTGGAGTTCAGGTGAAGGTAAGCTCTCCCAGCGTGATCGGGACCTATTCAGCTATCACAGACCGGGATGGGCGTTATCGCATCCCCACCCTACTCACCGGCACCTACGTGGTGGAAGCCTTCCTGGAAGGTTTCGCCCCATCAAAAATTGAGAGGGTGGTTATTCACGCTGGAACCACGGCCACTCTCGATATCACTCTCTCTCCTGCTAAGCTGGAAACCGAGGTTAACGTGGTGGCCGCCGCTCCCGTGGTCGATGTAACTGACGCTTCTCTGGCCAAGACCTTCATATCCAGAGAACTACTGACCGCAGTTCCCAATTCCCAGAATACCCACGAGATTGTCAATATGGCCCCCGGAGTTACAGAATTCAGCGCCTATGGCGGAGGCGATCAGGTCGGAAATTCCTGGACGATCGACGGCGCTGAAGTGAGCAGTGCCTGGTTCGGTGGAGGCCAGTATGCCACTCCGATCGATTACAACGTGGTTGAGGAGGCCCAGGTTATCGCTCTCGGAGCTCCCGCTGAATACGGTGGTTTTACCGGTGCGGTTATTAATATTGTCACCAAGTCCGGTGGAAACACACTCAGCGGAGACGCTCAGCTTCTATTCAAGGGAAGGTCCTGGCAGAGCTCGAATATTCAGGCCGGAGACCCCGAATGGGTTCTTCTGCCCGAAACCCCCATCACCAATAGGCTCGACACCAGCTTTCATCTTGGTGGGCCGATAATCAGAGATAAGCTCTGGTTTTTCTCGGGCTTTCAGTACCTGAAATCAGAAACCAAGCTTCTGTCTTCTGGAAAAGAAAGCCCTACCACCATGCCCAAGTATTTTGTCAAGTTGAGCTTTCAGTTATCAAACCGCGACCGGATCCAGGCCTTCTTTGAGCGCCACACCTACACCAACAAGCAATCCCAGCTGAGCGCCCTGATACATCCGGACGGCAACTGGGATGTCCTCTGGGGTACGACCATTTTCAACCTGTCATACCTGCATACCGTTTCGGCCGACTCGATATTCGAGTTAAAATTTGCCGGCACCTGGGGATCCTGGAATTCCATCCCGAGCTCAAGAGACAAGAGTATTTCCGGACACTGGGACCTAGTGACAGGCGAATCCTGGGGCAATGCCTACTGGTGGTCAGACCAGCCCGACCATAAGATTAACGTCAGGTCGACCTTTTCCCAGAGAGCCGATGGCTTACTTGGGTCTCACGACCTGAAGGTTGGGGCCGAGGTCGAACAGAGCGCTGGGGTCTGGGACATGACCATTAACGGCGGGGTGGCCTACTTTGACCTGAACCATGAACCTTACATGGCCTATACCGAACACGGACACAAGGGATTCTCAAATATCAGGTGGTCTTTCTTCTTGCAAGACGACTGGAAGATTACCGATTCCCTGGTTATCAATCCTGGAATTCGTTACGGCCTGGAAAGAGGCAGCGTTCCCGGAATTGACCAGACCGTCTGGAAACCTCATATGGGTCTGGAACCCAGAATCGGCTTAACCTGGGATATCTTCAAGAACCAGAGGACGGTTCTGAAAGCCCATTACGGCAAATATAATGACGGAGTCCGCTCCTACAATTACTGGGACCTGACTCCCAGCGGTGATCAGATCTATTACCTGGTCCCCGAATGGGGAACTCTTGAATACTGGTTCACCGTTTACGGACAGAACCTCTACTCAGTGGACCCGAACATCAAGATCCCGTCGATGAACCAGCTGGTGCTGGGACTGGAGCAGGTTCTGGGCAAAGATCTGTCGGCCTCGGCAGCCTTTATCCACAAAAAATGGATAAACTTTATCGACACCGTTGAACTCAACGGCACCTACGAAGAGGTCCAATACACCGACCCCGACACCGGTACGGTCTTTACTGTATACAACCAGACAAATGTAGGGACGAACCCTCATTACCTGATCACCAACCCAAGGGTCGGAGTAGATATCGGGGCCGCTTTCCCCGGCATTGTGATGGTTGATCCAACGAGAAAATACACAGGTGTCCAATTTACCATAAGCAAGCGTTTCTCCAATCGCTGGCAGCTCTATGCTTCCTATACTTACAGCAAAGAAGAAGGCAGCTATTCTAATGCCCATACAGCCACCGGTTATTATGGTGTAGGCGGAACAGGAAATTACCATGATCCGAACCGCCAGATAAACCTTTATGGCCATTCCACGATAAGCCCCCCGCACGTCCTGAAAGTCCTGTTCTCCTACCTTCTGCCCTGGGATATTAACTTCAGCGCCTTCTACCGTTACAACAGTGGCAGAACCTGGACCAGAACCACAACCCTGACCATCGTTGACCAGGCCACCAAACCTTACCTGCTGCTCGAACCGCAGGGATCAAGGCGGATGGCCGCCATCAGCAACCTCGACCTCAGAGTGGAAAAAACCGTGCGGGTCAGGAACATGGGTATCTCCCTGATGCTCGACGTTTTCAACGTTTTCAACCAGGCCGCCCCCACTTCGGTCAATGTATTCGTTGGCGAGAGCTTTGGACTACCACTGACTGTTACCGCTCCCAGAACCTATCGAGTCGGACTAAGGTTGTTCTACTAAAAAATCGTTTGCTGGCGGAAATGAAGGACTTAATTCTTGACCCAGGAAAGGAAAACCTTGAAGCCATGAACCTCATATGCAGCCGTCGAACTTGCCAAGGAGAAGTAAGACAATGAAATCAGTCAACGATAGAAAGGCCATAAACCAGATATCCACAGGCGACCCTCATCCCTGGGTCAAAGAATTTCCGGCCAGACTGGTAGTTATCGACAGGAATAACACCATCATTGATTTAACCGAGCAGGCCGCCCGGGTCTTGAGCCCGGGCGGCAGCCCGGAACTTCTGGGCCGGTCTGTTCTTGACTGCCATCCTGAGCAGGCCAGAGCCAAGTTGCTTGAACTCATCCAAGAGCGGAAGACAAATATTTACACCTACACCAGAGAAGGCCAGAAATATCTCGTTGTTCAGGCACCATGGACTATATCAGGAGAATTTGCCGGGTATTTCGACCTGACCATCAAGCTGCCAGCCAATCTCCCACATTTCGACCGGGATTTAAAGTAAATAGCCCCAACGATATTGCTCTAATTTCCCGGTTGCTGGTTTCAAGACAGTTCATTCCCCGGGGGCAACCTGGTTTCGGCCTCAAAGATTATTAGTGACCTCCCCCCGCCTTCAGACATAACCAGGTAGAAGCCTGATCTTCGCTTGATAACACAGATCGATTTTATCCAGATTCAATCCTTCTTAATTGCCAGGGCCTCAACTTAGTTAAGGATCAATTCCTTGCGAACGGTGCCGGCACGGCTTTGCCGAACTGTTACGGTTATTCTGCCCCCCGCGGGTCCGGAAACATTCCAGACAACGACCGACCTATCAGCCGTGCCGGGTTCATAACTCCACCAGGTAGAGGTAGAACGCTGCTGGCTCCGCCCCGATAGGTGACCAATTTTCTGCTGAAAGGAACAATCGACCAGCTTTAACCCCGCACTCAACTCGATCTCGGCGGTAACTTCGTCAACCTTCTTATTATCGAGCGCCTTCTGTGAACCATAGGTTGGTAACCAGCCCGTATTTTCTACAACCAGGCGGACCTGCCACAGGTCCCGACCGATAGCCTTGGTCTCCAGAGCCCCGATTTCAAGCCGGGGAGACGATAGGACCAGGAGAATAAGCCAGTCGGCATGCGGAGCTATTTCTCTCTCAACCTTTTCAGGCGGAACATTATAGAAATAATTCACGAGGTCCCATCCGCCGATCTCAACCTTTCCCAATTGAGGGTGGTCAAAAGGATGCCAGGGAACAAACATCTGCCCCCCGAGTTCCCGGTCATTCCATTCTAACAGCTTTAACTCGTCTTCAAGGGGATGAAATCCGCCCAGCCATAACGACATGGGACCATTAATAGAGAGCCCGGCAGCTTTCAAAGGATTCCAGAATTCGGTCACAAACGAGAATATGCCCCGAACGTTATAAAGCCAGCCGATTTCAGTTGAGATGTGCCTATCCAGGTTCTGGCCACCCCTCAAACTGAGATAGGTTATGGCCTCATAACCCGTGAGATCGCTTCCCTTGCCGGCCAGAAAATCATAAACTGCCCGGTCGGCGGAAGGCATCTTCTCCTCCGCGTTCACCGGTGGCATCAGGATAGCCCCGCCAAATGAATGGCAGGTTACATGGGCAAAGATGTTGGGGTGAGCCTTTATTTCCTTTACATAATCAAGAACCTCGGATACCAGCTCTGGCTCAGTATTTTTATTTTGTTCTCCTTCGTCGACCAGACGATCATCGGGGAAAAAGACCCCAAAATCAACCCCTTCCAGGGCCGGCTTCACCTTTATATTTTCTCCATCAAAACCTTCTATCAGCCCCTCCGGAAGAACTCTCCAGAATTCTCCGTCAAGGTCCTGGGGTGACCTGGCCACCATAAGCCTTTCCTCAGATGGATGGGGCTTCCAAGGCCCATTCCGGTCCTTGTAGCGCATGAACACAATTCTCCCATCTCCATCCATGTCCTTCATATATAGGCCATTTTCGCCAGTTGATTCCGAAGCAGCCCTCAGGGCAGACCGAATTATCTTCTTCTCTTTCAGGGCCATTTCGACACCATCGGGACTGACTCTGGGAAGCACATATACAGTCCTGGTATCAACCAGTTTAGTAACCAGGGCATCGTGTCCGTATCCTTCAAGCAGACGACGGATGAAATTTAGAGCAGCCATCCCTCCTATCCACTCCAGTGCATGCATATTTCCGTCCACCATCAAAGCCGGTTTTTCCCCGGCAGTGCCGGTCCTCTTGTTGGTTATCGTCACCCACCAGAGATTTCGTCCTCCGGGAGTCTGGCCGATACTGTGAAGATCCATAATTTCCGGCCGGCTGGCAGCCCAGTCATACAACAGGCGGGTCAATTCTTCATAATCTGGAATATGGTCAAATGACAATGAAGGGGACTGTTCTTTCTGTCCCACTTCCCTGTCCACGGAACGAGATGAGCAGGAGTAACTCAAAAGCAATACTAGACCCGCCAGCAGTGACAGGCCAGACAATCTGAGAATCTTGTGTCTATCAAGACCAGGGTTAACAAAGAAATTCATGATAGCTCCTCGGTAAGACTGATTTGACCTTACCAGTTCATATCCAGTTCTCTTGGTTTCTTAATTGAGAATCAGAAATTACTTCTCTCTCTGCTAAGAACCAATGATATTAAAGCCTGCGCATTATGTAAACCCAAAATTTGACCGTTATGATTTTGATAATCATGAAAAAATTTTTTCTGAGCCTCTCTTTTCCGGGAATAAATTCAAGTACAATTAAGTCTTATACATCTGAACCAGATTAGAAGGTCCCTGTGAGTATGAACTCCAAGAATAAGAGAACTCTATTCCAGAGCCTGGCTGCTCTTGGCCTGAACATCGACTTGATATCGCTGGTCAGGGGAAGAATTAACCAGGGCATTACCAAGAATCTATGCGTGCCGGCCATGAATTGCAGTTCCTGTCCGGCGGCCGTTGCGACCTGCCCGGTCGGAGCAGTTCAAAATGCCCTGATTAGCATGAGGAGTGGTTTGAGCCGGGCCACCAGAAACCTGGCCATCATGGCCATTTTCAGCACGATATTCGTCGGCCAGGCTGTTGGCCGCCTGCCGTGCGGTTGGTTCTGTCCCTTCGGTTTTCTCCAAGATGTGATGTATAAAGTGCCCATTAGGAAATTAAGGACTCCTGAATTTCTAACCTCCTTAAGGTTTCCCATCTTTGCCCTAATGGTATTTCTTTTGCCGGTGCTTCTAGTGGACTCCTCCGGTAATGGCACGCTCTGGTTCTGCAAGTGGTTTTGCCCGGCTGGAATTCTCGAATCCTGGGTGCCTCAGTTTATCGTTAACCCTGACCTTTTTTCAGGAATGATGGACCGTTTAGCCTTAAAAGTTTTTATCCTGATCCTCTTCCTGGCCTGGATGTCAGTTAGCCGTCGCCCGTTCTGCAAGGTGCTCTGCCCCATCGGGCTGTCCCTTGGTTTTTTTAATAAGCGAAGTATTTTTAAGGTAAATGTGGACACCAACCGGTGTCTAAAATGTAATGCCTGCCAAAGAAACTGTCCGGCCAACATCCGGGTTTATGAAAACCCAAATAGTTCCTCATGCTTCAGGTGTCTGGGATGTGAGGATGTTTGTCCTGTCTCCTGTGTTTCCCACGGCTTTAAGTTAGACGCCAGAAAAAACCCGAGCACGGGCACGTAGCCCGGGGAATCTGCCGGATATCAGAAGATGGCTACCTGCTCGACCTGCGGGAGAGGACTAAAGTCCAGAGGTTCCCGGACGGAATTAAATACACCGAGGACGGCCAGGCCTACCACCCGCTTTCCCCGGATGACATCGCCTCCATGAACATCTTCGGCCTGACCCCGAGCATCTTCGACGAGCTGGAAGTCCGGTTCCGGAAATTTCTCACCGACCCGGCCACCAACCTGAGCAAGTCGGAATTCTACATACCGGAGGTGGTGGGGGCCCTGTCCAGGGAGAAGAAGGCCCGGGTCCGGGTGCTGACCACCGAGGACCAGTGGTACGGGGTGACCTACCAGGAAGACCGTCCCTGGGTCCAGGCCGGCATCCGCCAGCTGATCGAGTCCGGACGTTACCCGGAGAAACTCTGGAAATAAGAGATAGCCCGGACTTCAAGCCAGCAAAATATAAGGGTACATTTTTCTGATATTGACAGCCAGAATTACTCTGCTTATTTTTATATTATAAAGGGATGGTGGTATGAAAAATATCAAACGATTTGCCCTGCCAGCCTTTGTCTTGATTTTATTATCCATCGCGCAACTTCCTGCCCAGACCAGGTTCCGCTACCCCAACGACTTCAGCCTGGGGTTAAGTCGTTTTGGGTTATGCCAGATAAGTTATCAACGAATGGCCAGCAAATCTCTGGCCATCGACATTGGGATGTCTTTCCACCCGGATAGCGAATTCATATTTTTCAATACCGGCGGGACGTTGTATCTAACTCAGAAGCGCCCTTCACTCTCCATCTCGGGTGGAATAAATTATGTATTTCTGATGTTCATTTCCGGCTACATTGGGCCGGGTCTTGAATTTCCGGTGAAGAACGGCTTATTTATTAAAGCCTGGACCCATCTCTGGTTTGGTCTGCTTGACGATTCCAACGCGGCTATCGTTCCGGGAATATCCATCGGTTACCGGTTTTAGCATTCATACCCGCCTGGTGGTCACGACCTGGTCAGCTCCCCCCTTCCGGGCTGAAACAAACACGCGGTTCAATCCAGCCTAATTCCTCATCATAATTTGCCCGCAGCGAAACCGGCCGGGGTCAGGTCGGCATCCCGGTCGGTTCCATCCAGACTACATCTGCCCCCGCTAATAGGCTCCCGAGCCCAGCCAGCTCCTTGGTGTATGCATCTGCTCAAGGGCGAAAATCAGAACTCCAGAGCGATTTTCGAAAATACCGGAAACGAAAAAGACTAAAAAGAAGCGACACCAAGGCAGGCCGCAATGTTTCCGGTTGACGAAATGGGGGCAAAAAGAAAAAATAGTGGCAAGGAGATAAAAATGAGAATGGCCTTCAGGAAACAAATAAGAAACTTCAAAGTGATTATGTTAGCAATGGCTCTTCTTTCGGTTCTTTTAGTACTGATTTCAGACCGGCTGCCCGCCTCGAGCCCGGGAGAAGAGGCGGTAAACGACTGGGAAAACCCCAGGGTGTTTGCCATAAACAAAGAGACCCCGCATGCCACCTTTATACCGTTCCCGGAACTCAGCCAGGCCCTGGGCTCGGAGCCCAAAAAATCGCCCTGGTACCGGTCGCTAAACAGCCGCTGGAAATTCAACTGGGTGCCGAAACCGGCCGACCGGCCGCTCGACTTCTGGCGCCCGGATTACGACGACAGCCGCTGGGCCGAAATTGACGTTCCAGCCAACTGGGAATTAAACGGCTACGGAATTCCCATCTACGTCAACAGCGACTACGAATTCGCCCCTGACAATCCCCAGCCGCCCCGCATCCCCCACGACAACAACCCGGTCGGCTCCTACCGCCTGAAGTTCACCATTCCGGAGGCCTGGAGGGACAAGGAAGTTTTCATCCACTTCGGTGCGGTCAAGTCTGCCTTCTACCTCTGGGTCAACGGCCAGAAGGTCGGCTACAGCCAGGACTCCAAGACCCCGGCCGAATTCAGGATAACTCCCTTCCTGAAGCCCGGGGAGAACTCGCTGGCCATCGAGGTCTACCGCTACTCCGATGGCTCTTACCTGGAATGCCAGGACTTCTGGAGGATATCGGGCATAGAACGCGATGTCTATCTCTACGCTGCGCCCAGGACCAGGATCAGGGACTTCTTCGCTCGCACCCTGCTGGACGAACAGTACCGGGACGGGCTGTTGAACCTGGACGTGGAGGTGGTGGACGAAAACCAGGCCCCGGCCGGCCGACCCGGAAAGCTCCAGGTCTTCAACCTGACCGCTTCCATCCTCGACGACAGCGGGGAGAAACTTTTCCTGGAAAAGAAGACCTTCATCCTGAAACCGGGTGAAAAGAAACTTTTAAACTATAAGGGAGAAATCCTGAATGTAAGACCCTGGAGCGCCGAGAGGCCCAACCTCTATACCCTGTGCCTGGAACTCAGCGGAGAGCGAAACTCTCCTGTTGAGGCCATAACCAGGAAAGTCGGCTTCCGCACGGTGGAAATTAAGAATGGCCAGCTCCTGGTAAACGGTCGGGCCGTCTACTTCCGCGGCGTCAACCGGCACGAGCATGACCCCTGGACCGGGCATGTCATTTCCGAAGAGTCCATGGTCCGCGATATCCAGCTGATGAAGCAGAACAACATAAACGCCGTCCGCACCTGCCACTACCCGAACGACCCGCGCTGGTATGAACTCTGCGATTACTACGGGATTTATCTTATCGACGAGGCCAACATCGAGTCTCACGGCATGGGCTACGGTGAGAAGAGCCTGGCCAAGGACCCGGACTGGGGACCGGCCCACCTGGACCGCATCATGAGGATGGTGGAAAGGGACAAGAACCATCCCTCCGTGGTCATCTGGTCGATGGGCAATGAGGCCGGAAACGGCATCAATTTTGAAGAGTGCTACCGCTGGATCAAGCAGCGCGACCCCAGCCGGCCCATCCATTACGAGCGGGCCCAGTTAGAATGGAACACCGACATCTACTGCCCGATGTATGCCCGGATTGAACACCTGGAAAAATATGCCCGGACCAACCCGGCCCGGCCGCTCATTCTCTGCGAGTATGCCCATTCCATGGGCAACAGCACCGGAAACCTCCAGGACTACTGGGATACAATCGAAAAGTATCCGGCCCTCCAGGGCGGGTTCATCTGGGACTGGGTGGACCAGGGTTTCGCCAAGAAGAACGAAAAGGGCGAGCTCTTCTGGGCCTACGGTGGAGACTACGGACCGTCGGGAACACCATCGGACAGCAATTTCTGCTGTAACGGCCTGGTGGCACCTGACCGCCAGCCCCACCCGGCGCTCTGGGAAGTCAAAAAGGTCTACCAGCCGGCCAAGTTTGAGCTGGCCACGCCGGTAGGGCCAGATAGTACCGAAATCAACATCAGGATTACCAACAAGTATGATTTCCTGGCGCTTAATCCCGAAGATTTTCAGGTCCGCTGGAAGTTGCTGAGAAATGGAAAGCAGGTAGCCGAGGCCTCCAGTGACTGTCCCGCGGTCGAGCCCTGGAAATCAGCCGAGCTTAAAATTACCCTGCCCGAAACGGTTCGTGACGGAGAGGGTGAATTCTTCCTGAACCTCGAGCTGCTAAACAGGAAGGACCTGGCCCATGGCCTGGTCCCGGCCGGCCATACCATCGCCTCGGAGCAGTTAAAAATCAAAGAAAGCAGTCGGGCCCTGGCCGGCAAACTCTCAACCACAACTCAAACGAATAAAGCCACAGTAAAACTGCCCGGCTTAAAGATTAAGGAAAACAAGAATAACAAGAACGAATTTACCGTGAGCGGCCAGGACTTTGTCCTGACCTTTAACCGGGCCGAAGGTCGCCTGACCTCGTACAAATACAAGAACTTCGAGCTCATCAAAGAAGGGCCGCTTCCCCTTTTCTGGCGGGCCCCGACCGACAATGACTTCGGAAATATGATGCCCCAGCGGCTCAAGGCCTGGAGAGAGGCCAGCCTGGACCGCCAGGTGAAGGCTTTCCAGGTCAGCAAGGAAAAATCGGGGCGGGTGGTGGCCAGAGTCGAGTTCTTCCTACCCTCGGTCGGAGCCAGCCATATCGTTAGCTATGCCGTGGCCCCGGACGGAACGGTTACGGTCGCTAACGAGTTCAAACCGGCCAACCCGGACAAGCTGCCCGAAATCCCGCGGCTGGGAATGCTGCTTGGACTAGCTGACGGGCTGGAAGAAATTGAATACTACGGCCGCGGTCCGCATGAAAACTACTGCGACCGCAAAACCTCGGCTTTCGTCGGAATTTACAGGACGAACAAAGACGAGCAGGTTATACCCTACGTAGCTGCCCAGGAATTTGGCAACCGGACCGATACCCGCTGGCTGGAGGTTAAGAGCAAGGGCGGACTGGGCCTGAAATTTACCGGCCAGCCGGCCTTCGAATTCACGGCCATCCC
>JANLFU010000005.1 GCA_024653215.1 Candidatus Saccharicenans sp. | reverse complement strand
GGAACTTCAGGGCCACGCATCGTTTGAGCTTGAGGTCCTCGGCCTTGTAAACAACACCCATGCCGCCCTGGCCGATTTCCTCTATGATGCGGTACTTGCCAGCGATGATGGTTCCCGGCTTGAGGACGTGAAGGGGTATTTCCAGGGTCCTGGTGAAGGTGGCCCCTTCAGGGACAACACCCGCCCCCGCTCCCACCTTTACTCCGAGCGACGACCCGCAGTTGCTGCAGTATTTCGAGTCGTCCCGGTTTTCGGTCTGGCAAACTGAACACTTCATCTGGGATCTGGCTTCACTCGGGGAAAGTCTTATAAGATTTTTACCACTCAAAAGCCAGGTTGAAAATTAGGCCGGGGTAAATGGGGGTGAATTGATTTGGTTGAAATTTTAATTAATAAACAGGTGGCTGAATTGGAACACGGGGCGCAGCAAAAACTGCTGTTGGCATCCTTTGAGAAGGTAGGAATCTTTATAAGAATTTTCCCTCTCCCATCTGCTAAAATATAAAATAATCAATTTAATTCTGTCAAATTTATTTTCTTGCGTCCAAGGACATATTAGCCAGGAAAATCAAGATTTAAAAGAATTCAAAGGGGCGGGGGAGGAATCCAGGCTGAGGTTAATTCTTTCTTTAATAAAATAGCCGCTCAGACAATCAGCATGCAGTCGCCGTAGGAGAAAAAGCGGTAGCGTTCCCTGACGGCCTCGCGGTAAGCGGCCATGACCAGGTCATAGCCGGCAAAGGCGCAGACCAGCATCAGCAGGGTGGAGCGGGGGAGGTGAAAGTTGGTCAGCATCCGCTCGACCACCTTAAAATGATACCCGGGGTAAATGAAAAGGCGGGTAGTGTGTTCTCCGGCTCGCAGCCCATTCTCCGTCCAGGCGCTTTCCAGTGTCCTGACCACCGTGGTTCCGACGGCCGTTATCCGGCGACCTTCTTTTCTGGCCAGGTTAATAGCCCTGGCAGTTTCCGGGCTGATGTAAAAAGATTCTTCCAGCATCCGGTGGTCCGTGATTTTTTCAACCCTGACCGGCTGAAAGGTGGCCAGGCCGACGTTCAGGGTTACATATTGAATATCAACGCCTTTTTGTTTTAGCTCGTTCAGAATATTTTCGGTGAAATGCAGCCCGGCTGTGGGCGCGGCAATTGAACCATCCCTGGTGGCATAAACGGTTTGATACCTTTCGGCATCAATTTTCTTGAACCGCGGGTCGCCCTTCTTGCGCTTGATGTAAGGGGGCAGGGGCGCCACCCCGATTTCCTTGAGCCTGGCCAGGACCTCGGTGGTGTTAAACTCCAGCAGCCGGTGGCCCAGCGGCCCGCGGCCTGTTACCCGGGCTTCCAGGTTGCAGTCAAAAACCAGCGAGTCTCCTTCTTGAACCTTTTTTGCCGGACGACAGAGTACTTCCCAGGTTCCGGGCTTCTGTTCTTTAATGAAAAGGAATTCTATGCTCTTTTCATCCCCCTCCCGCTTGACAGCCCAGGTCCTGGCCGGAATAACCCGGGAATTATTGAGCACCAGCACCTCTCCGGGCTCAAAAAAATTGGCGATCTCCTTGAACCGGCGATGCTCTATTGTCTTCAGGCTGCGGTTAAGGACCATCATCCTGGAGTCATCGCGTCCGGGCAGCGGTTGCTGGGCGATGAGTTCCGGCGGCAGCTCGTAGTCGTAATCTTTAAGAAGAATTTTTTCGGTCATCTCGGAACTTTTCAGAACAGCTTTTTCTGGTTGGCCGGGGGCTTGAAACCCAGGTGCTCATAGGCCCTGGCCGTTAGCTTGCGGCCGCGCAGGGTCCTCTCCAGGAAACCCAGCCGCATCAGGTAGGGTTCGTAAATCGATTCTATGGTGTCTTTTTCTTCGTCTATGGCCGCGGCGATGGTGTTGATGCCGACCGGCCCGCCGCCGAAATTTTCCATGATGGTCATAAGAATCTTGCGGTCAACATCGTCCAGGCCAAGCACATCGACTTCCATCTGGTCCAGGGCCCGGCGGGCGATCCTGGCGTCAATCTGCCCATCGCCCTTCACCTCGGCAAAATCACGGACCCGGCGGAGCAGGCGGTTGGCAATCCTGGGCGTGCCGCGGGCTCTTTTGGCGATTTCCTCGGCCCCGCTCTCTTCGACTTTAACCCCCAGGATCCGGGCCGAGCGCATTATGATTTTCTTAAGGTCTTCAACCTGGTAGTAATCAAGCCGGTGGACGATTCCGAAGCGGCTGCGCAGCGGGGCGGTGATTCGGCCGGCCCGGGTGGTGGCTCCGACCAGGGTAAACCTCTTTATCCTCAGCTTGTGGCTACGGGCTCCAGGTCCCTGGCCGATGATGACATCCAGACTGAAGTCTTCCATGGCCGAGTAGAGGATTTCTTCGAGCGAGGGATGGAGCCGGTGAATTTCATCAATGAAAAGAACTTCCTTGTCCTGGAGGCTGGTCAGGATGGCCGACAGGTCGCCGGCTTTTTCAATTACCGGCCCGGAGGTCGGCTTGATGCCAACGCCGAGTTCCCTGGAAATCAGGTAAGCCAGGCTGGTCTTGCCCAGCCCGGGCGGGCCGTAAAGAAGGACGTGGTCCAGGTGCTCGCCCCTCTTCCGGGCAGCCTGGATGAAAATTTTCAGGTTGGCCTTGATGTTTTCCTGGCCGATGAAGTCGTCGAACTTTTGCGGCCGGAGGCTATCTTCGAACAGAACGTCTTCGCGGGTTTTGACCGGGGTCAGGATTGCCGGCATCTCTGGCCTGTGTTCCTTTCTATCCTATTCTATAATATTAAATCAGATTTTTGACATTCTTTTTAGGCATTCCCGGAGCAGCAGGTCAAACCCGGCCTGGGTGCCGAGGGAACCTATGGTCAGGTCGACCACCTGTTCCGATTCCTTGCGGCGGAAGCCGAGGTTGACCAGGGCCGAAACCAGGTCTTCTCTTTCTTTTGATTCCTTCCGGGAGAGGACCTTCTCTTTCTTCTCGATTTTGTCGGCCAGCTCCATTATCACCCGCAGGGCTGTTTTCTTACCGATACCGGGTATCATCGACAGCCTGGTGACGTTGGTTTCGCGGACGGCCTCTTCGAGCTCCTTGGGTTCTATGCCGGAAAGAATATTGATGGCCATTTTAGGCCCGATTCCGGAAATGGTGATGAGCTTTAAGAAGATAGCCTTTTCTTCGGGCGTCAGAAAGCCAAAGAGCTGCAGCGAATCATCGGTCAGGTGGGTATAAACCTGGAGTTCAACTTCCGAGCCGGCTTCACCCAGCTTGAAATAGGTGGAAAGCGGAATGAGCAGGGAATAACCCACGCCCCCGGTAGCTACCACCACTTCGCCTGGCTTTTTCTGAAGGATTTTTCCTTTAAGATAAGCAATCATGTTTTCTCTTTCTTATGGTTTTCTTCCAGCTTTAGCTCCAGCCTGCGGTTATTCAGATGACAGATGGCCGCGGCTAAGGCGTCTGAGGCATCAAGCGGCATGCGGTCATCTTCCAGCTCAAGCAGGATCTTGACCATCCGCTGGACCTGGTCTTTCTCAGCCTGTCCGTAGCCGGTAACCGCTTTCTTAATTTCCAGGGCCGAATATTCAAAAAGAGGGCAATGCCTGGAGGCCAGGGCCACCAGGACCGCTCCCCGCACCTGGCCCAGGGAAATGGCCGTCCTGACATTGCGGGCATAAAATGGATTTTCGATGGCCACTTCGTCCGGGGAAAATTGTTCGATAATCTTTTCCAGCTCTGTCCGGATTTCGTTTAAACGGTGATGAAACTCGGCCCGGCTTTCTGGCTTGATGATTCCATAGGCAACGGCCTGGAGTTTTTCCCCGTCATTTTCGATGATACCGAAGCCGGTTGACTGGAGGCTGGGGTCTAGGCCGAGCACCCTCATTTAGCAGGCCATTCCATTAGCTGGCGGCGGAATACTTGGCTATTTCTTCTTCGTCTATGTCAAAATTGGCGGAAACCGACTGAACGTCGTCGTGGTCTTCCAGTTCTTCAATGAGCTTCAGGCACTGTTCGGCCTGCTTGCCTTCCAGCTTGACGTAATTCTGGGGCAGGTAACCGACGTTGGAGGTGGAGATTTCGATGTTGTTCTGTTTCAGGGCTTCCAGGACCGCTTCGTACTTTTCCGGGGTGGTGATTATTTCGAAGTTGCTGCCGTCATCCCGGACGTCCTCGGCCCCGGCGTTAAGGGCAATTTCCAGGAGTTTTTCTTCGTCAGCCTTGGATTTTTCGACATCTATGTAACCCTGCCGCTTGAACATCCAGGCCACGCAGCCCGATTCACCCATGCGGCCACCGAACTTGGAAAAGATGTGCCGGAGTTCGGCCACGGTGCGGTTCTTGTTATCGGTCAGGGCGGTCAGGTAGATGGCCACTCCGCCCGGCCCGTAACCTTCGTAGACGACTTCTTCGTAGGCGGCACCCTCCAGCTGGCCGGTGCCCTTCATGATGGCTCTCTTGATATTATCGGAAGGCATGTTCACGGCCTTGGCGTCGGCGATGGCTTTGCGCAGACGGGGGTTCTTTTCGGGGTCGCCTCCGCCGGCCCTGGCCGCCACGCTGATTTCCCTTATCAGCTTGGTGAACAGCTTGCCTCTCTTGGCATCAACGGCGGCCTTCTTATGCTTGATAGAATGCCATTTTGAATGTCCAGACATGGCTTGCTCCTTAACTTGAGTGCGGAAAAATTTTAGCATATTTAATCCTATCAAGCAAACCCGCGGTCTGTGGCCAGAATGGCCTGTGTCCTGGCCTGTTTTCGGGGAAAAAGCTGGCCGGCTTGAACCAGATAATTTAAGGGGAAAAATATTCTCATGACTATTGCATTGTGGCTTTCCTGTTCATATAATCTTATGGACTTTTGTGAGCAGGATTAACCGAGATGGCCAACTCGACCCTGAATCCACTGACTTTGACCTTTGGCAATTCCGAGCTGGAAAAGAAATTTTTGGATAGCTACCACCAGCGGGCCGTGGTTCGGTTCCGCTGGGCCATAGCCCTGGCCATCTTGCTGTACTCGGTGTTTGCTGTCCTGGATTCGGTCAGCGTGGGTCCGCTCTGGCCCTGGATCTGGTTTATCAGGTTTGCCATCGTCAACCCGATTCTTATTGTTTGCTTCCTGCTGTCTTTCAAGAAGAAATTTTTTATCCAGCACTACCAGGAGATAGCCTCCCTGGGAATTCTGGCCGGCGGCGGCGGGATTCTGGCCATGCTGGCCCTCATTCCGGACCCGGCCCTGTATCTTTATTCACAGGGCCTGATGCTGGTCCTGATTTACAATTATACTTTTTTGGGGCTGCGCTTCGTCCGGGCCTCTGTGAACTGCCTGCTGATCATACTCGGTTTTGAGGTGGTCAGCCTGTGGGTCAATCCCTTGCCCAGGCACGTTTTCATCAACAACAACTTTTTCCTGCTCTCGGCCAACCTGATCGGCATGGCCGTGGCCTATTACCTGGAAAAACTGAACCGTGACAATTTCCTTCATGGCATTTCCCTGAGAAAGCTGGCCGAGGTGGACAGCCTGACCGGGCTGCTCAACCGGGGCTTTTTCATGGATGAGGCCAAGCGTTTATTGAGCAGGAGAGAATCAAACGGGGAGCTTTCGGCCTTCTGCATCCTGGACCTGGACCGCTTCAAGGAAATTAACGATACCCTCGGCCACCTGGTCGGCGATGAAATCCTGATGAACCTGGGCCAGGTCATAGCCAGGAAGATGAGGTCTTCTGACCTGATCGGGCGCCTCGGGGGCGACGAGCTCGGGTTTTTCTTTCCCGAGGTAAAAAACGAGGTGGACATCCTTAACATTTTCATGAAACTGAAAACTGAGTTCCAGACGATAAGCCAGGGGGTGGAGTGGCCGGTTACCTTCTCTGTCGGTTGCATCATCTTCGGTGGCGAGCTGCGGGACTTTTTCCAGTGTTATGCCCGGGCCGACCGGGCCCTCTTAAGGGCCAAGCAGAACCGTGATTTCCTGGTCATGGTTGATTCCGAAGACAAAGTGATTATGGAAAGAAAGCTCTGAGCGGAATCAGGGCAGGGCAAGAGCGGCTCAGTCAATACTGGTTGAAATCAGGCTTCAGACCCAGGGATATTTTTTTGTCATGAAGTCATTAATTGGCCAGGCTGTAAGAATAGCAGCCTGGCCGGGCACTCATCCGGCTGCAGAAATTCTTATTGACTGAAAAGATAAAGTCGGCTAATTTATTGAGGCAGTCTTAACAAGGGAGGAGAAAATGCCAGCTAAAATCATATCCGGGAAAGAAGTGGCCGCTTCTATCAGGGAGGAACTGAAAACCAGAGCTGCCGCGCTAAAACAGAAGGGTGTAACCCCCGGTCTCGGTGTCATCCTGGTAGGGGAGGACCCGGCCTCGGTATCCTATGTGACGGCCAAAGCCAAGGGAGCCGAGGAAGTCGGAATCTTCGAAGAAACCGTTCACCTGCCGGCTGACTCTTCGGAAGAAGAAATTCTGAAAACGGTTGACCGACTTAACCGCGACCCCAGGTTTCATGGTGTCCTGGTGCAGTTGCCGCTGCCCAAGTGGGTTAACCCGGACAAGGTAATAAATTTTATCTCGCCGGAGAAAGATGTTGATGGCTTTCATCCTATAAATGTGGGCCGGCTGTTGCGTGGCGAACCCTGCCCGCTGCCCTGCACTCCCTACGGGGTCCAGCAGATGCTGGTTCGCAGCGGCTACAGTCCCGAGGGCAAGCACGTGGTGGTCTGCGGCCGCAGCAACATCGTCGGCAAGCCCCTGGTGGCCATGCTGATGCAGAAAAAACCCGGGGCCAATGCCACTGTGACCGTCTGCCATACCGGCACGCCCGATCTGAAAAAGTTTACCCTCCAGGCTGATATCCTGGTGGCGGCCATGGGAGCTCCCCGGGCCATCACCGCCGACATGGTCAGGGAAGGCTGCGTGGTGATCGATGTCGGTGTCAACCGCGTCCCCGATCCCACCTCACCCAAGGGTTTCAGGCTGGTCGGAGACTGCGACTTTGAAGCTATCAAGGAGAAGGCCGAGGCCATTACCCCGGTTCCCGGCGGTGTCGGCCCGATGACGGTAACCATGCTGCTCATGAATACCATCGAATCGGCTGAACGCAGCCTGGTCTAACTAGAAGCTGCATAATTAAGAACTGGGGACATCCGGGAAAAACCCCATAATTCTGCCAATCAAGGTCCTGACGATTACCTACGGGCTTGAACCGCCTGCCCGGAGGCCATTAAATTAGAGCTTTCTCCGAGGACGACATATGAATAGCTTTTCATATATTTTTTGGGGCAGAAGTTTTCATCAATTGTTCAGATTTTTTAACGGCGGCCAGTCCGAATTATTTCAGCTTGGCCCCGGCTCGCTTCAGGCGTAGCTGTGGAGTCCACTCAGGAAGTAGTTAACGCCAAAAAAGGTAAACAGGGCAGCCAGAAAACCCAGGACCGCAATCAGGGCCGATCTCTTGCCCTTCCAGCCATGGACCAGCCTGGTGTGAAGGTAAAGAGCGTAAAACAGCCAGGTAATTAGCGACCAGACTTCCTTGGGGTCCCAGCCCCAGTAACGGCCCCAGGCCTTGCTGGCCCAGATCATGCCGAACACCAGTGCCCCCAGGGTGAACAGGGGAAAGCCAACGGCCACGGCCCGGTAGGCCAGCTGGTCCAGTTTTTCTCTCCTGGCTTCCTGGCCGGGTTGGCTGAGTTTCTTTTCGGGGGTTAAAAGATAAAGAAGACTGGCCACGAAGGCCACGGCCAGGAAGGCTTCTCCCAGAAGCGTCACCGAAACGTGAAGCCACAGCCAGTAACTCTGAAGCGCGGGAACAAGCGGGTTGACTGCCTTGGGCAGGGCTGGCGAAGAGGCCAGGGCCATCAGGGCCACCACCACCAGCCAGAGATAAGGTCCGGTTTTTTCCAGGCGAAATTTTCGTTCAAAGATGATGACTGCCAGGACACAGCTCCAGGCTAGGAAACTGACCGATTCGTACATGGTGGTGAAGGGAGCCTGGCCGCTGTGCACCGTGCGCGTGATCAGGGAAATGGTGTGGAGTATCAGCCCGCCCAGTCCCAGGTAATAAGAAACACGGCGCCAGTGGATTTTGGGCCTGAATAAAGAAATAAAGCCGGCCAGCATGGCCAGCAGATAGGTGATGAAGGCCAGGAGAAGGAATGAAAATTCATTCATCGGTCTTATCCTTTAATTCTTTTTTACCGGCCAGGCCCAGAAGATGGCTTACCTCCTGGCGGAAAGCTTCCCGGTTCTTCCGGGCATAAGTCGATAGGACCGGATGAGCTCCAGCCCTTTGCTTGAGTCGCACTTCTCTGTAAGGAAGGTAGAAAGAAGCCAGCAGGCCCAGGATGAGCAGTCCTGACCCGACCCAGACCAGGTTGGCCCCCGGGTCGGAAGAAGCTTCGAGCACCGAAAACGTCGGGGCGGAAAAGCTCTTGAGGTTGATTTTCAGGCCAGGCCGGGTCTGGCGCTGATAACGGTTGAGATCGGGATGTCCGAAGAAAACCCAGCCCAGAAAAAGCTGGCGGTCGCCCTCGACCATTTCCACCAGGGCGGCCGGATTGACAGCCTCAGGCGAGCGGCTGTAGGCCTGGCCGCTGGAATCTACCTGGAAATCGGGGATAAAGGACAGTGCTTTTAACCTGGCCCCATTTTCCAGGTTTATGGATTCTCCGGTTCTTATACGGATGGTTTGAATCCCACCTTCGGGCCATCCTATTTCGAGTTCCAGGCTGGTGCGGTCCCAGTCCCGGCCGTAGCTCATCTGGAAGAAACTCAGCCGGCCGTATTTAAGGGGGTGGTTGACCTCGATGGTCTTCTGAAGCCGGACCTGCCCGTTTTCCAGGACAGAAACCAGGCTCTTCCAGTCTCTGACCGAGCCATCGGGGTAATATTCAGTCGTAAACCTGTCCAGCCGCAACGAAAAATTCTGGCCGGGGATTTTTTCAGTCTGCCCCTCGACTAGGGCGAGGGATATTCTCTGGCTGAAGATGGCCGAAATCAACCCGCCGGCAATGATGACTATCAAACCCAGGTGAACCAGCTCCGGACCGAAAAGTCCAGGCAGGCCTTTTCTGGCCAGAAATATTTTTTCTTGTTCCGTGCTAACCAGGCGGACCCGGTACCGGCGTTTCCTGAAAATATCCTGCAGCCGGGCCAGCTCGTCTCCCAGCCATCGTTCCAGGCGGGAACGGTCCCTCGGCTCTGGCCCCTCTGAAACAGTGCCCGCGCCTGGCTCCCCCTGGATTCTCAGCCGCCTGAACCTGGCCGGCAACTGTTGCAGCGCGCAGAATAAAAGATTGAGCAGGAACAGAAAAACCAGGCTAAGGAAGAGGGGAGAACGATAGAGATGGTCAAGGTTGAGAAAAAGAATCAGGCCGGAAAGTCCGGGGAGATGCTGCCTGTAGAAATCTGCTTCCTGTTCCTGGGGAATCAGGGTGCCGATAACGGCCAGGATGATTATCAGAATAAGCAGAGCAATGGCCAGCCTGAGTGAGGCCAGAAACTTCCAGGCTCCTGAGCTCATCTCGGGTTAAAAACTTTCAGCCCCGGGGACTTCTGGGCTTGCGGCGGCTCTTCTTCTCGGCAATCCTGACCATGTCCTGCAGGCTGACCGAGTCAAAATAGTTCTTCATGACCGCGGTTCCCTCTTTCCAGATTTCGTGGGCGGCGCAGTAGCTGGAGCGGGCGCAATTGTTCCTGTCTTCCACGCATTCCACCAGGCAGCAGTTGCCTTCAACCGCCTGCAGAACCTCGCTCAACCTGATGGCGGCCGGGGGCCTGGACAGGGTGTAGCCGCCGCCGGCTCCCCTCTGGCTCTTGACCAGCCGGTGGTCGCGGAGCGGGATGATGATCTGTTCCAGGTAACGGATGGAAATGTCCTCTTCCTCGGCCACCTCTTTCAGGGAACGGGCCGGGGAGCTTTCCTGGTAGTGGAGGGCCAGGTTGAGCATCAACCTGGTGCCGTAGCGTCCCTTGGTGGAAATTCTGAACATCTGAGCCTCCTTCCCGGGCGGTAACTCCGACCGGGATCCTGTGCAACAACCATTATCTAATTTACCATAATTCTATCGGAATAGTAGAGATGGGGCAAATCTTATTTTCTTGACAGCTTTTCAGGTTAAATTGTATGCTAAGGGCTAATCTGTCAGTTTCCGTAAAATAATTAAAAAAGGATTTATACCATGGAAAAAGTTGTCCTTCTCGGTGACGAGGCGGTGGCCCTGGCCGCCATCCAGGCCGGGCTGACCGCTGCCTATTCCTACCCGGGCACACCGGCCTCGGAAATAATGGAGTTCCTGATCAGGAATTCAGAAGGCGGCCGGAAGTTCACGGCCAAGTGGTGTGTCAATGAAAAGGTGGCCTGCGAGGAAGCCCTGGGGGTGTCCTTTGCCGGCAAGCGGGCCATGGTTTCCTTCAAGCATGTCGGCCTCAACGTGGCTGCCGATCCTTTCATCAATTCGGCCATCACCGGGGCCAACGGAGGCCTGGTGGTGGTGGTGGCCGACGACCCGGGCATGCATTCTTCCCAGGACGAGCAGGACAGTCGCTATTATGCTGATTTTGCCCGTATTCTCTGCCTGGAGCCGACCAGCCACCAGGAAGCCTATAACATGACCAGGGAGGCTTTTGACCTGTCCGAAAAGTTCAGAATCCCGGTAATGATCAGGCTGGTGACCCGTCTGGCTCACAGCCGGTCTTCGGTGGAGACGGCTGCGCCCCGCGAGCAGAATAAGGATCTTCCCTATGGTACCTGGCAGGACTGGACCCTGCTTCCGGGAAATGCCCGGCGACGTTTCAGGATTCTCCTGGACAGGCAGAAAGAGTTGCTGGAATATTCCGAAAATAGCGGTTACAACCAGCTGGTGCTGAACCCCTCGGGGGGACGGCTTGGGGTGGTGGTTTCTGGAATTGCCTATAACTATTTCAAGGAAGTGGCCGCAGCCCTTCCGGCCGAGCCCTCATACCTTAAGGTATCCACCTATCCCTTTCCCGTGGCCAGGCTCCGTCGGCTGATCGAGCAGGTGGACGAGATCCTGGTGATCGAAGAAGGTTATCCCTTCATTGAAAGATTTCTGCTCGGGGTGGTCGGAATTCCCGGAAAGAAAATCCGGGGCAAGATGGACGGAAGCCTGCCGGCCACAGGTGAGCTTACTCCGGACCTGGTGGCCAGGGCCCTGGGCTTACCCGAAAGAACCGGATTGAAGACCGGGGATTTCAAGCTGGCGGGCAGACCCCCGCAACTCTGCGTGGGCTGTCCCCATGCCGATACCTATAAAGCCCTGAATGAGGCCATCAGGGAGTTTCCCCGCCCGGTGGTCTTCTCTGACATAGGCTGTTATACCCTGGGGGCCCTTCCGCCTTACAATGCCATCCAGACCTGCGTCTGCATGGGAGCCAGCGTTTCCATGGCCAAGGGCGGGGCAGAAGCCGGCATTCATCCCTCGGTGGCGGTCATCGGTGATTCCACCTTTGCCCACTCCGGAATAACCCCGCTGCTCGATGCCGTTCACTCCAACACGGCCATGACGGTCATCATCCTGGACAACGGAACGGTGGCCATGACCGGCACCCAGCCCAGCTTTGGAACCGGGGAGCCGCTCGACCGCCTGGTGGCCGGCCTCGGTGTTGAACCGAACCACCTGAGGGTCATCGTGCCGCTGCCCAAGAATCACCAGGAAAACGTCAAGGTGATTAAGGAAGAACTATCCCATCAAGGTCTTTCGGTCATAATCGCCCGCCGGGAATGCATCCAGATCGTGGGCGAGAAAAAGAGGAGTTAACAATGAAGTACGATATCATCCTGGCCGGTGTCGGGGGACAGGGGATCCTGTCCATTGCTTTTGTGATCGACAATGCCGCCCTGGAAGAGGGACTTTTTTTCAAGCAGGCCGAGGTTCATGGCATGTCCCAGAGGGGAGGAGCGGTGCAATCCCACCTTCGCCTGGCCGACGGCCAGATCTACAGCGACCTGATTCCCCTGGGCCAGGCCGACATGATCCTGAGCGTGGAACCGCTGGAAACACTGCGCTACTTTGAATACCTGAAGCCGGACGGGGCTGTGGTCTCCAGCAGCACGCCCTATACCAATATCTCGGACTATCCGGTGCTGGAAGAGGTGTTCCGGGAGATAAAGAAAGCCCCGGTTCATGTCCTGATCGATTCGGAGAAGCTGGCCAGGGAAGCCGGCAGCGTCCGGGCCCAGAACATGGTTATGCTGGGAGCCGCTTCTGTTTTCCTGCCACTAAAAGAAGATTCTTTAAAAAAATACATCCAGGTCCTGTTCGAAAAGAGGGGACCTCAGATTGTCCAGACCAACCTCAAGGCCTTCGACCTGGGCCGGCAGGCAGCCAGGGCCTGAGGGGGAAAGCCAGGCCGCTTGAAGGCCAGGATTTTCAGAGAGGGGATAGGAAATGAAAGATAGCACCAAGGTTGTCAGCTCAATCCTGAAAAAGGCAGAGAAAGAAGGCCGTTATTTTTTGCTGGAGCCAGAGGTATACAGGCTGCTGAGAGCCCGCGGTCTGTCGGTACCCAGGCATATCTTTATCCCGAGGGGCAAGTCGCTTAGCGCAGCCGGTCTAAAAAGGCTGGGAACGGAGCGGGTGGTGGTCAAAATTGTTTCCCCGCTCATCCTGCATAAATCTGACGTGGGCGGAGTGGCCATAGTCCGGGCCAGCCTGAAAGAAGTTCGGGCTGCGGTTGAGAAGATGTATGCCGAGATTCCTGCCAGGTACAGCCGCCTGTTCGGTCAGAACAAGGTTTCTCCGGAAGAAGTGGCGGCTTCAATCCGCGGGGTCCTTTTGGCCGAGCTGGTTTATTTTGAACAGGTGGGTCTCGGTTCGGAGTTGCTGCTGGGACTCAGGGTCTCAAAAGACTTCGGGCCGGTGGTGACCTTTGGCGGCGGCGGCCTGGACGTGGAATACCTGAATGCTCACCTGAAAGAAGGACATAGCCTGGCCATCCTGCCCTACGAAGGCCTGGCGGCCCGGGCCATGCTTCCGGTCCTTGAGCCCCTGGCCGTTTTCGGAAAAATTGCCAGCGACTTCCGGGGACGACGGGCTGTGGTCAGGCCGGAAGTCCTGGTCAGGGCGATTGAAGTCTTCCAGAAGCTGGCCGCCGAGTTTTCTCCATTTAACCATAAAGAAGAATTTACCCTGGAGGAACTCGAGGTCAACCCGCTGGTCATAAGGCGGGGAAATGTCCTTCCCCTGGACGGGCTGTGCCGGTTTTCGCGCCAGAAACTGGAACCAGCGGACAGGCCGGTGGAGCAGATAAAACGACTCCTGGAACCGGAGAGCATTGCCATCATCGGTGTCTCCGAAAAGATGAACGTGGGCCATATCATCCTCAATAACATCATTCAGAACGGCTTTCCCCGCGAGAAGATTTTCGTGGTAAAACCCGGCCTGGAAAGCATTGAGGGCTGCCGCTGCTTTCCGGATGTGGCCTCGCTACCCGAAACGGTCGACCTGTTCATCTTAACCCTGGGGGCCGACTTCGTCTACCCGGTGATGAAAGACCTGGTGGACCTGGAGAAGGCGCGGTCGGTCATAGTCATTGCCGGCGGTCTGGGGGAGAAAGCCGGGACCCAGAGCATCGAGGCTGACATTCGGAGCCTGCTCCGTGAAAGACGAAGGCAGGGAAAACCGGCTCCAGTTATAAACGGTGGAAATTGCCTGGGCATTATTTCCGTTCCGGGGAAATATGACAGCACCTTTATTCCCGGGTATAAATTCCAGAGGCCCTCCGGTCTCCAGGCCGGGCTGGCCGTTATCAGCCAGAGCGGGGCCTTCATGCTCTCCCGGATGAGTAACCAGGACAGGTTCGAGCCTCTCTATGCCATCTCGGTAGGCAACCAGCTGGACCTGACCCTGGGGGATTACCTGAACTATCTCCAGGGACGCCCGGAAGTTAAGATTATTGCGGTTTATGCCGAGGGCCTGAAGCCGGGAGACGGCTGGAGGTTCCTCGAGGGGGCCAGAAAGGCCATTAAGGCCGGCCAGAAAGTCCTGGTTTATAAGTCCGGGCGAAGTCCTGAAGGGCAGAAGGCCACCGCCAGCCATACGGCCTCGGTGGCCGGCGATTATGCGGTGGGCAAGAACCTGCTGAGTCAGGCCGGAGTCCTGGTGGCCGAAACCATAGACGAATTTGAGAACTACATCAGCGGCCTGATCCTGCTGGCCGGCAAAAGAATCTCCGGCAACCGGGTGGGTCTCGTCTCCAACGCCGGCTTCGAGTCGGTCATCATGGCCGACAACCTCAAGGGCGAGGATGGCCAGCTGGTATTGCCGGAGTTTTCTGCCGACAGCGTGGCCAGAATATTGAAAGTGCTGCAGCCCCTGGGGATTGACCGGTTGCAGGATGTTCACAACCCCCTGGACGTTACCCCCATGGCCGATGATGCTACCTTCTGTGGCTGCGTCCAGGCCCTGCTGGAAGACCCCAATGTTGATTGTGCCGTGGTGTCCTGCGTCCCGATGACGGCGGCCCTGCAGACCCTTCCCCCCGGGGAAGGCCACCGCGAAAATATTTTCGCGGCCAACAGTCTGGCTGACAGGCTGATAAAACTATTCCGGACGACCGAGAAGCCTTTCGTGGTTAACATTGATGCCGGCCGGCTCTATGACCCGCTATGCCAGCACCTGGAAAGTAATGGTCTTCCGGTTTTCCGGCGCTGCGACCGGGCGGTTAGGTTCATGAGAAAGCTGGTCAGCTCCGGAATGAAAAGACTGTGAATTGTTGTTTATTCTTTTAATAAATGAAGGCAGGGGACGGGATTTCATAATGGCGGTAGTGCTCCTCAGGCCCGTTGCCATAAGACCTTAATGGAAAACTCGGCATCAATAATAAGGACTGTTTTCAGTGGCGGCCCGGGTTCAAGCTTTAATAAATCAGGCTGGCATGGTCAGACGGAATAAGGTGCCCTGCCCCGGCCGGGATTTAATTTCCAGCTCAGCTTCCAGCTGTTCGGCCAGGGCTTTTATTATTTCCTGGCCCAGCCCGGAAGAGGGTGAAGCGAAGAAATCTTCGGACAGGCCGGCGCCGTTATCTGAAATTTCCAGAGCCAGCCGGTCGTCCAGTTTCTCCAGCTTGAGCCTGATTTCTCCTTTTTTTCTATCGCCAAAAGCATATTTTAGAGAATTGGTGATGATCTCGGTGGCGATGAGTCCCAGGGGAATAGCCTTTTTCACCTCGATGTTTACAGGCTGAAGCTCCAGCTCGAGCTTTATCCCGGCAGCAGCGTAGCCTTTGAGAATCGATTGGCTGACGTCGCCGAGAAAACGGTCCAGGCCGATTTCCTGGTACCTCTCACCGGGTGTTAACATATCATAGACCCGGGAGATGGAAATGATCCGGTTTTTCAGACTTTCCAGGGGAGCCCGGATTTCCTTTTTACCGGTCCGGTTGATTTCCAGGCTGATGATGGAGGTGATGAGGGCAAAGGTGTTCTTGACGCGGTGCTGGAGTTCTCTCAGTATGGCCTGCTTTTCTTCCATGCCTCTTTTCAATTGCTGCTCTATCTTCAGGCGCTCGGTGATATCCACGATGATTGACAGCAGGTATTTCCGGTCGCCGAAGATGATAGGGTGGGAATGGACTTCGACGTCCCTGATTTCCCCGGAAGCAAGGCGATGCCGGAAGATGAAATAGTTTGTTTGCCTGTCTTTAGCCTGGACCAGCAGCTGATCGATTCGGTCGGGGGGAAGGGTGTTGATGTTTTTTATGCTAAGTTTTTTAAGTTGCTCGCGGCTATAACCATAGAACTCCTCGGCCCGGTAATTGGCATCGACAATGTTCCCGGTCTCGGGGTCGAGGACCAGCATGACCGCGCCGGAATATTCAAAGATGGTCCGGAATCGTTCTTCGCTCTGGCGCAGGGATTCTTCGACTTTTTTCCGTTCGGTTATGTCTTCGGCTGAGAAAAATACACCAAGCAGTTCACCGGGACCGCCATAAACCGGGGCCAGATGAAATTCGTACCAGACTGAACCACCTCCGGTCACGGGTATTTCCCTTTCCACCCTGACCTGATCTCCGGATCTGGCTCTTTCCAGGCTGGCAGCACAGCTCGATTTAAACTTATCGGGCAGGAGGTCAATCAATTTCTGGCCGGCCTGCAATTCAAGGCCCAGGATCTCCTTCATTCTCAGGTTGGCTATTCTGTTAAATTTCAGTATTCCCCCCGTTGGGTCCAGAAAGATAAACGAAAAGGAAGGACTGTCCAGGAAAGCCTCCAGCACCGCCTCTGACTGCCGCAGGGCGCTCTCCATTCTGTATCTTTCCGTAAAGTCTTCGAAAGTGCCTATGCCGCTGATGAAGTTCCCGTCGGCATCAAAAATCCCGGCAAAAAATCCCCGGGCCGGGGTGACCTTGTCGGCGGTGACCGATTGGTACACTCCTTCGTAATAGCCTATCCGGCCGGCCAGGGCCTCCCTGACCGCGTTTAAGACTTTTTCATCGCGGACTCTTTCCAGGATGTTAAAGCCGATGAGGTCATCGCGGCTGGATCCAATGATTCTGACGAAGGCCTCGTTGCAGTCGGTAATGATTCCGTTGCGGTCAAACTGCAGGATTCCCAGCGGAGTGTTCTGGAAGATCAGGCGGTAGCGGCCTTCCCTTTCCCTGAGTTCAATTTCGGCCCTCTTTTTTTCGGTAATGTCTTCGAACACCGTCGAAAACAGGTCCTCGCCCATGGGAAAGGCGGTTACCTTGAAATCTCTTTTCAGCGGCTCGAAGTGTGATTCAAAAGACACCGGGCGTCCGGTAACCAGGCATTCCAGGTACTCCCGGAAAAAGGGTGGGGTTCCAGAACCGTAAAGCTCCGAAGCCTTCCTGCCGATGGCCTGTTCTCTGGAAATTCCAGTGTGCCTGGTATAGGCCTCGTTGACCTCGAGCAGCTGGTAATCGACCGGGTCTCCATTTTCATCTCGAACCAGGCGGTGTATGGCCACCCCCTCGGCCATGGATTGGAACAGCCGGAAGAACCTGATTTCTGTTTTCTGCTGTTCGAGTTGAGCTTCGATTCGGTCGGTTATGTCCCTGACCAGGGCTACGAACCTGTTCTGACCGGGCCTGTTTTCTCCCTTCCGGCTGATGGTGGCTTCAAAATAGCGGGTGCCCGAGGGTAGGTCCAGGCTGTAATCGAGCTCGCCCTGGCCGGATTCGACCGCTTCCTTCAGGGCAAACTGCAAGGAATTGGAGACATCCTCGGGAAGGATCTCGTTGATCCGGCGGCCGATGATCTCTTCCTTGGGGCGGTAGAGGAGCTCGGGCCGTGGCGCCCTGACATCGATGATGGTCATCTGCTCATCAAGTTCGAACAGCAGGTCGGGCAGGGAGTTCAGGGTGGCCTCCAGGTGCTCGGTGGTGGCCTGCAGCTTTTGCTGGTGGGCCAGCAGTTCCCGCTGGGTTTCCAGGAGCTTGTTGACCGCCTGGCTCAGGTTTTCGGCCAGGGTCTCCAGCTCGGATTTTTTCTTGAGCAATTCCTGGTGGGCGGCATGAAGGCGGAAGGCCATATTGAGAGAGGCAAACAGGGCGGTTTCGCTGTAGCCCTTGACTATGTAGCCGTAGGAAGTAATGGCTTCGGTCTTGGCCAGGATTTCGGGCTCGGTGTGGCTGGAGATAAAGACCACCGGGATATCTTTTTCAGCCAGCATCCGCCGGGCCGTTTCGCCACCGTCCATTCCCGGACCCAGGTCGATATCCATCAGTACCAGGTCCAGGTCTGGGGAGGAGCGAAATATCTCCAGAGCCTGTTCCCCGTTAAGGGCGGTTACCACCTCATAGCCCCCGCTCTGCAGGAGCTCTGATTCCATCAGGGCAATCAGGGCATCGTCTTCCACCAGCAGGATTTTTTTCTTTCTTCCAGTGGAATTAAGATCTTTTTTTTCCATTCCCTTGGCCCATCCTTAACTTTAAGGATTTGCCGTATATCTGTCAACTGTCATCCGGGCCAGCCGACCAAATAACTTGAAAATATTATTTTCATTTTTGTATCCTTATTAAAAAAATCTTGGAAAGGAGAAACAATGGTCAAGGCAACTTCAGGCAGGATCAGGATTATTACGGCCATGGCCTTGCTGGGCTTGATGGTAATCTTTGTTCTAGGCCCATCATACGGCCAGGACAAGCGGCACGAGTTCTCGGTTGGTTACGGGATGATAACTTCCAGCCAGATAGTCGATATCTTCACCAACGTCCTGCTGATCACCATAACCATCGGCCAGGCTTCCAAAGTTGATAATAAGTATCCCGGGGCCATTGTCCTGAACTACAAGTATTCCGGTCGTTCCAGGCTGGCTTTTGGTTTTACCCTGGCCATCGACCGGGCCTCCGGCAACCTGGCCATGGCCAGCACGCCGGTGGGAACCTATTCCGAAAATTACTATACCGGGGCGGTGGAACTGGATTACCGTTTCATCAACCGCAAGAATTTTTGCCTTTATTCCGGGCTCGGCCTCGGGTTGACGATAAGAAAGGGTGAGTATCGCTATTCAGATACAGAGACTTCATCCAATGCGCTGCCGGCCGTTAACGTCACCCTCCTCGGGTTCAGGGTAGGGGATAAGATTGCCCTGTTTGGCGAATTGGGTGGTGGGTATAAAGGAATCCTCCACGGTGGAGTCAGATTCAGCCTGTAGCTATTTCAAAGCTGGCCGGGAAAATTTGCCCGGGATTTTACGGTGGGGTCGGCTCCTGGCGCCTGAGATAAATTCAGGGACCGGTCAGGGTTCAGTGCCAGCCTACCTGGCGAAAAACCTCGGCAATGACCCGGTTGCCCGGACCGTCTCCCCGGGCCACGCTAACCGAGACTGCCGGACCGGCCACCTCCTGCATCCTGGCCACTTCCAGGTGGGAAAATCCGGGGCAGAGAAGAACAGAATGAAGGCCTTCCTCGGCCACCAGCTTCCGGACCAGTTCGTAGGCCTGGTCGCTGGTTGTCACCACCTGGACCCAGAGCTTCATCTTCCCGGTTTCCACCAGGGCTCTATGCTTTTCAAGGTCGGCGTCCGGGGCCTTGCTGATAATGATAGTCTTGAATTTCATCTTCCCCTCCAGTTTTCTCCCAAATTATATCACCTGCGGTCGTTAGTAGGCGAAACTTAATCCGAATAAGAAGTTCCTGCCCGGCTCCACCCTGGAATCCGGGTCCGGGCGGGCCAGGTATTCCCTGTCCAGGACGTTATTGACCCGGAAGTTAAGCTTTAACCAGCGGTTAAGGTTATAAGTGGCCTTGAGGTTTAAGAGGCCATAGCCTGGAATGGCAATTTCCGCCGGCCCGGGCTCATCCTGCCTGGCCTGCAGGTAGCCGTTGACCTCAAGGCTGAAGCGGTTGAACCAGACCCGGCTGCCGATTATCAACCGAGCCGGGGGAATGTCGTTTAGCGGGTTGCCTGAAACCCGGCTCTGGCCCTCGTACAGGTAGCCATTGCCAAAAAATGACAGGCGGGAAACCGGGAAGAATTCCCATTCCAGCTCCAGGCCCTTGATCCTGCCCCGGTCCACATTTCCATAGGTATAGAGGTCAGTATCGATCAGGTATCTTTCGACCAGGTTGTCTATGCTGTAGCTGAACCCGTATAAACCAACGAAGAGGCGGCGGCCTGTTATTTTTATGCCGGCGTCAAAGTTCTGGCTGGATTCATTCTTGAGTTCCGGGTTGGCGATGATGAAACCCCGCCCGGTTATTCCGGTGTAGTATTTCTCGTTAAGGTCGGGAGCCCGGTAAGCCTGTGAATAGTTGGCAAACAGGGAAACCTGTTCGAACAACTGGTAGGAGGCGGACAGGAAGCCGGTCAGGGCTTCATTCCTGGTTGAGAGAATTTCTCCGCCGGTTTCAGCCCGGGATCTCAGAAAATCGAGCCTTAGTCCACCGACCAGGTCCAGCTTCGGCAGGCCAGAATAATCCAGGGTGGCGAACAGCCCGGCATCGGTCCGCCTGCCACCGCGGTAGGGATATTCGTCAATGGTTTCCATGAGGTTGCCGGAGCTATCAAAATTCAGGTACTGGTTATAAGCTTTAGCCCTGGCCCGGGCATAAAGGTCAACGCCCGTATTCAATCGAAGCTGAGGCCGCAGGTGGTATTCCAGGGCCAGCTGCCAGCCAAAATCGGTGCTTTCGGTCCGGGCGAAGCTTTCCTGTCTTTTTACCGAATTCTGGATCCGGTCAGCCCGGGTTTCCAGGAAATAAGGGTTGATGTAGAAATGAAAATTCAGCTGGGCCTTTGGGCCAAATGATTTTTCTTTCCAGTTGAACTGAAAAAGGTTCTGATTTTCCCGGGGATACCAGGTGGGACGAGAGTCAGAGTTGCTGGCCGGCTTGCCGATGTTGCTGCCCCGTCCCATCAGGAAACTGGCACTTATCTCTCTCCGGTCCGAATACTTGACCACCTTCCCGAACAGGCTGGACTGGGTGAAATAGGAGAGTGGAATCTCCCCTGATGGCGCCCGGTAGTTATCGGCCTGATCATTCCTCAGGGAAAAATAATAACCTAAACCTTTGCTGGCCCCGGAAAAGGCCAGATTAACTTCCCTTTCGTCGTTAACGGTTCCGTACTTCAGGTTGCCGTTGACCCGAAAATGGTCTTCGGCCGGTGGGGTGTAGGTCAGGAAATTTATCACCCCGCCGATGGCATCCGAGCCATAGTAGACCGAGGAAGGGCTGCGAAGGATTTCGATCCTGGCCAGGTCTTCGGGATTGAGGAAAGAAGCATTGGGGCCGGTGCGGCGGTCGCTGGACAGCCTGGCTCCGTCCACCAGCAGGAGAATCCTCCTCCGGGCCAGGCCACGGATGGAGGGCACTATGGAAAAACCACCCGAGCCCAGGCTGGCCACCCCGGTGGCTTCCTGGACAATATCGGTGATGTGGACGGGAAGCTTTTCTTCAATGGTGAGTGGGCTGACCACCGAGCTGGCCGCCGGCACCGATATTAGTGGTTCTGGGAACCTGGTGGCTGTGACCACCACCTCTTCTCTCTGGGGAATGAACGGGGTCAGCACGAAACTTATAGCCTGGCCGGCCGGCGGCCTGTTGACCTGGAATTCCTGCTCGAAATAGTCGGGGTGCTTGATCCTGAACTTCAGTTTTTTTTCGGCTGAGGGGACTTCCAGACTGAACTGGCCCTGGTCATCGGTCAATACTGATTGACCCAGGTTAACCAGGGTGACTTCCGCCTGGCTGACCGGAAGTCCGGCCGGGCTCAAGACCCGGCCTTTCAGGGTATTATTGGCAAAAAGAAGGGGATTTAGAAAAAAAATAAAGATTATGACCGGAAGTGTTTTGGGGACGCGTTTCATCGCTTTTCCTCCCGTGGCTGCAACCTCATCTGTGTAGCCCAATGGTATTAAAAAGAGAAGCAAAATTTTATATTATTGACGACATCTCAGTCAAAATTCTTCCCTTATGGCCGGGGTTGACAGCCATCGGTTTACCGGATATGTTAGGTTAAAAATTTACCGGAAGAGCTCAGGATGAATAAAACAAGCAATAAAAAGCATCAATCAGACCAGACTGCATCTGGGGAGAAAGGTTCAGGAGGCAGTCCATTGAATACTTCAGCCCTGAACCATATGGAAAGAAGAAAAAAGATATATGCTTCCTATGGCTATGATGTCGAGAAGGAAAGATTGGCCATCATTGAAGCGGCCCAGCCCCTTTCGGGACGGATCCTGGAGGCTGGAACGGGCAAGGGTCATTTTGCGGTTGCCCTGGCCCGCCTGGGCTACCGTCTGGTAAGCTTTGACTTATCTGAAGAGCAGCTGCAGGTGGCCGCAGACAACCTGGCTTCTCAGGGGTTGAGAGACCGGGTTGAGCTCAGGCAGGAAAACGGGGAAAGCCTCAGTTTTCCG
Source organism: Candidatus Saccharicenans sp. (assembly GCA_024653215.1). Classification (GTDB taxonomy): domain Bacteria; phylum Acidobacteriota; class Aminicenantia; order Aminicenantales; family Saccharicenantaceae; genus Saccharicenans. Next base: position 213,093 of record JANLFU010000005.1, on the reverse strand, counting down.
GATGCTTCTTTTGACGCGGTTTTCTCGGTCAACATGGTTCACCACCTGGAAAATCCATTTCAGGTCCTGCGAGAGCTTACCAGGGTCTTAAAACCAGGCGGAAAGCTGGTCATCAGCGATTTCAGCCCGGAGGGCCTGGCCATGATGGCCGAGGTGCACCGGAAAGAAGGCGACGAGCATCAGGTGGCGCCCGTGGGCCTGGATGAAGTGGAGAGTTTTTTAAAGCAGGAAGGATTTTCGGTGTCGAGGTTCCGTACCAAATTTCAGATAACGCTGGTGGCTTCCAGGAAATAAATCTGGTGCGCTGGCTGCCTCAATTTTGTAAAATCTTTTTGGAGTTAAATCCGTGGAGGCGATCATGAAAAGAAAAGACAGCCCGGCCCGGGACAACAGTTCTGTCATCAAAAAATCTTTTGGCCTGATAGCGGCCTGTTTCTTTATTTCTATGGCCATGTTTACCGCTACAGTACTGAGCGGAGATTCTGGAACTGGAATCACTGTTATCAGAAATTCGGCTGAAGGTGATTTTCCGGCGACCGCTCCCTCCCGGATCGGACCGGAAAGCCCGACCGTACCCCGGCCTGAATACCCGAGGCCGGAACTGGTCCGGACAGACTGGCTCAACCTGAACGGCGAGTGGGACTTTGCCCTGGACCTGTCAGATTCCGGCGAAGAAAGGGGGCTGCCCCGGGGCCAGGGCTTTGACCGGAAGATCCTGGTGCCGTTTGCCCCGGAGAGCCCTCTTTCCGGGATAGGCTACAAGGATTTCATGGCCGCCGTCTGGTACAAGAAGAATCTGATCATTCCTGCCGGCTGGTGCGGCCGGAGAATCATCCTGCACTTTGAAGCTGCCGATTACCAGACTACCGTCTGGATAAACGGGAAAAGAGTCGGTGAGCATTTCGGCGGTTATACGCCCTTTGAGCTGGATATTACTGAATTCTGCGGCCAGGCGGAAACGGTCCTGGTGGTCCGCTGCCGGGACAACGTTCGGAGCAACCTGCAGCCGGCCGGTAAACAGAGCAAGCGCTATGATTCCTACAGCTGTCTCTACCGGCGAACAACCGGCATCTGGCAGACGGTCTGGCTGGAACCGGTCCCGGCCAGCCACATCCGGAATTATCGGGTTATTCCTGATATTGATAATGGCCAGGCCCAGCTTCTGGTTTTTCTGAATAAGAGCCAGGCCGGCGGGGAGCTGGCGCTGTCGGTAACCGAAGCCGGGAAGGTCATTTTCAGGGAGGCCAAAAAAGCCAGCCCGGTGACGGCTTTCGCGGTTAAAATTAAAAACCCGAAACTCTGGGAAATAAGGAAGCCTTATCTCTATGATTTTACCCTTGAGCTGAAGTCAGCCACTGCCGGACAGGTTTCGGACCGGGTCCAGGGTTATTTCGGCCTGAGAAAAATCGAGGCCCGGGGCGAAAAGATATATTTCAACAACCGGCCCTGGTTCATGAGGCTGGTCCTGGACCAGGGTTTCTATCCTGATGGAATCTATACGGCTCCTTCGGACGAAGCCCTGCGACGGGATATCGAGATCAGCCTGGCGGCCGGGTTTGACGGGGCCAGGCTCCACCAGCGCGTATTCGAGCGGCGTTTCCTTTACTGGGCGGACCGGCTGGGCTACGTGGTCTGGGGAGAATTCGCCGACTGGGGGCTGGACCTCAGCCGGCCCGAGGCCCTGATAATTTTTCAGCGGGAATGGAGAGAGGCCCTGGAGCGCGATTTCAACCATCCTTCGCTCATCGGCTGGTGCCCGTTTAATGAGCAGTGGGGAGATAATTATCCGGGAGTTATTGAGAGTATCTTCCACCTGACTAAGGCTTTTGACCCGACGCGCCTGGTGATTGATGCTTCCGGTGGCTACCATCCGGTGGTGCCCGATGTCTTCGATTCCCATAATTACGAACAGAGGATTGATAAATTTCGGGAAGATTTCCAGGGCTTGCTGTCCGAACCGGCCCGGGTTTTCATGAACGGCGATCCGGCCCGGAATGTGCCCTACCGCGGGCAGCCATATTTTGTCAGCGAATACGGCGGAATCTGGTGGAATCCCGGCCAGGCGGACGAGAAGGCCTGGGGTTATGGTGAGAGGCCGCGGACGGCCGAGGAATTCTTAAAGCGCTATAAGGACCTGACCGAGGCCCTGCTGTTCCACCCGAAAATCGCCGGCTTCTGCTACACCCAGCTTTATGACATAGAACAGGAAGTCAACGGACTTTATACCTTTGACCGAAAGCCGAAATTTGACCCGGGGTTTTTCTTCGGGGTTAACCAGCAGAAGGCAGCCATAGAAAAATGAGAACCCCAAGATAAGAGTTTTACTGGTCGCGCCACTTCAGGGCCTTGAACCTCGGGTCGTCCCGCAGGGAGTCCAGGTCCGGGTCCTTTTCCACCCAGTCCCGGTGAGCGAAGCCAGCCTGAACGGCAGCTTCCAGGCTCTTGATGGCTCTGTCCTTTTCACCTTCCAGAGCGAACAGGCAGGCCACGTTGTACTGAATTCCGGCATCGTTGGGGTCGATGGCTATGGCCCGCTCGGCCCATTCCAGGCCGCTGCGGCGGTCTCCCAGGCGGCAGAAACTGACCGCACCCATGGTATAAGCCCTGGCGTCATCTGGATGAAGCTGGACCCTTTTTTCCACGGCCCTCAGGGCCAGGTGGTAAGCGGCCAGAGCGGCTTCGTTATGCCCGAGAGCGGTCTGGGTCTGGGCCGCAAAGTAACAGGCCTCGTGATTCTCGCGGCTGCGACAGGACCTCTCAAAAAGTTCAGCGGCCAGTTTCAGCTCGCCTCTCTGGAAACAGGCCCTTCCATAGAGGTATGGAGTTTCATCCTGCTGGGGGTCAAGGCGCATGGCCGTCTCGAACTCCTTCCGGGCCTCCTCGAACCTGTCCATGAGCCACAAGGTCAGTCCGCGGGCGGCATGAGCCTGGGGCAAATCAGGGTCGAGCTCCAGGGACCTGAGGCTGGTCCGGTCGGCCTCTTCCAGGTGGATATCCCCGGACTCCCCGTAGAAATGAAAAAGCATGGCCGAACACTGGGCGATGCCGGCATAGGCCAGGGCGTAGTTGGGATCGATTTCAGTGGCCCGGGAGAACATCTGGCGGGCAAACTGAAAACTCTGGCGTCGCCCCTGGTGGTAGAACTGGCGGCCGCGGAGGTAGTAATCGTAGGCGTCGGTATCGGTAGTGGAGGTTCTGGTCAGGGCCTGAAGCTCGTTGTCGCTGAGAATGAGCTGCAGGGATCTGACCACGTTCTGAGAGATCTCGTCCTGGATGGCAAAGATATCCTGGAAGTCCCGGTCATATCGTTCCGACCAGAGATGGTAGCCTGAGGCTACGTCGATGAGCTGGACAAAGATCCTCAGCCGGTCTCCGGCCCTCTTAACGCTGCCTTCGAGCAGGGTGTCGACATGGAGCTTGCGTCCTATCTCCCGGGCATCCTCGCTGCTGTTCTTGAAGACCAGGGTGGAGGTGCGGGCGGCCACCCTCAGGCCCCTGACCTTGGCCAGGGCATTTATGATTTCCTCGGACATGCCGTCGCAAAAGTATTCCTGCTCGCGTTCCCCGCTGAGGTTGGCCAGCGGCAGAACGGCTATCGACCACAGGTAATCTTTTTTGCGGCCCCGGTACTGGACCCGGCCGGACATGATGGCTTCCAGGGTGAAGCGCAGGTCTATTCTCAGGTCTTCCGCTCGCTGGTAACGCAGGTTCTGGTTCTTGTTGAGCAGGCGGGCCACGATGCGCTCGAGCTCCACCGGAATGTTAGCCGAATATTCCGACATGGGCAGGGGCTCCTTCTCCAGGATGGCCTTGAAAATTTCTCTAATGCCCTCGCCGGAAAAGGGCGCTTTACCGGTAAACATTCTGTACAGGACGACACCCAGGGAAAAGAGGTCGGAGCGATTATCGGTGGGTAGCCCCTGAACCTGCTCGGGCGACATGTAAAGCGCCGTGCCCACGATTAATCCTTCCTGGGCAATGCTCTCCCTGGTCAGGATGGCAGCCAGTCCGAAATCGACGATCTTGGCCCGGCCCCGGCTGGTGACCATGATGTTGGATGGCTTGAGGTCCCGGTGAATTATTCCCCGGGTGTGGGCCTCGGCCAGCCCGTCGCTTATCTGGATGGCCAGTTCCAGGGCTTCTTCCGCCGGGAGGCGGCGGTTCTTGAGGTAAGCTTCGAGAGTTCCGCCTTCCACGAATTCCATGATGATGTAGGGCTGGTCCTGGAATTCGTCAACACCGTAAATGGTCACGATATGGGGATGGTTGAGCTGGGCCGCGGTCTGGGCTTCTTCCCGAAACCTTTTCCGCCAGTCTGGATTCTGACACAGGTCACCGGCCAGAAATTTCAGGGCCACCTTGCGGTCCAGGTCCCGGTCATAGGCCAGGTAGACCGTGGAAAAAGCTCCGAGTCCCAGGACTTCCTGGATTAGGTAGCGCTTGATTTCGGTCCCGGCCGGCCATAATTCTGCGGTCAGGGTCTTTTCGATATCGTCCCCGATCTTGCTTTGCTTCATTATTCGATGCTATAAGTAAAAGCCTTTAAAGTCAACAATAATAACCTGTCACCATGGTTGCCTCAGACAGACTTTTTCTGTAAATTATTCTGGAACACTGAAGAAAGGGAGGAGAGCGGCCATGCCGATCTATGAATTTCGCTGCCAGGACTGCCGGCGAAAGTCTTCCTTTCTTATCCTTTCGGTTCACTCTAAATTCGAGCCCCGCTGCCAGCACTGTGGCAGCCTGAAGCTGACCAGGCTGATTTCCCGGGTGGGGGTCCTGAAGTCCGAGGAAAGCCGCCTGGAGAGCCTGGCCGACCCCTCGAAGCTGGGAGACCTGGACGAGAAGGATCCGAAAAGCCTGGCCCGCTGGATGAAAAAACTGGGCCGGGAAATGGGCGAAGAGGTGGGCCCGGACTTTGAAGAAGAGGTGGACCGGGCGGTGGAAGAGGCCGAAAAAGGAAAGGCCGGCGAAGAGGGGGAAACCGGCCTGGATGATTCCGACCTCTGAGAACAGGGCGGGGACAGGTCCCGTGCCCGAAATATTGTCCGGTAATTAATCGAGTCGAGGAGAGCTTAGATGGAATTCATAATCGCATTCGTCCTGGGGGCAATTTTTGGTGCGTTGCTGGTATTGCTGGTAAATTACCTTCAGAAACAGCGGGCCAGGGAACTGGCCCAGGAGCTGGTCAACCAGACCCAGCAGCAAAAAATGCAGGAGCTGGAAATGCTCCTGGGGCGAGTCAAGGATGCCTTTGGCTCTCTTTCCATGGATGCCCTGAAAAGGAACACCGAGGAATTCCTGAAGGTGGCTAACGAGGTCCTGGGCCGTCAGACCAGGACCGGCGAGCTGGAACTCGAGGGCAAGAAAAAATTGATCGACCAGACCCTGGAGGGAATGAAGGCCGACCTGCTCCGGGTGCAGACTCTGATCACGGAGTTTGAAAAAGACCGGGCGGCCAAGTTCGGGCAGCTGGAAAGCCATCTGAGCCAGGCCATGGAGCAGACCAAGCGACTCCAGGAAACTACCGAACAGCTGCGGAGGGCGCTGGCCGGCTCCAAGCAGCGCGGCCAGTGGGGAGAAAGAATGGCCGAGGACATTCTGCGGCTGATGGGTTTTGTCGAGGGAATCAACTACGAAAAACAGCAGGCCCTGGACAGCGGCCAGAACCGGCCCGATTTCACCTTTTACCTGCCGCAGGAGCGGAAGATTAACATGGACGTGAAATTCCCCCTGGATAACTACTTAAAATACCTTGAAGCCCAGGGAGAAAACGAAAAGGAAAATTTCAAGCGGTTGTTCCTGAGAGATGTCAGGGAGCGGATCAAGGAAGTCACCGGCCGCGATTACATCGACCCCGGCGAGAACACCCTGGACTACGTCCTGGTCTTCATTCCAAACGAGCAGGTCTATGCCTTCATCAACGAGCACGACCGGGGGCTGCTGGACGAAGCCCTGCAGAAGAAGGTCATTCTGTGTTCGCCCATCACCCTGTACGCGGTGCTGGCCATCATCCGCCAGGCCATGGAAAATTTCAACCTGCAGAACACCGCCGGTCAGATAATGAAACTGCTGGAATCTTTCTACAAGCAGTGGCAGATGTTCGTCAAGTCCCTGGAAAAGATGGGGAAAAAGATTTATGAAGCCCAGCAGGAATATGAAAGCCTGAACTCGGTCAGGAAAAATCAGCTGGAAAAACCCCTCCGCCAGATTGAAAATCTCAAGAAACAGGTCGGCCCTGGATTCCCGGAAGGTGAGGCCATGCTGGTCGAGGCAGAATTGATTGAAGGCGGGGAAACAGAAGAGGGCCAACCGGGACCGGGGGAGAACTCCGGCCCTAAAGAAAAATGATCATCTTAATTTCATATAAAACCGTCTAATCTTGCCTAATCTCGTCTGCCGAATTTATGATTTAAGAAAAACTGGAGCAGACCGGGGGACACCAGGAAAAATGTAGGTGCAGGAGAATGTGAGGCAGGGGTTAGCCCGAGGTAGTTGATTTTTCCCCTAAGAAGATTGGAAGAAATCATGAAAGGCGAGAATATAATGGACGGGAACGGCGAGACCGGTTCACTTCAACAGCCTAAAATTGGGCCCGCAAGAACCCGGCCGGAGCAAGCGGACCCGCAGTCTTATTTTTCTTTGCTGACCTCGGGCTTTTTTAAGAGTAGCAGGACGGCAGTGGAAACAAGGCATAAAATGCCGGCCACCACGAAGGCCCGGCGGTAATCACCGACCAGGAGCGACCGGACAGTTTCTTCCTGGGCATCTCTTATTTCCCTAATCTTGACTATGGCCTGGGTTTTCATCAGGGCCGCGGCCAGGTAGGGTCCCAGCAGGCCGCCCACGCCATAGGCGCTGAACATCCAGCCGTAGTTGGCCCCGTAATGCCTGGTCCCAAAATAATCCGCGGTAACCGCCGGAAAGACGGCCAGGAAACCACCAAAACACAGGCCGACCAGGGAGATGCCGATAAGAAACAGTGAATAAGGTTTAAGAGTATTGAAGGCCAGCATGGTCAGACCGCAAAGCAGAAACATGGCAATAAGGGTGTTCTTGCGTCCGGCAGCGTCGGAAACCTTTCCCCAAACAATCCGACCCAGAGAATTGAAGATGGCCAGGATGGAAACGGCCAGGGCTCCGGCCGAGGCAATCCGGTTGAAGGTAGCCGAATCCAGGCCCGAGGTCAGGTTGGACAGGGCGAAGGACTGCCAGATGGGCGAGGCTTTCATGATGATCATCAGCCCGGCGGCACAACCGGTGAGATAGATTCCCCAGAGCAACCAGAACTGCCAGGTGCGGAACATATCGGCCGGTGAGAAATCCACCTTGAGCTTGCTGGCGGCGGCGGTCTGAGCCGGCGGTTTCCATCCGGCCGGACAGTATCCCGGCTCCGGGTTCTTGAGCAGCAGCGCTCCCAGGGTGATGGTTATGAGGAAGATAATTCCCAGGACCATAAAAGTATTGAAGAGCCCGACCTGGGGCAGAGAAAAGAGGCTCTTTCCAAAAAGCTGGTAGGGGCCCCCGGTAATCAGGGCCTTGGCCAGGGGCGCAAAGAAAAAGGCCCCGGCTCCGAAGCCGGCCACGGCCAGCCCGGTGATCAGGCCCCTTTTATCAGGAAACCACTTGACGCAGGTGGCTATGGGGCAGACATAAGCGGCTCCGATGCCCAGACCGCCGATCACCGAGTAGGTGATAATCAACCAGACCAGGGCCGGGCCCGGGGCGAAGCCGGCCGTGAACCTGGCCAGGATCAGGCCGGAACCGAGCATCAACCCGCCGGCGATGGCCACCGGCCTGGGCCCAATTTTATCCTGAATCCTTCCGGCCAGGATCACGGCCAGGGCGAAGCAGGCCAGAATTATCTGGGCCGGGAGGGTAACCTGGGTTTCCTTCCAGGTCGGGAAATGAGTTAGAAGGGGAGTCTGGAAAACGCTCCAGATGTAGACTGCTCCCAGGCTGACCTGGATAATGAGAGCTCCGAGGACTACAAACCACCTGTTCTTCATGGTAACCTTCCTGTTAATAATTTTCAGAAACGGGGACCGAAGATCCTGGTTCCCAGGCGCACCCTGTTCGCCCCTTCTTCTATGGCCACCCGGTAAGAGTTGGTCATGCCCATTGATAGAATATTTAGCTCGGCGCCCGGCAGATTTAGAGCTTTAAGCTGCTCGAAAAGCTGTCGGGTCAACCGGAAGTAAGGCCTGGCCTCTTCCGGGTCGCCCTCAAAAGGTCCCATGGTCATCAGCCCGCGTAATTTAAGGTTTGGCAGACCGGTTATGGCCCGGGCCAGCGGCTCGACCTCTTCCGGCAGGGCCCCGAACTTCTGCGGCTCCCGGCCGGAGTTGACTTCGATCAGAACCGGCATGATTTTTCCGAGGGCGGCACAGCGCTTGTTAATTTCTGCGGCCAGTTCCAGGGAATCCACCGTTTCTATGATGTCAAAGATTTCTACCGCCTTTTTTACCTTGTTTTTTTGCAGGTGGCCGATGAAGGACCACTGGACCTTTTTTCCGATAACCATGAAGGCTTCGGCCGCTTCCTGGACATAATTTTCACCGATTATCCTGATTCCCGCTTCGATGGCGGCCACGATCTTTTCCGGCGGTTGCTGTTTGGCTGCGGCTACCAGTTCCACTCCGGGCGGAAGTTCCTTTAGGAGCTGCCTGACGTTTTCTTTTATGTGCTCCAGGCTGTGATCGTTCATGGTTTAACCTTGAATCGGGCAGAGTGGAATTATACTGAAACTGTGTTTGGGCCTCAAGGTGAATATCTGGCAGGCGACAGCTATCAGAGCCAGCGGAGTAAAGTCGTCCCGATTTAAGGCCTGGAATAAACGAGCCTTTTAACCGGCGCAAAAATTAAAATGACTACCCTGGCTGAAATAATATTTTTTTTCTGTGTCGGCCATCAAAATATCTCCCGTGGAAGGAGAGCACAGGGCAAGAGAGAAAGGCGTGTTTGATTCGGTCCGATGGCGGAAAAGCCGTTGGCTCTGCTGGTTTTCTGAATAGGGTAATTGCGGACTTGAACAACCCGGGGCATTAAAATAAGATTATTGAAGAAAGTCAGCTCGGGCTTGCCGGAAGGCTGAAGGAGCACAGGCCATGAACATCAGAGAGCAGATTGAAGAAATGGAAAAGAAGAATCTGTCGCCCCGGGCCTGCTTGAGCTCCAAAAGCAAGGGGCGTCTCCGTTCGGAACAGCCCCATCCCATTCGCACCGCTTTCCAGCGGGACCGGGACCGGATCATACACTGCAAGTCCTTTCGCCGCCTCAAACACAAGACGCAGGTTTTCCTGTCTCCTTTTGGCGATCATTACCGTACCCGGCTGACCCATACTTTGGAAGTTTCGCAGATAGCCAGAACCATCGCCCGGGCCCTGCGTCTGAATGAAGACCTGACCGAGGCCATTGCCCTCGGTCATGACCTGGGGCATACTCCCTTCGGGCACGCCGGGGAAGGAACCCTGAACAGCCTGCTCCCCGACGGGTTCTGTCATTATGAACAGAGCCTGCGGGTGGTTGATAAGCTGGAGTATGAAGGCAAGGGACTTAACCTGACCCTGGAAGTCCGCGACGGAATCTGCAAGCACTCCAAGGGACGCGGGGAGATCCTGGACGATGACCCGGAGAGCATGCCGGCCACCCTGGAGGGCCAGGTGGTCAGGATTTCTGACGTGATTGCCTACGTCAACCATGACCTGGATGATGCCATGAGGGCAGGGCTGATCAAAGAGGAGAGCATTCCATCCAGGCTGACCGATATTCTGGGCAAGCATCATGCCACCAGGATAGACCGCCTGGTGATGGACGTGGTGGAAACCAGCCTTAAGAACAGGCTGGCAAGGATTGCCATGAGCCAGAAGATATACCAGGCCCTGATAGACCTCAGGGATTTTCTCTATGAGCGAGTTTATCTCAACCCGGCGGCCAGGGCCGACCTCACCAAGACCGGGAAGATAATAAGAGAGCTTTTTGAATATTTCCAGAAGAACCCGGGAGAATGGATTAAAGATTATCCGAAAGGGGATCCGCTCGAAAGACGCGTGGCCGATTTCATCGCCGGAATGACCGACCGCTATGCCCTGGACATCTACGAGAAAATCTTTCTGCCTGGAACCAGGTTTTAAATGATCCTATCTGGGCGCCTGAAGAAGGGGAGAGTTGCGCGTCCGAGCTATGAGAAAAACACCCGGATTTCAATTTTGAATCTATCATTATCTGGACTTTAAGCCCGGGCCCGAGCAGAACCAGGAATCAATAAGTAATACTGCCGCCTTAAATCATATTTAACTTACTTGATTCATGAAGAACGCAGGATGGATTAAGTCAGCGGCTTTTTGCTCTGATTAAGATATATGGGGGACCTTGTCGGCCTGATAGACAGCCTTATTTCGTTCTGGTATATTTTAGCTTATTAATCTGGTTCAAGAGCAGGACTCCTGGAGAGCAGCGATGGTTGCGGCGGCCACTCCTTTGCTTGAAGTAAAAAATTTATCAAAATCCTTTAATTCTTTTCAGGCTGTAAAATCAGTATCCTTTGACCTTTACCCCGGGGAAATTCTGGGGATGCTTGGTCCGAACGGCGCCGGAAAGACCACCATAATCCACATGCTGCTGGGTCTGACTTCACCTACTTCCGGGGAAATTAGAATTTTCGGCCTGGACCCCTCCCGGCCCAGGCAGCGGGAAAAAATCCTCAGGCGCATGAATTTTTCTTCCACCTACGTGGCCATGCCGTATTCTCTTACCCTCAGGGAATCATTGATGGTTTTTGCCAGGCTTTACGGTGTCAGGAAAGCCAGGTCAAGGATAGACCTCCTGGTAGAGCAGTTCGAGTTGAAGGATGTGGTCGACCGCCCGGTGAGGACCCTGTCCTCGGGACAGATGACCAGGTTGAACCTGGCCAAGGCCTTTATTAATGAGCCGGAGATTCTCCTGCTGGACGAGCCGACGGCCAGCCTGGACCCGGACATTGCCGACCGGACCAGGACCTATCTTCTGGAAATGAAGCGCACCAAGAAGATGGCCATTCTCTACACCTCGCATAACATGCAGGAAATGGAGGAGATATCCGACCGCCTGCTCTTCCTGCATCACGGCGAAATAATTGCCCGGGGAACGCCCGACGACCTGGTGGCCAGGTTCAGGGGCGAGGACCTGGAAGATGTCTTTCTCAAGGTGGCCAGGGAGGTACGACCATGAAACCGTACCGCATCTCGGCCATGTTTCTGCGCCATATCTATCTATATAAGCACAGCCTGACCAGGCTGGTCGAGATCTTCTACTGGCCCCTGCTGGATCTTCTGGTCTGGGGTTTTGTCAGCCTGTACATCACCAAGCTGTCGGCTGAAGGAAAATCAACGCCCAACTTTCTGGGCATTTTCCTGGGGGCTCTGATTCTCTGGGACATTCTCTTCCGCTCGCAGCAGGGAATTTCCGTTTCCTTCCTGGAAGAAGTCTGGGCCCGGAATTTCCTCAACCTGTTCGTCAGCCCTTTGACCATAGGCGAGTACCTGGCTTCGCTGATGATGGTGGCCGTGTTCAAGGTGGTGGTGGTTTTCCTGATCAGCTCGCTCCTGGCCTGGCTTCTTTATTCCTTCAACCTGTTCATCATTGGTATGTACCTGCTGCCTTTCATGATCTGCCTGGTGATACTGGGCTGGGCCATAGGCATCCTGACCACCGGGCTGATCCTGCGCTTCGGGCAGCAGGCCGAGGTCCTGGCCTGGGGCGTGGCTTTTCTCTTCCAGCCCATCTCGGCCGTCTTCTACCCGGTTTCCGTGCTGCCGAAATTCCTGCAGAAGGTAGCCCTGGCCATTCCGGCTTCCTATGTCTTTGAAGGGATGAGAGCGATTATCTTTGGCCGGACTTTTCCGGCCGGGCACCTGGTCAAGGCTTTTGGATTGGACCTGGTTTACCTGTTGCTGGCCCTGTTCTTTTTCTTCAGAATGTTCAGGCAGGTCAGGGCCAAAGGCCTTCTGGCCAAGATGGGGGAATAGCCCGGATATTGGTCGGGGAAAATACAACAAGCAATTGCCAGGTCGTATCGCCAGGCCAATATCCTTCGGCTGGCAGACAATTTGTCCCCTTGAAGCAACCTGTTTAAACAGATAACTTGACAGGCCCTCTGGTCGCATTCCGGAGAAATTATCATTTTTAAGTTTTTTCCTTGAGAGTGGCTGCTTTTCAAAATATAATGAAAGCTAAATTTTTTTGGGAGTCAAATGATGTCATCCATATCCGTACTGGAAAAAATCGCCAAGCGCCTGAGAATTCATTCTCTGAAGATGACCACGGTGGCCGGCTCGGGGCACCCGACCACCTGCCTGTCATCGGCCGAAATCATGGCCTGTCTCTTTTTCCACGAGATGCGCTATAACCTTAAAGATCCTTATGCGCCGGAAAACGACGAATTTGTGCTGTCCAAGGGGCACGCGGCCCCCATCCTCTGGGCGGCCTATGCGGAAGCGGGTATTATTCCCGCGGACACGCTTCTTGACCTTAGAAAAATCAGCAGCGACCTTGAAGGCCATCCGACACCGCGGATGCCCTGGGTGAAAGCCGCCACCGGTTCCCTCGGTCAGGGATTATCGGTGGGAGTGGGCCTGGCCCTGGCCCAGAAACTGGCCGGAGTTAAGGCCAGGACCTTTGTCCTGATGGGCGACGGGGAATGCGCCGAGGGAGCGGTCTGGGAGGCAGCCAACGCCGGCCGGGAACTGCAGCTTGGTAACCTGGTGGCCATGGTGGACATCAACCGGCTGGGTCAATCTGACCCGACCATGCACCAGCACGATGTCCAGGCCTATGCCAGGAAGTTTCGGGCTTTTGGCTGGGATGTTTTCACGGTTGACGGCCATAAGATTCAGAAAATCCTGGAAGCCCTGGCCGCGGCCAGGAAAGGCTCGAATCCCAAGGTCATCCTGGCCAGGACGATCAAGGGCAAGGGAGTTTCTTTCATCGAGGATAAGAACGGCTGGCACGGCAAGCCGCTCAAGCCGGAAGAGCTGGAAAAGGCCCTGGCCGAGCTGGGGCCAATGCCCGAGGTTGAAGCCTGGAAATACGTCAAAGGCCGGGAAAGAGCCAGAGCTCCGAAGTGGACCGATGCTCTTGATTTTCCGCTGCCGGATTATAAGGAGAAAACGGCCACCCGGCTGGCTTACGGCATTGCCCTGGAAAAGCTGGGCCGGGTCAACAACCGGGTGGTGGTGGTCGATGGCGACGTCAAGAATTCCACCTACGCCGACCGCTTTTTCGCCTCTTTTCCCGGGCGTTCTTTCCAGTCTTTTATAGCCGAGCAGAACATGGTGGGCATGGCCATGGGACTGGCGGCCAGGGGCTTTCTGCCCTTTGTGGCCACCTTTGCCGCCTTTCTGACCAGGGCTCATGACCAGATTAGGATGGCTGCCTATTCATTTTCCAACGTCAAGTTCTGCGGCTCGCACGTCGGGGTCAGCATCGGTGAGGATGGCCCGTCGCAGATGGGTCTGGAAGACCTGGCCATGTTCCTGCCCATCCCAGGTTGCCTGGTGCTTTATCCATCTGATGCAATCTGTGCCGAGAAGTGCGTCAGGGAAGCGGCCAGGTACCGGGGCCTGGTTTACATCAGGACCACCAGGCCGGCCACGCCAATTCTCTATAAGCCGGAGGAAGAATTCCCGGCCGGTGGAGCCAAGGTGTTGCGCCGGAGCGATAATGATGCCGCGACCGTCATCGGGGCCGGGATTACCGTTCACGAAGCGCTCAAGGCCTATGACCAGTTGAAGAAGGATGGGATCAATATAAGAGTTATTGATGCCTACTCGGTGAAACCGATCGACCGGGAGACTATCGTAAATTCAGTGGCCGAAACTGGAGGCCGGGTGGTGGTGGCCGAGGACCATTTCGAGCAGGGTGGCCTGGGAACGGCCGTGGCCCTGGTTCTTCCGGACAAGAAGTCCTGGAAACATCTCTGCGTGCGGGAGCTACCACGTTCTGGAAAGCCGGAAGAGTTGCTGGCCAGGTACGAAATAGATGCCGCTGCCATCGTCAAGGCGGTCAAATCGCTGTTGTGAGCTCTATCCACCTGGCCTGGTGAAGAGGTCAGTCCGGGAGAATTAAGATAATTGCTGGCCGGAAAATGAAGTTCGGCCCGGTAAAATATGAAAAGTTTTCTACGGCTCAAACTCATAAGGGCTGGGTATAGAGGGCAGGTAATTAATAGGCTGTCCCCGAACCCTGGCCAGGACAGGCTGAAAATTTGCCCGGCAACGTGTATGATAAAGTTCTCAAGGCTGGAAATTTAGCAGAGAGGGTTGACCATGTACGGAAAGATCAACCAGGAAATAATAAAAGAGCTGGTGGCCATTTCCGGAGAAAACAACGTCCTGAGCTGTCGGGATGAAGTCTGCGGCTATGCTTACGATGAATATGTCTCCCAGCTGGCCGGTTGCTCTCCGGAAGTGGTGGTCAGGCCGGGCAGCACCGGTGAAGTTTCAGCCATTCTCAAGCTGGCTGCCGGACACAGGATTCCGGTGACTCCGCGCGGCGGGGGAACTGGCCTGGCCGGTGGTTGCGTACCGGTTCATGGGGGAATTGTCCTGTCCATGCAGAGGATGCACCGGTTCCTGGAGCTGGACCGCAAGAACCAGCTGGCCGTGGTTGAAGCCGGGATTACCCTCGGCGAGTTCATCCAGGCGGTGGAAAGGGAAGGCTTTTATTTCCCGCCCCACCCGGGCGATGAGGGGGCCATGTTCGGCGGGATGATTGCCACCAACGCCGGGGGCAGCCGGGCAGTCAAGTATGGGAGCATCAGGAATTACATCCGCGGGCTGGAAGTGGTCCTGGCTGATGGCGGGGTAATCCATCCCGGCGGCAAGCTGATCAAGAATTCCACCGGTTACAACCTGGTCAACCTGTTCATCGGTTCGGAGGGCACCCTGGGTATCATTACCAGGGCCATCGTCCAGGTGATGAGCCGGCCAACTTTTCTCCGGACCATGGTCATTCCCTTCAACAGCATTGAACAGGCCATAGATAACGTGCCCCTGATATTTGAAAAGGGGATAGTACCGATGGCCGTGGAGTTTGTCGGCCTGGATGTCATCAGCCTCAGCGAGCATCACCTGAACCTCAGCTGGCCCAGCCACCAGGGGGAGGTTCACCTGATGGTCATTGTGGATTCTCCTTCGGAAGATGACCTCGGCCGGCTGACCGACCAGATAGCCGACGTGGTCCTGGAAAACGGGGCCATAGATGTTTTCGTGGCCGATACCCCGGCCAAGCAGGCCGAGGTGCTCAAGATTCGTTCCGAGATTTATGAAGCCATCAAGAAGGAAACCGTGGACATCCTGGACATCTGCGTGCCGCGTTCCGAGATTCCGGGCCATGTCAGGAAAATCCAGGAGGTGGCCAGAAAGTATGACCTGTGGCTTCCGGTTTTCGGTCATGCCGGGGACGGCAACGTCCATTCCCACCTGATGAAGGCCAGGTACGAGAACGGGCAGATGGTGCCGCTCAACCTGGATGAAATAAAGGACAAGCTGGAAGCGGCCAGGCAGGAGCTTTTTCAGGATGCGGGCCAGAGGGGCGGAGTAATTTCTGGCGAGCATGGGATTGGACTTTACAAGAAGAAGTACCTGCCGCTGTCGCTGGAGCCCGCCCAGATAGAACTGATGAAGAGAATAAAGCAGGCTCTGGATCCCCTCCACATTCTTAATCCGGGCAAAATATTTGATTGAAGACCGAAGGGGACAGGTTGTTTACGTCCTGATTTTTGGCCGGGCCTTGGTCTGCCCCGGTAGTCTGAGGACCTGAGCTCGTTTAAGGGCGGGCCGGGCTTAAAGAAAAAGATCTCCCAAAGCCATGGGCATGGTTTTTTCTGAAATTTTATCTCCTGTTCATAAGCAGGCCATTTATATATAGCTAGGAACATAGAAAAAACGGCCTCAGGCCCGGAGAAAATAGTTGTTGAAATAATCATGGTTTTGCGTTAAATAAAAAAGGCAGGCTATTTACAGGGGAATAAATAGCATTCGGAGGTTATGATGGAGTTTGAAAGAATAACCGAAATTTTTGTCCTTCTGGAGAATAAACCTTCAGTGCTGGGCGAGCTTCTTTGCCAGCTGGCGGAGAACGAGATAAACGTGGAAGCCATCGGGGTCTTCCAGGATTCAGCCAAGATATATACCAAGAACCTTAACAAGGCCATCAAGGTCCTTAACAAGCTGAACTACACCACCGACATGCGTGATGTCCTGCTCATCCACCTGGACAACAGGCCCGGGGCCCTGGGAGAGGTAGCCACCAGGATCGGCGATGAAGGGATAAACATAGAGTACTGCTACGGGACGCTGAGCCAGACCGGCGACAGGGTGGCCGTGGTCATGGATGTCTCCAACATCGACCGGGCAATGAAGATCCTGGAAAGCATGGCCCAGAAGCCCTGACCTGTTCCTGGCCCGTTTACAAATCGCATTTTTCGGCTAAAATGAATTAATCGGGAGGAAATTAAGATGTTTTATTTTGATTATACTTTCTGGCTGTTGATTCCAGCCCTGATCTTTGCTCTGTATGCCCAGAGCAAGGTGAAAAGCACCTTCACCCGGTTCAGCCAGGTTTCCTCCGCTTCCAGGCTGACCGCGGCCGAAGCCGTTTCCGAAATCCTGCGCTACAGCCCGGCCAGCGATGTCCAGATCGAGCGGGTGCCCGGGCACCTGACCGACCATTATGACCCGCGCAAAAAGGTGTTGCGTCTTTCTGACAGTGTCTATCACAGCACTTCCATCGCCGCCCTGGGGGTGGCCGCCCATGAGGCCGGTCATGCCATCCAGCATGCCCAGAAGTATTCTTTCCTGATGATGCGCAATGCCTTCTACCCGATTGCCAGCATCGGGTCGAACCTGGCCTTCCCCCTGTTTTTCATCGGCCTGATTTTCAGCGGCGGCGGGACCAAGGTCTTGATGGACATCGGCATTCTCCTGTTCAGCGCGGCCGTCCTGTTCACGGTAATCACCCTGCCGGTGGAATTCGATGCATCCAGGAGGGCCCTGGCCATTCTCCGGGAACGCGGCTTTCTCAATGCGGCCGAGCTGAACGGGGCCCGCTCCGTGCTCAGGGCTGCGGCCATGACCTACGTGGCTTCCACGGCCATGGCGGCCATCCAGCTGCTGAGAATGATTTTAATCCGCCAGTCCCGCGATTAGCCGGCGGCAAAAACGCGGTCTACGGCCAGGATTATACTTTCCAAGTCGAGACAAATTTTTTACCCGGACATTGACCCGGGCCAATCTTCCAAAAGCCTGCTTCAATTGTTGATACAGGACCGGTTCCGTGATCCTGCAATGTAGTCTTAATTGTACCCTGATCAGCTAAAGCAAGAATATTCTGTCCCAAGTCCACCGAAATTTATTTATTTTTTCTGTCCCGCCCTGTCTGGCCTGACTCCCACTTGTATTGTCTAAAATATGTAT
Organism: Candidatus Saccharicenans sp.; assembly: GCA_024653215.1. Taxonomy (GTDB): domain Bacteria; phylum Acidobacteriota; class Aminicenantia; order Aminicenantales; family Saccharicenantaceae; genus Saccharicenans. The sequence continues at coordinate 195,640 of JANLFU010000005.1, read as the reverse complement.
CTTCCATCATGCGGTTAAGCAAAATACCCGATTCGGGACCAATCGAAAAATTTGCCGCCAAAAATTAAGTTGACTGAAATTTTTCAGGGTGATAAAAGGTTAAAATAAATGAAACGAGAAGGAGGTTTTTATGATGCCTAAAATAAATAAGCCGGCCATCATCATTATGATTTTGCTCATAAGTTCTCTGACAGCCCTGGCCCAAACCCCGCCTGAGAAATTCCTCGGATACAAACCGGGTGCAGACCGCCAGCTGGCTGATTACAACCAGATTAAGGCCTATTTTGAGCTGCTCGACAAGGAATCGTCCCGGCTGACCCTGGTCAACATCGGAAAGACCACCCTGGGCAAAGACATGGTCATGGCCATCATCACCGACGAAGAAAACATGAAAAACCTGGACCGCTATCGGGACATTGCCCGCCGGCTCAAGGAAGCGCGCGGACTGAGCGAGGACCAGGCCAGGCAGCTGGCCCGGGAGGGAAAGACCATCTTGCTCATAACCTGTTCTCTTCACTCCACCGAGATTGCCGCTTCCCAGATGTCCATGGAGCTGGCCTATGACCTGGTGACCGGAAAGGGCTTTTTCGATGTCAACCGGGCCCTGAAGGATGTCATCCTGTTGCTGGTTCCCACCATAAATCCCGACGGCCACCAGATGGTAGTTGATTGGTATCGCAAATATCTCGGGACCAAATTTGAAGGCAGCAACATGCCCTGGCTTTATCATCCCTACGCCGGGCATGACAACAACCGCGACTTCTTCATGTTCAACCTGGCCGAGACCAGGGCGGTGACCAGGGTGCTCTACCATGACTGGTTTCCCCAGATACACATAGACGAACACCAGATGGGCTCAAACGGAGCCCGTATTTTCGTTCCACCCTTCATGGACCCGCCGCTGCCCAACGTGCAGCCACTGCTGTGGCGAAGCGTCAACCTGTGCGGAATCAATATGGCCTATGACCTGCAGAAACATGGCTATAAGGGCGTGGTTCATGGCCGGAGCTATACCGGCTGGTGGATTGGAGCCTGCGACGACACTTCCTGGCTGCACAACGTGGTCGGGCTGCTGAGCGAGGCGGCCTCGGTGCGAGTGGCCAGCCCCATTTATATTGAGCCCACCGAAGTTCCGGACGAATATTATGAGAAGCGAATGGATTTTATCGACCCCTGGCCGGGTGGCTGGTGGCGGCTGCGCGACATCGTGGATTACGAGCTGGTTCTGTCCAAGAGCCTGCTCAAGACCGCCTGGCTGCACCGCGAGGATTTCCTGTTCAATTCGTACTTGATGGCCAGGCAGAGCATAGAAGTCCGCGAGAAGAATCAGCCCTATGCCTTTGTCATTTCCAGGGATCAAGCGGATTACCTGACTGCCCTGAAGATGATTGAAATCCTCCAGTTTGGCGGGGTGGAAGTGCACCAGGCCACCAGGGATTTCATAGCCGACGGAAAATACTTTCCGGCCGGTTCCTTTGTGGTCCTGACCGCCCAGCCCTATAAAGCCTATGCCTGGGCCCTGCTGGAAAAGCAGAAATACCCAGACCTGAGACAGTATCCGGGCGGCCCGCCGGTTCCACCTTATGATAATGCGGCCTGGACCCTGCCGCTGCAGATGGGAGTCCGCTGCGAACAGATAGATAAACCGTTTGAAGTGCCGCTGACCATGGTTGCCAAGGTAGAATACCCGAAGGCCACGGTACCAGATTCTGCTTATCTTCTGCTCGACCCGAGGCTGAATGCCTCCTACGCAGTGGCTTTCGGTCTGCTCAAGAACAAGGCAGAAGCCTGGAGGTCAAAGACAGAGGTAAAAACTTCTGAAGGAACACTGCCTCCGGGAACTTTTATCGTCAAGAATTCAGCCGAAGTCAGGAAAACCCTGGACAACCTGCTGGCCAAATGGCCGGTTCAGCCGAAGGGAGTTACTGATATAAGCGGGCTGGATAAAGCCGCGGTCAGGTTCCCGCGGGTAGCCATCTACCAGTCCTGGCGCGGCAACATGGATGAAGGCTGGACCAGGTACCTGCTGGATGACCTGGGCCTGGAATACACCGTTCTCCACAATAAAGATTTCAAGGGTACCAAGGATAAGAAAGTCAACCTTAAATCGAACTTTGACGTGCTCATTTTTGCCAGCGAAAACGTTGATGTTATCAAGACCGGTCGCCCCGGTCAGCAGTCTGAATTCGCCCGCTTCTTCCGGGCCGGGACCACGCCACCGGAATACGAGGGTGGAATTGACAAGGAAGGGGTGGACGCGGTCAAGGCCTTTGTGGAAGAGGGTGGGGTGTTAATCACTCTGAACCAGGCCACAGAACTGCCTATTCGGGAGCTGGGAGCTCCAGCCCGGAATGCCCTGAGCGGAGTTGACCGCACCAAATTCTTCTGTCCCACCTCAATTCTAAAGCTAAAGGTGGATAACACTTCACCGCTCGGTTACGGTCTGGATGAAGAAGTCGGGGCCGTCTTTTCCCAGAGCCTGGCCTTCGAGACCTGGACTCCGCCGGTTGACTGGGACCGAAAAGTTGTGGCCTATTACCCGGAAGACGGCATCCTGATGAGCGGCTGGCTGCTTGGAGAAGATTACCTGGCCCGGAAAGCGGCGGTGGTGGATACCAGGCTAAAGAAAGGACATATCGCCCTGATCGGGATTCGAGCTCAACACCGGGCCCAGAGCCATGGCACCTATAAGTTCCTGCTGAATGCCATTTTCTACCCGGAAGGAATGTAAGAATAGACTCCTATAAGCTGAGAAACAGAATTATTGTAGCCAGCTGGGCGGGCCAAGAAAGGTTCGCTCCTGCCGACTGCTATATAATGAGTATGGCTGCAGCCTGGATGTCTGAGAAAAGAAATCAGGCGGTCATGGTGGAGGCTAACCGGATCTGTGGTCGAGTTCTTAACTCCAGCGACCAGGCCATCACAGCTCTTTTTTCAAGGCCTATTAGATCGTCTCAATAATTTTTGAGAAACAAGGTTAGGTTGTGGGAGGTTTGATTATGATCATCGAGAAGCGAAAGGGTATTATAAAAGCCTGTTTTATTTTTATCGGCGTCATCTGCTGGCTGGTGGGCCCGGCCCTGGCCAAGGATGTTTTTCGTGGACGGATGTTAACAGAGAGAGCGCCGATAGAACCGCCGGCCGTGGAGATATTGATCGAAGTGGATTCCTGGACAACTCCTGACGAGGTAATGCAATTTAGTGAGGTTATGGCCGGGTCGGGAGTCGACGCTTTTTTGAATTTATTCAAGAACACTAAAAAAGGCGTGGTCCGCTTCCTGTATGCCCGGGGATATAACCTCACCATTCATATGGCCCAGTTTCAGCAGGAAGAAGATGGAAAGAAAAAGATAGTCCTGGTTTTCCGGCGAGAGCCCTGGTCGCAGGGGACTCAGCTCGGCACCGGCCGGTACTATTTTATGGTAATGGAGCTCAAACTGAATGAAAAGGGAAAGGGAGAGGGCCGGTTCTATGAGGATGCCCAGATTCAGTTTGATGTGACCAAGGGGCGAGTTTTCCTGGAAACCTATGGAATTTCTCCCAAGATGATTCCAATGATCCAGGAAGTAAAGAAAAAATAGATATTAAACGACAATCAAATTTAGGTCACTGCCCGATTAACCGGGTATAATGTGATATAATCAAGCTGGCAGCCGTGCTAAGCGGGGAGCTAGCGGTGCCCTGTACCCACAACCCGCTCCAGTGGGGCTGAATTCCCGGCCGAGGCCGCCAGTCTTCTGGCCAGGTTCGCTTTTCGGGGCGATGAAGGTTCGGGCCCTGCGCAAAGAACCGGCCGCCAACCCCGCCAGGACCGGAAGGTAGCAACGGTAACGGTCAGGTTCTTGTGTGGCAGTCAGCCTGGCCGGAGCTTTCGGGGAGCGAAGCCCGCAGGGGACGAACGGTCGATGCCGGGTGCACGGCTGCTGTCTTTATATTGACCACTGGTTGCTGTCTGGTTTCCATCGAAGATTGCTCTGTAATCAATCCAGAAGATGACTTATAACTCCATCGGGGTTCAGGCTTAAAATAATGACGCCCTTATTAGCGATCAAAAAGAATCATAGCAGATGCATGTTCCAATGATTTAGTACTCTAAATATGTTCCGATTCTATGTCATCATCATATTTTTATCAGATTATTTAGCAGGCTTCTTATGACTCTTTTGGAAAAACATGTTTATTAAAAATTTCACCATTTTCCTGAAAAAGATAAAATGTTATAAAAATATTTACATACATGTCGGAGGCTTTTAATGGAGACATTTGAGTATAAAGGTATATGGTGGTTACCTGATAAGCCGCATGATAAAATACCTGGGTTTCTTAAATACGACCCGAAAGAAGGTGGTTCTCTTGAACTGATAGGCAATCTTAATTCACTTAGTGATTTTAAATCATTATCTGCACCTGTCATTATATTAGGCGAAACGGTGGAAGGGAAAAAGGTAACTCTCTATAAATGTTTTGAGAAGTCACGTGAATTAAATTTTCCAGGTCAGATCAGATCTTTGTTCTTCATCAATGTAATCTTCATTGGGTGTCACTTTCAGAAAGAAGAAGATATCCTTTTTGATGAAATTTCAATAAACTTTTCAAATTTAGAGGAATGGGTCGGGCTAGGTGGAATCAAGTCACGCAAGACGGACAAGCCAAATGGCCATTTGAAAAAAGAGTATTATATAGAACCTCCTCAAGAGATCGCGGTTAAGCTTGAAAAGACAGATATTTATATAAATTTTAGTTATAATTGCAAATTTACGGGATATTCTCTCAACCTAAAACAAACTACATTTATAAAAATAAAACCTAAAAATCCCATTAGTATTATTGAATACTTTAACGGAATAATTAGAAATATTCAAGATTTCCTTACCCTTGCAATGGGCAAAGCAGTATACCCAATGCTTATGACTGGGAAATCCAATAACAGCGTCATAGAACTAGCCAATGGTCAAGTTTTATTAAATGATATATATGTGTACACTCGCATGGGTGCATTTGCCGATTATTCTTCTAAGATATATCAACGGGATATACTATTTAAGTTCTGTGATATTGCTGATAAGTTAGATATCTGTCTCCAGAATTGGATTAATAAAACATATTCTCTCGGACCTATATATGAACTCTACTTTGGCACCTTTTATAATCCTACAATGTATAGAAGTCACGAATTTCTCAGCTTAGTGCAAGCTTTAGAGTCATATCATAGAAGAATATTAAATGGGAAATATGTTACTGACGAAGAATTTGAGCCATTATACGAAGCAATTAAAAAGGCTGTTCCAAATGATATTGATTGTAATTTCAGGGAAAGCTTGTTAAACAAAGCTAAATATTTAAATGAATTTTCCCTTAGAAAGAGATTAAGGGATATAATAGATCGGCTTGGAGATTGGATTGAGACCTTCATAAATTCTCCTGAGTCATTCATAGAAGATGTTTGTAATACTAGGAACTATTTGACTCACTATGACGAGCGGCTTGAATCAAAGGCCAAAACAGGGGAAGAGCTATATTGGTTAGTTCAAAGGATGAGGTTTTTGCTTGAAATATGTTTCTTGAAAGAATTGGGATTATCTGAAGAAAAAATAAAGGCCTTGGTAATAAAATATCAAAAATATGGGTATTTATTAGGTTATTAAAGTGATTGTAAGCTTAGCTTATATGATAATTTAAAAATAAAATTTTTTTTAACAGAAAGGAGAATTCCTTAAGATTAAATAGAAATATTTTGTGTTATGACTTGAAGAGAAAAGAATTAACTATTTAAAAAATCTTCCCAATTAATACTTGACCAACTTAATGATGGTATAGGCGAAATTGGCAGAATTGGCGGGATAGGCGGTGTTGGCGGGAATGGAAATATTGGTGGTATTGGTGGTATTTCAGGAATAGGAGGAAGAGGGCCCCCTGTAGCCCCTTTTATAAAAGCTACGGCATTACCATATTTGTCTCTTATGAAACCACGATCTATCCATCAAATATGGCCTCTATCATACGAAAAAATAGCTCCATTATGTATAAAAGCACGATATTTTGAACTTCTGTCATAAATAATCCCATCCTTTATCCAACCAACTGTTCGACCTGATCGATCAAAAATTGGCTCCATATTAGTTCCCTCCTTATATTTTAATTTAATAAGGTAACCTTAGGGTTAATAATATAATTATAATTATAGGAATGGTAATGTCCAATATTACCGTTATTTCAATTAAGGTTCGCGATATTATAATTTTAAGGTAGCCGGTGCTAAGCGGGGAGCTAGCGGTGCCCTGTACCCACAACCCGCTCCAGTGGGGCTGAATTCCCGGCCGAGGCCGCCAGTCTTCTGGCCAGGTTCGCTTTTCGGGGCGATGAAGGTTCGGGCCCTGCGCAAAGAACCGGCCGCCAACCCCGCCAGGACCGGAAGGTAGCAACGGTAACGGTCAGGTTCTTGTGTGGCAGTCAGCCTGGCCGGAGCTTTCGGGGAGCGAAGCCCGCAGGGGACGAACGGTCAATGTCGGGTGCACGGCTGCTGCTTTCTATTTGATAAAGCCGCAACTCAGACGAGTCTTTAGATAATCAATCTGGCTTATCAATATTTGCCTGGTTCGGCCACAGAGGTCCTTTTTCGCGATGCCAACCAGCTGTGGCTGTGGACATGGTTTTTATTCAACATCTTATAAGATGATAACAACTTTAGAAGCGCCGGCCAGGCTTTTTATGTTTTTCGTTTGAGGCCTATGTCTTTTTCAGAAAGTGGCCGGCTGATTTTTCTTGACTTGGGTGAGAGAACAGGGTTAGACTAAAGTTAAGTCGAGGGGAAGAAAGACAGAGTTCCTGGCATTTTTGAATCTGGCCTGATATTGCCACCGGCAGATTTTTCTTGATTCTCTCCGGCGCCTGGGAGGTTATTAGCTGAGCCGAAACATTTGTCATGAGCTCAGCCTTCTGGAGTGGACCCGCCTGCTCTTCTTCTTGGCTCCGGCCGGATAGTGGCCGTGTTCGGTCAACATTGGGGGAGGTGGTCCTGATGATGTCCTGGGTGTCCTGGCTTCCCGGGTTCTGGTCATCCGTGTCTCTCCGGATAATGGGGAAAATTGCAGCCAGAAAATCTTCGAGGGAAAATCTGTCCACACCTCGATCAGGCCAGGGCAAATCATTTCGGCATAAATTCAGGCCAGGCCGGCACTGGTGGCTTTTCTTAGCGGCGATTGTTTTTGTGGGCTACTACCTCTTGCAGTTTTACTGCGTGTTGCTGGGGCCCAAGGTGCCCGGTTTTTGGATGCTCCCCGGTCAGGAGCGAGGCCTACTTAAAATTGAGGTCGCTCCAGGAACTCCGGCCGAAAGGGCCGGTCTAAGGACGGGAGACCTCCTCCTGTCGTTCGATGGATATCCCCTGAGAACGGTCACGGACTTTATGACCATGGTGGCCAACCTTGAAACCGGCCGAAGCCACAGCTTTGGGGTGGAACGTGGCGGTCAGCGCCTTGAGTTTCTGGTAAAAGTCGAGCGGGTTAAGCCTGCCTCGCGAACCCCTTTTATCATCTGGCAGGCGGTTTCCCTTTTTTTGCTGGTTACTGCCATTTTTATCGCCTTCAAAAAACCTGGTGAATGGCTGGCCTTGCTGGGAGCCCTGGCCCTGGCTTCGTTGTCTATCAGTATGGCCTGGTGGGACACGTTGCCCTGGGGAGGGGCGGCCATCTGGAGAAAACTGCCCATTCTGCTGGGTGCTCTTTTATGGCTGCCCCGATTGGCTTCATACCTGGTCGGGCCAATCATGCTCACTTTTTTTGCCCTCTTTCCGCGTCCTTTGTTCCGACGGTCCTGGCCGTTTCTGGCAGTCTGGTTGCCCGCTCTGACCTGGGTGCCCGGTTATCTCATTTATTTCTTTAACCTGGTTTACAGGCCAGCTCAGGCCTTCGGTCATGAGATATTAGCTATTCGGCCGGTCAGGATACTTGGCCTGTATTTTCTGGCTTCCCTGCTGGCTTTGATCTTCAATTATTTCCAGCTTAAGGACCTGAATGAGAGGCGGCGTCTTCGGGTGTTATTGGTAGGGGGAGCCGTCGGAGTTCTCCCCGGTGTCTTGAGGTATATCATCTGGGAGTCGAACTGGCCGCCCGGTCTATTTCGCTGGCTGGCCTCCGGGGTGCCGGACGTTATAATTGCTGTGATATTTATACTCTTTCCACTTTCATTTGCTTATTCGATCTTAAAACATCATCTGCTTGACATCCGGCTCCTTGTCCGTCAGGGCCTGCGGTATGCGCTGGCCAGAGGAGCCCTGCTGGCAGTCGTTCCCGTCCTGGGTATTGTCCTGGTTGCCGACCTCCTGGTTCACGGCCACCAGCCCTTTATCGAAATTCTTAAAATCAGGGGCTGGATATATCTGTTGGTGCTCGGACTGGCGGCTGGCCTCCATTCCCAGCGGCGGCGCTGGGCGCGGGCCATCGACCGCAAGTTTTTCAGGGAGCAATACGATGCCCGACAGCTGCTGCGGGAACTGGCAGTTGAATCGGCCCGGGCCAGGAGTTTCCCGTCCGCGGCCGAGGTGGCCGTGGTCCGTATAAGCCGGGCTCTCCATCCGTCCTTTGTCTCTGTCATGTACCGGGCTGCCGGTCAGAAAGCTTTCCTGTGCCTGGCTGTCTCGCCCCCTGACCGGAATGTCCCCCCGATGGCGGCCGAGGGAAGTTTTGCCAGCAGGTTGCGTGCGGCCGACAGGACCCTGGACCTAACTCAGATTGAACTGCTGGCAGATGGGACTGTCAGCCAGCAACCTGGCTCCGTGGCCATAACCGCCACCAGGACCCTGGGTTCAACACACACCACCAGACCGACCGAATATGAAACGGAGTGGCTTAGAGTGGCCAGTGCCAGCCTGCTGGTGCCGATAGCCATGAATCCTCATGGGAACGAGGCCATACTGGTTCTCGGTCAGAAGCTCTCAGAAGAGCCCTATACCAGAGAGGACCGGGAGCTGCTCGAGGCCGTGGCCTCCAACCTGGTTCTACCACTGGAAAGGCAGTCTCACCCAACGACGCCGAGCACCGGAGTATTTGAAGAATGTCCCCGGTGCGGGACCTGCTGGGATAGCGGCTCCAGCTGTTGTGAGCACGATGGAGCTTCTCTGACGGTTGTCCCATTGCCGCGGACCCTGGCCGGAAGGTATCGTCTTGAACGGCGCCTGGGCACCGGCGGCATGGGTACCGTCTATGAAGCCAGAGACGGGGCCCTGGGTCGGAAAGTTGCGGTTAAGGTCCTGAGGGAAGATTATGTCCATAGTGCCGCCGCGGCCAGCCGGTTTGAACGTGAAGCCAGGGCCGCCGCGGCCCTGGACCATCCCAATGTGGTTTCGGTCTTTGATTACGGTGTCGAAGGTGGCACCAGGGCCTTCCTGGTTATGGAGCTGCTGCAGGGCTCAACTTTGCGCGATTATCTGTGGTCCCGGGGGAAACTGGAGTCGGAGTTTATCTTAGAAGTCTTCCGCCAGGTCTGTCAGGCAGTCGGCGCCGCCCACAGGAATAGACTCATCCACCGCGACCTGAAGCCGGAGAATATTTTTATCTGTGCCGGGACGGAAGCGAAAGAAGTCCTGGTTAAGGTCCTCGATTTTGGCGTGGCCAAGTTTCTGGACCTGTCCGAGGAAAGCGGGGCAGCCCAGGACCTGATGACCACGGCTTCCGGAGTCCTGGTGGGCACCCCGGCCTATATGTCTCCAGAACAACTCCTGGGTGAGAGGCCCTCGGTGACCTGGGATCTCTGGGCCCTGGCCGTTTCAGTTTACGAATCGCTGACCGGAAGCCTGCCCTTTCCCGTGAAAGACAGGGAAACGTGGCGCCGCTCGGTGCTGGCGGGTGAGTATGTTCCCCTGAATCAGAGACTCCAGGGGGTTACGGGCCGGCTGGAAGAGTTCTTTGCCCGGGCGCTGGCCGTTGACCGTTCGAAGCGCCCGGGCACAGCTTCAGAGTTCTTTAAACAACTGGAGCGGGCCCTGTCCTGAGATTCTGGGCGGGCGCGCTCGTTTTTCCTGGAATTCTTATTCAGGCCAGCCCTGTGGCCTTTTTTGTTTGTAAACATAATCGCCCCCCGGTGGCGTATCATAATCGAGCCCGGCGCTTTATAAAAAGACTTGTTGGGCGGGCCAATTTTTCATTAGAATTAGCAAAGAAGCAACTGGATTCAAGTATTCGGGGACGGGTCATGCTGGAGTTAAAAAGGGTTACCAAGAAATATGGATATTTTAAGGCCGTGGACGGGGTGAGTTTTACGGTGCGGGCGGGGGAGTCGGTCGGCTACCTGGGCCCCAACGGGGCAGGCAAATCCACCACCATCAAGATGCTGGCCGGACTGCTTGAGCCGACTGATGGCGAAATTTTCTATAACGGCCGAAATATCTGGAAAAACCTGGTCTGGTTCAAGCAAAGGATTGGATATGTGCCGGAAGAACCGGCCATCTATTCCCACATGAGCGCCTATGATTACCTGCTGATGGTTGGCAGGCTGCGTGGACTTGAAGACTCCATTCTCAAGAGAAAGATCATGGGCTTCATGGAAATCTTTGACCTGTCGGGTGATGTCCATTCGGAGATTGCTTCCTTTTCCAAGGGCATGGTCCAGAAAGTGCTGATTTCGGCGGCCCTTCTTCATGACCCGGAAGTCCTGCTTCTGGACGAACCACTCTCCGGGCTTGATGTTACCACGGCCCTGGTGATCAGGGAGCTGGTGCGCCGGTTGTCGGCCGAAGGCAAGCTGGTCATTTACTCATCTCATATTCTTGAAATCGTGGAGAAGGTGGCCAGCCGGGTTATTATCCTGTACCAGGGCAGGGTGCAGGCTGACGACTCGGTGGAGAATCTCCGCCAGTTGATGAAGTTGCCTTCGCTGGAGGATATATTCAATCAACTGGTGAAGCATGATGACCCGCAGGTCCTGTCCTCGGAGCTGGTGACCCTGATGAAAAAAGGTTCCCGGGATTGAGCGGATTAACTGCGCAAGACAGGCTATTATGAGTATTATCAGTAACGCAGAAGAAAAGAAGCTCAACGGCTGGGCGCCGCTTATTCTCACCCGCCACTTTTTTAGACGCCTCTTTCTGAACGAAACGGTCTTTTTCGAAGAACAGATGGTGCAGAAGACCATAGGCATCATCGCCATCCTGTCCATTTTCCCCGCTTATATAGCTGATTCCCTCATGTTTATTTACCTTCTATTTCCCGAACGGGGGGCAGCCTGGGCCGAGACCGCCATGTTTACCACCCTGATCATGCTCTTAATAGGTCTGATCACTCTTTTTGAATGGGAAGTGATGTTCCTGGACCGCAGGGATTATCTGAACCTTATGCCCCTGCCCGTTAGGCCGCTCACCGTTTTTTCGGCCAAGTTCATCAGCCTGGTAATGTTCATCGGGCTGTTCACGGTTGGCATTAACTCTATTTCTTCGCTGGTCTTTGCCATGTATCTTTCTGAATCCAGGGCCTATGGCCTGCTTTCCGCGTTCGTCCTCCTGCTGGTCCATCTGCTGGTAATGCTGGCCGCCGGCTGCTTCATATTTTTCTCGATGGCCCTGCTGGTGGGCCTGTTCAATATCCTGCTTCGAGGCAGGGTTTTCCAGCGGCTGCTGGAGATAATTCGCTTTGGCCTGATCGTGGCCCACATCTTCATAATTTATTTTTTCGTTCTGGACACCAGGTGGATCGGGCAAAGATTTGAGAACATTCAGGCCCTCAAGGATACGCCAACTTCTTTCATGATGAACTTCCCGCCGCTCTGGTTTACCGGACTGTACCAGGTGCTCATGGGCAACCGTGAGCCGTTTTTCCGGAGCCTGGCTTCAAGGGCCCTGGTGTCCCTGGCTTCAGTTGTCGGGGGCTTTTTTCTTATTACCGTGGTTTCTTACGGCCGATACCTTAAGAAAGTTTCGCCCGAAGGGGCCAGGCATTTTCGGCCATCCTGGCTGCGAGGAATTATCGAACCCATCTTCAACTTCACCATTCTCAGAAACAGTGTGCAGAGAGCTATGTTCTGGTTCTACCACAGCGTCCTGACCCGGAGCCGGATGCATCGCCACAGAATTATGTCTTATCTTGGACTGGGACTTGGAATCAGCCTGATTATGCTGGTGTCGACCGGAAAATACTTCTGGAAGTATCATTCAGGGAGCATGCTTTCGCTGCCTCTGGTTCTGACCTTCTTTCTTCTGGTGGGCGTCAGGGAGGCCAGCAGTCTGCCGGTGGATCAGCCGGCCAGCTGGGCCTTCATCATAAGTGAGGCAAAAGAAAAGTGGCCGTATTTTTCGGCCCTCAGAAAAAGTGTGTTCATCCTTCTTATTCTTCCATTATATCTGGCCATTTTTGCTTTTTACTCCTTCCTCTGGGGCTGGAGGATGGCCGGGATTCATGGCCTGTATTGCCTGGTTTTTGCCATCCTGCTGCTGGAGGTTCTGTTTTTCCAGCACCGGAAATTTCCTTTTGCCTGTTCCTACGTTCCGGGGAAAAGCAAGGTGCATTACCTCTGGCTGGTGTATGTTTTCTCTTTTGTCGCTTATGTTTCGATACCTCGGGCGATAGAGCCGGCCTTTCTGAACAGGCCCTGGCGACTGATTTTCCTTTACCTGGCTATAGTCCTGGTCCTGGCCGCCCTAAGGTTATATCACAAACATTGTTTCTATCCGAAAAACTGCATCATTTACGAAGACTCGCCCGACATCTCGCCGGCCGAACTCTTTCATGCCACCTGAAAACCAGGTGCTTTTGATCCGGTTGGTCAGGCTGAATATAATTTATCTAAGAGGGGTTATGATGAAAATAAAGGTTCTGACAATTCTTGCAATTTTCGCTTCTTTCTTTTGGTTGGCCGCTCTTCAACCACGGCGTTTGCCCGACATCAATTCGCTGAAAGAACTAAAGCTGGAGCTGGTGCTGGATCTGTCCGAGAGAACGGATGTGGCCTTGCCCAGCCTCGGAAAGATAACCAAAGAAGATGAATTTGTTTTCTTCGATGCCAGGCTGAGACGCTTGATGGTCATGTCGCTCGACGGGCGGCAGGTCAGAACAATCGGTTCTTTCGGTGACGGTCCCGGAGAATACCGGCAGGTGCGCGATCTCCTGGTCGATGATGATGGCCTCTGGATACTGGATGCTCGCAGTCGACTTATGCAATATGGTTTTGAGGGTGGGCTGCAGCAAGTCCTGAAGCTACCTTTTACCGCTCTAAAATTGCTCGGCCGTTCTGGCCAGGTTTTCTTCCTGGTTTGCCGGACAGTTTCACAAGAGGGCCAATTTGAGAATGAAGTGATCAGGTGGCAGGAAGGGGAGGAACCGGTCAGTCTGTGCAAGATGCCCCTGGTTGTCATGAGAACAAAGGCTTTTTCTCTGGACGGCAGAGAAATTGCCGGCGGAGGTCTCGTTACCCTGTCCGCGCCTGCGTTTGCCTTCCTTGGAGACCGGCTGGCGGCCGCGGCCGGAAGCTCCTATTCTATTCGCTTTTTTGACCTGGAAGGACGGGAAACGGATACCTGGAAGTTTGAAGCCCCCGAGCCTGAATTTGGCAACTCAGTATTTAATAGCGTTAATAAGGAATTCAGAGCTTATGCCATCGGCGATATGTTCGGCTTGCCGGACGGGCTGGCTGCTGTCGGCAACTATTTTAAGAAGGGGCAGCCGCGGCTTGATTGCTTCGGGTTTGATGGTCAGCTTCGGTCCTCCTGGCTGATTCCTTTAAGTCTTGACCCGCGGACTTGCCGCTTCTGGCTCGATGGGAGGTATCTCGTCTATTTTTCAGGGGACGAGGGCTGCCGGATTTACCGGGTCAAGTCCAGGTTGTAATTTTAATTAATCAGGTCTAATCCTCGTAAATAATTTTCTATCTCAGCACGGGCCCCGGCCTCGAGAGAGAGCAGAGGAGGGCGGCAGGGGCCGCCGTAATACCCGCGCCGGTCCAGGGCATACTTGACCGCGGCAATACCATAGGTTTCGGTAAGGGCCCGGTTCAGGGGAATCAACCTGTACTGAAGCTCCCGGGCTTCATCTTTTTTGCCAGCGGTGAAAAGCTCATACAGCCTGACACACAACTCGGGAGCCACGTTGGCCAGGGCCAGAATGGCCCCGCAGGCTCCCATGTCCAGGGCAGAGTACAGGATGCTGCCCGAACCCGTAAAGTAATGGAAGTCGGGCGATACCCGGCTGACCACCTCGCCCAGGTAGGCCAAGCTGCCGCCGCTTTCCTTCAGCCCGATGATATTTACATGCTTCGATAAATCAACCACCAGCTCCAGGGGCAGCCAGATTTGAGTATTCTGGGGAATGTTGTAGAGGATGACCGGGATTTCGGCCCTGTCGGCAACCTCCGAATAGTAAACCTTCAGGGCCTCGTAGTTCATTCGGCTCTTATAATAAGAAGGAGGCTTGATGAGTGCATACTGAGCTCCGGCCCGGGCCAGCCGGTTGGTTACCTTCACCGTCCATTCAGCCGAGTCCCGGGCAGTCCCGGCGATGATGACCCGGTCGTTGCCCGCAGCTCTTCTGGCTTCTCTGACCAGGATCTCTGATTCCTCGTCGTCAACAAAAGGAGCTTCTCCGGTTGAGCCCATGACCACGTAGCCGGCCAGTCCCGTTCTGTTAAATTTCTCGATGTTTTCCCTGAATTTTTCGACCGATATCCGGCCTTCGGCAAAGGGCGTGGTCAGGGCGGCGAAAATTCCTCTGAGCCTTTTATCCATTTACTTTCTCCTCCGTCCTCTTTTTTTAACCGATCTTATCTCTTTTTCTACGGAATCTTTGGTTTTCGATTTCCCGCAGCGTCCTTTCGTCCATCCCGAAGTAATGCCCGATCTCGTGCAACAGGACTTCTTCGATTTTTTCCCGGACCTGGTCTTCATCCTGGCAAAGGCTTTCTATCGGAATTTTATACAGGACTATGACATCGGGCGGGACGTTCCCGTAATAAGAACCGCGGTGCTTCAGCGGAACTCCGTGATACAGTCCCAGGAGGTTTTGCCCGGGCGGGGGAAAATCTTCCACCAGCACGGCCACATTCTTTATCTGCCGGGCATAGCGGCGGGGGATGCTCTTGAGAGCCTCTTCCACCAGCTCCTGGAATCTTTCCCGGCTCAACTCAATCAAGGTGTTTTCCCTCGTAATTAAATCAACCAATATCGTAGCCAAAATTTGATAAATATGAAAGCCGGAAGTCTGCGGTAGCCAGTCCAAAAGGATAATATCAAATAGTTTTTTTCACCCGGCCCGAAACGAATTAGCCTCCCGTCCTGCTCATTTATTAATTATGGTAACAGGCCCGGTTTGGGGACTGACTTTAAGCGGCTCTGTTATTTCTCAATACCTTTTCTGGCCCTGACCCCTTTTTCGTAGTAGTGTTTACGGCAGACCATCTCGGTGACCAGGTCGGCCCGGGCCAGTATCGACTCGGGGGCATAGCGCCCGGTCAGGATAACCTCCACCTCTTCCGGCTTCCTGTCCAGGAATTCCAGCACTTTCTTTTCAGGCAACAGCCCGAGATTGATGGCCACGTTGACCTCGTCCAGGACAACAATCAGGTATTTGCCCGAGAGCATGGCTTTCAGGCATTTTTTAAGCCCGGCTTCGGCCAGCCGGTAGTCTTCTTCTTCAAAATCTTCGGTTACTTTCAGGAATTTTTTCCGGCCGAATTGTTCTATGGTAATGAGGGGGGCAAGCTTCCTGACGGCCAGGATTTCCCCGCTGGGCTGGCCTTTGAGGAACTGTCCGACGTAGGTCCGGAAGCCGTGGCCGGCCGCTCTCAGGGCCAGTCCCAGGGCGGCCGTGGTCTTTCCCTTGCCCTCGCCTGTATATACCTGAACATAACCGCGGAAGGCGCAGGGTTTTCTTTCCGGCTTATCCGACTTTTTATTACTGTTCATTTTAGATAAGTCCTGTCTTTTCGGGCTCAGAATGTTTTCAGGCTAAAACTATAAGCGAAGATAAAACTTGAGTCAAATTTTAATCGTATGTTATAAGGGAAGGGCGGTAACTGCGCGTTAAACAAGATGAATAACCGGCTCAAGAACCAGGTCGAAGTGGCCAGCCTCCGCATCCGACGATATGCGCAGCGGACTCCGCTGACCGAATCCCTGGAGCTATCGGCCCGGCTCCAGGGCCGGGTACTCTTGAAGTGGGAGGATGTTCAGCCGACCGGTTCCTTTAAGATTCGCGGAGCCAGCAACAAGATTCTGGCCAACCTGGAAGAGGCCCGCCGGCGAGGAGCGGTGGCCGCCTCCACCGGGAACCACGGCCTGGCCACGGCCGAGGTCTGCCAGAAAGAAGGACTGTCGCTTGAGCTTTTCGTTCCCCGCACCATCTCGGATTTTAAGAAAAAGAACCTGGAGGATTATGGCGTCTCCTTCAGGATGATAGATGGCCCCTGCGAACAGGCGGAGAAGCTGGCCAGGGAGGAGGCCGGCCGCAGTGGCCGAATATTTGTGTCGCCGTACAACGACGAAGAGGTCATTGCCGGCCAGGGGACCTGTGGACTGGAAATATGGGAGGACTGGCCCGAGGTGGAAGAAGTGGTAGTGCCGGTGGGCGGGGGAGGCCTGATCGCCGGAATAGCCTGCTACCTGAAAGAGAAAAATCCGGCCATAAAGATTACCGGCGTTGAACCCGAGCATTCAGCCTTCATCAAGCATTCCCTGGAGCTTGGCCGGCTGGATAATAGTTTTAGGGAAAGGCCAACCATTGCCGAGGCCGTGGCCGGAGGGCTGGAGGAAGGCTCGGTCACCTTTGGGCTCATTCAAAAATATGTGGACCGGATACTGACCGTCAGCGAGGAAGCGATAATCCGGGCCATTATCATCTGTTTTCGAAACCATCACCACCAGGTCGAGGGGGCGGGTGCCCTGTCCCTGGCCGGGATCCGCTCCTTCCCGGAACTTTTCAGGGGCAAGAGGCTCGTGGCCATAATCAGCGGGGGTAACATTGAAGACCGTCTCTGGGAAAAACTGGTATTTTCGCGATAAAATTATAAAAAACGTGGTGAACATGAGAAAAATTATCATCTCCGGGCGTTTCTTATTATGTTTGATGACAGCCATTATTATTCCGGCCCTGGTGCTGACAGGATGTAAAGAAAAGGTGAGAAGAGAAGAAAAAGTTTCAGGCCACTTCACCGTGGGCGTCATCCTGGCCTACGATTCACCTACATCACTTGAAGTCCTGCGGGGGCTGGAGGAGAAGCTGGCTGACTATGAGAAGACCAGCGGTCAGAAGCTGGAAGTCATAATCAAAAAGGCCAACGGCCAGGTGGCTATTCTTCCGGAACTGGTTCAGGGGCTGGTGGACCGGTCAGACCTGCTGGTGCCGATTTCAACGGCCGCTCTGCAGGCCGCCCTGATTGCCTCCAGTCGTCAGCCAATAGTTTTTTCCTCGGTGGCCAATCCCTATATCGTCCGGGCCGGCCGAACGGCGGTTGACCACGACCCCCGGGTGACCGGTGTCTGCTCGACCGCCCCGATCAGGCAGGTGCTGCAATTAATACACCGGGCCCTGCCGACTGCCAGAAAAGTCGGTACAATCTGGACACCCTCGGAAATCAACTCGGAATACTATCTTGAATTAATGAAAGAGGCAGCTGACGAGATGGGGCTGGAAATAGTGGGCCAGCCCATAGGCAGTGCCGGGGATATTGTCCAGGCCGTCCAGGCCCTGATCCGCGACCGGGTTGAAGTCTTATTTCCGGTCTCTGATAACACCATTAACTCCAATTTCCAGGTTATAGGCAAACTGGCCGCCGAAAACCGGTTGCCGCTCTTTGCTGCCTTCGCCACCGGAGCTGAACTGGGAGCCTGTGCCTCCATGGGCTTCGGCTTCGACGACATTGGCCACAGGACTGCCGAGCTGGTCATCCGGATCAAAAACGGAGAAAGCCCGGCCCGCATTCCCTTCCAGTATATTGACCGGGTCCAATTCTATGTGAACGAAGAAGCTGCCAGGATGCAGGGCATCAAGCTGCCGGCGTCTTTAACCGGAATGGCCGATCGGATAATAAGTAATTCTGGCCGGGCCGGGAGCCGAGAGGGGTCCCCGGCGAGGGGGGTGGAGTGAAAAAATTAAGATTCTTAAAAGTTATCGCGCTTGTATTCTTTTTTATGCTACTGGGTGCGTCCATCCTGATCTACTTTGCTTTCCGTTCCTCGCTGCCGGAAATAAAGGATACCGTCCGGATCCCCGGGCTGAGTTCCGGGGTGACCATCAACTGGGACAAGTGGGGCATTCCGCATATCAGGGCGGAGAATGAACAGGACCTTTTTCTGGCCTCGGGCTTTATTCAGGCCCGGGAAAGATTATGGCAGATGGAGCTGATAAGGCGGATTGCCCATGGTCGCCTGTCTGAGATCCTGGGAAAGCCCGGACTCAGGTTCGACATCCGGAGCCGGGTCCTGGGAATACCGCTGGCCATTGAACGTGACTACCAGAAACTTCCAGACGAGATGAAAGGACTGCTGGCAGCCTATGCCCGCGGGGTAAATACCTACATCGACAGCATTAAGTGGGACTGGCCGCCCGAGTTCATCATTCTCAGGCACCGGCCCGAGCCCTGGCGGGTGGAGGATACCCTGGCCGTGAAGCACCTGCTGGCCCTGGGGCTGGCTGCCGACCTGACTTCAGAGCTCCCGCGGATGAATATAATGAAATTAACCGGGAAGCGGGGATTAGAAGTCCTGGAGCCGGGCATAGACTTCCCGCCGGACCCGGAAGTCAGGCTGGACCTGCTTTTCCTGGGCTGGATGGACCAGCCAGCCGTGGCCGGCTCTAATAACTGGGTCATTTCGGGCAACCTGACCGAATCCGGGCAGCCGCTGCTGGCCAACGACCCGCACCTGGCCATTTCCCTTCCACCTATCTGGATGGAAATGAGTCTGGAGTGCCCAGATTACCAGGTTTCCGGGGTTACCGTTCCGGGCGTACCCATGGTGGTCATCGGTCACAACCAGCATATAGCCTGGGGTGTGACCAATTCCTACGTGGATGTCCAGGATATCTATGTCGAGCAGGTTGACTGGGATAAGGAATCCTATTTCCGGAAGGGAGAATGGAAGCCTTTTTCCTTCCGCCGGGAAGAAGTCAAAGTCCGGGGCGAGAAGAATCCCACGGTCATGAATGTTCGCTGGGTGGAAGAAGGCCCGATGCTCACCCCCTTTCTCCTTAACTGTGAGATGCCCATCACCCTGCGCTGGACCATCTACGAGGGCGACCAGACCGTCTGCGGCCTGTACTTAATAAATAAAGCCCGCAACTGGACCGAGTTCACCCAGGCCATCAGGCTGTTTGAAAATCCTTCCCAGAATTTCGTCTATGCTGATATCTACGGGAACATAGGTTACTACCTGTCCGGAAAGATTCCGGTCCGCAAGAAGGAGAGCGCTGTCTATCCCTACCCGGGCTGGCGGGAGGATAGCCTGTGGACTGGCTACCTGGCCGAAGAAGATAAGCCCAACCAGTTCAACCCCCCGTCCGGTTTCATCGTGACCGCCAATAGCAATCTTTATCCCGAGGGCTATGCCCATTACCTGAGCTATGACTGGCTCTCCCCGGACCGGAAAGAAAGAATCCGGGAGCTGATCCAGGCCAGGTCGAAACATTCGGTCGAGACGATGATGGCCATTCAGAATGATGTTTATTCCAGGAAAGCGGAACGGCTGAAGAATGTCCTGAGCCAGGTCAGGCTGAGCGACCCGGTGGCCGAGGAGGCCAGGAAGTTGCTGGTTCAGTGGAACGGCGAGGTCAGGGGCGGACTGGCCCCGGCCATTTTTGAAGTCTTCTGGGACAGGCTGCAGGATTTAACCTTCAGGGATGATTTCCGAACCTATTATGAGCAGATTGCCGAATACTTCCGGGTGAAAGAGGCCGGGCTGGAGAGAATCCTGGACCGGCCGGATTCCAGATGGTTTGACAACAAGGAAACTGAGAAAGTTGAGACCCGGGAAGAAATGATAGAAAAAGCCTTGCTGGAAACTATGGCCTACCTCAGGAAAAAATTTGGCCGCAACCAGGAAAAATGGGACTGGGCCGAAATGCACAGCCTGCATTACCGGCATATCCTGGGGCAGAAGTGGTTCCTGGGCTTCTTTAATGCCGGCCGCTTTCCCATGATCGGCGATGGAACGACAGTCAGGGCCAGCTTCGGGACCGAAGGCTGGGAGACAACCGGCGGGGCTTCCTGCCGGCTGATAGTCGACCTGTCTGACCTGGACAGGTCGCTATCGGTTATTACCTCCGGCCAGAGCGGTCATTTCCTGGCCCCCCATTATAAAGACCAGATTTCTCTTTACTTAAACAGTCTTTACCATCCCTGGAGTTTTTCGGAGGCAGCGGTTAGCCGGGTGCTGGAGCGGACGGAAAAGCTCGAGCCAGCCAAGCAGGAGCAGGGTCCGGGGGATTAAAGGTCGAACAGGGCCCGGCGGCTGATTTGGAGTGGAGATAGCAACCGACGATGCAGAAGCGCCGAGGCTTTGCGGCAGGCAACCGGCAGGCTGTAGCCATCAACCAGGAAGCAGAGTAAGGCTGAAGATAGAAAACAACCGGTGCCATGAACCTCGACCGGCAGTTTTCGCTTCCTGAACCGGAAAACCCGATGGCCGTCGTAGAGGACATCCACGGCTTTCTCCCTGAGGTGTCCTCCCTTGACCAGGCAGGGGGCCGAAGCCAGCTCGCTTAACCGTTTAGCTGCCTCGGCCATTTTTTCGGGGCTGTCTATCTTTTTATCAAGGAGCAGGGAGGCTTCTTCCAGGTTGGGAGTGAGCAGCGATATTTTCCCTCTGATCGTTTCGAGATAACCTCGCAGGTACTGCCTTTCCAGCAGCCAGTGGCCGGAGGAAGAGCGGAAAACCGGGTCGACCACCACCGGCAGGCCCCGGCTCTCGTCGAGAATCTGTTCTATGGCCCGGAAGAGCCGTCGGTTTCCAACCATGCCCACCTTGATCCCGGCCAGCCTGAAATCCGAGCGTAGCTTGCTGTATTGCTGGAGAACAAGCCGTGGAGGCAGCGTCAGGTAGTCATAAACGCGGCGCGAATCCTGAACGGTGATGGAGGTCAGGACGGCCAGACCATAATAGCCCAGGTGGTTGAAGACTTTCAGGTCGAGGCTGGCTCCGGCTCCAGAGGTAGGATCGAAACCGGCCAGGGTTAAGAGAGCTTTCTTCATGGCTTCATTCTAACTCAAATCTAAGAACATTTTTAGTGGCGCCGGGCGACCATGGGTGGCTTCCCGGGCCTGGAGGTCAAAATCCGAAAATATTTTTCTATGTTGCCCCGCGCCCACTCCGGGTCTGAAGAGGAGATATTTGCCTCGAGACCAGTTTCTGTGCTTCGGCCTGTTCCTGTTCGCCATTTTTTTAATCGCTCCACCTGTGATAAAATTTTTCCCGTGAAGGCCAGGTTTCACGCTTTAATTTCGGGAAGGGTGCAGGGAGTGGCCTTTCGCTTTTTTGCCCAGCACGTGGCCAACCAGCTGGGGATAACCGGCTGGGTTCGTAACCTTTACGACGGTCGGGTGGAAGTGGTGGCCGAAGGTGACCGGGAAGCGCTGGAGCTGTTCCTGGCCGAGCTGAAAAAGGGACCGCGTATGGCCAGGGTGGAGAAAGTCGACCTCGACTGGGAAGAATTCAGGGACGAGTTTCTCGATTTTTCAATAAAATTTTCCGGTTACTGACAGAACTTATACCCTTATTTCCCGGAAGCCAGGAACTTTTTCCGACAATCCTCAGAACAGAAATAATAAACGCGCCCGTTCTTAGTTTCTTTCAGGGCCTCGTCCTCGGAAATGTAGGTGTTGCAGACCTCGTCCTTGACCATGGCCTTCCTGGGCAGAGAGTCTGGCTGACGTTGTTTTCCGGCCGCCGGCTGCCCGAGTGATTGAAAAAAACGAACCACCAGTAAGACCAGGTAAAACAAGAGAAACAGGAAAATTAGTCTTATGAGCATCAGGTTAGAATTTACTCGATATCCTGCCCTCTGTCAATTAGTGTAAACCGGGCCATTTCCCTTGCTTTGCCGGGTAGGAATAGCTATATTTTCTCTGAAAATGATCGATAGCCTTCTGCCATCAAGAATCCAGCAGACCCGGGTCAAAATCAGGGAGATGGCCTCGCGCTTTGAGGAAAGCCATGGTTCCGGCTGGCCCGGAGTCCGGCCCGGATTGGAACCAGCAGATATAGGTCCCCTACTCGAAAGGCTCAGCTCCCTGGCTGAATCTTTAAAGCCGGGTCATAAGAAATCAGTCGAACTGCTCTGGCTGGTGGAAGAGCTGGCCGCAGGATTCCCGAAAACTGCCCTGAAAGAAGTGGTCTGGTGGGCGCTGATTATTCCAGTCTTAAAAAAAGCCGGGCTCGCCCGAACCCGGATTGAGACGCTCCGTGTGGCCCGGACAACAACCGAAAAGCCGGTCCTGGCTTACAATCATTTCTTCCTGCCGCCACCCGCCAGCAGAACCCTAAAATTACTCGCGACCTCGCTGTCCGGAAGGCCCGATATTGAAGAGCACAGCGGCCGGTACCTACCTGTCTTTGACCTGCCCGCGGATAAGAGAATCTTAATTCCCGCCCCTGCACGTGCAGAAAACGGGCCAGGACCCGGGGTGGTGTATTACCTGGTTGCAGGTGAAAAGCTGAACTTTGAGCCCTGTCCGGTTGTAAAATGGTATTTCCCTTTCCGGCCAGCGATGTGCCGCAGGGCCGGGGAGGCAGTCTTGGCCTGGAAAATAGAACCCATTTTGACTCTGACCGCAGAAGAGTTCGAGGCCGGGCTTAAATCGTACTTTTTGCTGCTATCGGCGGTCTTTTCGGGCTGGGCCCGGGCCGGGTGGCTGGGGCTGGTCCGAAGAAAGCAGGCCGGCAGTTTATCCCAGGAACTGGATGCGGAAATATCCTTCCTGGCCACGGAAATCGGCCGGCTGCAGCATGGCCTCCTGCATTTTAGCCAGAGCCGGTCTATTCCTGGAGATTACCATTCCAGAAAAGTTGAAAAGCTCTGCCTGTTAGGTTTACACTTAGCTTCCAGGGCCTGGCGGCATTGGCCGGCCCGGGTCGGGTAAAAAATTTCTTCGCAGGAGAGGGAACATGAAGCTTAAAGATTTTTACCGCCTGGCGGTCGAGGTGGGCATAAAGAATGACCCGAGACCCCGGGAAGAGATAGAGCGATTGCTCCAGGAAGAAAAGAAGGCTTTTGAAAAACTGGAAGCAGGGGAGAAGGAGAACTTCGACCGGGACCGCCTGTTCAACCCCTTTGGTGATAGCAGGATTCTTTATGGCGATCCCGAGACCGAAGTCAGTCGCATCCTGGCCGGGATTGACATGGACGCGGCCGAAATTCTCCTGGCCTATACCCTCAACCGTGATGCGGATAAGAAGATTGACCTGGTGCTGGCCCACCATCCTTCAGGCCGGGCCCTGGCCCAGCTGTCGCAGGTGATGGCCCTTCAAGTTGACCTGCTCACTTCTTTTGGCGTAACTCCCAGCGTGGCCGAACAGTTGATGGAAAAAAGGATTGGAGAGATAGAGAGAAGGCTTCTGCCCGTAAATCATAACCGGGCGGTGGATGTGGCCCGGTTGCTGAACCTGCCCCTGGCCTGCCTGCATACCCCGGCCGACAACTGCGTGACCAGGTACCTCGGCGACCTTTTCCGGGAAAAATCGCCGGACAGGTTGAAGGATGTCCTGGAAATTCTCAAGGGCATTCCGGAGTACCAGAATTCCAGTCGAAACTCGGTTCCCCCCAGGATACTTTCCGGCTCAGAAAACAGCCGGGCCGGGAAGATCTATGTGGATATGACCGGCGGGACCGAGGGCTCCAAGGATATTTACGAGAAGCAGGCCGCGGCCGGCATCAGCACCCTGGTCGGCATGCATTACAGCGAGGAAGCCCTGGAAAAAGCCAAGAAAGCCAACCTGAACGTCATCGTCGCCGGCCATATCGCCAGCGATACCCTGGGGCTGAACCTGTTGCTCGACCAGTTGGAAAAGGAATCGGGGGAGCGGCTGGAAGTCGTGGCCGTGTCGGGCTTTGAGAGAATAAGGCATCTTTAAAAAAATATAAGATTAAAGCAACTGAAAAAACACATCAGAAAATCATGGAAGAGCGGGTTTAGCTAAATAGTTTCACTGCCTGGCCAGGTTGACCACCCAGCGAGCGAAGGTCCTGGCGTCTTCCAGGTCATGGTGGTCAGGATGATTCCTGGCGGTCACCGCCATTTCCGTCCAGAGCTCATGCTCGGGGGAGCGGCTGAGTATTTCCATGGCCTGGTCGGACACCTTGCCCCGGCAGGCAAAAGTCCCGAGTATCCGGGTCTGCCCGGCCAGTATCAGGGCCTGTTCCATGGCTTCCCGGGCCAGCCTGGTTCCAGGGATTGAGCCATGGGTCATGAAAAGTGCGGTCTTAAGACCAGCCGGCAAGGACTTGAGAAAGGGCTCCATCCTGGCCGGAACGCTGTGGCTGTGCACGGGAAATCCAACGAAGACCAGGTCGTACCCGGATAGGTCGGCAACCTGGGCTATTGGCTTGATCTCCTTTGGCTCGGGCAGAACTTCATAAATGGCTTCGGCCACCATTTTGGTATTGCCACTAAGGCTGTGATAGGTAACCAGGATTCTCATTTCCACCTCTCAGCTTCAGGCCACACCGGCTATTTTGCCATAATTTCCGTTCATTATAAAGCAGGGAAAAAAGCTATCAGGTTTCAGGCAGTCTTTTAGGGAGGGTGATGGTCACGGTCGTTCCCTGTCCGGGCTGGCTCTCCAGCCTGATGGTGCCCTCATGTTCCTCCACGATTCTCTTGCAGATGGGAAGCCCCAGGCCGGTTCCCTTTTCCTTGGTAGAAAAATAAGGTTCGAAAATATGAACGGCAACTTCTTCAGGAATGCCACAGCCTGAATCCTTTATTTCCAGCTCCAGCTCGGCTCCCTTATCCCGGAGGTTAATTTCCACCCGGCCGGTGCCTCTGATGGCCTCGATGGCGTTGATCAGGAGGTTGCGAATGGCCACCTTCATCTTGCCACGGTCGCCAACCAGCTCGAAGTTGAGGCCGGATTCGCGCAGCCTGAATTTGATCCGGTCGGCCAGGGTCTCTCTGAAAGGCTGCAGCAACTCCAGCACCAGCTCTTTCAGGTCAAACTTTTCCCTGACGGCCCCGCTTTCCCTGGCTATGGTCATGAATTCACCGGCAATCCGGCGCAGGTTTTCCACCTCGGAGATGATGTAGGAAATGGATTCTTTAAGGACCCGGTCAAAATCTGGATGCCGGTCGGTATGAACCTTCAGGATGTGCTCGGCCGAGAGCTGGATGGGGGTCAAGGGGTTTTTGATTTCGTGGGCCACCTTCCTGGCCATCTCGGTCCAGGCCACCCGCTGGCTCAATTCAGCCAGTTCCTTCTCATGGGCCTTAAGGTTTTCAACCATGGTGTTAAAACCATCCACCAGGCTCCGCAACTCGTCCCGGGCCTGGTGTTCCACCCTGACATCCAGGTTGCCCAGGCCGACTTCCTGGGTGGCCCTTATCAGCTGGTTTATGGGCACCACCACCATCTTCTTGATGGTGGCCACCAGGAAGCCAATGAGCAGGATGAAGAAGACGGAGGCAAACAGGAAAAACTCGAACAGCTCGGTCCGGGCCTGGGAGATTTCCTGCTTTTCAAAGGGAAAGGGAAGATTGAGAAAGTAGATGTCCTGTCGGTAATGATAGGGAACGGTCAGGGTCTGATAAGAATAGCGGCCGAATGTTTTGCGGCTGACGGCCAGGGGCAGGTTCTGGACGGCCAGCCTGAAATAGGTTTCTCCATCCAGCATTTCTGAAAGCAAACCGGTTTCAAAATATTCCCGTCGGCTCGAGGACAACAACCGCCCGTTCTTGAACAGGTTGACATCGTTGTTGAGAGTGCTGCTTATCCAGAAAACCAGGTCTTCCGGCATCTCAGCCGCAGGCTGGTCGTTTTGTTCCTGCAGGCTGATGAAGTCATGCAGGATGCTCCGGGCGAAATAGGCCCGGCTGGTGGCTTCCCGGACAAAGCGGTCGGCAAAGAGTCTGGCCACCACCGTCTGGCTGAAAAAAATGAAGAAAAACAGCGGCACCAGTCCCGTCACCAGGAAGGCCAGGTAGACCCTGAAGGAAAAAGAGCGGCCGGAGAGCCGCCATTGACCCTGCCGGAGGATTCGCGGCACGAAGGCGATGGCCAGGAATATGGCCAGGAGAAAGAAGAGTTTCAGGAAGTCGGTGAACTGACCTCGCCAGGATTTTTTCAGGTGATAAAAAACGTAGGTGTTGCCATCGTCAAGGGTGATGAAGAAGGCCCGGTAGCGAACCCGGCCGTCCCGGAAATTTCTCCAGAAACCGGCCGGGGACTCACTGACTTTTTTATGAAGGTCTGAGGGCAAGGCAAACCCGGGCTGATTCTGGGTGAATATCGCTTGTCCCTGGCTGTTGAATATGGCCAGGCTAACCGGGAAATGCTGCAGGGAGGGCAGGGTATTTAGACGCAGGAGCTCGAAGTAGGGGTTGGCCGAGTAGAAGAAGGGCAAAAGTTCGGGGTCCAGGCTGGCCCAGATGGCCAGCCTACCACCGTGGCCTTCCCCGTCCCTGAAGTCCTGGTAGCCCACCAGGAAATGTTTTTCCTGGCCGAGGATATCAAGGTACTGTTTCTCGATGACCGGGCTGGATGAGAAGGGAAGGTCGTTGGTCTGTTCGGCAAAGACGGGCATGTTGAGCCCGAAGGAGGACAGTAATTTCAGGTCCTGGCTCTGAAGGTAGAGACAGGAATTCCAGTTAAGCCTGGCCAGCAGGGTCAGGTTCCAGAGTCTGCGGGCCAGCTCCGGGTCAGCGGGATTCCTGAAATAGCTTAAAAGGTCGCGGGAGCGTTTCTGCAGTTCGCCGAACGACTGCCTCAGGGCCATCCCGGCCCAGGTTTCCTGGGATGAGACCAGGTGAACCAGGACGTTTTCGGTCAGGTTCCTGGCCCTGGACTCGGTAAATTCTCTTAGCCTAAAGTAGCTGAAGCCGGAAATTAATAACAGGCAGACAGCCGATAGGGCCCAGGTTTTCCAGTTCAGGGTGGAAACTGCGGTGAGCAGCAGCCAGAAAAAGAGCAGTATGGCGATTTCGGTCAGCTTGATATCCGTCACCAGGCGAAGCAAGAAAAAGAAGACCAGGCCGGCCAGCAGGAAAGCGACCAGTGACGACGGCTGCCGGTGAAGCCCGGGCAAGATCTGCCTTGAGAACAGGATCACAGGCAGCAACAAACCTGAGATGACCAGGAACAGGCTCAGGTAGATGAGCAGGGAGGATGGGCTCAGGCTAAAACTCAGCAGGTTCAGGTTACAGTTATCCACCGCCTCCCTGATAAACCAGGACAGGGCAGCTACCGATAGGGCCGAGGCCAGGCCCAGAATGATTACCCTGAGCACGGGCTGGTGGGCCTCGGCAGAGCAAGAAGCCACAGACCCGGAATCACGGAGATATCCGGCGGCAAAAATTTTGATGGTAAAAAAGACCAGGATAAAAAACAGAAGACTGCTTATGAAAAGATCGGCCGGTGAGGCGGCCAGCCCCAGCGGCCACCCCAGGCCCAGCTTTTCGGCGGTGAAGACTTTCCAGCTCGAAGCGGGGTAGTTCCTGGCCAGAATGCCGAGATGGACCCTGATTATCATCAGGCCAGTCAGGGTCAGGAGCCAGGCCAGCCACCTGGTTCCTGGACCTCTGAGCCCGGAACGGTAGAGCCAGCCGGTAAACAGAATGAAGGCTACTATGGCCAGGACTATGGCCAGGATTCTTAGCAGCGCCGGCAGGGCGAAGCGCTGTCGCTGCAGCTGCAGAGAATTCAGGGTGACGGTGGCCAGGATCTGCCCCTGCTCGTTGCGCAGCGGAAAATAGAGCGTCCGGATCTCGACTTCCTCAGTTTGCTGACTCAGGTATTCATCGCCGGTCCTGGAGAAAAAACGGGCCAGGGCCTCGGTGTCCTGTTCGAAGTCCCAGAAGTTGATGTCGGCCCCGCTCCCGGGTACAGATTTCAGACGTATGAATTCCCGGAGATAGGTCGACTGAAATTGCGGCTGGAAAGCCAGCAGCTCAAACAGGGCCAGGTAACGATCCCGTCCCGCAGGCACCAGCCGGACCAGGAAATAAGAAGCCCGGTCCTGGACGATAAAACTTCCGTTCAAGAATCGGCTTGAACCATCCGGCCAGCCCTTTATGAGGTTAGGGAGGTTGGCCACGTTTCCCAGCCAGAGGAGGGGATTAAGATTATTATCCAGCCAGGCCACGCCTTCCACCGCAGTTTCCAGTCGGGCTTTCTGGAAGATGGCAAAAATTTCCTCGGGTGTCAGTCCGGGGGCAATTTCCTGGAAGTGGGCTTGCCTTGTTTTCAGAAGCTCCACCAGTGTCGAAAATTCGCTCCTGATGCGGGTGGCACTTTGCCTGAGACCGGAGAGAGCTTCCGCTTCACTCTGCGCCGACCGGCTCTTAAGTAGAAGGGTAGAGGCGGCCAACAGGGCCAGACCAAGCAGGAAGAAACCGACGGCGAGTTGCAGCCACCGGTTATTCCGCAGGTTTGAGAGGCTGGCCATATCTTTCAAATTTTTTCCTTAGCGCTTTTCGGCCCTTATTTCCCGGATCTTCAACCGGCTCAGATCATCGCGGCCCGCAGTCTTCTCGGGAAAGACATAAAGATAGAGCTTGAAGAGATACTTGCGACCGTCCCGCCGGTCGGCGGTTGACCACCGGGCCTGGATGATGGCCCCTTTCCGGTCAAGTAGAGGCGGATTCTCCTGGTCAATGAAAAATTCCAGGGTGGTGGTGTGCTGGAAGAGCCTTTTCATAATCTGGAAAGCCTGCTGGCGGGAAAAACAGTCAGACACCTGGAAAGGTTCGGGCAGGGTAATCAGGACCGGGGAGTCGAGAGGGAGCAATCGTTCCAGCCTGGCCGGATCGTTTTGGAGGAAGACTCCCTCCAGGGAAAAATTGAACTGGTTAATTATAGGCAGGAGAAAAGAAAGAACCAACCCGGCAAAGGCATTCACAATAACGATTCTAATAAATATCTATGGATAATTCCAGAAGGCTTGAAAATGAATTGCCAGCGGGTGTTATCAGGCCTTCTTTTCTTCGGTCTTCTGCTCTTCCTGAAGGGCGGCAGCTTCAGCTTCCAGCTTTTTCTGCCTGATGGAATCCTTGATGCTGGAGATGCCGGCGATGATGGCGATCAGTCCCCCGAAGAACAGGATCGGCGGAATGAATCCGAAAACCAGCTCGTAAAACTCTCTCCACCAGACAAAAATCACCAGGTAAAGTCCGGCGATCATGGCCACGATGCCCAGAAAGATGGCTAAGTACTTGCCCATGCGGTACCTCCCTTCATTATTCACATCATAGCATATTATTTACAAAATTTTTGAAAGATAGTCAAATACCTGGTTATTGTTGGCCGGGGGAGGCAAGAAGGACCCATCTCCACCGGATTGAATTCTGTGGCTCCGGCGGGTAACATTATCCTGGACATGAAGATGAAACTGAAACTGGTGATTTTTGACCTGGACGGCACGGTGGTTGAGAACAGCTACGACTGGCCGGCGATAAAAAAGGAGCTGGGTGTCCAGGGCGGCTCCATCCTGGCCTATCTTGACAGCCTGCCCGAACCCCAGAAGTCTGAGAAGTACGCCCTGCTCAGAAGGTACGAGAAGGAGCAGACCGAAAATTCGGTGTTGAAGGAAGGGGTGAGGGAATTCCTTGACTGGCTGGCCGCGACCGGGGTAAACCGGGCGCTGGTGACCAATAACAGCCAGGACAACACCCGCCACCTGCTGGAAAAGTTTGGCCTGGAATTTGACCTGGTTCTCACCAGGGAAAGCGGGCTGCATAAACCGGCCGGGGCTCCCTTTCTTAAAGTTATGGAACACTTTGGAGTCAGGGCCAGTGAAACGGCGGTGGTTGGGGATACCAACTATGACCTTCTGGCCGCCCGTGGGGCCGGTATAGAAATGGTATTTATCTTAAAGAGCCCGATGACTCCAGCTGACCTGGAAGGAGCGGAGCTGGTGGCCACCTTCGACGAATTAAGGGAGAGAATACAACGGCTGGTTCCCGGGTAAAAGCCAGTCGCCGCTAAACTAAACACCTCAGGTAAGCCTTCTAAAAAACTCCTAAGCCTTAGATGCTTTTCCGGGTCGCAACACCGCCTTGAAAAGAGCAGTCCCTCCCGCCGGCGGCCGGGGTGGGCAAATGATCAGATTTTTGATCTGCGGCCTGGTCGCAGTGACCGGTTTTGACTTCAAACTGTTGATGATCGTAACCGGTTATTTCTTTATTGTTGTTATGAACACGAATAAGGGTAGCGGACGGAAAATTTCAACAATTTTTACCAACTTAGTTTTCAGAACCTTTCTATCCGGGCTCGGGCGCTTATCCGGCAGACCGTTCAGCTTTACTTATTTCTGCGGTTGCTCGTAGACCACCCTTCCGCCAACTATGGTATAGGCTATCGGGGCGGTCAGAATTTCTTTTGGCTCCGCCGAGAAAATATCGCGCCCGAAGACCGTCAGGTCAGCCAGTTTCCCGGGTTCCAGGGTGCCTTTCAGGTTTTCTTCGAAGGAAGCGTAAGCTGAACCCCAGGTAAAATACTTGATGGCCTCGGCCAGGCTAAGTTTCTGCTCGGGGAACCAGCCGCCTTCGGGGAAATCGAACTCGATATTTTTCCTGGTGACTGCAGAATAAAGGCCGCGGCGCGGGTCGAGCGGTTCCACCGGCCAGTCAGACCCGAAGGCCAGCACGGCTCCGTTGTCCAGCAGCGTTCTCCAGGCGTAGGCATACCTGGAACGTTCCTTTCCCACCCTGATTTCACAAAAGCGCATGTCGGTGGTGCAGTGGGTGGGCTGCATGGAGGCGATGACACCCAGTTCCTTAAAACGCGGGAAATCTTCCGGCCTTATGACCTGGGCATGTTCTACCCGGAAGCGCAGGTCCTTTTTGCCATATTTTTTCTGGGCTCTCTCCACCGCGTTCAGCACCCAATTAACGCCTTTATCGCCGATGGCATGGGTGCCCACCTGGAAGTCATTGGCATAAGCCTTCTCCAGGAGATCATAGAAAACTTGTTCCGGGTACTGGGGCAAACCCGATTTGGTCGGGTCATCGGCAAAGGGCTCAAACATCAGGGCGGTGCCGGAACCCAGGGTGCCGTCGATGAAGGCTTTGAGGAAGCCCACTTTCAGGTACTCATCACCCTGTCCCTGGCGAAGGCCCATCTTGATATACTGGTCGATTCCCTCGATCGGTAGCCAGGCATAGACGCGAAGGGTCAGCCTGCCCTCGGAATTGAGCTTTTTATAAATCTCCAGTTCCCGCAAGCCGACATCAGCCTGAACACCGGTCAGGCCGAGTTTCCGGGCATGGTCCAGGGCCCGGAGGATGTCTTCTTCAGGGGTGGACTTGATCTCGGACCTGACTTTTATCAGGCCCATGGCCGATTCTTTGAGGATGCCGGTTGGCTCACCGGTTTTTGGGTCGCGGACAATCTCCCCTCCAAAGGGATCCCTGGTCTTTTTATCTATGCCTGAAATTTTCAGGGCCAGGCTGTTGAGCCAGGCCGAATGGCCGTCGACTCTCCGGATAACCACCGGATTCTGCGGCGAGACTTTGTCCAGGTCTTCCTTCGTGGGCCATTTCTGCCCGGGGAAAAGGGTATGGTCATATTCCCGGCCGAAGACCGGAGTGCCAGGCGGCAGCTCTTTTATTTTTTCGGCCACCATCTGCTGGACCTTTTCCACCGAGTCGACCCCACGGAAGCTGAGTTCAATGAGAGAACGACCGCCGGATGAAAAATGGGTGTGGGCGTCTATCAGTCCGGGGATGGCCACGCCATCCTTGAGCTCGATGAGCCTGGTTTCAGGTCCGATATATTTTTTAATTTCCTTCCTGGTGCCGGTGGCCAGGATTTTGCCTTCCGAAGCGGCCAGGGCTTCCACAAAGGCCGGAGAGTCCAGGCCGGTGAAAATTTTACCGGTGATTACCAGGCTGGCCTTGGTTGCCGGCTGCTTCTGGCAACTCACGGCCGCCAGTCCGGACAGGCTTAAGAGAGCCAGGAGCAAAATTATGGTTGGTTTCAATCCGAATCTTGTTCTCATTTCTGTCTCCAGAAAAAATTTTCTCTATGATAACACAATGACCCCCGAGAAAAAACAATTTGCCCTGGGCAGGTTGTCATTGAAGTAAGGGGTTAGCCGGGGCAGTCACTGGGACTTTCAAATTGCGGTTGAAAATTTTCTCAACCTGGAGAAAAATGATACTCGTACTGCCGACAAAATCAGAAGGGAAAAGTCGATGAAAGAACAAAAACTTCTCTTAATACCCGGGCCAAGCCCGGTGGTCGATCGTATCCTGGAAGCCCTGGCCCAGCCGACAGTTTCCCATATAAGTCCCCAGATGGAAAAGGAACTGGGTGGGGCCCTGGAGAATATGAAAAAGATCGTCTTCACCACAAGTGGCCAGCCGTTCATCGTGGCCGGGGCCGGCACCCTGGCCATGGAAATTGCCCTGCTGAACATTGCCGCCGAACAGGACCGGGTCCTGGTCCTGTCCCAGGGTTATTTTGGCAACCGCATGGCCGAAATCTGCGAGGCTTTTGACATCAAGTACCACCTGCTGCAGAGCCCGTGGGGCCGGGTGGTGACGGCCGAGGAGCTCCGGGCCGAGCTCAAAAAACATAAATACGAGATTGTAGTTTGCACCCACGTGGACACCGCCACCGGGGCCTGCGCTCCCGTCCGGGAATACGCGGAAGTTATACGCCAGGTGGCTCCCGAAGCGCTGTTTGTGGTTGATGGAGTCTGCGCCACGGGAGGGATTGAGGAGCGAATGGATGACTGGGGAATCGATGTCATCCTGACCACCGCCCAGAAATGCCTGGGGGCTCCACCGGGCCTGGCCATCGATGTTTTTTCGAAGCGGGCCATGGACAAGCGTCGCCAGCTTCACCGGGTCAAAGCCTATTATGCCGATATCCTGCGCTGGCTGCCGGTCATGGAAAATCCAAACAGGTATTTTTCCACCCCCTGCGTTAATGAAATCAGGGCCTTCTACGAGGCCACCAGGATCGTCCTGGAAGAAGGGCTGGATAAGAGGTTTGAAAGGCATGACCGCCTGGCTTCGGTTATCCGCAGCGGTCTGAGCTCTCTCGGGTTCAGTATTTTTACCGATGAAACCTGCCTGGCGGCCACCCTGTCGGTGGTCCGTTACCCCGAGGGCCTGGACGATGTAAGCTTCAGGCGCAAGCTTTACGAGAACGGGGTGGTGGTGGCCGGGGGGCTGGGTCCGGTGGCCGGCCAGGTTTTCCGGCTGGGGCACATGGGCAACCTGACCAGGGAACAGGTCATCTTTGCCTTTGATGCCATAGAAAAAACTCTCCTGAACCTGGGCTATGCCTTTACCCTTGGCGACGGGGTGGAAACAGTCCGCTCCCTTCTGGTAAGATAGGAAACGTTGTAAATATTCTATGACCGGAAGCCGGCCTGGCCACCATGACTGTTTCAGGTCGCGGTCGCGTTCACAATCATTAGAGGTTACATGATGAAAAGCAGAGTTTATTTTATCAAGGCCAACCGCGAAGAGAAGCCCGAACTAATCGCCAGGAAAGCCCGGGCCATCTACCTGGCTCTCGGCCTGAACGAAAAAATTCAGCCCGAAGATTTCGTGGCCCTCAAGATTCATTTCGGGGAAAAAAATAATACCGGGCATATCAAGCCCCGCTGGTTGACCGGTATCATCGACGAGATTCTGAAAAAGAGCCAGAGAGCCTTTCTCTCGGACAGCAACACCCTCTACGTCGGCAACCGTTCTAATTCTGTAGACCATATTCGGCTGGCCTGGGAGCACGGCTTTACCCCGGACGTGGTCAGGATACCGGTGATCATTGCCGACGGCCTGGTCGGCCGGGAAAAATCTGAAGTCAAGGTAGAAGGACAGAGAATCAAGTCTTCCCGGATTGCCAGCGCCTTCCTCCATTCTGAGGCCATGCTCTGTTTAACCCACGTTACCGGGCATGTCCAGACCGGGGTGGGGGCGGCCATCAAGAACCTGGGCATGGGCTGCGCTTCCCGGGCCGGCAAGCTGGACCAGCACTCGGTTGTCCATCCCAGGGTGAATGCCAAGCAGTGCCGGAACTGCGGGGTCTGTATCAGGTATTGTCCGGCCGAGGCCATCGTCCAGGCCGAAAGTTACGTGATGATCGATGACGAAAAATGCATCGGCTGCGGCGAATGTTTGGTAGTCTGCAAGTACGGTGCGGTCAAGATGAAGTGGGATGAAGATTCCCGCCGGTTGCAGGAAAAAATGGCGGAATATGCCCTTTCGGTTAAGAACCATTTCGGCGATAAGATTGGCTTTATTAATTTTATCCTTCAGGTCACCAAGGACTGCGACTGCATGGCCAAGAACCAGCCGGCCATTGTTCCGGATGTCGGGATAGTCGGCTCCCTGGACCCGGTGGCGGTGGACCAGGCTTCGGCCGACCTGGTGGTTAAGACAGCCGGCCGCGATGCCTTCAAGCAGGGCTACAACATCGACTGGTCGGTGCAGCTGGCCTACGGGGAGAAGATAGGGCTTGGCCGCCAGAAATACGAGCTGGTGGAGCTCGAGGAATTCTGAATAAGGATTCTGGAGTAAGAATCTCTTCGGGTTCGGGCCAACCCTGATTGCTGATTCGCTGAACGAAAATCCGGACTTTTTAAGTACAAACCGCAGCCTGCCCAATCCCGGGTCAACTGACCAACTGCCTCTGCCTGAACCATTGTGCGACTCCAGCCAGAAGCACGTTTTCTCAGACTCATAACAGAAAGGTCTGTTAAGAAGGAATTAATCGGAAAGTCTCAGGTAGGGAAGGGAAGTGTGCCGCTCAACAGATTCTTACCGTAATTTCTATGCTTATGGAATTCTTAAACCCTGAAAAGCTCGGAATAGAAATATAAACTCAGCGCAGCTTTACCAGGCGTCGGTCAAAGATGAAGATGGCCACGGCGTAAACCAGGAAAATAATGGCCGAGGCCAGGACGGGAATTTTTTCTCCAAGGTTATTGGCGGCGGCTCCTATCCACAGGGCAGCGAAAGGCATCAGCCCGAAAAAGACAAAGCTGTAGATACTCATCACCCGGCCCCTGATATTCTCTGGAGTTTGAATCTGGACCAGGGCGTTGGCCAGGTTATAAATTATGATTACCCCCACACCGCTTATGAACAGCAGAAGGAGCGACAGAGGCAAGAACCTGGACAGGGCAAAAAGAATTATGGACACCGGGTAGAATAACATCCCCAGGACAAACAGTTTGCCGCGAGATAGGTGCTGGCTGAAAGAAGCTATGAACAGGGCCCCGGTTAAGGCCCCGAGGCCGGAAGCGGTCAGCAAGAAGCCGTTGGTGCGGGCGTCGCCACCAAGGATCTGGACCGCCCAGGCCGGGAGCAAGGTGATAAAGGCACGGCCGAACAGGGTGGTTATGGCCACGGTCAGGACCAGGAGGCGGATGGTGCTGTGCTTAAGGACATATTCAACGCCCTCTTTGAGGTCCTGGATAACCGAGTTTCGGGACTGGCGTGGAACAAAGGGACGGAGCTTCATCAGGGCCAGGGCCACGATGACGGCAATGAAACTGAGGCCGTTTATGGTGAAACACCAGGCCGGTCCCACGGCGGCATAGATTATACCGCTGGCCGCCGGTCCCAGGGCCTGGGCGCTGTTGAACATGGCTGAATTCAGGGCTATGGCATTGGTCAGGGCATCGGGTTCAATCATTTCCATGACGAAGGCCTGGCGGGCCGGGGCATCAAAGGCGTTAACTATTCCGGTGCAGAAGGCCAGGATGATAATGTGCCAGGGCTGGACCAGCCGCATAAAGACCAGCCCGGCCAGGATAAAGGCCAGGATCATCATGATCAGTTGAGTCAGGATCAGAATGCGCCGGCGGGGGATGCGGTCGGCCACCACGCCGCCGTAGAGCATGAAAAGCCAGGTGGGCAGGCCGGCGGCGAAGCCCACGTAACCGAGGTAAGCGGGGGAGTGGGTCAGTTCATAGACCAGGAAGGCCTGGGCCGTCATCTGCATCCAGGAGCCCAGGACCGAAATCAGCTGACCCCAGAACCACAGCCGGTAATTGGGATATTTTAGGGCGTAAAAGGTTTGTTGCCAGGAGAATTTCTTGCCCAGGGCCAGAAGCCGCGGTAGAAACTGGGTTGAGGTTTCGTTGATTTCCTGGTCCATGCGATTTAATAGCTTAGATTATACGTCCGCGGGGCCTGCCCGGCAACTGTCGTCCTGCGTTTCCAGAGGCAACAGCTATTGGTGCCTCTCTTCAATCCTCTGCTACTGGATTTTAATTCAAGCCGGAGTGCCTGATGCCCGGAAATCTTAATAGGGCAGGCCTGATGATTTAGGTTTAATATCTTATAAGTTACCATTTCAAGCATTGCCCGGAGAATTCGAGAAAACTTGTTAAGAGCGACTTTCTGAAAGAGGATGAACTGAGTTTCATTAAAGCAAACAAAACAGACCAGGCGCAGGAATTAAGTTTCCATTGTACTCCTGTTTTCTCTGCGGTAGCCCGAGTATTTATCTACTGGAAAGACCTCAAAAGCTTTAGCTTCAGCTCTTGTCTGGTCATCTCAAATGGAACTTAAATAAGGGCGCTGCCAGTTGACTTTATAAAAAGAAGGATCAAGAAGAGCCGGCTTAGAAGCTGAGCTCGGATGGTTCTAAGAGTTCAAGCTCAATTGGCCATGGAGGGAGACAAGGCCGGCATTTGATAATTTATGCCTTCATTAACTTAACTTCCGGCCAGGCGGGCCAGCTCGGCCTCGTAGACCACGAGGTCTGATTCGCTGAAGAGGACAAACCTTATTTTCTTTACCTGTTTAAGCTGCGGGATCATTTCTATAACCGTTTTCAGGGCCACGGCCGTGGCTTGCTCCAGGGGATATCGGAAATAGCCGGTGGATATGGCCGGGAAGGCAATGGAATCTATGCCGTGCTGTTCGGCCAGGAGCAAAGAGTTGCGGTAACAGTCGGATAGGAGCTTTGCCTCCGGCTTATCCACTCCATAGACCGGCCCCAGAGTGTGGATGACATATTTATTGGGAAGGTTGTAGCCGGCGGTGATTACGGCCTGGCCGGGTTCGATCGGGGCATACTTCTGGCATTCTTCCTCCAGGCCTGGCCCGGCGGCCCGGTGGATGGCCCCGGCCACTCCGCCACCCGGCCGCAGGTGAGCGTTGGCCGCGTTGACTATGGCCATCATGTCAGGCTGGTCGGCTATGTTCCCCATAACACATTCGATGGTAACGCCGGAAATCTCTTTGATCATCTGGACAGGCCCTCCTTGTATATACAATTTGAATATACTGAAATGGCCTGAAAATACAACTGGAAAATCTGGCCCTGGAGGATAGGGCATGTTGCCGAAGGACTGGCTTCGATTCAAGGTGGATGACCATAGGCCAGTTTGTGGCTCTTAGTGAAAAATTGGCGGGAGTTTCAAACGGGTTAATTAATTAAATAGAAGAGAGTAAAAATATCTTGTTATCGGATCAGAATAAATCAAATATTTTGTCTACGGTTATCATGGTTCCAGCCACCCGGATTTCATATGAATAGCCATTCATATATATGGGGTAAAATTTCACCGGCAAGCTTCCGGCTGGTATTGACAGCAATTCTTTTCTGGTCTCAAAAGTGGCTGCCTGAGTTAAGGGTAGAGTAATGGCCGATCGGCTGAGCCGCCGCTCCCTCCTGTCCTGTTCTGGCTATCCCCGGGAGTGTCCATCGAGATAGATGGCAATACAATTCCGGCCCGGTACATACTGGTCAAACCGTCAAGCTTCGTGACCAGAACACAGGGCATTATTCTGGCGTGGAGGGCGGTTAAGTTTATAAAGATATTTAAGTGTGGAATCCTGGAATAGCCTATATTATGTTAATCCAAAAGTATTGGCTGACAGGGTAACTCCCGATGCCTTCCTGCTATTTCAAGAAAAGTTAGACATGTTTTGTCCAAGTACACTAAAAGAAAAGATCAAGAAAACATAAAAGTGGCTATGCATATCGAACGGGGGAAATAAGAGAAAAACAAAATCGGGGAGGTGGGATTTGAACCCACGACCCCAGCGTCCCGAACGCTGTGCGCTGGCCAGGCTGCGCTACTCCCCGAAGGCTAAAAATTATAGATTAATCAGGCGGATATGTCCAGCATCGGCTGGCTTTTTATTTTGGATTGGGCACCCCATTATGGAATGAAAATTTTGCCTTTTTCTGGTCATTTTTGCCTTAGGAATAATTGCAGGGCAACAAGAATAGTTGAGATAGACCTTCGACCAGAGGGGGAATCCGAGGAAATGCTGATTGCAGTGGAGTTTATGATTTAGATAGTTCCATGCCGAGACCGAAAATTTCTATCGCCAGAACCTCCTGGCCACGGCAGCTCAAAGTTCCGACTCCGGGCTCAGCGGCTTTGCTTCTTCTCAAAAGCCGACGGGCTGGGAGCCTTGACCACGAAGAATTCCAGGGTGTCGTCTTGCTGGTTGCTGACGTTCATCTTGATGTTGTAGGGTATGTTGATTATGGTCCCGGCCGGGTAGTGATGGGCGGGCTGGTCGGCCAGCTGCAGGGTTACTCTGCCACGGATTACAATCATGTAGACGTTGGAGTTGGAAAAATGCTCGGGCAGGGCCTGTCCCTTGTTCAGAACCATATGATTTATATTCACGTTGTCGTCGGCAATTATTTTCTCGATCACCTTGTCATCGGTGCGGGTGAAATTGTAGGTTTTTTCAATCATGGCTTCGTCCTTTCCAAACTTTAATTAACGCCAAAAAGCCCAGAGAGCTTTGTTTTTGCCTTTTTACGGTTTTTCTCTCTTCAACTCTCACTTACCAATTTACCATAATTTGCCTGTCTTGACTTGCTTTCTTTATTATTACCTGTAACCATCACCCTGGATAATTACTTGTTTTTCTTTTCCTTCTGAAGCGTTTGCCCCAGGATTAAGTAACTATATGGCCGACCTTTTGACTGCCTGCTGTCACCTGTTATATAAAAGGATTTGATACCTGCCGGGATGATCATGAACATCGGTTCCGATTTCAGAGAGTTAAAGCAAGACAGAAAAGCTATTACCAGAAAATTGAAAATATATTGTCTTGAATATTTATTTGGGAGGCAGCGGATATGAAGAGGATTAATTTTAACCTGAAGCTGGCAGCAACCCTGTCTTTCATCATCGCTCTTGGTCTTTTCCTGAATAGCCCGGTTCTGGCCGGGCAGGAATCAGGCCAGGTTCAGGAAGGGTTGACCGTCCAGAGCAAAATCCTGGGAAAAGAGGTTCGCTATTCCATATATCTGCCGCCTGATTACCAGACCTCAAACCGTCGCTACCCGGTGGTTTACCTGCTCCACGGCTACACCGATAACGATACCGGCTGGCTGCAGTTTGGCGAAGTTCACCTGACCGCGGATAAAGCCATAGCCGAGCGACAGATACCGCCGATGATAATAGTCATGCCCGACGGGGGAGTGAGCTGGTACATCAACGATTACCAGAATAAGGTCCGCTACGAAGACTTTTTCTTCCAGGAATTCATTCCTTACATAGATGCTACCTACCGCACCAGGTCGGAGAAGGAGTACCGGGGAATTGCCGGGCTGTCCATGGGCGGCTGGGGGACCCTGATTTATGCCCTGCGCCACCCTGAGATGTTTGCGGCCGCAGCTCCTTTCAGCGCGGCAGTCTGGACAGATGAAGAAGTTATCGCCACCGACGAAAAGGTCTACGAGCGCATCTTTGCGCCGCTCTTCGGACCCGGCTTGAAGGGCAAGGACCGGCTAAACGCTCATTTCAGAAGTTATAATCCTCTGGACCTGGTCAAGACGCTGCCCATGGAGAAGATTAAGACGGTGCGCTTTTACATAGATTGCGGCGACGACGATTTTCTTTACAAGGGCAACGCCGCGCTGCACGTGGCCATGCGCGACCGGAAAATCCCCCATGAATTCCGGGTCCGGGATGGCGGCCACACCTGGAGCTACTGGCGTACCGGTATCCTGGACGGCCTGAAGTTCATCGGCGAAAGCTTCCACCGGTAAGGTCTAGGGGGCGCTGCTGCAGGCTCGATTCCCGGATTATTGATTTAATCGCTTAATTTGATCATTAATATTTTTGATTTTGTGTCGAGGCCTTATAAATCTGTAAATAAAACAATAGGCTGACTTTGAATAGCTCTGGAAAGATTGAATAGATAGGGGAGAGATCCCACTTGTAAAGTTGTCCAGCCCGTGCCCCTGGAGAGAATTGCCTCTGGGCTCTGGATATAAAGCGTGGAATATTAGAAATACTCCAGGGGTTGAGGATTTATAAAAAATTGAGGATAGGATATTCTATGTTTAATCTTAAATGTTCCGATTGAAAAAATGATTGCGTTAAGGAGAAAAAAAGATGGAATTTCTTTCAATATCTGAATTCGAGCAAAAGACTGCGGTGGTGACCGGGGCAGCTCAGGGAATTGGTCTGGTCACCGCGATTGGCTTATTAAGAAACGGAGCCCGAGTAATGGCTCTGGACCGGGATGAAGAGGCCATTTCTGACGCCCTGACAGATTTTCTTGGAGAATTTTCCGGGCGGGTTGAATTCTTAAAATGCGACCTGTCCGATCCAAGCCAGATAGAAGAAAGCTGTCTCAAAATCCTGGAAAGAGCCAATAAAATTGATGTCCTGGTGAACAACGCCGGTATTGGTAACTGGAAAAAGCTTGAGGAAAGAACTATCGCCGAGTGGGATGAAGTGATAAATGTCAATTTGCGGGCTCCATACCTGATGGTCAGGTACCTGCTGCCAGGGCTGCCGGAAGGGGCAGCCGTGGTTAACATCGCCTCAACCAGGGCCCTGATGTCCGAGGCTGATACCGAACCTTATTCGGCCTCAAAGGGTGGACTGCTGGCCCTGACCCATTCCCTGGCAGTTTCCCTGGCTTCAAGGAAGATCAGGGTAAATGCCATCAGTCCGGGCTGGATTGAAGTTTTGGCTTACAAGAAAAGAAGAGAAAGAAAAATTCCTGTTCTCAAGGAAACCGACCATCTTCAGCATCCGGCCGGGCGGGTGGGAAAGCCCGAGGACGTGGCCAACGCCGTGCTTTTCCTTTGCTCCTCGCTGAGTGGCTTCATCACCGGGACCAACCTGGTGGTCGATGGTGGCATGACCGTCAAGATGATTTATGCGGAGTAGGAACTGTAATGGATAAAAGAACTAATCCTGATTTATTCAAAAAAAAGTTCATTACTAGTGGTAAGTTAAAGAAATTTGGGTCAATCTTTGAAAAATGGTGCGAAATTAACAGGGACTTTTTTAAGAAAATCAAATCAAGCAGGCCTCCAATAAATCGAATGCCTTGGCAATATAATGAACGGACTCTGGTTGGAATGCTTTCCGGAGCCGGATGGATGGCGGGATATTGTACCGTTGAAGAATTCTCTGATCAGAAAGGAAGGAGAAAGGATTCTTCCAATTATTATGGCCGATGTGATCTTGGAATTATCTGTAAAGAAAAAATCTTCTTATTCGAAGCGAAGAAATGTCAAATAAATCTTGGAAAGTTAGATAGAAGAGCCCGGCTCGAGACTAAAAAGGAAGCTCTGGCAAAAATATGGCATAGTCTGGATAAAGCCCAGGTAGAGGCTGGTGAGCTCAGGCCGAGACCAAGATACATAAGTAGATTTGGTCTTTGTTTTGTTGTTCCCAGGATTTCTGTTGATAAAGTTAATGGAAGGGATATCATTAAAAATGAACTAACTGAGTTTCTTGAAAAAATAATAGAAAAGAATAATAAGGGAAAATTCAGCGCTGTCGCTTGGTATTTTGTTCATGATTATGAAATGACCAAGAGGTCAGGAAGAAGGGGAAGAGAATATTATTATCCAGGGATTATTCTTATTATAAAAGAAACATTAAAAAGACAGGTGAAAAGGTAAGCATAGGGGAAAAGATAAGCAAAACGGGAATTTATTTTTCTTGCTCAATCTTCACCACACATCTTCAGGTATTTCCAGAACTTGACAATTTAATTGAAAATATATAATGTATATACGAATTATACAGGAGGGCTGAATGGAACGCCAGATGATCATAAGAATTGATAAAGACTTAAAACAACGGCTGGATCGCCTAGCCAGGCAGGAGGGAAAAACCACCAGCCAGATGGTGAGGGAATTAATCCAGGATTATGTAAAGAATCGAGACATAGCTTCTTACCTGGACGGATTATGGGAAAGAATTGGGCAGAAACTGAAAGAGCGGGGAGTTCGGCCGGCTGATGTTCCCGCGGCCATTAAAGAAGCCAGGAAAAGAACTCGATGAGAATCGTTCTCGATACCAACGTATTTATTTCTTCGTTTTTTGGCGGCAACCCCAAAAAGATTATAGATTTGTGGAAAGAGGGAAAGGTCGTAATATGCTTATCGGGCCCGATCATAGATGAATATATCGCGGTGCTTAAGAGATTGGGGCTGGAAGGGGAACCCGAATTAAAAGAACTGGTTGATTTTCTGGCCGAAGGCTTTAACCTGATATTTGCTGCTAAAACGCCCTCGCTCAATATAATCCCTGATGATCCGGATGATAACAAGTTTATTGAATGTGCTGTGGCCCTGGATGCCGAGCTAATTGTAAGCGGCGATAAAAACCTTCTGAGAATAAAGAACTATCTGAACATCAAAATTATGAGCCCGAAAGAATTTCTTTCTTATATTCGGGGGCGGTCCTAATTTATTCAACCTCCGAATTTATGTCAGATGTGGGGCAATTGGCACACCGATGAAACAGAATCCCATCAAATGACAGGAAAAAGGTCAATATAATATCTGGAGTGCCTTATTGCTTTCCTTACAGACTATGCCGTCCTGAAAGAAGGCAGTAGGTTATTGCCTGGAAGGGTGAACAAGGGAGAGAAGGTCTCAGCCGGCTTTTGCTATTTACGAGTAGAAAGGAAACGATTGCTGACAAGGACCATACCCATCGATGGAGCTGCAAGAAATCTAAAAGAGAAAAGAAAGGAAGCAGAATTTTTAATTATTTTAGATGGGAGAAAAAACAGCCCCATTCGTTACGTCCCCGCCCTTAAGATTAACCGCAAACAAGTCTGATGTTTTATCGGTCGATCCCCTCCAGGATCCAGATGTTGCCGGAAATCTCTTCGATGGGAAGAACGAGCCGCTGCTGGGAGAGATCCAGTTCCATGCCTCCGACTGAAGGAAGGATCATTCGGCCCGGACTCTCAAGACTCGTTACCCGGAAGGGTTCGCCGACCGGCTTTCCCTTGACCGGATCAAACTTTATCCCCCAGACGTTGAAGAACCCGGTCACCCGGTTGGAGATGAAGTAGATCGTTTTCCCATCCGGAGACCAGCGTCCCTTGTCGGCCCAGTAGGTTGGATCAGTAACGGCCGTCCAGGGTCCGCCGGACGAAGGGATGACATAGATGATAGAGACCGGATCTGCCGGGGGCGTGGCATTGAAGATGATCCAGCGCTCGTCCGGCGAGAATTTAGGCTGCCAGAGGTTGAATTCCGGGTGTTCCGCTATGACACGCATCTGGCTCTCTGCGTGCGGCGCCGCTGAAACTGGAAAAAGGCAGAGCCTGAAGCGTGACGCACCCAGATTTGATGAGCCGAGGATCCATTCTCCGTCCGCCGACCAATCAAAGGCGATATTGTTCACGCCAGCAACGTGGCTGGTCAGCGGCTGTTCGTCTCCTCCCTCCGCGCTCAGGAGCACGATCTGCCGTTCCCGTTTTGTCCGCTCCAGATTTATGTTTGATGTGCGGCGGTAGGCCAGGCGCCTGCCATCGCGGGACCAGCGCGGCACAAAGCGTTCACTGCCGTCGTGGGGTTTCAACAACGTCTCTCTGTTATCCTCTAACGATTTGACCCAGAGCTCCTCTTTCGTATCACGCATGACGATAAAGACCATTTTCTTTCCGTCCGGGGTCAGGCTTGGCTCTCCTGCCCATACTCCTGATTCTGTAACAGGGTGGCCTTCTCCGAGGACAATGCCGGAGGAAGCGTTAAAGGGGAAACACCAAATCTGGTCCCTGGCGCTTCTTGTCGTGAAGGCCATTCTTCGGCCGTCCGCCGTGATCGCAATGTCGGAATCCGCCCCTGGGCCGGTGGTCAGCCGCTCCGGGCCGGCCACCAAGGACAGGGTCTGCGGGTCTACAGCCACTCTCCAGATATTTGTAACGCCTTTCGATGTAGCGACAAAATACAGGACCCGGCCGGAAGGTCCCCAGAGAATGGAAGAGGCAGTGCTGATGTCAATCTCCATTTCCTTGGCCCGTTGGGCGACTTCCGGTCGAAGTTCCATACGATGGGGAACCCCATCATTTAAGGAGACGGTCCAGAGGCCTGCCCCGAACTTGCTGTGCGTCCCCTGGAATGTGATGCGCTGACCGTCAGGGTGCCAGACGGCCCTTGTCACGTAGAGAAAATCGGCTAATACCTGTACCGGGGGTTTTCCGTCCAGGCCTACGATATAGGCCTTCTCCTTAATGCTTGCCTCGTATA
Source organism: Candidatus Saccharicenans sp. (assembly GCA_024653215.1). Lineage (GTDB taxonomy): Bacteria > Acidobacteriota > Aminicenantia > Aminicenantales > Saccharicenantaceae > Saccharicenans. The sequence continues at coordinate 151,065 of JANLFU010000005.1, read as the reverse complement.
GGGCCGAGTTCGAGAATAACACCCGGCTGCCGTCGGGAGACCAGCGGGGGCGGTAGCCGAAGCTGGCCAACTTCCGCTCCGCCCCGCCTAGAACGGGGATGGTATAGAGACCTCCGCCTTCGCGCTCGGAGCGGAAGACCAGGAGGTTGCCGTTCGGCGACCACTCGGGCTGCCAATCATTAGCCCGGTCTTTGGTGATCTGCACCGGATCTCCCTCGCCCGCGGGCTTGACCCAGATATCGAAATTGCCAGCGCGGTCCGAGGCGTAGGCGATAAAACGGCCGTCCGGGGACCAGGACGGCTCGCACTGCAGACCGGAGTCGTAGGTCAAGCGCCAGAGGGCGCGTGCGACGGGTGCGGCGGGGCGGATCGTTAGGAAACGGGAAATGAGCAGATAGCCCGATGCCATGATGAGCGCCCCAGCAGCCAGGCCGGCCCAGAGAATCCATCGTTTGCTTTTGGTCTTTCCCGGCTTTGGCGGAGCCGTGGCCACCGCCGCCGACTGGCTCGAATCCGAGTCCCGCTTCAAACGCATCAAGTCTGTTCTCAGGTCCGAGGCTGATTGGTAGCGCAGATTCGGATCCTTTTCCAGAGCTTTATTGATGATCCTCTCCAGATCGGCCGGCAGATCGGGGTTGATCCGGACCGGTGGGGTAGGCGCGCTGTGAAGGATGGCGTCGAAAGTCGCCGCTGAGGTCGATCCCCGGAAGGGCAGAACTCCCGTCGCCATTTCGTAAAGCACCACGCCGAACGAAAAAAGGTCAGTGCGCTGATCCAGGGCCAGGCCGAGAGCCTGCTCCGGCGACATGTAGGCCACGGTCCCGACCGCTGTCCCGGGACTTGTCAGCATCTGGTCCATGGTTTCGGTCACGGCGATGTCGGGGCCGGCTTCGCGCCCGGCTGGCCCGAGTTTGGCCAACCCGAAGTCGAGAATTTTGACCTGGCCGCGGTCGGTGACAAAGATATTGGCGGGCTTGATGTCCCGGTGGATGATCCCTTTCCTGTGAGCGGCATCGAGCCCGTCGGCGATCTGGATGGAGAGCTCCAGGATCCGGTCAAGGGAAAGGGGCCGGCCGGCGATTTCGTTCTTGAGCGTCCTCCCGTCAAGGTACTCCATGGCAATGAAGTGTTGTCCCTCGAATTCGTCGATATCATAGATGGTGCAGATGTTCGGGTGATTGAGAGCCGATGAGGCCCGGGCCTCTCGCTTGAACCTTTCCACGGACTGCTCATCGCGGGACACCTCTTCGGGCAGGAACTTCAGGGCGACGGTCCGCCCCAGCTTCGTGTCTTCGGCTTTATAAACTACCCCCATACCGCCGCCCCCGAGCTTTGCCAGAATCCGGTAGTGCGATACTGTTTGACCGATCATATGCCTTCCTTTCCTGGTCGCAAAACCGCTGCGGGTTGATTTTGCAAAATCAGAATATCTTCGCCCCCTCTCGATATTAAGGATTCTAAGCCGGGGTTGGCGTAACTCGAGATGTGATCTGAAGGGACAAGAGATTGGTTTTGTCTGCTATGTGGGTCATATTGTCTCTCGAGCAACGATTTTGCCTCACCCCATCGGTAGGGATGGTATACCGGGGAGCCGACTCTTGTCAAATTGGGCTGGAGCGGGCGGAAAGAGGCCAGAAAGCCGGCGAGAGTCAGAAAAGCGGCGGTAATCAGCTGGGGCTTATGCTCGTGGGGAAGAAGAGAATCCCGAGAAATGTTCAACAGAAGGCTCAGCAGTAAAATAAATATTTTTATTGACCCGGGAGCCAGTTCTGGCGAAAATCTTCCTGTATCTTGTATCTAGTCTAATACATAGATGAATTCGTTGTTCATGATGAGGTCAGGATGAAGAAAAAGGGTTTCAGGCTGCCGCATACGCTGGTTTTAATCTATTTGCTGGTAATACTGGTTTACCTGCTGGCCCTGGCCCTGCCTTCGGGCGAGTTTAACCGGGCCGAGAAGACAGTTCAGGGCAAAACCAGGCTGGTGACCGTTCCGGGAACCTACCACCAGGTGGAAAAGAAGTGGCTGGGGCCCGAGTGGTTGCTGATTGCTCCCATTCGCGGCTTTCAGGATGCGGCCCTGATAATCTTTTTGATTTTTATTTTCGGCGGGACTTTTGGCATCCTGACCAGGTCCGGGGCTATAGATGCCGGGATTCACCGGCTGGCCGCTTTTTTTGGGCGAAATCCGAAGCTCAGGGTTCTGGTCATACCGGTCCTGATGATTATTTTCTCGCTGGCTGGAAGCGTTTACGGCATGGCCGAGGAGTCCATCCCCTTTGTGCTGATTTTTATACCTTTTGCCATCTCAATGGGCTATGACTCGGTGGTGGGCGTGGCCATTCCGTTTGTGGGCTCGGCCGTCGGTTTTGCGGCTGCTTTTTTCAACCCGTTTACAGTCGGCATCGCCCAGGGCTTTGCCGAGCTGCCGCTTTATTCCGGACTGGGGTACCGGCTTATTCTCTGGATTATAGCCACCATAATCGCCATTGCCTTTGTAATGATTTATGCCGAAAGGGTCAGAAAAAATCCGCAGCTCAGCCCGGTCTATGACCTTGACCGGGAGAGAATTCACCACCAGGAAAACTCATCTTCCAACCTGCAGTGGGGGACATCCCAGAAGCTGATCATTGCCTGCCTTTTTGTCGGGGTGGGTCTTCTGATTTTCGGCATTTTGAAAAAGGGCTGGTACATGGAAGAAATTGCCGCCCTGTTTCTGGGCATCGGGCTGGTTTCAGGATTCCTGGCCCGGATGAAACCATCCGACATGGCCAAAAACTTTGTTGATGGCGCCAAGGACATGATGAATGTTTCGCTAATTATTTCGGGCGGACGGGCGGTCCTAATCATCCTGAAGGAAGCAGCGGTCCTGGACACCATGCTCCAGGGAGCGGCGGGAGTAATCTCGGCGGTACCTTCGATCCTGACGGCCCAGATAATCTTTCTGGTCCAGGCGGTGATAAATTTCTTCGTGCATTCGGGCACGGCCCAGGCTGCCCTGACCATGCCGATTATCGCTCCGCTGAGCGACCTGGTAGGAATTACCCGCCAGACCTCGGTGCTGGCCTTTCAGCTCTGCGAAGTTATAAACCCGATTCTTCCCACCTCGGCTGTAACCATGGGTGTGCTCGGTGTGGCCCGGATTCCCTGGGAGAGGTGGGCCAAGTGGTTTGTGCCCCTGATGTTGATCCTTATGGTTTTTAGCCTGCTGGCCCTTATCCCGCCAGTCCTGATGAAGTGGGGGCCGTACTGAAACCTGGTGGCAGGTCGTTTTCTGTCGCCCAGAGTTATAATTCTTAGTCAAATTCCGTTTCAGCTTACCCAGGTAGACTTAAGACCGGAAGGCCGGGGAGCTGGCCGGTAACATATTGAAGTGGGATAGATTTAGGTTTACCGGGAAATTCCGCCTGCAAGTTGCCAGGCTATACATATCCATATCTGTCGTTTCTAACAAGGTGGGTTATGTATTTTGCGTAAATTCAATAGCCGGTTTCTTTTATTATTTCTTCAATGCGATGTGGCTCATGTCTCAGGCCCCACATCAGCTTGACCGCCAGGTTTTCCAGGCTCTGTTCGCGGCCCTCAATTGCTCCAAGCTCCAGAACCTTGCGGCCGACATCATAAAGATGCATCAGGGTCTTGCCGTGCAGGCACTGTGAAGCCACGACCACCGGTAATTTCTTGGCCCGGGCTTTTTTGAAAAATCTCTCGAACCCATACGGTATGTTTCCGGTGCCGTAGGCCCGGATGATAATGCCCTTAATCTTCTTGTTGTTCAGCAGAAATTCCAGGTCGCCCGGGTCGCAGCCGGGGGTCAGGGTGTAGACGAAAATATCGGGTTCAAACCCCGGCCTGACCTGGATGTGATGAGGTTTGGTGTTTCTTTTCGGCACCCAACTCTTAATATTAATCTCTATGTTGATTTCTCCGGCATCTTCGCCGTTGACCGTCTGGAAGGCATCCAGTCTGGACTCAGAAGCCTTGGTGGCCCGGCTGCCCAGGATGATGCGTTCGTCAAAAACGATGAACACGCCCGACAGGTCCATGGTGGCCAATTTGAAAGCGTTGATCAAGTTTCGCTTGGCGTCGCTTTCTATCCGTCCGCCCGGTATTTGGCTTCCGGTCAGGACTACGGGCTTGCCGAGGCCTTTGATGGCGATGCTCAGGGCGGCGGCGGTGTAGGCCATTGTGTCGGTGCCGTGGGTTATGACAAAGCCGTCATAATTTTTATAGTGTTTTTTAAGGCAATGCAGAATTCGGTCCCAGTCGGCCGGGGTGATGTTAGTTGAGTCTATGTTAGCGATGAATTCGATGTCATACTCGGCGATGGTGGACAGCCGTGGTTCCACGTCCCTGAGTATCTTTATGGCCGAATCCTTGCTGTCGGGGACGGCCAGTGAGCCGTCCGGTCGCTCTTCCATGACGATAGTGCCACCGCAAAAAAGAACCAGTACCTTTTGTTTTCGAGCCATTTTTTTTCTCCATTGATCAGCAGCTTATTTTATATAAAAAGGGGGCCGCAATCCATATTTCCTTATTTTACTGATGGTTCGGTGAGGATACAGATTGAGGCCTGAACTTCAGGGCTTATTGAATTTAGGTCCTATTTTTTATTTTAGGCCAGGCCGTTCAACCTCAGCTCGTAATCCGCCAGGCAATAACTTCCTTTATTGCATCTCCCTGAAAGCTCCAGTTACTGGTGATCCTAAATAGCAATCGGTTCGTTGGGTTACCAGTCTGCACCGGTTATCAGGTTGCAAACAATGTTAGTAATAAAGAAATCCTGTGAGAAACCCTTTATAGATATGTCAGGCAACAGTGTATGCCGTTTAATCTTTGTTTATCTCGGGAATGGATGATTATTGTCTAATTTTTTACTGCGCCAAGGTATCTTCTTATCATCCTGGCCATTTGTGTGGCTGCGGGCGGGTCATAATTCCCGAGAACTATGATGGTAAACCCGGTCTGGGCTTCAAACTCCAGCGCGGCGTTAATGCCGGGGGCACCGCCCGCAATTCCCAGGCTCCAGCGGCTGCGGTCAATCCTTGACTGGTTTGATTGGCCGGGATCCGGATTTTCGGGATTATCTGAGGGTTCATTATCTTCCTTTGTTGTAGTAATAATCCTGTTCCCGTTCATTAACAAGAAACTTGAAGCTGCCGAAGTCTGGGTTTTTATGGGTGCGGCTGCCAGAGGTTCATTTTCCCTTATTGAATGAACAGGGGAAGATAATCCATCCTCGCTATCTGGTTCAGAGGAAGGGATATTATTGTTTTCGCCAGAACCAGATCGCGCCGGGGAGTCGTCAATCACTGGCCCTGTTGATTGAGGGCCGGGTTCCTGTCCGGTGAAAACCCAGTTGGTCCAGGCTTCGTTGAGCAGTCGGCATTCATAAAGGGCCCGGATAAAACGCAGCAGGTCTTCGGCCGTGGCATAGCCACCTCCGGCCGCGCTGCCCCGGGCTGGCCTGGTATAAATATTTTTGCGCCAGTCTTGACTGGCCGATTGCTTTTCAGGTTGTTGCTGCGAGCTGGATTTGTCTTTTTGCTGGGTTGTTGAATCTTCCGGCCCTTCAACCTTCCTGGTATAGCCTTCAGCCAAATTCGGAACAATAGAATCAGCTTCAAACCAGTCGGATTCCTTCATCTCGGCTGCCTCGAATATATTTTTTCTGACGTAATTGTAATAATCCATTTCCGCGGCCACGCTGATTATTTCTCCGAGGACCACGTATCCGCCGTTGGAGTACATCTGCCTTGTTCCCGGTTCAAAGGCCAGCGGCTTTGAAGCAAAGAATTGGAGATAATCACGGTTGTGGCGGATTAAATCTTTCGGTGTCTTCTCAAATTCGGGGCCAAAAAAATCGCCAATGCCCGAGGTCATGTTCACCAGATGGCGGACGGTCACTTTTTCCCTGGCCTCGGCATTCGGGTAATAGGGCAGGAATTTACCCAGTTTATCGTCCAGGCTGAGTTTACCCTCCTGGGCCAGTTGAGCAATGGCTATTTTGGTGAATATTTTGTTGATGGAACCGAGGTTGAACCGGGTGTCCGGACGGTTGGGGACGGAAAATTCCTTGCTGGCGAGGCCGTATGACTTAAAGAATATCGGAGTAAAGTTTTTGGCCACCAGCACCACTCCCGAGAATCGATCCTCCCGCACCGCCTTGGCGATTTCCTGCTCTATACCCTGGAGAGCCTGCTGAATGTTCATGGCCGGCAGGGGAGGGGCCAGGTCTTCTGGACCCGCTTCATCAACGGCCAGCCCCTTTAGCCAGAGCTTGTTGTCCTGCTTTTCGAAGAGGAGGTTTAGTTTGAACATTTCGTTGCCCAGGTTGGCAATTATCAGGCTAATTTCCTCGGGCGAGGGGGAGATAATTTTTAATAGCCTTAATTCCTTGCCCAGCTGCTGCCTCAGTCCGAGCAGCCGTTGAGCCCTGTCTTTTGCAGTAACCTGTTGGAGCTTGTCCGGCGGAACATTTGCCTTAAAAAATGCTTCAAGCCCGGTCACATCCACTTTTTCAAAAGCCAGCCAGAACCCCTCCGCCTTTTTGCCTACTTCAGATTGTGGGAACCGGATGTCATTCTTATTGATACCCTGGTAGTTATAAACGTGCAGTTCGGTGGCTGTGGAGATTGTAATCATGGTTATCGTGACCAGCAAAAGAACTAGAGAGAGAGACGCCCAACTCGAAATATTTTTAGCGGCATCATCATTCTTGAAGGAGAACTGAGAAGTCTGTTTTATTCTCTGAACGTGATTTTTCGTTTTGGTTTGTACCATGCCAGCCTCCTTTTTCCAGAGCTTCTTCTGTTTGGATTTTTCAAGCTATGATAAACATCTCAATTATCATGATTATCTATTTATGAAACGATTGGTCATGGTCAAATTGTTACATAAATGTAGCGAGATTGTAATAATAATTTCATATTGAATTGATATGAATGTTGGAATATCATCTAATCTCTATGTTAGCTTTTGCTAAACTTGATTAACTGATCAAGAGTTTAGTCTTATATTCCGTTTGAAAATTATTCAGGAGGTTCTTATGAAGTTTAAAGCCAAACTATTTATCGGGTTTCTATTAATCGGATTAATCTTGGCGCCGTTCCTGGTCCGGGCGGATGAGGGGATGTGGATGCCGCACCAGATGCGGATGCTCAACCTGCAGCAGCTCGGCCTGAAGATGAACCCGGATGACCTGTACAAGAAAGACGGCACCGGCCTGATGAGTGCCGTGGTCAACCTGGGTGGCGGCACCGGCGAGTTTGTTAGCTCCGAAGGGCTTATACTCACCAACCACCACGTGGCTTTCGGGGCCATCCAGCGGGCTTCAAGCAAAGAAAACGACTACATCACCAACGGCTTCCTGGCCATGACCCGCGAGCAAGAAATCCCGGCCCAGGGCTACACCGCTGATATCCTGCTCGGCTATGAGGAGGTCACGGCTCGAGTTCTCTCCAAGGTCAAGCCCAAAATGACCCCGCGCCAGAAGTATGACGCCATTGAGGCGGCCGTCAAAGAAATCGTGGCTGAAGCCGAGAAAGCCGGCCCCGACATCCGGGCCAATGTGGTCAGCATGTACAGCGGAAACCAGTATTACCTGTATCGCTTCAAAAGAATTAAAGATGTTCGCCTGGTCTACGCTCCGCCCCAGGACCTGGGTAATTATGGCGGCGAAATCGACAACTGGATGTGGCCTCGCCATACCTGCGATTTTTCTTTCCTTCGCGCCTATGTTTCCAAGGAGGGAATCGGTGTGGACTACAGCCCGGAGAACGTGCCCTACAAGCCCAAGGTCTGGCTGAAGATCTCCACCGAAGGTGTCAAGGAAGGTGATTTTACATTTGTCATGGGCTATCCGGGCCGCACTTACAGAAATAACATGGCCGTGGAGATAGAATACGATTTCAACGCCATGGTCAAGCGCATGGCTGAATTTCAGGACATAATCAATTTCATAGAATCGGCCAGCAAAGGAGACAAGGAAACCGAAATCCGTTATGCCTCGATGCTCAAGGGCCTCTACAATTCGCTCAAGAACATGCAGGGCAAGGTTGAGGGAATGAAGAAGGTTGATCTCATTACCAGAAAAAAAGAACAGGAAAAGGAGCTCCTGGCCTGGATTAAGGCCTCGCCCGAACGCCAGAAAAAGTATGGGAAGGTTCTCGACCAGATGGCTGAGTATATGAAACGGTATGATGTCTATGCTTCCCGGAACGAACTTCTGAGCAACGTCATCAGCCCATATTTCGGTTCAACCGTACTTTCCCAGGCCTATACCATTTACCGCACCGTTGAAGAACGCCAGAAACCCGACAAAGACCGCGAGGCTTCTTACCAGGACCGCAACCTGCCTTACATCAAGCAGAGAGTGCAGCTGGCCGAGCGCGGCTATGTGTTCAACACTGACCGGGAGTTTTTCAAGCATCAGCTGAAGAAGATGATTGACCTGCCGGCCGAAAAGATTCCTGCGCCCTTCAGGCCAGTCCTCACCCAGAGATCTGAAAAAGCTATTTCCGAATATGTCGATGGACTTTACAGCAAAACTATTTTGGGGGACCCGAAGAAGAGACTTGAGCTCCTGGAAATGAAACCGGCTGACCTGATGAAACTTAACGACCCGTTCATTCAGCTGGCGGCTGACCTGGAAAAAGAGCTCAAGGTGGTCCGCGAGGAAAGCAAAAACTGGGCCCAGGATAGAGCCGACATAAAGAAGCTCTACGAGGCTGCCCTCCTGGAGATGAAGGAAGGAAAGATGGCTCCAGATGCCAACGGCACCATCCGTTTCACCTACGGCCCGGTTATCGGTTATAGCCCCAGAGACGCCGTGGTTTACAAGCCCATAACCACCCTGACGGGAGTAATGGAAAAGGAAACCGGCGAATTCCCGTTCCATGTTCCAGCCAAGCTGAAGGAACTCTACCAGAATAGAGATTTTGGAAAGTTCGAAGACCCGGTCCTCAAAGACGTACCAGCCTGTTTCCTCAACACCACCAATGTCACCGGCGGTAACTCCGGCTCTCCGACCCTTAACGCCAGGGGTGAGCAGGTGGGTATCATCTTTGACATGACCTACGAGAGCGTCATCGGCGATTACTACATCATTCCCGAGTGGCAGCGCTCGATTTCTGTTGATATCCGTTATGTCCTGTTCATCACCGAAAAGTTTTCCGGTGCCCATCATCTTATCAAAGAAATGAATCTGTGCAGCGGCCAGTGCGAAGCGGAGCATAAATAAAGGAGGAAGGAAGACTAAAAAATACAGGTTTGGGAGCTGAAGACTCAGGAATAGAACCGGAACTTTAGTTCATTTATTTAGCCTGAAGCCCGGAGAATTACGACCCCGGGCTTCAGGCTTTTTTATGAGAAGGAGATTTTTTAAAAATAAGATAATTCTTAAATAAGAATAAATTAATTTAACTAAGTCTGATAGCAAGGGGATAAACAACCTGACTTTTTAATATTGTGGCTAATTAATGCCGTCAGGCAATGAATAATAATTAAATAGTATAAGTTAAGGACCTGCCGTTTTTTTAAAGCAGGTAGCCGGAGCCCTCTTGCCGTTCTATTTGAGTATCTTTCGGGGTGATCCCCCAACTGGTTCTCTATTTTCTCTCAGACTCGCTCGGTGATGCTCGCTATTTTTTCTTGCCGGGTTCTTTATCCACCATGTTTTTAAGCTGGCTGACCACGTCGTCCACGTTGAGCGATTCTATGTCTATTTTTTTATCATTTGGTTTCTTTTCTGGCGGGGCCGGTTTCGGTTCTGCCGGCACATTTTGCTCCACCCAGCTCAGCAACTCTTTGGTGTTGATTGGCTTTTCGAAATAATTATCGGCTCCGTAACTCTTGACATCGATCCTGGAAGTGGCTCCCTTGTAGACGGCGGTGATCAGCACCACCCTGGTCTCTTTAAGTTCCGGGTCGTCCTTGATTTTCCGGCAGAGGTCAGCCCCGTGGATCTTGGGAAGCAGCATGTCGCAGATGACCAGCCGCGGCCGCTCTTCTTTGACCAGTTTAAGGCCCTTTTCCCCGTCGTGAGCCTTGATCACCTTATAACCCTTCTCGCTGAATAGCTTCTCCAGCATGGAAGAAGTTACCCGGTCATCATCTATGATGGCGATGTGTGCAGCCATGCCCTCACTCCATTTGTTTTTAGTTATTATTTATTAAGGCAACCTGTTTAGTCAATATATTATTTCTTTCCGGTTAACACATAGTGTCCAATCCATGATGAGCATATAAAAGCAGCGCGGCCGTGAGCCGGCGAAGGGAATTGGGGTTGCGGAAGCAGGAAGACTTACCAGGTTAGTGCTTGAGAAACCGGGGCTTCCCAAGTATGGTTTTCTTAACTTTCTAATCTGAGACAAATGGCCTCACTCTTATCTCGTCTTGCGGCTAAACCTGACGGCTGAGCCAGCCAGAATATAATGAATATTTTGTGGGTTTCCTCGTGAGGAAGCGAATCTCTTTCCGGTAGGTACACATATTAATTAAGGCAATTCAGCAGCTAAAAATCCCCTTAAAAACGTGCTATGATATTAGATCAGATAAACCAATTCTCTGGCCGGGCGCGGGCTATTGCCGAGCTGAAAGCCTGGCCATCCGGAATTAAAACCAGAGGACCTGGATAAAAAATTGATGGATGATCCAGGCCGCAAATTGGAGAAACTGATCAAGAATGATAGCGGTTGAAGAATTATCGAAGAGCTTTGCCCGGCAGGTCCTGTTTGAAAAAATCAGCTTCAAGATTAACCCGGGCGAACGGGTCGGCCTGGTGGGCAAGAACGGCCACGGCAAGTCAACCCTGTTCCGCATCATTGCCGGCCTGGAGGAGCCGGACGAGGGACGGGTGGTCATTCCCAGGAACTACCGCATTGGTTATCTGGAACAGGAGCCCAGTTTCCGGAAATCCACGGTCCTGGAAGAAGCCGGCTCGGGTCTTCCGGCCTGCGATTCTGACCAGCTGTGGCGGGTGGAAAAAGTCCTGGCCGGCCTGGGCTTTTCGCCAGAAGATTTCGAGAAGAATCCACGACAGCTGTCGGGCGGCTTTCAGGTCCGTTTGAACCTGGCCCGGCTGCTTCTGTCTGATTATGACCTACTGCTTCTGGATGAGCCCAATAACTACCTGGACATCACCTCCATCCGCTGGCTGGAAAAATTCTTGCTATCCTGGCGGGGAGAGCTGATGTTTATCACTCACGACCGCAGCTTCATGGACCGGGTGGCCACCCATATTTTGGGGTTGCACCGCCGCAAGATTCGCAAAATTGAAGGCAACACCGAAAAATACTACAACCAGCTGGCCCTGGAAGAAGAAGTCTACGAGAAGACCCGCATCAACGACGAGAGAAAACGCAAGGAATTGGAGGTCTTCATCAACCGCTTCCGGGCCAAGGCCCGGCTGGCCGGCCTTGTGCAATCCCGCCTGAAGTACATCGAAAAAATGGAAAAGCGGGAAAAGCTGGAAAAAATCAAGAACATGGAATTTTCCTTTCTGGAGAAAAGGTTTCACCACAAGTATGCCCTGAGCCTGGAAAATGTCAGCTTTGCCTATACTCCGGATAAGCCACTTATCAGAGATTTCAGCATCCATATCGGGGCCCGGGACCGGGTGATGGTCATTGGACCCAACGGCCGCGGTAAAACCACCCTGCTAAAGCTGATGGCGGACTTGCTCCGGCCGCAGTCGGGAGAGATAACTTTTCCCAAATCGGTTTCGGCCGGTTACTACGAGCAGAGCTTTGCCGAGGACATGAACAGCGTCAACACCGTGCTTGAGGAAATAGGTTCGGCCAACCCCCAGCTGGAACCGGCCAGGGTACGCCACATAGCCGGCACCCTGCTGTTTGAAGGAGACGAAGCCCTCAAGCCCATCCGGGTCCTGTCCGGTGGTGAAAAGAGCCGCGTTCTCCTGGGCAAGATCCTGGCCACCCCGGTCAACCTCCTTCTCCTGGACGAGCCGACCAACCATCTGGACCTGGAATCCTGCGATGCCCTGCTGGCCGCCCTCGATAACTTTGACGGGGCGGTGGTCATGGTTACCCACAACGAGCTGTTCTTGAAGGCCCTGGCCGAGCGCCTGATAGTGTTCCAGGATGACCGGATCACCGTTTTTGAGGGAGATTACGAAAGCTTTTTGAAAAAGGTTGGCTGGAATGAAGAGAAGTCTGAGGTCTCAGAAAAGAACACAGGCGGAACCTGCGAGCCGGCAGAAACGTTAGCCAGGCCACCAGAAAAAGCAAGCAGGAACAAGAACGGAACCGTCCCGTCTTCTCCCGACGAATCATTCAAGTTCAAGCTCTCACCGCGAGAGCTGCGCAAGCTCAGGTCGGAAATCGTAATAGAGAAATCCAGGGTCCTTAAACCCCTGGAAGATAGAGTCCTCAGGCTGGAAAGCCAGATTGAAGAGATTGAGCAAAGGGTCAACCAGCTGACCCAGGAGATAATAGCCGCCTCGGTTGATGGCCGGGGCCAGGAGGTGGTTCGCCTCTCTCGAGAACTTGATGCCAGCCGGAAGAACCTGGACTCTCTCTACGAAGAATACACCCAGGTCTACCAGGATTACGAGGAAAAAAGCCAGAGTTTTGAACGGCGCCTCCAGGAAATTGACAAGTTGTCTTCCTGAGTAATAGTTCCGGGTGGCAACTTTTCTTTTTCTCAAAGTTAAGTATAATTAAAAACCTGTAAGGATTCCCGTGAGCTGTCAGAAACAGGTGCGGGACTATGCCTGTTCCGGGAGCGAGAAAAAAGGCGAAAAGAGGCTGTTGAGCATGGAGACCGAGGAATTCAAGCCAGGCCGTGTAGGGGCCCCTTCCGCTGGCCAGGAAAATAGCTCTTCCTTTTTCCATTATTCTCGCTTTCTGGTCATCATGATCCTGGTTCTTATGGCTCTTTTCCCTTCCTGTCGCTCGGGTCGCAGTGGCCACAGCCTGGTGGTGGCCGGCTCAACCAGCATCCAGCCCTTTGCCGATAAGTGGGCAGAAGTTTTTATGGAGAAAAGGCCCGGTGAAATCGTTGATGTCCAGGGTGGGGGTTCGAGTGCCGGCATCCAGGCCGTCCTGACCGGTGCGGCTCACATCGGGATGTCTTCCAGGGAACTCAAAGGCGACGAAAAAGAGCTATACCAGATAGAAGTGGCCCACGACGGGCTGGCCATCATCGTCCATCCCAGCAATCCGCTTGAAAATATCACCATCGAACAGGTCAAGAGCATTTTCCTGGGCGAGATTACCACCTGGGAAACCCTCAACGGCCAGAAAAAGGCCATAACCGTGGTGGTCAGGGAAGAGGGCTCTGGTACCCGGGGTGCCTTCCAGGAACTGGTCATGGGAAAATCACGGATTACCAAGAAGGCCATAGTCCAGGATTCCAACGGCACGGTCAGGGAAATCGTCAGCCGCGACCCCAACGCCATAGGGTTTATCTCGCTGGGCCTGGTCAATGACTCGGTCAAGGCCCTGGCTCTCAACGGGGTAAAACCAACAGAAGAAGCCATTCTCAAGAGGGAATACAAGCTGGTCCGGCCATTCCTGTTTCTGACGCGGGAAACGCCGTCCGGGCTGGCCAAGGAATTCATAGATTTTGTCCTGTCCGATGAAATCCAGGAGCTGGTTCATAAAGAGGGTTTAATCCCCGTAAGACGGGGTTCCCGGCCGGAGGGCAGCCGATGACCAGGCTTGAGAAAAACGACCGGCTGGTCAGGCTGGGCCTGTTGATGATTGCCCTCTCGGCCATTTCTGTCCTGGCCATCATCACCCTGTTTATCTTCGAGCAGGGAACCCCCATCATGTTCAGGTACGGGTTCAAGAGCTTCCTGCTCGGACAGGACTGGTACCCGTCGGAAAAGAGTTTCGGCCTGCTGCCGATGATTGTCGGCTCTCTGATGGTGACCTTCGGGGCGTTGATTATAGGTGTTCCCCTGGGCCTGGCCAGTGCCATCTTCCTGACCGAATTCTCGCACCGGCGGTTGACCCGCATTCTCAAGCCGGTCATTGAGCTCCTGGCCGGCATTCCTTCGGTTGTCTATGGTTTTATCGGGCTGATGTTCCTGGTGCCGTTTATCAGGGATAACTTCGGCGGGCCCGGATTATCGGTGCTGGCCGCCTCGCTGATCCTGGGGATAATGATCCTGCCGACGGTTATCAGCATTGCCATCGACTCCATCAGGGCGGTTCCCGATTCTTACCGTGAAGGTTCTATTGCCCTGGGTGCCACCAGGTGGCAGACGGTCAGAATGGTGGTCCTGCCGGCGGCCCGCTCCGGGATAATTGCCGGCATCATCCTGGGCATGGGCCGGGCCATAGGAGAAACCATGGCCGTCATCATGGTGGCCGGAAATGCCGCTGACATTCCCGGTTCAATTCTGGCCCCGGTCCGGACCCTGACCTCCAACATCGCCCTGGAAATGGCCTACGCCAGCGAGGAACATCGGGAGGCCCTGTTTGCCACCGGGGTAATACTGTTTATCATCATCATGATCCTTAATACCATTGCCAACGTGACTTCTACCAGGCAGAGGAAAAAGTAAGGTGAGTCTGATGGGCGGGCAGTTAAAATTGCAGCCGAGAACGGAACAGAAGGTCATCCAGGTCTTCATGTATCTGATGACCTCTATAGCTGTCCTGGTGCTGGTCTTTATCCTGGTGGTCATATTGAAAAACGGCCTGCCCCAGCTCAACCTGGAATTTCTCACAAAAAATCCCGCTGACATGGGCCGGGAAGGCGGGATCCTGTCCACCATCGTGGCCACCATCTTTCTGACCTTTATCGCCCTGCTGGTAGCCACCCCCCTGGGCGTGGGCACGGCCATTTACCTTACCGAATATACCGTGGAGAGCCGGATTACCAGGATCATCCGCTTTGGAGCCGAGTGCCTGGCCGGGATTCCTTCCATCATCTTTGGCCTGTTTGGCTTTATCCTTTTTGTCAATAAATTGAAGTTTGGCTGGTCAATCCTGAGCGGCGGTTTGACCCTGGCCTTCATGGTCCTGCCGACCATAATCAGGACCAGCGAGGAGGCCATCAAGGCCGTGCCGCCGGCTTACCGCCTGGTCAGCTTTTCTCTGGGCAGCACCCGCTGGCAGACGGTTACCCGGGTGGTCCTGCCCTCGGCCATCCCTGGAATCGTGACCGGGGTCATCCTGAGCATCGGGCGGAGCATCGGGGAAACCGCGGCCGTCATCTTTACCGCCGGTTCGGCCCTGAGAATGCCCACCTCGCTCTTTTCTTCCTCGCGGACCATGTCGGTCCATTTTTACATCCTGGCCAAGGAGGGAGTGTCCATGCCCAAGGCCTACGGTACGGCCGCGGTGCTGGTCATATCCATCCTGGTCATCAACATCGTTACCTATTACTTGATGGAAAAGTACATAAAGCGGAAATCGTAAACAATGAAACAGAGAGGCATACTGGTCCGGGATTTCAGCCATTATTACGGGGAGAACCGCAGCCTGAACAACATCAACCTGGATGTCTATCGCAATGAGATCCTGGGCATCATCGGGCCGGCCAGGAGCGGTAAATCGACCTTCCTGGCCTGTCTCAACCGCCTGAACGACCTGATACCCGGCTCTCGGGTGGAAGGGAAAATCCTGGTTGATGACCAGGACATCTACGGGCCGGAAGTGGACGTGGTGGCCCTGAGAAGGAAGCTGGGCATGGTCTTTGCCACCCCGGTGCCGCTGCCCCTGACCATCTACGAGAACATAGTCTTCGGGGTCCGCCTGCTGGGAAACAATGACCGCGGGGAGCTGGACCGGATTGTGGAGGATTCGCTGGAAAAGGCCGGGCTCTGGGCGGAGGTCAAGGACAGGCTTCACACCAGTGCCCTTAAGTTGTCTGGTGGTCAGCAGCAGCGGTTGTGCATTGCCCGGGTGCTGGCCCTGAAGCCGCAGTACATAATGCTGGATGAGCCGACCTCCGGCCTGGATCCCATTTCCACCATGAAAATCGAAGACTCGCTGCGGACCCTTAAGAAGGATTACACCATAATCCTGGTAACCAACAATACCAAGCAGGCGGCCAGGGTGGCCGACCGGACAGCCTTTTTCCTGATGGGAGAGCTGGTGGAGATAGACGAAACACGAGTGGTCTTTACCAGACCTTCGGACAAGCGGACCGAGGCCTACCTGGAAGGAAAGTTTGGATGAGGAATGATGACTCCAGGCAACCTGTTAAGACCGATGGGCACTTCAGTCCATCCCGTTTTTATGCAATTTTAACGGAGTGCTTAACATATATTAACGGAGATTGAATAAAAGACTGGAGATTGGATTAATCATCATGGCAGTCGTCATTAAGCTCTGGCCGGAAACGAGTTGTGCCCCTGCTATGGAATTGGGCTGGCTTGAGAACTTAAATCAGCCGGAGCGGTTAAATTGCCGGCAGAAACTTCCGCGAATGAACCGGGGCCAGAAATTCCCTGCGGCTGTCCGCAGCTGGTTGGCCGGCCTGGAAAATAGATGAGGAAGCAGCCATCATGAGCGCCACCAGGAAGAATGTTATCGAGGTCAGGAACTTAAACGTCTTTTACGGCAAATTTCAGGCGCTCAGAGATATAAATCTTGATATCCAGGCCAACCGCATCACCGCCCTGATCGGACCGTCGGGCTGCGGGAAATCAACCTTCCTGAGAGCCCTCAACCGGATGAACGACCTGATTGAAGGTTGCCGGACAGAGGGCGAGGTCCTGTTCGAGGGCAAGAACATTTTCGACCCGGGGACCGACCTGCTGGAACTGCGGCGAAAGGTGGGAATGGTTTTCCAGAGGCCGAATCCCTTTCCGCTGAGCATTGCCGACAACATCACCTACGGGCTCAGGGTTCACGGTCGGACCGAACCCAATTTTCTTGAAGAAAAGCTCCACCGCAGCCTGCAGGCGGTCAACCTCTGGGAGGAGCTCAAGGACCGGCTTCACGATAATGCCCTGAAGCTGACCGGTGAGCAGCAGCAGCGGTTGTGCATTGCCCGGTTGCTGGCGGTTGAGCCCGAGGTGGTGCTGATGGATGAACCATGCTCGGCCCTGGACCCGGTGGCCACGGCCCGGATCGAGGATTTGATGTACGAACTCAAGCGAGACTATACTATAATCATCGTCACCCATAACATGCAGCAGGCGGCCCGGGTGTCCGATTACACCGGCTACTTCCTGCTGGGTGACCTGGTGGAATTCGGCGAGACCAATCAGATATTTACCAGTCCCCGGGATAAGCGGACTGAAGATTATATTACCGGCCGTTTTGGTTAAGATAACTGACCAGGGCAGCTGGAAGAGGAGGCTAAAATGACCAGATATTTTGACGAGGAGTTGCTGGAACTTAACAAGAAAATCCTGGAAATGAGTGCCGAGGCCGAAGCGGCCATAGGCAATTCCATCAAGGCACTGAGGGATTTGAGCCGGGAGAAGGCGGAGGCGGTTATCAAGGATGACGACCGCATCGACAACCTGGACCTGGCCATAGAGGAAAAGTGCCTGAACCTGATTGCCCTTTACCAGCCGGCCGCGGCCGACCTGCGCTTTATCGTGATGTCGATGAAAATCGCCACCGACCTGGAACGCATCGCCGACCTGGCCGTGGACATTGCCCAGAGGGTCCTGGAAATAGCCGACCAGCCCCTGCTGAAACCACTGATTGACATTCCCAAGCTGGCCACCCTGTCCCAGGGCATGGTTCGGGACGCCATCAATTCTTTCGTCAACAAGGACACCGAGCTGGCCAGGTCAGTTATCCTCAGGGACAACGAGGCTGACAACCTGCGCAACCTGGTGCAGTCGGAGCTGATCAACGATTACATGAGCAAGGACCCCGGCACCGCTCCCCGGGCGGTGGCCCTGTTGCTGGTGGCCAGGCACCTGGAAAGAATTTGCGACCATGCCACCAACATCGCCGAGTACGTGATTTACCTGGTCAAGGCCGAACAGGTTCGTCACCACCCGGAAAGCCTGAAGTAGGGGAGAGGGCCAGCCACAAGAAGTTATAGAAAAATTTGGCAGGGCTAATTTTTAATTCTGATTGCCAGCAATTCCGCTGCTGGTCAATGAACAAGAAAAATAAACCGGGGTAGCTCGGTATCTCCAAATGTTTAACCTGCTGGAAAAATTGCGGCTGGAAATCATATCAGAACTAAATCTGAAAAAAGGTAAGAATCAGATTTAAAACATAAAAGGATCTCTTCGGCCATCCATTAGAACCGGTCCGGCTTCCAGGCTGGCCTGATTATTTGAAAAGAACCTGACCGGGCCGACTAATATAATAGGGACGGCTTGATTGCCGGGGTGCCCCCCGTGTGCTATCTTTAAGATGACCATGCATAATTCAAATTACAGGGCCAGGCGGAGGCCAGGAGTTTTCTTGGCCGCTCTTTTCTGTCTGATTGTTGGCGGCCTGGCAATTGCCCAGGAGAAGGAGCAGAAAGTTCCCCAGCAAAAGGCAGCCTATAATGTGACGGTTAATGCCATAACCATTGCCGTGACGGTTCAGGACAAGAAAGGCCGTTATGTCAACGACCTGGGAGAAAAAGACTTCATCGTCTACGAGAATGGCGAACGCCGGACCATAAATTACTTCCAGCACGACCAGTCAGCTCCCCTGAGCCTGACCGTCCTGCTGGATGTCAGCGGGAGCATGGCCCTGGAAGACAAGTTTGAAGACTGTCGCCGGGCCCTGCACGTCCTGGCCGAAAAGATTCTGGCGCCACAGGACGAGCTGGCCCTGCTGGTTTTTGCCGACGGCGAGGTTGAGGTGGCAGCCAGGCACTCGCAGGACAGGTCGGCTTTCTTAGCCGCCCTGGACGGGGAGAAAGCCTACGGCAAGACCGCCCTGCATGATGCCGTGGCCGTGTCGCCGCAGTATGCGGTCCGGGCCAGGAACGAAAAGAGGGCCCTGATCCTGATTACCGATGGCATAGAAAACGACAGCCAGTCTTCGGCCGAGCAGGCCCTGGAAATTGCCAGACGGGTGGATGTGCCCATTTATGTCATCGGTTACAAGATTCCCAGGGCCGAAGAAATCCTGGCCAGGCATAAGAGAAGGTCGGGGCTGACGGCCATGGGAATTGTAGAAACCTTGAACCTTTTTGCCGAGGCTACCGGGGGCAAAGCCTTTTTCCTCGACGACCTGGAGAGCTTATTATCAACGCTTTACGAGATTAAAAAAGAGCAGAGCCACCAGTACATCATAGGATACACTTCCTACAAGGAAGACGATAAATACCGAAGGATAATGGTCACCACCCCAGGCGGCAATTACCGAATTCGTACCAGGCAGGGTTATTGAGGCTGATAACCGGGTCTGTTGAACTGAAAAAAACCCGTGAAATTAGCAAAAATAAATAGATGACAACCAGAAAAATAGGGAATATAATAAAGACAAGAATTACTTCTTAAACCGGCAGGAAAATCCGACATAATACATAGAAAGGAGGTCGGCATGAAAAAGAGTTTTCTTTTTTATGCATCGGTCCTGGTAATCGCTCTGGCCATTGTCGGCACCAGCTGTGCCACCAAGAAATACGTGAGCACGGAAGTGGCGGCCATTGACCAGAAAGTGGCAGCCGTTTCCAGTGAAATCGAAGAAGCCCAGAAAAGAATCAGGGAGCACGATGAGAAGCTGGCCACCATCGGCGAGCTCATCGGCAAGCACGATACCCAGTTCAAGCAGGTTGATGGTAAGATCGAAGAGGTCAAAACCCTCATCCGCGGCAACCTGGTGATGACCGCTACCCTTAGCAACGATGAGGCCAAGTTCGCCTTCAACAGTGCCGAGCTCAGTGCTGAGGCCAAGGCCGCCATCGACCGCTTCGTGCAGAGGTTGATAGAAGAGAACAAGGGTGTCTACCTGGAAATCCAGGGCCACACCGACAACACCGGACCGGAAGAGGTCAATATTTACCTGGGTCAGAAAAGAGCTGAAGCGGTCATGATGTACCTCTACAAGACACACCGCATTCCGCTGCACCGGATGTCGGCGGTCAGCCTGGGCAGCTCCAAGCCGGTGGCCGAAAATACCACGCGTGAAGGCCGGGCCAAGAATCGCAGGGTGGAAATCCTGGTCTACGAGTAAGACCGCAGTCAGGCTTTTTCAACTGGAGTCTGTCCCTACCGGTATTTGATCCGGGGAGAATAACTATATCCCCGATCTTTCAGCCTGAGAGTGGGGCGGAATACCCGTCTGCTTTCTAAAAGGTCATTACCCGCTTGTTTATAACTGAAATAGTCTTCGCCTGACAGCATCGAACTAAAGCCTCTGCCGGTATCCTGACAGCGGAGAAATGTTGCTTAAGTTCTCTGAGCATAAGAGGACAGCACCGTTACGAAGGGATTCCAGTCAGGTTAACGTTATCGAAGATTATAGGGTTTGGCCTTCAAGATGGTTAAATACCCGGTCAATTAGGATTTTTTAGCGCTCAGTTTTTCCAGCGGAAGGGGTCCTTGCGCCGGAAATCCGGAACCAGGTGTTCGTCCTGCTGGAAGGGTTCGGGTTGCAGGAAAAGGTGCTCAAAACCCAGGTCCAGCGCTCTCTGCATCACCCGGTGATATTCCTCCCGGGTGATTTCCCGCTGGATCTCGGCCGGGGCCTTGTAGCAGGGATGGTACTGGCTCATCAGGCTGAGCCCCACGCCAGTTGACAGGTTTTCCGCTATCCACTCCAGGACCCGGATGGAATCGTCGGCCGAGCCGGGAAGAACCAGGTGCCTGATGATCAGGCCCTGCCGGGCAATCTCATGCTCGTCAATTACCAGGTCCGGCTGCTGGATGTACATTTCCTGCAGGGCCAGCCTGGCCTGTTCAAAGTAGTCCGGGGCCGAAGAATACCTGCGGGAAAGTTCTGATGACACGTACTTGAGGTCCGGCAGGTAAATATCCACAATTCCCCGCAATTGCTCCACCACCTCCAGGGAATCGTAGCCGTTGGAATTATAAACCAGGGGAATGGACAGCCCCCGGCGGTAGGCAATTTTCAGGGCCCGGAGAATGGGCAGGATGACATGGGTGGGGGAGACGAAATTGATGTTCAGGGCTCCCCGCTGCTGAAGTTGAAGCATCAGTTCGGCCAGCTGTTCATCGGTCCGCAGCTCGCCCTCGTTGAGCCAGCTCAGCTGAAAATTCTGGCAGAAAAGGCACTTCAGGTTGCAACCTGTGAAGAAGATGGTGCCCGACCCCCTGGACCCGGCCGCTTGCCCCCGGCCGCTGAGGACCGGTTCTTCGCCGAAATGAAGCAGGCCCACCGAAACCCGGGCCTGGCTGCCGGTCTGGCAGACTCCTGTTTCTCCCCTGGTGCGGTCCACGTGACAGTGCCGCGGGCAGAGGGTGCAGTCAGCTTCCAGGGGAGATAGCCTGCCCAGGGCCCGGTCTATGGCATCCAGTTTTCGTTGCAGCCAGAATTCCCTGTCCATTTTATTTACATGAGCCTCTTTTCCAGGCTAATTATACCAGAGCCGATTAAAGCCGGTAGCTTCCCATGACCAATTTTTTCACTCATATCGCCGGCTAATAAATCCCTTGTAAGCCGGGATGAAAATAAGTATAGTAATTTTTCTGCAAGAAAGCTGACTCTGGCCGATTGGGAAGGAATCAAATTGCTGGACTTCATCAAGAAGCTGTTCGACATTGCCATACATCTTGACCGCTACGTGGTGGACATAGTTCACCAGTACGGGTTGTGGACCTACCTGATACTGTTTGTGGTAATTTTTTCGGAGACCGGGTTCGTGGTCACGCCGTTTTTCCCGGGGGATTCTCTGCTGTTTGCGGTTGGAGCCGTGGCCGCCATCGGCAATCTGAACATCCTGGGCCTTTTTCTGCTGCTGACCGTGGCCGCCTTTGTCGGGAACATAACCAATTACTGGATTGGCTCAAAGGTGGGCCCGGGGATTTTCAAGAAGGAGAGAAGCCGGTTTTTTAACCGCGAGTACCTGGAAAAAACCCGTCGTTTCTACGGAAAATATGGCAGCATCACCATCGTCATCGCCCGCTTCATGCCCTTTATCCGGACCTTTGCTCCGTTCGTGGCCGGGATCGCGCGTATGACCTACCTCAGGTTCCTTCTTTACAGCTTTATCGGCAGCCTGTTGTGGGTCTCGCTCTTTCTGTTCGGTGGTTATTTCTTCGGCAACATTCCCGTGGTCAAAAGAAATTTCTCGCTGGTCATTGTGGCCATAATTCTGATTTCCCTGGTGCCGGCAGCGGTCAGTATCTGGAAGGAAAGAAGGCGCAAGAGGGCAGCCAGGAATAATCAGGCTGATTAGTTTTCGGGTTAGCCGGATTCTTCTTCGTTTCTACGCAAAGGCCTTGTTCACGGCTTCAGTTCGAAACAAGAGAAGAGGATTGTCACTACCGGGGAGGTTGAACTATCCGTCGATGCTCGTCTTTTTATTTTAGCGATATCGGGATGCCAATATAACCGGAGGCACCGAAATCAACTTCTTTCCCGGGTTTTATCTTTCTTCCAGCAATCTTTCAGGCTTTCCAGGAGCCGGTGGCCCAGCAGCGGGTGGGCGGTGCGGTCGATCTGCAGGGGAGTTATGGAAATCCAGCCCCGGTCGACCACGTGAACGTCAGAATCCCTTGGCCCGACGCCCCTGGGACTGCTGAAGCCAATCCAGAAATAAGTCTTGCCGCGGGGGTCGCGTTTCCTGACCAGCTCAGGGGAGTAACGTTTTTCTCCCAGGCGGGTTATTTTTATTCCCCTGACGGGCAGTGGAGGAATGTTGATGTTGAGGTAGACGCGAGGAGGCAGGCCATTTTTAAGAACAGTCTCAATCATTGGCCTGACCAGGGCGGCTGCCCGCTTGAAATCATAGACGCGGCCATTTTCGGTCCTGGCTCCCATCAAGGAAACGGCAATGGAGGGAATTCCTAAAAATGTTCCCTGGAGAGCAGCGGCCACCGTGCCTGAATAGGAAACATCCTGGCAGCCGAGGTTGGCGCCCCGGTTCATGCCCGAGACCAGAAGGTCAGGTCGCCGGGGCAGGATGTGCCTGAGGGCGATATAGACGCAATCGGCCGGTGTCCCATCAACCGCGTAGATATTACGATCTATCTTTTCAGCCCGCAGTGGCCGGCGCAGGGTCAGGGCCAGGGAAACGGAACTCTTTTCCCGGTCAGGGGCCACGACGTAAACCTGTCCGAGCTGTCCGAGCTCTTCGGCCAGGGCGGTCAACCCGGGGGCAAAATAACCGTCGTCGTTGGTCAGCAAAAACAGGGGAGAATTTTTGGGGGAAGCAGAAGTTTTCTTTTTCATCCGGTCAAAGGTTCCTTCTCAATAATTTGCCTTCGACAATTAGACAATAATTATAGATGAACGGGGAAGGATTATCCATAGAGGAAGGCGCAAAATCAGGGCTTAAATGGGCTCAGGGAATGACCAGCAGCCTTTTCAATCGTGTCCGGTCAAAAAAAGAAAAATCGGGACGAGCGGATTTGAACCGCTGACCCCATGCACCCCAAGCATGTGCGCTACCAGGCTGCGCCACGTCCCGATTGGAGAAAAAGGGTAAATAAATTTAACCTTTTTTGCGTTTTTTTTCAAGGGCCTGGAGAATTTCAGTCAATTCTTCCTTGACCTGGGCCAGGGCCGAATAGAGCCTTTCGGGCGGTATCTTATCGGTCTTAAAGCCGAATTCTTCCTCGATCTTACGCCTGATGCCGGCGCTGGTCAGGGTACCTTCTTCCAGCAGTTCCTTGATTCTCAGGATGATCAGCACGTCCTTCTGCCGGTAAATCTGCTTGCCTCCGGCCGTCTGCCCGGCGTAGAACAGGGGAAACTCTTTTTCCCATTCTTTTACTGTTTCCGGTGTGATTTTAATCAGGCGGCAGATTTCTTCCAGGGAAAAAATCAGTTTCCTGTTTATCGCGTCTCTGAGGTTGTTGACTTTCTGTTCCTGGGTCATCAGCAGATTTCCTCAAAACATTAACATTTAACCGGAAGTTCGTCAAGAACGGGCAGGCCAGCCTGAAGGACAGGCTCAGCTCGGCCGGTCTATAGAGGACGCCTCTTCTTAAGGTCGTAGCGTTCACCCTCCAGCAGCACGTGCATTACCAGGTTCCTGATGGACAGGGCCCGGTCGCCGCGGACCTCCACCTGGGCCCGGGCAGAATCATAGATGATTACGTTCCTGTAGCCTATGACTTCAAAGGTCTCGTCGGGGTTGACGATGATGGCCGTGGCCTCGTCTATGCCCACCCCCACGATTTCCGGGTGGCCGGCGATTATGCTGATCAGCCGGTTATGCCTCTTGCGGGTGGCGAAGTGCTGGTCGATTATGGCCGATTTTATCAGTCCCAGGCCCCGGGCCACGATGACGTTTCCTGATTCTATGGTTTCAAATTCGTGCCCTTCTTCCGGTTTCCTGACCTCGTCGCCGGTTATCATCAGTTCGCTCAGGGCGGCCGCCCCGGCGCTGGTGCCACCGACCACCGCTCCCTTCTGGTAGAGCTCCCTGATCATGTTATGGATGGGAGTGTCCAGGATGGCTTCGGTTATCCTGGTCTGGACACCACCGGAAAAGAAGATGCCGCCGCTTTCGGCCAGGAGCCTGGCGTTGGAATAATTTTCTGCGTCTTTTCTGGTGAAGTTGTAATAGGCAACATCTTTGGCCCCGAGCTGCTTGAACTCTTCCACCAGGCTCCGCCCGGTCTCGTCCGGGGTGGCACTGGCCATGGGCAGGACCACGATTCGTCCGCTGCCCGAGCGGCTGGCCATCTCTACGAAGCGCTTCATCATCGGTTCGGGGCGGTTGCCGCCGCCGATAATGAACAGGTAGCCTTTTGGCCTCGGTTGAGCCTGGGTCAGGCTGGTGGCCAGCAAGATCAGAATGGCCACGAGTATAGCTCCGGTGAAATATCGGGAGGTTCGCATTGTGCCGCTTTTCATTACATATTGCTCCTTATCTAACTCTTGTTCCATTTTAATCAATTGTTTCTGCCAGAAAAAGATGTTTTTTGAGCCCGGTTTGATTTCTCAGCAGATTTCTTCCTTCTTAAAATCAAATCCCAGCCTGGTAAGGATTTTTTTTAGTTCCCAGAGGGATTTGCGTCCAAAGGCATGGATCTTCATGAGTTCAGACGGGCTGTATGTGATGAGCTGACCAACAGTCTTTATCCCGGCTCTATCCATGCATCGCTGAGCTCGCAGTGACAGTCCGAAGACTTCGAGGGGCAAAGTTAGGTAAAGCTTTTCTTTGATTTCATCGCTGAACATGATATCAAAAAAAAGTTCATCTCGGCCCACATCCAATTGTCTTAGGGTCTTGACCATGGCCCATTCCGTTACTTCGATCTCTGATTCAGAGCCCCGATCTCCCTGATATCCTATTCTCAGAATTAGCGTTTTCCGCCTCATTCTGACATTTCTTTCGATCTCCAGATAATGGGTATTGTCATCTACGGCCCGGAGAACAAGAGATAATGGACCACCCATCTTTTGCCTCCCGGTTATTAAGTTAAAGGGAAAGAATTCATTTTCTTTATCTTAAGAGGCCTTGGTCCGTTTTTCAAGTCGTTTTTGATCGAAGCTAAATTATGGTGGCGGTAAGGAAAGGGGGCGCTTAACTTTTAATAAGGGAGAAAGAATATTATAATAAAAATGCCCGGTGGAGGATGATTTAAGGAGCGGCTAAAGCCCGGATGAAAAAAACAGACAAAGTCGATAGTCAACATATCCCCCTGGCCGAGAGAATGCGGCCCCAGACCTTAGACCGCTTCTATGGCCAGGAACACCTGCTGGGACCGGGCAAAATCCTGTCCGAATTGATTGAATCGGGCCACCTGGTGTCCATAATCTTCTGGGGCCCTCCCGGTTCCGGGAAGACCACCCTGGGGATGATGCTGGCCAGGCATTTTGACCTGACCTGCCTTTTTTACAGCGCCGTTCTTTCCGGCATAAAAGAAATCAAAGAGGTCATGGCCCAGGCCGAGCAGCAAAAAAAGCTATATGGCAAGCCGATAATCATCTTCATAGATGAAATCCATCGCTTCAACAAGGCCCAGCAATCAGCCTTTCTACCCTACGTGGAAAGGGGAGATGTCATCCTTTTCGGCTCGACCACCGAAAACCCATCCTTTGAAGTCATTGCCCCGCTGCTTTCCCGGACCAAGGTCCTGGTCTTAAAACCGCTGGATGAAGCTGCCCTGAAAAAAATCGTCGATGATGCCCTGACCGACGAGGTTAACGGTCTCGGCCGGCTCAAACTCCGGATCAACGATGAGGCCCTGAAGCTGCTGCTCGACCAGTCCAACGGCGATGCCCGGCGGATTCTCAACGCCCTGGAGATCGCGGCCAGCCTGACCAGGGGCCAGGAAATTACCGCCCGGGAAGTGGAGGAAGCCCTGCAGAAGCGGATCTTGCTCTATGACAAGGCCGGGGAAGAACATTTCAACCTGATTTCCGCCCTGCACAAGAGCCTTCGCAACTCCGATGTTGATGCTTCTCTCTACTGGCTGGCCCGGATGCTCTATGCCGGCGAAGACCCGCTCTATATCGCCAGGAGATTGATCCGTTTCGCTTCGGAAGATGTGGGCCTGGCCGACCCGCAGGCCCTGGCCGTGGCCCTGAGGGCCAAGGAAGCCTATGATTTCCTGGGTTCGCCCGAGGGAGAACTGGCCCTGGCCGAGGCTGTGGTCTATCTGGCCTCTGCGCCCAAGAGCAATCGAATTTACGTGGCCTTTGGCCAGGCCATGAAGGACGTGGAAGAAAGCCCATATGAGCCGGTACCGCTCCACATCCGCAACCCGGTAACCCCGCTGATGAAAGAGATAGGCTACGGCCAGGAATATCAATACGCTCATGACCACCCGCTGTCCACCACCGACATGGAGACTTTTCCGGAGCGGTTGAGGGGCCGTCGCTACTACCAGCCTGGAAATCTCGGTTTTGAAAAGGAAATCAAGAAGAGAATTGACTGGTGGGAAGCCCTGAAGGAAAAAATCCGCCAGGAAAATTCCGGAAAAAAGGACTGAGCTGGCCACTTTCTAGGGCTGCTTGCTTAAGGTCAACAACATATTTTCTAATTTTATCCTGGACAGGGTTAGGTTGAGGCTAACCTGTCGGGAGAATCATGACCCGACCGGTCCTCAAGAAGAAAGATCCCTGGCTTTAAATTGCCAGAACAGGATACAACTTAAGAATCCCGGGCTAACTTAATATTAATGATAGTCTAATGATAGTCAGAGAAACGCCGGCTGAATTTATTGCTTGAGAAAAATGATTCATATAAATTAAAGATAACCTGATGGCGAATTGATTTTTATCTGAGAAGGGATCCCCGCGCTCTCACTCAGGTTCTTCAGTTTTTTCTTTATCTTTATCAGCCTGGTCACTTTCACCCTTCTTGCCTTCTTCTCTTTCCTTGAAAAGGTAATAAATTTCCCAGCTCAGCTCGTCGGCCAGGCAGCCCAGGCAGGAACGGGGAGTGGTGGCTATTTCGCCGTCTTCAATTTTTTCTTTCAGGATCTGCTTAACCAGTTTCCTGATTTTATAGAGCAGTATGTAATTAACCATTGAAAAAATAATATCAGCCTGGAAGATATTAGTAAAGCCCGCGTTTGCACCGGGCTGGGGCTTTGATTAGAATTAAACCATAATTTCTGGAGTCCATGACAGATAGGATGATCAAACTTATCAGCAGGGATGTTTTTCGGAAAATCCGGATCTTGTTGCTTCCGGCCTTGCTGGCTTTTCTATCCGGCCTGATATTGGCCCAGGACCTGACCTATGTCCAGGGGGGAGTGGTGCGCGGCCCGGTTGACGGGAAGCGGGTGGCCCTGGTTTTTACCGCCGATTCTTACGGCGAGGGAGGCGAATACATCCTGGCCGAGCTCGAACGGAAGGGCATCAAGGCTTCCTTTTTTCTGACCGGTAATTTCCTGCGCCGCCCGGAATTCCGGTCCCTGGTAGAGGCCATGGTCAGTAACGGCCATTACGTGGGACCACATTCCGACCGCCATCTTCTTTATTGCGACTGGCAGGACCGGCAGAAAACCCTGGTGACCAGGGAAGAATTCCTGGCCGACCTCGAGGCCAACTATGAAGAGCTGGCCAGGTTCGGGATTGACCGCAGCCGGGCCAGGTATTTCATGCCGCCTTACGAATGGTATAACCAGGAGATTGCTGACTGGGCTGCTGCGGCCGGTGCGGTTATCGTGAATTTTACGCCGGGGCTTATGACCAACGCCGACTATACCACTCCCGATATGCCGAACTACCGCTCCTCCGAAAAAATTTATCGACAGCTTCTGGATTATGAAGCTTCGTCCGCTTCTGGCCTTAACGGCTTCATAATCCTGGTTCACCTGGGGGTGGCCCCGGACAGGACGGATTTATTCTATTTCTGGCTGGGTCAGCTTGTAGATGACCTCCGCGAGCGTGGTTATTCTCCTGTCAGGATAGATGAATTACTTTCGGCGGGAACGGCAGAAAAGGAGAATGGTGGATTGAGTCCGGTTGCCGTCGGGGACCCGGAAATTGCCGGGCAAGATCGGTTAGAGGCCGTTTCCGAAGTATCTCAATCCGATCAGAAAGATAAGGTTAGCGCTGGCGAGGCCGCCCGGCCCCAGAAAGCCGGCCAGAAAGATGATGTTCCGGGGGGTCAGCCACGGGCTCAAAAAACCTCCGATATTGTTTCTGAAATTCCGAACTTTCCTCTGACCAGAGCCTGGGTGGGATGGAACAGGGGCAGGATGCCGGGACTGGCAGCCTCAGGAAACCGGGTGCTGGCAGTATTTGATTCTTTTGAAAGATTGGATCTTCGACTGGTTGACCTGGAAAGCGGGCAAAATCTGAATTCATTTTCATTACCGCAGGCCGAAAAGGCGAAGCTTCTGGCCGTTCAGGGCGGTTTCTGGCTGGTTTGTGGACACGGGGTTTATTTCATCGAGGCGGAAACCGGAAAGGCAGGAGACTCCAGTTTTGAGCTTAAAGCGGCCCCGCTGGCCGTTTCGTTGTCAGACGCAGGCACTCTAATTCTGTTATTCAGAAAAAAGCTTGAAGGGCGAAACCCGAAGACAGGCGAATTGCTCTGGGGCCAGGACCTGCCGGCACAAGCTACTGGACCAGCCGCAGCCTCGGCTTCGGAGATGATGGTGGCCCTGATTTCTGGCGAGATTTCCGGTTTTGATTTAAGGACTGGCAGGCAGATTTCGAGGCTTAATTTGAGGGAGGAAATTACCGGGATACAGGCTGACAGCAGAAATAGATTGTACCTGGCCACGGCTTCCGGCCAGCTGGTCTGCTTTGACCTGGCCAAGAGAAAAATTTGCTGGAAGCTGAAGTTGGCCGGCCAGCGCCTTGATTTTCTCCTGGATAACGGCCGGTATCTTTACGCTTTGACCCCGGGCGGGATTCTCTATAAATTGAAGAAATCGGGCGGCGATATCCTGTGGTGGCAGACTGTGCCGGCCCGGTCCTCGTTCAGTCCGGCCATATTCGGAGAGGAAATAATCATCCCGGCCGGGCAGGTCCTTTATGGCTTCAACTTGAAAACCGGACGTAAATCTTCTGAGACCGTCCTCAGCTTTGAGATTAAAGCCGACCCAAATGTGGCCGGGAACCTGCTTGTGGTCGGAGCTTATGATTACCGGCAGGATTTGAGCCTGGTCTATGCCTTAAAAAAAGAACCACGAATTATCATCAGGCCTTCAAAAGAGTCTCCGCAACCGGCCGGCCGGCGGGTGGTGTTTTCTGTGCTGGCGGATGGCTGGGAAAAACCGCGCTATGAGTTCTATCTCAGGCAGGGGGGCGGCCCGGAAAGGCGGGTAAGGAAGGATTCCAGCGAAAATACCTGGACCTGGCTTCCGGCTGAGCCGGGAGAATATACCATAGGCGTTCGGGTTTTTGATAAAAGGCTGAGCAAAAAAGCGGAGATAAGTTATAATATCACTTCTTTTGCCGGAGATTAGTCCAGGAAAGGAGCCAAAGATGAACAGGGAAGAAGCCTTAGAACTGGTCAAACAGCATCTCCATAACAAGAACCTGGTCAAGCACTGCCTGGCCGTGGAAGCCTGCATGAAAGGCCTGGCCCGGCGGCTGGGTGGAGATGAAGAACTCTGGGGCCTGGCCGGGCTGCTGCACGACCTGGATTACGAGCTGACCGAGAAGAGCCCGGAGCTACATACCACCGAAACCATAAAGATGCTGGCCGCCTACAACCTGCCGGCCGAGGTCATCCAGGCCATTCAGGCCCATGCCGGTCGCGTTCCCTGCCAGAGCGCCATGGACTGGTCCATTTACTCGGCTGACCCGACCACGGGCCTGATTATTGCTGCCACCCTGATGCATCCAGACAAGAAGCTGAAGGCCGTGGACTTGGAGTTTCTCAAGCGGCGTTACAAGGAAAAGCACTTTGCCCGCGGGGCCCGACGGGAAGAGATTGAACAGTGCGCCAACCTGGGGCTCAGCCTGGATGAATTCCTAACCATCTGCCTGCAGGCCATGCAGGGGATAGACCAGGACCTGGGCCTGGCCTGAGGGGCAGCCCGCTTAAGTCTGGCAATTTTCCTCATTGGATATCTGAGAAAATTAGGGGTCGAGGTATTTTGGTTTAGTTGCCCGATTCAACCGGCGTCTTTGCCGCCTTCCCATTATTCTGGAAAATTGAAGAGGGGACTATGGTGAACGCACTGGATGCCGCCAGAAGAGCCGGGGGGCGTAGGGAATATTAAAAGAAATTAGCGGGTTATATCATAAATATTGACACGGCCTTGGAGTCCTGCCCCAAGGGATAAATTTTGTTGTCCTCCGTTGCCCAGGCCTCTTTTTTCGCCCTGACGAATCAAGTTTGCTCATAATTTAGGGCCATGCCCGGGCCAAAATTTCCTTGACAGTCTTTTGAGCGGCGTGTTAGCATTGTTTCATCTTAAAAAGGAAGTCATGAGGCAATGGTGCGGGGCGCCTTATCAGAGGAAAGGGCAAGCAATATTTTGCTTCCCATCTCCTTAATTTTACCTTCCCCAGAAATCCTTACCCTGGGTTTCATGTCCCGTGATTCTCGACCGCTCTCAAGAAAGGCGGCCATTTAATTTTGTCACGAAAGGAGATTGAAATGAATTTCTGGTCAACAAGAAGGGGGGGTATGGTTTCTTACTTCCCGATCTTCATATTACTGGTCTCGGCCCTGGTTGTGACTTGCGGGCTGAAAGCAGCCGATGTCGTCGTTTATGATTTTGTGAAAAAAGCCCCTGAGGCCAAATGGTACCGGTCTATCTCCGCGGCCGGCGAACTTCCCTGGAACGGTGCCGATAATGATAGCCGTGGCTTTGCCCGGCATGTGACCAATGCCGTTCTGGAGGATGGGCAGACCATTCCCCAGGTTCTTCAGACCCATCCTGAATGGAAAAATGACGGAAACATCATCGGAGTCTTTCCCGGAGTCAAGATTCCCGCCGGCGCTACCTTTAAGGCTACCGTGGGCTTTCTTAAAGGCGCCACTCAGTCCGACGGCGTCAAGTTTTATGTTTCCATAGTTAGCGCCGGGGGCGGAGCGGTGATGTTAGCAGAGGTTCCGGCCAGGTATGACGGAAAGCTGGACCAGATTTCGGTTGACCTGTCACCCTATGCTGGCTCGACCGTGGATTTCCGGCTGTCGGTGTCCGCCGCCGGCAGGTCAGTCCAGGATTGGGCGGTCTGGGGTTCTGCGTCTATCTATGCTCCTCTGGCCGTCCAGAAAGTTGGCCAGGTGGCTGACCTTAGCAAAACCAAAGTCCAGGCCACCACCCCGCAGAAACCGGCCGGTGGGGTTGACCTGCAGCTGGTTAAACCTTCCATCATAAAGACCATCCCCCTTAACCCGGCCGGAGTGGCCCCGAGTCGTCATAAAGTCGAGGACATTGGTCCCCTGAACATAGAAGAGCCAATGACCCTGCTCAACCGGGTTTTCAAGGATAACGAAAAGCCGAACACCTATTATTACCTTCCCCGGGAAATCAACCTGGTCCGGGACAGGGCCGCCGGAGGCTACCGGATAAGTGCTGTCTGGACCAACGACCAGAGGGTTAAGACAACTATGACCCTTAAGGCCAACGTTGACCCGGCCGATGTCAAGCTGATGGAGGAAGCCCTGAAGGCGGCCAGGGGGCAACAGGCGGTCCTGCGCTCTCTGCCCTATGATGAAGCGGCCATAATAGACATGCAGGGCTGGGAAGACTGGGAAATCGAGAATATCAGGATCCCGAGTTTTGGTTCCCTGGAAACAGAATTGCCAATCAACATTGCCATGGCTCCGGACACCCTCGCCGAACTGAAGCCGCTTCTGGAAAAAGAAGGGTTGACCGCCGGGATGAAAATTAAGTCCGGGACGGTTGAGCGGGAGATTCCCATCAGGGTTGGCCTAAAATACTTTACCGGCCGCTGGTATTCGGGAGTGGAAGAGCTCGGCTTTTCCATAGACGAGAAGAATTCCGTTCTCTATCTACACGGCGTCAGGAACCTTTCGGATTTTCCGATTAAAGTTAATTCGGTCAGCCTGCGCTTCAGGCTGCCCAACGGCGAGGATGTCTACAAGAACCTTAAGTGCCTTAAGGAAACTGTAATCCAGCCGGGGCAGGCCCTGGACCTGGAAGTCCAGTTTGTGCCCAGGGGGTTGCTGCTGGCTGAATACCGGAAGGCTTTTCCCACCGCTCCTCCCGCACCCAAGAAAAAGAGTTCCCTTCTGGAGAAAAGCCTCGGAGCGTTGAAAAGCGAACTCGAGAAGAAACTGGACAAGGACAAGGTCCAGGAAGCCGAGGGACTCCTGGTCAAGGACGAGGTTGGCCAGCCGGCCAGTCCCAAGGTCGATGCCTTCTTCAAACAGTATGCCCGCAGTTTCTGGATGGAAATCGAACCCGATTTCAACTGCCAGCCCTGCCTGGATAAGATCTGGAGCAACATTGAAGTGGTTTCTTACATAGAAAGGATGAGAAAGCTCCAGGTGGAAGTCCTGGCCAGCGTTTTCGACCCGGCGGCCTATGACAGCCCGCTGGAGGTGGAGAAGGTCCGGGTGGAGATTCGTTCACCATATCTAAGCGCTCAGGGCCGAAGCGGTCTGGTGACCGGAATTGATTTCAACAAGAACAAGCTTAAAGAGCTGGTTACGGTTTACATGCCAATGGCCAGCGGTGAGCAGTTCAATTTCGAGTACAAGATCAAGGCCGTTCTGAAAGACGGTCAGATTGCCGAGTCGGCCAGCTGGGAAACGGTGACCGACAGCCTGGATCTGACCATAGGACCTTACCACATAAAAAACCTTTTCGGCAGATAGCAATGGCACGCCAAGGGGAAATTGCAAATAACATAAAAATTTAGAAAAGTTCGGAAAAATAAGGAGGCAGAAATGCGGACTCCGTTAATTAAAAAGGCTGGGAGGCTATTCTTGTTTTTTGTTCTGGTTATGGTCGCTGTGGCCACTGGCCTTCGGGCCGAGGTGCTGCTGGACCGGGAGCCCATCCAGGTCACCAACGCCCTGCTATTGAGGGACCATGCCGACGAACACGGTTATCATTATATGCCACTGGCGCCCAGGGTGGCTACCTGGCCGGACGGCAAGCCCAAGTTCAGCTTTATCCAGTATGTCCGGACCGGGAAGGAGATTACGGGCGGCATTCTGCATTTTCTCTGTACCTTCGGTCTGACCAAGGAAGAGCTGGAAAAAGCCGAGGAGGAACTCAAAAGAATTGACAAGGATGGTAAGATCATCGGCCCGGTGATGTTTACCTCGGGAGAGTTTCACATCATTTCGGCCTCGGCCGGAGAGGGCGGAATATTCAGCCGCAGGATAGTCGGCACCGGCAAGGCCCCGCTTCTGGCTGGCTCGGAAGCCGCGGTCTCAATTGCCCTGACCGAAGAAGGCTCGACTTTGCTGATGGAATCATTCAAGAAGCCCACTTCTGATATTTCAGTTCAATTCGTCATGACCTACCAGGGCCTGACCCCGGCCTACCAGGCCCTGCTGACCGTGGACTGGGACAAGGTCTATGACCATAAGGAATTCAAGGCCGACGTCGGGCATTTTTTTGTCAGCGCCCAGATTCATAAAATTTATTCTCAATTGAGGGAGCAGGGCGCCATCAAGCTGGAGGTTATAGGCGAAGACGCCAAGATGGATGAACTCCTGGATACGGCCTACAACACCATCACCAGGATGATGTTTGAGGCCAAGCCGGTAAAGCCCGAGGATATAGGCAAGACCGAGGCCAGCACCGGATCCAACTGGCTGGGCAAGCTGTTTGGCCAGGCCCATTTTGGCTTTGTCCGGAAGCAGGTCAAGCTGAGCGGCAAGTACACGGTGGACCTGACCAGGCGCAAGCGCGACCAGCGGGAAGTCCCCCTGACCGGAAACATCAGCGGTCTTTACAAGCAATATGGTAAAGAGGCGGAGTTTTTCAGCGTGGTGGACCTGGATGACCCGACCTTTGAAGAACGAACCATAAACGTCATTCTGGACGGCGAGGATTTCCAGACCTTTTCACAATACCTGAATTTTGCGGGCATTACTTTTAAGAAGGAATACGAGAATGCCGACATGAAGTCCATCACCGAGGACCTGATTTTCGACCGGACCAAGTTTGGCCAGAACGGCAACAAGCTGTCTCTCAAGTACCGGCGCAAGGGCGACCAGACAGACAAGTGGCTGGAGTACGAGTACAAGCCCATCTGGAGCTATGTGGGCGGGCTGGAAGTGACTGGAGACTGGATCAAGACCAGTCAGCCGGTCATCACCCTGACCCCACCCCATAAATATCGCTACATAGAAGTCCTGGCCGAAGAGGCCAACATGAATGAGCATGGCATCATCAGGATTGCCGTCCAGTTCAGGCACAAGAATTTTGGCCGGCAGCTGCAAAAGGAAGTGGTCCTGCGCAAGGGCGAACCGCTTAACATCAACTATGTCTATTTCCACGAGCCAAACAACCTGGAGTATGAATACAACATTACCTGGTTGTTCAAGGACAACACCAGGGTTTCCTCCGGCTGGAAGAAAGCCACCGACCCCTTTATCTATGCCTACTATGAGAAGCTCTAAATGAAGGAGGTCTAGTTGCGATTCAGGCCAGTGACCGGGCTTTCGGTCCTTTTATGGCTCCTTCTATCGCCAGGACTCAGTGCTGACCCGGTTCTGACCAGGCCGGAGACGGTGGCCGGGCGGATCATAGTTTATCCCGACCACCGGAGCCCAAAACTTTTTTACTACGTACCCACCCGGCTCCACCTGAGCCAGGCCTTCGGGAAACCCAATTTCTTTTTCTACAAGTATGTTTACGTTAAAGACCAGGGAACGGCTGAACCCAGAACCACCGCCGGCGGAGTGCTGACCCTTTCGGTAGAGTTCAGCGATGAAACGGAAATCTTGAGAAGGGAGAGGGGGGAGCAATTCGAGTACCGGCCGGTCCAGGTTGAAACCATAGACCTTAGCCTGAGCTACACCGGCCTGGAGAAACTGGAGGACCAGGAAACTGAGGGCGGAGACAAGAAGGCTCTTGGCTCGAATAAGATTCTCTGGACGGGGAAGAGCTTTACCTTTCCGTTGAGCGCGGCCTCGGCCTCTTATCTCTGGAAACTATATGAAGAAAAGAAAGCCGCCGGCCTTAGCCTGGAGTGTTCATTCAGCTACGGCGGTTATGAAATCGACCAGGAAGGGAAATTGCAGCCGGGGGAGAGAAGCGGAC
Organism: Candidatus Saccharicenans sp.; assembly: GCA_024653215.1. Taxonomy (GTDB): domain Bacteria; phylum Acidobacteriota; class Aminicenantia; order Aminicenantales; family Saccharicenantaceae; genus Saccharicenans. The sequence continues at coordinate 115,428 of JANLFU010000005.1, read as the reverse complement.
GTCTCAGTTTCGACATCCCGGTTTCCATTGAACAAAACCCCGACCTTTTCCAGGTGATCAACCTGGCCCAGAAGTTCTCGTTCAATTACCGGAAGCTGAGCGTCATCTGCTTTGATTTTGTTAACGGGCTGAATGGCAACATGGTCAAGATGACGGTCGAGGTGGAAAGCACCACCGCCCGGGGCCAGAAAGATACCAAGATGGTGACTTTTGCGGCGGACAGCCAGCCGCAGTACAACCTGGAATTTAACGTTCCGGAAGCCAGGGGAGGAAAATACCGCTACCGGGTGACCAAAGTCTATGCCGACGGGCGTTCGGAAAGGGGCGGCTGGCAGGAAGGGGATAATGCCTTCCTGGACTTATCAACCTATGAGCTGGTGATTAAGGATGATTGAGTATCCGGACAGAAATAACCGGTTTTCGCGGGTTGAAGTTTCAGAGGCCCGGTCAGTATTTGAATAAGGAGAGAGATTCAATGAAAAAGAACAATATCTTTTTGTTTATTAGCATATCATTCATTTTGCTGGCGAATCTTAGCCTTATGGCCGAGGTGGCGGTGGAGGAAGTGATACAGGCCGGGAGGTATGTATTCTACCGGGACCATGCTGACCCGCATAAATATTACTATGTGCCCGGGGAGCCACGGCTGGCGACCAAGAGGGACGGAACGCCGGAGTTTAGCTTTATCAAGTACACCAAGACCGACAGCACGACGAAGGGCGGGGTGCTGCATTTTCTGGTGACCTGGGGTTTTACCAGCGGTGAGTTAAGCTCGGCCGAGTCGGCCCTCAAGGGTATAGACCCTCAGGCTAAACTGGCCGGGCCGGTGCCATTCAAGGAAGCGACCTTCCAGGTGATTTCGGCCACTGCCGGGAAGGATGGGATATTCAATCGTCGGATAGTTGGGGAGGGCAAGGCGCCGGTGCTGCCCGGTCAGAAGGCCGCGGTGTCGATAGCGCTGACCGAGGAAGGGGCATCGCTGCTCTGGGAATCTTTTAAGAATCCCACCTCAGACGTATCGGTGCAGTATGTGCTTAAATTTTCGGGGATAACGCCGGCCTTCCAGGCCAAGCTGAAGGTGGACTGGGACAAGGTTTATACCCAGCACGACATCAAGGCGGCGGTGGAGGGGACGGTGAAGGTGGTGAAGCTGCGGGCCGACCTGGGAGCGACGCTGGAGGAGCTGAGGCAGAAGGGAGCGATTCAGCTGGAGGTGGTGGGAGAGAACGAGAACATGCAGAAGCTGCTGGAAACGGCCTACAACCACATCCTGCAGCTGATGTGCGATAAAGTTCCACTGGGAAGCCCGGCTGCTTCCACAAGCAATGCTTTCCTTTGGTTAAGAAATCCCGTTGCCATTAATCATCTCTGGTTAGAAAACATCAGCTATGAACGGCTGAATCCCAGAGTTCTGGCAACTCCGGATGACCTTGATAATACCTATCGAGGACCAAATGCCTGGGTCCAGCAGGAACAGCAGGTTTCAGGGCAGCAACTCGATTGCAGTGCTGCGGACAGGAGAAGGGCGGACCAGCTTTACCAGAAAGGATTGGCCCTGGCTGCAGAGAAGAAGTATCTGGAGGCCATCGACCAGTTCAAAAAGGCTTACGCTGCCTGTCCCGACCCGAAATATTATCTTCATGTCGGAACTTATTACCTGGATTATCTCTATGATTACAACCTGGCCTCCAGCCACCTCAAAAAGTTTGTCGAGCTGGCCGAACAAAAAAATCTTTACAGCGCTGAAAGGGAAGGGGCTGCTCGCATAGTTTCGGCCATCGATGAAGCCCGTGAACTCTTCAACCGGGGGAAGGCGCTGAGGGAAGAAGGGAAGTTTACCGAGGCTTCCGGGGAATTTCTCAGGTGCTATGAGCTGATCAAGAACCCGAGAGCCATCTACAGCGCCGGGTTGTGTTATCGGGACCTCGGGGACAAGTTTGAAGAAAATCGGAGAGCCAACTATTCCACCGCAGTTGTCTACCTGAATGAGTTTCTCCAGAATTTCGGGGAAGCCTCGCCTGAGGCCGACCTGGACGGATTAAAGAATAATGCCCTGAACGTGGTGGCCGAGCTTAATCAGAAGATTGCCTCTCTTCCCGGGTATGTTCCACCCGCAAAGCCCGAACAGGCCCAGCAGGCACAAACAGGGGGAGCTACAGCCACTGGAGCTCAGCAGGCCACAGCCGGGGCGGAGAGGGCTACTACCGGGACGCAGGCCGGAGATGTGCGGGGTGCCCTGGGACAGCAGGCCACCTCATCGGGCCAGGCCAGCGGCACTCAGCAGGCTGCTTCCGGACAGACCACAACCGGAACTACAGCCACGCAGACCACGACTCCGCCGGCTTCGACTTCCGGACAGTCTGGAAAACCGGCGCAGGCCACCACTCCGGCCGCCCCTGAAGTCAAGCCCATTGTCAGTGTCCAGCTCGGGTATAGCTTCAAACGGACCAAGCTGAGCGGCAAGTACGAGGTGGATATGAGGCGCCGCCTGCGCGAGGACCGGGAAATAGTGATGAGCGGCAACATCAGCGGGATTTACCAGAAGTACTGGGAAGACAGGAGATTTTTCACCGTGGTCAGCCTGGACGACCCGACCTTCCAGGAGAGGTCGGTGGAAGTGATACTGGACGGTCAGGATGCCGATGATTTTAAGAACTACGTCAACAGCGTATCGGTGATTTTCCGCAAGCAGCGAATGGGCGGGCCGGTGCAGACCGGTGAGGTTAAGTTTTTTGAACAGCAGTTTGCCGAGAAGGGAAATCGGCTGAGCTTCAAGTACAGCCGGGTCAACGAGGCCTCGACCGAATGGTTGAATTACGAGTACAGGACGAAATGGGCGCTTTATGGCGGGGTGGAATGGGAGAGCGACTGGGTGAAGACGGATGACTCGGTGCTGACGCTCACGCCTCCGGTTCGTCGCCGGACGATAGAGATCTCACTGGACGAGGACAACATCCTTCAGAACAAGATCAAGGCAGCGGCCATACAGGTGAAGCATAATGTTTTCGGCAAGGATGTCCTGAAGGAAGTGGTTATTAATTATGACAAGGGCGACCCGCTGGTGGTCAATTACACTTACATGCACGAAGAGGGCAAGCCGGGCTACAGCTACCGGGTAATCTGGCTGACCCTGGATGGAAAGGAAGTGGAAACCCCCTGGGTTAACCGCGAGGGCCCCTTCATCTATGCCGTCTTCAATAAATAATTAAAGGCCAATATGGGAGAAAAACAATGAAAAGAGTATTGAGGCCAGGCTTGACATTGTTTTTTTACACGGTGCTCTTAATAAACGCTACTCAATTATGGTTATATTCCGAGGTGGCGGTGGAGGAGGTGATACAGGCCGGGAGGTATGTATTCTACCGGGACCATGCTGACCCGCATAAATATTACTATGTGCCCGGGGAGCCGCGGCTGGCGACCAAGAGGGACGGAACGCCGGAGTTTAGCTTTATCAAGTACACCAAGACCGACAGCACGACGAAGGGCGGGGTGCTGCATTTTCTGGTGACCTGGGGTTTTACCAGCGGGGAGTTGAGCTCGGCCGAGTCGGCGCTCAAGGGTATAGACCCTCAGGCTAAACTGGCCGGGCCGGTGCCATTCAAGGAAGCGACCTTCCAGGTGATTTCGGCCACTGCCGGGAAGGATGGGATATTCAATCGTCGGATAGTTGGGGAGGGCAAGGCGCCGGTGCTGCCCGGTCAGAAGGCCGCGGTGTCGATAGCGCTGACCGAGGAAGGGGCATCGCTGCTCTGGGAATCTTTTAAGAATCCCACCTCGGACGTATCGGTGCAGTATGTGCTTAAATTTTCGGGGATAACGCCGGCCTTCCAGGCCAAGCTGAAGGTGGACTGGGACAAGGTTTATACCCAGCACGACATCAAGGCGGCGGTGGAGGGGACGGTGAAGGTGGTGAAGCTGCGGGCCGACCTGGGAGCGACGCTGGAGGAGCTGAGGCAGAAGGGAGCGATTCAGCTGGAGGTGGTGGGAGAGAACGAGAACATGCAGAAGCTGCTGGAAACGGCCTACAACCACATCCTGCAGCTGATGTGTGACAAAGTGCCGACTGGAACCGGTACAGCTGCGCCCGCGACCCATTCCTATCTCTGGCTAAGAAAAATCAATGAACTTAAGTATTCCTGGAGTGAAGGTTTAGCCAGCGACTTCTCTAAATTGGATATCAGTTTTATAGACCTTAGTTCTTCAGCCCGAGAAGCAGGGGGTCCAAGGATTAGCTTTTTTGAACAATCCCAGGGCCAGCAGCCCATTTGCGATAGCCAGAGTCTGGAAAGGTCTAACAACCACGCCAGGACGGCTCTGGCCCTTTACCGGGTTCAGAAATATGACCAGGCCATTCATTATTATGAATTGGCCTATGAAGCCTGCCCCAGGCCAACCTTCTTGTTCTCGATTGGCTGGATCCAGGCATATAAATTGCTCAATACGAATTCTGCTGTAGAAAAGTTTCAACAATTCCTGGAGAAGTCAGCCGGGTATCCAGGTTTGACCGGCCTTCGCCAGGATGCCCAGGATTACCTAAATTTATACAGAGATGCCCACGCTGCCCTGGTTGAAATTCGAAGCCTGCATGAGCAGGGAAAGTATTATGAGGCCCTGGCATTAATCAGAGATTATTCTGAAAGGATCCCCAATCCTCTCTGGCAATTTAATGCGGCCCTTTGCTATACGGATTTGGGCGAGAAAACCAATGATGTCTTACAGCTGGCCAAGGCCAGGGCCGTCTTAAATGAAGCCTTTAACCGGATGATGGTTCGAGAGGACGAATACCAAGAATTAAGGTTAGATTGTGAAGCTTTATCAGAAAGGATAGAGGCCAGCATCAAGAGGATACAGGCTGCTACGGGGCAGCCCGGACAGATGCAGCAGGCCGATCAGGCTACGGCCACAAGGGCCGAGCAGACAGGTGCGGTCAGGAGCAGCGAGGAGGAGGCCCGCCGCGCCCGGAGGCAGCAGGCCCAGAGCGGAGGCCAGTCAACCGGTCAGCAGGCCCAGCAGGCACAGGTAGAAGGCGCTACGGCCACTGGTGCCCAGCAGCAGGCGACTACCGGGGCGGAGAGGGCGACTACGGGGACGCAGGCCGGCGATGTTCGGGGAGCCCTGGGGCAGCAGGCCACATCTTCAGGCCAGACCAGTGGGACCCAGCAGGCTGCTTCCGGGCAGACCACCACCGGCGCCACCGGGGCCCAGGCCACGACCCCGCCGGCTTCGACATCCGCCCAGTCTGGAAAACCGGCCCAGGCCACCACGCCGGCAGCGCCCGAGGTCAAGCCGATAGTCAGCGTCCAGCTCGGCTACAGCTTCAAGCGGACCAAGCTTTCCGGCAAGTACGAGGTGGACATGAGGCGGCGCCTGCGCGAGGACCGGGAGATAGTGATGAGCGGCAACATCAGCGGAATATACCAGAAGTACGGGGAAGACAAGAGGTTTTTCACCGTGGTCAGCCTGGACGACCCGGCCTTCCAGGAGCGGACGGTGGAGGTGATACTGGACGGCCAGGATGCCGAGGATTTTAAGAACTACGTCAACAGCGTGTCGGTAATTTTCCGCAAGCAGCGGATGGGCGGGGCGGTGCAGACCGGTGAGGTTAAGTTTTTCGAGCAGCAGTTTGCGGAGAAGGGCAACCGGTTGAGTTATAAATACAGCCGGGTGAACGAGGCCTCGACCGAGTGGCTGAATTACGAGTACAGGACGAAGTGGGCGCTTTATGGCGGGGTGGAGTGGGAGAGCGACTGGGTGAAGACGGACGACTCGGTGCTGACGCTGACCCCGCCGGTTCGTCGCCGGACGATAGAGATCTCGGTGGACGAGGACAACATCCTTCAGAACAAGATCAAGGCAGTGGCGGTGCAGGTGAAGCATAATGTCTTTGGCAAGGATGTTCTTAAGGAAGTGGTTATAAATTACGACAAGGGCGACCCGCTGGTGGTCAATTACACCTACATGCACGAAGAGGGCAAGCCGGGCTACAGCTACCGGGTCATCTGGCTGACGCTGGACGGGAGGGAAGTGGAGACCCCCTGGGTCAACCGGGAGGGCCCCTTCATCTATGCCGTCTTCAATAAATAGAATACAATAGATTGAAAAATTGGAAATGTGTAAATAGCGAGGAGGCAAAGATGTATAGGAAAAAAATTCTCGGTTTCTTGCTGGCCGCGGTCTGGCTGATCGGACTCCCCTCGTTTTCCCTGGCCGAGGTGGAGCTGGATTCGGAGCCGCTCCAGGTGGCCAATGCCATACTCTTCAAGGATCATGCCGACCCAAATGTCTATTATTACATGCCCAACCAGCCGCGCCTGGCTTACTGGCCGGACGGGACCCCCAAGCTGACCTTCTTGAAGTACACCAAGGCCGGGAAAGAAGAAGCCAAGGGCGGAATTCTCCATTTCTTTGTGAAGTACGGGCTGGATGAACAGGAGCTGAACAAGGTCAGGCAAGAATTGCTGAAAATAAACCCCAGAGCCACCATCAAGGGGCCGCTGGTCTTCAAGAAGGGTTCGTTCATGGTGGTGTCTGCGGCCGTTGGCGAGGGTGGAGCGTTTACCCGTAAGATTATCGGCGAGGGCAAGGCCCCTTTGATTTCCGGGTCGGAAGTTTCCGTGTCCATTGCCGTTACGCCCGAGGGAGCCACCTTCCTGGAAGAAGCCCTGCGCCAGCCGACCTACCCGGTCAGCGTCAGGTTCGAGATGACCTACGAGGGCCTGACCCCGAAATACCAGGCCATGGCCACCATTCGCTGGTCCAAGGTAAGGGAGTATTTTGACCAGTACAGCAAGTGGAAAATATACAAGAAGAAGAAACTCGGAATCTGGACCTGGTACGTCAGGACCGGAACCGGGGAGATGCGCGAAATCAAGGATGAATTGACCTCCAAGGGTGCGGTCAAGGTTGACATCACCGGCGAGGACCAGAACCTGGATGCCCTGATGCAGAGCCTGGTCGATACCATCATGAGGGAAATGTTCGATACCAAGCTGGACCTCCCGGAGGAGGATGAGGATAAGGAGGGAGAAGAAGGGAAACAGGCAGACCGGCCCTACGGCGTCAGCACGACCCGAAAGAAAGTTTCCCGAAATGATGACTGGACCATAAACCTGACCAAGCGCCTGCGCCAGGAACGGGACACCGGGCCGATGGACGCCAGCATCGGCGACGTGCTGAGAAAATTCAAAAATAACAAGAAAGTCTACGACATCATAAACCTGGATGACCCCGACCTTCAGGACCGCGTGGTCTATGCCATCCTGGACGGCGAGGATTTTGAGACCTTCAGGAAGTACATTAACTTCGTGACCGTCAGCTTCAAGAAGACCCATAAAAACGGCGAGCCCACCACCAGGGATGTCATCTTTAATGCCCAGACCTTTGCCGAGCGGGGCAACATGCTGTCCTTCGTCTATCCCAGGCTGGGGGAGGGAGCCACCTGGCTGAGCTACGAATACAAGACGGTCTGGAGCTTTGTCGGCGGGATTAAAGTGGAAACCCCCTGGACCAAAAGCGAGGAAGCGGCCATTAACCTCTTCCCGCCACACCGCTATCGCCAGATAGACATAATCGCCGATGAAGAAAACGTCAGGGCCTACAATATCAAGCTGATCACGGTTACCTTCAAGAACAAGTTTGCCGACCGGGAGAAGACAGGCGAGGTGAAGCTGCTGCCTGGAGAAACGCTCCTCGGGAAATACGAGTATGTCCATGCCGAAAATGACCTGAATTACCAGTACCAGGTGACCTGGTTGCTGGGGGACGGCCGCCGGGTCTCTTCAGGCTGGCAGACCACCACCGAACCTTTTGTCTATGCCCTTTACCAGGAGAAGTAGAAGTAAAAATCCGGAAGAGCGGAAAAAAATTAATAAATAAATAAGATCAGAAGAAGAGATCATTCTAGGTTGGAAGAATATTTTAGGCCATTATTTAATCACAGATCTAAAATAATTGCGGCTGCGTAAACCTATAATTTGGAAATTAGAAAGAGGAAGGAGCTCTTTGCTGGCAGGCGTCGAGGGTAAACCGGCAGGATGATCTTTTTTAACAAAGCCGGGAATTTTATAATTTAGGAACCGGAAAGCAGGAATGGTAAATGGTAAGTTGAAAAAATATTCAACGCTCATCTTAGTGGCCATGACTATATCGCTGACAGCTGCTTCCTGCCGGGGAAAAAATGGAGTTGAAATGGCGGCAGTTGAGGCTCTGGTAAGGAAAACGGTAGGCGCTGATGAACCCGGGCTGGCCCTGGCCCTGGTTCAGGATGGCCGGCTCTTGTTCAGGGCAGGGCGGGGAGTAGCTGATATCAGAAGCAAGCGTCCCATAGACACCGGTACCAATTTCCGCCTGGCCTCGCTGACCAAGCAATTCACGGCCAAGGCCATTATGCTGCTGGTAAGGGAAGGATATCTTGCTTATGAAACGCACCTGACAGATATTTTTCCTGATTTCCCGGAGTATGGAAAGGAAATAACCATCAGGCATCTGCTGACCCATACTTCTGGACTTCCGGATTATGAAAATCTCATTCCGGAAGCTAATCCGGGTATCCCGGTTGAAGACCAGCAAATCAATGATTACCAGGTGCTTGAACTCCTGAAAGGGGAGAAGCAGGGCAAATTCAGGCCCGGGACAAACTGGGATTACAGCAACTCTGGTTACGTGGTTCTCGGGTTGATTGCGGAAAAAGTCTCGGGACTGCCCTTCGGGATCTTTCTGTGCGAAAGAATATTCAAACCCCTGGGAATGAAGGAGACTGTCCTGTATGAAAAGGGAATTTCTGAAGTTGAAAACAGGGCCTTCGGGCATTCCCTCAAGGATGGAAAATGGGTAATCAGGGACCAGAGCCGCACCTCGGCCACCAGGGGCGACGGCTGCATTTATTCATCGGTTGACGACTTAATTCTCTGGGATAATGCCTGGAAAGAAGGGACTTTACTGAACAGGGAAGAGATGGCTCTGGCCCTGACCCCGGTTGAAGTTCCGGGAAAGAGACCGGTTGATCCTTATGGCCAGCCGGCTGCCTATGGCTTCGGCTGGTTCCTGAATCCCTGGAAGGGATACCAGCGCGCCTGGCATTACGGCGAGACCGCTGGCTTCAGGACAGCCATTCATCGCTTTCATGAAACCGGGCTGACGGTCATAGTGCTCTGCAACCGCGAAGATATTGATGCTTCCGGCCTCGCTTTAAAGCTGGCCGACATCTTCCTGACTGGAAGAGCGTCCGGGCAGGGAGCAAGTTATTAAGGGCAGGGTGCTGCTACAAGCAGTAATATATGAATGGTTATTCATATGTTCTGCCTCCATCGCCGAGGAGAGGGCTGAATGTTGAACGTAATTTTAATTATAGCCGGGGCAATATTGCAGCTGCTGGGGCTGGCCGGATGCGTTTTGCCCGTGCTGGCCGGGCCGCCGCTTAATTTTGTGGGTCTCCTGTTGCTGGGCCTGGCCAGGGGCTGGAAAATTTTCAGTCCGTCATTGTGGCTGATACTTGTCGGTATCACTCTTATTACCGTGATTCTTGATTATTTATTGCCTATTGGCGGGGCGAGAAAGTATGGCTCAACCAAATGGGGCACCTGGGGTGCTTTTCTGGGGATGCTGGTGGGAGTATTTTTCTTCCCTCCATTGGGTCTCATAATCGGTGCTTTTTTTGGCGCGGTTGTCGGCGAACTTCTGGCCGGCAAAGAAAACAGGGAAGCACTCAGGACCGGCTGGGGCATATTTATCGGTTACTTCGTTTCCATGCTGTTAAAACTTGTCGCCTCGGGCGTCATGACCTTCTTTTTTATAAAGGTCCTGGTGAGATAGTTATTCAACCCCCGCAAGACTGAATCCCTGGTGCCTTTATTGCTAATTTTGCTTACTGGTGATAAGGGATTCTTGCTGAAGATTTTAGAAAGATCAAATTGTAGTCATGAACCTGATTGCTGATATACCCGGGTGAGGGCAAGTTTCTATTTGATATATAAAATCTTCTCTGGTTAATGAGTCCCTGTTTTGACCGCCGAAATTGTCTCCGCTTGCCAGCTTAAACCAGGATTTCTTTGGCCCAGCCCAGCTTCTTGATTTCTATGTTCTCCAGCTTGCTCTGGCCCAGCTTGTAAACGGTGTCGGCTGCTTCGATGCAGAGGGGTGGGGGAGAGATGGGCCAGGGCTCACCGCGAAGTTCGTCCCTTTTAGCCTGGATAATTTTCAAACCAACGGCATCGAGGGCCACCGGGTCGGTGCTGGCCATCAACCCCTTATATGGCCAGCGGTAGCGCGGGTCGAACTGCGGTCCCTTGTCACAGACCGGGCGCAGGGCATCGACAATTATCAGCCTGGTTTTTCCTTTGACCTGAGGCAGGTGCCAGATTTCACCCAGCTTGGCGCTGTCTTCGTAATGGTAGTTCCTGGGAGCACCGGAGAACATGATGTAATTCTTGATGACCGTCCCGATCCCGGTCAGCCAGTGAGCTTTAAGGCCCGGGACAGAAATCAGGGCGGTAATTGGCTCCAGGTCGACCTTTCGGCCCTGGGCGTTTCGGATATTTTCTTCCGGTAGGCCCGCGGCCACCAGCGATTCTTTGATTACATCCAGGAGTTCCTGGTGAGTCGGGTTCATCATGGGGGTCGGGACCAGGCCGACAACGTCCTTCGGGCTGACCAGCGATAGCCAGGCCTGTTTGACATCTTTTTTGCCCGTAATTTCCGTCAGAATCCTGTCCACCATCCCGGCCAGAATTTTCTTGTTGACGTTCATCTGGTCATCCAGGACATTTTCATCACGGACCAGCAGAACCAGGCTCTTGCCTCCGGCCTTCTGGACGGGTTCCGCGGCCAGCGATTTTTTCACCCAGTCAGGTGTAACCAGGGTGAGCCCCAGTGTGGTGCCGACGGTTCCCCTTATAAAATCCCGCCGAGTAATTGTTCTTTTCTCTTTCATTGAACCCTCCTCTTATTAATTTCTTACTATTTTTGATTTTATCATCTCAGTTCCAGCTGGACAAACAATTTCTTAACCGCGGCTTCTTCCGGCGCCTCAAAGACCAGGACCAGGTAGTTGCTGGCGAGCTTCCAGCCCAGCCAGCCATCTTCTACCTGGATGGCCTTTTCTTTCTTGGAGAGAGAGATTTCTGCCAGCCTTTCCGCTTTTTCCCGCAGATAAGCTCTCAGAAAATCGGCTAGGGCTGCCCCGGCCTTCTGTGCTTCCGGGTACCTGATTATTATCATGCGGGCCGACTTTTTATTAGCAAGATCACGCTGGGCCCATTCCGTGTAAATGGCCTCGCAGGTCGGGTCAAGATGCAGAATGTTCTCGTGGCTGAGATAGTATAAAGAATTCAATATCAGGTGGGAATGGAAGTAGCTGGTTCTGTCTTTTTTAATCTGCCAGGTGCTATCTGCTTTCGGCCTGATAACATCCAGAACCGCAGGAAAGGTGGCCCGGGAGGCCGCGACGGCAATACTTTCGCCCAGTTTCAGGATGATTTCTTTAACCCCGGGAGTTTCACGCAGGGCCAGGACGCGTAGATAAAGGTTATCCACGCGGGCCCGCAGCAGGCCCTCACCATAAAGCGCTGTATATGTAGGGCAAACGGGGTTCTCAGGCAGAGGACCGGTCCCGGGATTCAGGTTGGCAGGCTCGCCCGACCAATCGAGAGACAGCAGGCCGAAGGCCTCGTCCGGGTGCTTCATCTCGTAGATTTCAACCAGGATTTCGTTTTCAGCCCCATCCAGGTATTTATAAACAAGGAGCTTCTCAAATTTATAGGCCAGGTAGAGTTCGCCGCCACCGTCCATGTAATCAAAAATAGTCTCCCGGGTTATCGTCTGCGGGGGACCTTCCAGTTTCCAGCTGCCTATTATTTCCGGCAGGCTGATGCTGTCAGCTCTAATCATGTCTTCCTCTCCTTTAGAACAGGCAAAAGAAAAAGCAAATAGAATAAGCAGGAACAGGGTCGGGAGGCCAATATTCTTTCTTTCAAGTTCTTTGCTGGCCATAGCTTTGGGGATCAATGTCCTTTGAAATTAAATTTTAGCCCGGTTCTCCTTTTTTATCCATAGATATTTTTGCCGTAAAATAACAATTACCCGGTCTGCGTCGTATCAAGAAATAGGGTGGTTCCCGAGGCCTTGCTTTGCCTGAATGGGCCTAAAGCTAATTGAGACAGGATCAGTTTTAATTTACATTATAAAAAGGGAGGGTTTCTATGTGTAAAAGAAAAATCATGGAATGGTGGCTCTCTATCTTTCTTCTATTCATTGCCATGATTCCTGTAACAGAAGCCATGGCCCAGCAGACGCCACCGAAAGACGGGTATGCCCTGCTGGATTCTCTGAGCCAGGTCTTCGATGTCATTTCTACTGACCGGGATTATCTCCAGAAAGTCAACCAGCTTATCACCGGCCTGATGGTTGAGGCCCGCCGAGCCCGTGACAAGAATCTCATCGACAGGGTATTCTTCGCCCGGTATCACCGGCTTCTCGGCCTGATCAAGCTGACCCTCGACCCGGACCCGGAAAAGATTTTGACCCCGGTCATCGACCCGGTGGTTGAAGATTTTATCCGCGAGGTCCTGGCTGAAGACTGGAGAGCCGAGAGGTCGGAAAACATGCTGCTGCTGGCCACGGCCATACGCGATGAAATTATCAACCTCCGGCTCCATCTGGATGACCTGGAGAAAAAAGAAAGATTGATAAGGGACTGGGACCAGAAAATGAGGCGAGCAGAATAGAAGCCGCGGATCAAAAAGCCGGAGATGGTCTCCTGAATCGGACCTGAATCTCCGCCGCGCTGCTTCCCCAAATTCCTCATTGCCCGGATGCTATCTCATGGCCGGAAAGAAAATAGCGGTTGACTTTGGCCGCTATAAATGAAACCATGGGGCGGCGGAGGGAATTAATGTGCAATTTCTGTCACCAGCACGGGGAAGGGAAGAAGTGGTACCTGGAAGCCAGGAACTACTCTGAAGACCTGCTCAGCGACCTCAAGAGGCGTCGGTTCATCGAGCATTTTTTTACCCACGGACCTGACAGCTTGAAGAAGAGCGAGCAGCAGCTCCAGCTCCTGGACCGGCTTCCGGCACTGCTGAGGGGATTCATCCGGAAGAAAGTTACTAAAAGGCAAATACCGTATCACTTCGGCCAGGTCATCCCGATCGAGGACGTGGAAAAAATTCTGGAAATGACCACTTCCGTAGTTCGCCTGGCCTGCATCTGCCGGCAGACTTTCCTGGGTTCCGAGCAACGTTTCTGCTACGGCCTGACCCTGTCTCCTCAGGGGAAAGGGATGGCCAACATCCTGAAAGAGATAGACGCTTCTTACCTGATAGGTCCGCAGACAGGAGGCCTGGAGTACCTGACAAAAGAAGAAGCCCTGGAGCACATGCGGCAACGTGAGCTGGACGGATTATGCCACAGCCTCTGGACTTTTATCACCCCGTTTATCGGCGGGCTATGTAATTGCTCATTGCCCGGGTGCATGGCCATGAGGACCACTGTTGTTCACAAAACCCCGGTTATGTTCAGGGGAGAATACCTGGCCGTCGTTGACCAGGAGAAATGCATCGCCTGCGGCGAGTGTCGGAAGATCTGTCCATTTGAGGCTTATCTTCCCGGTAAAAATGGAAATAAAGCGGAGGTTGATATCAGAAAATGCTATGGCTGCGGAATCTGCAGAAGTGTCTGCGCGGCTGAAGCCATCAGCCTGGTCGACCGCCAGTCTGTGCCCGAGGTGGCCCAGCTCTGGCTCTGAATATTAGAATCGATATTGCCAGCCCAAACAACTGACCTGTTTTTTAAGAGGCCTGCAAATCTCCGATTTTTCTTGACTTTGCCCGGGCCGGAACTTATGCTGGATTATGGAGCAGAGGGAAGTCGCAGGTCATTTCCGAAACTGAAAATCATTTTTTATCAGATATTCTATTTTGACCGGGAAAGGAGAGAGGAATGGGCATCTTTGGCAAATCTTTCAGCGAAAAGGTGCAGGAAGCGGTTGATATCATTAACAGGTCAGGAATCGGGGTCGAGAACCTGAGAGCAAAAATTGAAGGCAAGGTGGTAACCCTGGAAGGGCTGGCCGATAGCATGGAAGCCAAGGGCAGAGCCATGCTGGAGTTCAACAAGATGGTCAACACGGAAAATACCATAAACCGGATTCAGGTTAAGGCTGAAGCCAAGGCTCCGTCCCCGCCAGGTGCAACTCTTCCGGGGCCGGCCGCGGCCACCGATTATGAAATTTACGAGGTCAAACCGGGCGACACCCTGGGCCACATCGCCCAGCGATTCTACGGCAAGGCCAGTCTTTACCCCAAAATCTTTGAAGCCAACCGGGACGTCCTGACCAACCCCGACCTGATAAAGGTCGGGCAGAAGCTGAAAATCCCAAGACTCAAATGACCGGACTACTGGCAGCTTTTGGCCTGGCCGCGGCTACCGGGCTGAATGCCTACCTGCCCCTATTAATCGTGGGGGCACTGGCCCGTTATACTGACCTGATCACCTTAAAATCTCCCTGGAGCGCCCTGACTCATCCGGTGGTCCTGGTAGTCCTGGTGGTCCTGCTGATAATAGAGATAACGGTTGATAAAATTCCGGCGGTTGACACCATCAACGATGTTATCCAGACATTTATCCGGCCGGCGGCCGGAGCCATTCTGTTCGCAGCCAGCAGCAACGTTATCAGTGAGATGAGCCCGGTCCTGGCCATGGTCTGTGGCCTGCTGGTGGCCGGGGGAGTTCACGCCGCCAAGGCCACGGTCAGGCCTGCGGTTACGGCCACCACGGCTGGCCTGGGAAATCCGGTGGTCAGCGCGGTTGAAGATACCGTCTCCGGTGTAACCACATTGGTAGCTATAATTATCCCCGCCCTTATCCTGGTGATATTTATAGTAATTCTCTACCTGTTTGTCCGCTGGCGCAGGAAAATCAGCAAACGGAATTAGCGAGCTTTTTTCCTGAACAGGCTGATAATAAAGAGGATTATCAGGGCACCGACGATAGCCCCGATGAAGCCGGCTGTTTGGCCGGGCTGATATATGCCCAGGGCTTTGCCCAGGTAGGTGGCCACAAACGACCCGGCTATACCGAGCAGGGTGGTCATGATCCAGCCCATGTTTTCTTTGCCGGGAAAAATGAACTTGGCGATTATGCCGGCGGCCAGCCCCAGAAGAATAGTCCAGATGATATGCATTTTCTCCCTCCTTCAGTTTGGATTATATATTTTATCCTTCATTAATATCAAATGCCGTCGCCGGTTTATGCCGATTTCTTCTATTGTCAAAAATTTATGACCAGGGAGGTGGTGAAGAAAGAATCCAGCTTTTTTAAGAAGTAGGGGACGGTCAGGCCGGTGGGCAGGCCCAGGTCATCAAACAGGGGCAGAAAGGCGGTGGCCGGAAGATTGGCATAAAGCATCTTGTAGCTGGCCTTAAGGGCCACGGCCCGGGAGACCGAGGCGGTCAGGGAGTTGGTCCAGTCAAAGCGCCAGTCCTTCATTTCCTTCAGGTTCTCGTCAAAGACAAAAAGGGTGGAGAATGATGATTTGTCAGAAAATTTCTGTTCGCCCAGGAGGTCAAAGCGGAAGCCGGCAAAGGAAGTGGCTTCCTGGCCGATGTATTTTCTGGAAGAGTAGGTCAGGCCGGCATTCATCTTAACATTGGTTCTTTCTTTTTCTATCCAGGCATAACCCAGCCCGGCAATGACCATGTAGCGGCGGTCGACGCCGGCGAATTTATTGCGGTCCCAGCTCGCTCCCAGCTGGCCGAGCAGCTTGCTGGAAAACTTCCGCTCGTAGGCACCGGAAAGCAGGTAATTCTCGGCCACCAGGTTCTTGGTGGTTTCTTCCACGATATAAAAATCCATTTCAGTTCCCACCGCCCAGCGGTCGTAGGTGGTGGCCGTGCTGCGCAGGATAAAACTCTTGAAGGTCAGGCTGTCCCTGGTCCATTTCCGGGTCAGGTTAGTCCCCAGGCTGAAGGCTGAAGTGGCCGTGTTGCCCCCTGTCACCACGTAGCTCAGTTCGGCCGTGGCTTTCCAGGGACCCAGCAGCCCGGCTTTTTCTTTAGTTTCTTCGGCCGCCACGGGCAGGCTGGCCAGCATACCCAGAAAAATCGAGATGACCAGACAGGACAGGCCCACCCGGGCGAATTTTCTGAAAGTTTTCATCTCTCTCTCCTTGCTGACTTGATTAGGCCCTTAAATTAAATATTATTGATGGTTTCCTGTCAAATAATTCCTGGCTTAGGGAAATCGGATGTTCGATAGCTGCCGGTGGGCAAGGCGAAATTATTAAAGCTTGACCGGGAAGCGATATCAAGGTATAAAAATATCTCAGGATTTCCGGTTCTTTGATAAATTTTTAAGACTCCGAGCCGGCGGGCCTGGAGCCAGAAGGTATGGACGCCGGCCGACAGGGTATGGCTGGAAACGGCCACTGCCTCCCGCTCAGGAAAGGAGTCCGGACTGAATTTTCAGGGCATGCTTTCCTGGTGGAAGGAATGCCCTTTTTTTTGCCTGAATAGCGATGTGGACTGTAGGGACAGGTCGTAATCAAGAATGGTACAGGCTGGTTCGGTAAAGAAATTTCATGGGTAGAGAAAACAACATAAATAAATTAAAAAAATTCTGGTTGCGGCGCCAGGACAACGAGCAGCAATTTTAAGAACAAATGATGAATATAAAGATGAATCTAAAATGAAAATCTGGAGTGCGGAGTTGACCGGGCTTCTGGCCTGAAAAAGATTGACCGATGGCCAGGAGCAGGAAAAGAAA
This sequence comes from Candidatus Saccharicenans sp., assembly GCA_024653215.1. GTDB lineage: Bacteria > Acidobacteriota > Aminicenantia > Aminicenantales > Saccharicenantaceae > Saccharicenans. The sequence continues at coordinate 98,670 of JANLFU010000005.1, read as the reverse complement.
AAAGGAGCTGGTTAAGGCAGGATGACGATTGTGAGTAGAAATCAGGGAAATTCAGAGGCGCGAAGCCATAAGAAGCGAGTTTTTTATTTTTTAATGATTGTCCTTATGTTTTTCATGGCCTGGACGGCCGTTTCCAGGTTGAAACCGGGCAGGGACAATCAGACCGGATCGGCATTGGAAAGCAGTCAGAAATTAGATGGGTCCAGACCGGAGATTGTACTGGCCACCACCACCAGCCTCTACGACAGCGGTTTGCTCGAGGCACTGGTGCCCCTTTTTGAAAAGAAAAGCAGATATAGGGTCAAGGTCCTGGCCGTGGGCACCGGGGAAGCCCTGGCCCTGGGCCGGCGCCAGGCGGCTGATCTGCTTCTGGTTCATGCCCCGGAGCCCGAGAGAGAGTTCATGGAAGAAGGTTATGGACAGAGCCGGAAAGAATTCATGACCGGTGATTTCGTCTTAGCCGGACCGTCTTCTGACCCCGCCCAGATTAGAGGGCTGGGTTTTGGTGAGGCTTTTTCCAGGATTGCTTCCGGGAAACTTCCTTTTGTCAGCCGGGCTGATAATTCCGGGACCCATAACCTGGAAATGAAAATCTGGGCCGAAACGGGAATCCGGCCTTCTGGCCGCTGGTACCTGGAAACGGGCCAGGGAATGGCTGAAAGCCTGCGGATAGCCTCGGAGAAGCAGGCTTACATCCTGACCGATTACCCCACTTTTTACCGGCTCGGGCGCCGGCTGAACCTTGAAGTTTTGAGCCGGGATGAAAAATACAAGAATGTTTACTCGGCCATCGTGGTAAAAAATAAATCCGGCCAGATAAACGAAGCCGGAGCCATGGCCTTTATTGATTTTCTGCTCTCAAAAGAAGCGCAGACTTTGATAGACGAATTTGACCGGGACTCGAGGACGGGTAAATCCCTGTTTCAGGCCCTGATGCCCGGAAACGAAACCGGAGAATCGGAGTGATGAGCCTTAGAGAAATCATCCAGGTAACCTGGCTGAGCCTGCTGGTATCCGGTTCGGCCGTGCTGCTGGCCATGGCGGCCGGGTTGCCGGCAGCGGTTCTCCTTTATCTCAAGAAATTCCCGGGCAGGAGGCTGATCACTGCCCTGGTCAATACCGGGATGGGACTGCCTCCGGTGGTGGTCGGGCTGCTGGTGGCCGTGCTCTTCTGGCGCACGGGCCCGCTCGGCTTCCTGGGGATGATGTACACGCCGGTGGCCATGGTCATTGCCCAGTTCATAATTGCCCTGCCGCTGGTTGTCGGCTTATCCCTGGCCGCCTTTGAGCAGGTTGACCCCGAGGTCCTGCTTCAGGCCAGGGCTCTCGGGGCCAGCGGGTTACAGACGGTCAGGGTTTTATTCAGGGAATCGAGTCTGGGCCAGTTAGCGGCCATCATGGCCGCCTTCGGTGGGGTCATTTCTGAAGTCGGCGCGGTGATGATGGTCGGTGGCAACCTTAAAGGTTACACCCGGGTGCTGACCACGGCCATCGTCCAGGAAACGAGAACGGGCAACCTCCGCTCGGCGGTATACCTGGCCCTGATTCTCCTGGCCCTGAGTTTCCTTATTAACCTGTTTTTAACTTCACTCCAGCGCAAAGGAGCGAGCAGGTGGCAAGGCCCGAGCTGGAAGTAAGAGGCCTGGTCGTTCAGGTTGCCGGACGAAAGATACTTGAGGTCTCCTGTTTTGACCTGCGAAAAGGGGAGTGCCTGGCCCTGTTCGGGCCCAACGGCTCGGGAAAAAGCACCTTCTTGAGAACCCTTTCACTGCTTCAGAAACCCGAGTCCGGTGAAATTTATTACCAGGGCCAGGCGGTTGGTCCGAAGGACCGTGAGCGACTGCAACAGAAAATTGTCTACCTTCTCCAGAAACCGGTTTTCTTCCAGGGAACGGTCCGTGATAACCTGATGCTGGGTTTAAGGTTCAGAAGGCTTGACCGGGAAACACAGCGGGCCCGGCTGGAAAAAATAGCCGGGCTCTTCAACCTGCATTCACTTCTGAACAGCTCTCCTTATGAACTATCTGGCGGGGAAAGGCAACGGGTGCACCTGGCCCGGGCCTTCATCCTGGAGCCAGAGTTCCTGTACCTGGACGAGCCCTTCAACGGGCTGGATGTTCGCTTCCGGGAAGAGCTCATGTCGGATTTTCATAGAATAAGGAAGGTTACCGGTGTCACCACCGTTCTTGTAACCCACATTCGCCAGGAAGCCGTCTACCTGGCCGACAGGATGGCGGTGATGCTCGGTGGGCGGATTGTCAGGGTCGGCACCCCGGAAGAAATTTCCTCCGCCCCGGACAGCCCTGAAGTCTCCCGGCTGATGGGCCAGGAAGCCCTGGTGGAAGGGGTGGTCGAAAAAGCGGACAACGGGCTTCTGGAGATCCGCGGGCACGGCCAGACCATCTATGCCTTTGGCAGGCAGAAAGCGGGCGACCGGGTGGTCCTGACCTTCCGGCCGGAAGAAGTCATCCTGGCTCCGGCCAGGCCAGCCAGCAGTGTCAGGAACTGGTTTGAGGCCGAAGTCAGGGAAATCAGGCCCCATGACCGGATGCTGCTGGTGCTTATGGACTGCGGTTTCAGGCTTAAGGCTTTTGTTTCCAGAAGTTCGGTTGAAGAACTGGGGCTGAGGCCCGGGAGCAAGGTCTGGGCTGGCATCAAGGCCACGGCCCTGACCACCGGGCCGGGTCTTCAAGAAACAGGTTTTTCTGAAAATGAAAAATAGTCGTGGAGTAAAAGAATGATTTCCTATGAACAGGCGAGAAATCTGGTTATGGAAAGGGCCCGGGTTCTGGGAAAAGAAGAGGTGGTCCTGGCCGGGGCCCTGGGTAGGGTGGCTGCGGCCGAAATCAGGTCCAAAATACCGGTGCCGCCTTTCCGTAATTCCGCGGTTGATGGTTATGCCATAAGAAGCGAAGACACCGCGGGCCAGGCCGGGCCGGTCAGGTTAAAACTTCAGGCAGAGCAGCCGGCCGGAGAGTATTTCAGGAAAAGACTTAGCCGGGGGCAGACGGTCAAGGTCATGACCGGGGCACCGGTGCCGGCCGGGGCCGATTCGGTTGTGCCGGTTGAAGAAGCTGAAGAAAAAGATGGAGTTATTTTTATAAAACATGAATTCAAGGCCGGTGAAAATGTCCGGGAAGCGGGCGAGGATGTAAAAAAGGGCCAGGTGATAATTGCTGCGGGTACGGTCCTTCGAGCTCCCCATCTCGGGCTCCTGGCCGCCTGCGGGGTCAGCCGGGTCAAGGTCTACCGCAGGCCGAAGGTGGCCGTGCTCATAACCGGGAATGAGCTCTGCCGGCCGGGAGAAAAGCTCGTTCCGGGAAAAATCTATGATTCCAATTCCATAATTCTCGAGGCTCTGCTCGAAACCAGTCCGGCCGAGCTGGTGGCTTTAAGGCAGGTTAAGGATGATTTCAAGAGCCTGACCGCGGCCCTGCGAGCGGCAACGGGCAAAGCAGATGTCATCATTACCTCGGGCGGAGTTTCGGTCGGTGATTACGACCTGGTCAAGGAAGCGGCCAAAAAGCTGGGGGCCGAGGAGGTCTTCTGGAAAGTGGCCCAGAAGCCGGCCAAGCCCCTTGCCTTTTACCAGTTAAAAAAAGGGAAGCAGGCGGCCTGGTTATTTGGCCTTCCCGGAAACCCGGGCGCGGTAATCATTTCCTTTGAAGAATACGTGCGGCCGTTTATAAAGAAGCTTTCGGGATGGCAAGATTACTGGCCGCAAGAGGTGGAGGCGGTGCTGACCGTGCCATATCGCAAGAAACGGGGACGCCTTAATTTCGTCAGGGTCAGGCTGGAACAGGTTGAGGGAACCTGGCGGGCCACCCCGGCCGGCCAGCAGGAGTCGGGCATCATATCCAGCCTGGCTGAAACCGACGGACTGGCTCTCATTCCGGCCGAAGCTGATTTTCTGCCGGAGGGGGCAAGGGTAAGGGTGCATCTGGTGGAGTGGTAAGACTTGAGAAAAGCAGGATTGAGTTTGGCTCCGGTGCCGATGAAATGCAAAAGATGAAATGCGAAGTAAAATGGCTATCCAGGAAATCAGCCCGGCTGGTAGCGTTCTGTCTGTTTCAGGTAATAAAGGAGGCGATAATGTGGGAGCTGGTAGTGATTCAGGCTGGAGCCAGGCCAGATGTTTATTGCCAGGCAGGGGTCAGAAAGCAGTTGTTCCCGGGACGCAATATATGAACGCATATTCATATATCAGGAAAGGACAGGCTTGAATGCAGGACGGGTTTAACCGGCGCATAAACTACATGAGAATTTCAGTCACCGACCGCTGCAACCTGCGCTGTTTTTATTGCCGGGGTGTCCAGGATTTTGAATTCATTCCCCACGGGGAAATCCTGAGCTACGAGGAAATCCTGCGCCTGGTCCGACTGGCCCTGCGCCTGGGGATTGACCGCTTCCGGATAACCGGCGGCGAGCCCCTGGTCAGGCTGGGTCTTGATTCGCTGATTGCCGGGATAACCAGCCTGCCGGGAGTAAAGGATATTTCCCTGACCACCAACGGACTGCTGCTGACAGAGAACCTGGAAAGACTCAGGACGGCCGGGTTGCATCGCCTCAATATTTCTCTTGATACCCTGGACCCAGTTCAGTTCAGGAGAATAACCGGTCTGGACGGCCTGGACCGGGTTCTGACCGGGCTCAGAACAGCCGTTTCGGCGGGATTTGACCCGGTCAAGGTCAACGTGGTCTTGCTCAGGGGATTGAACGACGGAGATGATATAGAACGGTTCCTGGAACTAACTTTTGACCTTCCGGTCCACGTCCGCTTCATAGAGCTCATGGATTTTTCGCCCGTTGACGGCTATTTCGTCTCGGCGCCTGAAATAATGGAAAAAATCAGGAGAAAATTCCGCCTGGAGGAAATTGAAGTCCCTGGTTCGGGCCCGGCCAGGAGTCATTTCCGGGCTGAGGGGATGAAAGGCAGCCTCGGCTTCATCGCTCCTTACAGCCACCATTTCTGCGGCCACTGCAACCGGCTGAGGCTCTCGGCTGACGGGCAGCTCCGGACCTGCCTGTTCTCGGAAAAGACCTATGACCTTAAGGCCTTGCTCCGGGGGCAGGCCGATGATGAGACCATTCTTCAGGCCATAAGCAATGCCCTGGCCGAAAAACCGGCGGGCCGGGAGGCGTCGGAAGGTTATCAGAGGAGAAACGGGCTCAGGAATATTGGCGGATAATCCGGCTGAAAGGTGGAGCTGTGCGGTTAAAGGGAAACCGGGGATAGCAGGTGAGAGAAATAAAAAAAGGTGATAGAAATGAAAAATAAGATGGAGAGCTGGAAGAAAAATTATCCAGAGAAGATATTGCTAAATAAATATCGCCGGGCAAACCTGGAGTCAGAAAGAATGGGGCCGGGCAGATAATAAATCAGGGAGAAAAAAATGAAAAGAATTAGAAAAGGTAAACTGGAAACAGTAAAAAGAACAACACAGCGTGGAAGATCGGAAGAGAAAAAAGTTGGCCAGGCCGCCGCCCGCCACGGGAAAATCAGGATGGTCGAGGTGGCCGAAAAAGCAGAGACGTTGCGCACGGCCGAGGCCAGGGGAGAGGTGCGCCTGTCGGTCGCGGTGCTTGAGATGATTCTGGAGGACAAGCTGCCCAAGGGTGATGTGTTGACTGCAGCCCGACTGGCCGGGATCCAGGCCGCCAAGAAGACTTCGGAACTCATCCCGCTGTGTCATCCTCTAAGGATTACTTCTGTTGAAGTTGAGGTCAACCCGATAAAATCAAAAAAAATGGTCGAGGTAAAAAGCCTGGTCAGGGCGGTTGACCGCACCGGAGTGGAGATGGAAGCCCTGACCGCGGTGGCCGTGGCCTGCCTTACCGTTTACGATATGTGCAAGGCCTTTGATAAGAGGATTGTTATTGGTGATATTCACCTTGTTTCCAAATCGGGCGGAAAAAGCGGGGACTTCAGGTGGTAAAAATATGGAAAGAAATCGCTGGAGCGAAGGCCTGACCGTGGCCTGGAGAAAATGATGGCTGGATACCAGGACAAAGGAGCAATTAGCTTCGAAGATAATCTGATTCCGCCGGTGCTAAAGGTAAAAAGAGAAGAAGAGAAAAAGCCAAAAAGATTAAATGAAAAAGGAAATTGAGCCATGAATGACCAACTTAAGGCAGCCGGGACCGTGGTTTCCATCAATCTGAGCCGGACCAAGAGTGTCAGGAAGAAACCAGTTCCAGAAGGAATCCTGAAAGAAGATTTCGGCTTCGAGGGAGATGCCCATGCCGGGCCCGGAATCCGGCAGGTCAGCCTACTGGCCCTGGAAAGCATAGAGAAGATGCGGAAAATGGGGCTTGAGGTTGGTCCCGGCGATTTCGCCGAAAACATCACCACTTCGGGACTGGAGCTGGTATCGCTGCCTGTTGGAACTGTCCTGGAAGTGGGCCAGGGTTTGGTCCTGGAAGTTACCCAGATCGGCAAGACCTGTCATACCAGGTGCGCCATCTTCCGCCAGGTGGGGCAGTGCGTGATGCCGGAAGAAGGCATCTTTGCCCGGGTGATAAAAGGCGGTAAAATTAGGGTCGGAGATAGAATCAATGTCAGAAGCCAGAGATGAACTTGCCGGCGTTACCTTTGCCATAATAACGGTCTCGGACCGCTCAGCCCGTGGAGAAAGGGAAGACCTGAGCGGCCCGGAGCTCAAGCGGCTGGTGGAGGAAAGAGGTGGCCGGGTCCTGGCCATGGCCATGGTGCCGGATGAAAAGGATGTTATCAAAGCAAAACTGGTTGAGTTCTGTGACGGCCAGCAGGCGCCAGAAATCATCCTGACCACCGGCGGGACGGGAGTATCGCCACGCGATGTTACCCCGGAAGCCACCAGAGAGGTTATAGAAAAAGAAGTGCCCGGGCTGGCCGAAGTGATGCGGGCCGAGAGCCTCAAGAAGACGCCCATGGCCGCCCTCAGCCGGGCGGTCTGCGGTATCCGGAAGCGGACCCTGGTTATCAACCTTCCGGGCAGCGTTCGCGGTGCCCTGGAAAACCTGGAGGCGGTGCTGCCGGCCCTGGCCCACGCCGCCGAAATTCTCAGGGGAAAAATTTCGGATTGCCAGCAATCGGCCCATGTGGAGCATCAACATCATCACCGGCCTGGCCGGGAAGGAGAATAGAAGCCATGAGAGCCGTGGCCATAATCGGTGCCTCGGATACGGGCAAGACGACCCTGATAACTTCTTTGATTGAGGAGTTCAGGAAGCGCGACCTTAAGTGCGGCGTTCTTAAGAAAGCCAGCCACGAGATTGAACTGGATGCCGAGGGCAAGGATTCCTGGCGGTTTATCCAGGCCGGGGCCAGGGCGGCCGCGGTCATGACCGATGACAGGCTCTTCCTGGTCAAGAAGAAAACGGCGGCCGATACCCTGCTGGAAACGGCCCTGGATAAATTTTCCGAGATGGACCTGTTGCTGGTGGAAGGGGGCAAGAGGGAAAGCGCCTTCAAGAAAATTCTCCGGGTTCAGAATGCCGACGACCATAATCTGATCAGCCCGCCCGAGGATTTAATAGCCATCGTTTCGGACGAGCCCTTTGAAGCTCCCTATCCATTTTTCCTGGCCACGGAGATTGCCAGGCTGGCCGATTTCCTGCTGACCGTCCTCGAACCGCTGGAACCGGCGGTCAAGGCTAAAGTGGACGGGAAGGTCATTCCGCTCAATCCATTTGTCCAGGGCATGTTCGGCGAAACGATACGCGGAATGGTTAGGGCGCTTAAGGGAGTGCCGGCAAATCCAGAAGAAATAATCATTCAGGTCAGGAAGGGGAAAAAGGATGAAGAAAACAGGGAGTAAGAAAGAGAAAATTGACCTGGCAAAACTCAAGAAAGAATTTTTCTCGCGCCATGACCCGGAACTTCTGCCGGTTTTGCGCAAGGCGGTGGTGGGGATAGCCGGGGCCGGGGGACTGGGTTCTAACGTGGCCGCTTCCCTGGCCCGGGCCGGGGTCGGCAAGTTAATCATCGCCGACCTGGACAGGGTCTATCCCTCCAACCTCAACCGCCAGCAGTATTTTGTTGACCAGATTGGCCGTCCCAAGGTGGAAGCCCTGCGGGAAAACCTGAAAAGGATGAATCCCTTTTCGGAGTATGAAATCCACGAGACCCGGATTACACCCCGGAATATAAAAAAGCTCTTTGGAGAGGCTGAAATCCTGGTGGAGGCCTTCGACCTGGCCACCGAAAAGAGCATGCTGATTAACACCTGGCTGAGCCTGTTTCCGGACCGGCCGATAGTGGCCGCCTCAGGGCTTTCCGGCTTCGGAAAAAATCACAAGATCAGGACAAGGAAGATGGGCCAGCTTTATCTCTGCGGGGACGAGGAGAGCGAACCGACCGAAACCGTCAGCCCCATGGCACCGCGGGTGGGCATTGTGGCCAATATGCAGGCCAACCTGGTGATTGAATTACTGTGGACAAGGCATCGGTCTGGAAGGAAGAGCGGGTAGGTAGCTTTCTTGGAATAAATTTTAGAAATCAAGTATTCGCGTTATCTGTTGTCTCTTCGGGAGAAACCTCTGAAATAGTTGCTGTTTGGTTATGAGGCTATGAAGCGGAAGGAAAAATTATATTTGAAGAAAGAACGGGGCCCGGGTATCATGTTTACGCCCCGTAAATCTAATTTATCGAGCGCTAATTTCAGGCAATGACCTGGTTTTAATTCGATAAACTCCTGGAGGTTCTGAATGTTTAAGGTGAACGAATACTTTGAGGGAAAGGTAAAGTCCATTTCTTTTACTACCGAAGGAGGCCCGGCCACTGTTGGCGTTATGGCTGCGGGCGAGTATGAATTCGGCACTTCAACCAGGGAAATCATGACCGTTATCACCGGAAAGATGGTGGTCAGGTTACCCGGAAGCAATAACTGGAAAGAGTTCAAGGCGGGGGAGACCTTTGAAGTCCCGGCCAACCAGAAATTCCAGCTTAAAATCCCGGCCGATGCTTCCTACCTCTGCCTGTTTCGTTAAGAAAAATAGAGCGAGCAGGAAAAATTAATCAGAGTTTCGCATAACCGAATCAGTTATTCGAGATCTTTCGTAGTAGTTAGCCTTTTTAATTCCCGCCTGGAAGGTCTGCCTGGGTCCAGTGGCCGTCGACCAGGCGCCACATCCGTCCGTTGGGGTTTTTGGCTCTTAATTCTTCGGGCAGGCGGTCTTCCCGCACGTTGTCATAGCAGTGGCGCGCGGCAAAACGCAGGAAGGCCGCCGGGATGCCGACCGAGGTAAATCCCGGGTGACCGGTGGCCGGAAATGGTCCGCCGTGGTGCATGGCCGGGGAGACAGCCACTCCGGTCGGCATCTTGTCGTTGAGCAAGCGGCCGACCTTTAATCTGACGATGGGTTCCAGCTTCCGGTAAATCTCTTCATCTTCTTCAGAACTGCTGGAGTAAATGGAAGCGGTCAGGTTGCCCTCGAGGTTTTCGGCAATTTTCAGCATTTCGTCCACATCCTCGGCCACCACGGCCACGGCCAGGGTGCCGAAGGCTTCCTGCTGGAAAGTCTCCGGGTTCTGCAGGAATTGCCTTCCCGTGATGGCGAAAAGAGTGGTCTGAAACTGGAAGCCGCAGTTCGGGATTTGATTGCCACCGGCCAGCAGCACCGCCCCGGCTGCTTTCAGCCTGTCCACTGCCTTCTTAAGGTTTTCCAGGACTGCGGGAGACAGCAGGTAGCCGGCAAGAGGCTGGTTAAAAATCTGCTGGAGTCTCCACAGGAATCTTCGTCCCGCCTCGTCGTTGACCAGGACGATGAGCCCGGGCTTGGTGCAGAACTGCCCGCAGCCGAGCGAACAGGACGAAAAGAGCTCCAGGGCCACGGCCTCGGCTCTTTCCTTTAAGATCCCCGGCAGGAAAAATACCGGGTTAAGGCTGCTGAGTTCGCCGTAGAACAGCTTGCCGGCCTTCTCGGCTGCTTCTTTGAGTCTCAGGCCGGCGGCCCGGCTTCCGGTAAAGGCCACGGCCGCCACCGCCGGATGGCTGACCAGTCGGAAGCCATCTTCAGCGCTGAAATGGTACAGCATCTGGACGGTTGGAGCCGGGAGGCCTGCCTCCTGGAGGGCTTCAAGCAGGCATTCAGCCATCAGCCTGGTCGTCCCCGGGTGGCCGGGATGGGCCTTGCAGATGACGGGATTTCCCGTGGCCACGGCACTGGCCAGGTCGCTTCCGGCCACGGCATTAAAGGCCAGGGGAAAATTATTCGGGCTGAAAATTACCACCGCCCCACCCAGTGGACCGTATTTCGACCTGATATTTAACTTCGTATCTATGGTGGCCTGGCACCAGCTCCGCTCTTCCACGGCGGCCGCTGCCTGGCGCAGCTGGTTGATCATTCTCGGGAATTCGGTGCTCCTCAGTCGCGATTTTAGGGGCAGGGCTGTTTCCAGGTGGGCCATGGTGGTGATGGCTTCCTGGTTTTTTTCCAGCAGGTCGGCGTAGGTATTCAGAAACCGGGCCCTTTTTTCCGGGGAAACGCTGGCCACTTCCTGGCCAATTCTCCGGCTTTCAGCCAGGGCTTTTTCCAGGTCTGGCCAGGCCGAAACCGGGTAGATTTCAGGCAGCTTCTGGCCGGTGGCCGGGTTGTAGGCCTGGAAAATTTCAATGGAAGTGGCCGGTTGCCAGGTTCCGCCAATCAGAACGGGCCTTACCACCTGGCGGCCGTCATATGAACCATCATTCATATATCCCCCCGTCCTTTCTCTGGCCGGACCGACTGGTCCGGCTAAGCGCCCTCTGGCCGCATTTATTTTTAACTATCCTTTTTTGTTGATCGCTTTATTTATCAGGATCCAGGCTGCCCCGTCTCTCATTCAACCGCCCGAATAGAGCGGGGAGATGGCCAGCCGGTCGCCGTCGCCCAATTTTTCTCCCGTGGTCACGGCCTGCCCGTTCCGGGTGATAATCTTTGGTCTCTTCGGGTCCAGGGGCAGGGAGGACAGGACGGTGTCAACCGTGGCCCCGGCCGGGAACTCCATGGTCTTTTCCGAGAAGCCAAGCTGGTTGATAAAAGGTCCTATCAGCTTCACGGTTATTTTTATGTTTGAGCCACTCATCGCTCTTGCTCCCTCGCCACCAGTGCCAGAACCGAAATTTGCAACTTTGCTTCCCGGCTCATGCTTATTTGATAAGCGCCATCCTTTGATCCGTCAAAACCGGGAACTTCTCGCCTTTATCTGGCGATGTTTATTTTTCAAAAAGCTATCTTTCCGGTTCCAGCCTTTTTGAAGCTGTTCCTGATTCTATTCCGTTTCTATTTTATTCCAGCTTGGTAAATTTTTCCACCTGGTCGGCTTCCTTCTTGAGGTCCAGGGCTTCGGCCGTCTTCCTGGTGGGGATGCCGCGCTTGTCCCAGCCTCTCTGCTGGTAGTAATAATCGAGGAGCTGGTTGTACTTGTCGAGTTCCAGGTATTTGCCGGCGATGGGACCGTCGGTGTCGGCGTTCTTGGGGTCAAACCAGATCATCGGCGGGTAATCTCGGGTCCGGTCCCAGAACGGGAATTCCCGCACCCAGAAGAACTTCATCAGGGCGTAAATGCGGTCGGCCACTTTCCAGAAATCGTTGAGCGTCCAGTTCAGGCCGGTGGTCTTGTTGAAGTACTCGACGTAATGCTCGAGCTCCCAGCCCAGCTCGATCCAGGGGAAGCGGCAGGCCACGATGAACTCGAACAGGCCGCCGCGGATTCTCTGCAGCTCGATGACCTTGGCCGCCTTCTCTGGCCCGTAGGAATCGCGGGCGGTCTGCTTGAGCTCGAAGGTGATGACCCAGCTTTCCTTGTGGTGGGCGCCGATGGGGCTGGTGCCGAAGGCCAGGGCCATGCCCGGGATGAACTTGCAGTTATAGGCCGAGATTTCCAGGCCCTTGACCTGCATGGCGTAGGCCTCGGAGTTGTGGCCGATCTTCCTGGCCATGCGCAGGGTGCCGTCGGCCAGCAGGTTACCGACTTCGCCTTCTCTCCTGGCCGCCATTCCCAGGAGCTTCTTGGCCATCTCGGCGTCGCCAAACTTGAAGTCGCCCTTGATGGCTCCCTGTTCGATGGCATCAGCGTAAAAGGCCAGGACCGCTCCGGCCGAGATGGTGTCCAGGCCGTAGTCATCACACAGGTAGTTCAGGGAAGCCACCTGGTCCAGCTCGAAGATGTCCAGGTTGCTGCCCAGCATGCCGATATTCTCATAATCAAGCTCGGACTCGTGCCCCTCGTGGTCCAGGATGGTGATGCCGCATCTCATGGTGCAGTTGGGGCAGCCGTAGGTGGCCACCCGGGCGTTGTTCAGGCGTTCGCCGTCTATCTTCCAGGCGTCCGGGTGGTGCGTCTTTCTCATGTTGTGGACCGGAAGAGCGGCCACTTCGTTGCACCAGGCCAGGACTCCGGTTGTTCCCTGGATGGACCAGCCGGTTTTCTTGTCAATTTCGCCGACCTTGCGCAGGTCTTCCAGGCCCAGCTTTCTCATGCCCTCGGGGTCGGCCACCGGGATGGGCTTGGAGCCCTTGATGACGATGGCCTTGAGCTTCTTGGAGCCCATGACCGCGCCGATTCCCGGGCGGCCGCCGGCCCGGCCTTCCAGGCTGCGGACCATGGAATAGAGGTTCATGTTTTCGCCGCCCTGGCCAATGGACAGGACACCGGCTCCCTTGCCGTATTTTTTATAGAGCCAGTCGTGGGTATCATAGGTGCCCTTGCCCCAGATTTCGTCGGCCGGCAGGTACTGGATCTTATCGTCCTCGATGTATAGGTAGACCGGCTGGGCCGATTTACCCTCGATGATGATTAGGTCGTAACCGGCTTTCCTCATCTGCTCGGTGACCCGGGTGCCCAGGTTGCCGTCGGCATAACCCCCGGTCAGGGGAGACTTGGCGGCCACCACGGTCTTTCCGGTGTTGGGAGCCGGAATGCCGGCGATGGGTCCCACCGTGACGATGAGCTTGTTTTCCGGTCCCAGCGGGTCGATGCCCGGCTTGAGCTCATCCCAGAGAATTTTGAGGGCGAAGCCGCGTCCACCCACCCATTTTTTGGCGAATTCCTCGTCGAAGTGCTCGACTTTATGAGTCCGGTCGGTAAGATTGATTCTGAGTATGTTTCCGGTCCAGCCGTACATATTAAACCTCCTGCGATTTTTTTAGACTAAACGGATAACATAATCCCGCTTTTTAGTCAATAAAAAACGGGCCGGGGGGACAGTCCGGGCAGGAATAAGGGTTGTAAAATTGGTGGTTTTCAGTAAAATAAAGGCAGATTCAATCTGGAGAGGGCAACATGGCCAAAAGATTGTACAGGTCAGTGCAGCAGAAAATGCTGGGCGGGGTCTGTGCCGGCCTGGCCGATTATTTCGACCTGGATGTATCCCTGGTCCGGCTGATTTTCGTGGGCGTGGCCCTGCTGACGGCCATTCTACCCATGGTCCTTTTCTACCTGATTGCCTGGCTGGTCATCCCGGTTCAGCCCAAGGAGTAGTTCCCCGGGCCCAGGGTGAGTCTGCTGCCGAGTCAAGATGAAGTTCAGCGCCGATATAAACTTCAGGCACATCGCGATTGAGGGTGTCTTCCGGTCGAGAAAGACCCTGCTGGCCCATCTGCTGGCCCAGAAAATCGGCGGCCAGTTGGTCCTGGACCAAACGGCCAACCCCTACCTCAGGGATTTTTACAACGAAAGGGAAGGGGCGGCTTTCCTGGCCCAGCTAATTTTCCTGGCCAACCGCTACCACCAGCAGGCCCGGCTGTTGCAGCGGGACCTGTTCGTGGACCGTATAATCTGCGATTACCTTTTTGAAAAGGACAAGATTTACGCCTACCAGACCCTGACCGACGACGAGCTCCAGGTTTACGAACGGATTTACGGCATCCTGGCCGAGAGGGTGCCCCGGCCGGACCTGGTGATCTACCTGCAGATTTCAGTTAATACCCTTATCCGGAGAATAGAAAAGGAAGGGGATTCGCTGGAAAAAAATATTTCCGATAAGTACCTGGAAGACATTGTCGAAGCCTATGATTATTTCTTCTTCAATTACAAGGCTACGCCGCTGCTGGTGGTCAAGGCTGACGACCTCGACCTCAGCCAGGAGCAGGAAGTCTGGGACCTGGTAGACCAGGTCAAGCAGCTAACCAGGGGCACCCTTTACTATGTGCCCCAGAGTTTCCGGGCAAAAAAATAAAAAAGTGATATAATTAGGAAGAGCTCAGAGGTCCGGGAGGGACCCTGAGACTCGAATCCAGCCATAAAGCTTTTGAGGCTTTACCTCGAGCCCGGAAGCGGGCAGGGGATAAAGAAAGGAGAAAGTATGGTTAAACCTTCAACCGACAGGGTAACCGTATGCTATCTTCAAGAGCTTAAAAAACAGAAACAGAAGATTTCGGCCCTGACCGCTTATGATTATCCCACGGCCCGGCTCCTGGACGAGGCCGGGGTGGATATCATCCTGGTCGGCGATTCGCTGGGCATGGTGGTGCTCGGCTACGAGACCACGCTTCCGGTAACCATGGATGAAATGATTCACCACACCAGGGCCGTGACCAGGGCCAGGAAGAGGGCCATGGTCATCGGCGACATGCCCTACCTGTCCTTCCATCTTTCACTCAAGGACTCAATCCAGAATGCCGCCAGGTTCATAAAAGAAGGCGGGGCCGACGGGGTAAAGCTGGAAGGGGCCAGCCCGGCCCGGCTGCAACTGGTCGAGGCCCTGGTGGAAGCGGAAATCCCGGTCATGGGTCATGTCGGTTTAACCCCGCAGTCGGTCAGGAAAATAGGCGGTTTCCGGGTTCAGGGCAAGGAAGAAGAGCAGGCCGAAGCCATTTTCCGGGGGGCGCTGGCCCTGGAAAAAGCCGGTGCCTTTTCCGTGGTGCTGGAATCGGTGCCCGCCGAGCTGGCCGCCGAAATCACCGCCGCCCTTAAAATCCCGACCATCGGCATCGGGGCCGGGCCAAACTGCGACGGGCAGATCCTGGTGGTCAATGACATGCTGGGGTTAACGGCAGACTACCTGCCGAGGTTTGTGAAAAAATACGCCGACCTGGCCGGTGTGATTTCCGCGGCCGTAGAGAATTACATCTCCGATGTTCGCCAGGGACGTTATCCTGAAGATGCGCATTGCTACCATCTGAAGAAAGAAAACGCCGGGCTGGCCGGGAAGGTCAGGCGGAAGGTTATGGCTAAGAAGCGATAGGCGCCGCGGCGCGGCCGAAGTCACAGGACAGGCCCGGGGGACTGAGGAGCAAAAAGAGTTTATAAGACATGATCAGGACGGGATGTCATAATTAAAACAGGAGAAGGAAAAACAACCATGGAAATCGCCAGAACGGTCAGTGAGCTTCGGGAAAAGATCCTGGCCTGGAAAAAGCAGGGCCGGAAGATTGGCTTTGTCCCGACCATGGGTTATCTTCACGAGGGACACCTCAGCCTGGTGCGGGAATCGAAGAAGCGCTCTGAGGTGACGGTAGTCTCCATCTTCGTCAATCCCAAGCAATTCGGGCCGTCTGAAGATTACAGGGTTTATCCACGCGACCTGGAGAGGGACCGGGCCCTGCTGGAGAAAGAGGGTGTCGACCTGGTTTTCTATCCGCCCGTAGATGTCATGTATCCCGAAGGCTATAAGACCTACGTCGAAGTGGAAGACCTCCAGGACAGGCTCTGCGGGAAATCGCGCCCGGGACACTTCAGGGGCGTCTGCACCGTAGTCCTCAAGCTCTTCAACCTGGTGCAGCCGGATGAAGCCTATTTTGGCTGGAAGGATGCCCAGCAGGTGATCATTCTCAGGAAGATGGTGGAAGACCTGAACCTGCCGGTAAAGATTGTGCCACTGCCCCTCGTCCGTGACCACGACGGCCTGGCCCTGAGCTCCAGGAATACCTATCTCAGTCCCGAAGAAAGGCGGGCCGCCCTGGTCCTGAAGAAGAGCCTGGACCTGGCTGAAAAGCTGATCCTGGAAGGAGAAAAGGAGGCCAGCAGAATAAGGAAGAAAATGATAGAATTAATATCAGCCGAGCCCTTGGCCAGGCTGGACTACGTGGAGATAGTTAAACTCAGCGATCTGGAACCCCTGGAAAGGATAGAGGGCGAGGCCCTGATTGCCCTGGCGGTCTTCATCGGCCGGACCAGGCTGATCGATAATCTCAGGATTACCTCAGGAGGAATAGAAAAATGATTATGCTTTACTTAAAATCAAAACTGCACCGGGCCAGGGTCACCCACAGCGATATCAACTACGAAGGCAGCCTGGGCATAGATGAGAACCTGATGAAGGCGGCCGGGATGCGGGAATACGAGCGGGTGGAAATTTACAACGTGACCAACGGTGAAAGGTTCACCACCTATCTCGTCAAGGAGGAACCGGGCTCCGGCAAGATCGGTGTCTACGGGGCGGCCGCCCACAAGGCCAGGGAAGGGGACATCATCATCATAACTTCCTACTGCCACCTGAGCGAGGAAGAAGTTGATTTCCACCTGCCCAAGATCGTGCTGCTGGATGAGAATAACAGGATTAAGCAGGTCAAAAACTGACCCGAAAACCGAAAAAACAAGAAATTACTAATAGTTCAAAAAATTTTAAGGTCAGGCCTTCTTACCTAAAATCTTAATCCAGGTGATAGTTCGGGGCTTCCTTGGTGATGACCACGTCGTGGACGTGGCTTTCCCGCAGGGCGGCCTGGGTGATCTTGATGAACCTGGCTTTTTTCTGGAGCTCTTCTATCGTCCGGCAACCGGCATAGCCCATCCCGGCCTTTAATCCGCCGACCAGCATCTGGACGATGGATACGGCACTGCCCTTGTAAGGCACCCGCCCTTCAATTCCTTCGGGAACCAGCTTGGTGGTTTCGGTGACGGTGTCCTGGAAATAGCGGTCGCGGCTTCCGTCCTTCATGGCTTCGAGCGAACCCATGCCGCGGTAGGTCTTGTAGGCCCTTCCCTGGTAAATGACCACCTCGCCCGGGGACTCGTCGGTCCCGGCCAGGAGGTTGCCCAGCATGACGGTGGAAGCACCGGCGGCGATGGCCTTGGTTATGTCGCCCGAGTATTTGATGCCGCCGTCGGCAATCAGCGGAATGTTATGCTTGCTGGTGACTTTGTATACATCGGAGATAGCCGTAATTTGAGGCACGCCCACCCCGGCCACCACCCTGGTGGTGCAGATGGAACCGGGCCCGATGCCCACCTTGACCGCGTCGACACCCAGCTTGATCAGGTCTTCGGCCGCCTCGGCCGTGGCGATGTTCCCGGCGATGAGGTTCAGCTCGGGATAGTTCTTCCGGATGAGTTTGACGGTATCCATGACCCTCTGGGAATGGCCGTGGGCGGTATCAACCACGATGACGTCGCAGCCGGCCTTGACCAGGGCAGCCACCCTGTCCATGACCTCGGCCCCGACCCCGACCGCCGCTCCGACCCGCAGCCGACCCAACTTGTCCTTGGAAGCCAGCGGGTACTGGATGCGCTTCAGGATGTCCTTGTAGGTGATGAGTCCCTTAAGGTGGTAATTATCATCCACTATCAGGATCTTTTCCACCTTGTGCTTGTGGAATAACTTTTCGGCTTCTTCCAGGGGGGTGCCAACCGGCACGGTAATCAGTTCCCTGGTCATGATCTCGGAAACCTGGATGTCCAGCCTGGTCTCGAAGCGGATGTCGCGGTTGGTCAGGATGCCAACCAGACGGTTGTTCTCATCGGTGACCGGCAGCCCGGAAATCCTGTACTTTTTCATCAGTTCCAGGGCCCGGTGAATCTTATCGGTCGGCCGAAGGGTGATGGGCTCAACGATCATCCCGCTTTCGTGCCTCTTGACCTTGTCCACTTCCTCGGCCTGGTCTTCCACCGACATGTTGCGATGGATGATGCCGATTCCGCCCTGCTGGGCCAGGGCAATGGCCATCCTGGAGGTGGTGACGGTGTCCATGGCCGAGCTTAGTATGGGGATCTTCAAGGGGATATTCCTGGTCAGCCAGGTGGAAACGTCGGCCGCGGTAGGGAGGACTTCCGACCTGGCCGGCATGATCAGAACATCGTCAAAGGTTAAACCTTCTTTCAATTTTTCATCTAACATTTATAACCCTCCTGGCGGGTTCTTCAGTGCCTCTTTTTACCCGGGATGAGGGGCCGGGCCTGCTTGGCCCGCATCCCTCCGGCCGCGGCCTGCTGCGGGCGCTGGTAGTACATCGGTTGCGGACGGCGCTCGCGCTCGGCCGGCCTTTCCGCTTCCACCACCGGCTGGATCAGGAACAGGTAGCGGACGGCGTCCTCCTCGATCCGGTCCAGCATCTGCTGGAACATCTCGTAGCTTTCTTTCTTGTACTCGATGAGCGGGTCGCGCTGGCCGTAACCGCGCAGCCCGATGCCTTCTTTGAGGTAATCCATCTCCAGCAGGTGGTCCTTCCAGCGGGAATCTATGACCTGGAGAAGAATCAGTCGCTCAAACTGGCGCATGTTCTGGGGACCCAGCTGCTTTTCCTTCTGTTCGTAAATTTCTCTCAGGGCCGCGGTCAGCTTCTCCAGGAGCTCTTCGTAGGTAATTTCCTCCCAGTTCAGGTTGAGCTGGTTTAAGTCATAGCCGAACTGGGCGAAGATGGCCTGGTGCAGGGCTTCCCGGTCCCATTCTTCGGGGTGTTTATCTTTGTTGGCATGCTGGTCGAGGTACCATTCGACCAGGCTGTCGATCAGGTTGAGGTAGTAGTCGCGCTGGTCCTTGCCTTCCAGAATTTCCCGGCGCTGGCGGTAGATGGTCTCGCGCTGCTTGTTCATCACGTCGTCGTATTCCAGCAGGTGTTTTCTGATGGAGAAGTTCTGGGCTTCAACCTGTTTCTGGGCGCGTTCTATGGCCCGGCTGACCATCGGGTGCTGGATGGGAACGCCTTCTGACATGCCGATCCTGGCCATCAGGCCCGACAGGCGATCTGAGCCGAAGATGCGCATCAGGTCGTCCTCGAGCGACAGGTAGAAACGGGAAGAACCCGGGTCGCCCTGGCGCCCGGCCCGGCCCCGCAACTGGTTATCGATGCGGCGCGACTCGTGGCGCTCTGTACCTATGATGTGAAGTCCGCCCAGGGCCACCACTTTTTCATGCTCTTCGCTGGTGATTTTCAGGGCTTCCTGGTAGGCCTTTTCGTACTGTTCCGGCGTGGCCTTGAGGGGGTCGAGGCCAGATTTTTTCAGGGCTTCCCTGGCCAGGAAATCGGGATTTCCGCCCAGCAGGATGTCGACGCCGCGGCCGGCCATGTTGGTGGCGATGGTTACCGCCCCGATTCTTCCGGCCTGGGCGATGATCTGGGCTTCCAGCTCGTGGTACTTGGCGTTGAGGACCACGTGCTTGATGTTCTTCTTGCGCAGTAACTCGGATAGCTTCTCGGATTTTTCTATGGAAATGGTGCCGACCAGGACCGGCCGGCCGATCTTATTGAGCTCGATTATTTCTTCCACCACCGCGTTCCACTTTTCCCGGGCCGTGCGGTAGATGACGTCCGGGTACTCGGTGCGGATGAGCGGCTTGTTGGTGGGGATCTCCACCACGTCCAGCCGGTAGATGTGCATGAACTCGGCCGCCTCGGTGGCCGCGGTTCCGGTCATGCCGGCCAGCTTCTTGTACATGCGGAAGTAGTTCTGGAAGGTGATGGAGGCCAGGGTCTGGTATTCCTCTTCCACCTTGACCCGTTCCTTGGCTTCCAGGGCCTGGTGCAGGCCGTCGCTGTAACGGCGCCCGGGCATCAGGCGGCCGGTAAACTCGTCGACGATGATGACCTGGCCGTCCTTGACCATGTAATCGACGTCGCGTTTGAACAGGAAATGGGCCTTGAGCGACTGGTTGATGGCGTGGACCAGGTCCATGTAGTTGAGGTCATATAGGTTGGGGACGTTGAAATATTTCTCGGCCTCGGCCACGCCGTTTTCGTTCAGGGCTATGGTCCTGGCCTTTTCATCCAGGATGAAATGCTTGTCCTTCTGCAGCCGGCGAACAAAGCTGTCCACCTTGTAGTAGAGCTGGGTTGATTCCTGGGTTGGTCCGGAGATGATAAGCGGGGTTCTGGCTTCGTCGATCAGGATGCTGTCAACTTCATCGACGATGGCGTAGTTGAATTCCCGCTGGACCAGGTCCTCGAGGCGGAACTTCATGTTGTCGCGCAGGTAATCAAAGCCGAATTCGTTGTTGGTGCCGTAGGTAATATCGGCCCCGTAGGCTCTCTGGCGCTCGGCATCGCCCATGTCGTGCTGGATGACGCCAACGCTCAGGCCCAGGAACTTGTAGATGGGTCCCATCCACTCGGCGTCGCGTCTGGCCAGGTAATCGTTGACGGTGACGATGTGGACACCCTTGCCTTCCAGGGCGTTGAGGTAAGCGGGTAGGGTGGCCACCAGGGTCTTACCTTCACCGGTCTTCATCTCGGCGATTTTGCCCTGGTGGAGGACGATACCGCCCAGGAGCTGGACGTCAAAGTGGCGCATCCGGACGGTGCGGCGGGCCACTTCCCGGACGACGGCAAAGGCTTCGACCAGGATATCGTCCAGGGTGGCGCCCTGGCTCAATTTCTCCTTGAATTCAGCGGTTTTAGCCTGGAGCTGGGCATCGGTGAGAACACTGATTTGCGGCTCAAGGGCGTTTATGGCCGCAACATAAGGCTGGAGCTTTTTCAGGTCCCGTTCGTTCTTGGTCCCGAAAATTTTAGTTAAGAGCCATTTCCACATTTACTAATTTTTAACAGAATCCCGCCTTAAAGTCAATTAAAGGCAGAAGTTAAGAGAGAGGGCCGGGTCTCGAAGATTGCAGATGGTAGTTATCTGAGCCTGGATTTCAGCAAAAAGATAAGGCTGCCGGCGGCCAGGCAGACCAGAACTATGGCCAGATTTGATGTTCTGGAAAAGAGAAGCGATAAACCGATTCCCAGGCACAGGACCAGCCCGGAGTACGGGATCAAATCCGGATATTTCTTGGCCTGTCTCTCGAGACGCAGGGCGCTGATGTTGGCCAGCGAATAATAAAAAAGCAGGGAAAAGGAACTGATGGAAACCACCCTGGCCAGGTCAAAAAAGTAGGCCAGAAGGGACATGGTGACCCCGGAGGCCCAGACTCCGAGGAGAGGAGTTCGAAATCTTGGATGCACGGCCTGAAGAGAGGAAGGCAAATCCTTTTCCCTGGCCATGGCAAATAGCATCCTGGAAATCCCCAGAATGGCCGTCAGCAGAACACTGGCCGTGGCCAGGAGTCCACCCAGGCTGACCAGGGGGCCGGTCCAGCTCAAGCCGGTTTGCCTGATGGCCACAGATAGTGGAGCCCCGGAGTGACTAAGTTTCCCGGCACCGGCCAGGCCCAGGGCCACAATAGTAACCAGAAAATAGACCCCGGTCGAAACCAGGAGGGAAATTATTATTGCCAGGGGAACATTCCTGTCCGGGTTCTTCACCTCTTCGGCCACGATGGCCACCCGGGCGAAACCCTGAAAGGCAAAAAAGATAATAGCCGCTCCCAGGAAGATGCTGGGTGGAGAAAAGTGGAGAGGCTTGAAGTTTTCCGGCTTGATGAA
Source organism: Candidatus Saccharicenans sp. (assembly GCA_024653215.1). GTDB lineage: Bacteria > Acidobacteriota > Aminicenantia > Aminicenantales > Saccharicenantaceae > Saccharicenans. Next base: position 77,184 of record JANLFU010000005.1, on the reverse strand, counting down.
AAAAAGGCCAACGGAAAAGAAAATGAGCAGGATGGCCAGTTTGAGTATGACCAGGAGGTTATTAACGGCAGTTGATTCTTCTATTCCTATGGAATTCAAAGCTGTAAAAATCAAGATCAGGACTGCGGCCGTGAGATTTACGCCTATCCGGGTAAGGCCGGTCAGCTCCACCAGGTAGTGGGCAAAGCTCAGGGCCACCACCGCGCCGGAAAAAAGGTTGGAAACAACCCACATCCAGCCCACCAGGAAACCGGCAAAGGGCGAGATCAATTGCCGGGAATAGTAGTAGATGCTGCCCTCGGCCGGCCGCCAGGAAATCAGCTGGATGAAGCTTAGAGCGGTCAGGAAGGTGGCCACTGCGGCCAGGCCGAGCGAAATCAGTAGAGCCGAGCCGGCCAGACCCGCGGCCACTCCGGTGACGGCAAAAATACCCGCTCCGACCGTGGCCCCGATGCTGATGGCCGAGGCCGAGAAGAGACTCAGGCTCGGTTTAATGCCCGGCTTCATTTTGATTCCGGTTGAACGAAACACGGCAGATATAATATCTTAAAATAGGCCATTATAAAAATTGTGCCTGATTTCCTGCTTTATTGTAAAATAAAGGCAGAGGAGGGCAAGAAATGAGAACAACCAGGTTAATAGTATTGATTGTAGTGGTCGTTCTTCTGGCCATTATCATCATTCAGAACCGCGAGCCGGTTAGAACGCATTTTCTGCTGGCCACGGTGGAAATGCCGCACATCTTGCTCCTGCTGATTACGGCTGCCGCCGGTTTCGTGGCCGGAGTGATGGTCGCCCTGCTCTCGGAACGCAAAAAAGCCAAACAGGAAAAACTCAGCCAGCAGCAACCATTGTAATTTAAACAAGGATTATAATCTCAGATCTGAAATGTTATGAGAGCAAATATAAATTAGCATAATCATGCATAGCTTCATCGACCTCATAGATATGTGTATATCTTTTACACTCGAAACCCTAAAAGCAGTAAATGAAAGAACGATTAAGGAACTAGAAACATCAGCTTCTACTATATACGTAAAAACTCTTCAAATGATAAACTTACAAAAAGTGATTTTGGTCGTAGGCATGTTTTCCCTGTTTGAGGCCATATTGCAAGATGGTCTTGGATGCAAGAATGGATTTGGTGAGGCTAAGAGAATTTTAGATAATGAAGGGGAGCCAGAACTAAAAGAGCAATTTGATAATTTTATTTTAGCGATTAATGTGCTCAAGCACGGACGAGGGCGGAGTTATTATGCTCTTGTTGCTAGAGCCGAATCCTTGCCATTTAGAATAAAGTTGCCTGGTCAGTTCTTCTTCTTTGAAGGTGACGTGTCAGAAGTATCAACGCTAATAGAAGTTGATGATAAATTTGTACATAATTGTGCCAATGTAATTAAAGATGTTTGCCATGTAATTAGCAGAGCACGTTCAGATTTCTTAATGGGATAAGCTATCTATACTTTCTAACAAATAAGAAGGGCTAACAGCATCAAATAATGTTTAAACTATCAGGAAGAAATGAGCATGGTCAACTGGCTTTTATAAATTAACAAAAAATTTCATTGGATTTGACAAAAGGCAGAAAAGTTCATAAAAAGGTTTTCATAATTCTCTGAAGGTAGTCGTCAAGTGCCCTGGGCCCAGGTTTATGATCCGGTTAAGGCTCCCTGGCTATCAACCCTGCTGGCTGCACTCCCGATCATAGTTTTGCTCGGCGGACTGGCCTTTCTGAAACTTAAAGCCCACGTAGCCGCTTTATCCGGGTTAGCGGCCTCGGTTCTGATTTCTATCCTGGTCTTCGGCATGCCGGCCGATAAGACTCTTCTATCAACCGGATTCGGGGCGGCCTACGGACTTTTTCCCATCGGCTGGATAATTCTCAATGCCATCTTTCTCTATGAACTGTGCCAGGACAGGGGAGCCATCCAGGTGCTCAGGGAAAACATGGCCGGCATAACCGCCGACCGCAGGCTGCAGCTTTTACTCATTGCTTTTTCTTTTGGCGCTTTTTTTGAGAGCGCGGCCGGGTTTGGAACACCGGTGGCCATAACCGCCGCCCTGCTCATCGGCCTGGGGTTTCCGCCGCTCCAGGCTTCGGGCCTGTCGCTGATCGCCAACACTGCTCCCGTGGCTTACGGGGCACTGGGCACTCCGATTGTCGCCCTGGCCGCGGTCACTGGCCTTGATTTGCATCAGCTCAGTGCCATGGTCGGCCGTCAGCTGCCATTTTTTTCGGTGCTGATACCCTTTTGGTTGCTGGCAGTTTTTTGTGGCTTAAAAAAAATGAAAGAGGTCTGGCCGGCGGCCCTGACCGCCGGGCTGGCCTTTGCCATACCCCAGACCCTCATTGCCAACTTCCACGGGCCCTGGCTGGCCGGCGTAGTCTCGTCCTTAATCTCCATAACAGCGCTGGTGGTCCTGTTTAAGTTCTGGAAACCAAAAGAAATCTATTCGCCCGAGGAAATCAACCGGGGAGACCTGGCTCAGGACAAGCAGGGCACGCTGAATCAAAGGGCTCTCCTGGCCGCGGCTGCTCCCTGGCTGGTGCTGAGCCTGGTCATTTTCATCTGGGGAATTCCGCAGTTTAAGAAACTGCTGGACGGTATTCTGGCTCCGTCATTTGCGGTGCCCGGTCTTCATCAGCAGATTCTAAGAATGCCGCCGGTGAGCCCGGCGCCGGCTCCCGAACCGGCCGTTTTCCGTTTCAATTTCCTTTCCTTCACTGGAACCGGGATCCTGGTGGCAGCCATCATCAGCGGCTTGATGATGAAGTTCAGCCTTAAGAGGATGCTTCAGGTTTACTGGAAGACAATCAAGCGGGTGCGCTTTTCTCTGCTCACCGTGGCGGCCATGTTGGCCCTGGGCTATGTCACCAGGTATTCCGGGATGGATGCCACCCTGGGACTGGCCTTTGCCAGGACCGGCCTGCTTTACCCGTTTTTTGGGACCATGCTGGGCTGGCTCGGTGTGGCCCTGACCGGTTCTGACACTTCTTCCAACGTTTTATTCGGCAGCCTTCAGAAAATCACCGCCCAGCAGCTCGGCCTGAGCCCGGTGCTGATGGCCGCGGCCAATAGCTCTGGCGGAGTCATGGGGAAAATGATAGATGCCCAGAGCATCGTGGTAGCTTCAACCGCCACTCGCTGGTACGGCCATGAGGGGAACATCCTGCGCTATGTCTTCTGGCACAGCCTGATCCTGGCCAGCCTGGTGGCTTTGCTGGTCTTCCTTCAGGCCTATGTTTACCCCTTTGTCGGCCTGGTTATACATTAAAGCCATCGCCTCCCGGCTGTGATAATTATTCATCTCAAGCCTAAATCTGGATTGGCCGTCTGCTACCAGCGCCAACGATATCGTTATTACCTTGATAGGAAACGGAGGCTGAAACTGTTGTTGAAAATTTTTCAGGCAGGACAATCCTTGGAATGCGACTTCACTCTCCGATGATTTTTATCAGGACCCGCTTGCGGCGCTGGCCGTCGAACTCGCCGTAAAAAATCTGCTCCCAGGGGCCGAGGTCCAGCCGGCCGTTGGTTATGGCCACCACCACTTCGCGACCCATGACCGTCCGCTTGAGGTGGGCATCGGCGTTGGTCTCGCCGGTCAGGTTGTGGCGGTAAGAACCGGGGGAGTGGGGAGCCAGCTTTTCCAGCCACTGGAAAAAATCCTGGTGCAGACCGCTTTCATCGTCATTTATGAAGACGCTGGCCGTGATGTGCATGGCATTGACCAGGCACAGGCCTTCCCTGATACCGCTCTTTCTGACAGCCGCTTCCACCCGGTCGGTGATGTTTATTAGTTCCTGTCTTTTTTCGGTTTCAAACCAGAGGTATTCGGTCCAGCTTTTCATTTTTCGAGCCTCCGCATTATGGGTGATATATTTTTAAAAAAAATGCCGGGAACAGGAAACTGCTCCCGGCCTTAGAATCAAATCCTCATTATTTTCCCAGTAACTCGTCCACCAGCGGCCTGGCGTCATAGACCTTCAGCAGGGCTTCGATAATCCCGTCGGCATGCACCATGACCGAGCGGGAGATTTTCTCCTCGTAGACGAACCTGGTCGGCAGCGACTGGATGTTGCCGTCAAACAGGGTGCCCACGAATTCGCCCTTCCGGTTGACCACGGGCGAGCCGGAATTGCCTCCGATGGAATCGATGGTGGCCACGAAATTTATGGGCACGTTAAGGTTAAGCGAGGCTTTCCGTTTCAGCCAGAGTTCGGGCAGGGACCAGGGAGCCTGGAAGTTCTTTTCCTGGGCCTTTCGGTACAGGCCGGCAAAGTTGGTCTGGAATGGAATTTTCTTTCCATCTTCTACGTAGCCTTTAACCACCCCGAAGCTCAGTCTCAGGGTGCCGGTGGCATCGGGCGGAATGGAGGTCCCTTTCAGCTTGAACAGGGCTCTGGCTACCAGGGTGCCGTTCTTGGTTTCCACGGCCTGGACTCTCTTTTCATAGCGCTCTCGGGTTCCCTGGGAAATCGGTTCCACCAGCAGGGCCAGCTTGATCATCGGGTCGTTGCACAGGTTAATGGCCTCGGCCCCGCCCTCGGACAGCTTCTTTCGGAATTCCGGGTCCTTCAGCCTGGTGCCGGAAATCAGGGCCCTGGCCGCTTCCTCTGGAGTCTGGCAGCCCAGGATCCATTTGGTTTCCTGGAGGTCGGGCAGCTGTTCTTTTAAGAGCTTCAGGGAGTCGGTGAGCTTGACAATTTCAAAATCGTCATGGATCTCAGACGGCATGCGGCCGCCGCCCATCTCGGGAGCGCCGGCTGGCCTCTCTCTCTGGGCCGCCCTGACCAGAGACCTGGCCAGGTTAAAATAGACCGTGTTGAAGGCGTTGGCCCTTTCAAACAGCATGTACTCCTTGAAGAAAGAGGCATATTCCTTCTGGGCCTGGGCAATTTCTTCCCAGGCCTGGCCGAATTCCTTGGCCAGTTCCGGGTTGGCGGCAACGGCCTTGCGGATGGCCTGTTCTTCGGCCAGCTTCCTGGCCATCAGGTCTTTATCCAGGAGACCGGAGTTATAGCCGATGGTGGCCTTCAGGCTGTTTTCCACGCCAAACAGGGTGTTCAGGGCAATTCTTTCCTGCTCTGGTCCCCGTTTAGCATATTCATGAAGAACGGCCTGCCTTCTCTTCAGGTTGGCAATGGTGAAGGGATAGTTAACATCCCTGAGAAAGAGAAGCTGGTCGTAGGTCAGCAGCCGGCCGGTAGAACCGGGGTTGCCGGAGCAGAAGACCAGGTCGCCTTCCCGGAGCGGGGAACTTTTCCATTTCAGGTAATGGGTTGTCTTGAGAGGCTGGTCGTTCTCGTATACCCTGAATATGGATATGTCAAGGTCAAAGCGGGGATAGGTGAAGTTGTCCGGGTCTCCGCCAAAGAAGGCAATTTCTTCTTCGGGCGCAAAAACCAGCCGGACATCGTTGTAGATCTTGTACTTGTAAAGGTGGTACATGCTGCCGGAATAGAGGGAGACCACCTGGCAGCGCAGGCCGGACTTATCGCTGGCTTCCTTCTGGATTTCAGCGATGGCCTTCTGCCTGGCGGCCATAACTTCCTGGGCCGACATCCCGGGCTTTTCCGAGCCGAGAACCTTATCAGTGACATCCTCTATTTCCTGGAGAACCCAGAGCTGGGTCCCGGGGCACTTCAGTTCTTCCTGCCGGGTCCTGGCATAAAAACCGGTCTTGATCAGGTTGCGCTCGGCCGTGGACAGGTTCTGGATGGCTCCCCGGCCGACGTGGTGGTTGGTCAGCACCAGGCCGTCGGGCGAGACGAAGGAGGCCGAGGCCCCGCCGAAGCGGACCGAGGCCAGGCGAAGATGGTTTAACCAATCATCTGTGACTCTGAAATTGTATTTCTTGGCCAGGTAATCTTTTGGCACCAGGTTGTAAGGCCACATGCCCTCGTCGGCTGCCAGCGGAATCAGCAGCCAGAGGAACAGGGCCAGCAGGGCCAATGAGACTTTTAATTGAGCGGCGCGAAATCTGTTCATGATGACCTCCTGATTAGAGCATTATGGCAGATTGCCGGGAAAAATTAAAGGGAGAAAAAAGGAGAAAAGTGAAGCCCGAGAAGCGGCGAGAGTATAAAACTTGAGGATCCCTAATACTTGCCGGCGGAAAAGCATATAATATACTGTTATCATCGCCGATTATGAAAGAAGACCATGTTTGGACATAGAAAAAATCAGGCTGAATCGCTTCCGGTAACCGGCCGGGTCTGTTCCTTGCTGGAGATTCCCCAGGGGCATAAATTCAAAATCGTAGAAATAAAGGGTGGTCCGGGCCTGCACCGGCGGCTGCTGGCCCTGGGTTTTCACCGGGGAGACCTGGTGACCCTCAACGGAGAAGCCCTGCTGGGTGGACCGGTCCTGGTAAAAAACCTTAACAGTGACACCAGGATTGCCCTGGGCCGGGGGATTGCCCGGAAGGTCCTGGTTGAACCTGCCGACGAGAATGAACGATAGGGTTCCGGTTGTAGTCTTTATCGGCCAGCCCAACTGCGGCAAGAGCACCCTGTTCAACGCCATTGCCGGTTTCAAAGCCCGGACTTCTAACTTCCCGGGGACCACCGTCTGTCATGCCCACAGCGAAGTGGCCTGGAAAGGCAGGGTCTATTCCATCGTTGACCTGCCGGGGACCTATTCCCTGACCCCGCAGGAACCGCAGGAAAAAGTGGTCCTGACCCACATCTTCCAGGAGAAACCGGACCTGATCGTCAATGTCATCGATGCCTCGCTTCTCTGCCGCAGCCTGGAACTGACCGTTGAGCTGCTGGAGCTGGAATACCCGATGGTGGTGGTCCTTAACATGATGGACCTGGCCGAGAAGAAGGGGATGAAAATTGACCCGGTGGCCCTGGAGAAAAAACTCGGGGTGCCGGTCATCCGGACGGTGGCCTCCCGCGGCCAGGGAACCAACGACCTCATGGACTGGGTGGAAAAGGTTCTGGGCGAGCAGAGGAGGCCCCGCCATCTGCGCTATTCGGGGGAAGTGGAAAACCGGATAAAGAAACTGGCCGAAATGCTGCCGGCTGATTTCCCGGTAATAGCCAATCCCCGCTTTACCGCCATCAGGGCCATCGAGGCCGAGACGCTGGCCGTTGACAGGTTCTTCCTGGAAAACAACCCAGACTTCAAGCGGGACCTGGATCGAATCCGCCAGGAAATTTCTGCCCTCAGAGAAGCGCCGGCCTACGAGGTTCTGTCGGCCGAGCGCCATCACCTGGCCCTGAAAATTTTTGAAGACTGCTGCCGGGTGCGTCATGCCCGGCTGAGTGGCCTGGAAAAGCTGGACAGCTTCATCATGCACCCGGTGCTGGGGCTTTTCCTGCTCCTGCTGATTTTTGCCGGGATGTTTTACCTGATTTTCCGCGTTGGCAGCCCCCTGGAAGCCTGGCTGCTCAAGCCCTGGGAAGCCCTGCGTCTGGGGGTCCAGGAACGGTACGGGCATACCCTGCTGGCCGAGCTCCTGGTCGGCCTGGTGCAGGGAGTGGGCGGGGGAGTGGCCATCGTCTTTCCCTATTTTATTCCGCTTCTCCTGCTGATGGGTTTCCTGGAAGATGTCGGTTACCTGGCCCGGGCCGGCTTCCTGATGGATGCCTTCATGCACCGGCTGGGACTTCACGGAAAATCGGTGCCGCTCTTCATCCTGGGGTTCGGCTGCAACGTTCCGGCCATCATGGCCACCCGCATCCTGGAATCCAGGCGCGACCGGATCATAACCGCCCTGCTGATTCCTTTTATTCCCTGCGCCGCCCGGACCACCATCATCCTGGCCCTGGTGGCCTTCCTGCTGGGGCCCTGGTGGGCACTGGGGTTTTATTTCCTGAACCTGGTGGTGGTGGCCGTTCTGAGTTCGGTGCTGACCAGGATATTCAAGTACTCTTCGCCCGGTTTAATCCTGGAAATACCCAGCCTGAAGTGGCCGTCCCTGAAGAATATCCTCCAGAAGACCTATTTCAACTTAAAGGAGTTTATCCGTTTTGCCTGGCCGATATTAATAGCCGGCAGCCTGCTGCTGAGCCTTCTGAGCTTTGTGAATTTTGACCGGCTGGTCAACGCCGTTCTTTCTCCGTTTGTCAGCGGACTTCTGGGATTGCCCTCGAGCCTGGGGGTGACCCTGGTCTTTGGCTTCCTGCGCAAGGAGCTGTCGCTGTTGATGATGTTCCAGGCTCTGGGGGTCAGCTACCAGCAACTGCTGTCGGTGATAAGCCGGGGGCAGTTGCTAACCTTTGTCACCTTCGTCAACTTTTTCATACCCTGTCTGTCAACCCTGGCCATTCTCTGGAAGGAGCTGGGGCGCAGGATTGCCCTGGTTTCGGTACTCCTGAACCTGAGCCTGGCCGTCCTGGTGAGCTGGCTGGTTCGCCTGGCCTTTGCTATCTTTTAAGACGGGAAAGCAAAGGTAACTGAACAGGGCGGAAGAAGGCCCATATTTTTTGCTTCCTTTCTTATGAGGAAAAATAAGGCTGATTAATCTTGAAGATCCAGGCGAATTCGGAACTTAAAAGGAAACGCGGTCCTGGGGGGCATCTTTTTAAGGAGCAACGGTGCCGGTTAGCAGGGTTTTCGATCGGCGGTAATAACCAGGATATATGAATGGACGTTCATATGTTCTCGGAAGGCAGCCGGGAAATTAACATTCTTTTTTAGTTCCCTCGTCTGGCCAATCTTCCGGCCATCTTTCATTGAGGCAGAATATTCTGGCGGCACTGATGCTTTTTTAATAAATCGAGCGGCAGGTCTTGCGGACATTCCCGCAGGAATTATGATAGCCACACCACTTCGGTTTGTTGGCCGCGTTCTTGGAGATTATGCCCTGGCGAACCAGTGACCCGATAAGCTCAAAGCCCGGAACTATATAACCATGGACCCGGCCGAATTTGTATACACGATAACACCTGTACCTCTTTCCTTAATGGGTCAAGGATGTATCTGGCTCAGTACCCGGGCCTTAGCTCAGCCTGTTCTTGACTGTCGCGGCCAGCTTTGGTCCCAGGACCCGGGCCAGTGCTTCAACCGGGGCGGATTTGATGGCTGCCACGTTACCGAAGGCCTGGAGAAGTTTCTTTTTCCGGGCCGGGCCGAGACCCGGAATGCCGTCCAGCTCAGAGGCCAGGCTCCTTTTCTGTCGGCGCCGGCGGTGAAAACTGATGGCGAAGCGGTGGGCTTCATCCCGGATGTGCTGGAGGAGTTTCAGGACGGGGGAAGTCGGGTCCAGGCTAAGCCCTTCGGGGTGAGCCTCGGAAAAAATTATTTCTTCCTTCTTGGCCAGGGAGCAAACCGGGACCTGTCCCAGGTTCAAGGACTCCAGCACCTGCCGGGCCAGGTTGAGCTGGCCCTTTCCACCGTCAACGAAGACCAGGTCGGGCAGCGGGCTTTTTTCGGCCAGCAGCCGGCGAAGACGGCGCTCGATGACCTCCCTGAGAGAAGCGTAATCGTCGGGGCCGGAAACACTCCTTATTTTGTACTTTCTGTATTCAGACCTGGCCGGCTGGCCATCGACAAAAACCACCAGGGAACCAACGGGCTCGGTCCCGGTCGTGGTGGAGATATCGAAACCTTCTATGCGCCGGGGAGGGTGGGGAAGGGCCAGCCGGGCCTGCAGTTCGCTCAGGGGCCCGGAAGGTTCTTCTTTCTCCAGCAGCAGGGCGGCGTTCTGTCCGGCCAGCTCCAGCAGGACCTTCCGTTTCTTGCTGTCGGGAAGAAGCCACCTGACTTTTTGTTTGCGGGTCGCAAGTTCAGTGGCAATCTCGGCCAGGGTCTCCGGGGGCAGCTTAAAGGGTAAGAGAATCGATTCCGGCGGCTCCTGGGCTGAGTAAAATTGCCTTAAAGCCCTGGCCAGAAGGCTACCGTCAGTTTCTCCTGCCCGCAATTCCAGCATCCGGCCGGAGGACGACCTGATGCGGCCGTCGCGCATGTGGAAAATCAAGACCCCGGCCTTGTCCTGGCTGCGGCTGAAACCAACGATGTCCAGGTTTTCCTTTTCGGTGGAGATGACCCGCTGGGTTTCCTTCAGGTTTTCCAGGGCTTTCAGAGCGTCCCGCCAGCGGGCGGCTTCTTCAAACCTGAGCTCCGAGGAAGCTCTTTCCATTTTTTCCTGCAGCTGGCGGTGAAGCTCCAACCTTTTCCCCTCCAGGAGGAGCAGGGCCTGGCCCAGGTTTTCCCGGTAATCTTCGGGGCTGATCAGGCCAACGCAGGGGCCGCTGCACATCCTGAGGTCGTATTCCAGGCAGGGACGCCGGCGGTTCCTGAAGACGGTATTTTCGCAGGTGCGGAGACCGAAGACCCTGGCCATGAAGGAAATCAGCTTCCTGGCCTCATCGGCCGGGCTGAACGGCCCGAAGTACCTGGCCCCGTCGTCTTCCACTCGGCGGCATAAATAGACACCGGGGAATTCTTCGTTGAGAGTTACTTTAAGGAAGGGAAAGCTCTTGTCGTCCTTCAGTCGCAGGTTAAACCGGGGCTGGTAGAACTGGATGTAGTTGTTCTCGATGAAGCTGGCCTCTTTTTCAGAACTGACCAGCAGGTAATCTATGTCGGCAGTTTCGCTGAGAATGTTCTGAACCTTGAGGTCGGGTGAGGGGAGAAAGTAACTCCTGACCCGGTCCCGCAGCGACCGGGCCTTGCCGATGTAGATGACCTCGCCCCGGTCGTTCTTAAAGAAGTAAATTCCGGGACGGGCCGGGAATTTCTTTATTTTCTGCTTGAGCTGCTCGATATTCATTTTCGGCTACGCTCCGAGTTGTGCCCTGTTTTTAACAGTGCCTGTCCAGCCAGACTATAAATATCATCCTGATCAGGTCTGGCTCCAAACGCAAATATCGAATTTATGGACATTTTCAGTTTTACCCCATCAACTCCAGCTCGCGCTTTTTAAGCCGGTTGAGTTCGTCCCGGTATTGAGCCGCTTTCTCAAATTCCAGGTTGCGGGCCGCTTCCTTCATCAGTCTTTCCAGCTCTTCCATCCGCTTCTGGCGCTTTTCGGGAGACAGGAAAATCTCCTTCTCCTCGGCCACCCGGGTGAAATCGACGTAATCCCGCTCGTAGACGCTGGCCAGGACTTCATCTATGTTTTTCCGGATGGACTGGGGAGTTATCCCGTTCTGTTCATTGTACTGTTGCTGCAGCCGGCGCCGGCGGTTGGTCTCCTCGATGGCCTTTTTCATGGAGTCGGTGATACTCTCGGCGTACATGATCACCTTTCCGGCCACGTTCCGGGCCGCCCTTCCAAAGGTCTGGATCAGGCTGGAAGTGGAGCGCAGAAAACCTTCCTTGTCGGCATCTAAAATGGCCACCAGCGAGACCTCCGGCAGGTCCAGTCCCTCGCGCAGCAGGTTGATGCCCACCAGGGCATCGAATTTTCCCTTTCTCAGGTCGCGCAGGATTTTGACCCTTTCCAGGGTTTCTATGTCAGAGTGCAGGTAGCGGACTTTAAGACCAAGCTCGTGGTAATACCGGGTCAGGTCCTCGGCCATTTTCTTGGTCAGGGTAGTAACCAGGGTGCGTTCGTTGCGCCGGGCCCTGTCCTGGATTTCCTTCATCAGGTCGTCGACCTGTCCCCGGACCGGCCGGACCTCGACTTCAGGGTCAACCAGCCCGGTGGGCCTGATAATCTGCTCCACCACCCGGCCCTCAGCCTTTTTCATTTCATAAGGACCGGGCGTGGCTGAAACGTAGATGACCTGCCCGACCCTGCCTTCAAACTCCCGGAAATTCAGCGGGCGGTTGTCCAGGGCCGAGGGCAGGCGAAACCCGTGTTCGATCAGGGTCAGCTTGCGCGAGCGGTCGCCGTGGTACATGCCGCCGATCTGGGGCACGGCCACGTGCGATTCATCGATGATCACCAGGAAGTCGTCGGGGAAGTAATCGAGCAGGGTATAGGGCGGCTGTCCCGGTTTCCGCCGGCTCAGGTAAAGAGAATAATTCTCAATGCCCGGGCAATAGCCGAATTCCCGCAGAAGCTCCAGGTCATAGAGCGTCCTTTCTTCTATTCGCTGGGCTTCTATGAACTTGCCCTGGCTGTTAAAAAATTCCACCTGCTTCTTGAGTTCCTGTTCTATGCCGGCTATGGCCTCTTCCAGGATGTCCCGGGGCGTGGAGAAAAAGGTCCGCGGATAAATGACCACCCGCTCCAGCCGCTGGTGTTTCTGGCCCAGGAGGTGGTCAAAAACGGCGATTTCCCGGAGCCGGCCGTCTTCGAGTTCCAGCCGGTAGCAGAAATCCTCGTACGAGGGGAAAACATCAACTATGTCGCCACGAACGCGGAAGCTGCCGCGCTTGAGGTCGTCATCGGAACGTTCATACTGGATGCCAACCAGCCGGTCGAGCAGCTGGCGCCTGGTCAGGTCCTGGCCGACTTCCAGCGGAAAGCTCTGAGAATAATAGGTCTCCGGAGCGCCTATGCCGTAGATGCAGGAAACCGAGGCCACGATGATCACGTCCCGGCGGGAGAACAAAGCATTGGTGGCGGCCAGGCGCAGCCGGTCGATTTCCTCGTTGATGGTGGCTTCCTTGGCAATGTAGGTGTTGGTGGCCGGGATGTAAGCTTCCGGCTGATAATAATCATAATAACTGACAAAGTACTCGACGGCGTTATCGGGAAAGAACCGCCGGAATTCCTGGTAGAGCTGGGCGGCCAGAGTCTTGTTGGGGCTGATCACCAGCACCGGCCGGTTGACCCGGGCTATCAGGTTGGCCATGGTGAAGGTCTTGCCCGAGCCGGTCACCCCCAGCAGGACCTGGTGGCGCTTTCCGGCCAGGACGCCCTCGGTCAGCTGCTCGATGGCCCGGACCTGGTCGCCCCGCGGTTCGAACTCAGAATGAAGCCTGAACTTTCCCATGGTCACCCTGTCAGTGATGCCCGGCCAGGTATTGCCATTTTAAGAAGTTGATTGAGGCAATAATATCAGGAATCGGGCATAATCTCATAATATTATATCAGATACCGGTCCCCGGTTAATCAGCTTGGGCGATATTCAGCGGCTCTGGGAGTTTTTTGAAAGCCGGACGGGGTATGGCTTATCATTACAGCTTTGCCGTCGAGTCCTATCAGCTTATTGGCGGACCGAACTCGATTGTGAACCAGCGAGATTTGGGTTCTTGACGCTATTTTTCGCGTGCCTACAGCCGGGGAACGTTCAGGCGAGGTCGGTCAGGGCTGGTAATCCTTGCTGATCTTGATGGTGCCCTTGAACTTGGCCCCGTTCTGGACTGAAATCTTGCAGGCCACGATATCTCCGGTAAAGCGGCCGGTATCGCTGATGACCACCCTTTCAGCCCGGACCTTGCCTTCAAGCTGGCCATAGAGAAAGAGATTCTTGGCCCTGACCTGTTCAGACTTGACGCTGGCCGTCTTGCCGATGGTTAAATCATGCAGGGCCAGGTCGATCGGGCCGCTGAAGGTGCCCTGGATTTCCAGGTCCTCGTGACCGTTGAGTTTGCCTTCCAGAGTTACCGTCTGGCCGAGCCGACTGACGACCCGGGTCAGGCCGGCTTCCTGGTTGATTTTTTTATCATCCGGGCTCATCTCTCACGCTCTCTCCGTTTTCATCAATTATATTTTATTCGGGGCGGCAGTCAACTGAAATTAATCAACGGCTGTTGCTTTCCATTGACAGACAGAGGCTATTTGATAAAATTCAGGTAGATTGATAGTCTATCAATCTGCAGGAAGAGTTGGTAGCTCTCTTGAAGCGAGCGGGCATAACTCAACGGTAGAGTGCGAGCTTCCCAAGCTCGGAGTTGCGGGTTCGAATCCCGTTGCCCGCTCTTTTTTTATTTCTGCGGAAACGATTTGAAGGTTAGCCGATGACCGACTGGGAACTGATTTACGACCGCGAGCCTCTCCCGGGCTCCTGGAACATGGCCGTTGACGAATACCTTTTCCTCCTGGCTCAGAGGAGCAAAAAGACCTATCTGCGGTTTTATACCTGGCTAAGACCCACCGCCTCCCTGGGCTGCAGCCAGGATATAAACAAGGTCCTGAACCTGGAAGAATGCCGGAGAAGGGGAGTCGATGTCGTCCGGCGGATGACCGGGGGCAAACTGGTCCTGCACCACCTGGAGGTGACCTACTCGGTGGCCTCGGCCCGGGCTGACCTTTTCACGGCCACCCTGGACGGTTCTTACCGCTTGATTTCAGAAGCCCTGGTTCGCGGCTTGAGACTGCTGGGGCTTCCGGCCGAACTGGCCGCCAGCACGCCGGCTGCTTACGCCCGCAGCCATCTGCCCTGTTTTGCTTACCCGGCCCGGAACGAGGTGGAGATAAACGGGAAGAAGGCCATAGGCAGCGCCCAGAAAAGGAGCGGCCTTTCTTTCTTGCAGCACGGCTCGATACCCCTGGTCAAGGAGGTCGAGCTGCTGTCGGCCATTTCCTACGGCCTGGACCCGGCCCGGGCTGAGAGCATGACCTCTCTTTCGGACGAGCTGGGAAAACCGGTGAGCTATGCCCTGGCTGTGGACCACCTGGTTGAGGGTTTCAAGCAGAAATTCCAGGTCGAACTGACCGAGCGCCAGCTCACGCCTGAAGAAAGAAAAATAGTTGCCAGATTAGAAACAATGAAGTATGCCAGCTGGAACTGGACGGGAGAGAAGGCAGAGCCGTCCGGGTTTGATTTTTAGGGGGCCGGGTGTTAACATTAGACTGTACTTGAAGGAAGGAGCTGGCCATGAATGAAATCGAAGAATTGATGAAGGTTGAAGTTAACAACCTGCCGCCCCTTCAGCCCATGCTCTATGACGACCTGCACCAGAATGTCCTGAAGAACCTGCACCTGGAGCTGGGCAGTGGACCGGTCCTGTATCTCATTTCTCCTTCTTACTCGGTGCTGAATACCATGCCCACCGAGCCGGTGGTCGATTTCCTGAACAAGAAAGAAAACCTGCTGAATTACCTCAAGGAATACATCATCCAGAACCTGTCCCTCTACACAGTCATCCTGGAAATGAGCAGCTACTTCATCGAGCAGAATAATTACCTGGTGCTGGCCAGGTTCAGGGAGAAGAGCGGCGACGGCCGTAAATTCGAGTTAAAATTTTACACCCACGAGCCCAAAGAGCTACTGAATAATTACAAGGACAAGATTTATATCGGCCGGGATTTTATCGACCTGCTGAATTTCAAGCGGAAGTACTGGGGCGTCAAGGACTTTATCATCTCGGTCAAGGAACAGTACGACCGGTTGCTGGATAAGGCCGAGGCCAGGATCAAGAACCCCCTGGAATACAGCTCCTTCTTCCAGGAGATAAAGGAATCGGTCAACGAGGCCTACAACGAGAGCCTGCTCATCCTGCAGTCGCTGCCGCCTTACCCGGACCTGGACAAGCTGTCCGGCAAGGAACTCATCGACATCAACAGCCAGTACCGGGAGATAACCCACTTTTTGGTTGAACTGCGGGACGAGGTGGACGAGTTCGAGAACCTGCTCCGGTTCAAGAAGGAAGCTGATTTCGTTCGTTATGTGACCAAGTTCAAGAAAGACCTGACCAACCTGATCTCCTTCCTGAACATCAAGATCAACGGGGTGCTGGGCTACAGGATCTCCACCTACAAGTTCAAGCACTCCTGAACCGGCCGAACGCCCGACGAATCATTCCTTCCTTAGAATATCAATATTTCCATAACTGGTGCTCAGCTTGATCTCTGGCCGGTTAGCAGCCCCGCTATAGGCCCTGACCACGGCCAGGCCGTTTGTGGTGTTTTCATCGGGGGAGAAGGGGAGCTGCCAGGATATGCGCCCGCCCTTGCTGCTGGCCTCCAGCCGGGCCGTCTGGTTTTCGGGCCAGAAGAACTTTATGTTGCCGTATTCGGTGGTGGCCAGAATCGGGTAATCCAGGTTGAGCGGAGACAGGGTCAGGTTGGCGTGTTTTAATTTAAGCTCGAGCTGGCCGCTGAAGTCCTCCAGGTTGACCGGCTCGTAAGAGGTTTCAACCTGCAGGCGGGCGGCCCTGGCCCCGGTCACATCAACTCTTGAGCTCCTGGCCCTGATCACCAGGTCGCCCTCGAGGTCGGCCAGCCTGATTCTTTCGTAACTGGTTTCTATTTCCAGCTGTCCCCGGGCCGTGTCAACTTCCACCGGCGAATGATGACCCCTTATGATGGTCGGGCCGGTTTCGCTCAGGCTGATTTGCTCGTAGGAACCGGAGATTTTTGAAGGGCCGGCGATTCTGACCGCCTTGATCCTAGTATGCCTGGATTCCAGGTCGAGACTGCTCTTGAGGTCGAAAAGTTCCAGGTTCTCGTAGGCGCAATTCACCAGGACCGGGCCGGCAATCCGGCTGAGCAGGGCCGAAGAATGCTTTGTTTCCAGGCGGCATTCCCCTTCGACGTCCATTATGGAAACTTTTTCGTAGGAATTTTGAACCCGGACCGGGCCCGAAACTTCGACTATATCCACCCGGCCCTGCCGGTTTTCCAGTTCAACCTCTTTGACCCCGGCGATGCGGACCAGGCCGTATGAATTCCTGACAGAGATCGAGGTGTCTCTTGGAACTCGCACCCGATAACTGGTGGTGAAATTTTTTTTGCGGAAGGTATCGCGGTTGGTGGTCAGGAGGAGTCTCTGGCTGTCCCTGGTGGCCAGTAATTTTATCTGGTCGGCTATCTCCCTGGCCTCCTGCTCGGTCTTTCTCCAGACTCTCTTTTCGAAGGCAATTTCTATTGCCTGTGTTTCCACGCCCTCAATCTGGATGCTGCCGTGGCTGTTGACGATTTCCAGGGTGCCGGCCGGAGCTTCGGTCTTAACTTCCTCAAAAAGAAAGGACTCGCCTCGGAAGATAGAGCCGACTTCCCAGTCATCTATCGTCAGTTTCAGGTTATCCAGGTAATGCAAACCGACTCCGACCACGACGATAAGAATCAGGAGCAGGACTTCCTTAGCTTTCATCTTTTTTGTCCCCGGGAAGTATCTCCGCTTCGATGACCCCGGCTTTAGGTTCTGAAGCCTGGCTCCGGGCCTTGATTCCGTAGTACAGCTTGGAAGCTCCCCAGAAGATTAGGATCAGGGGCCAGAGCTTGAACAGGTACCGCCAGGCATCGTAGCCGATGTTTTCCAGAAGGAAAATGGCCCCGATTACCACCAGGATTAAACCCCAGATTAAGTTGTCTCTATGTCTTCTTGACATGGTTTTTCCTCCTCATGATTTCTTGGCTGATTTCTTGCCAATAAAATAATCGGCCAGCAACTTCAGGCCCAGGCCGATCAGGGCCAGCGGCCAGTAATCGATCAGGGCGTCGTAGCTGATGACCTCGTAGTTGGCCAGAAGGAACAGGCCGCCCAGGAGAATGAGTATGATTCCCCAGGAGATGGAACCTGAGGGCCGGGAAATGTCCACCTCGGCTTCTACCGACAGCCTGGTTCCCGGAGAGGGTTCAGGCTGGCCGGCTGTGGATATTCTCCTGGCCTCGTTTACGGCATCTATGATCTGGAAAAAGTAGAAGCCGGCCAGCATCAGGCCGACGAACGGTTGCCCGCCGCGGCCCTGAATGGAAATCAGGCCGGCAAAGATGATGATGTACAGGATGCCCTTGAGGTAACTCCCGTTGTAGATGGCTCCCGTCCCGGGAAAGATGGCCGAGAAGATTCCGGCCAGTACCGGTGACTTGGCTGGTTTTTGTTCGATCTTGATTTTTTCTTCCAAGTTAAACCTCCATTAGTTCTTGTCAGATTTATAGATATTCTTAGCTTCGAGAGAAGCTATGAAATTTTCGCGGTAGCCCTGTAGCTTGTCCTTGAGAACTCCGGCCCGGACCAGGGTTTTCTGGGCCAGGCTGTAGGTGCGGCGCAGTTCCAGGGCCGCTGATTTTTTAAGGCTCCGGCCCGGCGTGGTGAAGGTCAGGAGGGAGAAAACCACCATGACCACGGTCAGGGAAGTCAGGACAGGCTGGAAGGCCGGGCTCAGCCAGAATTTCCAGCCGAATGACCAGGCTTTCTTGCGCCCTGAAGCGGTTTCCGGGATGAGATAAAGCTTCTGGATCAAGCCGGCTGGCGGTTCCATTTCGGGCAGCCTCGGCCACTCTGAGGCCAGGCTCCGGGTGGCTTCCAGCAGGCGGGAGCAGTCCGGGCAGGCGGCCAGGTGGGCCTCCAGTTCTTTCTTAACCTCAGGCTGGAGCTCGCCTTCGAGATAGTCCGAAAACAGCAGTTGGACCCGGTCACAGTTCATGGCTTACCTCCGGTCTTTTCCAGGATGGCCTGAGCTATCTGGATCCGGCCCCGGTTGACCCGGCTCTTGACCGTGCCCAGAGGAAGCTTCATCTTCTGGGCGATTTCCTCGTAGCTGAATCCTTCAATTTCCCTGAGTACCAGGACTGTTCTCAATTCCGGCGAAAGCTGGAGTAGGGCTTCCCTAACCAGTTCGGCTTTTTCCTGGCTCAACAGCCGGTTTTCCGGGCCATCGGCTTCGGCGGCTGCGGTTGTAAGTTCTTCAAAATCAGCCCGTTGCGATTTCTCCAGCCTGGTTCTGCGGAATTCATCAATCAGGAAATTCCTGGCCAGGGTCAGAAACCAGGCGCTGAAGTCCCGCTCGAAATCATACTTACCGAGGGAGTTATAGAGCTTCAGGAAGATCTCCTGGGTCAGGTCCTCGGCTTCCTGCGGGCTGCCGGCGAACTGGTAGGCCAGGTTGAAGATTTTCCGGGAATAAAGGTCAACCAGCATTTTCCAGGCTTCCGCCTCTCCTTTCAGGCAATTTCTGACTATTTCTTTCACTTCCACGCACGTCATCCCGGTAGACGAAATTTTCCGTGAAAAAGTTCCCTGGCCACCTTTCCGGGCCAGGACAGGCGGCACGGTTTCCCTCAGGGCTTTGAAATTCTCAGGCTTGGCTATATTATTAAGGAATAAAGGACAGGATGCAACTTTTCTTAAGCCGGGTGGTTAATGAATACCAGGATGGATGAGCAGGCACTCATGGAAAGAGTGAAAGAGGGGGACGAGTCTGCCTTCGCCCAGCTCATGACCATTTACAAGGACAGGATAGTCAATTTCCTGTACCAGGTTACCGGGGATTACCAGCTGGCGGTCGACCTGGCCCAGGAAACCTTCATGCGGGTCTATTTTAAGGCCAGAAAGTACCGGCCGATTGCCCCGGTTTCGGCCTGGATTTATTCCATAGCGTCCAACCTGGCCCGAACCGAGAAGAAAAAGATCGGCCGCCACCCGGTGGTTCCACTGGAAGAAATAACCAACGATTATTCCTCGGGCAGTTATTCTCTGGACCATAACGACCCCGGTTTGATGAGGAATGTCAGGATGGCCCTGGGGCGGCTTCATCCCCGTTACCGGATACCGGTTATCTTAAAGGATGTTGAAGGATTTTCCCAGGAGGAGATTGCCAGCCTGCTGAAGCTGCCGCTGGGCACTGTCAAGGCCAGGATCAGCCGGGGCCGCGAGTACCTGAGGCGATGGCTGGAAGAAGGCCGGGAAATAAGAAACAGAAAAGATGGAAAAGAAAATGAAACGGAAAACGAAAATCTGGAATTATAAATATACGGAGAGCTGAGATGGACGTTGAAAGATACCTTCAGGGGCTGGACCGGGTCTCTGCCCCGCCGGGCTTTGAACAGGCGGTGCTGACCCGGCTGGCCGAAAGGAAAAAGGCCAGCCTAAGGTGGCGGCGGCTGGAATTCAGCCTGGCCGGGGCGGCAGCTCTGGTCCTGGCCGCAATAATCATTTTCTCACCGTCAGCCAGGAAATCGCCCGTAGGCACCATGGCCAGCACAAACCAGGGAGAGCGTCCGGGCCAGGTGGTACACGTGGTCGAGCCGCTGGACCTCAGGAGGGAAATGCGCCGTTCGTCCGACGATTCTCAGACGGTCTTCATCCTGGAGCAGGTGTCCGATAACTTGATTCAGCAAATCAGCTACTGAGGAGGTTTGAAATGAGCGGAAAAGGAAGATTGTTCAGCTTGGTCCTGAGCAGCCTGCTGGTCTTGCTGGCAGGCTTATCTGGCCTGGCCTATTCTGGCGCTCGGCCGGAACCTGACCGCGATGCCAGCGACATAGTGAAGAAGGTTTCGCCAGCCGTGGTCAGGGTTGAAGTGCGCGACGGCCTGAGAAGGGTGGCCACCGGGGTGGTCATTGACAAAGAAGGTTATATTGCCACCACCGCCCTTATTTCACCCCGGGGTGAAAAGCTGGCGGTGGTTGATAACAACGGCAACCGCTATGAAGCTAATTTTCTGGGATTTGACCCTGAAACCAGAATAGCCATTGTTCAGGTCAAGGATAAAAAATTGCCAGCTGTGACCGCTGGGTCCACCAAGAACCTGGTGCCCGGTTCCTGGGTCTGCGCCCTGGGAATTGCACCCGATTCCGGCGTAACTGTTACCCAGGGCATTGTCAGCTCGGCGGCCCCGGACCGTCTTCGCCTTAACCTGTGGATAACCCCGGGCATGAGCGGAGGTCCGGTCCTGGATGAAAAGGGGCAACTGGTAGGGTTGCTGCGTGGCGTCTATTCAGAGGAGAGCCCTATTGTCTTCAGGTTCAGGGATAGGGAAGCCACCGGGACCGGCTATGTTTACAGCCAGGCCGAGGCTCCGGCTGCCGGCATGGCCATGGCCATGCCCGTTGAAGTGGTTCAATATGTGTTCCAGGAAATAAAGGCCAAGGGCCGGGTGGAAAGAGGCTGGCTGGGTATTTCCATTGCCGAGGACCGCGAAGGCCGGGTAATAGTTACCAGGGTGGAAGAAAAAAGCCCGGCCGAGCTGGCCAAGCTGAAACCTGGTGACAGGATACTGAAGATTGACGGTAAAGAAATCGCCACTTCCGACCAGCTGGTCTCGGAAATCAGGACCAGGCGGCCCGGCCAGGATCTCAACCTGACCGTTGAAACAGAGGGCAAAACCCAGGAAATTAAGGTCAAGCTGGGAGCGGTGCCGGAAGAAGAAGCCCGCCGGGAGCTGGAATTGCGATTTCCGGGACTCTTTCAGCGTTTGCCGGGGATGCCTGCCAGGCCGGTGCTCCCGGATTTGCCAGAAGGGGAGAAGTTCGAGTTTGAGTTTGGCTTCGAGCATTACCGCTTCATCGGGGTGGCCCTGGAGCAACTCAACCCGGAACTTTCCAAGTATTTTGGAGTACCGGATGGTCGCGGCTTACTGGTGGCCAGGGTGAATCCCGGCAGCCCGGCCGAGAAAGCCGGGATCAAGGTGGGCGATGTGATCGTGGCCGCCGATGGCCGGCGGGTAGAAACTCTCGAAGCTCTGACCGACCAGATTCAGAAAAAGAAAAAGGGAGAGAAGATTTCCCTGGAGATTCTCCGTGAAAAGAAAAAGGTGAAGACCGAAGTGGAGGTGGCCGAAGAGCAGAGAAGAAACTGGCCGGACCTCGGGCGTTTTTCGGAAGAAATGCAGGAGGCTTCCAGCGAATACCAGGAACAATTGAAGCAGAACTACGAAACCTGGCAGAAGGAACATGAGGAGCAGTTGAAGAAGTTGCAGGAAGAAATGACCAGGCTTAAACCCGAGCTTGAAGAAAAGGCCAAGAAACTTTATGAAGAGAGCAGGGAACTGGGGCGGCAACTCCAGACCTTGAACCCTGAATCCATGAGAAGAATCTGAGAGACCTGCTCCATTCTCCATACCGCGGGCGGGAGTTATCCCGCCCTTTTATTTTTTCCGGGTGAAGGGCCGGCGGGGCCTGGGATTTCCAAGCCAGTGGTTCAGCCACTGCTCGTATTCCTGCGGTGAGAGTCGACAGGTGTCGTAAAATCCCCTGGCCTGTCTCTGGCGGAAAGCCTCGTAGAGGATGATGCCCACCGATACCGAAAGGTTCAGGCTCTGGACCATGCCCACCATAGGGATCCTGATTCGGTAATCTGCGAATTCCAGGGCCCGGCCCGAAACCCCTTCGGATTCGTTCCCGAAAACGATGGCCAGCGGCTGGCAGTAATCGATTTCGGTGTAAGGAATGGTCTGGCCGGCCAGGGTGGTAACGGCGATCTTAAACCCCCGGGTCTTAAGAAGGGATAGGCATTCTTCCGTTGTCTGGTGGAAATGGATGGCCAGCCATTTCTCGGCCCTGGTTGAGATGGCCTCGTTGAAGGCAACCTGGTCGGGCTGGCTGGTTATGATGTGAAGGTTGAAGGCCCCGGTGGCCTCGCAGGTCCGGGCCACGGCGCTGGCATTGTGGGTGATGGCCACATCCTCCAGGACCACCCGCAGGTCGGGCTGGCGCCTGGACAGAACAGATTCAATTCGCTCGCGTCTTTTCTCCGTAGGCACAGTAGATTTATAACAGATGGGCGGGTGATTGGCAATCATCAGGATTGACGGAGGTCGACCCTCCGGCCGTAGCCCGCTCTAAGACTTAATTTGAAAAATTTGAAGGAAAATAACATGCGAATATACCATTAGCGGAAAAAGATTGACAGTCTTGCCCCTATCCTGTCAGTCTGTCCCCGGGCAGCAGGAAGCCGGGATTTAATGATCCAGCCTCTACTATGTTTCGTTGGCAGGGTAGATATTGCCGACCACCTGCCGGCCTGCCGCCACAATGCGGCGCCTGATATTGAAGGTGATAGCCTTGGCCATTTCTCAGTGGGCAGGGGAGAAGGCAAAATCGCTTCCGGGCAGCCAGGCTCGGACAACCCCGTTTTCAGCCGGAGAACCGATCTCAGCGCGGGTCCGGGAGCCTTGAAAAAAGAAACGGATTTTTCTATAGTTAAGAGGCTCAAGGCCTGCCGGAGTGGCGGAATTGGCAGACGCGCTGGACTCAAAATCCAGTCCGATTCACTTCGGGTGTGGGTTCGACTCCCTCCTCCGGCATTCTTTATTTTAAGAATTCAAGTCGCGTCCTAAATTGAGGGCTCGCCCGTTAGGTAAATCAATCCTGTTTGATGCCTCCCATCCTGCTGGAAATCATTTCTATATTTATTTTTAAGGGCGCGGGCGTACTCCAAATTAAAACACATTAGGAGCAGGCCGGCCTAGTTGTTCCTTGGTCTGACCGTGATCAGCCCTTACTGTTTTTGCCTTGTGACTGGCGGACAACTCCAGGCGACGGAAGCCATCTTTTATAGCAGGAAAATCCAGTCCAATAAACAGTTAATTCCCTCGGTAAACCCTGGATAACTAACTGATTTTGCCTGCTGGAATTTGGCTTACCCGAACAGGGTTTTTGCCCACTTTCAGGTTCGGGGCTGGATGATTTTTTTTTCTTGACAGAAAATAACCAGAAGATTTAAAAATATATCAAATGGCATAACACCTTGACCTGTTATCGCCCGGCATCTCACTCAGGAGGTTCAATGACCGGCAAAAAAGAGGGCCCGTAAAATCTGAAAGTCTATTGGTCGGATGAATTTTTTCATCCAGGGATGGGGTTTTATAAGAGGGAGGTAAGCGGATGAAAAAACTTTACTTAACCGCAATTCTCTCCATGTTGCTCCTGACAGCCGGACTGACCTTCGGGCAGATCAACCCGGAGGGAATGATTACCGGCAGGGTAGTAGATGACCAGGGCAGCCCGCTGCCGGGAGTTAACGTGGAAGCTACCAGCCCCAAGCTGGTGGGAAAAGCTACCGCCGTAACCGACGCCAACGGTGTTTACCGCCTGATGGCCCTGCCTTCCGGCAACTATGAAATTACTTTCAGTCTTCCGGGGTTCAAAAAACTCGTCCGGAAGGATATTTACCTGGCTCTGTCCCAGAGCCTGGTTCTCAACGTCAGCCTGGAACCGGCGGCCATCGAGGAAGAGGTTACCGTGGTGGGACAGTCCCCCTTGATCGATGTCAAGAGCACGGTCAAGGGCCAGACGATGAGCAAGGAATTTTTTATGACCCTGCCCCGCGGCCGGAGCTTCGATTCCCTGATCAGCACCGTGCCCGGAGTCAACTACGAAAGCAAGGTGGGTGGTTTCAGCATGGACGGAGCTTCGGGGGCGGAGAACGTCTGGCACGTGGATGGTACCGATGTCACCAGCATCCACGTCGGGACCAGGGCCCAGAACGTGGTCCTGGAACTGCTGGATGAGGTCAAGGTGGTGGCCTCGGGCTATAACGCTGAATTCGGCGGCTCCATGGGCGGTGTGGTCAACGTCATCACCAGGTCTGGCGGTAATACTTTTCATGGTGATTTTATCGGCTTTTATGAAAATAATAAGACCTATATGCAGGGTAAGGCCCGGGATTACCTGCGGCAGAGCCCTTATGATGTTGATGTTTATGAATATGTTAATGAGGATGACCTGTACTACGGTGGCGGAAAGAACCGGGATAGATACTACCGCCTGGAAGGAGCCTTCAATCTGGGGGGCTACATACTGAAGGACAAGCTGTGGTTCTTTGGTTCTTTCAATCCGATTTACGCCCAGCGGACGGCTCTCCGGGATTTCAATTCGCGCCAGGGGCCTTTCTACCAGTTCCCAACGGCTGATTATTATTACAACGGTTCGGCCAAGCTGACCGCAGCTCCGATTCAGGGGCTCCGGCTTTCGGCCAGCTTTGTTAACAACTTCTACAAGTACCGCGGGGCCCTGCCCAGCATCGGAGGCACGTCGTCTTCAACCTATGAGTGGTTCAAAGAAGGTTATGATTATCCGGATTATTCCACATCCTTCATGGCCGACTATTCCACCAGCAATAATTTCCTGGTAAGCCTGCGGGCCGGCTGGCACCGTCAGAATACCACCAACCAGCAGATCCAGCCTCCGCCGCATTCCACTTTCTATTTTTATACTTCCAACTATGTCTTCCAGACCGACCCGTTTTTCCAGGCCCACCCCGAGCTGCTGCATTATGCCTACTGGACCGATTCCTCAATTTATCTGGAAACTAAGAAGCGGCTGTACGAAAAGATTAGCGCCAACTTGGACTTTACCTACTATCTCACCCTGGCTGGCGAGCATGCCTGGAAAGCCGGGGTACAGTTCATTCAGCTGCATGAAGATGTCCTGGATTATTCTCCATATCCCAGAGTCTATATATACTGGAACAGGACATCCTACGCTCTCGGTTTTCCGGTCGGCGTCGGGGCACCCACGGATAGTCCCTACTACGGACGCTACGGATACTATTACATCCGGAGCGGCTGGACTTCGCCTTATGGCGGTGTCTGGAATGCCCGCAGCAACAACTGGGCGCTTTACCTGCAGGATTCCTGGACCATCAAGGACCGCCTGACCCTGAATTTTGGCATCAGGGCCGAAAACGAATACATTCCTTCCTTTACCGACGACCCGCTTTATGCCAGCGTCAAGAAACCGGTCAATTTTGGCTTTGCCGACAAGATCGCGCCCAGAATCGGCCTGGTCTATGACGTTTTCGGGGATTCCAGCCTGAAGATCTTCGGCAGCTACGGAATTTACTATGATGTTATGAAGCTCTACATTGCCGTTCTGAGCTTTGGCGGCTGGAAGCACAAACGCGATTTCTACGCTTTGAAGGACCCTGATTGGACTCAGATCGCGGCCAGCGGCCTGCTGGACGACCGGGCCAGCCAGGAATACAACAACACCTATGCCGGCACCCTGGACTACCTGCCGCCTTCCTTTGACCGGGTTGACCCCAACCTGAAGCCGGCGGCCCAGAGCGAAATATCGTTTGGTGCCGAGAAAAAGCTGATGGAAGACCTGTCGCTGTCGGTGCGCCTGGTCCATAAACACCTGATTCGGACCATCGAA
Organism: Candidatus Saccharicenans sp.; assembly: GCA_024653215.1. GTDB lineage: Bacteria > Acidobacteriota > Aminicenantia > Aminicenantales > Saccharicenantaceae > Saccharicenans. The sequence goes on along the minus strand of JANLFU010000005.1, from coordinate 51,567 downwards.
GACGTCGGAGCCCTGGAATGGGTTGGCGATACCCTTCAGGAAATCTTCTACATCTGCAACCCCGGTTATGGCTATTCTCTGCCCGTTTCCCAGGGCGGCAAGTTTGCCGATGAATACTGGCCGGTTCCCAAGGCCAAGAGAGATTATTACGGCCTCAACGTTTCGCTGGAAAAGAGGTTCAGCAATAACTGGCAGGGTGGAATTAACTACACCCTGAGCCGGGTCCAGGGCAACTATTCCGGGTTGAGCAGCGCTGACGAAGATGGCCGTAACGCCCCCAACGTTACCCTGTACTACGATGACTGGTTCATGGCCTACGACGTCTATGGCAATGTGCTCAAGGGACCCATGCCCCACGACCGCACCCATTACATCAAGGCCTACGGTTCCTATGTCTTCCCCTTCGGCCTGACCGTTGGTGTGACCGCTTACGGAAGAAGCGGTCTGCCCCTGACCACCAGGCTGTACATGAACAACCGTTACATCTACCCGGAAAACCGGGCTGACCTGGGTCGCCTGCCCTTCACCGTCTGGGCCGATGTCTTCGTGGAATATGTCCATAAGTTCGCCCAGAAGTACTCGGTTGCCGTCAATCTGCAGGTGAACAACGTCTTCAACACCAAGACCATTCAGAGCAAGATTACCGACCTCAACCGCACGGCTATCTGGGCTGATGATGCTGAAATTCTGGATGGAACACTGGCCGCCAACTATCTTAGCTGGGTAGCCTCTGACGGCGACCCGCACCCGGCCTTCGGCTGGTGGTCAACCAGATTTGGCACCTGGTCGGCCAGGCTGGGCCTCAGATTTTCCTTCTGAGCTGACATCTCAGCAGTTTTTTTGGAGCCTCTTCCCTTCGGGGAAGAGGCTCTCTTTTTTATATTTATATGCAGGCCAGATAATGTGTCATAAGAAGCCAATTAATGGTGATTTAGCCTAGTTTTATCAGATGAGATATTTGATTGCTCACTGATGATAAATTTATTGGCCAGGGATTCCTAACTGCCCGGTGCCACCCAAGCTGCCTTAAGATTATTGGTCAGAAGTTGACTTTACATTTTAAAAGTTATAGATAATAGCTGAATCAAAATTAAGCGATAGACAGGGAATGGCAAATTAAAGAAAGGAGGGCGTAATGCCAAAGTTATTAAAACTCAGTTTACTGTTTTTATTTATCATTCTCCTGGTTTCCGGCCTGGCCCTGGCGCAGGAGAGAGGTTCGGTCCGCGGACTGGTTAAAACCGCCGACGGCCGGATTCTGGAGGGGGCCACGGTCATCATTTCCGGTAAGCCCCTGCCCCTGGGCAAGGAATACATCACCGGAAAGGACGGGGGCTTTTTGTTCCAGGCCCTGCCACCGGGCAAGTACACCCTGGTGGTGACGCACCCGGAGATGATTGATTTCACCGCCGAAGTAGTTGTGGCCGTTGACCGTCAGACCTTTGTCAATGCAGTCATGCAGCCCGTTGGCAAAATCTCGGAGGAGGTGACGGTAGTTGCGGCGATACCTGCTATTGACCTGAAATCAACAGAAGTCTCGGCCAACTGGGTGTCCGATACTCTCCAGAAGTTGCCCCTGGGACGTTCCTACGCTTCGCTGTTCCAGCTGGCCCCCGGTGTGGCCGATAACCGCGACTTTGCCCCGGCGGCTGGCGGTGGCAAGCAGGATAACGTCTATCTCTACGACGGTTCCAACATCACCAACCCCTTCTTTGGTTACCTCGGTTCCAATTTTTCGGAAATGGACATCCAGGAAGTGAATATCAAGAGGGGCGGCATCAGTGCCGAGTTCGGGCGCTCGGCCGGAATGGTGACCAATGCCATCACCAAGTCCGGTTCCAACCAGATCTCCGGTTCCTTGAGATTCGTCTTTGAACCCTCAGAATTTACCTGGAAGAGCCATGACCCGAACATCATCACCAAGTACGACCGCTATGCTCCGTCCATTGGCATAGGCGGGCCCATTATCAAGGACAGGCTGTGGTGGTATGTTTCCGGCAACCTGCCTTACTCAAGGACGACCGGCCGGGTCAACAACCTCGGTCCGGTGCCCGATGCCAAGAGCACTTCCAACGAGCTGTTTGCCAAGATTACGGCCAACCCCTGGCGGGCCCATATTTTCTCGGTGAGCTTCAGGAACAATGATTATACCAACAAGAATTCCGGTATCGGGGTTAATGACGCTCCCAGCGTGGCCGTTAATGGAAATGGCCTGTCCCGGATCATCTATGCTTCCTGGGTCTGGACCATAACCCAGTCCACCCTGCTGGAAGTCAAGTACGACCACGTGAACGAAAACTACAAGAGCGTCCCCATCAACGAGCTCGGCTACCTGCCCCCGTTTGATATCAACAACCTGGACAAGATGGGGTATTTCCAGACCGCTACCGGTTACATCATCCCGCCGGCCACGGCTTCCGGTCAATACGTCGGCGGGGCTTCCGAGTACAACACCCAGAACTTTTTCCGGGATGAGTTCAAGCTGGTCTTTACCAAGTACCTGGATTTCACCGGGCATTCCCACGTCATCAAGGCCGGGTTCAGTTATGATGACGGCGGCGAGTACCTGGAACGGCTGGCCAACGGCTGGGGCAGCATCATCGTCACTACTTACAGCGGGCAGCCCGTCTTTCGCTGCCGCTATTACTCGGAGCAGCCGCCCCAGGATTCCCGTGGCCGGACCTATGGAATCTTTCTGCAGGACAACATCAGCATCGGTGAGCGGTTTACGCTCACCCTGGGCTTCCTGCTGAACCGGGACGAGTTCAGCGTCAAGACCGCGGAGAAAATCAAGTTCCTGACCTTCAATTTTGACAAGGAAATCCAGCCGCGCTTTGGCTTTACCTATGTCTTGGACCCCAAGGCCGGCGACAAGGTTTTTGCCAGCTTTGGCCGCTACAACAACATGGATAACCGCTCGCTGGCCAGGGCGGCCGCCCCGGTGCGTATTTTCAGGACGGATACCTACTTCTCGCGGACCGATGGGACCAAGATTGCTGATGTCATCCAGGCCAATGAAACCGGCAAGATAATCCATCCGGATGTCAAGCCGACCTACACCGACGAGGTAGTGGCCGGTTACAGCCGTCCGCTCAACAAGGACTGGACGGTTGAGGTCTGGGGACAGTATCGCTATGTCAGGCATATAATTGAGGATTTCCCGACCAGGAACCGCGAGACCTCTCCCGGGAGCTACATCTACCACAATCTGGACGGGCAGCTGATTTCCTGGTATTTCCTGCCGCCTGACATCCAGGCCAAGATACCCCAGAGCGGGTTCAGCCCGTTTTTTGCTTCCAAGGCTCGCCGGGTCTATAAATCAGTCAATATCGAATTGAAAAAACAATATTCCGACAAGTGGTCGCTGACGGCCATGTACACCCTGAGCCGGATGAGCGGCAACTGGGACCTGGACTATGCTCCGGGCACAGCCCTGTTCTATGCTTCGTCCTACATTGAGGACGCACCCGGGTTGTACCTCAGCGACCCCAACCGCGAGGGCATTCTGTCCGGGGACAGGACCCACGTCTTTAAGCTGTTCGGCACCTGGCAATTCCTGAAGAGGACCACCTTTGGCGGTTACCTCCGGGTACAGAGTGGAGCTCCCTGGGAAATGAGAGGCCGCGATTACTATGGCAACTATTATCGCTATTTGGAACCGGCCGGCAGCCACCGGCTGAAGACCTGGGTCAACTGCGACATGCAGATCAGCTACGAGATTCCTCTGTCTCGCTTCCGGGCCATCCTGGAAGCCAGGATGATGAACGTCTTCAATGCCCAGACTGCCCTGAGAATTGATGTTCGCGGTGACCAGCCCAGCTACATGATGCCGACTTCTTACGCTCCGCCCAGGACCTTCGCCCTGACCTTCTACTTGAATTATTAAAGAAAGACCGGGCCGGGAAAGAAAATAGCCCGGTCAGGGCAACTTAAAGGGGGCACAATCGTGCCCCCTTTTTATTTGGTGTCTTTTCGGTATTTTTCGGAGGCCAGGACACCGGCTGTCATGAATTCATCCAGGGGCATTTCCTGGATCCAGACCCGGATGGTCTCCAGCGGAGCCTGGATGGATTCCTGGACAGCCCTGGTGACAGCTTCCAGCAGGGCTTTTTTCTGTTCCTTGGTCCGGCCTTCCAGCAGGTGTATTTCCACCAGTGGCATTTTGACCTCCCGATTTATGTAAAGATTCAGAGAACACCCAGACTATAACACCTCGTCAATTGCTGTCCGATCGTGAGCCAGGGGCCAGATCCGGACTCTGCATATTCTTCATTATTTCCAGAAACTCGCTCAGGATCATGGCCGTGGCCCCCCAGATTTTATGTTGTTCAAATTGATAGAAGGGGACCAGAACCTCCCGGCCCCGGAGCAGCCATCGTTCCTGCTTCAGGTTGTTTTCGTCGAGAAGATGGGAGAGCGGCACCTCGATAACAGAAGCCACTTCGCCCGGGCAGGGGCTGAACTTCATCTCGGTCAGGCTTATGGCCACCATTGGAAAAACGCAGTAGTTGCTGGGCTGAACATAAAGTGGTGTCAGCTGGCCGACCACTGTGATCTCTTCAGTTTCAATTCCGAGTTCTTCCCTGGCTTCGCGCCGGGCCGCCTGCTCGATGCTCTCGTCGGGCTGGAGTCCACCCCCGGGGAATGAAATCTGGTTCTGGTGATGGTTGCCCAGCCCGGTTCTGTGGATAAAGACCAGGTGTGGTTCTGACCCTTTAGGATAGAGCAGAATAAGGACCGCCGCCTTAAGGCAGGTTTCCAGGACATCCTGGTAGGTCAGGGTGGAGGGAGGAGGAAGAGGACTCAATCTCAGCTGGGCCGGCAGCCCGGGCTTTTCCTGGCTCAACCGACGGGGAAGCCACTCTATGATCGAATCCAGCTGGAAAGGTTTGTTCATTTGACTATCAAGCTTCCAACCAGGAATTACTTCAACCAGGCCAGGGTCCTGACCAGTTGCTCTCCGGTGCCAATCCGGTAACCTTCAGAATAAAAAATTACCTGGCCCCCGGGGCGACAGGCCAGAACCAGGGGCAGGCCGGGAGATTCCTTTCCCAGGGCCCGGAGAATCGCTTTCTTGAGCTCGCCTTCGGAATCGTAGAGCAATCTAACTGAGTCGGGCAGCCCCCGGTAGCTGGCCAGTTCAAACCCGGCCGGCAGGGTATCCCTGGCCACCACCACCGCCAGCAACCCCGGCCAGGCGGCGAATTGGCCGGCCAGAGCCTGGACCTCTTCCAGGAGATGCTTGGTTGGCTCCCTGTCCGGCTCGACCAGCATCAGAATAAAATTCCGGCCTTCGGTAATCGTGGACAGGTTGAGCCCGGTCTGCCTTTTCAGGTCGTAAACCCGAGCTTCCGGATTTAGCTGGCCCAGGATCTCCGGTTCCCGTAACCTGGTTCTCAGGGTAATATTAACCGCAGTTTCTTTTTCGGGAGGAACCTCGAAGAACTTAAGGCGGCAGAGAACGCTGCCGTCGGGCTGCCGGTTGCCGCTGACCAGGAGATAGTGGCCGGGGTCAACCTGTAGCCGGCAGGGAAAGGAATTAAGGGCCGGTTCGTTCTCATAATCCAGGGTCCGGTATTTTCCCTGGCTGAGGCGGCCCAGGGTGAAGTGGGTGTAATAGACTGGCCTGGGCAGCCCGGGTATGGGTTCGTAATTAAGGGTCAGACTGGACTTGGTCAGGACAGCTGGCAGGGGGTCCTCGTCTCCGAAAAATACTTCTCGCCATTGGCCCCGGGCCAGGTAGCAGGGCCGGCCGGTAGCCCGGTCAATTCTGGCCGGAATCCCCAGGCTCCTGGCTATGGCCACATACAGGATTTTCATGGAATAGAGGTCTGCCCGTCCGAGCTGTACGACCCGGTGAGGGAAGAGGGGCACGTTGTAATAGTTGCTGTCATCAGTCTCGATATTCGCCTTAATCCAGTCGGCTATTCTATCAGGGTTTTCCCTGAAAGCGGCTTCCGCTTCTTTGAATTTTTCTTTGAGGTCTTTTCGCCAGGGGGTCAGCAACTCCCGGCCGATTCGAGGGGAGACAACAAAGTTTATATAGGTTTCCTCGTCCAGTCCTTCGTTCCTGGCCGGGGCTTCCCGCAGGTGGTGGAGCAGAACGGCGGCCGGGGTATCACGCAGGTCCTTGGCAGTAATTGCTCCCAGCAGGCCGAGCCCGGTTTGGAATTCTTCCGGTTTCAGAAGGTGGAGATAGTCGAGGATCTCCAGCCAGTTGCCGCGACTGGCTTCCAGGTACTTCCAGGTCAAGTCTTCGGGTAAGCCCTTTTCCCGGGCAAAGATGCTGGCGATATCTCTATTTATGAATGATGATTCATATGTGGCCCTGATGATGTCTTCCAGCCTCAGGCGCCGGTTGTTCTCCTCGGCCCGGGCCGGGTCAGCCGGTTCCACCGACCGGGCCACCGGAGGAATAATGTCCAGGTCGATTTCTCTTTCGGACAGGTCGGGTTCGGATAGGGTCAAGGTAAGTTTTTCAAGGCTGCCGGCCGTCACTTTCTGCCAGGCCATGAGATTTTCTTTGTAAGCGATGACCATCAGGTCTCCCAGGCCGGTGAGGATGGAAGCCAGGCCTTTCTCGTCGGTCGATTTGACGGCCACCGGATAGAACTCGGCGTAATTATAGAGGCAGAACTCAACGGTGGCTCCGGAGACCGGGGCTCCGGCCCTGTCCCTGACCTCCACCGTCAGCCGGGCCGTCGGGGCATACAGGGCCAACTGGTTGATCCGGGTGAAAAGTTCGGTTCGGGCCAGTGTTTCCTCCGGCCCCTGGTATTGACCAAAAACCGTGGTGTGGACCATCATGGCCCTCTTGGCCGGGCCGGAGAACCAGCCCATGTTCAGCTCGGGTTCCGGCTCGCAGGCTCCCAGGTAGTACCAGCGACCGTTAACCCAGACTTCCACCCAGGCGTGGTTGTCATCGGTATGGGCCCAGCGGGGGGTATAGACCTGGCGGGCCGGAATGCTGACCGCCCGCAGGGCAGCCACGGTGAAGGTCGATTCTTCACCGCACCGGCCGAAGGCAGTTTTGACCGTGGCCAGGGGGGCAGAAGTACGTTCATCTGTGGGACGGTAGGTCACCTTTTCGTGGCACCAGTGATTGACTTCCAGGGCGGCCCGGTACATGTCCAGGTCCTTGATTCTCGGTTTCAGTTCTTCAAAAAACACCTGGCGGGCCCGGTCCGGGTTTTCGTTGTTGACCCGGTAGGGGAGAACGAAGTGCCGGAAAATATCCTCGGGAATCTCCCGGCCCCAGCTGAAAAACTCCCTGGCCTCAAAAGCGGTCCTGACCTGCTCCAGGAAATACTGGCCATCCAGGTTGGCCAGGTCGCTCAGGGGCATGAAGGCATAGAGAAATTCCATGGCTTCTTTTTCTCTGGTGCCCAGGCCCTTCATAACTAAAAATAGCTCCTGCTGCCGGCCCCGGGCCAGTTCGACTCTTTTCAGGTACTGCCTGTGAACCAGCTGGCGGTAGGACGAATCCTGAAGGAAATGTTCCTGGCGGCTGCAGGCTGAGGTCAACCAGCAGCAACCAGAAATAAGGATCAGTGCAAGAATCCTTGTGAATAATAAATTCTTGTTTTTCATGTTTCCGTTCCTGTTTCTTGTTAAGGCCAGATTCGATTTTATAATCCGGGGGTGTTAATATCAAGCGCCAGGCCAGCTCGCCGGGTAAGACAAGCCGGATAAGATTTGATTGATTTCATAATTATTCTTTCTAATTATTGCCCGCTTGAATATAATCTTTCCGGGAAGGAAAGTTTCAAGCTAAATGGAGGTTCAGATGAATTCTCCCCGATTCAGGCTAAAAATGAGCTGGCTGTTGACCATGAGCCTGTTCATTTTGCTGATTTTTCTCACCGGTGCTTCCTGTCGGAAAGGGGAAAAAGAGAGACCGGTTGCTCTGAAGGTAAAACCCGGGGTAGAGGTTCTGCTGGAAAAAAGGCTGGACCTCCTGCAGGGTAAAAGGGTCGGCCTGATCACCAATCCTTCGGGCGTGGACCGCCAGTTGCGTTCGACGGCCAGATTGCTGAAGGAGCATGGCCAGGTCAACCTGGTTGCCCTGTATGGACCCGAGCATGGTATCCGGGGTAATGCCCAGGCCGGCGAATACGTGCCTTTTTATTTTGATGATAAGTACGGGCTTCCGGTGTTCAGTCTCTACGGCCAGTCTTTCAGGCCCGAACCGGGAATGCTAAAAAACATTGATGAATACATGAGAAGTTTCGACACCCAGGCAGTCGGGAAGGTTCCGGAAAAGGCCATGGTCGAAAACATCGAGGTGATGATTTTCGACATTCAGGACGTGGGCACCAGGGTTTATACTTACGTGGCCACCATGGCCTATGCCATGGAAATGTGCGCCGAGCTGGGCATCGACTTTATTGTGCTGGATCGACCCAACCCAATTACAGGTGTGGTCATGGAAGGAGCGGTTCTCAAGTACCCGGAGTTCAGTTCGTTTGTCGGGCTCTACCCGATTCCCCAGCGCCATGGGATGACCGTGGGGGAGCTGGCCAGGCTGTTCAACGACCGCTTTCTTAAAAAGAAGGCCAGACTGACCGTTGTTCCCATGGAAGGCTGGAAGAGAGAAATGTGGTTTGACCAGACCGGCCTGCCCTGGGTCATGCCTTCGCCCAACATGCCAACGCCCGAGACGGCCGCGGTCTATCCGGGCCAGGTTTACCTGGAAGGGACCAATATCTCAGAAGGCAGGGGGACCACCCGGCCTTTTGAGTTGTTCGGTGCTCCCTGGATAGACGGTTACGACCTGAGCGAACGCCTGAACAGGCTGGCTCTGCCCGGCGTCATCTTCCGGGAAGCCTGGTTCACCCCGAGCTTTTCCAAGTTCCGGGGCGAGCTGTGCGGTGGCTGCCAGCTGCATGTAACTGACCGCCTGGCCTACCGACCGTTTCTGACAGCCCTCTGGATCATGGCTACCATCAGGGACATGTACCCCGATAAATTTGCCTTTCATCCCGACTATTTCGATAAGATTATGGGCAATTCCGAGGTCCGCCTGGCCCTGGAGCAAGGGCGTTCACCTCAGGAAATTGTCAGGGAACTGGAAACCGGTCTGAAAGAGTTTGAGAAACTGCGCCAGCCTTATCTGTTATATTGAACAGCCCGCTTCAGGCTGGCCAGACGACTAAATATATGGGGACATGAATTAAGAATGGCCCGGACACTTGTCAGAACTGCTTGATTTAACATAGAATATTGGCTCTTCCGCTTAGGAGCCAAGAAATAAACTATAAGGAAGGTTGACATGGTATCGAGAAGATCTTATACCCTGGCCAACCCGGTGGCCGCTCTGCTGGACAAGGAGCCCAAGGACTTCAAGAGGCAGGACTTTCTAAAGCTGATAGAGGACAGGAAACTCGAAAAAATCACCTTTCATTACGTCGGGCTGGACGGCAAGTTAAAAGAACTAAAAATACCGGTGGTAAACCCTCTGCAGGCTGAAACCATCCTGGCCGAGGGAGAAAGAGTTGATGGTTCTTCGCTCTATAAGGGCCTGGTGGACATGGGCCTGTCAGATCTTTATGTCGTTCCCGTTTACCGCTCGGCCTTTCTCAATCCTTTTGACGACCGCAGCCTGGATTTCATCTGCCGCTACCTTGACAGCGAGGGCCTACCGGTTCGTTTTACGGTGGATAATATTCTGATGAGAGCCCACCAGATTTTCAGGGAGCATACCGGCCTGGAACTCCGGGCTCTGGGCGAGCTCGAATTTTTCTTATTGAGCGATCAGCCGGCCATCTACCCGGCCCAGAAACAGCGCGGTTATCATGCCGCTTCTCCCTATGTGAAGACGGGACCTGTCCTGGACGAGATGGTCCGGCTGATAAGCCAGCTGTCGGGAGCGGTCAAGTACGCTCACAGCGAAGTCGGCTACCTGGATAAGGTGGAAAGCGAGGTTGAAGAAATTAAAGGGAAGACGGCCGAGCAGATGGAAATTGAATTTCTGCCCGAGCCGGTTGAGGAATGTGCCGAGCACCTGGTCCTGGCCCGCTGGATAATCAGGAACGTGGCCTTCAGACACGGCATGGTGGCCACCTTCACCCCGAAGCTCGAGGAGGGAGTGGCCGGAAATGGACTCCATTTCCATCTGGAACTGAAACGGGAAGGGCGCAATATCATGACCAACCCTGATGGCAGCCTGAGCCAGGAGGCCAGGTTGCTCATCGGCGGGCTTTGTCATTACGCCGATTCTCTGACCGCCTTCGGCAACACGGTGGCTTCCTCCTATTTCCGGCTGGTGCCCAACCAGGAGGCCCCGACCCGGATCTGCTGGAGCGACCTAAATCGCAGCGCCATGATCAGGGTTCCCCTGGGCTGGACCAGGGTCAGCAATCTGGCCGCCCTGGTCAACCCGAGGGAGATGGAATCGTTCGAGGCACCCGAGAGCCGGCAGACGGTGGAGATGCGGACTGCCGACGGCAGTGCCCTGATTCACCTTTTCCTGGCCGGCCTGACCATGGCTGCCGATTGGGCCCTGAGTCCTGAAACGGCCGGCATCTGGGGGAAAGAGGCCGCAGAACTGGCTGAAAAGTTATACGTCAGCGGAAACATCTTCCGTGACAGGAAACTTCTGGATAGCCTTCAGGAGCTTCCGCGGAGCTGCCAGGAATCAGCCCGGATTCTCAGGGAGAAACGCGGCCTCTACGAGCGGGACCTGGTCTTTCCCTCCAGTATCATTGAATACGTGGCCCGGATGCTGGAAGAAGAGGGAGACGATAATCTCAGGGAACAACTGATGTTATTGTCGACGGAAGAAAGACAGACGCTGGCCCGCAGGATAATGCACAAGGACCTCCACAAGCATTAAAATCTGTGCCTGACCAGTCGCCGCTGCTCGGAGAACTCCGGGGACAGTTTCTGCCAGAGAGAGTTAAACCTGGCCTGCAGTTCGCGGTAAAGCTCTGAATTTTCTGGGTCCGGGCCAGCGGCCAGACTGTCCTTCTGAACCAGGTCCCTGGCCAGGTCAGAAATTTCAAGTCCGGGCTCTTCCTGCCTCCGCAGGCACCAGATGGACTGCAGGGCTGCCCCGTAAGCGGCCGATTCCGGTTCTTTCAGGGTTACCACCGGGGCTTCCAGCACGTCGGATACCACCTGCAACCAGGTCCGGCTTCTGGCCCCTCCGCCGGTGGCCCTGATTTCTGAGGGCCGAAGGCCCAGGTCTTTCATCCGGGAAAAGCCGTAACCCAGGTTGAGCACTGTTCCTTCCATCACCGCCCGGGCCAGGTGCCGGCGGCTGAAGTTCTGCCGGTTCAGTCCGAAAAAGACCCCGGAGGCTTCGGGCAACACCGGGACCCTTTCTCCGTCGATGAAGGGTAGAAAAATCAGACCGGCCGCCCCGGCTCCGGCTTCGGCGGCTAGGTTTTCCAGCTCCTGGTTGTCTATCAGCAGAAGTTCCTTCAGGAGCTCGGTGGTGTTGGTGACATTCATGGTGCAGAGGAGTGGCAGCCAGCCACCGGTGCTGTCGCAGAAGGCAGCAATTTCGCCCTCCGGGTCGATAAATGGTCGGGCGGAAAAAGAAAAAACTGTGCCCGAAGTTCCCAGGCTGACAGTACAGATTCCCTCGGTCACGTTGCCCGTGCCAATGGCCGCCATCATGTTGTCCCCGCCCCCGGCTGCCACCAGGACCCGTTCCAGGCCGAACTTAGCGGCAATCTCTTTTCTCACCAGGCCCACGGGTTCTGCCGGATGGGATATCGGTGGCAGTTTGTTCTCAAGTTCCGGGTCTATGGCCCGGATGGCTTCAGAGTGCCAGCACCGTTTCCTGATGTCCATCAGCCCGGTGCCCGAGGCATCGCCGTATTCCATGTGGGCCTTTCCGGTGAGATAGAGATTCAGGTAATTGTGAGGAAGCAGTATCAGGCTCAACCGGGCGTAATTCTCCGGCTCATTTTTTTTCAGCCAGAGAATCTTGGAGGCGGTGTAACCCACCGCCAGGCTTATGCCGAGTTTTTCGATGAAAGCTTTTCGCCCGCCCAGGGCCTGGATGATTTCCTCGGTTTCGCCTACAGTTGAGGTGTCGTTCCAGAGCTTGGCTGGCCGCAGGGGATTGTGGCTTGAGTCCAGCGGCACAAATCCATGCTGCTGGCCAGAAATACCCAGGCAGACCACCTCCCGGGGATTTATGGCCGCTGTCTTAAGGGCCTGGATGATGGCCTCTTCCATGGCCCGGACCCAGCCCCTGGGGTCCTGCTCGGATTCTCCCGGCTTTAGTCCGGAAATGAATTGATGGCGGGCATAGCCCCGGCCCATCACCTGGCCCGAGTCTATTTTTACCACCAGGGCCTTGGTGCCCTGAGTACCGGAATCAATCCCCAGGGCAAACATTTCAGCCTCCGGCCTGAGCTTCCTGGCCGGCCCCGGCCCAGATTTTTCCGATTATTTTTATCAGGGCAAAAGTGCTGACCACGAAAAGCACGGTCCAGAAAACGGCCAGTGGCCAGCGACCGTAGATATAAGCGCCAGTCCCGAACAGTGCCGAATAAACAAAAATACATCCGGCCACCCAGCCGGCAAAAGACAGGGTCAGGCTGTCGGGAGAGCCTTCCAGCCCTGATTCCAGCCTGAGTTTTTTCCAGCCGGGCCCGGCCGGTCTGACCAGGCGGTAGAAGGACAGGAGTTTATCCCGGTCAACAGGCCTGGTCAGGTAGGTGACCACCAGCCAGACCACGGTGGTAAAAGCAATGGTCACCAGCAATGAAATATGCTGTGGGACCGGATGGCCCATCTTACCGCGCAGGAAGAAGAAAACGGCCACCGTAAACGAGCTGGCCATGGCCGCTATTTCCGACCAGGCATTTATGCGCCACCAGAACCAGCGCAGCAGGTATATCAGGCCGGTTCCGGCTCCGATTGACAGCATCAGGTCAAAACTGGCCTTGGCCGACTCCAGGACGAAGGTCAGCAGGCTGGCCAGGACCATCAGGATTACCGTCATGATGCGCCCGGCTGTGACATAATGCTTTTCATCTGCCCCCGGCTTGATGAAGCGACGGTAGAAATCGTGGACCACGTAAGAACTGCCCCAGTTCAGGTGGGTGACCAGGGTGGAAACATAGGCGGCCAGCAGTCCGGCTACCATGATCCCGAGAAAGCCGGAAGGCAAAAACCTCAACATGGCCGGATAAGCCATGTCGTTGCCGATTAACCTGGGGTCCACTCCCGGAAAAGCTTTCTGGATATCGGACAGCTCGGGGTAGATGATAAAAGAGCAGAGAGCCACCAGGATCCAGGGCCAGGGCCTTAGGGCATAGTGAGCAAAATTAAAAAACAGGGTGCCGGAGAGAGCATCCTTCTCGCTCTTGGCCGCCAGCATTCTCTGGGCGATGTAGCTGCCGCCGCCCGGCTCGGCCCCAGGATACCAGACTGACCACCATTGAACCACTACCGGGATAATGAATATGGACAGGGCTATGGTCCAGTTGCCAAAGTCCGGCAAAAGACCGATGGTTCTGGCATCAAGCTTGGAAAACAGTCCGGATAGACCGCCAATTTCAGGCTGCTTGAGGGCGAAAATGGCCGCGGAGAAGGCCCCGGTCATGGCGATTCCGAACTGGATCAGGTCGACCACCAGCACGCCCCACAGCCCGGCCAGGGCGGCGAAGGTAACATTGATGATACTGCAGATGATGAGAGTTCTGGCCATGGGCCAGCCCAGGATGACGTTGGCAATCTTGGCCGCGGCCAGGTTGACCGAGGCCATGATCACGCAGTTGAAAAAAAGCCCGAGGTAAATGGCCCGGAAGCCGCGGACAAAGGAAGCCGGCTTGCCCGAATAGCGCAGCTCGTAAAATTCCAGGTCGGTCAGAACCCGCGACCGCCGCCAGAGCCTGGCATAGAAAAAGACGGTCATCATCCCGGTCAGGAGAAAGGCCCACCACACCCAGTTACCGGCCACGCCATTATTGCGAACGATGTTGGTAACCAGGTTGGGGGTATCGGTGCTGAAGGTGGTGGCCACCATGGAAATGCCGATCAGCCACCAGGGGGCAGCCCGCCCGGAGGTGAAGAATTCGGCCGTGTTCTTTCCGGCCCGGCGACTCAGGATCAGGGGAGGTAGGAAACAGATGCTGATGGAAACTATGACGATAATCCAGTCAAGGGTGGTCAGATGCATGGCTCAATCCTTTGACCTAAATTAAGGTTAGAATCTTATATCACAGGCGGGAAAAACAAGTCAAAATAGAGCTTCGGCCAGCTCAGACCTTCTGCCACTCGGGCTTGTGTTCAAACACCCAGCGGTAATAATCCTGGTTCTTGAGCTCGGAAGCGGCTTCTCGGTCAAGAAGAATTATGGCCCGGGGATGAAGCTGCAGGGCTGAGGCCGGAACCGAGGCGGTGATGGGGCCTTCCACTGCCAGGGCGATGGCCCGGGCCTTTTTCTTGCCGAAGGCCATCAGCAGGCAGGTCCGGGCTTCGAGAATTGTCCCGATGCCCATGGTTATGGCGTGATAGGGGACATTTTCTTCACCGCCAAAAAAGACGGCATTATTTTTCCTGGTCTGGTCGGTTAGGGTCTTGATTCTGGTCCGAGAGCTCAAAGAAGACGAGGGCTCGTTGAAGCCAATGTGGCCGTTGGTTCCCAGGCCCAGGACCTGGAGGTCAATGCCGCCTGCGGCCTTGATCTCCTGTTCATATTTTTCACAGCAGGCCGGGATGTCAGGGGCCAGCCCATTCGGGATGTGCACGTTTTCCGGTCGGATGTTGACCTGGCTGAAAAGGTTGGTCCACATGAAATGATGAAAGGAAGCGGGATGGTCGGGCGAGAGCCCGACGTATTCATCCAGGTTGAAGGTTATAACCCGGCTGAAATCCAGGCCTTCTTCCCGGTGCATGGTTACCAGATATTTATAAAGCTGCAGGGGCGTATTACCAGTGGCCAGGCCCAGAACCGGGCGGGGTTTTTCCAGAATAAGTTTTCTAACCAGCCTGGCGGCCAGCCAGCTTGCCTGTTGGCTGTCGGGTTGGATGATTACTTCCATTTTGTGCTTATTCCTTTTTTGTTATCTGGGGCAGGGTGGCCGCGGCCACGGCCTGACCTACCCGGCGGCTTTTTTCATCTGTCAGGTGGATTTCGATTTTTTCCCTAAGTTCCGGAAATTCCAGGGCCAGGACCCGCTCGGCTTCCTGCTTGATCAGTTCACCACCGGCGCCAGAGGTAACCCGGCCCAGGATCATCAGGGTTTCATAATCATAGAACAGGGAATATAGCTGGGCGGTATAGCCCAGGTATATTCCTATGTCCCTGAAAATCCTGGTGGCCCTTTCTTCTCCCTTTTCGGCCAGGGCCTGGACCTGCTTGAGCCTTTCCGGAAGCTTGGCTTCAGGCGGGAAGGTGAAGCCGGCCGCCAGGGCCAGTTTATTGACGGCCTGCTGGGAAAAATACATGGCTCCGACCCCTCGGTCGCCGGACCATTCATCCACTGCGGCCTGCGGGTTCAGGTCAACCGGGGCGAAGGCCAGCTCGTCCAGCCAGCCCGGCAGATGCCCCTGGCGGTTGAGATAACCGCCGGCTTCGCTGGAACCCATGGCAATTCCCAGGACGGCGGTCCGGTTGAGGCTGAGGTATCCGGCCAGGGCCGTAACCTCTCCGTCGTTAATGACCTCGAATGGCACGCGCCATTCTGCCTGCATTTCCAGGAAAAGGTTCTTAACTTTTTTCTCGAACAGTTCCCTTGGTACCGAGCGAAAGAGGGAGGCAATCCTGACCTGGTTGTTAATGTAAATTCCAGCCGCGCTGCCACCGATGGCCTCAACCCGGGGCAGGTGAGAGGCAGCCAGCTTCAGGCCATGTTGCAGGTGCTGCCGGTGGTATTCCGGGTCGGCCTGTTCCTGGGGGTTCCAGGGGAGCTCCTGGCTGAAGACCACCTGGCCGTCCTGCAATGCGGCCACCTTGAAATCACTGGCGCCCAGGTCAAAACCAAGACGGCAGCCGTCCAGGTGTCCTCCCAGGACCAGGGGGTTATCTCGCTCGGCTGGTAATTCCCCGGCTCCGACCAGGACCACCTCAAACGGCCGCTCATAGACGGTGCTCATCAGGTTCACATCGAATTGCCTTTCACCCCCGATTGAATAAAGCTCCCGCAGCTGCTGAAAAATTTCTACGGGTCCCTGAAAATATATTTTCCAGCCACCTTTCTGCCAGAGCAGGAACTTGACCAGTCTTTCGACGTAGGCCAGGGTCAGGGGCCGGGTCTCCGGAGAAAGCGGAAGAATCTTTGTTTTCCAGGTGGCCGTGAGCCCGTTTTCTCTTTCCATGGCCAGTCCGATTTCCTGGTCGCTGCCGGCCGCCAGTTTCCGGTACCAGGAAATGAATTTGCCCAGCGGCAGGAAGCCGGGGTCAAAGACGGGTTTAAGATGTGGTCCGATTTCTTTTTCGATGGACTGGAAAGCCTGGCCGCACATTTTTCACCTCAGATTGAAAATTATAACAGGATTTGGACTTAATGACGATTGCAAATTTCTCTGCAGAGGCAGGATGATTGCAGGCTATGATTCCTGCCCTAAAGATGATCATCATCAGCGATCGGACCCGAACCTTCCCTGTCCCGGTTCGAGCCAGCCCGCCATTTTGCGGATTGACAGGCCGGGCGCCTTAAAATAGGATTACAATGAAATGGTTGTTAAAGATTGATGGACATGGGTTGAGAATGAAGAATAAATATGTGCTGTCGCTATTGCTGCTGATGTTCCTGGTCTGCTTATCTCCTTTTTCCCTCGAGCCGCAGAAAAGGGCTGTCCGGCCGCTGAAACCCGGGGAGGAAGGTCGTGGGCCGTGGTGGATGAAGGCCACTGCCCTGACCCCCGAGGGACGTCTGCCCGGGCTGAAATCCCGCAAATGGTGGAAGAAAACACTGGAGCTCAAGCCGGGCGAAACGCTGATGCTGGAAGAAGGCGGTGAGGCCAGGGAGCGGATGGCGGTCAGGCTGGAAAGCCACGGGCTGGATGATGGCCGGCAGGTTGAAATCCTGGTCTGGGCCATTGATGACGACGGAAACGAAAGCCTCAAATCCGGAGGCGACTACCACGACGATTGTTACCTGTATGACCTTAACCGGGATGGCCAGGTTGACCTGATGGTTGATTATGCCGATGAAAATGAGAATGGCCAGGCGGATTTCATGGAGGTTAGGTACTTTGAAAGGGGATATCTGTCCCGGGCCTGGATCGGCTATGACTTTGAAGACATCGGGGAGATAATCAAGTTCAAGAATCCCCTGGAACTGATGGCCGAAATATTCACCCAGAACCTCAGCGGGAAAAAACTCCACTTCCAGAACATATACCATCAGGCCCTGAGAAGCTGGCGACCTTCTGGAATCTGCCCGGTGGCCAGCCTGGACCTGAATGATGACGGATTGACTGACCTGCTGGTCCGGGTCAACGTGGTGGAAGAGGCCACCGTCCCGGCCATAGGCTCGCTGGAGATAAGTTACGACGTCGACCGCGGCAACAGCCAGGATGCGCCCTTCCACTATGATTTGGGTCTGACCCTGTCCGGCCGGGCTCCCTTTATCCTCGATGAGTACAGGATGTTTTCCCAAAAGAGGAGACCGCCCCAGGAAGTCTTTACCGTCCCCTATGACAAAATCAACGGCCTCATCAAGGAACTGGCTGTGTCCCAAGCCGGTTTTTCCTGGAGGGAATACCGCGATGAGAGCCTGGAGAAAAATGCAAACTGGAAGGAACAGGAAGGTCAGGGGATAGGCTGGACCGGGGAACGACGGCAACTGGATTCGGCCTCCCGCTGTATGCAGAAATGGAATGTCAGAAGAGAAATTGCTTCTTCTGCGGACCGGGTGGAATTCTACTACAACGAGGTTGACAACAGGATTCATCTGTTCCGGGCAGAAGAGGGCTGGCTGCCGCTGGGCTACCTGGCCGGTCTGCCCCGGGTTGGAGAAATCCGTTATTATGATACCAATGGCAACGGCTATTTTGACCGCCGGGAAATATTTCTGACCAGTAGCGCCAGGCCGGTTTTAATTCTGCCCCTGGCCGAGGACAGCAACCGGAATTTGCCTCTTGATTTGAATCAGCTATCTGAGTTTTATTCCGGGGAAGTGCTGCCGGCGGCCCTGGCCAGGAATGAGTCATACCTTAGGGCCATGAAGAAGATTTATTCCTATGACCAGCCACCAGGCCTGCAGGCCGCCCTGGAAAGGGCAACGGCCGGGGAGAAGAGTTACCTGCTCGAGATTTATGGCCTGCTGTTTTTCATTAATCTTAGAGATCACCTTCTGGCCATTACCAACCAGACTCTTTTCCAGGAACTTTCACAGGATAGGGAAGGGCTGCCCGTGGGCGACCTCCATCCGCGGGTTTTCCGGGACCCGAAAAGGGTGTCCGAACCGCTGAGCTCGGACCGGGCCTGGAAACTGGCCCGGCTGCTGACCGAACTGGAACAGGCCTATGGCCAGGGCCGGGTGGAAAGGTTTGAGCAGGTTATCGACCAAATCAAAGAACTCGGCTTTTGAGGACAGGTCAGGTCCTTGACCGCTATTTTTTAAGAACCTCTTTGATTTCAGCTACCAGTTCAGAAGAACCCAGGTACAGGGCCGTTCTCTGGTGGAGATGCTCGGGCTTGATTTCCAAAATGGACTGGCCGTTTTCATCAATGGCCTGGCCTCCTGCCTCCCGGCACATAAAACTGACCACGGCCGCCTCGTACATCAGCCGGAGCTTGCCCTGGGGATAATTTTTTTTGGGGTCGGGGTGGTTGACGATGGCCGGATAGAGAAATAATCCGCCATTGCTCAGGATGCGGTGAAAATCGCCGGCCAGAGCCCCGAGGTAACGGAACTGGTATTTAGTTTCGTTCTGGTTTAGCCAGTCACGTACGGCCGGGGCAAAATACTCCCGGTGGGCCGAGTTAAACGACAGCTCCCAGCTCTTCCTGTCTTCAGGCAGTTGCATGCGGGTTGGCTTGACGAAGTTCATGGTTTCATCGATGTGGAAGCGCCAGCAGCCGGCCTCTTTCAGGGCTATGGTAAAGGTCCCGGTGGGTATGACGAACATCCCGGAGGCGATGAACTCCTGCCCGGCCCTGAGGTGACCGTCCTCCGGTCCTTCCAGGTTTCTCTTGGCTATGCCGAACAGAAAGCCAACCGGCAGGTTATGGGGTATGTTGGACGAGCCATCCATCGGGTCGTAGTAAACGAAGTAACGACCGGCGGCATTCATGGGAATTATTTCGTCCTCTTCTTCGCTGACGGCATAAATGACCCGGCCGGAGCGGGCCAGGTAATGCTTGACCACCTCGTTGGCTATCTGGTCGAGTTTCATGACCTTTTCCCCCTGGATATTGACCAGGCCACTCAGTCCCAGATTGCCCTTCAGGGCTCCGGTCAGGTAATAGTGCTGGATCCGCTTGGCCGCGTTGAGGATGCTGTTCATCAGGATCAGAAAGTGATAGGTCCGGCCGTGCCGTTCCTGGTGTTCCAGGAGAAAGTCCATGAAAGTTATCTCAAAGTTAAGCATTCTCCACCTCTTGGCTTGCCTGATTGCTTTTAACTACCACACCTCGGGAAAAAATTCAAACGGAATCGGCCTTAGGGTTACTGCGGGCCCGGACGAACCGGGCATTGGGCCCGCTTGCCAGGTTCAGCTGGAATGGATGGGTTTGAAGCCCTTCCCCAGGACCTCATAGGTGTCGTTAATGATGACAAAGGCCTGGGGGTCGGTCTTCTTGATAAAGGCTTTCAGCTCGGGCAGCTGTTTGCGGTGGATGACGGTGATGATGATTTCCCCCTCGCGGTTGAGATACAGGGAGCGGGACTTGAGGGCACTGCCGCTGCGGTCGAGCTGATTGATTATAAAGTGGGCGATCTGGTCGGCCCGGGTGGAGGTGATGAACACCAGCTTGGAGAAGCTCCAGCCTTCCAGGACCAGGTCTATTACCTTGGAGGAGATGAAAAGAACGATGTAACCATAGAGCGGAGCTTCCAGGTTCCTGAAGACCAGTCCCGAGGCCGAGATGATAACGAAATCGGTCAGCATGATGCTGATGCCCACGGTCAGGCCGGTGTACTTGTTCAGGATCAGGCCGATGACGTCCGAGCCCCCGGTGGAGGCCTGTCCCCGGAAAACCAGGCCCAGCCCCAGCCCCAGCATCAACCCGCCGTAGATGGCGGCCAGCAGGGGATTTTCTGTTCCCCGGGGCAGTCTGATTATTTCATTGAAGAAGTCAATCAGCAGCGAAGAAATGGTCATGCCCAGTAAAGTGGTCAGGAGGTATTTTTTCCCCAGGAATTTATAACTCAGCAGAAAAACCGGGATGTTGAGGGCGATTATCAGCAGGCCAACGGGTAGCTTGAACAGGTAATTGAGTATGATCGAGATGCCGGAAACCCCACCCGGAACCAGGTGGTAGGGGATTAAGAAAAGCGCGTAGCCGAGCCCCATAATGGCCGAACCGGCCAGCACCAGAAAAAGGTTCTGGCTGATTTTTTTTAAAGATTCCCTTGGGAATAGAAACCTGGTAGTCATCTTTGCCCTCGACCAGAATATTTTTGATTTTCTAACACAAGCCGCCGGGTGTGTCAACCGGTCGGAGCCGGAAGGAATTGATATTTTATAACGGAGTTGATTTTTTTGCGGTCTGTGATAATATTATATCGGACTCTGTTGTGCTGGCTGGGCAGAGTCAAAGGATACCCTCCTTCAATCATCCCCTTATATGAGATTTTCCCCTAACCCCAACAGCCAGCACCCTGTTTACAAACAACCTGAATTAAGCTATTTTTCTATTTCAATTTGTCTGGCCGGCTGGAATAATCGATGGCCGAAAAATCCGCACTCAATCGAAAGAACGGACTCTGGAGCCGGGATTTCCTGCTCGGCCTGACTGCCTATTTTTTTCTCTTCCTTTCGGTCAGTCTTTTCTTCCTCTTGCCGCTATTCCTGAAACAGTTCCAGTTCAGCGGCAGTCAGGTCGGGTTGATAATGGGCATTCACAGCCTGACCGCCATTGCCATCCGGCCGTTTTTTGGCAGACTGATTGACCAACAGGGCGGGAAAAAAATATCGCTGCTGGGCATAGCCATCCTTATCTTGAGTGTTCCACTCTTTCATCTGGTCAACGGGGCCGGAGTCCTGCCGGTTCTGCTCAGGGCCCTGACCGGGATTGGCTGGGGAATTAGTATGACCGCGACCATAACCATGTGTACCGACCTGGCCCCGGTTCAGAGCATGGCCCGTTCCATAGGTATCGTCGGCGTGGCCGGGCTGATTGCCAATGCGGTTGGCCCTACGCTGGGAGAAGAAATAATCAGGCGGGCCGGTTTTGCCGGTCTGTTTAACTGCAGCCTGGTTTTCCTGTTGTTATCATTTCTCCTGGTTACCCTGACCCGGGAGCTGCCCAAGGAAGACCGGGAACCCGGCCGGTCTTCACCCCTCTCTGGTATTATGGGTTCAGCCTCACTGGCTGTGCTGCTGATCATCGGTTCCATGCCGGTAGTCCACGGGTCGGTCAGGGGGGCGATGATTTATTTCATACCTCTTCTGGTTAAAGCCCTGAGCCTGGGGCGGGTTGGGCCCTTCTTTATCATTTTCTCGGCCGCGGCCATTATGTCCAGGTTCCGGCTGGGCGGTCTGCCCGATCGTTTTGGCCCGAAAAAGGTGGTCTTGATATCGGCGGTGATCATCGGGCTTAACCTCTTTCTGATCTGGCAGATAAAGTCGATGGCCGGGCTATGGCTGACCGGCTTTATCGGAGGCTTCGGGCAGGGATTGATCTTCCCCGCCCTCAGCACCTATTTAATATATTTTATGGGAAGGGAGAACAAGGGCCTGGCCATAAGTCTTTACAATTCCCTGTTCGATGTGGGCATGGGGCTGGGTTCCATCTTCTATGGCTGGATTTCCGAGCTGGCCGGGCTTCAGCCAATGTACCTGGTGGCCGGAATCATATTGCTTTCCTTCACGATTATTTTTAAGATAAAGGCGCCGGATATCAGACGACCGGCCTGGATTCGAACCGAAGGAGGGTGAACATGGAAGATTTCCTGGAGCTCATCAGAAAGAGAAGGACCATCCGTCAGTTTCGCGCCGAAGAAATACCGGCGAATGTCCTGCTGGAGCTGGCCGACCTGGGCCGGCTGGCACCTTCGGCCGCCAACCTGCAGCCACTGGAATTCATAATAGTCCAGGACCCTGAAGTTAGAAGGCAGGTCTTCCCCTGGCTGCGCTGGGCGGCCTACATCAACCCGGCCGGTAATCCCAAGCCGGGGCAGGAGCCGGCGGCTTACATCGTGATAGTGGTCAATACCGGAATCAGGCAGAAGGGCTACGAATATGATGTCGGGGCCGCTGCCGAGAATATCATCCTGGGAGCTTTAACCCAGGGGCTGGGCAGCTGCTGGTTGATTTCGGTTGACCGAGAACGGTTGAATAATATCCTGGAAATTCCGGAAGAATATAGAATCGATTCGGTCCTGGCTCTGGGCTATCCGGCCGAGAGCCCGGTAGTTGAAAATTTTCAGGGCTCGGTCAAATACTGGAAGGATGAAAACGAAACCCTGCATGTGCCCAAAAGAGAGTTGGCCGATGTTGTTCACCTGAATCGATTCGGTCGGAGAATAAAAGGTTAAGAACGAACTTATTTCCCGGCCACGGTCATTTCTCCCACCCTGATGGTCGGACCGCAGACCGGGCTTTCAAACCGAATATCGTTGCCCACCAGTTCGATGTTCTGGAGCATCTTTCCCAGGTTGCCGGCGATGGTCACCTCGGAAACAGGGTAGACTGCCTGGCCGTCCTCAATCCACAGCCCGGAGGCCCCGCGCGAGATGTCGCCGGTTACCGAATTAAGCCCGTGTCCGATGACCCTGGTCAGCAGGAAGCCTTTTCTGGTTGATTTGATAATTTCGTCGGGTGTGGTTGTTCCCGGTTCCAGATAGAAGTTATTCGGAACCACCCCCCGGCCGTTGCCGTTGCCGGTGGCCGGAAGGTTCAATTTCCTGGCGGCGTAAGTGTTGCAGAGGTAGTTCCTCAGCACTCCATTTTCTATGATCACCGTCCGCTGGGTGGGCACCCCTTCCGAGTCAAAGGGTCGGGAGCCAAGGCGGCCAGGCAGCAAACCGTCATCGATCACGGTTACCAGGTCGTTTCCGATCTTTTCACCCAGGCGCCCGGCCAGAAAGGTGGTCTGCTGATAAACGGCGGTACCGGAAACGCAGGAAAAGAGGAAAGCCAGCAGCCAGGAGGTCATGGTCGGCTCAAAAATTACCGGGACGTTCTGGGTCTTGATCTTCCGGGGGTTCAGTTGACGGACTGTCCTTTCGACCGCCGTCCTGGCCACCTCTTCCGGTGTGGCCAGGTCCCGTAGATGCCTTTTGGAAGAGAACCAGTAATCTTCCACCAGGTGATCGCCGTGACCGGCCTGCAATCCCAGGCTGAGGCTGCAATAGGTCTGAAGATATTCGCCACTGAAGCCGCTGGAGTTGACCAGGATGGTTCTCAGCTCGTTGCTGACAAAGCTGGCCCCGAAAGAATTGGTTATTCTTCTATCCTCGAGGGCTATTCTTTCGGTGGTCAGGGCCATTTTAATTTTTTCCTGGGGTTTAAGTGCGGCCACTTCAGGGTCATAGAGTTTGAGAGAGTCCTCGGTGACCTTGAATCGGGCCGGAGCCGGCAGGCCGGCAAACTCGTCAGCATGGGTCAGGCTGGCCCTGGTCAGAGCCTTCCGGACCAGGGCCTGAAGCGTGGACAGGTTCAGGTCGGAGGAACTGGCCGAGGCCACCTTCTTATCCTTGAATAGCCGGAAAGCACAATAGCGGGAGTCGGCCTCAACCAGGTTTTCAATCCGGCCGAGTCTAACATCAACATTGAACTCGCGGCCATCGTACAGGGTGACTTCCATTTCATCCGCACCCAGCTTCCGTCCGTACTGGACCAGCTTTTCAGCCAGTTTTCTGAGGTCATGGCTGGCCGCTTTCATCTAAGCCCTCCCACGGTCATCCTGGAAATTTTCATGGTCGGGCAGCCATCGGCTACCGGCACGTCCTGGCCCTCCTTGGAGCAGGTCCCGGTCTGCCAGCCAAACTCCAGGTCATGGCCGACCATCTCCACCTTTTGAAGGATATCAAGGTTGGTTCCGATCAGGGTGGCCTGTCTAACCGGCCGTCCCAGCCGGCCGTCTTCTATCAGATAGCCAAGAGTTACCGAAAAGGTGAACTGGCCAGAGTCCTCGACCTGACCACCCGACAGGCGGCTGACATAAAAGCCTTTTCTCACGCTCCGGATGATTTCTTCCGGGTCGTATTCCCCCCGGTCGATATAGGTATTGGCCATTCGCGGCAGCGGCCAGCAGGAAAAATCCTCCCGGCGGCCGTGCCCGGTTGGCTCCTTTTTCATCAGGCGGGCTGAGAGCAAATCCTGAAGGAAACCCCGGACCACGCCTTTCTCCACCAGCAGGGTCTTATGCGGACGACTGCCCTCGTCGTCAAAATTGTAGGAACCGCGGAAGCCCGGCCGGGTGGGGTCGTCGTAGATGTTGAGCTGTTCAGAGCCAACCTTTTTCCCAAGTTTGTTCCAGAGGACTGAAGTTTTCTTGCGGATGAAATCGGCCTCCAGCAGGTGCCCCACCGCTTCGTGGATGAGCACGCCGCTGTGGCCCGGTGACAGAACCACCGGCATCTCGCCGGCCGGCGGGTCAACGGCTTCAAGCAGCAGGCAGGCTTCTCGGGCCGCTTCCTGTCCGATGGTTTCCGGGGTCAGCTCTCGCTTGAAGTATTCCAGACCAACCCTGCCGCCCCCGCCGCAGAAACCTGATTCCCGGCGCCCGTTTTTTTCGGCCAGGGCCATAACCACCAGTTTAACCATCGGCCTTCTGTCCTCAACCAGCAACCCCTCCGAGTTCAAGATCTTGATGTGCTGCAGAGATTCTCCATAGGCGACCTGGACCTTCTTGATAGCCTGGTCATGGTTCAGTGCGGAGCGGTAAGCCCTTTCCACCAGCTGGATTTTGTCCTTGAGTGGACGAAAGTTAGCTACCAGCCCGGCCCTGGCGACATCTTTATCCGCCCGCAGATTCCTGACGCGAGGAAACGGAAACTTCTGACCGGCCCTGGCACTGGCAATGGCCGAGGCGGTCAGGGCTACCGACCTGAGCTTTTCTTCTGATAGGTCATTGGTATAGGCGTAACCGGTTCTATCTTTGCGGATAACCCGGAGTCCCAGGCCCAGGGTGACCGTTTCAGAGGATTCCTTGATAATGTCTTCTTCCATGAGAATGGACAGGGAAGTCCGGTATTCCAGGAAGATATCGGCGAAATCTCCGCCCCGGGCCAGGGCCAGAGATAGAACTCTTTTCAGGTCTGCCAGCTGCAGTTGAAAATCACCCGGTTGACTAGTCTCTCTTCTTTCTGTCATGACTTGGTCCTTTGCCCGGTGAAAAATTAGGAAGAATTTTGCCACAAAACAGGTCCATGGGCAAGATGCCGGAAGGAATTATTTCTAACAACAGGGCTGGCCATAAGGTTGACGCTATTATTTCAAACTCATATAATCAATTCCAATGGACTGGCAAAGAATTGACCACCTGATAGACCTGGCCCTGGCCGAAGACCTGCCGGCCGGCGACATCACCACCGAAGCCATAATCCCGGAAGAGGAACTGGCCAGGGCGGTGTTCCAGGCCAAGCAGGTCGGGGTGCTGGCCGGAATTGAGGTGGCGGCCAGGGTGTTTTTCCGCCTGGACCCGAAGGTTGAATTCATAAAAAGATTAGAAGATGGCCAGGAGTTCCAGCCCGGCCAGGTCCTGGCCGAGGTCAGCGGCCGGGCCGCCTCGCTGCTAAAAGGGGAGAGGACAGCTCTTAATTTTCTCCAGCGGTTATCCGGGGTAGCCAGCCTGACCAGGTTGTTTGTTGAAGCCACCAGGGGAACAAGGGCCAGGATCCTGGATACCAGGAAAACCACTCCCGGCTGGCGGCAGCTTGAGAAATATGCCGTCAGGATGGGCGGCGGGACCAACCACCGGATGAGTCTGTCCGACATGATGTTGATCAAGGATAACCATCTAAGGCAGGCCGGGGGCATTGCTCCGGCCCTGAAGAAAGCCAGGGAGTATCTCCTGGCCCGTGCCCTGCCGGAGGTAAAAATTGAAGTCGAGGCCACCAGCCTGGCCGAAGTCCGGGAAGCGCTGGACAACGGAGCCGACTGGATTATGCTGGACAACATGACGGTTGAAGCAATCAGGGCGGCCGTGGAACTGGTTTCAGGCCGGGTGCCGCTGGAAGCCTCGGGTCGGGTCAACCTTCAGAATGTCCGCGAAGTGGCCCTGACCGGTGTTGATTACATATCGGTCGGGGCGCTGACCCATTCCTTTAAGTCGGCCGATATTTCTCTTGAATTTCTTTGAGAACGTGTAGCCAATGCTGAAACAGAAACCCGAACAAGAAGAATATTTTTCAGACCTGTTAATTATAGGCGGAGGCATAGCCGGGGCCACGGCGGCCCTGGAAGCCGCCGGCCTGGGGCTGGAAGTAAATCTGGTTATCAAGTCTTCCGGTCCTGAAGGCTCCAACACTTACTGGGCCCAGGGTGGCATAGTCTCCTTCGGAGATGATGACGACCCCGAATTGCTCAGGGCTGACATCCTTAAGGCTGGCGACCAGATCAATAATCCTGAAGCGGTCGAAGTGCTCGTCAGCGAAGGCCAGCGGGCCATCGAGCGAATCCTGATTAACGAATTGAAGATACCATTTGCCCGGTCTTCACCCGAGAAACTGGATTATGCCCTGGAGGGAGGCCATTCCCGGCGCCGGATTCTTCACGTGGAGGATGCTACCGGGCGGAGGATTTCCACCGCCCTCATGGACAGGCTCCGGCAGCTTCCCAATGTTCATCTCTTTTTTGACCATACGGCCGTTGACCTGCTGACCGTTCCGCATCATTCCACCAGCCCGCTCAGCTATTACCGGGAGCCCTGTTGCCTGGGAGCCTATGTGCTTGACAACCGGAGCAGGAAGGTAAAAAAGTTCCTGGCACCCCATACCATCCTGGCCACCGGCGGTTGCGGGGCCGTGTACCAGTTTACCTCTAATCCAAGAACTACAATCGGGGCGGGCTACGCCATGGCCCTCCGGGCCGGAGCCAGAATAGTGAACATGGAGTACATCCAGTTCCATCCGACCTCCCTCTATCACCGCGAGGCCGACGGTTTTCTGATTTCGGAGTCGGTCAGGGGAGAAGGAGCCAGGCTCAAGACCAGGGACGGCCGGACCTTCATGGAGAAATACAGTCCGCAGAAGGAACTGGCCCCGCGCGATGAGGTGGCCAGGGCCATATACCAGGAAATGATCAATACCAATTCCAGCTTCGTTCTGCTGGACCTGGCCAGCTATGCCAGGGTGGATATCAAGAAAAGGTTTCCCTATATTTATAAAACCTGCCTGCAGTACGGTATAGACATTACCAGGGAGCCGATTCCAGTTGTGCCGGCCGCCCATTTCTGCTGCGGCGGGGTGCTGGTCGACACCTGGGGAAGAAGTTCCCTGAATGGCCTGTATGCCGTGGGAGAGGTGGCCTGCAGTGGAGTGCATGGTGCCAACCGGCTGGCTTCCACCTCGCTGCTGGAAGGCCTGGTCTGGGCTATCCGGGCAGTCAGGCATATTTCTGATCATTTCCAGCCGGGCTTCCCTTACGATCCATCACTCATTCGTCCCTGGTATTATCCTGAGAACGAGGAGGACATCGACCCGGCCCTGATTCATCAGGATTGGGCCACCATCCGGAGTACCATGTGGAATTATGCTGGCATCATCAGGACGGCCAAGAGGCTGGAGAGGGCCCGGGCTGACCTGGAATACCTAAAGCACCGGATTGATAAATTTTATAAGGAAGCTCCCATGGATCCGGAAATCGTCGACCTCCGGCACGGTATCCAGGTGGCCCTGATGATTACCCAGGCCGCCCTGGCCAACACCGAGAGCCGGGGCTGCCATTTCCGCCAGGACTGAAACCCCGAAAAATTGGCCACGGGCAGTGGCAGATCGGGTGGAGCTGTTCTATAATAGGAAAAATTGATTTACCCGGTGGAGAATGCCGATGTCTGAACCGCTTGACCTCAAAAAGAGCCTGAACCTGCCCCAGACTTCTTTTGCCATGAAGGCCCAGCTGGCCCAGAAAGAGCCGGAAATAATCAAGAAGTGGGACGGTATGAATCTTTACGAAAGGATCATACAGAGCAGGAAGGACCGGCCGACCTTTGTCCTGCATGATGGCCCGCCCTATGCCAATGGCCATATCCACCTGGGTACGGCCCTCAACAAGATACTCAAGGATTTCATCGTCAAGTCCAGGACCATGATGGGCTACCTGTCTCCTTATATACCGGGCTGGGACTGCCATGGCCTGCCCATTGAAATCAGGGTTGACCAGCTGCTTGGAGCCAGGAAAAAGGAGATGACGGTCATCGACATCAGGGAAGAATGCCGTAAGTATGCCCTGAAATTCATCGATATCCAGAGGGAGGAATTCCGGCGGCTGGGCGTTTTCGGCGACTGGAAGAATCCCTACCTGACCATGAACCCGGGTTACGAAGCCGACATATTGAGATTCCTGGCTGAATTTTTTGCTTCGGGTAATATTTACAAGGGAAAGAGACCGGTTCACTGGTGTCTTCACTGCCAGACCGCCCTGGCCGAGGCCGAGATTGAATACAAGGAAAAGAAATCACCCTCAATATATGTCAAGTTCCCACTGCTCTCGGACCTGTCGGAGAAATGGCCGCAGCTGCGGGGAAAAAAGGTTTCGGTAATCATCTGGACCACAACTCCCTGGACCCTGCCGGCCAACCTGGCCATCGCCTTCCATCCGGATTATGAATACTCGGTGGCCGAGGTCGGAAACGAAGCCTTCATCCTGGCCAGGCGGCTGCTGCCGGTGGTGGCCGAGGAACTGGGCTGGGCGGGCTACCGGGAACTGGCCGTCCTGACCGGCCGCGACCTGGAAGGCCTGAAAGCCCGCCATCCTTTTATCAACCGGGAATCTGTTTTTGTCCTGGCCGATTATGTCACCCTGGAGGACGGGACCGGTTGTGTCCACACCGCCCCGGGCCATGGCTATGACGATTACCTGACCGGCCTGGCCTACGGCCTGGATATTTATACCCCGGTCGACGAAGAAGGCCGGTTCCTGGCCCAGGTTGAACGTTACGGCGGACTGAATGTCTTCGAGGCCAATCCGAAGATAGTGTCGGATATGCAGAAGGAAGGGACCCTGCTCAAGCAGGCCGAAGTCAGCCATTCCTACCCGCACTGCTGGCGCTGCAAACAGCCGGTCATCTTCAGAGCCACCGAACAGTGGTTCATCTCCATGGACAAGAACGGCCTGCGGGAAAAGACCCTGGAAGAAATCAAGAAAATCCGCTGGATTCCATACTGGGGCGAAGAGAGAATAGCCAACATGATGCAGAGCCGGCCCGACTGGTGCATCTCGCGCCAGCGGTCCTGGGGTGTACCCATCCCGGCCTTTTATTGTGAAAATTGCGGCTACATCCTGGCCGATGAGCATATCACCAGGAGGGTGGCCGATATCTTTGAAAAACACGGTTCCAATTCCTGGTTTGAAAAGCCGGCTTCAGAGTTGCTTCCGCCGGGACAAAAATGCCCGAGCTGCGGTGGCCAGAGATTCAAAAAAGAAAATAACATCCTGGATGTCTGGTTTGAATCAGGGGCCAGCCATGGCATCCTGGGCAAGAGTCCAGAATTACCCTGGCCGGCTGACCTCTATGTTGAAGGACATGACCAGTACCGGGGCTGGTTCAACAGCTCCCTGGTGATCGGGGTCGGGGCCAGAAATGGTTCGCCCTACCGGACCTGTCTGACCCACGGTTTTGTCCTGGACGAACAGGGCCGGGCCATGTCCAAGTCCCTGGGCAATATTATCGAGCCCGAGGAGATTATTTCCAAGCACGGCGCTGAAATCCTGCGCCTCTGGGTGGCCATGCTCAACTACAAGGAAGATGCCCGCTTCGGCCAGGAAATCCTGCAGCGGCTGGTCGAGGCCTACCGTAAGATTCGCAATACCTGGCGTTTTCTGCTGGGTAATCTTTATGATTTTCATCCCGATACCGACCAGCTGCGGCCGGAAGAGCTGCTCTGGCTCGACCGCTGGATCCTGGAGAGGGCCCGCCAGGTGCGGCAGAGGGTGGTGAAGGCCTACGAGGACTATGAATTTCACATCGTCTTTCACTCTCTCTATAACTTTTTTACCGTCGACCTAAGTGCTTTTTACCTGGACGTGATCAAGGACCGGATGTACTGTTCCGGTCCGGCCTCAAAGTTGCGCCGGTCCGGACAGACGGCCATGTTCCTGGTGCTGGAGAACACCCTCAGGCTGATGGCCCCGATTCTGCCTTTCACGACCGACGAGGCCTGGGAGGCCATGCCTGATTTCAAGGATAAGGCCGGTTCGGTGCACCTCTGTTCATTTCCCGAGGACAGCCAGCCCTGGCTGGAGCCGGAATTGATGCAGAAGGTCGAACGCTTGCTGGAAATAAGAGAGCAGGTCCAGAAAGAAATGGAGAAGGCCCGGGAAGCCAAACTGATAGGTAATTCCCTGGAAGCCCGTCTGGTTTTCCGGGCTCCGGGTGAAGTCTTTGACCTTCTGGAAGAATTTAAGGACGACCTGCCATCGCTGTTCATAGTTTCAGAGGTTGCGGTCAGTCCAGTGGGGGACGGGGAGCTGGTTGTGTCCGTGGAGCGTGCTGGCGGCCAGAAATGCGAACGGTGCTGGAACTATTCATCGAGCGTTGGCCAGGACCGGGACTATCCGGCGGTCTGTGAGCGCTGTGCCCGGGTGCTCAAGTCTGAAATGAAATTTAATTAAGCCATGAGCATTTTCAGGAAGAACTATTTTTATTTCATTTTCATCCTGTTCTGGCTGGCCCTGGACCAGCTGACCAAGTTCCTGGTGGCCAGGTCGCTGGGCCTCTACCAGGTGGTGGAGGTAATCCCTGGCTTCTTCAACCTGACCAGGGTTCATAACCGGGGAGCCATCTTCGGTTTCCTGGGCAACAGCAGCAGTTCCCTGGCCCTGGTAATCTTAAATGTCGGAGCCCTGCTGGCCTTTGCCGTGGTTACCTATTATTTTCTGAAAACCCCGCCGGAGATGTTTCTGACCAGGATTTCCTTCGCCCTGATTATCAGCGGGGCCATGGGCAATATTCTGGACCGGATCTTAAGGGGCTATGTGATCGATTTCCTTGATTTCTATGTTGGAAGGTTTCACTGGCCGTTCTTCAACCTGGCCGATAGCTGCATCACCGTCGGGGCGGCCCTGCTGGTCTTTAACCTATTCAGGAGTCAGAAGAAATGTTCCCCATCCTCTTCCGAGTCGGCCCGATAACGGTTCATACCTACGGCTTCTTCATGGCCCTGGGGGTGGCCGCGGCCCTCTGGTTCATCTATGTGCAGGCCAGGAAGCTCGGCTACGATACCAACAAGTTGCTCGATGCCGCTTTCTGGATAATCCTGATTTCACTCGTCGGAGCCAAGCTGATCCTCTTTTTCAGCCATTTTTCGTATTACCTGGAAAACCCGGGTGAACTCCTGTCGCTGGCCAGGTCGGGAGGCGTCTTCCAGGGGGGACTGACCTTCGGGGTGATTTTTGCCATCATCTATTTTCGAAAAAAGAAAATACCGCTGTGGCCGACGGCCGACCTGGTGGCCCCGGCCGTGGCCCTGGGGCATGGCTTTGGCCGGCTGGGATGTTTTTCTGCCAGCTGCTGCTACGGCCGCGAGTGTTCGCTGCCCTGGGCCGTGGTCTTCAAGAATGAGTATGCCCATGAGCTGACCGGCATTCCGCTCAACACACCATTGCATCCGGTTCAGCTGTATGAAGCCGGCCTTAATTTTCTCAATTTCATCATTCTGTTCTCTGTTCTTAAACGGCGCAAATTTTACGGCCAGGTTTTCAGCCTTTACATAATTAACTACTCGATCATCCGTTTTTTCACCGAGTACTTCCGGGGAGACCATGAAGACAAGGCCTACATCCTGAGAGGGGACACAGCCCTCGGCAGCCTGTCCCTGCCCCAGCTCTACTGCCTGGCCGGGCTGGTGGCCGGGATCATCCTGTTCTTAGTGATGAGACGCAGAAAAAGTGATTGAGAAAGAATTCCTGGTTGACTCAGCTGAAAATATCCGCCTGGACCTGTTCCTGAAAGCCAGGTTACCGGAGCTGAGCCGGGCCCAGGTTCAGAAAGCCATAAAGGAAGGCCTGGTTCTGGTCAACGGAAGAAAGGTTAGGCCGGGACAGAAACTCAAAGAAGGGGACAGGATCGAGCTGCGCCTTCCCGATCCCCGTCCAGAAGATAGGCTTCAACCCGAGCCGATTGACCTTCACCTTATCTACGAGGATGAACATATCGTGGTGCTGGACAAGCCGTCCGGTCTGGTGGTCCATCCGGGAGCTGGTGTCAGGCGGGGGACCCTGGTTCACGGGTTGTTGTACAGCTATCCAGAAATAGCGGCCGTGGGTTCTGCGGCCCGCCCGGGAATAGTTCACCGTCTGGATAAGGATACCTCGGGGGTGATGGTGGTGGCCCGGACCAATCTTGCCTACCAGTCGCTCAGGCAGCAGTTTGAAGACAGGACGATTCACAAGACCTACCTGGCCCTGGCCCGGGGCCGGTTCAGGCAGAAAAAGGGCATAATCGACCTGCCCCTGGGTCGCCACGTCCACCACCGGGAAAAAATATCGGTCCGGACCAGGAAGCCGCGGGTGGCCATTACCCATTATGAAGTCCTGAGGGAATTCAGGGAAACTACATTCCTGGCTCTGCGTCCGGTGACCGGGCGGACCCATCAACTGCGGGTTCATTTATCAGCTATCGGGCATCCGCTCCTCGGGGACACCAGGTACGGGGGAAGTGGCCGCCAGAAGCCCGGGTGCCCGCGCCTGTTCCTGCATGCCTGGAAGCTCCAGCTGCGGCATCCCGGTAGCGGCCGGGATATGGAATTCGAGAGCCCTCTGCCCCCGGAACTGAAGGAAATCCTTGAGAAAGAGCCGGGGCTAAAGTAATTGGCTGGCTTACCTTGAGTAAATCGCCTTTTTTTACTATTATATATACTCGTTTTGCTTTCCAAGAATCTCTTTCTTGGTCTGAATAAACCTAACTGGAGGAATTACAATGGCCGATTACAGCCCGGATAAGCTCAGGAACATTGCCTTCATAGGACATGGTTCGTCCGGAAAAACCTCGCTGACGGCGGCCGTCCTGTTTGACGGCGGGGTAACCACCAGGCTGACCAAGGTGGACAAGGGAAACACTGTCACCGACTATGACCCAGAAGAAATAGAGAGAAAGATATCCATCAATTCAGCTCCCTGTTTCGTTGAATGGAAAGGAAACAAGATTAACATAATAGATACGCCCGGTTACAGCAGCTTTCTCTGGGATACCAGGGCCAGCCTCCGGGCGGTGGATTCTGCCCTGGTCCTGGTTTGCGGGGTGGCCGGGGTGGAAGTGGGTACGGAAAAAGTCTGGGAAATGCTGGAAGAGCTTAAGCTCCCCAGGATGCTGGTAGTCAACAAGCTGGACCGGGAAAATTCCAGCTTCAAGCGCACGGTTGAAGAAATCCAGCAGTTTTTCGGACGCCAGGCCATACCCGTGCAGATACCGGTCGGTGAAGAAAAGGACTTCTCCGGGGTGGTGGACCTGATCAAGAAGAAAGCCTATCTTTACGAGAAAGACGAGAGCGGAAAGTTCCAGGAAGCCGAAATTCCGGCCAGCCTCAAGGAAGAAGTCGAAAAGAGATATACCCAGCTGGTGGAGATCGTGGCCGAGAGCGACGAAAAGCTGATGGAAAAATATTTTGAGCAGGGAGAGCTGGCGGCTGAAGAGCTCCTCCAGGGATTGAAGAAGAGTATTCTATCGCACCAGATTTTCCCCATCTTTGCCGCCTCGGCTTTGACCAATATCGGAGTCCAGCAGGTGCTGGACGGGATCGTGGATTTCATGCCCTCTCCGGTAGAAAGGGGAAGCGTTAAGGCCAGGATTAAAGGCCAGGAACAGGCCCTGCCGCTCAATGTCGATGGTCCCTTTGCCGCCCTGGTCTTCAAGACCATTTCCGACCCCTATACCGGGCGCATTTCGCTGCTTAGAGTTTTTTCGGGCAAGGTCAGCGGTGATGCCGTTGTCAGCAACACCACCAAGGATACCGAGGAAAAACTCGGGGGTATCTTCTTCCTGCAGGGTAAAGAGCAGGTGCCGGCCGGCCAGGTCAAGGCTGGCGACATCGTGGCCACGGCCAAGCTCAAGGCCACCCTGACCGGTGACACCCTGTGTGCCAAGGGAGCCGAAATTGAATTCGAGCCGATCAAGTTCCCCGAGCCTTCCATTTCCTTTGCCATAGAACCAAAGACCAGGGCCGACGAGGACAAGATATCCCAGGCCACCCACCGGGTAACGGAAGAGGACCCGACCGTGAGAATAGAGAGAGACCCGGAGACCAACCAGTTACTGATTTCCGGAAACGGTGAACTCCATGTCCGGATCATTACCGACAAGCTCAAGAAGCGCTACAACGTCGATGTCGACCTCAAGCCGCCCAAGATTCCTTACCGGGAAACGATCAAGGGCCGGTCCGACGTCCAGGGCAAGTACAAGAAACAGACCGGAGGACGCGGCCAGTACGGCGATTGCAAGATCAAGATGGAACCCCTGCCCCGCGGCAAGGATTTTGAATTCGAGGATAAAATCTTCGGTGGCGCCATTCCCAAGAACTTCATTCCTTCCATAGAAAAGGGGATTCAGGAGGCCCGGAAGAAGGGAGTCCTGGCCGGATATCCGGTGGTCGATTTCAAGGTCATACTCTACGACGGTTCCTATCATGAAGTGGACTCCTCCGATATCGCCTTCAAGATAGCCGCCTCCATGGCTTTCAAGAAAGGAATGAAGGAAGCCAAGCCGACCCTGCTGGAGCCGGTGATGAACGTTGAGATTTATACGCCCGAAGCCTACATGGGCGATATCATGGGTGCTCTCAACGGCCGCCGCGGCAAAGTCCAGGGCATGGAACAAAAGGGAAATATGAGAATCCTGAAGGCCCAGGTGCCGATGGCCGAAATGCTTGATTTTGAGCCGACCCTGACCTCCATCACCGGAGGCCGTGGCTCCTTCATCATGGAATTTTCCCATTACGAAGAGGTGCCCGCTCAAATCCAGCAGAAGATAATCGCCGAGGCCATCAAGGAAGGCCGGGTGAAGCCCGAAGAAGAATAGAGCTGGCCCGGACCCGGCAGAATTTTTAATCGCTGATTCATGTTGAGGCGGTCTTAAGTTCAGGTCGCTTACCGATTCGGACTCTGTTCCCAGGCCTGAAGAAATAGCCAGAGACCGCGATTCCGGGGAGTTTTTCTTATTCGAGTTCAAGACACTTTCTTTTAGAGGCAACGGATTTTTTCTGTTATTCTGCTCTGGCATACCACCCGAACGACCTTCACGAACACTGGATATTAATGCGCGGCTATTTAAATGGATTCCAGCTAGCTAAAATCTCACCAACAAAATATTCTGCTGATGAAAAAGTAGTGAGCCAGAGAGAGGTATTGACAGAAATTATGGGAGTCCTGATAGATATTTCTTGAAATGCCTTCGGCGTAAAATACTTAAGTCTGGAAGATATTTTTGGGTTCAGGCACCTTTCTGCCAGGAAATTAGCGAAACAGAACTTCTTTTTAATAGCAGGCAGATAAGGTAAAATTAGGCCAATGAAATGCTCAACATGTCTCTGGAGACAAGATGGTAAACTTTAGGAAACTATCTTTATTAATCTCAATTTTAGCTTCATTCTTTGTGCTACTTTCTCTACATTCCAGGAGTTCAGCCTGCACCCTGATTGTGGCCTCGGGCCGGGCCACGGCCAGCGGTCGACCGCTGATGTGGAAGAACCGAGATACCGCCCAGCTCTTAAACAAGCTGATGTATTTTAAGGGCGAAAAATACAATTTCATCGGCCTCGTCGATTCCGATGATGAAGCCGGAAAGGAAATCTGGGCCGGTCTTAACGACCGGGGGCTGGCCATCATGAATTCCCAGGCCGACGACCTGGCGGTCATAGAGAAAAAGTATGACGGGTCGGGCAACGGGGCCTTCATGAAACTGGCCCTGGGCCTATGTGCCACGGTTGATGATTTTGAAAAACTGCTCCAGAAGGAAAAGGGCAAGTGGGACCTGGCGGCCAATTTCGGGGTGATAGATGCCGAAGGCCGGGCCTGTTTCTTTGAAACCTCTTCTGAATATTACACCCGGTTTGATGCCGATGATAAGAAGGTGGCCCCGTTCGGTTATATCGTCAGGACGAATTTTTCCTATACTTCACCCGATTACCTTCAGGGTGGCGGCTTTATCAGGTTTGAAAGGATGTCTCACCTGGCCGAAGCGGCCAGGGCCGAGGGCCGGCTGGGAGTTCGGTTTATCCTGCAGGAAGCTGCCAGGGATTTGAATCATGAGAAGCTGCATTCTTTTCCTTTGAACCGGCCTCTGCCCGATGACCCATCGCGCCCGCTTTACATAAATACCAACGATACCATAAACAGGAACAGCACGGCCGCAGCCGTGGTTTTCGAGGGCGCTCCGTCCCCGGAGCGTGCCGACCTGGCCACCATGTGGGTCCTTCTGGGGCAGCCCATAACCATAGCGGCCATTCCCGTCTGGCCGGCTTCTGGCCAGGTGCCCGCGGTGGCCTCGGCACCCGGAAAAGAGACCTGCCCGTTGAATGCCTTTTCCAGAAAACTGGTTCAGTATCTTTATCCCGACCGGAGGGGCCGGATGCCGCAGTACTTAAATATAAACCGATTGAGGACTTACGGCGGCGAGGGGGTTCTCAGCAAGATCATGAGGATAGAAAATCAGGTCCTGGAAAAAGCCGGTGCCCAGCTCCGGGCCTGGGAGAACAGGAAGGAATCAGCAGCCAGGGTGGCGGCCTTTCAGGAAGCCCTGGCTGAATTTGTCAGGCAGAACCTTTACCAGGAATTCCCGGATATAAGATAAGCGGGCGGGCTTTGATTAAAATACTTGGAAAAAGAAATAGAAAAAAATTATCGCATTGATTTTTTCGAAACTTCCAGGCTAAAGGAGTGAACTGTCATGAAACACCTTAGAGTGAAGCTGATCAGAAAAATTCTGGAAAACGGTATAGCTGTTTTTCTCGTGGCCGGGTTCCTGGTGACCGGCCTCTGGTCCCAGGGCCGGACCGAGGACAAAACGCTGACCCTGCCCCTAGGACCAAAACAGCTCCGGGGTCGGTTTATCAGGCTGGAGAGCGGACAACTTTATTCGGCCAGGAAGGGGAAGCCGGTATCCTTCGAGGCCATGCTCAAGGAAATGAAAAAGGCCCGTTTGATTCACGTGGGAGAGACCCACGATGACCTGGAAATGCATGAAATGCAGTTCAGGATCATTGAGGCCCTGTATCGGCAGGACCCCAACCTGGCCATCGGGCTGGAACAGGTCACGGTGGACCTCCAGCCGGTGCTGGACCGCTGGGTGGCCGGTGAGCTGGACGAGGTCAGCTTCCTGAGAGAAATTAGCTGGTATGTAACCTGGAATTTCAATTTCAAATATTACCAGAAGATATTTGATTTTGCCCGGGAGCACAGGCTCCCCATTTTCGCCCTGAATGCTCCCCGGAACCTGATATCCAAAGTCCGGATGCAGGGTTATGAGGCCCTGAGCGATGAAGAAAAACGGATAATTCCGCCACTGGACCTGTCCCAACAGGAGCACCGCCTGCTGATCCGGACCATTTTTGAATCAGAAGAAATCCCGCCCCAGATGAAAGGGGCTAACCTGGATTCAATGTTCGAGGCCCTGTACCGGGCCCAGGTGGCCTGGGATGAAACCATGGGGCGGAATGCCGTCCGGGCGGCCGAAGCCACCGGCCGGCGGGTCGTGGTCCTGGCTGGTTCCGGGCACATGCTCTACAGCCTGGGGCTGAACCTGCGGGCCGGGCTGTTGAGCCGCCTGCCCCAGGTTACGGTCATCGGAGTCCAGGTGGCCGAGGGCCAGAGCCTGAGGGTTTCGCGTGGTCTGGCTGACTTTATTTACGGTGTAAAATTCAGAGATTACCCGGCCTATCCGGCAGTAAGCATAAACCTGAAAAAGGTAGAAGGGCTGAACAACCTGGTGGTGGCCAGCCGTCCAACCGAACCCCTGGCCAGGGCTTCAGGTCTGGAAAAGGGTGATGTGATTCTGTCGGTTGCCGGAAAAGAGGTTTCTGAAGTCAATGACTTTCGGATGATTCTGGCCGGATTCAACTGGGGAGAAGAAGTTAAGATTAAGGTCCTGAGAAGCGGGGAGGTGCTCACTCTCAACCTGAAGCTGGACCCGTCGTTGCTGAAAGACAAAAAAGATTAGATGACCCAATCCTGAGGCTGAAGGAAAGCCCGGGCTGGTAAAAATTGTATGGTTGAAAGTTTTATTTATTAAAAAAGAGAAGCCAAAAATATTGAAGGAGGTTGGGATGCCTACCGGGAAAAAATGGCCCTTGTTAATTCTGGCGGTCTGGCTACTGTCATCAATTTCCCTGGCGGCCGAGGTAGTAAAGACCCCGGCCGAGGAGACCCGTTATACCAGGTATAGCCAGTATGAAGATGTGGCCAGGTTTCTGTCAGTGCTCTCTGCCCGCTATCCGGTACTCAAAGTCAGGATAGCCGGAAGGACAGCCGAGGTTGAGAATTACCCCGGCCGGGATCTTTTCCTGTGTGTCCTGATCGAGGAAGGGGTTAGTGAAGCGGCTGCCCTTAATCGTAACAAGCCTACCGTTTTGTTCATTGCTTCCCAGCATGGAAATGAGCAATCGGCCAAGGAAGCGGCTTTGAGGCTGATTCGCGACCTGGCGGCCGGAGATTTGAGACCGCTGCTTAAAAAGCTAAATGTCCTGGTCATTCCCCAGGCCAATCCTTACGGGAATTATTTTGATGTCCGGCAGAACGAAACCGGCCTGGACCTGAACCGCGACCATGTCAAACTGGAAGGCGAGTCCACCAGAGCCATCCACCGGGTCTTCAGTCTATATCAGCCTGAAATTACCATGGATGTCCACGAAAAAGGCGACGACTATTACCGGGTTTCGGTTGGCTGCGTTTCCAACCTCAACATCCACCAATCGCTCCAGGATTATTCCAGGAACACCATATTGAAAGAGATCGAAAAGAAGCTGGATAGGAAGAGAATAACTTTTCACGAGTACCTGGTCAGCGATGTCCTGGGTATGGATACCTCCTCCGGAGCCAGGTTAGCCCAGGAAGGCACCAGGGAGACGATGCTCCGGTTCAGCACGACTGACCTGAACGACGGTCGCAACAGCCTGGGAATTTATGAAACCCTGGCCTTCATTCAGGAAGGCGCTTCCCGGCACGACCTGGCCAGCCTGGAAGCCAGGACCGGCTGGCAGTATCAGGGTCTGCGGGCCCTGCTGGAGGTCGTGGCCGAGCGTCCGGCCGAGATGCTGAAACTGGTCAGAGAGCTGAGGGGCAGCCTGCTTGTCCGGGCCAGGTTGCGGGCCAGCGACGACCCGGTTCACCTGAAGATGGCCTATGTCCGGGACCCTAAGCAGCCGCAGCTTACGCTCAAAGCCTTTGAAACGACCAGTTCCAACATAAGGGGCATTTTAAAAGTTGACAAGAAAGCCGGAGATTATCTTCTGGCTCAAGATATCTCTCCCTATCAGGGCCCGTCCCGACTTAAAGTCGTAGAACGGGTGGAGGAAAACTGGTTTCCTTTAGTTGAATCCAGGCTGACCGTCAGGCGGCCGGCCGGGTACATCATCCCGGCCGAAAGGCTTGACCTGGCTGAGGTTCTGGTCCAGCATGGCCTTCGGGTCCAGATGCTGGAAAAGGCTGCCCTGGTCGAGGTGACCGGCTATAAGGTTACGGCCGTGGTTCCAGCCAGCGCCGATTACCTGGCCCCGGAAAAGCTGGAAGTTCAGTCTGAACAGCTTAAGATGCCCTTCAAGCGGGGAGATTTCTATATAAACTGTGAACAACCAGGGGCTAACCTGATTCCCTGCCTGCTCGAACCCCAGTCTGATTACGGTTTGATCCGGTACTTCAGGTTCAAACTTGTTCCCGATGCCGGCGATTATTTTGCTATCTACCGGGTGGAAGTTCCCGCGGTCCTGCCCCTGGTTAACTACAAAGGCTGGTAAACCTTTATTTCCCCGCCTGCTCCTGGGCCATTTTTTTGAGCTTTTCGTTGGCGATAATGCCCAGGTCCACCCGCCGATTCTGCTGGCGGCCTTCTGGCGTGTCGTTGGAAGCTATGGGCTGGTCCGGACCGTAGCCCATCACAGAAAAGCGCGAGGACTGGACTCCCAGCTGGGCCAGGTAGGCGGCCACGGCCTTGGCCCTTCTTTCGGACAGGGTCAGGTTGTATTCCCTGGTTCCGGTGGAATCGGTGTGGCCTTCTATTATGATGTTGGTATCGGGATACTTGTTCAAAATGACCGCCAGCTTCTTAAGATTCTCCTGGCTGGCCGGGCGCAGGTCGTATTTGTCCACGTCGAATAGCAGTCCGGAATCGAAGGTAATCTTTATGCCCTCGCCAATTCTTTCCACCTTGGCCCCTTCCAGGTCCCGGCGCATTTCCTCGGCCTGTTTGTCCATCTGGCGTCCAATGTAAGCTCCGGCCGCTCCGCCCACGGCCGCCCCGATTATGGCCCCGGCCAGAGTGCTGCCGGCTATCTTGCCCACCACCGCTCCGGCCACCGCTCCGCCGGCCGCGCCGATGGTCGCTCCCTTGGCTGTCTTGCTCCAGCTGGCGCACCTGAAATTAAAGCTTACCAGGCACAATACCAGAATTAGGGGAAGAATTTTTTTCATGATGGCCTCCCTTTTCTGTTATATGACAGTTATATTTTATAACATTGTCATTTATCATAAAAGCATTTTTATTTTTTGCATGAACTCGGCCGGGCCGGCCTGCCTGGTGGAAGAAACAGGGGTCTTCTGGCCAAGCCTTGGCAGGCTCAATTCGTAGAAAACAGCGTAAGGCCCTGACGGGAACTTCTGGCTATAATCGATGATATTCTGGTATTTAGTCCTGGCTTCAGCCGCCCGGCCGAGCTTCTCCAGGCACAGGGCTTCCAGGAAATCCTGAATTCTCTGGTCCGGGTCATAAGGACGCCCGGTTCCCAGGGTTTCCGGGTATTCCCTGGAACGGGCAATTTCAGACAGGGCCGCGGACCAATTCTTTTCCAGCATCAGGTCGAGAGCCAGATGGAGATGGGTTCTTTCAAAGAGGGCATGAACTTCGCTGGCTCCCTCGTAGGGCAGAACGCGCATTCTGTCCAGGAGGGCAGAGGCCTGTTGATAGCGACCGGCGGCCAGAAGAGCTTTGACGGTATCAGATTGAATGTAGATATTATCCGGAAATTTTTCTGAGGCCTGCAGGGAGTGTTCCAGAGCGTTTTGGTTATAGCCCCGGGCTAACTCGTGGCTTATAAGGTGATGCCAGGTTCGCCAGGCCTCGGGAGCCAGTTCTTTGGCTTTTTGCAGGTCCAGGTAGGCCGCACCCGGGTCTTCAGGTTTGAGGTGGGCCCTGGCTATAAACACCGGATAATAATCGGCTTCATCCAGGCTTGCAAACATCTTCCTGGCTTCTGACCACCGGCCTTTATGCCAGTAGATCAGGCCAAGGTAATAACGGAATTTCCAGCAATCCGGTCTTCTGCCGGCTGCCCATTCGAACACCGGTATTGATTCTTCTCTGAAAGGGAAGACCAGCCAGGGAGAAGCCTTGGCCGCCCGGTCCAGAAAAACAAGGCTCTTTTCCTGGTCGTGGTCTCTGTGCACAAAGGACTGCCAGGCCAGGACCTCCGGGTTTTCGGGGGCGAGAGAGAGAAGTTCAGCTGCCTGCTCGGTCTGGCCGGTTCTCCAGTAAAAAAGAGCCAGCTCCAGGTAAGTTTCGGCCGGGAATTCATTGCGAATCATATTTTGAAAATCATGGAGCCTTCTGGAGTCCCGTTTCAGCAGGTATAACTCATACCTGGCCAGGTGATTCAGGGGCTCCAGTTCCAGGAGCTGGCGGATATGCTTTCGGGCTTCTTTTTCTTTGCCCCGGAGGCGCAGGGCCGAGGCCAGAAGCTCGTAGGGCAGGGGATTTTGGCCGTCACGGTCAGAAGCCCGGCGGGCAAATTCTTCTGCGCCGGAGTAATCCTTTTCGGCCAGGGCCATTTCTGCCAGTTGA
Organism: Candidatus Saccharicenans sp.; assembly: GCA_024653215.1. Lineage (GTDB taxonomy): Bacteria > Acidobacteriota > Aminicenantia > Aminicenantales > Saccharicenantaceae > Saccharicenans. The sequence goes on along the minus strand of JANLFU010000005.1, from coordinate 9,347 downwards.
AGATAGGCCGGCCCGGCCAGGGCCGGAGACCTGGCTGCCCAGCCCAGGGTTTCCTTGGCGTCGCTCCAGTGGTTGAGCTTACGGGCAATCAGTCCATAAACGTAATTGGCTTCAGGGTCGTACATGGAAATTTCCAGTCCGTGCCGGGCATAAGCTAGGGCTGTCTGGTATTCCCCCCGGCGAAGATAGAGCTCGGCCAGCCGGTTCAGGGCCGGCAGGTGTTCCGGCTCTTTTTTTATGACCTCCAGGTATTTTTCCAGGGCGGCGCTGTAGTTCCTCTCGTTTTCCAGGTTTTGAGCGGCCAGGAAGAGGGCCTGGGGCGAATCTCCCGAGAGATGGTGAAACTTAAGAGGACGATCCAGTTCCCTGTCCTTAGCGGCTGGATGGATAATTTTTCGTCCGATGGAGATGACCAGGTTATCAGGAGAAGAAACATCTTTTAACCCGATTACCATATTTTGTGCCGGCCTGAGGTTTATTTGGCCGCGGAATATTTCCCGACCTTCTTCTTTCACCACCAGCGTGTCTCTTATTTCTTCCAGGGCATAAAGGCCGAGTCCCAGTCCGTCTTGCCCACGATTCAGGCTTAGGGCAACAACTGGGGAGGCCCCGGCCAGGGGGCCAATACCACTATAGGGAAACCAGATTTCCTTCCAGGAATCAGATATGCCTGGGAAAAAGGGTCCGTGGTCGGATTGATTCAGAAGCCTTCCGGCCTGGGGTTCGGTGTACTGGCCGTCGGAATCGGTCAGCAGGTCAACCCAGATTTCTCCGGCCCGGCTAAGGTCCCAGATCCAGATCTTCTTGCCCGGCATGTCGGAGTAAAAGGCCTGGTGCCCGAAGCCAAAGTCAGAGGACTGGTAATAGCCACCGTAAAAATGGTCGTAGGTTCCGACCACGAAGTAACTCTTGGAGCTGCCGAAATTGTTGTTTCGATACAAGGACAGGTCACGGCCCTGGGCATCTATTGGCCAGGGTTCAAGGGGACTCGAATAATCATGACCTATCTGGTATCTTCCCGGGAATATGTATTTAAGGTCAGAAGTGGCTGGAACGGCCGCGCACATCCAGGCATAGTAAGACTGGCGTATGGGGCCCGGGTTGGTCCAGCGGGCAGCCGTCTCGAAATAGGCGCGGTCGGGATGAAGGGTTACCGTGACCTGCCAGCGGGTTCGGGATGGCCAGTCATAGTTGCCGACGGTGCAGGTCAGGCTGCCATCATCCTTTTTTGCGAGGTAATAGTCGACTGGAGTGGCGGTGGAGGGGGCGTGCCCGATGACTCCGAAGTTGAATTCTATGCCGCCCGAGGTCCAGGGACCGCGCAGGGCGATTTCCCTGAATTTAAGAACCCGGTTGGTGTAGAGGAAATCCTTTCCTGTTTTCAGGTCGCGGGCTCCCCAGACCTTGCCGCCTACTTCCGGTAAAATGGAGACCTCCAGGTATCTGTTCTTGAGCCTGATCACCGTCCAGTCCTGCGGCCTGGATTCCTGGCTGAAGCCGTTGAAAACAAAGTAGGGATAAATCCTGGAGCCGGAACCCCAGAGGGAGGACCGGGCAAAGACCGGAACGGGGTCCGGGTCATAAAAAGGATAGGTGGTTATGGTTTCGCGTTTGATGGAAAATGATGGTTGCTTCCCGGAATTACAGCCGGATAGCAAAAAACACATCGGAAATATCAGAAATAAGAGAATAAGCCAGTTATTTCTCCACCCGGATAATTTAAATTCCTTCATGTTATTTCTCCAGACTGAGGCCGGCCGTATGGCGGAACCTGAAAGGGATCATCCCGGTCAGGTCCTGAGCCGGCGATTTTATATAAGGCCTATTTTTTTTCTTTGATTTCCTGGTAAATAATTTCTACCAGAGGGGGGCGCCTGACCTGCGAACCGGATGGTGGCGGCTGCACTCCGAAGGCTGCTTTGATATCATCCAGGGTTTTGCCCTGTTCCATCATTTCCCGGATTTTAGCTTCTTTGTCTTTCAGGCTGGCGATCAGGCCGGCCACTTCCTGGCGCCCCGCAGGTTCAGCATGACCGGACAGGAAGATTTCAATTTCTGGCCGGTAGTCGAGCATGGCCTGCAGGGTATTCAGGTAACCGTAAAAGGTTCCGTTCTTGTGCTTGTGAATCAGCGGGTCCCGGCCGTAGAACATCAGGTCGCCGGCGATGGCCACCCGGCTCCCCGGGATGAAGATGATGGTGTCACCGCTGGTGTGAGCCGGCCCGAAGTTCCTGAGTTCCAGCCTGGTGCCCTCAAAATCAAGCAGCTTCTTTCCCTCGTAGGTTTCGGTTGGCAGGATGTCCTTGAGTTCCGGGGTCTGTTCCACCGCCGGCAACATTTCTTCGTAGGTCTTTCGATGAGATAAAATCTTAACTTTTTCCTGTAGTCCCCTCAGCCCGTTAACGTGGTCTCCGTCGCTATGGGTCAGGATAATCATTCCCAGCGGCCGGGCTGAGATTTTCTGTATTTCGGCCAGCATGTCCTTAAAGGACTCGGGCGTCATCTTGGCATCAATCAGCAGGTTGGTTTTCTTTCCGGTTATCAGGAAACAATTGGCCCCCGACCCTCCCTTGATAATGTAAACATTATCCTTGATTTTTTCTATGGCCAGAGGCGGTGGGGAGCCGGGTTGCTGGGCCAGGGTCAGGCCTGTGGCCATGGTCAAACACAGTATAAAGGCCATGGCCGCGGCAACCAACCTGACTGAACCCTTTAATATAATTTTCTTTGAGCGCAAATCTCTCACAGAGCCCTCCTTTTATTATTCTTATTCTTGCCTCTTCTTTATACCACAGGCCCTGACAAAATTATATATCCATTAACGGCCCCGGTCTTCAAAGTTTAAGCAGTGCCTTTCCTGGCCGGGCGGCTCCAGTGCAGGAGAGCGGGACCTCATCATCAATTCTAATCAAACAGCCGGCCTGAATTGACACTTCTGAAAAATATGTTTTATGATTGGCGGGAAAAATCAGTAAACAGGTTGTCTTCCCGGCTACCAGTCAAGATATACTAACGGAAAAAGGAAACCTTCGATGAAAAAACTGACTATGGTCTATAAGACCTTCACCAGCAACTTTTACCTATATGCTTCCGGCCGTACCCGGATCAGGCTGATCATGTTGCTTCTGGCCTTTTGCTGGCTGCTTACTGGCTGCGGTCGGGTTTCCCATCCGACCGATGCTTACAATGTCGCGCCAGAAATCAAGCTAAAAGGACATGAAATCATAATCGAATACAGGGGAGAGCCGGTATTCACCGGAAAGGTCATGACCGAGAACGGGACTTTTTCCGTTACCAGGAATATTTTCCAGGATGGAAAGGCCCTGACCGGAGTTGTGGCCCTGACCGCAGACGGGGGAAGCAGGTTAAGACTAACCGGCCAGGCTAAGGCCTCAGCCGAATCTTTTCCCTGCCAGGCTGACCGGAGCGATTCGGGACCGGTCGTGGTCAGACACGTGTCCGGACTGAGCCGCAGTCGCCTGAACCGGGCGGTCTATGACCGCAGGAATGACTGGGTGCTTTCGGTTGATTCTGGACCCCGGGTTCAAGTTTCACCGCTGGAAGAGAATCCTGAGGGGCGAATCTACGCCATTGAAGCTTACGGCAGTGAGATTATACTCAGGTTCAGGCCGGCATATTATCGCCTTCATCGCGGCCTGAAATATTATGAACCCAGGACTTATCGCCTTAAGCAGGATTCGGTGGCCGGGTGGATTTCCTGGTTTGCCTTCTATGACCGGGTGACTGAAGCTGACATAGTGGAAACGGCTGAGACCATGGTTGAAAAGCTCCTGCCTTTTGGTTATAACCTCTTGCAGATTGATGACGGTTATCAGCGAGGGGAGGGACTGCCGGAACTCTGGCTTCAGGCCAATGACAAGTTTCCCCGCGGGCTTTCTTTCCTGGCTTCTTACCTCAAGGGAAAAGGACTGGTCCCCGGCCTGTGGACCAATGTGGCTTTCAAACAGGTTGATTTTATCCGGGCTCATCCCGATTGGTTTGTCCAGGACGATTCCGGACAACCCGGTCGGGGCAACTGGGTTGAATACAGCCTCGATGGCTCGGTTGAAAAAGCCCTGGATGAAATCGTGCGTCCGGTTTATCGGACCCTCAGAAACCAGGGCTGGGAGTATTTCAAGGTGGATGCCCTGCGCCACCTGCGCTACGAGGGTTACAATGCCCACAGCGGGTACTTCAGTCGAAAAAAGATAGACCGGGAGAAGGCCTTTAGAAGGTATGTTGAAGTAATCCGGGAAGAGATCGGACCGGAGTCTTATCTTCTCGGCTGCTGGGGGATCAGGCCGGAGCTGGTGGGTCTCCTGGACGGCTGCCGGATCGGCACCGACGGCTTTTCCTATGCCGGGCTGGCCCAGTTCAATTCCTGGAATAACGTGGTCTGGAGGAATGACCCCGACCATATTCAGCTGGACGAGGAGAGATACCGCTCACTTCTGGTGACCTCTCTTACGGGTTCCATTCTGCTCCTTACTGACAAGCCCGCGGTCTATCACAGCCCGGCCGTTGAGCCGGCCCGGAGAGCGGCCCCGGTTCTCTGGACGGTGCCCGGCCAGATTTTTGACGTTGACCCCTCACGGTCCAGTTTGATCAGCCGGGTGGGTGAGGAAGTCAGCGGTTCCGGGCCCAGACCCTTTGACGCCGGGCTGAGACCGGCCTGCGACCTCTGGTCGCTGGAAATCGTTCGTCCCTTTGAGAACTGGCTGGTGCTGGGTCGGACCGGAGAGAGCGAAAAGAAAATCAGGTTTTCTGACCTGGGGCTGGACGACCAGAAAGAATATTTTGTGTTTGAATTCTGGTCCAAGCAGCTGGTCGGAAGTTTTAACGGGGGATTTGAGCCTGGCTCCCTCGACCCGGTTTACCGCTCTCAATGTTTTATAATCAGGGAGAGGCTGTCCCATCCCCAGCTTCTGGCCACCAGCCGCCATTTGACCGGTGGAGGCCCGGACCTCTTAGATTTAAGGTGTGAGGGCGATGAATTGTCCGGAAAAAGTCAATTGACGGCCGAAGATCCTTATGACCTGTATATTTATCTAACTCCAGGATGGAACCCGGGTGAAATTAAAGTTCAAGGAGCTCAGCTGGAAAGCACCAGGGGCCAGGGCTCACTCCGAATAGTCACTCTAAAATCCACGACCAGTGGTCCGGTTAGCTGGACAATCAGATTTTCCAGGATACCATAAAGCCTGTTTGTTCTCTTCCGGAGACCTTATTTTCTACCTCTGGTTTATCAAACCGTTTTGTCTTGAAGTCTTCGGGAAAAGGGCAGTGTTTTAAGGACGGGCCGACAGAAGTTCTGCGGTCATAAGCCCGATGCGGGCCGGGTTATCAATTATTTTAACTCCGGCCTCTCGGAGGCGGTCGATCTTATCTCCGGCCGAACCCTGCCGGCCTTCTATGATGGCGCCGGCATGACCCAGCCGTTTGCCCGGCGGAGCAGTCCTTCCAGCCACGTAGGCCAGCACCGGCTTGGGATAGCCTGAAGCTTTGAGGTAATCGGCAGCGTCCTCCTCAGCCTGGCCGCCAATTTCACCTATCATAACCACGGCCCTGGTCTGTTCATCTGTCCTGAACATTTCCAGCAATTCTACGAATTTCAGTCCGACCACCGGGTCGCCACCGATGCCAACAGCGGTGCTCTGGCCGAGTCCCATGGTCGTCAACTGGTTGACGGCCTCGTAGGTCAGGGTTCCGGAACGGGAAATGATGCCCACTGAACCCGTACGGTGAATGTGACCGGGCATTATCCCTACCTTGCTCTGGCCAGGAGAAATCAGGCCGGGGGTATTGGGCCCGATAAGATTGGTCCCATATTTTTTTGTCCAGCTCCTGGCCCGGAGCATATCCAGAAGCGGAATTCCCTCGGTAATACAGACTATGAGCTTAATCCCGGCCTCGGCTGCTTCCATTATGGCTTCCGCCCCGGCCAGGGGAGGGACAAAAATTATTGAGACTTCCGGCGCCTCGGCCCGGACGGCTTCCTCCACGGTGTTGAATACTGGAAGGCCCAGGTGAACCTGGCCTCCTTTTCCCGGGGTTACACCGGCCACCAGCCTGGTTCCATATTCCAGCATTCTCTGGGCATGAAAGGTGGCTTCCTTGCCGGTCAGTCCCTGCACCAGGACTCTTGAATTGGCGTCGATCAGAATGCTCATCTCGGTTGCCCGCTTAATTCCACGGCCAGCCTGGCTGCCTGCTCAAAATCAGCAGCGAAGATAAATGGCAAGCCCGACTCTTCCAGGATTCGGCGGCCCTCGGCCACGTTGGTTCCCTCCAGCCTGACCACCACCGGCCGATTCAGAGAAATCCGGCTGGCCGCGGCCAGCACACCCCTGGCCACCAGGTCGCAGCGTACTATACCCCCGAAGATGTTTATCAGGGCCGAGACCACCTGGCTATCCGAAAGCAATAGCTCAAAGGCCTGGCTGACGGCTTCTTCGGTTACCCCGCCTCCGATGTCCAGGAAATTAGCCGGTTGACCGCCGAAATGCTGGATGATGTCCATGGTGGCCATGGCCAGCCCGGCGCCGTTTACCAGGCAGCCTATGCTTCCGTTCATCTTTAGGTAGTTCAGTCCAAATCTTCTGGCCCGTTTCTCCAGCTCGTTTTCCTGGCTTTCGTCCCTGAGAGCAGCCAGTTCGGGGTGGCGGGCCAGGCTGCAATCATCAAAGTCCATCCTGGCATCCACCGCCAGTAGCTGGTCATCCTCGCTCCAGGCCAGAGGGTTAATCTCCAGTAGTTTAAGGTCCTTTTCGAGGAAGAATTCGGACAGACGTTTCATCCGGGCCACGAAGTCCTTGACCAGATTTTCTGGAAGTTCCAGGAAATAGGCCAGCTGCCTGGACTGGAACTGTTTTAACCCTCCATCGGGATCAAAATAGATTTTTTTGATGAGCTCGGGTCTGGACCCGGACAGTTCTTCGATATTCAGTCCGCCCTGCCGGCTGACTATGGCCACCAGGGTTTCATTCCTCCGATCAACGGCCAGGCCACAGTAATATTCTTTTTTCAGGCCAATGGCCTTTTCTACCAGAAGACTGTTAACCGGAAGGCCCTGGGCTCCTGTCTGGGCCGTAATCAGCCTGCTGCCCAGCAGCCTGCTGGCCAGCCTTTCGGCTTCTTCCGGGGTGGAAGCCTTTTGCACACCTCCAGCCTGGCCCCGGCCACCGGCCAGAACCTGGGCTTTAAGCATCACCGGACAGCCCAGTTCTATGGCCAGTCGTTTGGCTTCTTTTGCCGATTCAGCCAGGGCCGAGGCCGGAATTCTCCAGCCTAATTCTCGCAGGAAATTCTTGGCCTGGAACTCATGTATCAGCATGGCTTAAATTTAAGTATCTTCAGGCTTTCAATTTTATAAATTTTCTGGCCGATATTCCACTGGAATCTTGTGGCTGGAAGCCGTCGGGACTCCTGCCTGCTGAGGGTTCGGGTATTGCTCCAGGATGGGGCTGAGATTTGGCTTTGTGAATTTATCATAAAAAGAAAAGGGCGGAGCCCGGTGGCTCCGCCCTGGTTATTTGCCGGTAATGATAGGCCGGTTCAGATCTTACATTCGGAAACTGTCTTGGTAACCGAGGCTACCGTCTTCTGGAACTGGGCCTTTTCTTCTTCGGTCAGCTTGATTTCGAAGATCTTTTCCATGCCCTTGGCGCTGATCAGGCAGGGGACGCCGATGAACAGACCATTGACTCCGTATTCACCTTCGCACAGAGCGGCGCAGGGAAGTACGCGTCTCTTGTCCTTGAGGTAAGATTCGGCGATGACGATGGCACTCCAGGCCGGGCTGAAGAAGGCCGAACCCTTGCCAAACAGTTTGACAATTTCAGTCCCGGCTTCCCGGGTTCTGTTGACCAGCTTCTCGATCTGTTCGGGTGTGGCAATTTCAGTCAGAGGAACGCCGCCGACAGTGGTTAAACGGGGCAGGGGGACCATGTCCGGACCATGGCCTCCGAGCACGGTTCCGGCCACGTCAGCCACTGAAACCCCGAGTTCCATGGCGATAAAGGCTCTCCAGCGAGCGGTGTCCAGGGTGCCGGCCATGCCGATGACCTGGTGCTTGGGGAACCCGGTGACCTTATGGAAGACATAAACCATGGCATCCAGGGGGTTGGTGACGATGATGCAGAAGGCCTTGGGTGCGTACTGCTTGACCCCGTTGGCTACCTCGGCGATGATCTTGATGTTGACGTTGAGCAGGTCTTCCCTGGTCATGCCGGCCTCTCTGGGCTTGCCGGCGGTAACGATGACCACGTCGGCCCCTTCGATATCCTTGTAATCAGAGGTCCCGATGATATTGGCGTCATAGTTTCCATGCGGGGCCATTTCCATCAGGTCCAGGGCTTTGCCTTTGCAAACGTTGGCATAACCGGGAACATCGAGGATGACAATGTCTCCCAGTTCCTTCTGGGCGGCCAGCATGGCCAGGATCTGGCCGATCTGCCCGCCGCCGATTAAAGCTATCTTCTTACGCATTTCGTACTCCTTAAATTGCGATTATTTGTTTCTGCTGTTTGCCGGTAACGGGTATTTTTGACGGCAATCAGCCTTTAACGTAACCTTCCCATGTTTCCTCGAGCTTGGGATTGTTCAGCCATTCAATCAGGTAGTCGGTAAAGGCCTTGCCGGTAGCCCCGGTTGGACGCCCGGTGATGACCAGCTTTTTCTCATACTGGCCACAGATGTCGAGGGCCATTTCCAGCTTCCGGGCCTTTTCCACGTAACCGATGTGATTGATGAGCATGGCCGCGGCCCTGATCATGCTGGCCGGGTCAGCATACTGAGCTCTGCCTTCCTGGACCATTCTGGGAGCCGAGCCGTGGATGGCCTCAAACATGGCGTACTGTTTGCCGATGTTGGCCGCACCGGCCGTGCCCACACCGCCCTGAAATTCGGCCGCTTCGTCGGTCAGAATGTCACCGTACAGGTTAGGCAGCACCAGAACCTGGAATTCCCGGCGACGTTTTTCGTCAACCAGCTTGGCCGTCATGATGTCGATGTACCAGTCATCAACCTGTATTTCAGGGTATTCCTTGGCCATGTTGTAGAAGATTTCCAGGAATTTTCCATCGGTGGTCTTGACCACGTTGGCTTTGGTCACGCAGGTAACTTTGGATCGATTATTCTTGCGGGCATATTCAAAGGCCATGCGGATAATTCTGTCTGATCCCGGGGTTGAAATCAGCTTGAAATCGATGGCGATATCTTCATCGACCTCGATGCCGTACGGGCCGAGGGCATACAGGTCTTCGGTATTTTCCCTGAAGAAGATCCAGTCTATGCCCTGTTTGGGAACGCGCACCGGCCGGACGTTGGCAAATAGGTCAAGCTCTTTT
>JANLFU010000004.1:260000-289680 GCA_024653215.1 Candidatus Saccharicenans sp. | reverse complement strand
CCTGACCACCAGCTGGCAGTGGTCAGGCAGCTTTCCCAGGCATAGTCCATGGGCTCCCCGGGGATGGTCTGCTCGGGCGTGGGAATTTCGCCGCGGCTTATGAAGATATCCTGTTTGACCCGCCAGGCATGCTTCTTCAGGGGCTCGCATTTACCGTCAAACCACAGCAGGAAGATATCACCGTAGCGGGTAAGCAGTTCTTCGATCTGACCCTGTTCATATTCCAGAAAAGTCTTTTTAAGCGGGCCGAAGGGGGCTGTAGCTTCAAAGTCCGGTTCGTAGATGTGGCTGGTGCGAAGCCCGGTTTCGTACTGATAGCGAAAATCGCCGGGTGAATAATAAAATCCAACCAGAATTCCTTCGCGGCGGAAGGCCTCGGCAATCTGGGCGGTGATGTCCCGGCCGTAGGGCGTTTTGGTGATTTTGAAATCGCTGTAGGCCGTGTCAAACATGCAGAAGCCGTCATGATGCTTGGTGGTAAAAACCACATACTCCATCCCGGCCAGCTTGGCCAGGCGAGCCCACTCGGCGGGATCGAAGCGGGTGGGATTGAAGGTGTCGGCCAGCGCGTAATATTTCTTTATGAAATCTTCAGAGGCATTGTAGAGGGGCCAGGAAATTTCTGTGCCGACCTGGGAATTCGGCCCCCAGTGGATGAACAGGCCGAGGCCGGCATCGCGGAAAAGCTCGGTTTTTTGCGGGTCGTTGGAAAGTCGCACCCGGTCTTCCGGGAGCAGGCTTACTTTGGATTCTGATCCGGTTTTTTGCGATTTAGTTCCAGAGAAATCACAGGCAATGTTGATGGCCGCCGCCGCTATAAGTAAAAGAAATAACAGAACATCCAGGACTGTGGGTTTTTTGCTCTTCTTCATTTCTTCCCTCCTGATTAATGCCTCCTAAAAAATGGGGACACGAGAGTGTGTCTCCATTTAGCGTGTCTCCATTTAGCGGGCAAATATTTTAATTTCTGATCTGATAAACATTCAGTTTTTCGGGCACGTTAGTGAGGCCCATCCGGCCGAGCTTCCGGACCAGGCTGGTATCATAATTTTCTATGCTCGGGATGTACAGCCGAGCGTTAACGATGCGGGCCAGGTTCATCTTAATCCAGTTGAAATAGCAGGCCCGTCCCAGGCGTTGAAAATCCGGGTCATAAATATCAACGATGTACCTGTTCAGCCTGCTTTCCCTCTGCGAGGTCCAGACGTAAAGGCGTCCCCGGTCGACGTTGAGGCCGAAGACTGCAGGAAAATACCGGGACGGTCCCTTTAGCCGGGCCAGGACTTCACGGTAACCCTCAAACCTTATGACCGAGTTCAAATCGCCGTTTAAGATATCAAAATCTGAATCAAGGATGCGTTCTTTTCTAGCCCTTCTATTTTCATAGGTTCGGATGAGCACGCCCTCCGGCGAATAGACATAAATCCTGTAATCAAAGGGGTCAGAAATATAAAGTTTCCCGGTGTCATCAACTGCCAGGTCGGTAAAGAAACGGGCCAGGCCTCCTTCCTTCCGTCCCTTTTCCTCATGGAAGAGCCTGGTGCGCCCCTCTTCCGGATAAAAGCCGTGGACTGAATATTCGCCGGCACCTGAATCTGACTGGATGTACAATTCGTCGCCGGCGCCGAAGAGCATCCTGTTGATATAGCCCCTGGAAATTTCTTCCGGAAGCAGCACTTCCCGGATTAACTTTCCGTCTGGCGAAAAGACCTTGAGCATTTTCTGGCTAAAGACATTTACCCAGAGACGGCCTTTGGAATCTGCAGCCGCCGCAGCCACATTCGGCAATTCATCCGGCCCCTGTCCTTTTTTTCCAAGAGTGAAAAGGAATTTCCCGTCGGGACTGTAAACGTCAAGGCCTTCAAAATTTACAGAGTCCCAGAGGTAGACCCGGCCACCGGCTCCAATTAAAAAATTAATTGACTTGTAATAACGGCCAGATTGATCCCCGCCGCAAGAAAAAAGCGGCTGCTCCGAGGCCGCCAGCGACTGGAGGCCAGATTCCGCTGTTGAACACCCGGCCACCAGAGACAAAATCCACAGCAAGAACATCAAGAGTCTTACTCTTGATTCCATCCGTTATCCCGCTAATAAACTATACATCATTAAATTATATCGAAGATGTTTGTTCCCGGCCATCCGACTAATTTCATTCGTTGAAAAAAATCCTGGCACGTTGTAGTTAAGGTTCTTTCATTCTGTAGCCAGCAATACTTACCAGCCCTGTTTCCAAATCTTCCTCGGGCACAAAAATAACCCCCTCGTCAGTTACGGTAAATAGGCTCCAGTGTAGTTTCTGGTTCTCCGGGAAGCAGAGATAAAAACAATCAATATAATTCCCGTTGAGGTCAAAAACGTCTATCTGCCACCTGCTGCCCCCGCCCATCTCAGCTGAAGTCTTAACCCACAGTGTATCCCTGAATACCTGGAGCCGCTGGATAGCGAATTCAGGCTGGGGCGGAGGACGGAAGCTTCTGGGATATCGTTCATATGGGTCCCGGATATTTTCTTCTTCTTTAGACGGTGGGGGCGAATAAGCCCGGCTGAATATCCGCTCCACCTTTTCGTCCCCCAAGTCATATTTTTCAATCCGGTAATCGGCACTATGGACATAAAACAGGAAATGCCGGTAAGGGATGGCCGTAAACATGGCCCGTTTAACCCAGCGGGCATTCTTAATGTAATGTTCCATCGCTATGTCATGGATTCTTCGGAGGCTCTGGAAATCAGGGGAAACTTCATAAAGCCGGTAGGGAGTATTTACGATTCCTTCCTGGCGGATGGCATCTGAAAAGCGGATTTCGTCACGAATTGCGTAGAGCCGGCCGCCAATAGTACCCATGAAATCGAAGGGGCCGTGGTAGGGTGTCTTAAATTCTTTCAAGAACTTCCCGCTCAAATCGTATTCCAGCACTTTTGGCGGTACCCAGGAATAGAGGCGAACCCGATTTTCCTCGATTATGTAGGCATTCGGATGCTGCGATTCCCCTGGTCCCTGCCCCTGTCTTGGAACCTTAAAAACCAGCCGGCCCTGGTTATCGACCTTGTAAACGTGGGGATAATCGAAAAAGATAAGAGAGCCATCCTTGAGCTGAACTAGCTGTTGCGGATTCCTCAGGACAAGGTTTTTCCCATCATCCTGGAAACGCAGGATTTCCTCTAATTGAATTGCCCGGCTGGCCTTCCTGTTTTTCGGGCGGTCTGGGTTGTTGATGACCACCTGGGCCAGAAGAACTGCTGCCAGAGTTGATTCAAAAAAGAATATGATTATTGCAGCTAAGAAGTGTTGTGATTTGCACCGGCGAAGCAAACTAATTATCATCCTTTCCCGGGTTGCCCGTGATCAGCTGGCCAATTCCGGGTAATTAACAACCGGGTATTTGCGTTCACATTTTGACTTAATTACAAGTGAGTTATACTCCTCATTTCAAAAAAACTTCGAGGACGGGGATTTCGACCGGGGGCTTCTGGACGGGCAGGGTCAGCCACAGGTTGTTGGCTTCTTCATCGGTGCCCGGACGGAAGCGAATCTCGGAAGCGTCGTGGAGGAACTGCACATACTTCACCTTGTCAGCCATATCCTTGAGCCACAGGCCGTTCATCGGGTAGAAGAGCAGATGGATGTAGAGTCGTTTGGTGGTTGGATTCCAGGTCAGAAGCGTATTGGGCGGGGCGACAAAATCATCGGGCGCCTGGGTGCAGCCGTAGATCGACCGTCCGTTAACAGCCATCCACTCGCCGATGGCCTTGAGCCGTTCTTGTGCCCTGTGGTCGAAGGTGCCCCGGCCGGTCGGGCCCACGTTGAGCAACAGGTTACCGCCCTTGCTTACCGAGTCAATAAGCAGCTCGATGAGCTGGGCCGGGCTCTTCCAGGTATACTCGTCGCGGTAATAACCCCAGGAACCGGAAAAGGTCTGGCAGGTTTCCCAGGGAATTCGCTTACCGTTGTATTCTGGCCATTTGGTGACCCTGACCTGCTCGGGCGTGGTGAAATCCCAGCCGCCCTCGACCTCCTGGAGGTCGAGCCGGTCGTCGATGATGAGATGCGGCTGGAGCGATTTGGCCAGTTTCAGCAGGCCGATGGAGTCCCAGTCATCGCGGCCCTTGCCGAACTTTCCCGGGAAGGAAAAATCAAACCACATGATGCTGATTTCGCCGTAGTTGGTGAGCAGCTCCCGGACCTGGTTTTTCATGTACTCGCGGTAACGGGCCATGTCACGGCCGGCATTGAGCTTTTCGTAGTCGGCCTCGTTGTCGGGCCTGAGCGGATGGTAACGGTCTATGGTGTAATCCGGGTGATGCCAGTCGAGAAGCGAATAATAGAAACCCACCTTCAATCCCTCGGCCCGGAAGGCCTCGACAAATTCTTTAAGGATGTCGCGACCGAACGGCGTCCTGGTAGCCTTGTAATCCGTGTACTTTGAATCCCAGAGGCAGAAGCCCTCGTGATGCTTGGCGGTGATCACGACATACTTCATTCCGGCTGCCCTGGCCATCCTGGCCCATTCCCGCGGGTTGTAGAGGTCGGGGTTGAAGTGCTCAAAGTATTTCTGGTATTGCTCGTTGGTCAGGCGCTCGCGGTTCTTGACCCACTCGTGCCGGGCGGGCAGGGCATAGAGGCCCCAGTGGATGAACATGCCGAAGCGGGCTTCTGTCCACCACTTCAGGCGCTGGGCCTTCTGGGCCTCGGTTTCCTTTGGCAACTGGGGTTCTGGGGTTGCCCCCTGAACGATGATTAAAACGATTAATACTAAAAGTGCCGATAGCAGCACTCTTGAAACTCTTGATTTCATCGCTCCCTCCTCAAGTTCGAATTACTTATTCAGAAATGTGAGTTCAGACCCGATGAGTGTGTCTTCATGATTACCATACCACTCTCCCGACTCTTCCATCAAGAACAAAAAAGGAATCGTGTTTTTCGCCTGTTTCACTGTGGCCAGAGAGAAAGCAAAACATGTCCGGTACTTTATTCATAATCGGGTAGAAGGTTCCGGCAAAAAATTGAGGTGCATAAAAAATGGGGGACAAAAAATGGGGAACACAATACTCATTCGCCAATTTTTGGGTTCAGACTTCAAAAATCAAATAAAAGCCATCACCAGCTGGAATCAGAGAGGGGAAAGTTAATCCAGATAAACAAACTGCTTTTTTCATCGGCTTGATGGGCCATTGAACGGATTAGAGGATAGGCTTAAGCAAGTCTTCAATTAGCGGGTTAGCTAAATGAATCTAATTATTTATACACAGGTTCTTAGCCCGTGGTACCGGAGTCAAAAAATCAGGTAAATGAGTATCCTCTCCCCTCATCTTATTTCCGCTTTTAATTAAGGAGGGGGTAAGATACAATCCCATTGGAATGGAAATTATTTTAGGAGAGGGGCAAGCGTGAAGAAATTGCTATTTCTTATAATCATCCTTGGGGCGGGCTACCTGGCCTATGACCATTTTTTTAAGACGACCCCCGAAGAAGATGCGGTGATAGCCCTGGAAAAGGAGTTCCAAACAGCCACCCAGAATTACATCGTGGCCAACCGCCAGGCGGCTGAGCCAGGATTGGTCGTCATCTCCGACCCGGAAAAGGCTGAAAACCAGGTTAAGGCGGTCAGAAATAAGCTAAAGGAGCTGTTGCCGACCCTGACCGAAGAAAAGGCCATCGCCCGGGCCCAGGAGCTGGAATCAAACATCAAGACCTTTTGCGAGAAGAACGATATAGAATAACGGAGCCGATGGGATAAGGCTCGGAGCATTAGTAGAACATCAGGAGAAGAAAAGAAGGAGCCTCTCGACAAAAGAGAAGTAAGAGAGCGACATAATTTTAAAACATTTTTTTACCATCTTTTTAATAATTCTTACTAAAACGGCGAGCTGGAAAAACAGAATATCAAAAAATGTCAGCAAAATCGGGGAATGAGTACTGTGTCCCCCGTTTCCGTTTAATAGATTTCGGCGCTGAGAACCTTGACCGGCGTCCAGGCCCCCTGGTGCTTCTCCAGCAACACTAAGTAGCCGGCCCCCATCTCCGGGCTGGCCACGTGGGAAACGAAGACCAGGGCCGCCGTCCGTCCCGGGTTGAAGCCAACCCGTGACACATAATTTTTCCCTGGGGACAGCAGGTTCTCTCTCTCACCCTGCCTGACCTGGATACAGTCCTCCAGCCCCTCCGGCACGAAGTCGCTCAGCCGGTATTCTTTTTTATTCTTGCCGTCGTAATCATCGAGAAGGGCCTTCTCCACGCCCTTTATTTTTTCAAACTTTCTGTTGGCGGTCTTATCTTCCAGGACCACGAACCCGGTCGGTAGCCCGTCCAGCCTGACCGGGCTAAGGCCCGAAGGATTAAAATTATAAATGGCCTTGTAGACCTCGAATTCTTCCGGGTGCACAAAATCCTCGCAGGTCAGGCGCGAGGTCAAAAGGTAGCCGAGCATCTCGTCATCCAGCAGAACCCGGCTCTCCTTGAGAAAGTTAGGATTTTCCGCGCACCTGGCCTGGAGATAGTCCTTGATTTCGTCCTCGGTCATTTTCTGCTCGCGAATTTCGCCCAAAAAACTGCTTATGCTTATCTTGTAGGCATACCGCGGCAACCCGGAAATATCCCATCTCAGGTCATCCTTAAAATCATAAGGTCCGTCATACTTCAAAAGCTGCAGGTATATCTTCTGACCCTGCTTGAAAAACCCGGCGGCTTCCGGCAGTAGCTCCCCCAGCTCGGCCGGGTACATCTTTGAAGATGAGCTGGCCCTCCAGCCGGAACGGAAGAGCTCAAAATACCTCTGGTCCTGTTTCTGTAAAATCAGCTCCTCCGCGAAGAAAGTTCCCGGCAGGATCAGAACCAGCTCCACCCGGCCCGAACCGCCGACCAGATTGGAGGTCTTAAGGGGATAGTACAGCTCGGCCGACTTAAACCTGTAGGCCAGCGGCTCAACCAGCCTGGTTTCCCTGCCCACGGTGGCCGAGTCAAAAACAAAATAATTAAAGCCCCGGTCCAGGTAATCCCGGGCGTTGGCCAGCACTCCCTCCAGCCTGATTTCTAATTGAATCTTTTTCTGCCTGAAAAACTCCCGCACCCAGTTCTCGAATTCGCCCGGCTGGTTGATTTTCACCACCGTGACGTCATGCGGACCCATCTTCTGGCTGAGCTTTATCTCAACGGGGGCCAGGCCTCCCCCACCCTTGGTGGGACCTTCCAATTCTTTTATGTCCTTTTTCTTAAGGAGTTCCCTGACTTTTTCCAGGATGGGCTCTTTCACCAGGAAAACCTGAGGCTCAGCAGGAAAGGGAATGAATTCCAGAACCTGCGTTTCCTTATCAGCCCGCAGCTCGGTGGCCAGGACCAGGATTTCTTCCTGCCTGTTGTGGAAGATGATTGCCTTCTGGGAATCCTGGGCCAGTTGCCCCGGCCGGGCGGAAAAAGCGCACTTGTCTCCTGCTTTCATTCCCCCCGGCAAAGCCAGGGCTGAAATGATCAGCAATGAAGGAATAAGGGACGTTAAAATGAGACTCCTGGCAAAATTTGAGGCCCGATTTTTCTTCCCGTTCAATCCTTCGTTACCACTTTTCATCAAGGATTTCTCTCCTCTTTCGCTGGTATTCATCTTCAGTCAGCAAGCCGTCTTTTTTAAGAGCTTCCAGTTCTCTCAGCCGGGCCCCGAAATCGGGTCGGGTCGTGGCAGAATCTTCTTTTTTATCGGGGGCCTTCCTGTCCTCGACCTCCAGGACCTCCAGGGCCGCCGGGTTGGGCCTTGACTTCCCGTAAGAAGAAAGGTTGACGAGCGAATAGATGGCCATACCCAGACAGGCACCAATCCAGATAACCAGGAAAAAGGTCATCGGCCCCCTGGCCTCATCCGCTTCCCCCATGACCGATCCCATGAACACAATTCCAAATATGAGGAACAGGATGCTCATGACCAGGGTGATGATGGAGCTGGTCGGCGAAGGCCTGACCGTGATTCTCTTATTTTTCAAGTTAAGGTCTTCAGGATTATTCATCATGCCTCCTCGCCCTGATTATAGAGGCTTCCCCAGAATAAAACAACACGACCAGTAAAGTTCAGCAAATGCCTGGCAGAAGCTCCCCGTAACGAATGTTTTCTACTATACCTTTAAATAAAGGCTCTGGCCCGGGCCACGAAACTTGCCCGGAAGATGCAACCAATACTCATACCACTCGGCCAGGACACCATTACACAGTGGCCAAGATCAAGTCCTTGGGCAGGGATTTTTCTTTTCTGTCTTCTTTCTTCTAATTGTTGATTCTTATTATTATCAACTTTCACCTGCTGTTTTCTCCGTCCCGTTCCCCGCCAGAATGCGTCCGCCTGACTGCCACCTTCCAGGTCGAGGCCTCCAACCTTCCTTGACATCAGGCTTGAGGTGTGAGTTAATAAGCCGGAAAAGCGAGTAATTTGAAGAACTTTTTAAGGAATAAACTCGGGGCCATGGGGAGCGATTCGCTTAAGCTTTCCACCAGAGTTACCAGCGAAGGGAGAACTTGATGAAATCTGTTTTGAGGTCAATTCTTATTGCTGCCGGGATGGTTTTCTTATTTCTGGCAGCGGGGTCACCCCTGTTTTCAGGGCCAGCCAACCAATCGGGCAACCAATCCTTTACCGGGTACCTGATCCTCCAGGAGGAGGGGAAATTCCGGGTGGAAAAAGAAGAGTACGTTAAATTCCAGGTGGTTGACGGAGAGGTCAGGGGATTGAGAATCCATCTAAAAGCCGCCTCCGGCGACCTGACCTTCAACGACTGCTATGCCCTGGTCAAGGACGGCAGCAACTTTACCGACTGGTTCCAGATTGAATGCCGCCAGCTGGGCGGATTCGGGGGCAAGACGGTTACCTATGAAAGTTACCTGGCCGGGGCTTACGCCGGGATTTCTCCGCCGGTGGTTCCGGCTTACTCCATGTACGAAACGTTGAAAAAGGTAGCCGGTTCTCTGGGTCTGCCGGTCCCGGGCCGGACTTTCGTCATCTACGGCCAGAACCGCAGCCCGATTTACGAATTCTTCTGCTACGAGGATGGGGCGAAATAGACAGAAGGGTCGAAATAGGAAATGAAGCTGAAATCCCAACCGTGAAAGCTGGCGGCGTTAAGAAGTTGGATGCGGGTGGCAAAATATTCTACGAACGTTCAGTTTTGATTCTTCCAGGATTAAATCCCCGAACAAGATGAGGAGGCAAGAAATGATTAAGAAGACGATAATAGTCCTTGCGGCCGGCATTTTTCTCCTGGCCTCAAGTCTTATAGCCCAGGTCCCCGATGCCCGCCGGACGGGTGAAGAGGTGCTCTACGAGGCCTTGCTTGGAGCGAAGGGCTTCCTGGTCGTGGTGGAGAGCAACGGCTGCACCCAGAAGGAGTCATTCCAGGTGGACAGCCAGAAGAATAAAAACCAGGATGGTTCCCTCCACTATGCATTTACCGTCAGGCGGATAAGGCCCGATGACTGCAAGGGAATGCCGGAAAAGATCATCATTAGCTTTGACCTTGAAAAAGACCTGGGAATAAAGGGCAAATTTACCTACTCGCTGACCAACAAGATCTTCCCGGCCAGGGCCGAAGAGGACTCCCTTTATTCCATAATCGAAAAATATTTCTCCTTCGGGGAGAGAGGCTCGAAGCAAAAAGAAATAGCCCCCACGGTAAGAACCGAGTCCCGGCTGGCCTCGGTCTTAAAGGACGAGCTCAGCAGCCTCGGTCTAACTGTGAGGTCGGAACTCAAGAAGGCCATGATTTTCGCTATTGAATCTGAAATAGCCCGCTACCGGCAGCGCGGCGACCAGGCCAGAATCGCCGAACTTACCGAGCAGTTAAAAAAATTCCAGTCCATGCCAGACAGCGAATTCCCGCTTCCGCCTGAGGAACCGGAGATGTCCGGGCAGTCGATCCTGACTCCTCCCGGGCCAATTCTCCCGCCGCAGGTGGCCGAGGCCCAGGTCGTGGTCACCGGAGCGCTGAAACCCGGGACAATTCTGGAAGTTTCCGGAATGACCAAGTCCGGCCCGTTCTACCACCTGGCCGGAAGCCGGGGGGACATCCTGAACAGGCTAAAACCCGGGCGGAAATACCCGGTCTTACTGTGCTTGATTTACAGGAGAGAATACTTCGGCCAGATTCCGAATTACTACGTGTACCTGGCCGGAATTAAAGAAAATTGATAAACTAATTATGGCGAAGGCAAAAAGGAGGTACGCCAATGTTCAGCCTTATGGAGTTATTCATCATCCTGGTATTGATATCGCTACCGCTGTTTCTCATCGCCCTGATAGACATCCTGAAGCATGACTTTCCGGGAAACGACAAGCTGGTCTGGATCCTGGTCGTCATCTTCTTCCCCCTGGTCGGGTCAATTCTTTACCTGATCATCGGGAAAAAGGCCAGGATTAAAAAGCCGGCCGCTGGCTGAGAAGACAATAATAATTTCCAGGGATTAAAACAGGCCAGCTAATAATGGCCGGCCAATCCCTCAGTCCTTAATTCTCTGTCGCCTTCCCGAAAACAGGTAGACCAGGATGACCAGGAAAGGAATTAGCACCAGGAACCCGCTCAGCCTGAAGGCCAGGCCAAAATAAAGAAAGACAATAAGCCAGGAAAACAACGAAAGGTATCCCAGGAAAACCATCAGAACCCAGACCGTCTTGACGTGACCGGGAAACCGGTGCCTCAGGACATCGACCAGGACCAGCAATAGAAGAAGGACAATGGCCACCAGGGAAAAAAGTCCGAAATTGAACCCGAACCAGCCGCCGGAAACCTTCTTCCCATCCACCGCCACCAGTTCCCTGGAGGTCTTGTTGTACTGCTTCAGGAAGCCGGCATTCTCCACCTGGAGGACCGCAGCCTGCTCGGTGAGCATGACGTAGAGCGAATTGTCCCTGAGGAAAATCCTGGGATAGGGCACCCTCATGAATTCCAGGGCCGCACCCTTCGACATCAGGCCAACCGAGTAGTTGGTGGCATAAAAAAGCCCGGCCTCCGAATTGTAATCGAGAGCCAGGATGACATCGGTCGGGTGGTTATAAAAGACTCCCGGCTCGGTAGAACCGGCTGTTACCAGCAAGACCATCTGGCCGTGGGCGATGAAGGTTTGCTCCCCGTTTCCGGTCACCGCGGTTATTGTCTCGTCCGAGCTGTAAACTGGCACATAGGCAGGAAAAGCTGAATAAGAATCCGTGGCACTTCCATCAGCTTTCTGGCCCGAGCCCGGCTTGAAACAGAAAACTTCATATTTTTCCCGGTACTCTTCGCCCGGCACGGCTTTCCTGACCACAAAATAGAGGCAATCCTCTCCCCGGTACATGGTCCGGCCGACCATCTCTTCCCCGGAGCCGTCAACTTCCCCGGGCAACCAGGCCAGGGGCTGATAGCCGAGAACGGGATATCCGGTGTCCGGGTCGTAATCCACCTCCTGGCCCGCGGGAATGAAGCCAAAATCTTCTTCGGTGGCGATGATCAGGGCCCCGTTGTTAAGGTGAACAAAGTTCGTGAAAAACTCCGGCAGAAAGGCGCTGTAATTTTTCAGCGGGTTGATTAGCAGCCGTCCGTCCAGCCCTATCCAGGGAAATCCCTCGGCATCGACCGAGAACCAGCGGTCGTGAAGATGCATCTCGAGTGCCGCCCGGTCAACCGGCGGCAGTATCCAGTTGACCTTCACCGGGCTGTTTTCGGGAAGCAGGATCTCCACCTCGGGCAGGAGCCTGGCCTGAAGGTTCTCGCCGGACTGGTTTTCCTGGGCGTTAACTCCGGAGGCCACCAGCAGGAGCAGGCAGGAAGCCAGGGCAACCGCCAGGCCATCTATGTATCTTCTGGAAATCGGTTTCATCTCTTTTCTCTTTCCTTGTCCTTTTCCCGCATCATTTCCCCGAAGCCCACCCATTCCATGACCGCCTTCTGGCCGAGGTTCATGTCCTTAGTCATATCGTTGTAGCTGAACTCGGCCCCGGTCATCTTCATGGAATCTTCCATGAACTTATTGAGCGCGCCAAAGGTAGTCTGCCCGTAGACCGACTTGAAGACGCTGACGTTCATGGAGGTCAGGGGCAGCATGACCTTGCCGGCGATAAAATCAACGGTTTCGGCAATGGCTCCCGGGTAATCCTTCTCCTTGAGCTTCATGGTCACCTTGCTGAACCCGACCACGTTTTCGTAGTTCAGCCACTTGCGGTCGACCTCGCTGACATTGATGACGTCCACCCAGTTCTTACCGAATTCATCCAGGGCCTGCTGGGTACCGGTCTCAATATGCGACTGGACCAGGCTGCTGGTCACGCTGAGGGGAGAGGGCGGTGGCGGCGGGCTCGACTGGCTGCTTTTCTCAAGAAGCTCTTCGCGCCTGGTCCGGACGGGGCCGGCTGGCTGGCTGCGCGAGGGAAGGCGGAGGCGCAGCATCTTCCGCTGCTCCGGCGTCAGGGGCCCGCTCACGGCTTTTTGCCACAGCCGGTAGACTTCGTCCCTGAGCCGCTCGGCTTCGGCCTGGTCGGCGCTGGCATAATCCCGGTAGATTTCCTCGAGCCTCTCCTGTATGGACATCAGCCGGTTCCATTCTTTCTGGCTCAGGCCGCCCACCCTGGCTTCAACCGGTTGAGGTCTAGACACAGGAGGGAATACGACCGGCGTGGCCGGCGAAATCTGAACCGGTTGATTTGCCTGCTGGTTATTTGTGTTAGTGGTACCCGTAACTGGAGGCGAAACCGGTGTGACCGGCTGTGGGTTTGCCGGAGGCGGCGGGGGCGCCGGCCGGTTCTGCTGCGATCTCAGGTAATCTATGCGTCTCCTGAGGTCGCGGGCCTGCTCTTCCATCTGGGCTGCTATTCTTTCGGCCTCAAGGTAAGAAACCCTGGCCCTCAGCCAGGAAATCTCGATGTAACAATCGGGAGATTGCGGAGTGATACTCCGGCGGCAGTTTTCGACCGCCTGTTTCAACCTGGCCGCCCGGTTTTCGAGCTCAGTGGCCTCGGCTTCAAGCCGGGTTATTTCGCTGCTCTGGGGAGAAGCAGCCAGGTTCCTGGCGATTCCTGGCGCGGCGGACAAAACCATTAAAAACAAGAAGCCAACAACACCAGCCCTGAACCAGGCCGTTCTTCTCCCGGAAAGTTCCGGGCCTGCTTCAGCAACAAACAATTTCCTTTTACTGGAGCCCATCAGGCCTTTTCCTGGGTGGGACGGTTGACGTGTTCCACGTTGGTATGGGGCTCGTTGGTGTGGGGATTGTCGGTATGAGGAACGTTGACATGGCCCTGGACGTTCTGGTTGGTGTGGATGGTGGTGTTGGTGTGCTCGAAACCTTCGGGCGCCATGTCCACGTGCTTGCTTTCGTTGACGTGGGTGTTGGTGTGGGTGTCCTTGTGGGCTATGTTCTGGTGGGCGATATTCTTGTGGGGCACGTTGGTATGAAGCACTTCCTGCCCGATTATCCTGGCGGCCTGCCGGGCGGTCAGGTTTTCAGCTCCAGGGGCGGATTCCCCCACCAGCTCTTTTAACCGGCCGGCCCGGGTTTCCTTGCTGATAAAGGGCCAGGCGGCCAGGAAAGCAGCACCCTTGAACAGCAACCCCAGCGCCTGGCGCCGGCTGCGGGTGGAGTCGTCGTTCAGGTTGACCGGAACGTAGGGCAGGTTCCGGCCGAGGTCAGCCAGTTGTCCTGGCTTCGTTCCCCGATTCGCCGTTCTCTTTTTGAACTTCATTTAATTCTCCTTTTCCCTTTTTTATTTTTTTTCATTTGCAGCCAATTTTTCATCCGTAGCTCACTGGCATTCGCTCATCACCGTGTCCTGTCTCCTTTTTTTTCCAGGAACTAAATTCCAACCGGCCATTCATTCTGAACCCTTATATATTTTTTGTAATAACTAATCAAATTGATAATTTCGGGGTTGTCGGCCAGCTTCCACATCAGCTCTTCAAAAACAACCCGGTAGAAATGGCACATGGGGTCGCGGTGCTCGAGGTCCCCGAAGTATTCAAATGATTTATTAAGGCAGCCGGCCCCGTGGAACCTTCTCCAGGGACAGCCGGCGCAGGCGGCCACGTTTTCCACCCTTCGGCTTTCGCTGGCCCGGGCATGGACCAGTGACTCATCGAGTAACCTGTGAAGCGGCGGGGCGGTCTCGATATCGCCCAGGCAGAACTGGTCCTTGCCCACCAGCTCCTCGCAAAGGTAAATCTTACCGTCGGCTCCGAACCCCAGGATGGCATTACCGGCGCCACAGGGAGAGCGGTAGCACATGTGGGGCCGGTCCTTGGTCAGCAGATGGGCCACGAACAGGTTGAGGTCATCGATGCTCAGCCAGACACCGGTCTGGCGGTGATGTTCCAGGACAAAATCAAGGAGCTGAAGCCAGTTCCGGGCGAAAGCCGCGGCCCGGGTGGGGTCAAAGTCGAGCTTCGACTTGGCCCGGCCTTCGTAGCAGGAAAAGTTGAGCCGGAAGGAAGTGGCCCCTAAAGTCTCCACCATGAACCTGGCCACCGGGAGGTAATCCCCGGGGTCATGGATAACGGCCAGGTAGCCGGGGTTCAACCCGGCCTGGCGGGCGGCCTGGATACCGTCCATGACCTCGTCAAAGCTGCCCCGGCCCGAGCCAAAGACGCGGTGGCGGTTGTGAATGGCCGCCGGGCCATCTATGCTTACCCCGACTTCAATGTTCAGTTCTTTTAACAGCTGGCTGTGCTTTCGGAGCAGGACGCCGTTAGTCTGGAGAGAGAGCGTTACTTCCTTTCCGGCCGAGCGGGCCACCTCCCTGGCATACTTGCTGCCTTCGACGATGGCTTCCGGGTTGAGCAGCGGCTCGCCGCCGTGAAAACCGATGATGATTTTGGTTCCGGGAATTTCCTCTACGACCCGCCTGATGACTTTTTTACAGGTCTCAACGGGCATCAGAGCGAATCGTCCCGGAGAATCACCAACCCGGCAATAGCGACAGGCCAGGTTGCAGGATTCCGTAAGGTGGATGTTGAAATAGTGTGGGTATTTCTGCACCGCCCAGAGCCGTGATGGTTGGTGGTAGGCATAGCCGTTGATGGCCAGCATGTTTCCTACAAAAAGCCGGTAAAGCCAGCGGTCAAGTTCTGCTTTGAAGTCGGGGTCCAGGCCGGGTTCCAGGTCGGCGAGTCTCAGGCTTGACCTGGCTCCGGAGCCGGGTGCCAGCAAGCCGCGCTCGACCAGGTAGCCGAATTCCTTTGGCGGCACCACCAGCCAGGAGGCGCTCTCGGGTTCAACGATTAAAACGCGGCCGGAGCGAGGCGAAAAGTAAAGGCCCGGAACAGTGGTCAGGAGGTCGTCGGGCGACAGGGATTTTTTGAAATCCTCAAAGCTCAAATCAAGACTGTACCTGGTCATGAAATCACTTTTCCAGCCTGACCAATCCCCTGAGAAAAAGGGCATAAATTAGGCCCGCCGAGCGAGGTCCGAATTTTTTTCTGATGGAGCGAAGGGTGTTTTTGCCATCAATCATCCGGGCCAGTTTCTCGCCCTTCGGGCTGAGCACCAGTCCATCCAGGCCCTTAATCAGGGCTGCTCCCCATTTTTTATCTTTAAGAATGAAAAGTGGGACAGGTCGCAAGGACGAATCGAGACTGGTCGGAGACAAATTCTCCACTTCAGCCATACCGTTCGCCTCGACCGCCTCGTTCTCTTCTAGTTTCAGGCTTTGAACAGTTAAGGCAGCCCGGGAGCAGAGGTCTTCAGCGAAAAGATAACCGGGCCAGATTTCCGCAAGCTTCTGCCTGCTCAGGTCTCCAAGTATTTCCCTCGATTGCCGGCAGGCCCTGACCAGGCCCTGGCTGTCAAGATAGCAAGAGCCGAAGGCCCGACGGCAGTTTGGCTCCAAAGCGGACAGCCCCGGTTCAAGCCCGGGAAAACACTCTCCCAGCGATACTGGAATTCCTTCAGACTTTAGATGGCTCAGGCAATTAGCCAGGTTTTTTCCGAAATTCGGGTGCGGATTGGCCGCGCTGGTCGGTCTGAGCGCTATTTCCATGGCGCCGGACAGGCGTAAGTTTTTTATAAGTTGTTCAAGCCCCGATACCGAAGCCCCTGGCTCCAGCTCAACCAGGATGCCTGGTTTAAGACCGGCAGAAGCTGCCGCTGAGAGCAAGCTACTGACCTCCGCCTGGGCGGGCTCATCAGACCTGGAACTGATGACAAAGATAACTGCGTCGAGCTTTTTGAGGCGCGACAATGGCCCTATGAATTTTTTGATTGTTTCTGCTCCGAAGTCTTCCGCCCTGCTGAGAAGCCTCAGGCTGAATTTCTCCGGCCGGTCATCAAGTTTCCGAAGAAGGTCGACCACTTCCTCATCAAGGGGCTGGACGGCCTCAAGCTGGATGAAATGAGCTTCGGCAATGATTTCTTCCAGGGCTGAGCCGGCCCACTCCGCCCCGGGCTTCCATTCCAGGCGGAAGACAAAGGGCTCGGGCCTGAGCGGCAGAGTCTGATTCCTGGCAAAAATTTTCATAAAACTCAGCAGATTATACCAGATCAGGCAGGAATATGAGCGATATTAACGGGGTGATATTGGGGGTGATTTTGCCGGGACCCTATAACCTGTTTAGAATCATACTGGTATTTTTTTTGATTTGTGTACTTTAAACTCTGCCTGGAAGCGGTCAGACTGGCGAAGGCAACCCGAGAAGGCAGGCAATCAGATTCCAATATGCCTTTTATAACCAATGAATTAATCGGTGGGTATCGCGAACTGGGCCTTAAAAAATTTAATTATCAAAAAATCGGCCAGCCGTCGCCCGGCTGGTAATTCGAATCAGCTTACCCGGGGAATAACTCCTGTGCGCCCTATAATTATCTCCAGCCAAATATTGGCTGCACAAATATTGGTCAGCATGAGATTGGCAATTATATGGAGTCGCACGAACCCGGAAAACGGTTTCCAGGTTTTGTGGTAACAGATTTCCCGGGTTTCCGGGTTTTGTTGCCGGGTGCACAAACCAAGCATAACCATACTTAAATTGACTATGGAGTATCAAATTTGCTTAAATTTGAATTACATTAAATAACAAAAAACATGCGGACCGAGACCTCGGGGAAAGATCACAACATTCGAGTCTGCCTGTTTATATTTCCCGCTGTCATTCTGCTTGTCACCATCTCATCAGTCTTTGCCTGGCCAGATGACCGAGCAAAACAGGAAGGCGGCAGCCCGGCCAGCCAGGTCCTGGCCAGGATGAAGGAAGCCCGGTACTATTCGTCTCAGCCCCCGCCCGGAGCGGCAATAATCGGCAGCCAGAGCTATGCCCTGGAAAAAGTGCTGCCGGCAGTGCTCCGCGACCTCGACCTGCGCTGGGAACCCGACCCGAGACTGGCCACTTTCTGCCGCTGGCTGAACGAACTTTACGAAGTGAACTTCCGCCCGGACAGCGTGGCCATTAATGAAGCGGCCAGCTGGCTGGGCCTGCCCGAGCCTTTGCCCCATTCCCTGTTCATGCGAGTGCCGCCCGGGCCTCGCCTGTCTTCATTAATTAAAGAAAAGCTCCTTCAACTGAAGAATCGAGAGGAATATACCCATTACGGGGCACTGGCTGAAATCCATTCTTCGGGACTGCTCACTGTCATCATTGCCTTTTCTTCGCGGCATCTCTTTCTCTCATCCCTGCCCCGAAACCTGGGCCAGCCCGGCGAGGTAGAATTCCGGCTCGGAATTCTTCCCGGGTTCAAAGAACCGGTTCTCATTCATACCCCACCCGAAGGGCAGGCGGAGATCAGTCCGGTGGAAGGGGAAAATCTGAGCCTGCACCCGGCCCGGATTAAACTGGCCTTCCAGTCCCCCGGAAAACACAAGGTTGAAGTCGTGGCCAGGAACGAGCGGGGGCCGACGGTGCTGGCCAACTTCCCGGTTTACGTTGGACCCCAGGCGCGCCAGTTGTCGGGAGGAGCTACCGACGCCATCGCCACCCGGGAACAGTCGGCCTCGGCAGTGCGAGAAAGGCTTTACACGCTGATAAACGAAGAGCGGGAGCGGGCCGGGCTCGGTCGGCTGGAAAGAAACCAGCGGCTGGAAGAGATTGCCAGCAAGCACAGCCTCGACATGGCCAGGAATAATTTTACCGGCCATGTATCACCGACCACCGGGGGCCCGGATGACAGGCTGAGGGCCGCTGGCATCCAGTTTGCCTATTTCGGCGAGAATGTCGGCCTGGGCTACACCTCGGCCCAAGATATTCACAGCGGTTTCATGGACAGCCCGGGCCACCGGATGATACTGCTCGACCCGAGGTACACCCATTTCGGGGTGGGCGTGGAAACGAAGGGATCCGGTCCGAACAAGGCCTTCCTGGTAACCGAGCTGTTTATCAAACCGGGGCAGACCATGCCCGCCGGTTCAGGCCGTCAACTGCTGGAAAAAGCCAGCCAGATCAGGGTGAGAGCGGGCCTGAATCCAGTGGAAGAACAGGCTGAATTAAGCGCCCTGGCCCAGCGGGCGGCCGAGGAGTTCAGTCAGAAAGAGAACTTTAAGATGGACGAACTGCAGCTATACCTGATAAATACGGCCCTGGCCGAAAAACTGGGCTACGAACGGTTAGGCGCTGTGATTATAACCGCCGCGACCGAGGATGAGATTGTGGACAGGATAAGCCAGGAACAGGCGCTGCCGGAAAAAGCCGGCCTGGGATTCAAGAAGATCAGTGCCGGCCAGCGCGCCGGGAAAATCCTGGCCATCCTGCTTTATTGAACAGAATAAATGGGGACACAAGAGTGTGTCACCCTTTTTATTCCCCTTTTTATTTCTGCCAGAAATCGCTGGTCAGCAGGATAAGGAGGGTGTAAATTTCGAGACGCCCGGCCAGCATGCAAAACGAAAGCAGGCATTTGCCGGCCGCCGGAATATGAAGATAATTGGCAGCCGGTCCCACCAGGCCCAGCCCCGGGCCCACGTTGCCAAGCATGGCCGCCACCGAGGAGAAGGCACTGACCAGGTCAAGACCCATCAGGCTCATGAGCAGAGAAGCCACCACAAAGATAATGAAATAAAGAAAGACAAAGGCCAGGACGTTGGAGACAATAACCGGTGAAACCACCCGGCCGTCAACGCGCACCGGGAGGACGGCATGGGGATGTAGCAGCTTTCTGAGCTCTACTCTTCCCTGTTTTAAAAGAATCATCACTCTCAATATTTTTATGCTTCCACCGGTTGATCCGGCACACCCGCCAAAAAACATCAAAAGAAGAAGGATCATCTGGCCAGCAGGGGCCCAGTGGCCAAAATCCACTGTGGCAAAGCCGGTCGTGGTCAGGATTGAAACCACCTGGAAAGAGGACTGGCGCAACGCTCCGAACAGGCCGGCGGGCCCGGCCAGGAGGTTGGCCAGGGTAACCAGAACAATGCCCCCGGCTACAAAGCCCAGGTAAAACCTGAATTCCTCGCTTTTCCAGTAGGCCTGAAGGCGTCCTCTCACCCCGTGGTAATGAAGCGAAAAATTGGTGCCGGCCAGGAACATAAAAAAGATAACTACCACCTCTATGTAAAGACTATGAAAATGAGCAATACTGGCATTCTTAGTGGAAAATCCGCCCGTGGCCATGGTGGCGAAAGTATGGCAGAGCGAGTCGAACAGGCTCATCCGCCCGGCCATGAGCAGCAGCACCTCTGCCAGGCTTAATAAAGCATAGACTCCCCAGAGTATCTTGGCGGTCTCCTGAATCCGCGGCCTTAACTTGTCCGGCACCGGGCCCGGAATTTCAGCCTTGAACAACTGCATCCCGCCCACTCCTAACAGGGGCAAGATAGCCAGAGAAAGAACAATAATGCCCATCCCGCCCAGCCACTGGGTCAGGCTACGCCACAGAAGCAGGCCGTGGGGCAGGGCTTCGACGTTGGCCAGGATGGAAGCCCCGGTGGTGGTAAAGCCGGACATTGATTCAAAAAAGGCATCGGTAAGCGAAGGTATGTAGCCCGATAGATAAAAAGGCAAAGCTCCGAAAAAGGCGGCCAGAAGCCAGCCCAGGCTGACTGTGGCGTAGCTGTCCTTGAGCCTCAGGTCGCCGTTAAGACGGAAACCAAGCCGCAGGACCAGGCCCACCGTCACCGAAATACCGGCCGAGATCAAAATTGCTGACAGGTCGTCTTCGCGGTAATAGAGCGAAAAACCGGCCGGGATGAGCATGAACAGACCGAGGAATATGAGCAGCACCCCTTCGATAGCCAGAACCGAGCGGAAATTCATCTTGTCATCTTAAGGTAAAAAGAACTTTTCAACCTCGTTCAGGGCATGTGGCAGGGAGAAAACCACCACGTGATCGCCGGCCTGAATCCTGGTCTCACCTACCGGTATCAGGACGCTATCCCCCCGCATCACCGCTCCAACTATGGCATCCCGCGGAAAACCAATTTTGCTCAGGGGCTTGCGGGTGATCCTGGCCCCGGCCGGAACCAGATATTCCACCACCTGGGCGTCAACCCCGGGCAGGCTGGCCAGGGAAACCACCTCTCCCCGGCGGATGAGCCGTAGTATCGAATTCGAAGTAATCAGGTTTATATTGACCGCCGCGTTAACCCCGATGGGAGCCATCAACGGCAGGTACTCCTCGCGGCTGACCAGGGCGATGGTCTTGGTCACTCCCAGATGCTTGGCCAGCAGGCTGGTCAGAATGTTGGTTTCCTGGTCGTTGGTGACGCTGACCAGGGCATCGGTTTCCAGGATTCCCTCGGTGGCCAGCAGGTCGAAGCTTCGCCCGTCACCCTGGATGACCATAGTCCGGCTGAGTTCATCAGCCAGGCGCAGGGTCTTTTCCGGATCCTGTTCTATCAGCTTGATTTCCAGGTCTTCTTCCTTCTCCAGTAACCTGGCCGTGGCCCGGCCGATTTTCCCACCACCCAGGACCATGATTCTTCGAAGTTTCTCGTCGGACTTGCCCATCAGCTCCACAATCTTAGAAATGTTCTCGGTCTCGGCCATAAAAAACACCTGGTCTCTTTGCAGATAGAGGTCATGCCCGGAGGGAACGATGGTCCTGTTGTTGCGAAGTATGGCCACCGCTCGAAAGGTATATTCCTGGAACTGCTGGCTGACCTGCTGCACGGTTCGGTTGAGTACGGGGCAACCGGCATCTAGCCGTATTCCGATCAGCTGGACCTTGTTCTGGGCGAACTCCAGAACGTCAGTGGCCGCACTGCGCTTGATGAGGAGGACTATTTCCTTGGCGGTTTCCTCTTCAGGCTGAATGGCCACGTCCACGCCCCAATCGGCCAGGGTAAAAAGCGGGGGATTTTCATAAAAGGCAGTGTTGCGGATGCGGGCGATTTTGCGGCGGACCCCGTAGCGGGCCGCCATCTGGCAAAGGAGGACATTCTGGTCATCGCTCCCGGTCAAAGCGATCAACATATCTGCTTCCCGGATGCCTGCCCTCTCCAGAACCCGGCAATCGGTGCCCTGGCCCTGGAAAACCTGGATATCAAGGCTCTCTCCGGATTGCTGGCAGCACACCGGGTCGGAGTCTATGCCGACCACGTTGTGCTTTTCCCGGGAAAGGACCTTGGCCAGGTGAGAACCTACCTGCCCCAGCCCGACGATGACTATGTTAAGACTCATTTTATAAGCTTAAAAATTTCTAACCCGAGCCGGGACTAATTTCATTCCGGGGTGAAAGACTGAAGGGAAGTCTGCTCCCATGCCCTATCCTGCTCAGCAAGCCATATTAAAGAATAAGCACGGCCATGTCAAATCCAATCCCGGCCGGTCCTGGCGTAAAGGCCCCGGTTTAATTCAGGCCCGGATTTATTTATAATGCGGCTGATATTATAAAAGGGGAGGAGAAAATTATGAATTTCCGGAATAGCCGGCTGGCCGCCTGGAAATTGACACTGGCCTTGATGCTGTCAGCCATTCTGGCGGCGGGCTCCGTTGCCTGCCGTAACGAAGACCGTGCAGAACAGGAGGTTAATGAACCGGAAGTGATTTCCCTTCTGGGGAAGCCGCTCTTCCGCACACCGGCTGAAGGCGAGGCCCTGGCCAAGCTGGAAGCGGGGCTGAGAGAAGCGGGAGCCAGGCTTGAGGCCAGCCCGGATGACCCTGAAGCCATCATCGCCTACGGGCGGGCCCTATCCGGGCTCTGGCGATATCACGAGGCAATCGCAATATATACCAGAGGAATAGAGGCTTACCCGGATTACGCCATGCTTTACCGGCACCGGGGACACCGGTACATTTCCACCAGACAGTTTGATAAGGCGGTGGCCGACCTCGGCCGGGCAGCCGAGCTCAACGACCGGGATTTCGACATCTGGTACCACCTCGGGCTGGCCTATTACTTAAGGGGCGAATTCGATCAAGCTGAACCAGCTTACCTGCGCTGCCTGGAAGTCTCCAAAGATGACGGGTCCATAATCGCAGTTTCCAACTGGCTATACCTGACGCTGAGGCGCCAGGGCAAGGAGGAAGCGGCCCGAAAAATTCTGGACAGAATCAAAGAGGGGATGGAGGCTGGAGAAAACATTGCCTATTACAAACTGTTGCTTTTTGATAAAGGGCTAAAGAGCGAAGAAGAGCTGGAAAAAGCGGCCGCAGAGTCCGACCTGGATATGGCCACCATCGGCTACGGGCTGGCCTGCCGGCTGCTTATACGCGGCGAAAGAGAGAAAGCCTTCGAGATGTTTCGCAAAATAGTGACGCTTCCCTACTGGCCGGCTTTCGGCTATATCGCCGCCGAAGTTGAGCTGGCCCGGGCACAGGCCCAGAATCGGTGATGGAGCGGAGCATAAATAGTCTCACCCTTTTATTTTATCCCTTTTGCCGTATTTTTCTGTCCGGCTTGCCACTAGGCGCTAATCCACTGCAATTATCCCGTGAATATGGAGGGAGGGTATTTCAATTACGGCTCTTCCTTTTTCCCACTTCCAGCGCAGCCGTGTCCCATCGGGGTGCCAGGTGATGGCTTTCGGCCTTGCGGGCAGGTTCAGGCTTATCCGGATAGGTCCGACTTCCGGAATTGCGTCTATAAAAGAATACCTGTCCGGAACGGGAAATCCGGTCCGGTTGAGCAGATGAAGGGTAAGGCGACCGTCCTTAGCCCGCCGTAAAGCGATGTCGACGGTTGGTGGGGCTTCAACCCGGACCACAGGGTCTGGAAAAATCTTTTCCACGAGTTGCCCGATGAATAGCCTGAGCGCCGGGTGATGGCTGCGGTAAAAGGCCTGGGCCACAGGGCCGAAGACGGCAGCCACTTTACCCTGGCCGAAATCAGCCAAGGTTGCGGCCACGGTCTGTCCCCGCCGGAAATCACGTGTCGGATAGCGAAAGCCAACAGGCTTAGCAGTGGTTATTTCCACGTCCTGCCAGACACCGGAGGCAGCCATGGGTCCAAGAGGGGTTTCCAGTTCAGCCGCCACCTGACGCGGCTCTCCGACCAATCGCACTCCAAGCAGAGGTTCAAACAGCCGGGCGCATTTTTCACCCAGGAGAACCAATCGGCCTCCGTTCTGGACATACTTGACGACTTCCTCCTGAAAAGCCGGGTCAAGCCGGTGGGCGTCCGGGATGACTAAGACGGGATACTTGGCCAGTCGACCGCTGAGCTGGTGCTCGGCCAGGATATCCACCGAATAATGAAGCTCGAGCAGGGTGTGAAGGGCCCCTTCCAGCTCTTCATATTCTCCGGCCCAGGGAGAGAACACCCGGTCCATGCGGTCCCAGAGTGAGGTCTCGGAAAGCAGCAGGGCCACCTGGGGAACCGAAACGCTCTTAAAGCTGAGCTCCTGCCTGGCCCGGCAGAAGTTGGCCACCTGACCGAGCTGGTCAATGATGGTCGGGATGATGAATCCGCGGCGGGTCGGGGTGTGATATACCTGGAATCCGCCTCCCTGCATCAGAACAACGGCCGCCTCCTGCTGGAGATGAACCGGAGTCTTAAGGCTCCAGCCCTGTCCCTGGCCGCGGTCAAAGCCCCAGGCCATCAGGTCCCAGGGCATTCCCGTCGAGGCCAGGTAACGAGCTTCAGTGCGGGCCCGGTCAACCGAAAGGCTCGGGGAGTAATCTCCGGAAAGGAAATCGAGCCGGGCGACGATTGGTTTCGGGGCAAAAGTGGTATACATCCAGTTGCTGGTCAGCTGGAGCTCCGGCCTGAAGGCGTGGAGGGCATCGACCCAGTGGACCAGGTATTTTTCAAAGGCCTGGCGATGAAACATTTTCCAGCGGAGCCAGTCGGGGTCGGTGCGGTCTTTCGGGGCATCGCTGCGGCCTGAAAATTCACGCCAGGCCCGAAGGGCCCGTGGAGAGTAATCAAGCTGCGCGGCCCAGCATTCGCCGTCGGCCCAGACTCCGTCCAGGTCGTAGGCGGTAACCACTTCCTTCAGCTGGGGTATAAGGAGCTCATCAACATAGGGGCCAAAGACGCTGGTGGCATTCGGGTCACGTTTTCCTGAAGCGTCGACCCGGGCCCAGTCGGGATGTTCTTCTATGGCCTTGCTGTCCCAGACGCCTGAGTAGTGAATGTAGAGGCCGATGCCGCGCTCGCGGGTAAGCCGTCGCCAGAGTGCCAGGGAATCCTGGACGATTCCGGGGGCGGCCCAGCCCACCCTGGTCGGGTATCCGGCATAACCGGGATGGCCCTTGCAATCATACTGAACAAAATCAGGCCGGACGCGGTCGAGAAGCGCGGCGATATTTTCTTCGCTCAGGTCTGCTCCAAGCTCGGTGTCAGATGCATTGGGATGAAGGTCAAAGTGCAGGCCGAAGAATGACTCCCGGCGCGGCCGGGGCTTTTCCGGCGTTGCCTGGTTCTCGGCTGTGGCGGAAGTGGTGGCCGTCTGTTCGGAGGTCTCTTTTCGGCAGGCCCCATTCGAAAAAAGAATCGCACCGCTTATTATTACAGTTATGATGGCAACCAAAGCAATATGCCTGGAACTTTTTTTCCTGTCGGTCATCGAAGTATCTCCTCGGGTCTTAATCGCGATAAGCTCTAAGGTTTAGCCCGAAAGTTAGAATCCTGGTTTTGCTCCCGCAAGTCAAGTGAGATTCTTGAAATCTTGCCCCATCAATAAGAAGCTAATAATCTGCCAAAACTTAGCTTAGCGTTGCTGCCGGTCAAGCTCGGGATAGGGCTGGACAAACAACAACCTTTTCCATTCTTTGCAGACTTGGTCTGCTCAGAAGCTTTGGAGCGTGGGAAGGCTCCTACTTCTTGACGATCTCGACCCGGCGGTTCCTGGCCCTACCCTCTTCGGTTCCGTTATCGGCGACGGGCCTGTCCTGGCCCCAGCCGACCGCGGTCATGCGGCTCGGGTCGACGCCGAGGGCTGCCACGGACAAAAGGACCGCCTTTGCTCTTTCCTCAGAGAGGACCTTGTTGCCCTGGGCCGTTCCCGTGCTATCGGTATGCCCTTCTATCGAAACTTTAAGGTCAGGATTATTTTTGAGCAGGGTGGCTATCTCTCCAACTATCGTTTGCGACTCGGGCCGGATGGTCGCCTTGCCGGTGTCGAAGTGAATGGAGAGAGCGATCCGGCCATCCTGGTTGAGGGCAGCCAGCATGTCGCTGGCCGTAACTTCCTGGGTCATCTCTCCGATCTCGAGAATGGTCAGGTCGTAGGAGTTGCCATAGTTGGCCACTTCCACCGCCACCCAGACCTGCCTTCCCTCTTTTACGATTTTCATCGAAAGGTACCTGTCGGAGCGATACACCACCTGGGCCCCGATGGCCTTGCCGGCGTTTTCGTAGTTTCGCAAAATCTGGAGCTCTGATGGTGTCGGCTGGCCCTCAGGCAGCACGTAGGAAATGTGCGTCTTCTGCCCTTCGAGCTGCTGCGTCCTGTCCTCGCCAACGTAGAACTCCACGGCATCGAAGCTGGACTCGCAGCCATAGATGATGAAGCCCTTCATCCGGGTGAAAAGCGGATGGTCTTTGCAACCCGGTTCATCCTGCTCCTGGGCCGAAATAAAGATCGGCAGGAGACAAAGGACGACCATGGACAGACAGATTGCTTGGCGCTTATACATGACAGGCTCCTTTCAGGCGGGGACGGAGAAGTGCCGCCACAGCTTAACGGCGGGTTAAGATAAGACCTTCAGCAGGCCCCTCCTTCTGGGCCCATCATAAAACAATCGCAGAAATCAAGTCAACAGAAGAAATCTTATGTTAAGGTTTTCGATTCTATTGTTTAAGCTATCCAATCTGGGCATCAAAAAACGGTATGCGAGAGTATGTCCCGCTTTTTCATTTAAAAATAAAAAACCCGGCAACGACCTACTCTCCCACGCAGTTGCCCACGCAGTACCATCGGCACCGGAGGGCTTAACTTCCGAGTTCGGAATGGGATCGGGTGTTTCCCCTCCGTTATGGTTGCCGGGATTTAATTACAATCCACAAACATGGGACACGCAACAAGTACATGTCCCTTTCTATACCCGGGACACGCAACGGAGTGCATGTCCCGTCTAACAAAGCGGCCTGCTTTTGCCTTGATAAACTTTATGGTCAAGCCTCACGGGCTATTAGTACTGGTTAGCTCAACGCATTACTGCGCTTACACACCCAGCCTATCAACCTCGTCGTCTACGAGGGCCCTTTAGCCCCTTGCGGGGAGGGAGATCTTATCTTGGGGCGCGCTTCCCGCTTATATGCTTTCAGCGGTTATCGCTACCGAACACGGCTACCCAGCGCTGCGCCTGGCGGCACAACTGGTACACCGGAGGTTCGTCCATCCAGGTCCTTTCGTACTATGGACAGCCCCCCTCAAATCTCCTGCGCCTGCCGTGGATAGGGACCGAACTGTCTCGCGACGTTCTAAACCCAGCTCACGTACCCCTTTAACCGGCGAACAGCCGGACCCTTGGGACCCGCTTCAGCCCCAGGATGGGATGAGCCGACATCGAGGTGCCAAACAGTCTCGTCGATGTGAGCTCTTGGAGACTATTAGCCTGTTATCCCCGGCGTACCTTTTATCCGTTGAGCGATGGCCCTTCCATACGGGACCACCGGATCACTAAGCCCTGCTTTCGCACCTGCTCGACCCGTCGGTCTCACAGTCAAGCTCCCTTGTGCCTTTGCACTCTACGGTTGATTTCCAAACAACCTGAGGGAACCTTAGGGCGCCTCCGTTACCTTTTAGGAGGCGACCGCCCCAGTCAAACTACCCACCTAACACTGTCCCCCTACCCGATAAGGGCAGTGGGTTAGAACTTCAGAACATGAAGAGTGGTATCTCACCGACGGCTCCACCACACCCGGAGGTGCGGCTTCATAGCCTCCCACCTATTCTGCGCATCATATTCCAAAATCCAATGCTAGGCTGCAGTTAAGGTGCCGGGGTCTTTCCGTCCAGCGGCAGGTAACCGGCGTCTTCACCGGTACCACAGTTTCGCCGTGCCCCTCTCTGAGACAGCGCTCATGTCGTTACGCCTTTCGTGCGGGTCGGAACTTACCCGACAAGGAATTTCGCTACCTTAGGACCGTTCTTAATGTTGTATCTTAGGCAGATACTGCTCAGGATTACTCCCGAGCGCCCTCCATCGCTGAAGGGAACGGACTATATCATCTCTCCTCATCATCGGGGAGAGCCTGACGTATAGTCTCTGAGGATTCTTCATTGAAAAGGTGATTTTTAATCTCCTCCTCTCCGTGTTTTCTCTTGCCGCCGTCATTCATCTCTTTTCTAATCTCCATTATTTCCAGAATTCCTTCTCTTGTCAGGTGACGGTTTTCCTGCATTATTCTGGCTATCTTCTTGAATTTGGAAAAATCTCTTTTCTTTTTTGCTGACAGAAATCCAAACCGGTCGAAGAAAGGAATAACGTTTTCGACTATGGCCCTGAAATTATTTACTTCGTAATACCAAACACCATCTGGTCTGCCTCTCAACGTCCCGCATTTAAGGTGCTTCTTATACAGGGTCAGGATCACTTTGTCCTTTTGAGAAATATTGAAGCAGAGAGAAACTTTCCAGGGAATCACATAGTCATTCCTCGGCCTGAAGGAAACATTGAAGCTTCCTTCTCCATCAGCAAAACCAGCAAGATAGTAACCTATTCGAGGAGGGATGGCTTTCACATCTAAGGTCATCACAACCTCCTTTTCCTGAAGCCTTTCCTGCTGATTGTCCGCACCGGACACATTGTCACTTGCCAGCCAGATAAGGCAGCAAGTAGTGCCGGATACACCGGATTTCCCAGCATATAGTCAGGTTTTACAACTACAGCGGTCCAGCCTATAGTTACGGCCGCCGTTTACCGGGGCTTCGGTTCGGAGCTTCGCCTTGCGGCTAACCCCTCCCCTTAACCTTCCGGCACCGGGCAGGCGTCAGACCCTATACATCGATTTTATGTCTTTGCAGAGTCCTGTGTTTTTACTAAACAGTCGCAAGAGCCATTTTTCTGCGGCCTCCTCGGGCTTTGTTTATGCAACTAAACCCTACCGAGGCACCCCTTCTCCCGAAGTTACGGGGTCAACTTGCCTAGTTCCTTAGAGAGGGCTCACACGTGCGCCTTAGGATTCTCTCCTCATCTACCTGTGTCGGTTTGCGGTACGGTCACCCGTAAAACTCCTTAGAGGATTTTCTCGGCAGCGTGGATTCAGCAAGTTCACAGGACCGAAGCCCTGCTTCCCCGCCGTATTCAGGGTTAACGAGCTCCCGGATTTGCCTGGGAGCTCCCCCTACTTGGCGGCCGTGCATTTCCAATCGCACGTATGCCTATCCTTCTGCGTCCCCCCATCGTACAAACGTCCTACGGGTGGTGCAGGAATGTTGACCTGCTCTCCATCGCCTACGCCTTTCGGCCTCAGCTTAGGTGCCGACTAACCCTGGGCGGACTGACCTTCCCCAGGAAACCTTAGATTTTCGGCGCTGCTGGTTTCTACAGCAGTTATCGCTACTCGTGCCGGCAGAGTCTCTTCCGTACGCTCCATAAGACCTCGCGATCTTACTTCAGCGCCTACGGAATGCTCCCCTACCAATCGGTAAAACCGATTCCGCAGCTTCGGTAGCAAGCTTAGCCCCGTTACATTGTCGGCGCGGAAATACTTGACCAGTGAGCTGTTACGCTTTCTTTAAAGGATGGCTGCTTCTAAGCCAACCTCCTGGTTGTCTAAGCGTTTCCACATCCTTGCCCACTTAGCTTGCATTTAGGGACCTTAGCTGGCGGTCTGGGCTGTTTCCCTTTTGACCACGGACCTTAGAGCTCGTAGTCTTACTCCCGCGTAGTGGTTATAGGAATTCGGAGTTTGGTTGGATTCGGAAGGCCTTTCGGCCCCCTAGGCCATCCAGTGCTCTACCT
The DNA here is from genome assembly GCA_024653215.1 of Candidatus Saccharicenans sp. Taxonomy (GTDB): domain Bacteria; phylum Acidobacteriota; class Aminicenantia; order Aminicenantales; family Saccharicenantaceae; genus Saccharicenans. The sequence goes on along the minus strand of JANLFU010000004.1, from coordinate 260,475 downwards.
CCTATACCATTCGCGCGAGGCTAGCCCTAAAGCTATTTCGGGGAGAACGAGCTATCTCCGAGTTTGATTAGCCTTTCACCCCTACCCTCAGCTCATCCGAGCTGTTTTCAACCAACACCGGTTCGGACCTCCCTGTGGTGTTACCCACAGTTCATCCTGGCCAAGGGTAGATCACCTCGGCTTCGCGTCTACTCCATACGACTAAGTCGCCCTATTCGGACTCGCTTTCGCTTCGGCTCCTTCCTTAAAAGGAATTAACCTCGCCGCATAGAGTAACTAGCCGGCTCATTAAGCAAAAGGCACCCCGTCACCCCCTTGCGGGGGCTCCGAGTGCTTGTAAGCACACAGTTTCAGGTTCTGTTTCACTCCCCTAACAGGGGTTCTTTTCACCTTTCCCTCACGGTACTAGTGCGCTATCGGTCGCAGGTTAGTATTTAGCCTTAGGAGATGGTCCTCCTGAATTCCCACAGGATTC
>JANLFU010000004.1:0-255000 GCA_024653215.1 Candidatus Saccharicenans sp. | reverse complement strand
AATCATCTTAAATACCTTCTATCAACAGAATCTACTCCGCCCGGACGGACTCTTTTCGACAGGGAAATAAATCGTCGCCCAGACCACTTTAAACCGCTTAGAACTCCGCGGGGCTCGGCCCTGATGGTCTGCCTCCTGGTCATGGCCATCCTGATGACCCTGGGAACCGGCCTCCTGGTTAATTCTGGTCTTTTCTTGAAGACTTATGGCCTTCGAAAAGCTACCCGCCTCACCTCTTTTGCCACCGAGAACGGAATCAAGCAGGCCTGGAACCGGGTGGAGACCAGGACCGCGACGATTTTTTCCGAACCAGAAATCAGCGAAGAACTATTTCAAGCCATGCAACAGGCCCCGGAATCAAAGGGCCGGGAAATTATCCAGCCTCTGCTGGAAGCGGGAAGCACCGGCCAGGAGGACGATTTTTCAGGCCTGGGCTGGGAAACAAATTCCTCTGCCGGCCTGGCAGAACTTTATTCAGAAGAACATTACCTGAAAGCAACCTTCGGGTTTAACATAAAATCCAGCGGGCGGGTGCGGGGATTTGCCGGGACCAGGGTCGAAGAGCTCAAATGCGAACTGGTCCTGCTGGCCGGGCACCTGCCCCTGGACCAGGTCCCGGCTGCGGTTAATAAGGACGGGATTCAAAAAGAGGACCTGCATAAAATCAAGGTCAAGAACCTTCAGCCGGGAGCGACTGTGGCCTCAGGGCTCAAGACCCTGACCCGGAAATTCATCCCCGACGATGCCCTGCCTCTTCTGGCCCGCGGCCTGAAGATCTTGAAGCCGGATTCGCTACCAAACTGGCTTCTGCGACAGGCGCTAAGACTGGAGCCGGGAAACGACCCCATCCCGGATGGGGTTTACCTGGTCCAGGACAGCCTGGGGCCGGGAGGTATTTACGTCCAGGGAGACCTGAACCAGCTCTTGCTGGGAATTGACAGTGGTTTCCAGGTCATCCAGTTTCAGCAGGGTGAATCTCTCTGGCTTCTTCGTTTCAATCCGTCGACCGCTAAGACTTCTTTCATCTCCCCTTCCGGCCGTCAGGACTTCAACGAGTTGCCGGTCCCACTAATCATGATAAACGGCCGGGTGCTGGAGCTGGCTGCTGGCCGCCCCGACGGTTCCAGGTTTCTTAAACAGGTTAATGAGGAAAGCACCCCGGCTTTTCTGAGCGGCCTGAAGCTGACGATTGTCTGTTCCGGAAACATCAATCTAACTTCGAACCTTTTTTCAGACGGCCTCGACTGGAGAGAAGGCCTGCCCTACCTCAGAAGCAAGCAGTCGCAACTTATCATCTGGTCCACCGGCAAAGACTTCCAGTCAGAAGAAATGGTAAACGCCGGGATAAGCCTTCTGGGAGAAGCGGGCAGGAAAGCAATCGTCGAGGCCAGTTTGATAGCCGGCGGGCAGGGATTTTCGGATGAGGCCCCAGCCGATATCAACATAATCGGTTCGCTGGCGGCCACGGCCCTGGACACTGGCCAAAATGAAATCGCCATCTTTAACTTTAACCTTCTGCCGATGACTCAACCCTCACTTTCAGAACCCGACCTCCGGGTCTACTCGGAGGTCGCTTTACTCCACCTGAGCCACATCAAGATCCTGGAATGGAGGCCATCAAAATGATGAAGAAATCAAGCAAAAAGAAACGAGAAGGGTTCTCTCTCCTGGAAACGACGGTGGGCTTATCAATCGTGGCCCTCCTGTTTCTTATCGGTTCTTCCTTCAAGCTCAACAACAAGAAACACCTGCTGGAAGTGGCCGTCCGCAAGGTTCATTCCAGCCTGTCCCTGGCCCGCTTCCGCTCGGTGCAGCGCCAGGTGCCGGTCAGGGTCAGCTTTGACGGGAGCTTTTGCGAACTGGCCGAATACAACAGCGAACTGGCACAATGGTTTAACAGGAGCCGGGAACTGCTGGAAGGAGTGGAGGTCACCGCCAATAACGCCCCGGTCTTCTATCCGCAGGGGACGGTCTCCGGCCTGGCCACCATAAAAATCCGAAACGACAGCGGGGCCTACCAGGTGACCGTGGCCATAACCGGCCGGATTAAAATTACCGCCATGGAATGATGGAAGGAATCGGGGAAGCGAGAAGAGAAGAAAGAACAAAAAGCATTAAGATCTTTACAATCGAAATTACCATTCCAAAAATGTCAATCATTTATGACATATCATATTTCTTACCGCTCTTTCCCTGAATTCTTCGACTGCAAAGATTATTGAATGCGTTAAAGGTACTAATCATTTCCTTTATGCTTGCCCCCATTTCAAAAAACTATAATTTTATAATTAATTAAAACAATCCTCGCCCTGTTTAGCCCTGTTTGCTCAGACTTAATTTTTGATTGCATAAAGTCATCGCATATTTTATAAAAAATATCTCATGCCAGAATTTTTCTTTTGACAAAGAGAAGGAGGATAATATGAAAAGGCAAAAATCCCCGTTTATAATTCCTTTCCTGGCCTTGCTTTTAATTATTACTGCCAACCCCATACAGCTCGTAGCCCAGGAACCTTATAAGCTCCCACCCAAAGAGATAGTGGACATACTGAGCGCTCCTCCCCTGCCCATGGTCAGCTTTGACCCCACCCGGCAGACGATGCTCCTCAGCTACTACGAGTCCATGCCCTCTATCGAGGAAGTGAGCCGGCCCTTTTACCGGCTGGCCGGCATCAGGATCACGCCACATAATAACAGCAGGCAGGTCTTGCGCACTTTCACCAGGTTCGTTCTGAAAGACATCAAGTCCGGCAGGGAAATTCCAGTTAATATTCCTGAAGAACCGAGGTATGGTTCACCCGAATGGTCGCCCGACGGAAAGCTGCTCGCCTTCCCGCGGTACCTGGATAATGGACAGGAACTGTGGGTGGCCGAGGCCAGAACCGGACAGGCCAGAAAGGTCTTCGGGCCCGAACTGAATTCCGTGGCTTCGGACGGCTTTGCCTGGTGGCCGGACAGCCAGAGCCTGCTCATCATGAGCAACCCTGAAGGACGGGGCCCGGAGCCAGCCGCTCCCCGGGTCCCGGTTGGACCGAATATACAGGAAACCTCGGGGAAATTCGCCCAGGTAGCCACCTTCCAGGACCTACTGCGCACCCCGTACGACGAAAAGCTTTTTGAGTATTATGCCACGGCGCAGGTGGCCAGGCTGGACCTGAAAACCGGTCAACTACAAAAAATTGGCTCACCCGGAATATATCAGTTCGTAACGCCCTCGCCCGACGGCAAGTTCCTGCTGGTCAAAAAAATCAAGAAACCATTCTCTTACAGCGTCCCCTATTCATCTTTCCCGCATACCCTGGAAATCTGGGATGACCGGGGACAGCCAGTAAAAGTAATCGCCGACCTGCCGGCGGCCGAAGAAGTCCCAAGGAACGGCGTGCCCACCGGTCCGCGTTCGGCCGGCTGGCAGCCCTTGAAGCCAGCCACCCTGGTCTGGGTGGAAGCCCTGGACGGCGGTGACCCGGAAAAGGCAGCCGAACACAGGGATAGGGTGCTGGCCCTGGAGGCGCCCTTCACCGGCGACCCGGTTGAACTTTTCAGGCTTCCCCAGAGATTCCAGGGAATAATCTGGCTGGGCCAGCCGGGGCAGGGACTGGTCAACGAATTTGAATGGAGAAAGAGGTGGCGCACAACCTACCATTTTGATTCAGCTCGGCCGGGAGCCCTCAGGAAAATCTTTGACCTGAGCGCCCAGGACCAGTACAACGACCCGGGACGGCCGGTGATGGTCCCGACGAATTCAGGAGACCTGATCGCCCTTCAGGATGGTGATTTCATTTACCTCAACGGAAACGGCGCTTCACCAGAGGGCGACAGGCCATTCCTGGACAGGTTCAACCTGAAGACGTTGAAAAAGACCAGGCTGTTCCACTGCGCTCGCGGTGTCTACGAGAGCTTCGTGGCTTTTGCCGGTAACAGCCGGGAGCGAATCATAACCAGTTTTGAGTCCCCGACTGTCCCGCCAAACTATTACCTGGTCGAACTTAAGACCCGGAAGAAGACTGCCCTGACTTCCTTTGCCGACCCGGCTCCACAACTGACGGCGGTCAAGAAGCAATTGATCAAGTACAGGAGAGATGACGGGGTGGAGCTGTCCGGCACGCTGTATTTGCCTCCTGGCTATAAAGAGGGGGAAAGGCTACCGGTAGTGGTCTGGGCTTATCCCATGGAATACAACGACCCGGCCACCGCCGGGCAGGTTCGCGGCTCTCCCTACAGGTTTACTTTTTACCGGGGAGCCAGCCAGCTTTTCTTCCTGACCCAGGGATATGCCGTCCTTGACAACGCCCAGATGCCGGTGGTCGGAGACCCCAAGACGATGAACGACACCTTTATTCCACAGATCGTGGCCAACGCTAAGGCTGCCATAGATGTACTGGACCAGATGGGAATCGCCGACCGCAAGAGGGTTGGAGTCGGCGGCCATAGTTACGGGGCCTTCATGACGGCCAACCTGCTGGCCCATTCTGACCTGTTTGCCGCCGGCATTGCCAGGAGTGGGGCCTATAATCGAACCCTGACTCCATTCGGCTTTCAGAATGAAAGGAGGACCCTCTGGGAAGCGCCCGACCTCTACCTGAAAGTCTCCCCGTTCATGTATGCCAACAAGATAAACGAACCAATCCTGTTGATTCACGGTGAAGCTGACAATAACTCTGGTACGTTCCCGATCCAGTCTGAAAGATTATTTGCCGCCCTGAAAGGATTCGGGGCCACGGCCAGGCTGGTCATGCTACCGTATGAAAGCCATGGCTATTCGGCCCGGGAATCGGTGTTGCATGTGCTGGCTGAAATGATTGAATGGTTTGACAGGTATGTTAAGAAAAAATGAGGTGAAATAGTTATCTAAACTTGAACATCAGATAAATTCTTTATTTGATTGCGATTCGAAATATAAAAATTTTTTGCTCAAACCATTGATTTAAATGCGTGACAACTCTTGATTTTTCATTATCAAAATATGTCTGAGATTTTATGAAGAGCTCGTTCTTATTGCGATAAAATAATGAGCCAGAAAATTTTCCACAATTACTGTGCAAAAGTTTGTGGAAATCCCGGATGAAAAATCACCTATGATATTGAATTTTAATAAGATGTGGTAAATTGCACATTTTTTGTGCATCGATAATTTTGGTCTTATTTTTAACTGTTTTATTATCACATGGTTAAAGCAGACCAGAAAGTATTTACTTGCGAAAAAATCTATGCGTCTTCTCAAAAACTTTATCGGCGTCGACTAAAATGTTAAGATATTGATGATTCAGGCAGAGGAGAAAAAATGAAAAATAGTCAGGCGAAATTAATTATCTTTATTTTTTGCATCACTTTAACCTTTAACCTGGTTTTTTCAAGCGATCTGTCAGCTCCCAGAACGCAACAGCTGCCTGCTCCGGGGAAAGTTGAAATTCGCACGGTCGAGCCTTTTGTTTATTGCTCGCTGGGCCGGGAAGGCTCTTTTTCAGAAATTGAAGCGACCGTGGGTGAACTGATGCAGCACATGCAGAACCAGAACGTTTTCCCGACGGGAGCAATGATAGGAATCTATTACGGAGACGCAGGGCTGGCCGACCCGGATAGGATGCGCTGGGAAATCGGCTTTCCCATAAACGAGCAAGCCCAGGTCCTGGCCCCGCTTGAAAAGAAACAGTGGGTCTTCAGCCAGGTGGCAGTCAGCGTTCACCAGGGACCTTACGATACCATCGGGGAAACGATAACCACGATCCAGGAGTGGCTGGAAGAAAATGGCTATTCTCAGGCTGGCCCCATCCTGGAAAGATACCTCGACCCTGACCCATCTCGAGTCAGTTCCAGTGGCCAGAAAACTGAAATCTGGATTCCCTGCGTGAAAAGGTAGGCAGGTCGACCAAACCTGATTTTTTCCCAATAAAGACCCTTCTGAACTCTAAAAATCGGACTAACGCAATTCTTCCTAATTTCTTTGCCGGCACAGAGGCTTTATCCCCGGACGGCTAATTTTAGGCGCACCAGAAGAAAGGTTACCTGTGTTCCAGGTCTTCAATCCGTTTCTGTCCATAGCAGGCCTTGACACAGATTCCACAGATGTACTGGCCCACCAGGCCCCTGTCCCGGAATTCTTTCAATTTGGCAAAGCAGGCCAGGTGGTCAAACTCAGAGGGATCATCTTTAATAGCACCGGCCGGGCAGACCCGCTGGCAGCGGTGGCAGTCCCCGCAACCAAAAGACAGTGGCGAGTCGGTTTTAAGGGGAAGATTGGTAAGAACGGTCACAAGGCGGAAGCGGGCCCCGAGGACGGGGTTGACCAGAAGGTTATTCCTGCCGAGCCAGCCCAGCCCGGCTAACTGACCGATCTTTTTGTGAGACAGGTGAGCTTTTTGATTCTTCCAGTCGGTTACCTGGGAGGCGGCCACGGGCAGGGCCAGGTAGCCGTGGGAGTTAATCAGGGCCGCAAGCTCCAGGGCGACCCTGTCAAGAAAGGCATTGAGCTGGCGGTAATGATGGAAATACAGGGAAGTGGGCGCATCCTTAATATCATCCAGGACAGAAAGCAGAACTTCTCTTCCCAGGGAAATGGCATAATCATAGCGGTCGGCCAGGCCAGGAGAGAAAGAGAAAGTTGATCGTACTTTTTTGATATCAGCCACACCGAACAGGTCAAGGCCTAGCTCTTCCAGGCAGAATTTTTTCAGGTTTTCATAATCGAGAATTTCAGGGGCTCCGGCCATAGCTTCTTCATTGTATTGCCCGCAGGTCCGGAAGTCAAAACCAGAATATAATGACGCAGAGCCCTGGCTTCCCGGAAAAGACCAGGATTTGACGTATTATTTCTTTCAGTCGCTTTAGAAACCAGATTGCCCGGGCATAAAAAGTGAACAGCAGAGCAACAATGAGCAACCTGGCCAGGCTAATCCAGATTAATATAAGTCAGGCAATATATTGGCCTCGAAGCCTGTTGACCGGTAATAGTTTTTGAAGTATATGTTAAATTTCGGACCGCGAGGTCCCGAACGTTCTGCAGACAAATATAAGGAGAGGAAACCGATGGCAGAAAAAACGCTGGCCATAATCAAGCCCGATGCCGTCAGGAAAAGAGTTGTGGGGAAAATAATCCAGAGAATAGAAGACGAGGGCTTTGAGATCCTGGGTCTCAAAATGCTTCACCTGAGTAAGGACGAAGCCAGGAAGTTTTACTACGTGCATAAAGACAAACCTTTTTACGAGAGCCTGACCGATTTTATGTCTTCGGGTCCGGTGGTTGTTCTCCTGCTGGAGAAAGAAAATGCCATCAAACACTGGAGAGAGGTCATGGGCGCCACCGACCCGGCCCAGGCCAGGCCGGGAACCCTGCGTCGCCAGTTCGGTTTCTCGGTAGAGAGAAATGCGGTCCACGGGTCAGACGCTCCCGAGACCGCTGAGTACGAAATTGGCTTCTTTTTTGGCCGATAACAGGGTAAAAATTATTTTTTAGCCCGCCATAAAAAAATACTTGACAAAAACTAAATAAAGTTTTACATTTTTTGTGCGCCTTGGATGAGAATGAGAGTCAGGGGGTATTGTTCTTTCTTTCTTCGTCCCTCTCGGTCTGTCATTCCTCCGGGCTGAAAAGCTTATAGGAGGTACCCACAATGCGTAAATCTTTAATTAAGGTCGTTGCCATCCTGGCCTGCCTGATTTTCACCATTAGCCTGGTGCCGGCAATGTATGCCGCCGAAAAAAGGATTTCCAAGGATGATCGGCTGATTCTGCAGAAACCCTTGACCCTGCTGGTTTCGATTTTCCCGTTCCTCGGCTCTGTTATTGACAGCGGCAGCAAATCCAGCACCAGCACCACGGTCAAGAAGAGCCTGAAGCCAACTGCCGAGATTCAGGTTGGAACCAAACCGGGTAACGATAGAGACTGATAGTAATATCTATATAGCATTCAAATCACCCTGAGGGGTGAGGAAATTTATAAAATCTCACCCCCTCTTTCCCCCTCTCAAGCAATTGACAAAAACCCCCTTAACTGGTTTATTTAAGGGGAGGATTTCCTTAATGGAAAAGAGTCTGAAGCCTGGACTGGCCCTTATTCTAATTTGCATTTTTTGCTTCAATTCATTTCCCCAGTCCAGACCGGCTCTTAATAAGCCACTAGAAAACTTTGCCCAGCTATTGTCCAATGCCCAGAACTTACTTTCAGAAGGCCAGTATTCCCGGGCCCTGAAAATGCTCCAGCAGAGCCTGAACCTGGCCAGGACAGCCGAGGAAAAAAAATCAGCCCTTTTCTACCTGGCTGAAACCAATGCCAGCCTCGGCCAACTGCCCCAGGCCAGCGAAAGGTATGTCCAGTGTCTTGAGATAGCCAGGAAACTGGCTGATTCGACCACAATTCAATACTGCCAGAAAGCCATAGAAATAATTGATCTGTTTAATAAGGCCAAAGAGCTACGTCAAGATAAAAAGTGTTCGGAAGCAATCGAAACTCTCAATAGAGCCATTGCCATTTGTAACGAGATTAAAAACGATATTCTTAAGATGAAATGCCTGCGGCGGAAAAGCCTTTGCTTGCTTGACATGAATGATTCAGAAAATTTTCTAAAAGTGAATTTAGAAGCAAACAAAATTGCCAAAAAATTAAAAAATGCTTATGAAATTATAATAACCCTAAATAATATCGGCCATTGGTACTTTTCTATAAATAACATAAATTTAGCTATTGACTTTTTTACCCAGGCCATTTCATACATCAATGAAGATACTTTGCCCCAGGACATTTTTGATATATATTACAACCTCGGTACTGTATACAACGAAATTGGAAATTTTGACCGGGCCATTGAATATTTCAACAATGCCCTGGCCATAATCTCCAATGACAGAACCAACCCATACTATTCAGCCACCCTGATTGGACTTGGATTCAGTTATGTCAAAAAAGGACTATCCACCGGGAGCCGTGAAGATTACGACCGGGCCTTTGACTGCTTCTCTCAAGCCCAGCAGATAGCAGCCAAAACCGGAAACAAGAATTATGAGGTTATCACCTATAACAACCTTGGTTCTCTTAAGGCCCACCTGGAAGAAAACCTGGACGCCCTCTATTACTTGAACAAGGCCAGGCTTCTGGCCGAGGAATTAAAGCTAAATTCTTATCTGGCTTCAATATACACTAATATCGGGATAATATACGGTCGTCTCGGGGATTACCAGAACTCCACGCTCTTTTATGACAAGGCTATTAACCTGGCCATAAACGAGAACGAAAACCGCTACCTGTGGGAAAGCTACCTGGAAAAAGCCAACCTTCTCAGAAAGCAGGGGCAGCCCCAGGAAGCAAAATTCTACTATTTGAATTCCATTAACATCATAGAAAGCCTGCGCAGCCAGCTTCTGACCGAAGAAGACAAGGCCAGTTTCTTCGGAAGCGATAAAAGGCTCGATGCCTATTACAACCTGACCGACCTGCTGATCAGCCAGCAAGAAAAGGGTTCAAGCCCGCAATCTCTAACTCAGGCCTTTAATTACATGGAACGAGCCAGGGCCCGGGCTTTCCTGGAGAGCATCGAAGCCTCCAGAGTCAGCCAGCAGTTTCCGGTCGATATCCGCCTGGCCAACAGGGAAAAGGAGCTGATGAGTGACCTGTCCAGGATTTATACCAGATTGATTACTCCGGAGGTAGAAGATAAAGAAAGGACCGCCCTTCTGGACCAGGTCAAACGCCTGGAAGAAGACCTGGAAAATGTCAGGCGGCAGATCAGGTCCAAAAATCCGGCCTTCGCCAACCTGGCCTACCCGGAAATCATAACTTACGAGCAGGCTAGGAAGGAGTTCGTGGACGGGAAAACGGCGGTTTTTGCCTTCCTGGTGGGAAAGGATTCTGCCTATGCTTTCTGCCTCACCAGGCAAGGAATGAAGGTCTATCCGGTTCCAGCCCAAAAAGAACTTAGAGAAATGGTCACCCGCCACCGCCGGGCCATCTCGGATACGGACAACCAGGACTTCAGCAGCGGTTACACACTCTATAAAGCCCTGATTGAACCTGGCCTGGAAAATGGGCTAAAAAACGGCTTGAAGAAATTGCTGATTGTCCCGGACGACATCCTGACCATTCTTCCCTTTGAAACCCTGGTTCTTTCCAGCCAGCCGGCCGACTGGCTGGTCAGGCATTACACCATAAACTATGCTCCCTCTCTCAGCTCACTAAAGGGACTCGCCCATAAACAGAACCGAAAGGACCGTAAAAGACCATCCTATAACCTCCTGGCCATAGGCGACCCTTATTACGGCGAGCTGGAAGAAAAATACTCCGAGCTGTCCACCAAGACTATCTTCCAGAACCTCTACAGCCTGTCCGACATGAAGTTTTACCGGCTCCGGTATTCTGAGGAAGAGGTCCGCAGGATTTCCGGCCAGATACCAAAGTCCCGGACGCTGACCAGGGAAAGGGCCTCGGAGGACCTGGTCAAGAGGGCCAACCTGGCCGATTACCGAATTTTGCATTTTGCCGCTCACGGGCTCATTGACGACCAGAAACCGGCTCGCTCGGCCATCGTCCTGACCCTGGACAATGACCCGGCCGAAGACGGCTTCCTGCAGATGCGAGAAATCCTTAACCTCAAGTTGAATGCCGACCTGGTTGTCCTGTCCTCCTGCCAGACCGGCCTGGGGCAATTCATCCGGGGCGAGGGTATAGAAGGACTCAGCCGGGCCTTTTTCTATGCCGGGGCTTCCTCGGTCCTGATTAGCCTCTGGACGGTTAACGACCAGGTGGCCAGCCAGTTCATGGATAGATTCTATCTTCATCTCAAGCAATCCGAGAGCCAGGCCGAGGCCCTGAGGGCGGTCAAGCTAGAAATGATCGGGTCCGGAGTGGTCTCCCACCCCTTCTACTGGGCGCCTTTCGTCATAAATGGCGACGGGGACCTGAAAATGTTTGTGCCCGGCTACAAGACCCCCCTGATGATAGGAATATCTGTCCTGGGGCTGACCCTGGGAGCCTTTATCTTCAGAAAGAAGCTGTTCAACAACAAAAAGGGACACTGACCTGCCATCGCCCTGAATCCCTGAATTTTTCCTTCCGATGAGAATTTTTCTTTGTTTCCAGCATCTATTATAATCGAACCTTAAAACACCGAGCCTGAGATGCTATCGCGGCAGAGGAAAGAACGGGAATTCCAGAAAATCCTGGATGACTTTTCTGTTTTCATTCGTTCCCTGGTCCTGAGATACAGGCTGGACAGGCTGGGTCTGGATGCCGACGACCTGATCCAGGAGATTCGCCTGAGACTCTGGAAAATTATCGACGATGAGAAAAACATCCACAACCCGGCGTCCTATATAAAGAAGGTGGTGGAGTCAGCCGTGATCGACCAGATCAGGAAAATCAGGAGAGAGGAAGAGGTGGTCATTTCCGAGAAGCAAAAGCTCATTTCCGAACTCGAGCCCAGGGCCAGCCATTATGCCGATCCGCCAGGTTCAATAAAAGACTACCTGTTAAAGGCAGCCGACAACCTGATGGAATCCAGGAAAACGGTGGTCAAACTATACCTCCTGAACATGAGCCTGCCAGAAATTTCCGCCTATCTGAACTACAGTCCAGCCAAGACCAGAAACCTCCTCTATCGGGGACTGGCTGACTTAAAGGCCATTTTACGAGAAATGGGGTTCAATCATGAAAAGATTTGAAAAAAGACTCCAGGAGCTGGCTCGAACCGACCCGGAGCTTCAAAATCCCATCGCCCGCGAGCATTGCCCGTCGCCCGAGGATCTCTCTTTTTCCTTCGAGCCAGATTGTCCCCCGGAATTAAAAATCTCGATAATAAACCATGTTTCCGGATGCCCCGCCTGCCGGAGAGAATTCGAGCTGCTCAGGGGCAGCCGGCAATTGATTGGCCGCCTGCAGGAGAAGTTTACCTCGCCGAGATCAAGATTTATTGACAGAAGAATTTCATTCTTTGGCCTGGCCCTGCCCTGGTGGAAAATGGCTTCGGCCTTAGTAACTCTACTGGCCATTATTTCCATATTTTACCTGGGATTCAACCACCTGAATTCTCTCAAGGAAGAGAGAAAAATTGCCACCGCCGAGCAGGTCATCCTCTACGAGGAGGTAAGCTGGCCACAGCCGGCAGCGATCAGGCTGGGCTGGAAATCCGCCAGAGACGGCCTGTTTTACCGGGTGGAAGTTTACGACCAGAATATGTATCTTCTCTGGCAGAGCCCGTTGATTTCTGAAAACAGGCTGGAGCTACCGGACTCGGTGCTCGATTCCCTGAAGGATTATCAACACTTTTTCTGGCAGCTACTAATTTACAGCGGTCAAAATAAAGTCATGGAGTCCGAGGTCAGAAAAGTCCGCCTGGTTTCTCAGTAAATTCTTCCGGGATTCCCGATTAATACATAACCCGCCCAGTAATAAGGATGAGAGGTGCCCCCGTTGATCATTTTTAGCTTGGCCTGTCTCAGGGCTTCAGCCCTCGACTTTCCGGCCAGGAGGACCCGGTAGAAGTCCAGCATCAGGATCTGCGAGGCCCGGTCATTTACTGCCCACAGGGCAGACACAACCGCCCGGCTGCCGGCCAGCAGGAAGACCCGCGGCAGGCCGATAATTCCCTCCATCCTTTCAATACTTCCGCGACTGCTCTGACAGGAGGCCAGGACCACCAGTTCCGAACTTAGCCGGAGGGTATAAATTTCCCTGACGGTCAAGAACCCGTCCTCTGAGCTCTGCTTGGACGAAGACAGCACCAGCGACGAGCGCTGCGGAAATTTCTCGCTGACCAGGCCGTGGCAGGCAAAATGAATAATCCGGTAGTCGCTGAGTCCCAGGGCCTTCAGGTTTTCCTCGCTGGCCCTTTTTCGCAGAAACAGGTCATAACTCTTCACTGGAAATAGTTCCGCCAGCTGCTTCGTTTCCTTCTGGGAAAAGGGCAGGGTTCCCAGGCTGAAATCAGCCGGGGGATGTACTCCATTAATGAAATAGATCCTGGCCCTGACCTGATCGCCAAACCAATGGCTGTAAACCGGATTGCCGAAGGCCAGGAGTTCTTTCTGGTAATCAGCAGATTTTGGCTCTGCCTTGAACCGGGTAATAAGGGCCAGGGCCGGGCTGTAAGAAATGCTGTGGGTCTCAACCAGGTAGCCCCTGTTCCCCGGCTCTCCAGCGATCAGGGTTTCAAAGGGCAGGTTATTCAGGAGCCCGTCAGGCACGATAATCAGAGATGGAAACTTTTCTGATGCCAATTCTTCGGCCGGGAGCAGGAGCTTTCCTATTTTACTTCCAGCCAGCCTTAGGTCATCCTCGCCAACTGTCTTAGATCCAAGGAGTTTTATATAAAGCTTTACCGACCTCTCAATTTCTTTTTCATCCGGGAGCCGGACTATACGGAAATGGTCACGGCTGATAATGAAACAGTAAGACTCTTCCTGACCGAGAAAATAATCAAGAATTAACTGGCCTTCGGACAGGACTTCTTTCTGGATGAAGTCGAGAGCTGGCAAATTATTCTGTGAGTTTGTCACCGCGGCCTGCCCGGTCATCTCTCGAATCCTTAAATACCTGTACTCCAGCTCGGCCAGGCGGCTGGATGAAGATTCATCCAGGGCGTTTTCCGAACGCCTGAAAAAATCATTTATCATCCGGTCAATCCTGTTTAACTCCTCAGCCTGGTGGCCAGGTTCCTGGGCAGAAGATAGCTTATCCATCTCCTCGATTAAGACCCGGGCCTTAATACTGTTAAGCCCCAGGAAGGCCATTTCATCTGCCTGGCGCCCCGGGTATTTCAGCCTGTATCTGACCAGCGACCGGATTAATCCCTCGTAAATCTCTTTTTTTCCCCTGTCGAAACCGATACGGAAAAGTTCCAGGGTAATACTGCCCCGGACTGGATTCAGGGTTTCCAGTGCCTTTTGATAGGTCTGGACGGCAGACTTATAATCACCCAGCTTTTCAAAACAACGGGCCAGGCCGTAATAATTGCTAAAGATTTCAACCCAATAATCTTCTTTTATGGCCAAAGCTAAAGAACGGGTGTAGAGTTCTTTAGCCCGGATGACCTTATTTTCTCTAAGGCTAAGCGTGGCCAGGTTGTTGATGGAAGCAATAATTACCTTTTTATCCTCGAGCTGTTCTCCAAGCTTCCAGGACCGCAGGCACAAGTCTCTGGCTTTTTCCGGGTCAACCTCAATAAGAACATAACCCAGGTTATTAAGCATCCTGGCTTCCAGGTCCCTCATTCCAGCCTGCCGGCTCAGTTCCAGGGCTGTGGACAGCAACTCCCGGGGACGCCTCCCGCCGGGAAAGCCATCACCTGCGCTTTCCTTCTTGTGAATAGAAAGGGCCAGCTCCGATAGAAGAGAGATGGTGGTGGCGAGGTCATCTCCCTTCTGGTAAAATTCCAGGGCCCTTTCCAGATAATGCTCTGAAAGTTCATACAGTCCTAATTGATAGCTGTTTACAGCCAGATTCAACAGAATAACCGGCCCCTTATGCAACAAATTTTCTTTTTCAGCCAGAACCAGGGCTCGGTCAAAATAATCATAGCTTTTTAAAACTTCTCTATTGTGAAAATGATAATTTCCAACATTTATTAGAGCTCTAAACAAGTCAAAATAGTTATTAAGACGCTCTGCTATTATTAACACCTCGTTATTACAATTAAAATAATCATCAATCTTATTTTGAAAATAATAAGTAAAAGAAAGCTGAAATAAACATTTACATTTAAATTCATCCATTTCTTTTTTGTCGGCTAATTCTATTGCAACCCTAAAAGCGGATTCTGATTCTTGATATTTCTTGTCTTGCTTCTTATTTTTACCTTCTCGATAAAGCTTGATTATTTTCAAAGCGGTGCTGGCATAATCCCGGAGGTTCTCATCTTTCAGCTCTTCAACCAGTGCCCTAACATAAATGAAGGCGTTCTCCGCCCGGCTGACTTCTCCCAGGTTCCAGTAATCCAGGGCCATGTTCAACCAGCAGCTGGCCCTGTAGCCTGCGTCCGAGCGCGTATTCGTGCCGTTAATTTCTTTTTCCAGAATGGCCAGCGAATCCTCGTACCGACCCTGCAGGCGGAGCCAGATGGCCTTTTCCAGATTGCTGTTGTGAACTGGCTGCCCTTCGGCCAGCAACAGCCCTGGCAATACCAGAAACAGGCAAAAAATAGCTGCGAAAACCGGGAATATCCGGCAGCAGCGAACCCTCGTCCTTCCTTCCATCCTTTTTTCTGAATTTATTATTATTTTTATAAGGGCAAGTCAATTATTTTCTGGCAACAAATATCCTGACGGTAATATAATTACATTGAATCAAATCAAGGAGCTTTACAATGAATAAGACGCCCGCGCGACTGATTTTTCTCACCTTTTTTCTGATCCTTTCATCTTTTCTGATAACAACGCCAGCCGCTGCCCAGGAACAGCAGCTCAGGCCGGCGCTACTGGAACAGCCGATGCCCGATTTTGCCCTGCCCTCATACCAGGGGCCTGAAGTCCGGATTTCAGGCCTCAAGGGCAAAAACGTGATGCTCATCTTTCCCCGGGGCTATGCCGCCCCCGACCGCTGGTGCACCATTTGCAATTACAAGTACGTGGAACTGGCCGAGCTGGAAAAAGCAAAGCAGCTTCGTAAGAAATACAACCTCGAGATCATTTTTGTTCTTCCCTATCCCCGCGACACGGTCAAGCTCTGGCTGGAGAGCCTGCCCGAGCAAATGGCCAAGGTCAAAAACTGGAAATACCCGGAGAACCTGGACCAGCTGGATGAAAAGGGCAAACAATCGGTAGAACGTTACCGCCGGATTTTCCCCAAGGATTTTACGGTCAGCAAGGACAACATCCCCATGCCCTTCCCCATCCTGGTAGACGCCGACCACCAGGTTTCATCGGGGCTGGGACTGTTCACCACTTCCTGGGGAGGGAGCCAGGTTGAGCAGAATATACCAGCCGTCTACCTCATTGATGAGAAGGGAATCCTGCGCTTCAAGTACATCAGCCAGAACACCCTTGACCGGCCGGAATACGAATACCTGATAAAAATCCTGGACATGATCAGGCAGAAAAAGCTTTAAGACCTGGGCCCAGTCAATCCGGACTGGTCCGGGCCGCGTAATTAAATTCTTTGAGCTTCTGAATTATATCTATGATTATGTCTTCTTTCCCCAGCTTAAGAATGTCCTCCGGCTTGACTTCCGGCATAAAGGGCCTTTCCCTTTCTTCAAGCTGGGACTTCTTGTTCTTCCGGCCGGCTGTCTTGAGCAGCAGCTTGAGTTCCAGCGAGTTTGGCGGCAGGACGATGGTGTAATGGAAGTTGTCAATCTTGCTTTCCGGGAAATTTATCTGGATATGGATTGAGCTTTTCTTGCGGTGGTCGTACTTGACCTTTATACCCCTGGGTTCAAGGGCCTGCTCCAGCGCCTCAAAAGCCGGCTCCACGATGAACTCGCAGAACTGGTCGAAATGGTCCCTGGCTTCCTGCTGGCATTTTTCTATTATTCTGAGATCTTCAAAATAGCGGTTGAGTTCCTTCATCCACTTTTCTTCAATCATCTTTCCCATCTCCATGGATCTATTATGATACCTTTTGCCGGTTGATTTCAACCCAACCCTAAAATTCTGCCAGATATCACTTAGGACGCGGCGCCAGCAAAAACAGCCTGAGGTCCATGACGTTGGTCCCGGTGGGCCCCGTTTTAAGAAGGCTGCCGATTTCCTGGAAAAATTGATATGAATCATTATTCTCGAGATAGGCCTGCGGAGAAATGCCTGTCGCCCTGACTTTTTCCAGGATTTCCGGGCCGGCCCAGGCCCCGGCCGAATCGGTCGGGCCATCCCGGCCGTCGGAGGCCAGGCTCATTACCAGCCAGTCAATCCCCTGAAAATCTTCCTTGTTTTTAAGGATCTCCAGGAGGCAGGCCAGGACAAATTCGGTATTGCGCCCGCCGAGCCCCCGCCCTCTGACCGTGACCGTCAGCTCGCCGCCGGCCAGCAGGCAGAAGGCCCGGTTCTGCTCCCGGGCTTTACGCCTGAATTCCCTGAGTTTATTCATATAATCTCTGGCCGCTTCCCTGGCTTCTCCCCGGTCTTCCGAAGTCAGGATAACCGTTTCCAGGCCAAACTGCCGGGCCGCTTCCTTGGCCGCGTAGAGCGCCCTCAGATTGTCGCCGATGATCACCGGCTTAACCTTTTCCAGCACCCGGTCGCCTTTCTTGACGGTTTCTTCCCTGAGCCCGGCCCGGCCCTCCTCCAGGACCCGCCTGATGCCTTCCGGGCAAGCTTCCCAGAGCGCGTATTTTTTAAGAATTGAAACGGCCTGCTCGAAGGTGGTGGAGTCATGCCAGGTCGGGCCCGAGGCGATGCTCTCCAGGTCATTGCCCACAACATCGGATACGATCAGGTTGAAAACGCGAGCCGGCCAGCCGGCCCGGGCCAGGCGGCCTCCTTTAATACGGGAAAGGTGCTTGCGCACGGTATTGAGTTCCCTGATGTCGGCCCCGGCCTTCATCAGTAGCTCCGTAACCTGCCTCTTGTCCTCCAGGCTGACCCCATCTTCCGGAAGGCAGAGATGGGCCGAACCGCCCCCTGAAATCAATAACAGGAGAAGGTCTCTTTCGGAGAGGGAAAGGGCCAGTTCGTAAGCTTTGCTCCCGGCCCTCAGGCTCCATTCGTCTGGAAGCGGATGAGCCGCCGGGAAATAACTGAGTTTGTCTTTTTCCAGGTACTCCTGGCTTCCGGTTATAACCGCCGCCTCCAGCCTGTCTTCGACCAGAGGCAGCATGGCTTCGGCCAGGAGCAGGCCCGCCTTGCCAATACTTATCATCACCACTTTTCCAAAATCGTCCAGGTTTAATTTCTGACCGCCGATGATCAGGTTCCGACCGTCCCGGGCCACATTTTCAGCCACCAGGCGTTCCGGTCGCACCGCTCCCAGGGCCACCTGGCCCAGCTTCCTGGCGATTTCTTTCAGGTCCAGGGATGGTAAGTCCGGCATAATCTCACCCTTTTTCTTTCACTCAGGCTTCCGTTATGGTAAAAATAATTAGGTATCAGAGAATGAAATTCGCTTGCCAGTCCGCTCCGGCCAGAATAAGAACCGGCCGTTTATCTTTCCTTATAATTCCGGTCGCAATTTTCATCTTTGTGCTTATTCTATCCGAACAGGCAGCCCTGGCGCAAGAACAGGAGTCGGTCATCTCCGACGTTGAAAAGCGAATAGAACAGATAAATCGACAGATTTCAGAGCTCCGGTCCCGCCTGAAAGAAGAAGAAAAGAGGGAAAGTTCGCTGTTATCTTCGCTGGAAAAAATCAGGTTGAATAAAAAAGTTCTTCAAAATGAAATTGAATCGCTGAACCTGAGGCGGACCCTGGTGAATCGGCAGCTCAACGAGCTCAGACTCAAAGCAGCCGAAACCGAGAAGACCCTCCAGAAAGAAAAGGAGGCCGTTGAGAAGACCCTGGTCACCCTTTACCGCTACGGCCGCCTGGACTTCATGCACTTTTTCTTAAAGGCCCAAAACCTGGAAACATTTTTGCGGGAGAGCAAGAACCTGACCTTCCTGGCCAGCTACCAGGGCCAGGCCATCAGCAGCTACCTCCGAACCATTGAACAGATGCAGTCGCTGGAAAAGGAGCTCAAGGAAAAAATGGCCGAGGCCGAGTCGCTGCTCCAGCAGGCCCGGGCCAACCAGTCCCGGCTGGCCGACGAAGAAGCCAGGAACCAGAAGTTGCTGGCAGAAATCAAAAAGAACAAGACCACCTACCAGCAGATGGTCTCCGAACTGCAGGAAAGCCAGGAACAATTACAGCACCTCTTAAAGCGGCTTCAGGCCCAGGAAATCTCCCTGCCCTCTCCCTTTATTCCCCTGTACGAAAGAAAGGGGAAGCTTCCCTGGCCGGTCAACGGCCGGGTGATCACCAGGTTCGGCAAAGAAAAACATCCTAAATTCAACACGGTTACGGTCAATAACGGGGTGGAAATCGCCCCCTCGGGCCAGGACAAAAAAATCAGGGCGGTTCACGGCGGCCGGGTGGTCTTCGCCGATTATTTTCAGGGCTACGGCAACCTGATCATCATCGACCATGGCCTGTCCTATTACACCCTTTACGGACACTGCGCCAGTTTCCTGGTCAGGACCGGAGATTTGGTCAGGGAGGGTCAGGACATCGCCCTGGTCGGAGATTCTGATTCCCTGAAGGGCGAAAGCCTGTATTTTGAAATCCGCCACAAGGCCCGGCCGGTCGATCCCTTGCAATGGTTAAAGAGAAGATGATAGAATTTACTGGATTTCGACACAAAATAACGGATTATCAAGAGTAGACTGGAAAACAATATGAAATTTAACAAGCTTAATGTTTATCTTCTGGTCATCATCCTGCTGCTGACCGCCATTTTGCTTCTGGACAAGCGTTTTCTGCCGGCCAAAAGCCCGCTGCCGCAGTTCAGTCCCAGCAATGCCGACCTGGTAAGCACGGTGATGAACTACATCAAGACTGATTACCTGGAGGAACCCAACCCGGCCAGGATAACCGAAGGCGCCTACCGCGGCCTGATAAATTCCCTGGACCCGCTCAGCGCCTACCTGGACAAGGACCTGGCCTCAAGGTACCTTAACCGCAAGATGCCGGTGAAGGGCACGGGCCTGATCATCTTCAAAAAATACGGGCTCTTCCCCATGGTGGTGGCGGTAAGAGAAAATTCCCCCGCCGCCCAGGCTGGCCTCAAGGTGGGCGACAACATCAGCGCCATAAATGACCGGAACACCATGAACCTCAGCCTGCTCGAAACCAGCCTGCTCCTGGAAGCCGAGCCAGGTCCAAATGGTCAACCACCCGTGCGGCTCAGGGTGTTGCGGGGAAGCGAAACCCTGGAGATTCAGATCAACCGTGACTTCCTGTTCAGGGACAACCTTAAATTCAGCGCCGGCCCCTCAGGGCTGGTGGTCTTGCGGCCGACCTCAATTTACCAGGGGCTGGCGGCCGAAATAAGCAAGACCCTCAAGGCCCGGTTAAAAAACAGGCCGGTCCCCAGAGCGGCCGTGCTCGACCTGCGCGATTGCTGGGGAGGAGATTACGAGGAAGCCCGGAAGCTGATTAACCTTTTTATAAAGGTGGAGGAGGCGGCCAGTCTGGAAAGCCGCAGCCAGAAACAGGTCATTGCCTGTTCCGATTCGCCAGAGTTTCCGAACCTCAAGCTCTTCATCTGGGTCAACCAGGCCACCGCTGGCCCGGCCGAGCTGGTGGGCGGCGTCCTCAAGGACTTAAATCGGGCCCAGACCATAGGCCTGGAAACACCCGGGCTGGCCGGGGTCCAGGAGTCGTTCCCGCTTGCCGACGGCAGCCTGGTGGTCCTGACCACGGCTGTTTTTTCTTTGAAATCCGGGACAAAGCTCTGGGACAACAGCCTGCCCCTGGATGTTAAGCTCTCTTATTCCGAGTCGATGGATAAACTCTACCAGGATAAGACCCTGAGCCTTCTGACCGCCAAGAATTAATGCACCCGGCAAGAAAAGCAAAGACCAGAGAAACCTCCAGGCAGAGGCCTCGCCTGGGGTTACTGGCCGCAGCTCTGACCTGCCTGGCTCTGTTCTCAGCCGTCTGGCTTGACCATCTCAACTTCCGGAAGCAAAAAGTCTCCTACCTGCCCTGGCCTGAAACCGCCCGGAGCGGTGAAACAACTCTTCTTCAGTCCCAGGCTCCATTCTCCCTCTCTGAATTCCTGCATCAGCAGCTTTCCCAGCTGGGTCTCTCCCCCGAGGCTATCACGGAGGAAAAGACGGATGAGGGGCTGACCTACGTTTCAGTCAGAACCACAGCCCGCGATTACCGCCGGTTCAAGGATGACCTGCTGTCAGCCTTAAAAAAGAAAAAAATAAAGACCGGCCTGAAAGAGGAAAAGACCGCCAGTGGCGAGATGGTGGCCACCTTCGAACTTCGCCAGAACTCCAGGACCAGGGGCTGGCTGGTACTGCGCTATTCCCTGCCTGTCCAGGCCAGGAAGCCGGCCCGGGCTGAACCCGCTACAGCTACGGTTCCCGGCCTGAAACCTGAGGACCGGCTGGTGGCGATCGTTATTGACGACATGGGAGAAGACCTGAATTTTCTGCGGGAACTCATAAATCTCAAGGTCCCGCTGACCGTGGCCATCCTGCCCGACTCGGGCCTGGCCCGAGAAAGTGCCGCCCTGGCTGAAAAAAACGGCCTGGAAGTGATAATCCATCTTCCGCTTGAAGCCTTCAACAACCACCTCACTTCGGCCGGAGCCGAGGGCCTGATCACCACCTCGATGAGCCCCCAGGATGTTCGCTCCATCCTGGAAAGGGACCTGAGCCTTCTTCCTCAGGCCCGCGGCCTTAACAACCACATGGGCTCCAAGGCCACTTCCAGCCAGGACCTGATGGAAATCATCATCTCCTTTCTCCGGGAAAAGAACCTGTATTTTCTTGACAGCAAGACCAGTCCCAGGTCGGTAGCTTACGAGCTGGCCCTGAAGAAAAAGGTACCGGCCGCGGCCAGACAGGTCTTCCTGGATGCCGACGAAGACCGGAGCCGCGTCAAAGACCGCCTGATGGAACTGTTTAACCTGGCCAGGAAAAATGGCCAGGCCATCGGCATAGGCCACCCCTTCCCGGAAACCCTGGAAGTTCTCAAGACGTATCTGCCGAGGGCAGCAGAATTTGGAGTTAAGCTGGCCCCGGTCTCGGCCCTGGTCAAGAACTGAAGTGCGGGCTGGACCCGGCCTTAAAACGCGGCCTGGTTTTCCTCAATACTTTCCGCCTGTCATTTCTGCTATACTAATATAGAATCCTCAGGGAGGACAAAAATGAAAAGAACTCTTGTTCCGGCTTTAATGCTCAGTCTTATCATCTCGGGCCTGTTTTTCCCGGCCTGCAAGAAAATGTCAACCGAAGAACTCAAGAACTCGATGGAGATAATAGATGTTGAAACCAAGTGGGTCAGCAAGGAATACCGGGCCTGGCCGCCCAAGCTGGTGCTGGTTCCGGTTATCTCTTTCCGGGTAAAAAACATCAGCGACAAGCCGCTGACCTATGTCAATTTTAACGCCATCTTCAAGTTCAAGGACGAGACCAAGAACCTGGGCGACAATTTCCTGGCGGCCATCCGCAAGAAACCGGTCATGCCGGGCGAGGTCAGCCCGGTCATCACCCTGAAGAGCAATTACGGGGTGGAAGGCAAGACGCTGGACTCCTTCAAGAACAACCCTTACTGGAAACCGGTCGTGGTCAAGCTGTTTGCCCGTTCCTTTGGTTCCGAGTTCGTCCTGCTGGGAGAATGGGAAGTTTCCAAGAACATCGATTTCAAGGAAGACCAGGCGGTAACGCCGGTGGTCGAGAAGAAAGAAGATGTGAAGAAATAAATTTCTTCTGCCACTGTCAGCGGAGAATTGACCGAGAAAGGATAGCCCAGATGGAGACAATTTTACCAAGACAGGTTTTTCTGACCAGGGGCAAGGGCCAGCATGCCCAGAAACTGGTCAGCTTCGAGCTGGCCCTGCGCGAAGCCGGAATTTCGCCCTTCAACCTGGTCCGGGTCTCCAGCATCTTCCCGCCCCACTGCCGGCTGATCAGCCGGGCCGAGGGACTGAAGAAGCTGAAGCCAGGGCAGGTGGTTTTCCTGGTGATGAGCGAAAATGCCACCGACGAAGCCCATCGCCTGATTTCCGCTTCCATCGGACTGGCCATACCACAGGAAAAGGAACAGTACGGTTACCTGGCCGAGCACGAAGGCTTTGGCGAAAGCGAGAAAGAGGCCGGAGCCCAGGCCGAGGAGCTGGCGGCCGAGATGCTGGCCACCAAGCTCGGGGAAGCCTATTCCCGGCACAATTTCAAGCGCGGGCGCGAGAATTATTACCGCATCAACCAGCACCTGACGGTCAGGACCAGGAGTATTTCCCAGGTAGCGGCCGGGGCTAAAGGGCTCTGGACGACAGCCGTGGCTGCCGCGGTTTTTGTGACCTGACCTTTCAGGCGGGCCAATACCCTGGGCCCCAGTTAGACCACCTAAAGATTCAGGGG
Source organism: Candidatus Saccharicenans sp. (assembly GCA_024653215.1). Taxonomy (GTDB): domain Bacteria; phylum Acidobacteriota; class Aminicenantia; order Aminicenantales; family Saccharicenantaceae; genus Saccharicenans. The sequence goes on along the minus strand of JANLFU010000004.1, from coordinate 232,014 downwards.
ATTGGGGTTCAAAATCTTGATAAAACTTTCTTCCTTCAGTTTCTTAACATATTCGTTAATTTTCTGTTCTCTCTTTTGCATGTAGAGCTTCTGCTCGATTTCTGACCGGGCCTGGTCGAAGGTCTTCTGGTAGCTATCCTTCTTCTCTTCAAGTTTTACCAGGTACCAGCCGTTGCGGGCCTGGATCCAGGAAGAAACCTCGCCCGGCTTGAGCTTTTCCACAGCCTGTTCGATGGACTTGTCCAGCTCTCCCTTCTTGAAGAATCCCAGGTCGCCGCCGTTTTCCTTTGGCCCTTCCGAGTATTCGGCTACCAGGTCCTCGAAGGATGAACCGCTCTTCAATTTTTCCGAAATGGCGTTTCTCTTTTCCTCCAGCAGGTAGTCGGGGTTGGTGGCCACCGAGAGATAAATGGCCCTGATCCTGTACTCGGGGGGCACAACAAATTCCTCCGGTTTCTTCTTGTAATACGTAACGATCTCCGAGTCATCCAGGACAATGTTCCGGTCCACCTCGACGTAAATTACGGCCTGGCGCAAAAGGTTTTCTTCCAGCTCCTTTACCCAGACGTTGTAATCTATGCCCTGGGCATTCATGGCCCGGATCAGCTCTTCGTCCGAAGACAGGTTGTTATCCGTTTTGATTTTTTCGATGGTGGCCTTAAGCTGCTCCTTGACATTGAGATTTTGTTCCCTGGCCTTCTGGATAAGCAGCAGGTCGGTGATCATCATGTCCAGGAGCGAATCCTTCAGCCGTTCGTATTCCTTGAAATACTCTTCCCCGCTCAACTGGGCCCGCAACATCTGGACTGTGGTGTTAAACTGCTCCCGGTACTCGGACAGGGTGATGACATCGCCGTTGACGATGGCCACGATTTCTTCAACCACGTCCCCGGGAAGCCAGAGGGCGATGGCCACCACGGCCAGCCCCAGCGTTACCAATTTTTTTGCAGTCATATTAATTCCCTTCATACCTAAAAGGCAGGTTGGCCGGATAAACCTCCCAGTGATAAGTAGCTTTGAGCTCTTCCACTTCCCGGCCCACTATATCCTTAACTTTCCTTTCCAGCAAAAGGTTTCGGATCCGCGAATAGGCCTCTTCCAGGCTCAACAGGCTGGGCGAGTATCTCCTGTCCAGGCGGAAGATATGATAGCCGTAAGCTGACTGGAAAACTGTGGACAGCCGGCCTTCCTCCAGGGAAAAGATCACCTTTTCCATGTCGGCCGGAAGCTCGCCCGGCTTGAAGACACCCATGACTCCGCCCTTGTAAGCGTCGGGGGCCTTTGAGAACTCCCTGGCCGCCTGCCTGAACTCTTCCTCACCGGCTTTCTGCAATCTTTCCCTCAGCTTGATGGCTTGCTCGCTCGACCCCACCAGGATCTGGCTGACCCGGACCCGCTCCGGGGCCAGGAAATCCTTTTTGTTTTCCTCGTAATATCTTTTTATCTCGTCTTCGGTCACCACCACTTCTTTTATCTTTTCGTGCTTGTACTTCTCCACCAGCAGGCTTTCTTCCAGGCCGCGGTCGGCAGCCAGCTTCTCAACCAGGCCCTCTTCGGCCGGGTAATCGCGGGTCATCCTGCGCAGGAAAGCCTCCTTTTCCTCGGCCGTCAGCTCCAGGCCCTGCTTCATGGCAGAATAGAGTATCAACTTGTCCTCTATAAACTGGTCAAAAAGCTGGCTCAGGGCTTCGCCCGGTAGCTCCTGCCGGTCCGGGTTTAAAATTTTGACATAGTTTTCAAAATCCGCCAGGGTATAGCTCTTCTCTTCTACCCGGAAGACAACCTTTTCTCCCCGGTTGTCGGCCTCCTCTGCCCCTTTTTTCTCCTGGAAATAGTGGTAGCCGAAATAAAGGACGGCCCCTACCAGAACCAGCAACAGGATGGCCAGAATAGCTTTTTTCATGGAAATTCTCGGCAGCCTCAGTTGATTATAGTATAGCCTGAGAGCTCCTTCAAGATAAGCCGGGCCTGAACCAGGAACTCCCGGTCGGAACCGGCCGGCAGGTTAAAGGTCATCAATCCAAGGGGGGAAACGTTACCCCGGTAACGTTTTAGCAGCCCCTGCACCGCCTCCCAGCGAAAATGGACTTCGGGCGGGAATTTTAACAGCAGCCTCTGGCCGTTCCGGTCGAGGGCCTTAAGCTTTATCCTGCCGGTGTAATATTTGATCTGGGCATAGAGAAAAAGGTTTTCCACTCCGGGCGGCAGCGGGCCGAAGCGGTCCTGGATCTCTTCCCTTATTTTCAGGGCTTCGTCCGGGTTCTCCAACGCTGACAGCCTCTTGTAAAGGTTCAGGCGGAGGTTAACCTGGGGCAGGTAATCTTCCGGGATCCTGAAGTCAACCTTGAGATTTATCTCGCACCGGGCTTCTTCTAACCTTTCTCCCTTCTGCTCCCTGACCGCCCGCTCCAGGAGCTGCAGGAAGTACTCGTAGCCGACCGCCTCGATAAAACCATGCTGCCGGTGTCCCAGGATGTTGCCCGCCCCCCTGATTTCCAGGTCACGGGCAGCCAGCCGGAAGCCGGAGCCCAGCTCGCTGAACTCCTTCAGGGCCTTGAGCCTCTCCCTGGCTTCCGGGCTCAGTTCAAACAACGGTGGCACCAGGAAATAGGCATAGGCCTGCCGGGAAGAGCGGCCCACCCGTCCCCGGAGCTGGTAGAGCTGGGCCAGCCCGTACAGGTCAGCCCGGTCCACTATCAGGGTATTGACCAGTGGAATGTCGATGCCGTTCTCGATGATGGTGGTGGAGACCAGGACGTTGTATTTCTGGTTTATGAAATCGAGCATCCTCTTCTCCAGCTCCGGACCTTTCATCCGCCCGTGAATGGTAATCACCCTGGCCTGGGGAACCAGCTTGCGGACCAGGTCGGCCACCCGGTCGATATCGTCTATGCGGTTGTGAATGTAATAGACCTGGCCCTGGCGCTCGAGCTCCTGCTTTACGGCCGAAGCTACCAGTCCTGAATTGAAGGGCGCCACCACCGTGTGCACCGCCAGCCGGTCTCTGGGCGGCGTTTCAATGAGGCTAATGTCACGCAGGCCGCTCAGGGCCAGGTTGAGGGTTCGCGGTATGGGAGTGGCGGTCAGAGTCAAAACATCGATGCTGGCTTTGAGCTGCTTGATTCTTTCTTTATGGCTGACCCCGAACCTCTGCTCCTCGTCAATTATCAACAACCCCAGGTTATGAAAGCCGACGTCCGGGGAAAGGAGCCGGTGGGTGCCGATGATGATATCTACAAAACCCTTTTTCAGGTCCTCTATTATTTTCTGCTGCTCTTTCCGCGACTGCAGCCTGGTCAGGGCTTCCACCCGCACCGGGAATAGCAGCATCCGCTGGCGGAAGGTGTTGAGGTGCTGAACGGCCAGCACCGTGGTCGGGCAGAGAACGGCCACCTGCCTTCCGTCCATAACCGCCTTGAAGGCCGCCCTCATGGCCACCTCGGTTTTACCGTAGCCTACATCCCCGCATAGCAACCGGTCCATCGGGCGCGGAGATTCCATATCCTTCTTGACCTCTTCTATGGCCCGGAGCTGGTCCTCGGTCTCCTCGTAGATGAACATTTTTTCAAATTCCCTTTCCCACTGTCCTCCGGGGCTGTAGGCAATGCCCTCCACCGTCTTTCTCCGGGCATAAAGCTCCAGGAGCTCCTGGGCAATTTCTTCGACGGCCTTCTTAACCCGGGCCTTGGTCCTGGCCCAGGTCTGGGTACCGAGCTTATCAAGCTGGGGAGCCACCCCGGGCGCGCTGGAAAATTTCTGGACCAGGTTCAGGTCCTCCACCGGCACCAGCAGCCGGTCATCGTCCCTGTAGATAATCTCAATAAAGTCGTGCGCCCGCCCGTCAAAGTCCAGCTTTTTCAGCCCGTTGAAGCGGCCGACCCCGTACTCGGTATGGACCACGTAGTCTCCCTGGTTCAGGTCCTGGAACTGTGAGAAAAACAGCTTCCGCGGAACGCGGCTTATTATGACTTTTTCCTCGGTAAAGATATCGCGCTCGGCGAAAAAGAAGACCTTCTGCTTCGGAAAGCAGAACCCGCGTTGCAGCTCACCTTCAACCAGGTTGACCTCCTCTCCGCGCGGGCTTTCCAGGGGGTCGGAGAGAAGCCTAACCGGAATATCTTCTTCCCGCAGCACCGCGGCCAGCCGCTCCCGCTTTCCGGGATTAGAAATGAAGAGGTAACAGAGGTCACGCTCCTCCTGGCGCTTCTTCAGATACTGTAGGAAGAACGGGATCCTGTTATCAAAGCGGGGCACCGGCTGGAAGGAAAAATGAACACCGTCGCCACTTTCTTCCCAACCCAGCTCGCTGAGGGTCAGGACGCGTTCCCGGATCGATTCCAGGATTCCCGGCGGGAAAATCTCTTCCGGCGGCAGGAAAAATCCTGACTGGGCCGCCTGCTCTTCGTAGGACTTCCGCCACTCGGCCAGCCGCTCTTCCCAGTCTTTTTCCACCAGCTCCCGCTCTTCAAATATGTACAGCGGGTTTTCCAGGAGTCCGGTTACGGGGGCAAAATGTTCGCCGACCAGCAAGGCCGAATAGGCAAAGGAAGGGAAGAATTCCCCCTGCCGCAGAAGCTCTATCTTTTTCTCAAGGTCCCGACTGCGGGGAGCCCGGTTCCTGGCCTGCCGGCAGAATTTTTCGATGAATTCTGTCTGGCCTGGAAATTCTCTCAGCGATGGAATTACGGCCGACTCAATGCGGTTAACGAACCTCTGGGTCGAAGCGTCGAATTCCCTGATGGAGCTCACCCGGTTTCCGGCAAACTCCAGACGCACCGGGTAATTCGACCAGACGGAATAGACATCCACGATGCCGCCGCGGTAGGCATACTCGCCGGCCGAAGCTACCAGGTCTTCATGGGCATAACCAAATTCTTTCAGCCTTTCCAGCAGCCAGTCCCGGTCAAGCTCTTCCCCGGAATTTATCCTGATAAAGGATTTTTTTAAGTCTTCGCTCCTCGGCACCGGCTTCAGCAGTCCGGCCAGGCTGGTAAAGATGAGTGGCCTGTGCCCGAGGAGAAGGCTGTAAAAGGTCTTCATCCTTGAGGCCACGGCCTCCAGGGGCGCGGCCACTTCCAGGTAGGGTTCGCTACCCAGGGCCGGTAGAACCTGGACTTCTCTTTTCACGGATAGAAGCCGGAGGAAATTTTCGGTTTCCTGCCTGAGATCGGCAGGGGAAATACTGCCCGGCAAGATGACCACGATCGGCCGGTCTACTTCCCTGGAAAGGAGGGCATAGAGATAAGGCCGGGCTTCGGGTATTACCCCGGCTAAAAAAAGACAGTCCTCCCCCTTCTTTAACCTGGCTACCAGGGCCCTGAACTCCGGCAGCCCTGCCAGAAATTCCAGACTCACAGAGTTATTTTAGACGAGAGGGGGGCAGAGGTCTATCCTCTGCCCCAATTTATTTGAATTGGCAGGCCACATTTGTGTCCGCGGGAACGGTCAGATCCTCCACCAGTAAGAGAATTTCATGAACACCCCGTAATTGGTCCGACCATAATGGCCGAATTCATCCCGGAGGTAATTGGAGTCGGCTCCCAGGTAGAAGAGGGTACCGGGCCGCAGCACCCAGCTCAGGAGCAGGCTGCCAAATATCTTCTTATAATAATCGTTGTAATCGACGATGGTCCGGATGGACAGGGTCTTGGAAATCTGGAAGGTTGTTTTCTGCCTGATGACCAGGTAATCCCAGAGCTTCTCGCCGCCCCATTCCCTCCAGTAAGTCTGCCAGTTAATATCCAGGCCGAGCTGCAGCCTTTTTTCCGGCTTGAGTGTCAGGAACAGGCCGTAGATGTTGCTGTAGCCAAGGAAGGGATCCTCCGGATCGTAGTTTATGCTGTGCCCGGTCTGAAAATAAAAATTAAGGGGCAACCAGCTCAGAAAGGTGGTCTGGCCTTCCAGGTAAAAGGTGGTCTTATTGAAATCTATATCGGCATAACGCTCCATGGACCTGGTCAGGAAGAGGAAGATCCGGTTGAACTCGGTCAGGCGGAACTGGAGCCGGGCCCTGAACCACCTGTCCTGGACGATGTCACCCCGGTAAGAATCTCGCTGGGCCACCTGGAGGTTCAGGTCAACCTGGTTGAGGTATTTTTTATCGGTGTACAGGTTGAAAAAAGTAAAGAGGCCGGTCAGGCGGTAATCGACCCGGTTGACAAAACCCGAAGAAGCTTCAAAATCGGGATGCATGGCCTGGAAATAACCGCCGATTCCCCAGTGAAGCTTTTTTCTGAGCCGGGTGTAATAATAGAACTCGCTGTACAGGGCCGGAGCCAGGGAGGTGTTGCGTTCTTCATTCCTGGTGTCCGAGGCCAGGGCCTGGAAGGAAAAGAAGAAGCGGTCCTTGAAGCGCCACATTCCGTCTATTCCGGCCACCCGGTTCCAGGCTCCGCCCGTTATTTCCTTATCAGCCAGAGTGAAGCCCACGTAGGACTGGTCGAAGACATCAGCCTTCACCCGGAAGATGTTGAACAGGGCATTGCGGTCAACCGTTTCCTCCCCGCCTCCGTTGTGAACATCCCACAGGCTTTCAGTGGGTTTCTGGTCATAGGCGGTGAGCAATCCGTAGGTAAACCGACCGGTCTTGCCGGTTACCCGGGCCCCGAATAGGGGGTCAATGATCCGCCGGGTATAAACCATTTCTATGGCCGGGTAACGGAATATTTCCATCCCTTCCAGGAAGAAGGGCCTTTTTTCCTGGTAATAAAGGGCGTAGCGAAGATTGAGATCGATCTGGGGAACATCGGCTTCCACCTGGCTGAAGTCCGGGTTGGCCGTCAGGTCAAGGGTCAGGTTAGAGTTGGCTCCATACTTAAGGTTAAGGCCTGGCTGCACGTCTATCTTCTGGCCCTCGGTCTTGGCCGAGGTGACCACCGGCATTATTTCCAGGTTTTTGCCCTTTTCCAGGTGGCCGGTCAGGATGAAAGGCCGGCCCTGGCTGAGCAGCCCGGGGATGGTGCGAGAATACCGCGGCCAGATGATTATCTCCCCCGTACGGGGCAGGTTGCGCCCCAGGACGATATTCCAGGTCTTGGGGTCCTCGTCGGGAAAACGGATGCTTTTGAAGGGAATGGCCGCTTCCACCACGTAGCCCTGGGCATCCAGCTTGCCGTCGGAAAAGAAAAAGGTGTCCCAGGAATCATCCATGTTGTCGTTGCCGCCTTCTTCCATTCGCATGAAGTCAGCCTGTACCCCGATGGGATTCAACACGAAGGTAAAGGCCCGCCGCTTCTCGCCGAAGGTGTCGAGGAAAATGATCACCCAATCATCTTCCATGCAGTTGTCGCGGCTGGTGACCGAGCAGCGGATTTTCTTGGGCTGGGAATCAAAGCAGCGGAAGGCCAGATATAGATTCTTTTCGTCGTAACCGAGGTAGGCGACGGTTTTCTCGGTAGGCTGACCGTTTTCCTTCGGAGAAAGCTGCACGAAATCTTCAATCTTGAGAGCTTCCCGTTCGTAGACCTCGTCCAGAACGCCATCAATCTTCGGCGGGTGGGACAGCCTGGGAATGGAAAGTTTTGCATCCTGGACGTGGGCCGAGGCCCGGGCTGGAAATGGAGCCTGAGAAATTACCGAGAGCAGAATCGCGAGGGCAAATAATGTTAAAAAACCTCTTCTCATTCTCCTACAACCACCGAAGGATAAATTTTCAGGAATTCATAATTATAGACGGATTCTCCTGGCAAAAGGTTTCCCGCCCCTCCCAAAATTTTTTCTCCATAAGGCAGAAGCTGATGGACCGGCAGAAGGATGAAGCTCCATGGCCCACCCTAAATATCTCCAGAAGCCAGGCGGTCGTCTTTGCTACCCCGGGTCAGCAGCAAGAAATTGATAAATTTTCTTATGGGCCAGCGGCACATGACTTAAACTTCAGGTTCAGGATGGGGCAACCGGAAAAAATGAAGGAACACTTCGCTCTGCCCGCTAAATAAAGGCCGGATTATTTCGCTGATGATTTTCCCTGGTTGAAATTGAATATGGCTGAGTTTCACCGTTCATAATTTCAGGCATTCAAATTTTCCAGCGTTACCAGGAATTTCAGATATTAGATTGCCCCCGCATCATAAGGATAACAGTGCTACCATAGCGCGATAGAATTTAATCCCGCTCAGAGGCTCTCATAAATAATTTGATTCCTGCCCGGGCTGATCTCCAGCCGTTTACGGTCTTTCCTTGACCCGGCCGACTTCAAATAGAGGTTCCCCCTGGTTGCAGGGCGGGGTGCCGATTATGTAGAGCAAAATGCCGGTAAAAGGAGCCCGCATCTCGGCCAGAACTTTCCCGTGATAATCGGTGATTATCCCGACTATCTGGCCGGCCCTGACATAATCACCCATCCCGGCCCGGGGGTGAAACAGCCCATCATGCTCGGAATAAATAACCTGGTACCTGTCGATCCAGACCGGGTCTGTCTGGAGCTCAGCCTTCCCGGGCAGCATCCCGAAATATCTCATGACATTCAGGACACCGGCCACGTTGGCCGCAATGGCCTCTTCCTCCACCCGGCCCAGGTAACCGGACTCGGTGGTGATGGCCGGCTTTTTTCGGACGATGGCGGTGTTGCCCAGGTACTTGGAGTTTTTAAGATCCTGGGCCCTGGTATCGTCAATTATGATGTGCTTGAGGCCAAAGGCCAGGGCCATTTCCCGGGTGATAGAGTCAAGCTTCCGGTCCCCGCTCAGCATCCAGTAGGTATAGGGAATCAGGGCCTCGTTGCCGTCCCCGCAGTGCATATCGATTAGTGCCTCGACCCGGTCCACGATTTCAGAAGTCAGGACGGCGGCTATCCTCTGGCTCTGGCTGCCCCCGGGGTCCCCCGGGAATACCCGGTTGAGATTTTTCCAGTCGTAAGGATTGTAATAGATGGTGCGACGTTGAAAGGCTGGCAGGTTGGCGATGTGAACCAGGACCAGTGTCCCGGACAGTTCTTCCGGTTTTATCAACTCCTTAACCCGGTAAAGGGCCAGGATGGGCGGATATTCGTAGGGATGGACGCCAGCCACGGCGGCCAGAACTTTGCCAGATTTTCGGCCATTTATGATTGTAATTGGAATCCTGGTGGCCGGGTCCTGTCCGGCCGGCACTTCCAGGAAGCCGCTGACGACCTGGCCCGGCCCGGCGGCCAGCTGACCCACCCGGAAGACTTTATTCTGCCCGGGCCGGGCTTCAATACGTGCCGCCATTACCAGAAACATGAGTAATCCGATACCATATAAAAAGATCGCTCCTCTATTTTTTCTCATCTGTCCTCCTTTCGGGCCGCGGGTCCCGCCAGGAAAAGGCCGTTTCCGGATAAGGAACAGGAACGGCCATTCCGCTGGCCACCTTCAATATTCTATGTAAAGCCGGCAGGATTAATCCAGCCTGTTATTCATCGCCTCTTCATTACGCCCTGATATATGAACAGCCATTCATATATCATCAGGGTTAGACCTCCGGGTGCCAATTCTATTCACCGACTATTTTCCACTTTCCGATTCGTTATATTTTATAATCCTGGCCTGCTGTCCCCCGGGCAGCCGGCACAGAAAAACCTCTCTAATCCGCCCGCTTTTTGCCTCTCTTATTCTTTTCTGCCAGATGATTTCCTCAACTTCTATCCTTTGCCCGGCGACCCAGACCGCCCGTGGCTTTTCCCGGCCGCGGTAACCGGCGTACCATTCCACCCGGTCTATGTCCATGTCACCTGCCCTGTCTTTGCTTATTATAAATCCAGACCGCTACAAAAGCATTCGGTACCCGGAGCCACCATTATCCAGCGGCGGGGCGACTGGCCCAACCTTTTCATCAGTTTGAATCTTCCCGCCTTAAACAATATAATGGCCATCTGGACGGAGGTGAAAATGAAAGCGAACAGGTGGTGGCTGGCTGGCCTGCTTTTATTCATATTTATATCCGGCCTGACTGCGCCATTGTTGAGGGCCCAGTCCGCGGAGGTCCGGCTGACGGTGTTTTACCCCTCGGTCGGGACCATCCGGAATCTCCAGGCCCTGCTGGAGAACGGTTTAATCAATCTTCCCGGCCTCCAGGTGACCGGCGTCTATCACGTCCGGGAAGCGACCAATTACGAAGAGGCCCGCAACTATGTCAGGAACAACAATCTGGACTGGTTTACCTTCAAGGCCTTCTCGGCCGAGATCGGCCCGGAAAATATTTTCGAGACCAACGGCCTGACAGCCGAGCTGACCGAAATTTTCAGGCAATCCGACGGCATCATTTTCTTTGGCGGCCCGGACATACCGCCGGTTGTCTGGGGCGAGCGGACCAATCTCCTCACCGAAATCACCGACCCCTACCGCCACTACTTCGAGCTCTCGGCCATCTTTCACCTGCTGGGCGGCTACCAGGACCCGAAGTTCAAACCCCTGCTGGAAGAAAACCCGGAACTGCCGGTCCTGGGCATCTGCCTGGGAGCCCAGAGCCTGAATGTCGGCACCGGCGGAACGCTCATCCAGGACATCTGGTCAGAAGTTTACGGGAAAAATTATGTCGAGGACATCATCGCCCTCGGCCCCGAGCGCTGGCATAACAATCCCTACATCAAGCTGCACCCGGACCTCAGGCTCAGCGGCTACAGCTTTCACTGGATAAAGCTCCTGCCGGATGGTTTCTTCGTCAAGAAACTCGGTTTTTCTGACCGGGACCGTCCCAGGATCCTGAGCTCCCATCACCAGGCCTTCAAGAAACTGGGCCGGGGCTTCAAGATAATCGCCACTTCGCCCGACGGAAAAATCGCCGAAGCCATCCACCATACCAGGTACCCCAACGTCCTCGGGCTGCAGTTTCACCCGGAACATTACCGTCTCTGGGACCGGAACCTCCAGGTCAAGTTCAGCCCCGATGGCCGCCAGACCAGCTACTGGGAAATCCTGAGCACCAATCCGCCCAGTGTTGAATTTCACCGGAAAATCTGGCAGTGGCTGGCCGAAGCCATGAAGCAGCACAGGCTTAAGAAGGAGTCGCTGGCCAGATGAATAAGCCGGCCGCCCTTTGTGTCTCGCTTATTTTCTTACTCTGCTTATTGAGTCCTGACCTGGCCGGAGCTCCCCGGCCGGAGCTGTTGAAAAATTTCGGGGAGTTATTTACCGCCCTGAAACAGGGACAGGAGGTTCGGCTGGTCATCCATTATGAAAAATGCTGGAAAAAACCGGGCGGTGAAGGATCCCCGCCGGAAAAAGGACCGGCCGCGGTCGGCGGGATGGCCCTGGTAAACTTCGAATATTTCCCGGCCGGCCTTATTCCCGGACAATCCCGGGCTTTTATTTCTTCCTCCACCCTGCAGTTCATTCAGCACCAGCGGCACGGTGTCGTCTACAACTATGCCCGGGTCCGGGTTTTCTCGGATAACCTGGTGGAAATCACTGTCCGTTATTACCAGCCCCAGACTTTTGAGGTCCTGATGGAAGACGTTTACCAGACGGTGATGGCTGACCGAAAAAACGAAGGCGGGGCTTTCTTTTACCGCAGGTAAAAAGCAACCTCTACCAGATATAATTCACACCGCTTCTTTTCCCCGAAGCCACCCTCCAAGTGGAGAAGGTCGTTGATTTTCTACGTCACTCATCCAGGATCAAAAAATTTCGGTTGCGGGCCGTCGCTGCCAAGTGGCCTGGCTCCTGCTCTAAATTTTTCCCCCGACGTATACTTTTGATTTTCACGAAACGTATATTTTTGTTTTTTATGTAACAAGCCCTAACTTTTCTCTTGAGATTTTTGGGGTCAATTGGTATCCTGATTTTTACTCCAGACAGGAGGTTAAGATGCGTCTTTATCTATCAAGCCTGTTCCTGATTTTATCATTCGCCGTTTTGACCATGATGGTCTCCTGTTCCAGGCCTTCGGGCCAGGTCCAGGGGACGCTGTTTAAGGACGACCTGGAATTTCTGAAAAAGCATACCTCGGTTATCACCCTGACCGCAGAAGACGGACGGGCCATGGTGGCTGTCAACCCCGACATCCAGGGCCGGGTGATGACCAGCACCGCCGCCGGGCCGGAAGGGCTGAGCTTCGGCTGGATTAACCGCGAGCTGATTTCTTCCGGGGAAAACAATCCCCACATCAACGCCTTCGGCGGCGAAGACCGGTTCTGGCTAGGACCGGAAGGCGGCCAGTTCTCACTGTTCTTCAAGAAAGGCTCGCCCTTTGACCTGGAACACTGGTTCACTCCCCCGCCGATCAACGAAGGGGCCTTCGACCTGGTGAGCCGGGACGAGCGGCAGGTTGTCCTGAAGAAAGACATGAACCTGGTCAATTACTCGGAATTCGAGTTCAGGATAAAGGTCGACCGGACAATCAGGCTGCTCCAGGGCACGGAGCTGGAAGCCCTGGGAATTCCGCTCGGGGGTAAACTCAGCTGGGTGGCTTTCCAGTCTGATAACCGCATCACCAATGCCGGCGAACTCCCCTGGAAAAAAGAGACCGGCCTGGTCTCAATCTGGATCCTGGGCATGTTCAACCCTTCGCCCGATACCACCATAGTTATTCCTTATAAAATGGGACCGGAAGAAGAACTCGGGCCGGTGGTCAACGACGCCTACTTTGGCAAGGTGCCGGCTGACCGCCTTAAAATCGCCGACGGCGTCATCTATTTCAAGGGGGACGGCCAGTATCGCAGCAAGATCGGGATCTCGCCCCTGCGGGTTCTTCCCTTCTGTGGAAGCTACGATGCCGGAAACCGCGTTCTGACCATTGTCCACCTGACCCTGCCCGACAACCCGGCCGAACACAGCTATGTCAACTCCATGTGGGAAATTCAGAAGGACCCATATGCTGGAGACGTGGTCAACAGCTATAACGATGGCCCGGCTGCTCCCGGGGCCAAGCCTTTCGGGCCGTTCTACGAACTGGAGACTTCCTCGCCCGGAGCCATCCTCAACCCCGGAGAATCGCTGCGGCACGTGCACACCACCATCCACATCCAGGGCGAGGAGAAAGACCTGGACCCGATCGCCAGGAAAATTTTTGGCGTGGGCCTGGCCGAAATAAAGAAGGCTTTCGGCCAGAAATAAAATTGTCCGGGCCGGGGGCTGTCCCCGGTTATCCGGCTGTCTGTCCAGGAGGGGTCTTAACATTCTGGTGCTGGCAATTTTTGTATGAGGCGGCAGGAATAACATCAGGCAAAGACGCCTTAGGGCCAGGTCAGACTCCCGAAGTCCAGGATTCAGATCGAGACCGCAAACCAGGTGGACAGGCCGCGATTGACGGCCACCGGTCCTGTTGATTAGAATGGGCCTGCGGTCCCCGGAGCAGTCTTATAACATGAAGATAAACATGAGCGGCTTAAACGGAAGCCTTTTTCTTCTTATCTTCTACGTCAACCATTTCAGCGGCTTGTGATCTTTTCCCGCCCCGCTTCTCAGGCCATTTCCCCATAACCCCGAGTCCTGGAAGAAAGAAAGGAGCAAGCCGATGAAAATCATCGTTTTGGGAGCCGGGCTGGTCGGCCGGGCCATGGCCCTGGACCTGGCCTCGGAAAAAGGTTTTGAGGTTTCTGCCGCCGATCGGGATGAAGCCAGGCTGAAGGACCTGGCCGAGCGTGGACTGAAAACTGTCCCGGCTGACCTGAGCCGGGCTCAAGACTTAAAAGAAATAATCAGCGCACAGGACCTGGTGCTCAATGCCCTGCCCGGCTGGCTGGGCTTTCAGACTCTGAAAACTTGCCTTGAGACCGGGAAAGACGTGGTCGACATAGCTTTCTTCCCCGAAGACCCGTTTGAACTGGAGGCCCTGGCCCGGGAAAAAGGGGCTACGGCCGTGGTCGACGCCGGGGTGGCCCCGGGACTGAGCAACCTGCTGAGCGCCCACGGCTTGAGCCGTTTGGATAAAGGAAATTCGTTACGCATCTACGTCGGCGGCCTGCCCTCAATCAGGCAATGGCCGTTCGAATACAAGGCAGTTTTCTCCCCGCTGGACGTCATCGAAGAATACCTCAGGCCGGCCAGGCTGAAAGAGGGAGGTCGGGTGGTGGTAAGAGAAGCCCTGTCCGACCCGGAATTCGTGGAGTTCGAGGAACTGGGCACCCTGGAAGCCTTCAACACCGACGGGCTGCGCACTCTCCTCAAGACCCTGGACTTCCCGGACATGAAAGAAAAAACCCTGCGCTATCCCGGGCACAGGGAGAAGATGTTGATGCTCCGGGAGGCAGGCTTCTTCGACTCCAGGCCGGTTGAGGTTGACGGCCAGCAGGTCAGGCCCGTTGACTTCACCGCCAGGATCCTTTTCTCCCGCCTGGAGCTCCGGCCCGGAGACGAGGACCTGACGGTGCTCAGAGTGGTGGTTGAAGGAGAGAAGCACGGCCGGCCGCTCCGCCTGACCTTTGAGCTACTGGACCGCTTCGACCGCGCCAGCGGAATTCACAGCATGGCCAGGACCACCGGGTACACGGCCACCATGCTGGCCCGGGCCCTGGCCCGAGGCCTCATAAACAAGAAGGGTATTATCGCCCCGGAAAGGCTGGGCTTCGAGCCGGAAGTCTTCCTTTTCGTCAGAGAGGGGCTGGAAAAAAAGGGAATAATAATTAAAGAGACTACCCAGGCTGGCTGAACAGGTTAACAAGCTGGCCAGGAAGCCGGACGGCTCCCGGCTCTTTGGCCCGGCTACTTCTTCAGCTTTCTGGTGTCTACCCAGTTTTCCAGGAACTTGGTCTCGCCCGAGGCCGGCTTCTCCTGCTCGGTCAGTAACGACTCTATAATCGCCTTCAGGTGAGCGTAGGGCAGCGTCCCGATGATCATCCTGTTATTTATGATGAGGGTCGGAGTCGAGCGAATACCGTAGGGGAAACGTTCCGAAGTTTTTTCATACTCCTTGCCGGTTTCAATAATCTGTCGGACCAGGGCCTTGGTCTTCTCATCGTTCAGGGCAGCTTCCACGCCGTACTTTCTGGCCAGCTGCAACCGCCACTCGGGATTCTTGGCCTTCTCAAAGTTCCTGAAGATTTCATCATGGATCTGAAGGAACTTGGAAGGGTCATAGGCGGCAATATAAGAAAGATCGCAGGAACCGGGATGCTTGTCCTTGTCCACCACGTCATTGCACTTGGCCTCGAGCGGGAAGAACTGGAAGGCGATGTTGATCTTGCCGGCATATTCTTTCTTGATCCTTTCCAGTTGCTTGAACAGGAACAGGCAGTCGGAGCAGAGGAAGTCTCCGTATTCAATGATGCGGATGGGTGCCTCCTCGAACTTCTCGGTGGCCCTGGCTGTCCAGTAGGGCGAAATCAAACTGGGGTTCTTAACGGTTTCCAGGCTGTAAAATTCCTTGACGATTTTCGTGGCTACACCTCCCAGCTGGGCGTCTTTTTTGGCCTGATAAAACAGGTGAAAGCCGTAGGCGCCCATCAGGGTCAGAACCCCGATGACCACCAGTGGCTTGATGGACCCGAATACCAGGTCCCGGAAAAAGCCGTAGAGGCCCGGATATTCGTTCCTGACGCCGTACTTCCAGAACAGGAAAAAGTTAAGAAGCGAGAAAACATAAAAGCCGGAACAGAGCAGGCACAGGCTTTTCAGGAAGAATACCGAGTAGATAAAAAGCGATATGACTCCCAGGGCGTTGAGCAGGGACAACAGCTTGTTAACCCTCTCCAGCCTGACCGAGGGTAGCACCGCTCCCACCATCACCAGTATTCCCAGGACCAGCCCCCAGTAACCCAGCGGGACTCCCTGGAAATGGGCGATGGAAGAATAGGCCGAACTGTCGCAGTTAAAGAAGGCGCTGATATCGCAGAAGGCCCCGGTGAAAATGGTCTCCGGGAAATTGGCCTGGAAAAAATGGTCGATGGTCAGGTAGGAAAAAACGGCCATGCCCAGGCCGGCCAGAAAACTCCAGAACCTCAGCCAGTAACTTCTAAGGGTCAGGCTTCTGTCCATCTAACACCTCGCTCCAGCGATTTTATTAATCCGGATTTCCTACTAATCCTATATTTTTAATATCCTTAATCCAAGGCATTTTAATCGTCGGCACGGCGACTGTCAATTTCAGCCTTCGCGGCCGGCCCGGCCGGCGAAAATTTCCTCGGCCTCCCGGGTGTATTTCCCGTCCGGACCGTAGAGAATGAGGGGCGGGATATCCCGGTAACCAGGGGCCGAAAAGCCACACTCGGCCAGAAAGAAATTGGCCGGTTCGTTTTCCCGGGGATAGACCGACCGGCTGGACCTGAGCTTGAGACCCTGTGTTTCCAGCTCTTCCTCAAACTCGGCCCGGCGGTTGCCGGGAAAGATGAAGTAGGCCCGTCCGGTTTCCTTCAGCCAGTTCCTGGTGAAGCCCAGCAGCTCTTCCAGGCTGCAGAGCAACTCGTGCTTGGCAATATTTTTTTCTTCCGAGGGGCTTAAAAAGCCGCTGTTGCGCCGGATGTAGGGCGGGTTGGAAAAAATGACATCAAACTTGCGGTTTGGTTGATACTGGCGGAAGTCTTTCTGGAGGACGGTGACCCGACCCTCCAGGTTGTTGAGCAGGATGTTGCGGCGGGCCAGTTCCACCAGGGCCGGTTGAACTTCCAGGGCCAGGATATGCTTGAAGGGCTTCAGGCTCAGCAGTAGAGAAATGATGCCACAACCGGTGCCCACCTCCAGCAGCTCCTCTCCTTCCCTGGTGGTGATGAAATCGGCCAGGAGCGGAGCATCCAGCGAAAAGCGGAAGCCGTTCTTTCTCTGCAGGACCAGAATCCGCCCGCGGTAAAAAGTATCTAAACTTTCATCCGGTCTTATCCCGGGGTCAAACTCAATCATCATCTTCCATGCCGGTAAATACCAGGATTTTATCATCGGCCACCCGGACCAGGCCGCCCTTAATGTCCAATCTCTCTTCACGGCCCAGGACCGTCCGGTAGACCAGCTGTCCCTGGCCCAGGCAGGCATTCAGCGGCCGGTGACCCGGCCAGATGCCCAGGTAGCCGTCCAGGCCCGGGACCTGCACCTCCAGGACCTCGGCCTCCACCAGGAGCCGGGAGGGCGAAACGACCCTGAGATGCAGTCTCGAATCCTTGTCCGGGTTCATAGCTTTTTGAGCTCCTCGGCCTTCTGGACCACTTCGTCTATGGTCCCGACCATGTAGAAAGCCTGCTCCGGCTTGTCGTCATGCCGGCCCTCGCAGATTTCCCTGAAGCCGCGGACTGTTTCCTCCACCGGAACGTATTTGCCAGGCCGACCGGTGAACTGCTCGGCCACGTGGAAGGGCTGGGACAGGAACCTCTGGATTTTCCTGGCCCTGGCCACGATCAGCTTGTCTTCATCCGACAGTTCCTCGATTCCCAGGATGGCGATAATATCCTGGAGTTCCTTGTAGCGCTGCAGGATTTCCTTGACCCGCTTGGCCACCTGGTAGTGCTCCTCGCCCACAATCCGCGGGTCCAGGATGCGGGAATACGAAGACAGCGGGTCGACTGCCGGGTAGATGCCCATCTCGGTCAGGGCCCGGCTGAGGTTGGTGGTGGCGTCCAGGTGGGAGAAGGTGGTGGCCGGAGCCGGGTCGGTAAAGTCGTCGGCAGGCACGTAGATGGCCTGGACCGAGGTGATCGAGCCTTTCTTGGTCGAGGTAATTCGCTCTTCCAGCTCGCCCAGCTCGGTGGCCAGGTTGGGCTGGTAGCCCACGGCCGACGGCATTCTGCCCAGCAGGGCCGAAACCTCGGAGCCGGCCTGAACAAAACGGAATATATTGTCGATGAACAGTAGAATGTCCTGACCCATTTCGTCGCGGAAGTATTCAGCCACCGACAGGGCGGTCAGCCCCACCCGCAGGCGGGCTCCCGGCGGCTCGGTCATCTGGCCGTAAATCAGGGCGGTCTTGTTGAGAACGCCAGTTTCCTTCATCTCCAGCCAGAGGTCGTTGCCCTCCCTGGTTCTCTCGCCGACACCGGCGAAGACCGAATAGCCACCGTGCTTCTTGGCCACGTTGTGGATGAGCTCCATGATGATAACGGTCTTGCCCACCCCGGCTCCGCCAAACAGCCCGATTTTCCCGCCCTTGAGAAAGGGCTGAATTAGGTCGATGACCTTGATCCCGGTCTCGAACATTTCCATCCGGGTGCTCTGCTGGTCGAGCGGCGGCGGCTGGCGGTGAATGGGATATTTATGGGTGGCCTCGATCGGTCCCAGGTGATCGACCGGCTCTCCGATGACATTCATTAACCGGCCCAGGGTGCCCTCGCCCACCGGGACCTCGATCGGCTGGCCCAGGCTGACGGCCTTCATGCCCCGGGCCAGGCCATCTGTCGGGTGCATGGAAACGCAACGGACCTTGAAATCGCCGATATGCTGTTCCACTTCCAGCATGATATCTACCGGCACAGGGACATCAAAACCTTCGCTGGTAACCCGGATGGCGGTGTAGATGGGCGGCAGGTCTTTCTCCGGAAAGGCCACGTCCACCACCGGGCCTATGACCTGGACCACCTTGCCAACTTTTTCCTGGCTCTTAACTTCTCTGTCTGGGCTTGCCTTGACCATAGACTTAAACTCCTTGCTGTTTTAGGGCCTCCACCGCGGTCTGGATCTCCAGCAGTTCCCTGGTTATCGAAGCCTGGCGTATCTTGTTGAGCAGCAACACCAGGTCGGAAATCAATTCCTCGGCGTTCTTGGTGGCATTTTCCATGGCCATCATCCTCGAGGCCTGTTCCGCTGCCTGCGATTCCAGCAGGTAATGCTCCAGCTGGTACCTGAGATAAAACCTGAGCAGGTAATCAATTATCCGCTCGGCTTCGGGCTCCCAGTCCGGCTGGAGTTGCCCGGCTGAAATTTCAGGTTCCTCAGCCGCCAGTGGCAGCAGCCGGGTGACGGTAATCCGGGGAGCAATGATCGACCGGAATTCGTTGTAAATCACGTAGACAGCGTCCACCTGCTTCAAGACAAAGCGGTAGCCGAGGTGCCGGCTTAACTCCCGGCTGATTTCCTCAACCCTTTTATCCACGCCCTCGGCATAGGACCTGATAACGGGATACTTGAGCCGCTTGAAATGGGCGCTGGCCTTCCGGCCTATGGACACCACCTCCAGGGTGGCCTTTTCTTTTTTCTGCTCCAGGAAGGTCATGGCCGTGGCCAGCAGGTTGGAATTGAAAGCGCCGCACAAACCCTTGTCAGAGGTTATGACAATGACCTCGATTCTCTTTTCCGGCCGGACCTCAAGGAAGGGATGGAGTGTCCGCCCGGAAATCCGGCTCAGGTACAGGGCAAGATCCGGAAATGTATGCCAGAATGGCCGGCGCTCAACCACCTGTCGGTGGGCCTTCTTGAACCTGGCCGTGGCCACGGTTTTCATGGCCTGAGTGACCTGCTGGCTGTTGCGGACACTCTGGATCCGGCGCCTTAAATCAATCAGCGTGGGCAACCTGTACTTCCTCCTTGAAAATCTGGTTGAACTCGTTGAGGGCCTGGCTGATGCTGCCGTCGAGTTCCAGGTCTATTTGCTTTCTGGAGGCAATGGCCTGGAGCAACGAGGGGAACTTGCTTTCGAAAAATTTATATAGCTCTTTCTCATACCTCTTAATAACTTCTACCGGAAACTCGTCCAGGAAACCGCGGTTTCCGGCATAGATGATGAGAATCTGCTTTTCAACGGGCAGCGGGTGATATGGTTCCTGCTTGAGGACCTCGGTCAACCTCAGGCCGCGTTCCAGCTGGGCCTGGCTGGCCTTGTCCAGCTCGGTGCCGAACTGGGCGAAGGTTAAGAGCTCGCGGTACTGGGCCAGGTCCAGCCTGAGCTTTCCGGCCACCTGCTTCATGGCCTTGATCTGGGCGCTGCCGCCGACCCGGGACACCGAGATGCCGACGTTGATGGCCGGCCGGATGCCGGCGTTGAACAGGGAAGGTTCCAGGTAGATCTGGCCGTCGGTGATGGAGATGACGTTGGTGGGAATGTAACCCGAAACATCGCCGGCCTGGGTTTCAATTATCGGCAGGGCGGTCAACGAACCACCGCCCAGCTGGTCGTTAAGCCTGGCCGCCCGCTCCAGCAACCTGGAATGCAGGTAGAAAACATCTCCCGGGTAGGCTTCCCTGCCCGGGGGCCTTCTTAGCAACAGCGAAATCTCTCTGTAGGCGGCGGCATGCTTGGACAGGTCGTCGTAGATCACCAGGGCATGCTGGCCGTTATCCCTGAAATATTCGCCCATGGCGCAACCGCTGTAAGGAGCCAGGTACTGCAGGGCCGAAGGGTCGGAGGCCGAGGCCACCACCACGATGGAATACTCCATGGCCCCGTAATCTTCGAGGGTCTTGACGATCTGGGCTATGGTCGATTTTTTCTGGCCGATGGCCACGTAGACACAGACCACCCCGGTGTTTTTCTGGTTAAGGATGGTATCTATAACGATGGTGGTCTTTCCGGTCTGGCGGTCACCGATGATCAATTCTCTCTGGCCCCGGCCGATGGGAATCATGGCATCGATGGCCTTGATACCGGTCTGCAGCGGCTCGCGCACCGGCAGCCTGTCCACCACGCCGGGAGCCAGCCTTTCCACGAACATGTACTGATCCGTCTTGACCGGTCCCTTATCATCAAGGGGATGGCCCAGGGGGTCAACCACCCGGCCGATTAGGGCCGGACCGGCCGGCACCCGCAGAATCTCCCGGGTTCTCTTGACTATGTCCCCTTCCTTGACCCGGTCGGTCTCTCCCAGCAGCATCACCCCGACCGAGTCCTCTTCCAGGTTGAGGGCCACTCCATAGATATCCCGGGGGAAAACCAGAAGCTCGTTATACATGACATTTTCCAGGCCGTAGACCCGGGCAATGCCATCTCCGACCGAGATGACCGTCCCGGTTTCCCGGACATCAACCTGGCCACCAAAGTCCCTGATCTGCTGTTCGATTATCCTGGTAATTTCGTCGGCTTTGATCTGCATCTTTTTACCTCTGGCTGACTATTTCCTTCAACTTCAGCAGGCCACCCCTGACCGAAACGTCATAATGAACATTCCCCTTCTTCAGAACCAGCCCGCCGATGATCTCCGGATTAATCCGGAAATTAAGACGGACGGGTTTTTTCCATCTCTCCTCCAGGGTTCTCTGGAGCTCGGTTTTTTCTTCTTCGGTCAGGTCCACCGCCGAATCTATTTCAAAGACTTCTATCCCTTTTTCCTCGGCCCAGACTCCAGGCAACTCGTCCAGGATTTCCGGAAGCAGGGACATTTTTTCCTTCTCGGTCAGCAGCTTGACCAGGCGGGCCAGCCTGGGGTCAAGATCCAACCGTTTGAGAATCTCTTCCACCATCAACTTTTTCTGGTTAACGGGAATGAAGGCCGAGGTCAGGGCATAAGTCAGGGAGGGGGTGGCCTTGATCAATTCGGTCAGGGCCCTGAGCTGTTCCAGGCAGGCCTTAAACTCGGGTTCCCGGTCCACGGCCCGGGCCAGCCCCCTGGCATATCTTCTAACTATTAACCGATGGTTCATTGGTTGACCTTAACCTGTCGATGGCTCTGTGTATCAACTTCCGGTGCAGCTCGGGAGTCAGTTTTTCCTTTATCCTTTTTTCGGCCAGGGAGACGCTGAGGTCTATGGCATAGGCTTTCAAATCCCTGATGCTCAGCCTGACCATGGCATCGATTTCTTCCCGGGCCAGTTTTCTCAACCTCTCAGCTTCTTTCTCGGCCTCCTGGCGGATGGCTGCTCTTTCGCGTTCGGCCTCTTCCCTGGCCTGGTCTTTCAGGACCTGAATTTCCCCGGCCAAATTGTTCAGCCGGGTTCTGGCTTCCTCCAGTTTCTGAAGGGATTCCTGCTTCATGGCCTCGGCCTGGCGCAACCGGGCTGCTATCTGTTCTACCCTGCCTTTCAGGTATTCATTAAGAGGTTTTCGCAGCAGGTAGGCCAGCCCGCCGAACAGGACCACGAAGTTCAGGACCTGCCCCAGAAAGGTGGCCAGGTCAAAATGCCCGTGGGCCTCTTCGGCCAGCCCCTGGGCACTCAGAACGAGGACCAGGAAGACCAGGGTCAACGGCTTGGATTCGGGCCGGAATCCTATCAATGGAGTATCTTCTCCTCGAGCTGCCGGGCCAGGCCTTCGACTTCCCGGCCGAGCTCGTCCTTGAGTTTCTCCGTCTGCTGGCTGAGTTCCACCCGGGCCGCGGCCACCTGTTGCTTGACTTCAGCCTGGATATCGGCCACCAGCCTGGCCTTCTCGTTCATGGCCTCAGAAACGATTTTTTCCCTGAGGAGCTGGGATTCCAGCCGGGCCTCTTTCAGGCCGGATTCGACCTGCTGAAGGTGGCTTTCATAGTCTCGCATCGCCTGGCGATAGGTCCTTTCATTCTCCTCCAGGATATTCCTCCGCCTTTCCCGGATGTTAAGGTATGGCTTGAAGAACACCCGGCCCAGGACGATGACCAGAACCCAGACCAGCACAAAGACTGCTATGAATGTCAGGTCGACCTGTAACACGGTTCTAACCTTTCAGTCTATAAGAATAAAAAAATAACATTAAAGGGGTCAAAAAGCAACCTGGCCGGAGGGCAGTCTAACCCATCCTGGCCTTAGATTGAAGAAACTGCCTGGCTTCACCCACCAGGAATAGAGAGCCGGCCACCAGCACCGGTATTTCCCCGCCGGACAGGACCAGGGCCAGATTGAGGGCAGAGGGCACCGTCTCCTCCAGGAAATACTTGCCCCGGTACCCGGGCAACCGGGCAGCTATGTCCAGAGGCCCGGCCGCCCTCTCCAGTGAAGGGCGGGTCAGGATTATCCGCCAGGCCAGGGGAAACAGCCAGCGGGCTATTTTCCCTATATCCTTGTCCTTCATAACTCCAAAGACCAGGATGGCCGGCCGGTTAAAGGTCTTTTTCCAGAACTTGTTGACCACCCTGGCCCCGGCCTCATTGTGGCATCCGTCCAGGACCACGGGCGGAGTGGAACCGAAAATTTCCAGTCGGCCAGGCCAGGAGGCGCTTTCCACCCCCTGGATTATCTTTTTTTTGCTTAGCTTCCAGCCCCGATCCATCATTACTTCCGCAGTGGCAATGGCCACGGCCGCATTTTCACCCTGGTGCTGGCCGGGAAGAGACGGCCTGAACCTGTAAGTGGCGGAGTCCGTTCGGTAAAGAAAAACCTCGCCCCGCCTGTTTTCCACCACGCTGAATTTTTTCTTTTTTTCGAAAACCCGGATCAGCGGAGCGTCCGCATCATGGCATTTTTTCTTGATGACCCTCAGTGCTTCCAGGTTCCTGACTCCACAGACACAGGGTACCTTTTCCTTGACTATCCCGGCCTTTTCGAAGGCTATTTTCCCCAGGTCGGAACCCAGGTATTGCTGATGGTCATAAGAAATAGTGGTTATGACCGAAACCTCGGGCCTGACCACGTTGGTGGCGTCAAACCGGCCGCCCATCCCGACCTCCAGAACGGCCAGGTCCACCTTTTTACGGGCGAAGTAAAGAAAGGCAGCAATGGTCAGTATCTCAAAGTAGGTCAGGGCCCCGGCCACCCGGCCTTCAACCTTCAGCCTTTTTTCGCTTTTTTCTATCTCACCCAGCAATTCCTTGAGTTCTTTTTCCCGTATCAGGCTACCGTTAACCTGGATTCTTTCCCTGACATCCACCAGGTGGGGAGAGGTATACAGACCGGTCCGGTAGCCATGCAACCTGAAAATATTCTCCAGCATGGCGCAGACCGAACCCTTGCCGTTGGTGCCGGCCACGTGGATGACAGGATAGTTGCGGTGAGGCTGCCCGAAGTCCTCCAGCACCGCCTGAATGTTCTCCAGTCCCAGGCGGATGCCAAAAAGCTGGGCCTGCTCAAGATAGGGGTAAGAGGCGAGAGGGCGCATTAAACCTTAAGCTTCCGGCCGGTTCAGAAACAGGCGCAGGGCCTTGATCAGGTAATTACGCAGGTACTTTCTTTCCACCACGTCATCCAGCATGCCGTGAGCCAGCAGGAACTCGGCTCTCTGGAATCCCTTGGGCAGCTTCTCTTTAATGGTCTGCTCGATGACCCTGGGTCCGGCAAAGCCGATCAGGGCGTTGGGCTCGGCGATGTTGATATCGCCCAGCATGGCAAAACTGGCGGTGGTGCCACCGGTGGTGGGATCGGCCAGCACTGAAATGTAGGGCAACCTGGCCTCGGACAGCCGGGCCAGGGCCGCGGCCGTCTTGATCATCTGCATCAGGGACATCATCCCCTCCTGCATCCTGGCCCCGCCGGAGCAGGAAATGATGATCAATGGCAACTTTTCTTCCACGGCTCTCTCGGCCGCCCTGGCCACCTTCTCGCCGACCACCGAGCCCATGCTGCCGCCCATGAAGGCAAACTCCATGGCCTGGATTATGACCGGGAGTCCACCCAGGGTGCCCCGCGCGGTGACGATGGCCTCGGGCAGGCCGGTTTTCTTCTGGCTGTCCTTCAACCTGACCTCGTACTTCTGCTGGTCCTGGAAACCCAGGAAATCAACCGGGTAGATATCCTGGTCGAGAAGCTCGAACCGGCCATCGTCAAAAAGCTGTTGCAATCGTTCCAGGGCGCCCAGGCGGAAATGGTAGTTGCACTGGGGACAGACATTCAGGTTATCTATTATGTCCTGCTTGTAGAGAATTTTCTGGCAATTATTGCACCTGGTCCATAAACCTTCATTCATTACCACTCCTCCTCGATTCCAGGGATCCTGTTTATTCCAGCCTTCCTCGGGTCGTCCTACTTGCCCTTGGGCTCAATCAACGATAAAACCGAATCGGGGTCAGGCAAAACGTCTTCGATTTCTTCTTCGGCACTAAGCAGCCGGCTGACTATTTCCAGCAGAACGTCGGGGTTAAAAGGCTTTTCCAGATATTCAGCCGCTCCCAGGTTAGCCACGGCTTCATGCTTGTACTGAGGCCCCTTGTAAAGTCCGGTCAGTATGATGACCGGCACCGTTCCCTGGGAGTCCTGGACAATTTTCCTGGTCAGGTCAAAGCCATGGAGTTTCGGCAGGATGGCTTCCAGGATGACCAGGTCTGGCTTTTCTTCCTTGAACAGGTCATAGGCCTGGGCTCCATCGGTGGCCTGGATGACCTGGACCTTTATGTTTTTGAGTATCCGGGACAGGTTTTCCAGCGAAGACGGCTCGTAGTCGACGATCAGGATTTTCTTCTCGGTCATTTCAATCAAGCCAATTTTAGTTTAAGGCTAAAGGCCTTGTCAACCTGGCCATGGCCAGGCTCCTGATACTCCGGACTTTACAGCCGGACGGCTTTTAGCATATAAACACTCTGTTGTGTTCTTTCCGGATGACAAGGAGAAGACATCGAAATGAAGAAGGTCCCCCTTCATACCAAGATTTTTATCGGGCTTTTTCTCGGGGTGGTGGCCGGCCTGGTCCTGGGGCCCAAGGCCAGGAGCATCGAGTTTATTGGCACCATTTTTATCCGCCTCATCACCATGGTGGTGGTTCCCCTGGTCTTTTTCTCCCTGGCCCTGGGAACGGCCAGCCTGGGAGACATCAAGAAGCTGGGGCGGGTGGGTCTCAAGACCTTTCTCTATTTCACCCTGACCACGGCCATAGCCATTACCATCGGTCTTCTGGCCGCCAATATCCTGAAGCCCGGGATGGGACTTAACGAGCAGGTCAAACAGGAACTCTTGAAAAATTACCAGCAGGCCGCCCAGAACAAGATCTCGGTGGCCCAGGAAAAACCTTCGCTGATTTCGGTCCTGGTCAACATCGTGCCCACCAACCCGGTTAAAGCCATGGCCGAAGGGG
The DNA here is from genome assembly GCA_024653215.1 of Candidatus Saccharicenans sp. GTDB lineage: Bacteria > Acidobacteriota > Aminicenantia > Aminicenantales > Saccharicenantaceae > Saccharicenans. The sequence continues at coordinate 206,361 of JANLFU010000004.1, read as the reverse complement.
AAATGCTTCAGGTCATTTTCCTGGCCCTGGTCTTCGGACTGTGCCTGAGCCTGATAACGCCGGAAAAATCAAAACCGATTTTGCACTTCTTCGACGGAATCAACGAAACCGTTCTACAGGTGGTCAACCTGGTGATGAAGTTTGCTCCCTATGGGGTCCTGGCCCTGCTGGCCTCAATAATAGGGCAGTTCGGCCTGGGCATCCTGGTAACCCTGTTGAAGTATGCGCTGGTAACCATCCTGGGCCTGACCTTTCATGCCCTGGTTATCGACGGCCTCCTGGTAAAATTCTTGGGCAGGATGAAACCGGGCAGGTTTTTTAAGGGAACTTCCGATGCCATGCTCATCGCCTTTTCCACTTCCAGCTCTAACGCCACCATCCCGGTGGCCCTGGAATGCCTCGATGAGTTGAAAGTTAAAAAAGAATATTCCAGTTTCGTGGTTCCGCTGGGAGCCACCATCAACATGGACGGTACGGCCCTATATCAGGGTGTGGCCGCAGTTTTCATCGCCCAGATTTACGGCATTCCACTTAGCCTGGGTGCCCAGGCCACCATAGTCCTGATGGCCATTCTGGCTTCCATAGGTACGGCTGGCGTGCCCGGGGCCGGCATGATCATGCTGGCCATGGTCTTAAAACAGATTGGCATACCACTCGAGGGTGTGGCCCTGATTCTCGGGGTGGACCGGTTGCTGGACATGTGCCGGACGACAGTTAACATGATCGGCAACATGGCCGCCTCGGTCATCATTCATCGCTCGGAAGAGAAGAGACCGGCCGGACAGGCCTGAGGCCGGGCCGCTCTTAAAAAATAAAGCTACCTGAAGGGAAATTAAAGTTGGGCAGGAAAACCAGGCGTCAGCTTCTCGGCCAGCATTTTCTGCACGAGAAACGAATCCTGCAAAAAATCGTGGCAGCGGTGGAGCCCGGGCCGGAAGACCTGGTGGTGGAAATCGGTCCCGGCCAGGGGGCCCTGACCTTTCCCCTGGCGGCCAGGGCCGGCCGGGTTCTGGCCATCGAAAAGGATTATGCCCTGGTAGAAATTCTTGAGAAAAACAGGCCGGGCAACCTGGAAATAATCGCCGGAGATATTCTGAAACTGGACCTTCCCGGAATTATTGCCGGCCACTGTCGGCCCGGAGAAAAGGTTAAACTGGCCGGAAATCTCCCCTACCATATCTCCAGCCAGGTCCTTTTTGTCCTGCTCGAAGTGAAAGACCAGGTGGAGCGGGCGGTATTTTTGTTTCAGAAAGAAGTGGCCCAGCGGATAACGGCTACCCCGGGTGGGAAGAATTATGCTCCGCTGTCCATTCTGCTCCAGAATTATTTTGATTGCCAGTTGCTATTCCGGGTGGGCCCGGGAGCTTTCAGTCCACCGCCCAGGGTCGACTCGGCCTGCGTCCTTTTTCTGAAAAGGAACCAGCCCCTATTCTTTCCCGCGGAGATTGAGGACGAACTTTTCACCTTTCTTAAGGATGCCTTCTGCCAGCGTAGAAAGACCCTGGGCCGCAACCTGGAGAGCGCCGGATACAGGAGAGAAAATGTCAGGCGAGCTCTGCAGTGCCTGTCGCTCGGTGAACAGGTGAGAGCCGAAGAACTTAAACCGGAGATCCTGGTTTCACTTTTTCAATTGCTCAAGGAAAATAACCGTAAAATTTAGACCCGACGATGAAAACCGTCGGGTCCCTGTGCTATAATCAGGAAAAATGGCCAGAGCTAAGAAGGAAAAAAAATCAGAGAAAAAAGAAGGCCGGAAGAACAAGATCCTGGCCGAAGTTATTTCGGTAATTCTCATCTTCCTGGCCGCCTTTTCCTTTCTCAGTATTTTTACCTATAACCCGGCCGACCCGACCTGGGCCAGCACTTCTCCCCCCGGGCACCGCATCCAGAACTTCGGGGGAAAGCTCGGGGCCGGTTTTGCCGAAAGCCTGTTGCAGGTCTTCGGCCTGATGGCCCTCTTTCTGCCGCTGGCCCTGGGCTACCTGGGAATCAGGAGCCTGTTTCCCGGGCAGTCAGGCCGGCTCTTCAAGCGCAGCCTGAACGGACTGCTCTATCTCCTGGTGCTTTCTCCCCTTCTTTATCTGGTCCTGGAAAGGGCCCCCTGGAGGGGAAAAGAATTCCCGGCCGGGGGGTTGCTTGGGGAACTGATAGGCAATTTTTTTGTCCGCTATCTTAACCACACCGGGTCTTTCATCCTCCTGCTCTGCCTTCTGGCCCTGTTGCTGATTTTCACCACTCACTGGAGCCTGGCCCGGACCGTCGACTTTTTCGCCAGGCTTTTCAAGAATACCACCGGCCAGGTCATTATCAGGATCAGCCAGTACCAGAAGGAGCGAAAGCAAGAAAAGCTCAAGAAGAAGCTGGCTGAGAAAGAGGCCAGAGAAAAGCTGGCCGCCTCCCGCGCCACAGCGGCCGAAGCCAGGAGCCTTACCGAAAAACCAGTCAGGGAAACTCTCCCGGTCGAGGAGAAAAAACCTCCGAAGCCGGCGGAAAAACCACCGGCTGCCAGGAAAAAAGAAGAGCCGGTTGGAGAAAAAATGCTGCTTCCGGACCTGAGGAAATCAGGCGACTACCGGTTCCCGCCGTTCAGCCTGCTTGACCCGGGCAAACCCACGGAAAAAATTGACCGCGATGAGCTGTTTGAAAAAAAGCGCCGGATCGAAGAGAAGCTGCTGGAATTCAAGGTATCCGGAGAGGTCCGGGAATATCACCCGGGTCCGGTCATCACCACCTACGAATATTTCCCGGACGCCGGCATAAAGGTCAGCCAGGTGGCCGGGCTGAGCGAGGAGCTGTCGCTGGCCCTGGAGGCTGAAGCAGTGCGCATCCAGCGCATCCCGGGAAAATCCTCGCTGGGCATTGAAATCCCAAATAACAAGCGAGAAATAATAAAACTAAGAGATATCATCCAGTCGGAGAAATTCCAGAATTCTGCCTCCAAGCTGACCTTTGCCCTGGGCAAGACCGTCCACGGCGATGTTTACATCACCGACCTGGCCATCATGCCCCACCTGCTGATTGCTGGCGCCACCGGCACCGGGAAGAGCGTGGCCCTCAATGCCCTGATCGCCAGCATCCTGTACAAGGCCACTCCGGATGAAGTCAAGCTGATCCTGATCGACCCCAAGCGCCTGGAATTCACCCTCTACGACGGCATCCCCCACCTGCTGGCGCCCGTGGTCAACGACTCCAAGAAGGCCGGCATCATCCTGATGGATGCCGTGAAGAAGATGGAAGAGCGGCTGCGTCAGCTCGGGCAGATGAAGGTCAGGAACATCGAGCAGTACAACCAGCAGGTCCGGGCCCTGCTCGAACAGAAAAAGGGCAAATTGAGCGAAGAAGAAAAGGCCAGGCTCAAGCCGCTTCCTTACATTGTCATCATCATCGACGAGCTGGCTGAACTGATGATGACCAGTCCCCAGGACGTGGAATACTGCATCGGCCGGCTGGCCCAGCTGGCCCGGGCCGTGGGTATTCACCTGGTCATGGCCACCCAGAGGCCATCGATTGACGTCATAACCGGCACCATCAAGAACAACTTTAACAGCCGGATTGCCTTCAAGGTCCCGTCCAAGATTGACTCCCGGGTCATCATCGATACCGTTGGCGCCGAAAAACTCCTGGGCCTGGGCGACATGCTATTCATGCCACCCAACTATCCAAGAATCATCAGGCTGCACTGTGCCTATGTCTCCATCCCCGAGGTTCAGCGCCTGGTTAAGTTCGTAAAAGACCAGGGCCAGCCCGAATTCGACGACCGGATCATGCAGATCCTGAAGCGGACCGGAGACCTGACTCTCGAGGGCGACCTGGGAGAGAAGGACGAACTGTTCGACCGGGCGGTGGAGCTGGTCCTGGCCACCGGGCAGGCCTCGGCCTCCTACCTGCAGAGGAAACTGAAACTAGGCTATGCCCGGGCCTCCAGGATAATAGACCAGATGGAGCTGGAAGGAATTATCGGTCCTTCCGAAGGAGCCAAACCACGGGAAATCCTGGTTGACCCCAAGTCCTATTTTAAGGACAGGCAGAAAGCCAAGGTACCGGAAGATAAGACTTGAAGGCCAGGGGTAACAGGCTGACTAATTGACGGCTGGCTGCCGCAGGGATTTTAGAACCTTCTCTTTAACCTTTCTCCACTTCTCAGGCGGGATTTCAAGGGTTACCTCGACCAGGCGCGGGTCAAACTGGGTGCCGCTGCAGAGCTTGATTTCTTCCAGGGCATCTTCAAAACCGCGACTCCGGCGGTAAGGCCGGTCCGAGGTGATGGCGTCAATGGTGTCGGCCAGCGAAAAGAGCCTGGCGCTCAAGGGAATTTCCTCACCCTGGAGGCCGAAGGGGTAGCCGGTTCCGTCAAACCGTTCATGGTGAAAGAGAACAATTTCGGCCGCCCCCTGCAGGAAGCTGAATTCCTCGATCATGGCGAAGCCGATCAGAGGATGATATTTTATGATTTCCATCTCTTCATCGGTCAGCGGTCCCTTCTTCTGCAGAATGTCCTCGGGAATTCCGACCTTCCCCAGGTCATGGAGCAGGGCCCCGCGCTCGATGTCCAGCAGGCTCCGGCGGCTGGTGACGCCGGCGGCCTGGGCCAGCAAAACGGTGTAAGCGGCTACAAACCTGGAATGGCCGAGGCTCTCCTCCCGGCTGTCGGTCGCGGCCAGGAAATAGATCAACTCCGAGTTAAAGAACCTGCTTTCGTTAAACAGGTTTTTCAGCCCGGGGATGCGGACAAATTCTTCCTGGCGAATGGCATTTTCCAGCCGGTCCAGTATGCGGCTGGCTTTAAGGAAAGCTTCAATTTTCGACAGGGCGTAAGGCGAGCTATAAGGAGAGTTAAGCAGAGCCGAAGCCACCTGGCCCCAGCCCTGAATGTCCCAGTTGGTCTTGAGCCAGCTGAGGTCAAAGACCTTAACCCTGGAGTTTTCCTGGACCGCGGCCAGATACCTGTTCCTGTCTTTTCTGCCTTCGTTTTCGGCCGCAGCCAATTTCTTCTGGCGGTCTTCCTTCATCACCTGACCCTTTCCGTCTGGCCCGAGAAGCCGGTCGAGCCGGAAGCAGCCTCGGTCCTGGTCCTGACCAGGGGAGAGGTTTCCACCAGGACGTATCCCCGGCTGCGGGCCAGTAGCTCCAGATAACGACAGAAGGATTCTTCTGTCCGGAAAAACTTCATTTTTTCATTCTTGGCTGATGGTGTCATAGGCCCTCCGCTTCCTCAAGGGGCAAAAAATTAGTCGCCAGGCCAAAGAAAAAATTGAAAAATGGGTGGAAGATATGATATTTTCATCAGGAACATATGAATTTGTAGTTAAAGGAAGCAACCGGGTTCAGACATGCGACCAAGGGTAGATGAAGATATCCAGGAGCTGATGGTCCGCTATCGGCCGATCATAGCCTTCCGGGTGCGCAAAGCCCTGGGAGCCCAGAACACCGACTGCGAGGACCTGGTTTCGGAAATACTTTCCCAGGTCCTGGAAAAACTCCAGACCGGGGAATTCCGGGGTGATTCCTCCCTGGGAACCTTTGTCTATACCATAACTTCCCGCCGGATCGTCGACTATATAAGAGAAAAGACCAAGGTCATGAAATACGCCCCGGAGCCGGCTCCTTTTCCTGACCCCCAGGAAACCCTGGAGGTGGCCGAAATGTCAGAAAAGGTAAAAAGGGCCCTGTCCAGGTTGAAGCCCAAATATCGGGAAGTTCTTTATCTTTATTATTATCAAGAGCTTAGTCGCGAAGAGGTGGCCCGGCACCTGGGGGTGTCCACCAGAAAGGTCAGTGAACTGGTCAACTATGCCCTGAAACTGATAAGAAAAGAGCTGAAACCATGAAAATTTTTTCCACTTTTGCCTGATTCCGGCGACTAAAAGGGTGAAGAAAAGGGAAGGCGGATTAAAATGAGCAAATGCAAGTTTGAAGACCTGATCGATGGGTACCTGCTTAACAAACTTAGCGAAAGGGATAAAGAGGCCTTCGAAGAACATTATTTCAATTGTTCTTCCTGCTTCGAGAAGCTCCAGGAAAGAGATGTCATCATCCGGACCATCAAGAACAACCCGGCCCTGCTGGAAGAAAAGGAAGAAACTCGCTCCTCCGTCCTGGCCGGACTCCGGAGAGAGGTGGCTTCTTTCCTGACCGTCAGGCAGCTGGCCTTCGCCGGAGTCACCGCCCTGCTGGTCATGATCATAGTCTTTGCCGTTCTGCCGCGTGGCCAGGCGCCAGCCCCCAACTTCTTTCTGACCGATGAAGAAACGGTCCGCGGCTCTTCCATCACCCTGATTTCTCCGGTCATCGACATGAACCAGATACCGTCCTCGTTCGAGTGGAAAAAACTGGGTGAAAATATCGAGTACCAGATTTCCATCTTCAATGGTAAAGTCCTGTGGAAAGCCACCACCAGGGAGAACCGGATTACCCTCCCCGACGAGGTCAAGGCTAAGATGGTACCAGGGGAAAAGTACTCCTGGCAGGTCAAGGCCTTTGGACCTGACGGAACGCTGATCGCCGTTTCCAGCCGGGTGCAGTTCAAGATTTCCGCTAAGTAAGGCAGGATAGCAGGCAACTAGTCTTCGATCAAATCACCACCGAGTTCTTCGATATAAAGCCGGCCTTTACTTTCTTCTTCAAAAGCCAGACAGCACATCAGTCGTCCGCACAGGCCTGAGATCTTGGTGGGGTTAATCACAATCTGCTGCTTCCTGGCCTTCTGAATGGTGATGGGCTCAAAGTTCTTAATGAAGGAAAAACAGCACAGGGGACGGCCGCAGACACCCAGCCCGCCCACCAGCTTGGCTTCATCCCTGACCCCGATCTGACGCATTTCGATCCGCATTCTCAGTTCCTTGGCCAGATCCTTTACCAGCTGACGGAAGTCGATCCGGCCGTCGGCCGTATAATAAAAGATGCCTTTCTTCTCGTTGAAGAAATAGCGGACCGCAACCAGCTTCATCGGCAGGTTGCGGGCCTTGATCCGGCTCAGGCAGAATTCAAAGGCCTTCTTCTCCCTGTCCCTGAGCCAGTTGAATTTCTTTATATCTTCTTCGGTGGCCTTCCTGATTATTTTGACCGCCCGACGGGCAGCCTTGGGGCAACGGGCCAGCTCGCTATCGAGGTCGATCACCATGGCCAGGTCGCCGCCGTACTCGGACTCCACCAGGCAGTAGTCCCCCACTTCCAGGGGCTCCTCGCCCCGGAGGGCCCGGATAATCTTGCCGGTGGACTCCGACAGCAAGAGCACAGCTTCAGCCATTTCTGATCTCTCTAAAAAAAATTGTGAGTTCACTACCCATTATAGCCAAATTCGGGTTCTTCTTTAAGCGCCCGAGGTAATCCTCCACCAGCCGGACGGCCCGACCGGCCTTCTCGGCCGGGACCAGGCGGGAGACCCGTTCCAGTTCGGGGCCGAGATCGGGGTTGAGCAGAAGCTCCTTCCGACCGGCCTGGACCACCAGCAGGTCGCGGAAAAAAACCGAAAAGAATTTCAGGGTTTCCCTGAACCCGGACAGAGCATCCTTTCTGGCCCGGCCAGCCACCAGGCTCAGGAAGTCTTCTGCCTCGCCTGCCTCCAGCAGCTGCTTGAAGACCAGCCAGGCCTGGTTGCGCCCGGCCAGGAACTCGTCCCAGTCAGTTTCCAGCACAGACTCCAGGTTACCCTCGGAAGCCTGCGCCAGGAGCCGGGCCCTCTCGGCCGGGAACCCGCGGTCCAGGAGGGCTCTTTCCACCTCTTCCTGGCTGAGAGGATTGAACCTCAGGACCTGGCAGCGGGAGCGGATGGTGGGCAGAATGAGCTGCAGGTCTTCCGTGACCAGGATGAAATAGGCAAACGACCGCGGCTCTTCCAGGGTCTTGAGCAACGAATTGGCCACTGTTTCGTTCATTCTTTCGGCTTCATCGATGATGAAAACCAGTCGCCCCCGGCCCCAGGGCCTCAGGGTAGACAGGTAATTTACCTCTTCAATTTGTTCTTTAACGATCTGCTCGCGGTTCTTGTCCCGGGTGATGACCCGAACGTTGGGATGCTGTCCCCGGTCTATTTTCAAGCAGGAATCGCAGCGGTCGCAGGAATCGTCAGTCTTCTCCAGGCAGTTTAAGGCCTTGGCCACGGTCAGGGCCGTTTTCAGCTTGCCGGTCCCGGCCGGTCCAAAAAATAGCAGGGAGTTGGGCAGCCTGCCTTTGCCCAGGGAAAGTCTCAAAATCTGCTTTACCTGTTCGTTTCCCCAGATGTCCCTGAAACTCATCCCGCGCTATCCTCTCAACCCGCCGTGCACCCCGGACAAGAGCACCTGGCGCAGATAACGACCGGTGTGGGATTTTTCCACCAGGGCCACCTCTTCCGGCCGCCCGGCCGCCACCACTTCCCCGCCAGCCTGCCCGCCCTCCGGGCCCAGGTCAATAATGTAATCGCAATACTTGATAACTTCAAGGTTATGCTCGATTATGATCACCGTGTTGCCCATTTCCACCAGCCTTTCCAGGACTTTGAGCAGCTTGCTGACATCGTCAAAATGGAGCCCGGTGGTCGGTTCATCCAGAAGATAGAGCGTCTTTCCGGTATCGCGGCGGCTGAGCTCCCGGGTCAGCTTGATTCTCTGGGCCTCTCCACCCGATAGCTGTGGTGCCGGCTGGCCCAGCCTGAGATAACCCAGTCCCACCTGCTTCAGCAGCTCCAGCTTGCGGCGGAGCGAGGGGTGGGCCCGGAGCAGGTCAAAGGCCTCGTCCACTGTCATGTCCAGAAAATCGGCGATGTTTTTCCCGTGGTAGGTTACGGCCAGCGTTTCCTTGTTGTACCTCCGGCCGTGGCAGCGGTCGCAGGTGACATAGACGTCGGGCAGGAAATGCATTTCCACCTTTTTCACCCCGGCTCCCTGGCAGTCCTCGCAGCGTCCGCCGTGAACGTTGAAACTGAAACGTCCGGGGCGGTATCCCTTCCGGCGGGCCTCCGGGGTCAGGGAAAAAAGCTGCCGCAGGTGCCCGAAAATTCCGGTATAGGTAGCCGGGTTGGACCTGGGCGTCCGGCCTATCGGCTTCTGGTCAACTGAAACTACCTTGTCTATATTCTCCAGCCCCTCAAGTGCCCGGTGCTTTCCCGGCTGAACTTTGGCCCGGTAAAACTTCTTCAACAGGGCCCGGTAAAGAACGTCATAAACCAGGCTGCTCTTGCCCGAACCCGAAACCCCGGTTACGGCCGTCATCACCCCCAGGGGAAAACTGACATCTATGTCCTTAAGATTATGCTCGGCCGCGCCCCGGACTGTAAGCCAGCCGGAGGGAGTCCGGCGGACCGCCGGCACCGGCACCGCTTTTTCTCCCCGCAGGTACTGGGCGGTCAGAGACTCTCTCGAGTTCAGAACCTCCTGGAGCGGACCGCAGGCCACCACCCGCCCGCCGTTTTCACCGGCCCCTGGCCCCAGGTCAATCAGGTAATCGGCTGAACGAATGGTCTGCTCATCATGCTCAACCACCACTATGGAGTTCCCGGCATCACGGAGCTGGCGGAGCAGCCTGATCAGCTGGCCGTTATCCCGCTGGTGAAGGCCGATGGTCGGCTCATCCAGCACGTAGAGAATACCCCGCAACCTGGAACCGACCTGGGCAGCCAGCCTGATTCTCTGGGCCTCGCCGCCCGACAGCGAGGAGCCGGTCCGGTTGAGGTCAAGATAGGACAGGCCGAGTTCCCTCATCACCAGTAACCGGTCTTTCACTTCCTTCAATATTTTTTCGGCCACCGTCTGAACCTGGCCGGAAAAACTCAGTTTGTCTATTTTTTCAAGCAGGCGATCCACGTCGAGCGAGGCCAGCTCGTGGATGTTCAGACCGTCGATTCTGACCCAGAGACTTTCTTTTTTCAGTCTCTGGCCCCGGCAGTCGGGGCAGAGGTCTGAGGTCAGCTCCACCTCGCCCCACTCGTTAAGAGTGGTAAGGTAGCCCAGTCCGTGGCACCGGCCGCAGGCACCATAAGGACTGTTGAAAGAAAAATTCCTGGGTTCCAGCGGCTGGAAACTGCGACCACAGGAGGGACAGGCCAGCTTCCTGGAGAAATAAGATTCCTGGCCGGAGGCCTCCAGCACCAGCACCCCACCTTCGGCCATCTCCAGGCTTTTCTCCACGGCCTCCTGCAAGCGACGCTCCTTTCCTGGTTCCAGCTTTAACTCGTCCACCAGGATTTCGATGCTATGTTTTCTGTTCCTGTCCAGGCGGATTTTTTCTTCCAGGTCATGCATCCAGCCGTCAATCCGGGCTCTCAGGAAACCCTTTTTCCTGAATTTTTCCAGCAGCTGCTGGTACTCGCCTTTCCGCCCACGGACCACAGGGGCCAGAATCATGATATTTCGCCCGGAAAACCTGGAACCGATCATCTCCAGGATCTGCTCACGGCTGCTGGCCACAACCGGCACCCGGCAGTCGGGACAGTACATTGTTCCCAGCCGGGCATACAGGAGGCGCAGCAGGTCGTAAATTTCAGTTATGGTACCGACCGTCGACCGCGGGTTGAAAGAGATGGTCTTCTGGTCAACTGAAATGGCCGGGGACAGGCCTTCGATCGACTCGACTTCAGGCTTCTCCAGCTGCTCGATAAATTGCCGGGCGTAAGCCGAAAGGCACTCTATGTATCTCCGCTGTCCCTCGGCAAACAGGGTGTCAAAGGCCAGGGAAGATTTGCCCGAGCCGCTGGGCCCGGTGACTATGACCAGACGGTTCCTGGGCAGCTCAACATCAATTTTCTTGAGATTGTGCTGGGCCGCCTTGCGCACCCTGATTTCCTGGAGCATGGCTATATTTTAGCACTTCTGGGTGGATTTCCGAGGGCCGGAAACGGGTTTAATAATCCCGTCCTTTATTTTATAATAGCAACGATTAACCGCCATGAACAAAGAAGACCGCCTGCATCGGGCCATCAGCACCCTCCGGGAGATGGCCGCTCCTTACGGTTCCATAACCACCATAAAATACCTGCCGCCGCGGCCCGGAAGTTTCAACGACTATCCCCCGGATGTTCATCCCCGCCTGGTGGAAGCACTGAAGAAGAAAGGGTTCGGTTCGCTTTATTCCCACCAGAGCCAGGCCTGGCAAAAGATCAGGGAGGGGAAGAACGTGGTGGTGGTCACCCCGACCGCCTCCGGGAAAACACTCTGCTACAACCTTCCGGTCCTGGATTGTATTCTCCGTGACCCGTCCAGCCGGGCTATCTATCTATTTCCGACCAAGGCCCTTAGCCAGGACCAGCGGGCCGAGCTGGACGAAACCATAGAGCTTCTGGGCGAGGAAATAAAGATCTTCACCTACGACGGAGACACGCCGCAGGACGCCCGCCGGGCCATCCGCAGCCAGGGACACATAATCATCACCAACCCCGACATGCTGCATTCCGGCATCCTGCCCCATCACACCAAGTGGATAAAACTGTTCGAGAACCTGAAATATATCATCATCGACGAGCTGCATAACTACCGGGGCGTGTTCGGCAGCCATGTGGCCAACGTCATCAGGCGGCTTAAAAGAATCGCCAGCTTCTACGGGGCCAAACCACAGTTCATCCTGTCCACGGCCACCATCGCCAATCCCCGGGACATGGCCCAGAAAATGATCGAGGAACCGGTGGAACTCATCGACCAGAACGGGGCCCCGGCCGGAGAAAAATACTTCGTTTTCTACACCCCGCCTGTGGTCAACCCCCATCTGGGAATCAGGAGGTCCTACATCAACGAGGCCCGTCGGATCGCCACCATTTTCCTCAAGGAACAGCTGCAGACGATCGTCTTCGCCCAGAGCCGCTTGCTGACCGAGGTCCTGGTCACCTACCTGAAAGATGACATAGAAAAGGGCCTAAAGGATGAAGGCCTGATCCGCGGTTACCGTGGCGGTTACCTGCCGGTCCGGCGCCGGGAAATAGAAAAAGGTTTGAGAGAAGGGAAAATCCTGGGGGTGGTGTCCACCAACGCCCTGGAGCTGGGGATAGACATCGGTACCCTGGACGTGGCCGTCCTAGCCGGCTACCCGGGAACCATAGCCAGCACCTGGCAGAGGGCCGGCCGGGCCGGGCGCAAGACAGGAAAGTCGGCGGCGGTCCTGGTGGCCTCCTCGGCTCCCCTGGACCAGTTCATCATCACCCACCCTGATTATTTTTTCTCCAGTCCGCCTGAAATGGCCCTGATCAACCCCGACAACCTGTCCATCCTGGTCAGTCATATCCAGTGCGCCGCCTTTGAGCTGCCCTTTGAAGACGGGGAGAAATTCGGCACGGTGGAAATCGGCGAAATATTGAAATTGCTGGAAGAAGAACAAATGCTCCACCACACCCAGAATAAATGGTTCTGGACTTCAGAGGCCTACCCGGCCGATGCCATCTCCCTGCGCAGCATCAGTTCCGACAACTTCGTGGTGGTGGATACAACCGAAAAACCTCGGGTGATTGCCGAGGTGGACTTTTCCTCGGCCCTGACCACCCTGCACCCCAAGGCCATCTACATCTGCGAGGGTGAACAGTACTTCGTGGAAGAATTCGACTACGAGCAGCGAAAGGCCTACGTCAAGAAGACCGACGTTGATTACTTCACCGACGCCATAGATTACACCAACGTCAAGATCCTTGATGTCTTTGACCGGAAGGACATTCCCCAGGGCTGGGTCTCTCACGGCGAGGTCCACGTGGCCACCCAGGTGGTGGGTTTCAAGAAAATCAAGTTCCACACGATGGAAAACGTGGGGGCTGGAGAACTGCAGCTGCCCCAGAACGAAATGAGTACCACCAGTTTCTGGCTGACTGTCCCGGCCGAAATCTACCAGACCCTGCCCTTCACTCCGGAGCAGAGGACCAACGGCCTGTTCGGCCTGTCCTACCTGCTCCACCACGTGGCCCCCCTGTTCCTGATGTGCGACCTGCACGACCTGGGCGTGGCCATCGGCGACAACTTTTCCGGCCAGTCCCTGCCGCCCCGGGACCTGCCCCGCCATCGCCTGCCGCAGGACGAAAAAAACAGGGTCTTTCTCAGCCCGGACTTTTCCCCCAACCTGTTTCTCTATGACAACTTTCCCGGCGGCATCGGCCTCAGCCCGGCCCTGTTCGAACTGAAGGCCAGCCTGCTCCAGGCCTGCCTGGGGACGATTGAAGCCTGTCCCTGCGAAGAGGGCTGTCCTTCCTGCGTGGGACCGGTCCGGGAAAGCGGGGAAAAGGCCAAGCAGGTGGCCAGGGCCATCCTGCAGAAATTACTTCTTACAGGCGCATAGTTCGGCGATATTTTCTTCCTCGCCCATGACCACCAGGACATCGCTGTCCTTGATCACAAAGTCCGCCCCGGGGATGAAAATCAGGCGGTCGGGCACCAGCTGCCTGACCGCTATCACCTGGACCCGGTAACGGTTGGTCAGGTCCAGGTCCCTCAGCTTCTTTCCGATAAAGGCCTCGGGCGGCACAATTTCCTGAATGCTGATGTTTTCGGCCAGGGGTAGATACTCCAGGACATTCCTGGAGCTCAGGCGCTGGGCCAGCCTCGTGGCCATGTCCCTCTCCGGATAGATGACCTCGGTGGCCCCGATGGCCTCCAGGATCTTGCCGTGGTCCGGGCTCAGGGCCTTGGCCAGGATACGGTTGACACCCAGTTCATGAAGGTAAAGGACTGTCAGAATCGAAGGTTCCATCTCCGGCCCCAGGCTGACCACCACCACATCCATGTCCTGAACTCCCAGAGCTTGCAGGCTTTCCTTGTCGGCCGAGTCCATCCAGACAGCCTGGCTGGAAAAATCCTTGGCCTCTTCGACCTTATCCTTATCTTTGTCTATGACCAGGACTTCGTGGCCCTTTTCATACAGCGTTTTAGCCAGATAACTGCCAAAACTTCCAAGACCGATAACGGCAAATCTCATTTTGTTACTCCTGGATAAAGCCCGTTCTTGCGGATATTTTAGCCCACCATGATGCTTTCTTCAATAAACTGGTAATGACCGGCCGGCTTAACCCGGCTGAAGGCATAAAGCATGGTCAGGGGCCCGATCCGGCCAAGATACATGGTAACTACCAGAATCAGCTTGTTCAGGGGATGGAGGTTCGGGGTGATGCCCAGCGACAGGCCAACGGTGCCGAAGGCCGAGACCACCTCGAACAGGGCTTCTTTCAAAGCCAGCTGGGGCTGAATGATTAGGAGGGCCAGGGTTGAGGCGAAAACAAGAGACATGGCCAGTGACACCAGGGTGTAGGCCTTGATGATGTCCTCGTTCTTTATGGCCCTGGAGAAAATCTGCGGGACTTCATGACCATGGATACGGGATCGCAGGAAAGCGAAGATCACTCCAAAGGTGGTGGTCTTAACCCCGCCTCCAGTCGAGCCCGGCGAAGCCCCAACAAACATTATCAGAATGAGTAACAACAAAGAAGCCACAGACAGACTGCTCAGGTCCACTGTATTAAAGCCAGCGGTCCGGGCCGAAACCACCTGGAAAACCGCGGCCAGAACCTTTTCTTTAAATGGGAGGCTGGAAAAACCCCGGTCGAATTCCATCAGAAACAGCAGGATGGCCCCGGTCAGTATGATTCCCAGGGTAATGGCCGCCACGAACTTGGTATGGAGCGAAAACTTAACCCTCTCCCTGTGTAGGCTGCTTCTAAGGGCCAGCTTCACTTCCTGCAGGACAAAAAAACCAAGACCTCCGAAAACAATCAGAAAGATCATAACCAGGTTGACCAGGGTATCTCCGCGGAAGGCTACCAGGTTATCAGAAAAAAGCGAAAACCCGGCGTTGCAGAAAGCCGAAACAGAGTGGAAGACGGACAGGGCCAGGGCCCTGGACCAGGAACCAATCTCCGAGAATTTCAACATTAGGAGGGCGGCTCCAATCAATTCGAAACCGAAAGTGAACAGGAAAACATCCCGCAGCAGCGACCGGAAATCCGAAATGGCCGCCGGGCGGAAGGAACCCTCGACCACCAGTTTGTCGGATAGGCTGACCCGTCTGCCGGCGGTCATCAGGATAAAGCTGGAAAAAGTCATGATCCCCAGGCCACCAAGCTGGATGAGAACCAGCAGGAGGCCGAGCCCCAATGGGCTGAAGTAATTCGGGGTATCGACCACGATCAACCCGGTAACACAGATGGCCGAGGTAGAGGTGAAGAGGGCATCTATCAGGGGAATCCTCCCGGTCTGGGTGGAAAAAGGCATAGAAAGAATGATGGTCCCGGCGATTATGGCCGCCAGGAAGCTCAGGGCCAACAACCGGGGCGGATGCACCAGCTTTTTCTTAAAATTATTCAATTTGCCCTCTTATAAGTCCTTAATTAAACCGCTTTAAAGCCCGGCCGTCAAGTAGGCCACTCTGTCCACTATTAGCGGCAGCATCAAACCCTGTCCCTCGAGCGGCCGGCCCGGCCAGCCCGACCCTATCTGATTGACAGACCCCGTTCCGTATGTTAACTTGAAAAAGTTATGAATGTTTTCAGCCTGATATCGCAAGCTACCATAGTCGTCAAACTTATCCTCTTGATTCTGGTCATTTTCTCTGTTTTTTCGTGGGCCATAATCATCTACAAAAGGCGGAGTATAAGGGCGGCCGAGGCCGCTTCACAGAATTTCCTGGAAGTCTTCCGGCGCAGCAAATCCCTGAATGAAGTCAACGAAGCGGCCCGCAAGTACAAGAACAGCCCCCTGGCCAGCCTGTTCCAGGCCGGCTTCAAGGAGCTGGTACACCTGACCAGGTCCAACCCGCAGCCTCAGGGGTCCATAAATGGAGAAAAGCTGGAAAGCATCAACCGCTCCCTGCTCAGGGCCTCCAACGCCGAAATCAACCGTCTGGAAAAAATGATGAGCTTCCTGGCCACCTGCGGCAGTGTTACCCCCTTCATCGGCCTTCTCGGCACCGTCTGGGGAATCATGGATTCTTTCCACAAAATTGGGGTGGTCCGCTCGGCCAGCCTGGTAACGGTGGCTCCCGGCATCGCCGAGGCCCTGATCGCCACGGCCGTGGGTCTGTTCGCAGCCATCCCGGCGGTCATCGCCTATAATTATTTCCTGGGCCGCATCAAGGAAATGATATCCATGATGGACGATTTCAGTCTTGAATTCTTAAACATAATAGAAAGGGCTTATGGCGGTTAATCTCAACCCGGCTCCGGCTTCCGGCGGCCGGAGGCGCCTGGGCACATCCATGTCGGAAATCAACGTCACCCCTTTGGTTGACGTCATGCTGGTGCTCCTGATCATTTTCATGGTGACCGCGCCCATGATGCAATCCGGCATCGGCATCAACCTGCCCCAGGCCGAAACCGAATCGGCCCCGGCCGAAGAGGGCCTGACCCTGACCATCACCGCCGACGGTTACATTCATCTCGGGGAATCGGTGATCAACGTCAACCTGCTGGAAAGGCGCCTTCAGGAATACTTCTTCAACAAGACCAAGAAAATAATCTACATCCGGGCTGACCGCAACCTGAATTACGGCCAGCTCATCCAGATTCTGGACATCGTTAAAAAATCAGGGATTGAAATAGTCGGCCTGGTTACCGAACCGCTGGAAAAACCGCCAGCCAGGAAACAGACCAGTTGATGAAACCCTCTCTGGCCATGAGCAGTTCCTTCAAGAGAGCTGTTATCCTGTCGGTTTTCTTTCATATAATACTGTTTGCGCTGATTGGACTTTCCAATCAGCTGGCCGGACCCAAGAAACCTGGAATGGTTCATTATGTCAACCTGAATTTTGTCGGCCTGCCCGGAGGAGGCGGGGGCGGAGGAGGCAGCGGCTCCGGGTCCGGACCAGGCGGCGGAAAACCGGCTCAACCGGCCCCGGTGGCCCAGAAGGAAACCATGAAAGAACTGACGGTTCCCCAGAAAACCCAGGCCAGCAGCGAATCATCCCTGCGGCACCCGGTCGAAAAAGCCAGGCCCACCAGCAAGAAACCGGCCCCGGCCAAAAAGACTGAAATTTCCGCCCCTCAACCCGGTACCCAGACGGCGGCGTCCAGCGGTTCAGAAACCGGGCAAACTGGCGGCACGGGAACCGGAGGGGGTGGCGGTGGTGGCTCCGGGCTCAGAATCGGAGTTGGTGAAGGACCGGGTGGTTTCGGCGGCGGTTATGGCGACCCGCTGGGGACCTCGTCCTTCCCGTTCACTTACTATCTCCAGATCATAATAGACCGGGTCTCCTCTAACTGGTTTACAGCCACCAGCCATCTTGATTACAGCGGAGAATATCAGTCGGTGATCTATTTTAAGATTCTGCGCAACGGGCAGGTCGCCGACCTGAAGATAGAACAGCCCTCGGAGCTTCCGGCCCTGGACCTGACGGCCAGGAGGGCGGTGGAGCTGGCCGCTCCTTTCCCGCCTCTCCCGAGGGACTTTGAGAGCGACTACCTGGTCGTGCATCTTATTTTCGAGCGGAGCAAATGAAAAAATCAGCCACCTGGATCCTGTGTTTTATCATCCTGACTGCCGGCGGATTGAGCCTGTTCTCCCAGCAGGAAATCGTCCTGACCATCAGGGAGGGCGTCCCGGCCATCTCTCTGGCCCTGCCGCCATTCGTTACCGATGCCTCATCAGCCGAAGCCCGGGAAGCGGCCGAGACCATCCACCGGGTTCTCGCCGACGACCTTAACTACAGCCGGGTATTTTCCCTGGTGCCGCGGGAGCACCTGAACTACATCCGACCGTTGAATCCTAAAGAAATATTCTTCAAGGACTGGGAATCCATCCAGGCCAGGATCCTGGTCGTGGGCGAGGTCAGCCAGTCCCAGAACCGGGTCATCTTCGAGGTCAAAATCTACGATGTAAAAAGCGAAAAAATGATCCTGGGCAAAAGATACCAGGCGGACCCGGGCGTTTTCCGGCTGGTGGCGCACCGGGTGGCCGACGAGCTGATGAAGCTCTACGGCGAAAAGCCCTACTTCACCACCAAGATAGTTTTTGTCTCCAACCGCGACGGAAACGACGAACTGTACATGATGGATTACGACGGGGCCAACCAGACCCGGCTGACCTTCAACAAGTGGCGTGATTACATGCCGGCCTGGTCGCCCGACCAGCGGGCCATCGTCTTTACCTCCTACCGGGCCGGGAATCCAGATCTTTACATTCTTTATCCATACGAGGGCAAGCTGGTTCCGGTCTCAACCAAAGGCACTAATTTCTCAGGGGCTTTTTCGCCCGATGGCAAGAAGCTGGCTTTTTGTTCCACCAGGGACGGGAATTCCGAAATATACGTGGCCGGGGCCGACGGTAGCAACGCCCGGAGAATAACCTTTAACAGCGCCATAGACACTGCTCCCAGCTGGTCGCCGACCGGCCGCGAAATTGCCTTCACTTCGGACCGAACGGGAACACCGCAGATCTACATCATGGACGCGGAAGGGGGCAATGTCCGCAAGGTCAGTTTCGGCGGAAACTACCTGGATGCCCCGGCCTGGTCGCCCGACGGCGAAAGAATCGCCTTTGTCTCCCGGGTGGACAACTTTTTTGATATTTACATCCTGAACCTCAAGACCAATAAGATCACCAAGCTCACCGAGACCAGGGCCCGGAACGAATCCCCCAGCTGGTCACCCGACGGACGCCACATCATTTTCTCTTCCAACATGTCGGGCAGTATTCAGGTCTATTCTGTGGATTACGACGCCAGCAACCTGCGCTGCCTGACCTCCCAGGGAGAAAACAAGCTGGCCAACTGGACCAACTGAGCCGGTTATTCTGTTGACAGCCTGAAATCTTCATTGTATAAATTGAGTGGCTCTGAGCTCTGACTTGCGAGCCACCACCAGATGAGGAGGAGTTATGAAAAAATTTCTGGTTCTTTTCCTGACCGTAATCCTGGTACTGTCCTTTGCAGCTTCCTGCAAGAAGAAGGCCAAGGAAGTCCCGCCCCCGCCGCCACCGCAGGCCCAGGAACAGCCGAAGGTGGAAAAGGTTGAAGAACCGGCCATCAAGGAACCGGTCCTGACCGAAGAAGAAATCTTCCTGAAGAAGACCCTGGAAGAGATCAACCAGGAAAAACCGCTGGCCATGATCCATTTCGACTACGACAGGTACAATATCAGGCCCGATGCCGTTCCGGTCCTGGAAGCCAACGCCTCCTGGCTGAAAAAATACCCCACGGTCAAGATCCTGGTCGAAGGCCACTGCGATGAGAGAGGCACCGAGGAGTACAACCTGGCCCTGGGCGAGAAGAGAGCCAAGAGCACCATGGATTACCTGGTGAGCCTCGGTATTTCCGCTGACAGAATAAGAATCATATCCTACGGCAAGAGCCAGCCCCTGGACCCGGGTCATGACGAGACCGCCTGGGCCAAGAACAGGAGAGCTCAATTCCTGATAATCGGGAAATAAATTGTTAAAAAATTCAAGACTGTGTCTTTTTCTTGTCTTTGGCCTGGGGCTGGGCTTGCTGTCCCCGGCCGCCGGCCAGACCAAGAAGACTTACGAGTTGATGTATGAGGACATCCAGGCCCTCAAGCTGCAGGTCCAGGAACTCAGCACCCTGCTCAAGAAGAACCAGGCCGACCTGCAGGAACTAAAAGACCAGGTCAAGCTCCTCGGGGATCTCATAAGAAAAACCCAGGCCGAGCAGGTGGCACTCAAGGAAGACTTCCGGAACATCCCGGTTCAGTTCCAGCTCCTGAACAGCAAGCTGGAAGAGGTCCAGTTCCAGACGGCCATCCTGAACGACATCCTGCAGGCCATCCAGAACCTGACCCCGCCGGCCAGGGTCGATGAAAAGACCGGAAAAACCGCAAAACCCCAGGCCGGAAAGACAGAGCCCCAACCGGCTGAAACTAAGAAGCCGGCCACGGTCAACATCCCGGCCCAGGAAATGTACAACAACGCTTACGGCGACTACCTGAAGGGCAACTATTCCCTGGCCATCGACAGCTTCAAGCTCTTTCTGCAACAGTACCCGAACACTCCCCTATCCGACAACGCCCTGTACTGGATCGGCGAGTGCCACTACAGCCAGGAACAGTACCAGCAGGCCATCGACGCCTTTAACGAGCTTCTGATCAGCTACCCGGCCGGAGACAAGGTTCCCGCCGCTTACCTGAAGAAGGGTATGAGCCTGGTCCAGCTGGGCCGGAAGGACGAGGCCCTGGCCACCTTCAAGCTGCTGGTGGCCAAGTACCCGACGCAGGAAGAAGCGCGCCTGGCCCAGCAAAAAATCAACGAACTGGGGAACAAATGAGAGATAGAAACAGTTTCAACAAAGTCATCCTGGTGGGAAATCTGGTAAAAAAACCCGAAATCCGGCATATACCTTCAGGCCGGGCCGTGGCCAGGTTTCAGGTGGCCACCAACGAGCAGATTTACAACCGTGAGACCAGGCAGGCCACGGATCGGACCGAGTATCATCGCATCGTGGCCTGGGGACCGCTGGCCGAGTTCTGCGACCGGTTCCTGGAGACCGGAAGACAGGTCATGGTCGAGGGCCGGCTGCGCTGGCGTTCCTGGGAAGACCGCGACGGCAATCGCCGCAACAGCACCGAGGTGGAAGCGGTTAACATCGTTCTCCTCGGTAAGAGAGTGCCGCCCCAGGCCGAGGCCCAGGTCGAGGCCGGTACCGCTGAGGACTTCCCTGAAATTTCTGAGCCGGCCACAGAGGAATTCCCCGAGGAGACGCCATCGACCGAAGGGGATGACGAAATTCCCTTTTAGTTTTACCGCCTGACCGGAGGCATGTCGTGGCTGAGATTCCAGGGTCCGAAAAGATAAGCGAGCTTATCTACGAGGAAAACAGGCCGTGGGGGAAGTTTCGCAGCTATCCCCATGAGCTGGCCTCCAGCCTGAAAATAATCACCGTAAATCCCGGGGGGCTGCTGTCCCTTCAATACCACCGGAAGCGCAGCGAATACTGGGTGGTTCTGGACCCGGGACTGGAAATAACCCTCGGGGAAAAGACCTGGCAACCGCAACCGGGAGAAGAAATATTCATTCCAGCCGGGACTCCCCACCGCCTGAAGGGTGTTGGACCACTTCCGGCCCGGGTGATGGAACTGTGGCTGGGAGATTCCGGCGAGGATGACATCGTCCGGCTGGAAGACGTTTACGGCCGGGATTAGAAAATCAGCTTATAATCTGGCTCATCAGAAAAGCCTCAGGATGCCGGCGCAAAATTGCCTCTATCATGAATTCTTCTATTTCCCTGGCCGTTTTCAGTTTCAGGGCCTCGGCCACCGCCTCTTCCGCGGTTTTTAATTCAACTGCCCTGAGGGCTTTCTTGACCTTGGGAATAAAAATCGGGTTCATGCTGAAAGTTCTCAGTCCCATGCCCAGCAGCATGATGGCCGACAGCGGGTCGGCGGCCATCTCGCCGCACACTGTCACTTCCTTGCCCTCACGGTTAACGACCTTGATGACCTGGTCCAGCAACCTGAGCACGGCCGGGTGGTGAGGCTTGAAGAGATAGGAAACCGATTCGTTGCCACGGTCGACCGCCAGGTAGTACTGGATCAAGTCGTTGGTACCGATGCTGACATAATCAACTTCCTTGATGATACTCTCAATCAGCACGGCCGCGGCCGGGACCTCGATCATCACCCCGATGGGAATGTTCTCGTCAAAGGGCACTTTCTTTTCTTTCAGTTCGGCCTTCAGCTCTTCGACGATGCGCTTTAACTCGATGACCTCCTCCACCTCGGTGATCATGGGCACCATCAACCTGACGTTTTTCCTGGCGCTGGCCTTGAGGATGGCCCGGATCTGGGTGCGAAACAGCTCCCGGTTTTTCAGGGAAAAGCGGATGGCCCGCAGGCCCAGGGCCGGGTTGGGTTCCTTTTCGATGTTGAGCTGGGGCAGGCTCTTCTCCCCGCCTATATCAATGGTCCTGATGTAGACCGGCCGGGGGTGAGTGCTGCTGGCCATCTTCTGGTAGATGGCCAGGTGGTCTTCCTCCGAGGGCAGGCTGGGTCGCTGCAGGTATATAAATTCCGAACGGAACAGCCCGATTCCCTCGGCCCCGTAAGAAAAGGCGGCTTCCACTTCTTCGGGCAGTTCGATGTTGGCCAGGGGTTTGAACCTGGCCCCGTCCAGGGTCTCCGGCTTGAGCCTGGCGATCTTCTTCAGCTCCCGCTGGTAGACCTCGTATCGTTCCTTCTTGCTCTGGAACTCTCTCCTGACGGCCGGGGTGGGGTTGATGATGACCTCGCCGTCGGTCCCGTCCACGATGATAAAATCCCCACTCTTTACCTGAAGGCTGATATCGTGCAGGCCCACCACGGCCGGGATGCCCAGGGACCTGGCCAGGATGGCCGTGTGCGAGGTCTGGCCGCCCATGTCCAGGGCCATCCCGATGATCTTCTTGCGGCTGATGCTCAGAGCCACCTCTGATGGCAGGAGTTCATGAGCCACCAGTATGGTTGGCTTATCCGAGTCCTCTTTTTTGTCCCTTTTCCTTTCCAGGTTGCGGTAGATTCTGGCCAGGACATCCGACAGGTCGGTCTTCCTCTGCTGGAAATACTCGTCGCTCAGGGAATCGAAAAGAGTCTCAAAGTGGGTATTGACCCGGGAAATGGCCCATTCCGTCCTGACCTTCTCTTCCCTAATGATTTTTTCCAGGCTGCTCAGGAGCATCTGGTCGTCGAGCATCATCAGGTGGGCGTCAAATATGAAGGCCTGCTCGTCCCCGATTCTTTCCCGGACGTGCTCCTTGAGCTCGGTGAGCTCCTGCCTGGTCCGGTCCAGGGCCCGCTGCAGCCTTTTGAGCTCCTCTTCCACCTGGCGCTCGCCGATGGGTTCCCGCCGGGAGGTAAAAACCACGCGTTCAGACAGCGAGGCTTCCCCCATGGCAATTCCGGGGGAGACTCCCAGACCGCGCAGCCTGATAATTTCCATACTACTCTTCTTCGCCAAACTTGTTGTTAATGAGTTCGCACAGGGCCTTCATGGCCTGGGCCTCATCGCGGCCGTTTACCACCAGCTTGATCGGGGTTCCCTGGGAAGCGGCCAGGGTCAGAATACCCAGGATGCTCTTGCCGTCCACCTCATTGCTGTCCTTGATGATTTTAACCGAGGCACTGTAACGGTTGGCCAGGTTGACGAACTTGACGGCTGCCCTGGCGTGCAGGCCCAGTTTATTTTTTATGACAATTTTCTTTTCAATCATGGCCGTTCGATTTTACTTTGACCTGGAACTGAGCAGCGCGCTGGCCAGGTGAATGTTTTTCTTGCCCTGCTCGGCCACCTTCTTGGCCACGTCCTTGAGGTTGTTGCTCCGCTGCAGGGAAACGAACTTGATCAACATCGGCAGGTTGACCCCGGTTATGATTTCAATCTTGTTCTCGGCCAGGAAGCTGAAGCTCAGGTTGGAGGGAGTGCCGCCGAACATGTCGGTGAAGATGATCACCCCGTTTTTCTGGTCGACCTTCTTCAGGCTCTGGCTGATCTTCTTCTTTGATTCTTCCACGTCGTCATACCAGCCTATGGAAATGGGTTCGATGTTCGGGGCCTCGCCCAGGATTATGGTCAGAGCATTGAGCAGCTCTTCGGCCAGTCGCCCGTGAGATACTATGACTCCGCCGATCATGCACACCGCCCGGAAAAATTTTCCTGTATATTTTAACCGATTCGGCCTTACTTATAAATATCCCGGTGAATTATTTTTACGGCCAGTTTCCTGGCCTTCAGGTGAGCCTTGAGGGCTTCGGCGATGACCACCGAGCGGTGCCGGCCGCCGGTGCAACCCACCGAAATGGTCAGGCTGCTCTTGCCCTCCTTCAGGAACCCGGGCAGGAGGTAATCGACGAAATCGTAGAGCCTGGTCAGGAAAGCCCTGGTTTCATCCGAGTTCAGGACGAAGTCCCGGACCTTCTGGCTGCGGCCATCGAGCTGGCGCAGGTTGTCCAGGTAATAAGGATTGGGCAGAAACCTGGTGTCAAACACCAGGTCGGAATCAAGAGGCAAACCATACTTGTAGCCAAAGCTGATCACGAAGACCTGAAGGTGACGCTGCTTTTTCCTCAATATCCGGTCGAAAACCTGCTCCTTGAGCTGGGAAATGGTCAGGCCGGTGGTGTCTATCACCTCATCGGCCATATCCCTGATATGGGCCAGTTTTCTTCTCTCCAGCCTGACCCCGGATAGAACCGACTTGTTCCTGGCCAGGGGATGCGGCCGGCGGCTTTCGCTGAACCTCTTGACCAGGGCTTCATCCGTGGCTTCCAGGAAGATAAGAAAGGGCTTGACCTTGAGCTGCCTGACAATATCCGGGAACTCGGCCAGGAACCTGGGCTCACGGATGTCCACCACCAGGGCCATCCGGTCTATTTCCACCTTTTTCCTGAGCCACAGGTCAACCAGCTCCGGGATCAGCTTGGCCGGCAGGTTATCGACGCAATAATAACCCATGTCCTCCAGAAACCGGCTGACCACGGTCTTGCCGGACCCGGACAGACCGGTGACCACGATAAAGTCAGTACCCTTACGATGATTTTTCATTTTTCCTGGCCAGTTTCCTGTCCAGCCGCCGGACTATGTCCTGGGCGGCTTCGTATCCTTTTTTTCTCAGGAGAAACACCCGGCAGGCCACCTCGATCAGGGTGGCGATATTCCGACCGGGGGCCACCGGGATATGCAACTGGGGAACGGTCATCCCGGCCAGCCTAAAGTCCTCAGGAAACTTGAGACCGAGCCGGTCAATTTCCATTTTCTTGCTCCACTTCTTGAGCCTGATGACCAGGTCGATCGGGGTTTCCTCCAGGATGGCCCGGGCCCCAAAAATCTCCTTGATGTTGATGATGCCCAGCCCCCTGATTTCCATGAAATTCCTGGTCAGCCGGGGAGAGCGGCCGTGGAGCAGGCCTTTTTCGTCCCGGAAAATTTCCACCACGTCATCGGAGACAAATTTATGACCGCGGGCGATGAGTTCCAGCGAGCTCTCGCTCTTGCCCACCCCGCTGTCGCCGATGATCAGGGTGCCCACCCCGAAGATCTTCAGCAGGCCGGCAGAAATCACCACCTGGGGAGAAGTTTCGGTACCGGGAAGAAAACCGGAGCCGCCGGGCCCGGCCGGCCTGCCCTTTTCAGGCTGACCCGCAGTCTTTCCTGTCTTGCCGGCGGCCATCAGGCTTTTTCTTCCTGCTCTCTTATGATTTCCAGGGCTTCCCGGGCGCCCTCGGCGGCCAGCAGCTTTGATTTGAGTTCGGGAGACTTTTTAACCAGCTGGGCGATCAGGGCCAGGATCTGCAGGTTCAGGCTGGGGTCATCCGGGGAAGTTATTAACAGGAAAAAGACCTTGACCGGTTTGCCGTCTGGCGCCTCGAAATTGACCCCGTTCCGGGATATTCCCACCATCAGGATCGGGTTCTTGATCCCCTTGGCCTTGCAGTGAGGAATGGCAATGCCCTCACCCAGGGCCGTGCTGCCGAGGGTTTCCCGCTGCAACAGCTTTTCTATAATTTCCTTTTCGTGGTTGATAATCTTCTGTTTCTTAAGATAGGTGGCCAGTTCGGCCAGGGCTTCTTCCTTCTTCTGGGCCTTCATTTCCAGCAGAATGTTTTTTTCCTTGATGATGTTCGACAATCTCACTGCGGCCGACTCCTTCTTTCAGACTTTTTCTTTATTTTCTATATGTTATCCTTCAGGATCAACCAGGGCAATTTTCCCGTCCTTGCGGCGGAAAACTGCGGCCCAGCTCTCGCTGCCTTCCTTGCGGAACAGGAAAACCTCTTTTTTGCCCTCTTCCAGCTGCAGCAGGGCTTCCTGGACGCTGATCGGCTTGTCCGAGAAATAGGGAAGGCGCAGGAGGCGCGGGGCCGGTTCGACCATCTCCAGCCCGGCCAGGGATTCTTCCCGGCCGGCCGGCCGGCGCCTTCTCTGTATCATTTTTCTTCTTTCCTTGACTATCTTTTTCTCCAGGCTGTCGAAGGCCTGGTTCAGGGAATTGAAGACATCGTTGGTCTCTTCGGAGATGACAAAGTCCTCGCCCCGCCGCTTGACCTGCAGGTCCACCTTTTTACGATTGCGCTGCTCGCTCAGTATAATATCAATCTCAAGAATATCCCTTAAGATCTTCTCCATTCTTTCCAGCCTCTTCTGGCAGTAGTCTTTAATTTCATCCGTCAGCTCGGTGCGCCGGGCGGTAAAATTCACAATCATGTTACTTCCTCCATCATAAATTTCTTTTTTCTTATATGGGAAGGCGGGATGTCAAGCTGACCCCGGTACTTGGCCACGGTCCTCCGGGCAATCTGGATATTCTCTCTGGATAATATATCAACAATTTCATCGTCGCTCAAGGGGCTGTTGCGGTCCTCGTTCTCGATGAGCTTCCTGATTCTCTCCTTGATCCGGAGCGAGGATACTTCCTCTCCGTAGGTCCCGCTGAGCGACTTGTGGAAGAAAAATTTCAGGGGGTACAGACCCAGCGGGGTCATCATGTACTTGTTGGCCACCACCCTCCCGATGGTTGACTCGTGCAGCCCGAGCTCCCGGGCCACCTCCAGCAGGGTCATCGGCTTGATGTGGTCCAGGCCCTGCTCCAGGAAATCCTTCTGGCGGTCGACTATGTACCTGGCCACCCGGTAAATAGTCCGGTTTCTCTGGTCCAGGCTGCGGATGAACCACAGGGCCCTCTTCATCTTATCCTTTAGAAACCGGGTGGTCTCGCGGTCATCCTTGAGGCCGGCCTCGATAAGATGCCGGTAATAATGGTTGAGCCGGAGCCTGGGCAGGCCCTCCTCGTTCAGGTAGACTTTCCACTCCCCGTCTTCCTTGACCACGAAGATATCGGGCACCACGTAGAGGTCGCGGTCCTCGCTGTATTTATGCCCGGGGGCCGGGTCCAGGTTCTTGATCAGGTCCAGGTGAAGTTTCAACTCGGGCAGGCTCAGGTTGAGCAGCCGGGCCAGTTCCTGGTGGTCGGCTTTCTGGAGGTAAGGAAGGTAGTCGCTGATAATCTTCCTGGCCACCTCGTCCTGCAGGTTGAGGGAATCCATCTGGGCCAGCAGGGCTTCGCTCAGGACCAGGCTGCCGCAGCCCGGCGGGTCAAACATCTTGATTTTTTGCCGGACTGCTTCCACCTTTTCCAGCGGCTTCTGCAGACGGTCGGCAATCTCTTCCGGGCTGATGGTCAGGTAGCCATCGTCATTCAGGTTGCCGATGATGAACTCGGCTATCTCCAGCTCGTCGGCTTCAAAAAAAGTCAGGCCAGCCTGCCAGCTCAGGTGGTCCCACAGGGAGGGGCTCCGGGAAACCATGTTTTCAAACGGCACCCGGTCCTGTTCTCCCTGCCCGGAATATGGAATCTCTTCGTCAAAATAATCCTGGAAACCGGCGGCAAAGATTATTTCGTCAAATTCATCCGGGGCCCCGCTGGCCGGCTCCAGTTCCTCCTCACCTTTTACTTCTTCAGCGGCCGGACTGGAAGCCAATATTTCCTGCGGCACCTCTTCTTCGGTTTCCAGCAGAGGGTTTTCCTCCAGCTCCTGATTGATAACCTCCTGCAATTCCAGGTTGGTCAGCTGGAGCAGACGAATGGCCTGTTGCAGGGCAGGGGCCATCACCAGCTTCTGCACCTGTTTCTGGTCGAGTTTCTGCTTCATCATGGCCGCACAAATTATAGACGGAAGTCGGGGCCGAGGTATATCTCTCGCACCTCTTTTTTCTCCAGGACCTCGTCCGGCCTTCCTTCAGCAATAATTTTACCACCATTCATAATGTAAATTCTATCCAGGACGCCCAGAGCCTCCCGGAGCCGGTGGTCAGTCAACAGGACCCCTATTCCCCTGTCTTTCAGTTTACGGATAATTCCCTGAAGGTCGGCCACGGCCATGGGGTCGAGCTCACTGAACGGTTCATCCAGCAACAAAAAGACCGGCCGCCGGGCCATGGCCCGGGCGATTTCCAGCTTGCGGCGCTCACCACCAGACAGGCGGTCGGCCCGGCTCCGGGCCAGGGAAGCCAGCCCGAAATCCTCAAGCAGGGTGGCGGTTGTTTCTTTAATGTTTCCGGGGGTGGCAGTTCCCGGGCAGCTCTGTAGTACCAGCTGCAGGTTTTCCTCGACGCTGAGCCCGCGGAAAACTGACGGTTCCTGGGGAAGGAATCCAAGCCCTTTCCTGGCCCTCAGATAGGCGGGAAGAGAAGTCAACTCCTCCCCGTCCAGCCAGACCTGGCCACCATCCGCTTCGACCAGACCGATGATTATGGAAAAAGTGGTGGTTTTGCCGGCCCCGTTGGGGCCCAGAAGCCCGACGGCTTCCCCGGTGCTTACTTCAAGGCTAAGGTTATCGACGACCCGGCGCTGACCATACCTTTTGCTCAGATTGACGGCTTTCAGGAATCTCATTGGCCCCTGACAAGGATGGTCAACGACCTCTCTCTCTTCTGGTTCTCAAGGCGGATTCTATCATCGGCCAGAAACAAAGTCAATTTATCGGCTTCCAGCCTTTCTCCGCTGGCGGTTACGAGTTTCGGGGTCCCGACCAGGGTAAGCGTTTCATTTACAAGATCAACCTCGGCCCGAGTCCCGAAGGCTCGATAGCCCTTCCAGGAGAAATTGACCCGGCCCCGGGCCTCAAGCCGGGTCAGCCGGCCGGGATTTTCTTCGGAGAAGACCAGCTCAAGTTCGTCAGAGCTAAGGCCTAAATTACCAAGCTTGAACTCCACCTTTCCGCCAAGATCTGCCCGGTTCTCGCCGGGCTGGAGCCTGGCCTGTTCGGCCCGCAGGTCCAGCCTTTCCTGACGGCCGTCTGCCCTTTCCACCAGCCAGCTGGATTCGGTAAGCTTTTCCAGGACGACCCCTCCGGTTTTACCATCCAGGCCAGCCTTTTCTGCCCGGCAGAATTCTCCGGTCTGCCAGATTCTGACCCGCCCGTTCAGGTCAAAAAAACCAGGCCGGCCGGTCAGCTGCTCGCCGGAAAGATAAATTGATGCTCCTGCTTTAAAAAACATTGCAGGGGATTCGAAAAATTCGGGTCTGATTTCCAGGTTGAAGCCCGGGGCCAAAAAGCTCCTGTCATTAAGGCTAAATTCCAGGCTGGCTGAATCCAGGTTAAAATGCCGGTGCCGGGCCTCAGCCTGGCCGCCGAGCCGGAGCCGGCCCGAAGCCAGGTCATAATCCGCTTTCTGGCCGGCCAGCTGAAATTCTTCGCCTGCAGCCTCCTTCAAGCCGGACCTGAAGCGGCTGGCCTTAAGGCGACGGGCCAGCTGTCCATTCTCCATGTAAAGCTCAAGCCCTTCGCCCCGGCCGGTCAGTATCCATTCCTGTCCGGAACTTTCAACCGCGAAAGCTCCCGGGGTCCTTATGACCGCCCCATCTCGCCCTGACTGAAGAAACATTTGTTCGGAGGATAAATTAACTTCCTGAAATCGAGATTCCTCTGCCCGCAACCTGCATCGGGCCCGGGCCCCGCCCTCCAG
The DNA here is from genome assembly GCA_024653215.1 of Candidatus Saccharicenans sp. Classification (GTDB taxonomy): domain Bacteria; phylum Acidobacteriota; class Aminicenantia; order Aminicenantales; family Saccharicenantaceae; genus Saccharicenans. The sequence goes on along the minus strand of JANLFU010000004.1, from coordinate 177,049 downwards.
GCTGACCGAATCAAGGGCAGAACCGACCTCCTTTAACCGGAACCGGACCCGGCCGGCGGCCAGGTTTATCAGACCGAAAGCCAGCTTCAAATCGGTTCCCTGAAAGCTCAGGCCGTCGGATTCAATAATAAGCTCGGTGCTCGAGAAAGAAAGAGGAGCCTGCTTCCGTTTTATTTCCCCAGAAATACCTTCTTCTAATTCAAGGCGTCCATTTCCTGCCTGGTATACCAGCCGTCCGGCGCTCAGGCTGAGGTCCATCCGCTCCAGCCTGGCCTGCTTAGCCCTGGCCACCTTATCCTTTAAGTCGTATTCAAACTCCTGGGCTTCAAGCCACAAATTTCCCGAAACCAGCCTGGCTCCTCCTTCCGTCCGGGCCAGTTTCTTTTCCGGGTCAAGCACCAGGCCGGAAGCCATAATCCTGACTCCCCCGGCCGGTTCTTCATCGGTGATTTCAACGTTGCCTTCCAGGCGCTGCCTGCCGTTAGTATCAACCGAAAACTGGTCGGCTTTCAGTCCGAGACGCATTTTTTCGCCGGCAAACTCCAGGGCCTGGAATTTTTCATGATAGGCCTGGACTGAGGATGGCCTGGAGTTTATGGTTTCAGGCTGCCGGTTCCTGTTCTTCAGGTTATAAAAGATCGAGCCGGCGATGAAAATAACCAGGAGCAAAAACAGCAGGAGGGCAGCCAGCCCCAGGACCGAGGGCAGTCCTCTATGTTTAATTCTCACTGGCATCAGGCCCGGTGGGCCCTAAGGTCTTCCAGGGCCAGCGTGATCTGTCTTTTTCCGCGGTAATCGGAAAATTGCAGGGAGTAAGCCAGGTCGAGAGAGCTTCCCCGGCGAAGATGCGGCCAGAACCTGGCCTTTTCCCAGGCCATGACTTCAAATACCCGGCCCGACTGCCGGGCCCAGAACTTCAGGTGCCGGTTCTGAACAACCGAGGGTTCGCTGAGGACATCGGCCTCTTCGGCCACAAACACCGGTCGCGGGTTACCCACGCCAAACGGCAGGAGCCTGGAATAAAAATCCAGGAAAGACGGGCTGATGGAGGAAAAATTCAGCCGGCAGTCAATCTGTAATTTTCTTTCCAATAGCTCGTCTGTAATCCTGGCCCGGGCAAGGCTGTTTATCCTGTCCTTGAAATCGGGTAACCGGTCATGGCTTAGGGTGCAGCCCACGGCCTGCTTGTGGCCACCAAAATTCTGGCATAGGTCAGCACACTCGTTAACCAGGTCGATCAGTGAGAGCTCCGGGACGCTCCGGCCGGAACCGTAGGCCTGGCCGTTTTCATAGGCGAACAGGATCACCGGGCGGTAGAAAATTTCTTTTACCCGGGAAGCCACGATGCCGATGACCCCGCGGTGCCAGTTTTCGCTGCCCAGGACCAGCAAACGGTACTTCTGATGCAGCTGGCGGGCCTCAATCTTTTCCACCGCTTCCTTGAGAATTTTCTCTTCAATCCTCTGCCGGGCCGAGTTGAGCTCGTTAAGTTTCTTGACCAGGGAGTTGCATTCCTCGGGCGATTCGGAGAAAAAGAGCTGCAGTGCAATTTCGGTCATGCCCAGCCGGCCGGCGGCATTTATCCGCGGCCCCAGCCGGAAACCCAGGTCCACCTCGTTGAGTTTCCGGTTGTTCAGGCCGGAACCATCGAGCAGGCTTCTCAGGCCGGGAGTCCTGGCTTCCTTTAGCTTCTTCAGTCCCTCCCGGACCAGGATGCGGTTTTCACCCTTGAGCTCGGCCACGTCGGCCACGGTGCCGATGCTGACCAGCTTCAGGAAATGGTTCAGGTCCTGGTTAATCCCGAGACGCAAGAAGATGGCCTGGATCAGCTTGAAGACCACACCCACGCCGGCCAGGTTCCGGTCAGGATAACCGGAGCTTTCCAGGACCGGGTTCAGGATGGCCAAAGCCTCGGGCAGCACCTCGCCCGGATGATGATGGTCGGTTATTATTACGTCCAGCCCATGCCTTCGGGCCTCGCGAACAAAATCAACCGCTTTTATGCCGCAGTCGACGCTGATGAGCAGGTCGGTCTTCATCTGAAGAATATTTTCCATGTGGTGGAGCTTGAGACCGTAGCCGTCTTTCATCCTTTCGGGAATGAAATATTCAACCCTTCCTCCCAGCAGGTTTAGAGCCTTGACCAGCATCACTACCGATAGAATGCCGTCGACATCATAATCGCCGAAAATAACTATCTTTTCTTTCTTCTCTATGGCCCGGCGAATCCGGTCCACGGCTTCCTTCATCCCCTTCATCAGGAAAGGATCGTGGAGTTCATTCAGGCCACCGTAGAGGAAGAAAGCTGCCTCGGAGGCCGAGCGCAGGCCGCGGTTGACCAGGATGGTGGCAATCTCGTGGGGCAGGTTGAGTTCCTGGGCCAGAATCCAGGCCTCGGGGTCAGGCGGGGCAATCTGCCATCGGTAACGGGCCTCCATGTTTTTCAATTTAACACAAGATAACCGCTTCCACAACCGCCGAGCTGACCGGTGGCTGCTGTTTGACATAGCCGGCAGCCAAAAATATAATTCAAAAGCCGTGTTCGATAAATTAAAGCAGAAGCTCAGCAAAACCAGGGAAATCTTCAGCCGGATGGAACAGCTGTTTCAGAGCAGCCGGCCGCGGGAAGAACTGCTGGAAGAGCTGTACGAACTCCTGATCCTGGCCGACGTCGGGGTCAGCACTACTGACCGCATTATCTCAGGTCTTCGAGACCGGGCCAGGAAGACTGGCTCGGCCGACCTCAAGGCCCTGCTCAAGCAGGAACTGGTAAACCTGCTTTCCAGCCAGCCAGCGGCGGTGAATGAGACCTGGCCGGCAGTCTGGATGCTGGTCGGGGTCAACGGTGGCGGGAAAACCACCTCGGCCGCCAAGCTGGCCTATCGGTACCAGAGCCAGGGGAAAAAGGTGATGCTGGCGGCAGCCGACACCTTCCGGGCCGCTGCCCAGGAGCAGCTTCAGCTCTGGGGGAAAAAACTCAACCTGCCGGTGGTCCAGGGCCAGAGCGGAGCCGACCCGGCTTCCGTTGTTTATGACGCCATTCAATCTTTCAAGGCCAGAAATTATGACCTGCTGCTGGTGGACACGGCCGGGCGCCTTCATACCTACTCCAACCTGATGGCCGAACTGGAAAAAATAAAGAGGGTAATCAGCCGCGAAATTGCCGGGGCTCCCCAGGAGATCCTGCTGGTGCTGGACTCGACCATCGGCCAGAATGCCATCGTTCAGGCCCGCGAGTTCAATCGGTTCTCCGGAATAACCGGAATCTTTCTGACCAAGCTCGACGGAACGGCCCGGGGAGGCAGTGTCCTGGCCGTAACCGACGAGCTGCACCTTCCGGTGAAATTCATGGGCATCGGGGAAAGCGAGAAAGACCTGCTGGAATTTTCTGCGGAATCTTTTGTCGAGGCTTTGCTGTCATGAGCAGCCAGGGCAGAGACCTGGAATTCATGGAAATGGCCTATTCCCTGGCAGAAAAGGCCAGGGGCCGGACCAGCCCCAATCCCTGCGTCGGGGCGGTGGTGGTAAAGGCCGGACAGATAGTCGGCTGGGGCTATCACCAGGAAGCCGGTAAACCGCACGCTGAAATAGAGGCCCTGGAGAGGGCCGGCCGGCGGGCCATTGGGGCCACCCTTTACCTGACGCTCGAACCCTGCGTGCACTGGGGCCGCACCCCACCCTGCGTTGACCGACTTCTCCAGACCGGCTTGAAACGGGTGGTGGTTTCGGCTTACGACCCGAACCCCCTGGTTAACAAAAAGGGCGTGGCCCGGTTGCGACAGGCCGGGATTAAAGTCGAAACCGGGTTGCTGGGCCATTTGAACATAAGGCTCAATGAATCCTACATTAAATATATTACTGCTCGTATCCCCTTCGTCACGCTCAAGGCGGCGCTCAGCCTGGACGGGAAAATGGCCGCGGCTTCGGGCGATTCCCGGTGGATTTCCTGCCCAGAATCCAGATACTTCGTCCAGAACCTGCGGGCTGAACACGACGGTATCCTGGTGGGCATCAACACCATCCTCAAGGACGACCCGGAACTGACCTTAAGGCTGGAAGACACTTGCGGGAAAAAATGGCACCGGGTGGTGCTGGATACCCATTTGCGTTTTCCGGCTGAAGCCAGGTTGTTGAAAAATCTGCGTGGTGGGCGGGTGATTATTTTTGCCGGGCCGGAGGGGCCCGAGGACAGGGCCGTCAGGCTAAGGCAAAAAGGAGCGGAAATAATCCGGGTACCGGCAACGAACGGACAGCTCGACCTGAAAGCAGTCCTGGAAGAACTCGGGCGCCGGGAAATTTCTTCGGTCCTGGTCGAGGGCGGAGCCGGTGTTCTCACTTCCTTCATCCAGCAGAAACTGGCCGACAAGGTATATCTCTTTTTCTCACCGCGCTTTATCGGGGGAGAAAAATCGCCGACTCCCTTCGAGGGTCGAGGGGCGGAAACGGTGGCCGAGGCCCTGGAGCTCAAAAAAGTGCGGCATTTTGCCATAAGAAACGATATAATTGTTGAAGGATATTTCTGATGTTTACCGGGCTGATTTCCTACCGGGGCCGCTTCCGGGAATTCCGTCGGAGCCGGGCCGAGCTGGTAATTGAGGTCCCGGCCGAGCTGAACCGCCGTCTGGAAAAGGGCCAGAGCCTGGCTGTGGACGGGGTCTGCCTGACCGTGGCCGCCAGGGAAAACGATTCGCTGGTCTTCAACCTGTCCAGAGAAACCCTGGAAAAGACCACCCTGGGCCGGCTGCGTCCCGGGCAGGAAGTTAATTTGGAGCCGCCGGTGACCCCGGAAACTCTGCTTGGTGGCCACCTGGTCACAGGCCACATAGACGGCCTGGGCCAGGTCCTGGAAGTCAAACCGCGCCGACCGGGAAAACGCCTGAAAATCCGGGTCGGCCGTGAGCTCAGGAAATTCCTGGTGGCCAAGGGCTCGGTAGCTGTCAACGGGGTCAGCCTGACCGTGGCCACCCTGGGAGCCGGTTATTTTGAAGTGGAGCTGATCCCGGCCACCCTCCAGGAAACCAACCTTGACCGCCTTCGCCCGGGAGACCGGGTCAACCTCGAATGTGACATTATCGGCAAATACGTGTATAATTTTATGTCCGGAAACAAATACTGACCTTTAAGATCCGCATAGAAATGGAAAACCGGCCCATGACTATCAGTGTCGAAGAAGCCCTGGAGGCGGTCCGCGCCGGGCGCCTGATCATCATCGTCGACGATGAAGACCGCGAGAACGAGGGCGACCTGATGGTGGCGGCCGAAAAGGTTACCCCGGAAATAATTAATTTCATGGCCAAGTTCGGACGGGGCCTGATCTGCCTGTCCCTCACCCGCCAGCGGGTGGAAGAGCTCCAGCTACCGCCGATGGTCCAGGAAAACACGGCCAGGTTCGGGACAGCTTTTACCGTTTCCATCGATGCCCGGGAAGGCATCACCACCGGCATCTCCGCCTACGACCGGGCCCGGACCATCCTGACGGCCATTAACCCGGCCACCAAACCGGAAGACCTGGCTAGGCCGGGGCACATTTTTCCGCTGGAAGCCAGGGAAGGCGGTGTGCTGGCCAGGGCCGGGCAGACCGAAGCCTCGGTCGACCTGGCCAGGCTGGCCGGTCTTTACCCGGCCGGAGTCATCTGCGAAATAATGAAGGAAGACGGGACGATGGCCCGGATGCCCGACCTCGAGTCCTTCAGCCGCGAACACGGCATCCCCATCCTGACCATTGCCGACCTGATCTCCTACCGGATGCGGACTGAGACCCTGGTCCGGAAGATTTCCGAGGCCGACCTGCCCACCAGGTACGGCCACTTCCGGATAGCGGTTTTTGAAGACATAATTCACGGAGAACATCACGTGGCCCTGATCAAGGGCGTAATCTCCGCCGACCGCCCGACCCTGGTCCGGGCTCATTCTCAGTGTCTGACCGGTGATGCCTTTGCCTCGCTGCGCTGCGACTGCGGAGAACAACTGCACACGGCCATGCAGATGATAGAGCAGGAAGGAGCAGGAGTCATTCTCTACATGCTCAACCACGAGGGCCGGGGCATCGGCCTGGCCAACAAGATCAAAGCCTACGGCCTGCAGGACGAGGGCTGCGACACGGTGGAAGCCAACTGCCGGCTGGGCTTCAAGCCCGACCAGCGTGATTATGGGATCGGGGCCCAGATCCTGGCCGCCCTGGGTATCCGGAAGATTCGCCTGATAACCAACAACCCCAGGAAGTTCCGCGGGCTAAGCGGCTACGGCCTGGAAATCGTGGAAAGGGTGCCCATCCAGATCCCGCCCACTGAAGAAAACCTGGAATACCTCAGGGCCAAGAAAGAAAAGATGGGCCACCTGCTGGACATAATTTAAAAACTGCGCCTGCCCGCCCCACCCGTTTCATCTTCTCCCCTTGACCAGGAGCCTTTCAATTCAGCTCTTGCGCTTAGATCTTTAAGGGCTGCCTTAACGTTCAATTCTGCCTTAACCAGGTTCCTGCTCGGAATTCCCAAAGTGGCTGCTTACCGGCTAACCACCGACTCTAATAGTAACCCCGGCGGCAAAAAGGACCGGCAGGCAATCAATGGGAAAAAGATGCGCCCCCGTTAAATTGCCTTCAGGAAAGTATCAGGGGAATTTCAGGCCAAACCTGGCCGGTCGCCAGAAGGGTTTGAGGTCACTTCAACCTTGATTTCTTCGGTCTTTATAAAAAATCATTTATCACCAGTTGAATCCCGGCGGCCGCCAACATATGAATGGTTATTCATATGTCAGGGCCCCGGGCAATCCAAATATTATTTTAACCGGGGTCCCGTTCACACCTTCCTTGACCGGCTGATATCTCTATCTTGGCCGGCGGTTTCATTCTAGGTGAATCAAGGCGGTTTACTCGCCTAACAGGTTGCCACCCAAATCCAGCTTCTTCAGGCCGACAGCTTTCCGGGTTGTGGTTTCAACTTTGATTCCAAATTAGTTGAGCTGTTGCCGGTAGCCACGGATTACCCCGCCAGTCGGGCAACCTCTCGGGTAGCCGGTCCGTTCCTTCTCCTTAAAGCTGCTTCAGGCGAGAGTCCAGGATGAAGGTCACCGGCCCGTCGTTAATCAGGTGGACTTCCATCATGGCCTGGAAGACCCCGGTCTGGACCTCAAGACCCTGCTCCCGCAACTTCCCGACGAAATAGTCAAAAAGTTCGGCGGCCCGCCCCGGGGTCTCGGCATTGTCGAAGCTCGGGCGACGCCCCTTTCTGATGGAACTGGCCAGTGTAAACTGGGAAACCGCCAGGACGCTGCCCCCGACCTCCTTTACCGACAGGTTCATTTTGTCGTTTTCATCGGGGAAGATGCGTAGTTCGGCCACCTTGGCCGCCAGCCAGTCGGCTTCGACTTCCCTGTCACCTTTTTCCACCCCGACCAGAAGGCACAGGCCCCGGCCGATGCTTCCTTCCACCCGGCCTTCCACCGTAACCCTGGCTTCTTTTACCCTCTGCAGTACTATTTTCATCCTGGTTCTCCCGAGACCACCCCGGGAACCAGGCCCTGGCCCGGAGTGTTGACTTTAAGTTAGAGTTATTCTATCATATGGCACTCAAAAGGAGATAGAGATGGCGCTCAGACACAAATCGGCTATCAGACAGCACCGTCGCAGCTTGCGGAGACGGGCCGTAAACCAGAGAAATAAATCCCTGATGAAGACCCTGATCAAGAAGCTCAGGGAAAAAATAGAGGCCGAAGACCGGGAAGCCGCCCTGGCTCTCCTGCCGTCAGTTTTCAAGGCCATAGACAGGGCAGTAGCCAAGGGAACCATCAAGAAGAACACCGGCTCCCGCTACAAGTCCCGCCTGTCCAGGCAAGCCCAGAGCCTGCCGGTCAAGGCCGGTTAAGCTCCCGCTTTTTTCTATCCCGCAACTGAAAAAACCTGACCAGAAAGGTTTCTATCATTATGCCGGCGTCGAGGTCGCTCGATTTCAGCTTGAGGTCAATCCGGCCCAGTTCTCTCACCAGCTCATCGAGTTCTTTCTGGCTGAAAGCCTTAAGGCAGGCGGAAAAGGCCTCCAGCTTGCGGTCAAACAGGCTCCAGCCCTCGCTCAACTGGGGTCGCATCTTGCTGAAGACTTCCTTGACCGGAACCTTCTTCTCTTCCACTTCCACCTTGGCCCTGGCCAGTGAAAGTATGTACCGGCTGAGCCCGGTAAAATAGTTGATGACCTCGGAGGCATCCGGCTGCTCGGCCAGGAACCTGGAGGTAATGCTCAGCGCTTCCTGCAGGCTTCCGGACTCCAGCGCTTCCTCGAGGGCAAACCTGTCATAGCTCTTCTGAAAGGCGCAGACGGCCAGGATATCTTCTTCGGTGATGACCGGCCGGCCAGCGGAATAAAGGCTCAATTTTTCCAGTTCCTGTTCAAGAAGCAAAAGGTCGGTCCCGGCCGCTTCCAGCAAGCGGTTGATGGCCTGGGGGCTGGTTTTTTTGCCCCGCTTCCTGAGTTCCTCGTGAACCCAGGCGGTAAGTTCCGGCGGGCGCGGGGTTTTCATCTCCAGCAACCGGAGATTGCCACCCGCGCCTGTCTTCAGCCGGCTAAAAAAATCCAGCAACCGGTTACCTTTCTTCAACTTCCCCGGGTAAACAATTACCAAATACACTCCATCAGACGGAGCAGCAAAGTACCTTTCTATCTCTTTCTCAAACGGGACCACCAGTTGCCTGAAGGCCCGCTCGGCCAGCTGGGGATCGTCATCCTCTGGCTCGGGAAAGTAAACCACCAGGATTTTCCTAGTGGTGAACAGAAACATGTCCTGGCTCTGGGCTTCCTCCAGGATCTCCGACCAGTCTTTATCAAAAAGAAAATAAGGCTTTAGCTGAAGTTGCTCCCCGTTGTTACGTTCTTTTTCGACCACTTCCTGCAGCAGCTTTCTCAGGTATGCGGCCTGTTCGCCATAAACGAAAAGACCGGGGCCCAGGTTGTCCGGGGAAATTTCCTTTTTCCAGAGAAGGTAGAATGGTTCGCGGGCTGACATTTAAAATCCTTCTACCAGGTTAACCACCAGCTGCCGAGCATACTTTTCGGCAGCCCGGTCGATGGCCCGGGTTTCCATCGTTTCGTAATCCAGACCCTCCGGGATGTCATACTCCTCGGTGTAAACGAAATTTTCGTCGGAAAACAGGACTTTCTGGTTGACCAGGTCGGAAAAGACAACGCTGGTGGTTATGGTTATCTTGAACCTGGTGGCCGTCCCGGCCGGCGAGAAGGCAATCGGCTGGACGCTGAAAGCCCGGACCTCGCCGCTCAGCAGCCCGTCGGCCTGGCTGCGCTCGCTGACGATGACCACCCCGGTCCTGGCCACCAGTTCGTTGATGACGCTCCTGGTGAGCTTGAGGTCCAGCTCGAACCGCCCGGAAGAATTCTTGAAGACCGGGACCTGGACTCTCTTCATCTGTGGAGGCCAGAAGCTGCCCTTCCCCCGGAGTTGATAGCCGCAGGCAGCCAGGCAGGCCAGGAGCAGGCAGCAGGCTATGTATTTCGGCCAGAATTTCATCAACTCAGTTCAGACCACCAGGCTAACCAGCTTGTTCCTGACGCAGACCACCTTCTTAGGCTGTTTCCCAGAAAGGATTTCCTGGATCCGGGGCAGGGCCAGGGCCCTTTCCTTCAGGACATCCTCTTCAGTATCGGCGGGCACTTCGAACTTGTCGCGGAGCTTGCCGTTAACCTGGACGACAATGGTTACCATTTCTTCCCGGGCCAGTTCCGGGTCATAAGCCGGCCAGGGGCTTTCAGCCACCAGCGTCCGGTGCCCGGTCCTTTCCCAGAGCTCCTCGGCCACGTGGGGAGCAAAGGGAGCCAGCATCAGGTTCAGGGATTCCAGGGCCTGGCGCAGCAGTTCCCGGCCCTTGTGGCTGGAGTAAAGCTGGTCTCTTTCTTTTTTCAGGGTGTTGACCAGCTCCATCAGGGCGCTGATGGCCGTGTTCAGGTGGAAGCGGAGTTCAATGTCCTCGCTCACCTTCTTTATCGTCTGGTGCAGTTTCTTGAGCAGGCGCTGATAACTCGGCTCGTCGTGTTTTTCAGGGGCAGAGGGTGCCTCGCCCGAAAATAGTTCCCTGTTTTCCTCGAACATGTTCCAGATTCTCAGGATGAAGCGGTAGCAGCCTTCCAGTCCCTCTTCCGACCAGGCAAATTCTTTCTCCGGAGGCGAGGCAAACAGGATAAAGACCCGCAGGGCATCGGCTCCGTACCTTTTGATCATGTCGTCCGGGTCCACCACGTTACCCCGCGACTTGGACATGGCCGAGCCGTCCTTGGTCACCATCCCCTGGGCCAGATAATGCGGGAAGGGCTCGTCGACCTGGGTCAGGCCGAGGTCGCGCAGGTACTTGGTGAAGAACCTGGAATATATGAGGTGCAGGATGGCGTGCTCCACCCCGCCGATGTAAAGGTCCACCGGCATCCAGTACCTTGCCTTTTCCGGAACGAAAGGAATCTTGTCCTCGCGAGGCGAACAGTAGCGGAAGAAGTACCAGGAAGAATCAACGAAGGTATCCATGGTATCGGTCTCCCGCCGGGCCGGGCCGCCGCACTTCGGGCAGGTGGTCCGGACAAAATGGGGCACCTTTTCCAGCGGGGAACCTTCTTCCCCGGTGAACTGGGCCTCGTAGGGAATTTCCACCGGAAGCTGCTCGTAGGGCACGGGCTGAACCCCGCATTTATCGCAGTAGATTATCGGAATCGGCGTTCCCCAGTACCGCTGACGGGAGATTCCCCAGTCTCTAAGGCGGTAGGTAACGCTGGCCTGGCCAAAGCCTTTTTCTTTAGCGTAGGCGGCCATTTTCTCCATGGCTTCTTCCGACGATAACCCGTTGAAGGGCCCCGAGTTGACCAGCACCCCGTAACTTTCAAAGGCCTTCCCTTCTTCAGGCTTGACATCCGGCGAAGCCGGGGCAATAACCGTCCTGATGGGCAGCCGGTATTTGACGGCAAACTCGTAATCGCGCTGATCGTGAGCCGGCACGGCCATGATGGCCCCCGTGCCGTAATCCATTAACACATAATTAGCCAGAAAGATGGGCACCAGCTCGCCGCTAAAGGGGTTAAGGGCTTTGACTCCGGTATCATAGCCCACCTTTTCCTCGTCCCGCTCTTCCCTTCTGAGCCTGGACTCGGCAATGGTTCTGGCCATCCATTCCTTAAGGGTTTCCCGGTCCGGGTGGTTGGCCACCAGCTCGGCCGCCAGCGGATGCTCGGGGCTCAGCACCAGGAAGGTGGCCCCGTAAATGGTGTCGATCCTGGTGGTGAAGACTTCAATGGCTTTATTTAGAGAGGGCACGGGAAAGTTAACCAGGGCCCCGGTGCTCCGGCCGATCCAGTTCTTCTGCATCTGGAGGACATGCTCCGGCCAGCGGCTGAGTTGCTCGTGCCCGCTGAGCAGTTCATCGGCGTAGGCTGTAATCTTCAGGAACCACTGCTCCATCTTTTTCTGGGTCACCTGGCTGTCGCAACGCCAGCAGCTTCCGGCTATGACCTGCTCGTTGGCCAGGACCGTCCGGCACTGGGGACACCAGTTAACCCAGCTCATCCGGCGGTAGGCCAGGCCCTGCTCGAACATCTTCAGGAAAATCCACTGGTTCCACTTGTAGTATTCGGGCAGGCAGGTGTTCACCTCCCGGCTCCAGCAATAACTGAAGCCCATCTTTTTTAGCTGGGAGCGCATGTAGTCTATGTTGTCCAGGGTCCATTTTTGGGGATGAATGCCGTGCTTGATGGCCGCGTTCTCGGCCGGCATGCCCAGGGCATCCCAGCCGATGGGATGAAGGACATTGTAACCCTTCATCTTCTTGAAGCGGGCCAGGACGTCGCCTATGGAATAATTCCGGACATGACCCATGTGAATCCGCCCGGAAGGATATGGATACATCTCCAGGAGATAATATTTCGGACGGTCAGAGTCCTCGCTGACCTCGAAGACCTGCTTTTCCTCCCAGATTTTCTGCCACTTCTTTTCGATCTGTTCAAAATTGTAGGCTTCTTTCATGGTCGCATCCTCGGTTCAGGGAAAAACTACCCGGGTAAATTACTCGCAAAAATCAGTTTATAATGATAATTTTTGAGGCTCTAAAAGTCAACTTAAAGCGGGGCGGGGACCGGGTGCCCTTATGTCGAATAGCTTATAGGAGAAAATAAATTTATAATATAGGCTATTCAGTCTGCGAAAAAGGCAACCGCTTCGATGAAATTTCTGTCGGTCGAAAACCTGGAAGCCGGCTACGGCGGCCCGCCGGTAATTTCCGGAATTTCCCTGGAACTGGAGCCGGGCGAATTCCTGGCCGTCTGTGGCCCCAACGGTTCCGGCAAGAGCACCCTGGTCAAAGCCATTCAGAGGCTAACCCCCTGGCTCAGAGGAAAAATCACGGTCCATGGCCGCAACCTGTTCGAACTCAGGACCCGACAAATTGCTTCGCTTCTGGCCTATGTTCCCCAGGTGTTCGAGCCGGTCTTTGATTTCAGCGTGGAGGAGACCGTGGCCATGGCCCGCTACTACCGGCAGCCGGGGCGTCTGGCCGGATTTTCAGAACGGGACCGGGCGGCCGTGGAAGAAGCCATGAAGCTGACTGACGTCTTCGAGCTCAGAGAAAAAAAGCTCAATGAATTGAGCGGCGGCGAGAGGCAGCGGGTGCTGATTGCCAGGGCCCTGGCCCAGGACACCCCGGTGCTTCTGCTGGATGAACCGAGTTCCCACCTGGACCTTAATTTCCAGCTACAGGTCTACCGGTTATTACAGGAGCTTCAAAAGGACCGGGGCAAAGCCATCCTGGTGGCCGAGCATAACCTCAACCTGGCTGCTGCCTATTGCTCCAGCCTCATCTTCATAAAGGACGGGAAAATAATCGCCCGGGGCCGGCCACAAGAGCTCCTGGAAAAAGACCTGATCAGGAAAACCTTCGGAGTTGAAGTCGAGGTCAGAACCAACCGGTCCACCGGCCTGCCTGAAATCTCCCTCGTTCACCCGGGCCCCGGCCGGGGATTAATACAAACCGGGGCTGCAGTAAGGGACGCCGAAGAGGAAGAAAGATGAGGGAAAAGACGGTCGCGGTCTCGGGCAAAATTTCATACGCCAAAGCCCGGGATATTTCCGACTGGTACCCAGCCCGGAGCCGGTTACCCAGTACAATTGACAGGCAAAATAAATTTCCAGGGAAAACTGGCTTCAAAATCTGGTTACTGCCAAGGTTTTTCCTGCTTGTTGCCACATTCTTGCTCTTGACCACATTCCTGGCTGCCCAGGCCCTTGAATTTCGCGACGACCTCGGCCACAAAATCAGCCTGGCTTCCTGTCCCCAGAGGATTGTCTCCCTGGCACCCAACTTGACCGAAATCCTTTTTGCCCTCGGCCTGTCGCAGGAAATTATCGGGGTTACCAGGTATTGCGATTACCCGGAAGAAGCCAGGAACAGGGAAGTTGTGGGCGGCCTGGTTGACCTCAACCTGGAAAAGATTCGCAGCCTGAAGCCAGACCTGGTGCTGGGATTCCGTGGAAACCCAAGACGGGTGATAGACAGGCTATGGGAGCAGAAAATTCCAGTCTGTGTTTTCGACACGGGACGGACTTTTGACGACCTGTTCATGTTGATCTCCAGGGTTGGCCAGCTCACCTGTCGACAGGAAAGAGCCGCCAGCCTGATCGCCACTCTCAAGCAGCAAATTGCGACCATAGAAAAAGACCTACCGCCTTCCGGCCAGGAGAAAAGAGTCTTCCTGACCATGTACGGCCAGGGTTCCGGGCTCTGGACCTGCGGCCGCGACAGTTATCTAAGCTACCTTCTCCAGAGGGCACGGGCCGATAATCTGGCCTCCGGGCAAAAAGGAAACTGGCTGGTTTACAACCGCGAGAAACTGATTAAGGACGACCCGGAGCTGATTCTTATTCTGTGCCGGAGCCGGGAAGACTTTGACCGGGCCAGGGCCTGGTTTTCTGCGCAGCCGGCGTTCCAGAAAATATCAGCAATTCGCGCTGGTCGCTTTTATTTTCTAAACGAGGACCTGTTCAGCCGGTTCGCTCCGCGGCTGGTGGAAGCTTACCGGCAACTGGTCATGACACTGTATCCTGACCCGAAAGTTAGAAAGCAATGAAAAGCACCTCGCGTCTCAGATGGTTGCAGCTGGCCCTGCTGCTTCTTACACTTCTTGGATTCCTCCTGTCATTGAAGCTCGGTCCGGTCAAGACTTCGCTCGCTGAGATTTTCCATGCGATCACTTCCGGGAAAAGCGAGCTCACGGATATCATCCTGGGTCTTCGCCTGCCCCGGGCCCTGCTCGCCTATCTGGTCGGAGCCTGCCTGTCCCTGTCAGGGGCCATACTCCAGGGTTATTTTCGAAACCCGCTGGCTGACCCTTTTATCCTCGGGGCATCATCAGGAGCTTCATTTGGAGCAGTTTTGAGCCTGCAACTGGGCCTGGCCCTCAACCTGGCCGGCCTATCGGCCCAGAGCCTGCTGGCCCTTTTGTTCAGCTTGCTCCTGGTGAGCAGCGTTTACCTGATTTCAGAAAGACGGCGTTTCCAGACAACCGAGTCCCTGCTGCTGACCGGTATTGCCGCCGGGGCCCTGGCCTCGGCCCTGACCTCTTTCCTTCTTTTCCGCCGGGCCGATGCTTATGAACAGGCCGTTTTCTGGTTGCTTGGTAGCTTTTCCCTGGCTGACTGGCAGCAGGTCTGGCTGATACTCGCCGCCCTGGTCCTGGCCGTTTTGATTTCCCAATACCTGGCCCGGGATATGAACTTGCTCAGCCTCGGGGATGAAACAGCCCGGTCGCTCGGCTGTCCGGTCCGGTCGGTAAGAAGAGTCTTCCTGCTCCTGGCCACGTTGCTGGCTTCCTTCTCGGTTTCGGTGGCGGGAATAATAGGATTTGTCGGCCTGATTGTGCCGCACGCGGTCAGGCTGATCATCGGTCCCGACCACCGGCAGCTTTTTCTCCATTCGGCCCTGGCCGGCGGACTGTTCCTGCTTGTCTCCGACCTCCTGGCCAGGCTGGTCCTGACCCCCTCAGAACTTCCCGTCGGAGTCGTCACGGCCGCTTTCGGGGCTCCGTTTTTCATCTACTTATTAAACCGCCCGCGTTCCTCCTGACCACTGGCCTTAATTCTTTAAGATTGACAACCGCGTCCGTTTTGCCTTAATGTAAAGATATCATGCTGCTGACTTTCAACCAGGTTCTGTTCCTGATCCTGACTGTGGCTGCAGCGGTGCTGGTGGTATTCCTGGTTCTGTTCCTGGCCCAGCTCAGGCGGACGGCCAGGGAAGCGGAAAAATCATTCCAGGACCTGCAGCTGGTCTTGCATAAGCTGGAAAGAATCGAGGACAAGATCGACCGTCGCCTGGATGAGGCCGGGGTCATAATTGACTCAACCCGAAAGACCCTGTCCGGGCTGTCGGAACTTTCCATGTTCATGACCACCAGGCTGGTCAGGCCGGCCTCGCGCTTCTGGCCGGTTCTCTTTCCCCTGCTGCGCTTTGGTTGGCAGCTAATGAAAAAAAGAAAGGAGAAGAAAAATGTCAGATAACAAAGGGTCCTCTTTCGTCGACTATCTGCTGACCTTCATGGCCGGCGCAGCCACTGGCTTTATCCTGGGAATTCTGTTTGCCCCGGCCAGCGGTAAGGAAACCAGGCAGAAGATTAAAGAACAGGCCAAGAAAGGCCAGCAACTGGCGGCCGAAGGTTACCAGAGGGTGGCCCGGGAAGCGGAAAAAGGTGTTAAGATTGCCAAAGAAAAAGCCGAAGAGGGAATCGAAGCCATAAAGGAATTCATCGAAAAGAAAAAGGGTGAATATGTCAGAAAGGAACCCGAGTTCCCGGAAGACCTGGACACCGAAAAATAACAAATAAATTTTTTTAACCTGACTGTATCACCAATAAGGGGGCAGGTGCTCATGATGAGCAGGACCGCAAAGTTTATATCCGGTTGCTTGCTGGCATGGTTAATTATCTGGCCTTTCCAGGCCCAGGCCCAGACCCAGACCCAGACCGATATCGACCAGAAATTGGCCCAGGCCATTGACCAGGAGATAGAGAAAAACCGGGCCGAGATGATCAAGGTCCGGCGTTTCCTGCACATGAATCCCGAGCTCGGCAACCGCGAGTTTGAAACATCCAAACTGGTGGCCAGCAAGTTGACCTCCCTCGGACTGGAAGTTAAAACCGGGGTGGCCGGAACCGGAGTGGTCGGCCTGTTAAGGGGAGCCCTGAGCGGACCTACCGTGGCCATCCGGGCCGACCTGGATGCCCTGCCCATCCAGGAACTGAACACTTTCCCTTACCGTTCGCTCAACCCGGGGGTGATGCATGCCTGCGGGCACGATTTCCATACCACCATTGCCCTGGGCACGGCTGCCGTTCTATCAAAAATGAAGGACAGGATCCGGGGCAATGTTAAGTTCATCTTCCAGCCGGCCGAAGAAGGCCTGCCTGCCGGCCAGGAAGGCGGAGCTGCCCTGATGATAAAGGAGGGTGTCCTGGATAACCCAGCCGTCCGGGCCATCTTCGCCCTCCACGTCTGGCCTGAACTGAAAGTGGGCGAAGCCGGTTATGCTGCCGGTTATCTGATGGCCAGTTCGGATAATTTCGTCATAACCATTGAGGGCAAGAGTGCTCACGCGGCCAGACCCCAGGAAGGAATTGATGCCGTGGTGCTGGCAGCCGAAGTCATCACCAACCTGCAGACCATCGTCAGCCGGGCCATCGACCCGACCGAACCGGCCGTCATCACCATCGGAAAAATCCAGGGTGGCACCAAGGCCAATATCATAGCCGAGAAGGTGGAAATGGAGGGCACGGTCCGCACCCTGAATGACAAGGTCCGGGACAGGATGCCGGTTCTCATGGAAAATATCATCAGGGGTGTAACCGGAAGCTACGGTGCCAGCTACAGCTTCAAGTATGAAAAGGGCACGCCCCCGGTTTACAACCACCCGGACCTGGTCCAGGCCATGGTCCCGGTCCTGGAAAACGCCCTCGGCCCCGGCCAGGTGATACCGGTCAGACCCCAGATGGTGGCCGAAGACTTTGCCCTGCTGGCCGAAAGGGTTCCAGCCTTCATGTACCTGCTCGGGGTCAGGAGCCCGGGCCAGGCCAGCGCCGCGCCGCTTCACAGTCCTTATTTCAACCCGGACGAGAGAGCTATACCGGTGGGCATCAAGGCCATGTGCCACCTGGTCCTGAGCGCCCTGGAACAGCAGGCTTCTCTAAAAGGCACCGACCGCGCGGCTGCCATCAAATAGTAAATGCCCGCTCCCCTGCTGATACCGGCTATCAGTTTCATCGCCGGCATTTTATTTTCCATTGTCTTGAAGGCAGTTTACTCCTGGCAGCTGGCGCTGCTTACAGGAATTACCATCGCCGCCGGCTGGTTCGGATATGGCTTCAAGAAAGAACGCGCTGCTTTCTGGTTGATACTGGCCGGTTTTTTCCTGGCCGGGTTCAGCCTCTGCAGCCTGGAATACAGCCGGCACCAGAATAACGAGCTGAGGCAGCTCAGCGTAGAAGGCTATCTTGATTTCAAGGGCCGGGTTCTCCGCTCACCCGAACGAAGAACCGACCGCGATATTCTGATAATCGGGGTTGAACAGGTCCGGCTGGCCGGTGTGGAAAAAAGGATAAAAGGCCAACTCCGGCTGACCGTGGCTCACTCCTCAACCAGCCAGGAGCCGCTCGAGCTTCTGGCCGGAGACCGGGTAGAATTCTCAGCCACCCTGAGTCCGGAAGATACCTTCAGAAATTTTTTTCCTGATTTCATGCCGCGTTACCTGCGCAGCCAGCGAATCCAGGCCCGGGCCTTTGCCAAGAGCCCGCTGCTCATCAAGAAGATAAACCAGAAAAACCATACCCCCGCCGGCTTTTTTTCCGGCCTGAGAAGAAAACTGCAAAAGGGAATAGAAAAAGACTTTCCCGGCCCGGACCGCTTCACCCTGGCGGCCGAGGGGGCGGTGCTGGAAGCCCTGCTCCTGGGAGCCGACGGACGACTCGACCCGGAAACCGACCGGCAATTTCAGAAGACCGGGCTCTATCACCTGCTGGCCATTTCCGGGGCGCACGTGGCCGTGGTCAGTCTCTTGTTTTATTCTTTCCTCGGTCTGTTCATCACCAGGAAGAGGACCATCCAGCTCATCCTGCTGGCCGTGCTCATCTTTTATGCCTTCCTGGTCGAGGGTCAGCCCTCGGTATTCCGGGCGGTCATCATGACTTCTCTTTTCCTGCTGGGCAAGTTAATCTCGGCCGACACCAACCTTCTCAACACCCTGGCCCTGTCGGCACTGGTGCTCCTGGTGATAAATCCGTTCAGCCTGGAAGATGTCGGCTTCCAGCTGACCTTCCTGGCCACCCTGAGCCTGGTGCTGTTCTTCAAACCGATCTTCAAGGTGTTGCCGAAGTTGCCTTTCCGGGTTTCCGAGATGACAGCCATGTCTCTGGCCGCCGTGGCCGGCACCATGCCGGTCATAATCAGTAATTTTAACCGGGTGACCTTCGCTTCCCTTATTCTTAACCTGCCGGCGGCTCCGCTCATGGGACTCATCATGGCTGTCGGCTACATCTACCTGGCGGTGAACCTTATGCTGCCAGCAGCCGGCCACCTCCTGTCATTTGTCCTTAAGTACCTGATAAGATTTTTTTCCTGGGTGGCTGCCTGGCTCGAACCCTTTAACTCTCTTTCCTACCGACTCCCGTCACCCCCAACGATGGTGGTCATCGGGTTTTACCTGTGCCTGCTGTTGCTCCTGGCAAAACCCCGCTTCCGCTATCAGAAACTCTTAACGGCAGCCGGGCTGTCTGTTTTTTTCTTAGTGATGATCATCTATCCTTTTCGACCCCACAACGAGAGGCTAACCGTAACCTTCATGGATGTCGGGCAGGGAGATTCCCTGGTGGTGGAGTTTCCAGGCAGCCGGGTGATGGTCATCGATGCTGGGGGTTTTGTCCAGGGCAGCTTTGACCCGGGCGAAAGCCTGGTTTCACCCTACCTCTGGCACCGCGGTTATAAGAAGATTGACTACCTGGTCTGCAGCCATTTTCACCCGGACCATGCCGGTGGACTGCCGGCCCTGGCCCGAAATTTTCGGGTCGGGGAATTCTGGTCCGTGGAGGAAAAGGGGAACCGCCTGTCAGAAGAAATTAACCGGGTTCTTTCCCGGAAAACCAGGAAAAAAATGCTGAGGGCGGGTCTCAGCCAGGTGATAGACGGCTGCCGGGTTGAGGTGCTCTATCCCGATGAACAGGCCGAGGCCCTTTTCCATCCCGGGAATGACCTGTCGGTGATCCTGAAGTTGGACTGCGCAGAACAATCGTTTCTCTTGGCAGCCGACATCACTGCTCCGGTCGAAGATTACCTGGTCCGCCTGTGGCCAGGAAAATTAGAAGCCACCGTCCTCAAAGTTCCCCATCATGGCAGTCGTTCCTCCGCCAGCCCCACCTTCCTGGAAGCAGTGTCCCCGCGCTGGGCCGTGATCACGGCCGGCAGAAACAACGTCTACGGCTTTCCCGACCTCGAGGTCCTGGAAAGACTGGAAGCAGCGGGAATTGAAGTCTTGAGAATTGACCGGGACGGGGCGGTCAGGTTTGAGCAGGGGGCCTCTGGCCTTGTCATCAGGACGGCTGCCGCCGGAATGAACTGATCCCCCGATTTCTCCTGACCGGTGAATTTTTCTTTCCATTCATATCGATAATTTGCCCATATGCCCGTTCAACCCTTCTCCCTAAGGTAGTGTTGATACCTATTGCTTTGCTCAAAAAAACACGGGCCTGCCCGAAATCCTGAAACACAATTCGTGCCCTATAAGCTACCGTCAGGCCCGGGGCGACAGGAATAAGCAGGGCTCCCCCTATAACTAGGTTCCGAAATATGACCCGAAGCCTGTTGACGGTCAGTTTGACAGGCTTAACCTGGGGCTGTATTATTATATTGAGGGATGAAATTGCTCAAGAAGATAATTTCTATTTTTCTGTCCATCAGCTTCTGCGGGCTGACCATGGCCCTGGCCCAGGAGGAAAACCTGGCCGAGCTGGCCAGAAAAGAGCGGGAAAGACGGGAAAGTCTCAAGGACAAGAAAGTCCGGGTGGTAACCAATAAAGACCTGGAGAAGCTGACCAAGACCGAAGCGCTGACCCTCCCACCTCAAACCCTGGAAACGGCCGGGGCTGAAGCCACTTTCCCGCCAGCCGGGCAACAGGTATCCGGCTCACAGCAGTCAACCCCCGCCACCGTTCACCGGGTCAACGTGGAAAATCCACCCCAGGGTTCAGGCGGCATTTTCCCGGGAACGGCCGGGGCACAGGATGTCAGTGGCGGCTCCCTGGAAGAAGCCTGGAAGAAAGCTAAAGAATACGTGGAGTTGTTGACCCTGAAGCTGAATTCTCTCTGGGCCGAGTTTTACGGCCAGACCGACATGAAATCCAAAGACTATGTCCAGATGCAAATCAGCGAAACCTACGAGAAGCTCACCAAGGCCCAGGAAGAGGAAGCCCGCCTGCGTCAGCAATATGAGAACCAAATCAACCGCAAGAAGAGCGAGTCGGCTTCGCCCATCTGGATTAAATAAAGTCAAGCCTCAGCGGAAATAGACCTTTTCAATCTTGAGCCCAACGGGACTGCTTTCAGCGGAGTCCGGGTAGACCTTGTTGAGGGGAATGGTCCTATCCACCGCAATCGTCAGGCGCAACTCCGGGTCGGAAGCCGTCGGGAACGGACCGATGGGGTAGATTTTTCGGAATTCCCCGGGACCCAGCTTGAATTCGTCAAACAGGCCTTCATCCAGGTACAGGGAAACGGCAACCTGGTCTGAATAATTCCTGCCTTTTATCATCAGGATGGCCGGCCGGCCCGTATTCTTCAGGAGGCAGACAGCCCTCTCCCCGGTCCAGTATTCGCTAAGAGGCAAACCGGGACCGGCCGGAAGCCGGCTGACCTTTTTCCAGCCTTCCATGAAAACCACGTCGGGAGAGTCAGCCGGGCGCGGCAGCAACTTGATTATCCTGGAATAAAGAATGATCGGTTCACCCCCCGAGCCATTTTCCAGAACTATCCTGAATTCTACTTTCAGGCCAGAAACCATGCCGGGATTGAAGGGGTCGATAATCGCTGGGAAATATAGGTATCTTTCAACCTCGTAGACCCGGCCGGCCTGCCATTTTAGGGGAGGGGTCTCCGGTTCAAGGTTTTCTCTAAAAAGGACTCTATCCTGCCGGGTGGCCACGGCCACAACCCGGAAGTCCCTGTCAAAAGGCTGGAAACTGGAGGTGGTGATATACTTGACTTTTAACCTGGTAACCAGGTCATCGGTGAGCACCCGGTCCCCAAAAATGGCATTTACTGCCAGGCCCCTGATTGGCTGCCTTTCAATACAACCGGACAGCAACAGAATTAGAAAAATGAGTAGCAGGGAGGCAGGGGAAAAATACTTTTTATTCTTCAAAGGAAGATGTCTCATTTTAGCGGCCCGGAAATTGTTTACAAATTATAATCTAAGAAATAGGCTTTATCAAAGCTCCTTCTTTCCTGGCCAACAGAGCTTATCTACTATCCAGACCTTCAGGATCAGGAAAGGGCAGGCACCGGTCGGTTGAAAAAGCCGGGTTTCTGGCATATGATTATGGTAATTGGATTTCCCGCGTTCTGAGATTTTAAGGAGAAATAGGTGAGCAGAAAAAAAGCCGTAAAGGAACAGGTCAAGAAGCAGGTATTCAAGAGGCCTTCCGGCCGGAGTTACAATGAGCTAAGACCGATCGTCATCAAGCCCGATTATATGGAGTTTGCCGAAGGCTCGGCCTACCTGGAAATGGGCAAGACCAGGGTGGTGGCCACGGCCACCATAGAAGAAAAAGTGCCCCAGTTCCTGAAAGGCACCGGTTCCGGCTGGATAACGGCTGAATACTCCATGCTGCCCCGGTCCACGGAAAAGAGGACCCCGCGGGAGAGGACCCAGGGCAAAATTTCCGGTCGCACCCAGGAAATCCAGCGACTGATTGGACGGGCCCTTCGGGCCACCACCGACCTGAACCTCATCGGAGAAAGGACCATCATCATAGACTGCGATGTCATCCAGGCCGACGGAGGGACCAGAACGGCCTCGGTCAATGCCGGCTGCATCGCCCTGGCCATCTGCTTCAAGAAATTGCTCGACGAAGGCCTGCTGCAGACTTTTCCCCTCCGACACCTGGTGGCGGCAGTCAGCGTGGGCCTGGTCGAAGGACAGCATCTGCTGGACCTGGACTATATTGAAGACTCCCAGGCCGAGGTTGACATGAACGTTATTCAAACCGACAACGGCCGCCTGGTGGAGGTTCAGGCCGCGGCCGAGAAGCTGCCCTTTTCCAGGCAAGAACTGAATCAGCTTCTAAAACTGGCCGACAAGGGGTTGAAAGAAATCATGGCCGCCCAGAGGGCCGTCCTAAAGAAAATCCACCCGGTCTTTATTGCCTATTGATAGTATCAACTGCCGGGTTCCTTCCGATAACAGGCTGCTGATAAAAGGTATAGCTTTCGAGAAGAGCTCATGTTCGCTTTCAATCTTACCTACAGTAAAACAGCCGTGGTTATTTAACAGAAATTAAACAAGGTTGGCGACATTCTTGGCAACTGAAACAAATCAGTATAAGACTAACCCGCCACCATCAAAAAAGGGAAAAATATTTCTAACACAAGCCTTTTATCTGGCCGGCCACCGAGGGGCCACAAATTTGGCTTGACTTTAATTATGGGAAGAATTAATATCTTTCCTTGAAAAAAAAGACCTTTCAAAATAGCCTGAAAAGGGTAAGTCAGAAGACCATGACCAGAAGTGAAGGTGTTTCTTTTTTCCCCGGTCGGGTTATGCCCTGTCTCAGGCCAGTCCCCTTATTTATCATAAAATCATCATAGTTGGAGGGAGGTTATCATGCCTTTAACCACCTGGCTAATAATCATTGGCGCCATAGTTGTTTTTCTGGCCATAGTGGGAGTGGTGCTGGCCACTCAATACCGGAAGGTCGGCCCTAACGAGGCCCTGATCATCGCCGGCGGCCGCAAGAGGACCATCACCCTGCCCGACGGAACGAAAAAGAAAGTTGGCTATAGATATAAACTGGGCGGAGGTACATTTGTCTGGCCCTTCATCGAAAAAGTCTATACCCTCCCCCTCGAAGTCATAACCATATATATAAAGACGCCGGAAGTTCTGACCCATGGCGGCATACCCATCCTGGCCGAAGCCGCGGCCCAGGTCAAGGTGGATTCCACCGACCTGGCCATAAGGCTGGCCGCCGAGCAGTTCCTGGGAAGCGGCAAGGAAGGAATTCGTGATGTGGCCATGACCGTGCTGGAAGGCAAGGTCAGGGAAATAATCGGCACCATGACTGTCGAGGAAATCTACCGCGGTCGCCAGGAATTTTCCAGGCGGGTGGCCCAGGCCGCCAAGGAAGATTTCGCCAACATGGGCCTGGTCCTGCTGAGTTTCTCACTCAAGGACATCAGCGACACCCAGGGTTATATCGATGCCCTTAGCAAGCCGGTAATTGCCGCGGCCAAGCGGGATGCGGCCATTGCCCAGGCCGAAACCGAGAAAGAAGCTGTCATCAAGTCGTCTCAGGCCCGAAAAGAAGCCGAGGTGGCCAGGCTGCAGGCTGAAGCCCAGATAGCCAAGGCCCAGTGGGAGAACGAAGCCAAGAAAGCCGAGTCCCAGACCTTCGTCAACCAGAAAAAAGCCCAGGCCGATTTTTCCTACGAGCTGGAACGCACCCGGGTCAGCCAGGAAATAAAGAAAGAAGAAGCCAGGGTTAAACAGATTGAAAAGGAAGAGGCCATCAAGATAGAAGAGCTGGAAATCAAGCGCAAGGAAAAAGAACTGGAAGCCAACGTCCTTAAACCGGCTGATGCCCGCAAGTACCAGATCCAGGCCGAAGCCGAGGCCGAAGAAATCCGGCTGATGGCCGAAGGCAAGGGCAAGGCCGAAGCCATGAAACTGGAAGCCATGGTCAAGGCAGATGAGATCAGGCTGCGCGGCCTGGCCGAGGCCGAGGCCATGCTGAAGAAAGCCCAGGCCTGGGAAAGGTACAACGAAGCAGCCCTGCTGGAAAGCTTCATCAAGGTGCTGCCCGAGCTGGCCCGGGCCGTGGCTGAACCGCTGGCCAGGGTGGACAAAATCGTGGTCATCGGAGGCGATAAGGGACTGGGCACCAACCAGATTACCGGCCAGGTAACCCAGATCCTGGCCCAGATGCCGGAAGTGCTCAAGGCCCTGACCGGAGCCGACCTGGCCAGGTTCCTGAGGGATAAACTGGGTTCGGCCACCGAAGCCAGACCCGAGCCCCAGGAAAAGAAATCCGAGAAGAAATAATCCCGGAAAAGCAGGCAAGCCATGGTTTCAGAAAGAGTAACCAAAATAGGAGCTTCTCCCACCTTAAAGATTTCGGCCAAGGCCAGGTCCATGAAGGCCGAGGGCATCGATGTTATTGATTTAAGCGTGGGCGAACCCGATTTCCCGACGCCGGAAAACGTCAAGGCGGCCGCGGTCAAAGCCATAGAGCAGAATTTCACCAAGTACACCGAAAACGACGGCATCCCGGAGCTGAGAAAGGCGGTCTGCAAAAGGCTCAAGGAAGATTACGGGCTGGAATACAAGCCCAACGAAGTCCTGGTCTCCAGCGGTGCCAAGAGCTCCCTTTACCACCTGGTTCAGGCCATCGTCAACGAAGGCGACGAGGTCATCATCCCGGCTCCCTACTGGGTAACCTATCCCGAGTGCGTGAACCTGGCCAAGGGTAAGCCGGTTATAGTTGAAACGCGGGAGGAGGACGGTTTCTTGCTCACTCCCGAGCAGCTAAAGGCCGCAATCTCCCCGTCGACCCGGGCCCTGGTGTTGAACAATCCCAGCAACCCGACCGGGGCCACTTACACCCGGGAGCAGCTGCTGGCCCTGGCCGAGGTCCTCCGCAAGGAAGACATTTACATCATTGCCGACGAGATCTACAGCCGCCTGGTTTACGACGGGTTTCAGTTTGTGAGCTTTGCCTCCCTGGGTGAAGACCTGAAGAAGAAGACCATCATTGTCAACGGCGTTTCCAAGAGCTATTCCATGACCGGCTGGAGAATAGGCTATGCGGCCGGGCCGGCCGAGGTCATCAGCGCCATGAGCAAGATCCAGAGCCACACCACTTCCAACGCCTGCTCTATATCGCAGAAGGCCAGCGTCGAAGCCCTGGCCGGGCCGCAGTATGAAGTTAACCGCATGGCCGCCGAGTTCCAGAGAAGGCGAAACTACGTGCTGATGAGGCTGCAGCAGATTCCCGGGATTTCCTGCTTCAAGCCCCAGGGCGCTTTTTACCTGTTCCCAAACGTGAGTTCCTACTACGGCAAGGAAGCCGGAGGCATCCAGATCAGGAATTCCTACGGCCTGGCCTATTACCTGCTGCGGGAAGCCCGGGTGGCCATAGTCCCCGGTGACGCCTTCGGGGCCGACAACTACATCCGGATTTCCTACGCCACCTCCATGGAAAACCTGGAAAAAGGAATGGACCGGATAGCCGAGGCCATGAGCCGGCTTAAGACGGCCAAAAAGGTTAAGAAAATCTATCTGCAAAATTACGTGACGAAGGTCAAAAAATCGGTTCCGGTGGAAGTGGTGGCAGAGGGCAAGCTGAGAGACGCCCTGGTGGCAGAGATGGAAGCCCACCTGGGTTACGACAACTACTACGAGTGGAACGCCAACATCAACGGAACCATCGTCCAGCTCAGGACCAACGTCGGACATCTTTACGATTTCTGGGTGGAAAACTGGTTCCCGGGCCAGATTGAAGCCGGACTGGAACCGCACGCCGTGATTTACGCGGTGGACAACGTGCCGGGCAGAGAACCGCGGGCTTATTACCACCCGGAGACCCGGACGGGCATCCTGGTCAACACCGACAATTACGGGCCGTTGAGGAAACTGGCCCTGGGCATGGTTCTTGATTCTTCAGAGCACCTGGGCATAAACGCCGTGCGGGGCATGGCCGTCGGGCTGGACGGAAACGGTCTGATCCTGGTGGGGCAGCCCGGGACGAAAAAGACCGAGCTGTTTTTTGACCTGCTCAAGCTGCCGAAAGTCCAGGCCCAGACCAATGAAATCGTCTTCGTTCGCTTCTCGGGCAACCGGGCAGTGGCCGACGCCGTCGAGAGGAAATTTTACATCCCGACCAATACGGTTGAACTCCACGACAGACTGGCCAGGCTTTTTGACCACAGCAAGTGCGAAAACGTGGTTGCCAGGCGCGAGGACTGCACCGACCGCACCTGCCCGATTCAGGACGACTGCCGGCTGGACAAGGGTGCTCCCTACTGCTTCCGGGCCTCGGGGGAAGCCCAGGCCATGCTCGACCCTAACTGGCTGGCCGGGCCGCAGGGCTACACCAGGAGAACCAGCCTCAAGAGCCTGGTGATTCTACGAAACGACCAGGTCTCGCCGGCGGTGGTGGAGCTCGGCAAGGAAGAGGCCCTCAGAATCCTGGAAAGCGGAGAGCCTTCAGGCGCGGTCAGGTCACTGTCGGCTAAGGCTCAGCCGTTTTTCAACCCGCACCTTCTGGTTTTGAACGAGGACAAGCTCGCCATGCAGCGGATGTTTTTCAGCCGCCTGCTGGACCAGGTCAGGTGCTATCTCGTCAACAGCGGCGTGGCCGGGGCCGAGGTCATTAAACCCCTTTTATAAAAGGGGCCGCAAATAACTTCTTCCCGATTTTATCAGTAGTGTTCTATGCTGTCCCCAACTCACCCAGCTTAACCAATCCCCGGGCCCTCAAAAGTTCGAAAAGGCAGGCCTGAAAGTAAAACGGGAAGAAATAAATAGTTAATTGGCTGCCTGGCCCTGGGCCCCTCCCCCGACAACCAATATCATGATAAAGAATCAATGGCAGCAAATTGGAAAAGAGATAGCAATACTCCTGCTTCAGTGGAAAACCAAGAATGGGAGCGGCCGGAAACTCAAAAATTCTGTTATTTAAGTTTGAAGTTTGACCTCTCCAGGCAAAAAGGGAGGCAAAATATATTCTCTGTCGCCCAGCTTAATAGATGGGCCAGCGGTGGCTCATGAAGCCATCGCGGATTTCACGCCAGCTTCCCAGCACTTCGTCGGCAATTTTTCGGACCTCGGCTCTGACCTTATCCGCCTCCAGTCCCCACAGCTCGACGTTCAGGGCCTGAGGCTCGTTGATCGGCTCGTTTATCTGGCTGACCATGTAGACATAGACCTGCCTGGCTTCGGGCATGGACTGAACTATTCTATCGGCAATCAGCTGACTCATGATGCTGTAAATCTTTCCGACATGGCTGACCGGGTTCTTTCCGGCCACGGCTTCCAGACTCATCGGCCGGTAGGGGGTGATCAGCCCGTTGGCCCGGTTGCCGCGGCCCACCTGGCCGTCGTCGCCGGCCTCGGCGCTGGTGCCGGTCACGGTTAAATACTGCGAATCGGGGGTATCGGCATTATTTATTATTACCTCAACCGGCCGGGATGTATAACGCCGGACAAATTCAGCCCGCAAAAAATCGGCTATTTCCTTTTTCATCCGGTCGTAAGCCGGCCTGTCCTTGACCAGCGAGGCCACAAAAGCTGCGGCCACGGTCAGGTTTATGGATTCACCTTTGCGCACCCCCATAACTTTTATATCCTCGCCCAGGGCCGGAAATTTGGCCTTGCCCTCCGAGCTGTTCAAGAACTTCTCGGTTTCCAGAACCAGGGTTTCCAGCTGGCTGAGCGGGGCGTAGCCCACGGCCAGGGAAGTGTCGTTAGCCCGCGGGGCCTTTTCGTCGTCAGCGAAGATGGCGGTTAAATCCTCGCTGCCCTGCCTGATTAAGAGCTTGACCTGGAAATGTTCTTGTTTTAGATGGGGCACCTGCCCCATCATCCAGCTGGCAATCCTGGTTTCAAGATATTTTATAGAGTCACTGTCGATTATTCTCTTCCCGTTGTATTCGCAGGTGGCCCGCCCGACAATGTAGAGCAGGGCAGGTTCACTCACCTTACCGCCGCCGAACCCGGCGTTGGAACTTCCGCCGACCAGGACCGCCTTGTCCACGTTATGGTGCAGAATCCGGCCGGTCTTCTGACGATAAATCTCGGAAAGAGCCACCGAAAGTTCCTCGGCCGCCCCGTCGCACAGGGAATCCGGATGCCCCTTGCCCTTGCGCTCCACGATTTCCACGGGCATCTCTTCGGCCAGGAAATCCCGTCCCTCGCGAACCTCAAAATAATATCCAGACATTCTTACCTCCAGCCAGACCATGAATTGACAGGGACGGCTACCAGGCGGGAGTTTTCGGGCAGGTAATATGATTCCGGCTTTACAATCAGCCTTCCCACCGCGGTCTCCGCTCCGCTGTCTCTGGCGAGGCGCCTCTCTTCTGCTCGAGAGGAGCGGGACCTGGTGGCGATGCTCGCTTTCGCCCCACTCCTCTCATCTTTCGTCCCGGCCGAGGCCAGGACTCAACGCTTTTGGCACCTTGCCCCACCGGGGGCAGGTTGCCGGGCTTCTTCGGGCGCGTTAACCCTCTGCCTCTCTGGATGAGAGGATGAGAACGCCAGCGCCGCATCTATTATAGAACATAGAAACGGGGGACACAATACTCATTCACCAATTTTTTTATCAAAAAATGTCATATTTTTTGATTTCCATTCCACCTGAACAAGTTTCTGCCCCGGCCGAACCGGAAACGTAAACTTGGGCCACAGAGTAAATTTTTGTTGGGGCTTACGGGATTTTAATGGGCAAACCTGGATAATTGTTATCCTCACAGTCCAGTTCAAACTGCCGGCGCTGAACGCTTCTCGGAGGCCATCCAGCCCGGGTCTTCTGAATTGCTTTGTCAATCGTATAATTGACTAGCCAGGTTCTTTGCTGTTTGTTTTAGCTTAAGACCTCACCCGGTGCCTTAAAAAATCCTGTTTATACCCACAAAAATGTCTGATGAGCCTTTTTATTTTCTTTATTTTCCCTGAAACTTGATATTAACAATGAGAAGGAACCGGCCGAAAAGAGAGAATTATAAGGCGGCAATATCCATTTCAGATTCCTTTTGTCCTGGTGAATAAGCACCTGCCTCAATAAATTACAAAAGTCAATTCCTGAAAATTGGGGAATGAGTATTGTGTCCCCCGTTTTTATTCACCCGCTATAAGAACCCTTTTAACCCGGCTGCGGTAATCAAAAGGATGGCCGCTGAATATCACCAGGTCGGCGTCTTTCCCCGGTTCCAGGCTGCCGATTCTGGCAGCCAACCCCATCACCTCAGCGGCGTTGATGGTAATGGCTTTTAAGGCTTCTTCCTCGGGCAACCCTCCCCTGACCGCCAGGGCTGCAATCAGCGGGAGTTCTTCAAGGGTTCCCAGTCCGTACTGAACTTCGCTTTGCAGCACAACCTTAACTCCTGCCCTGTGCAGCCTGGCAGCGTTGCTGATTTCAACCCGCTCCGTTTCCGTCCTCTTGGGCCCGATGCCGAAAGGACCGACTATTACCGGTATTTTCCTCCTGGCAATTTCTCCGGCCAGGAGATAGCCCTCTGCGCACCCCACCAGAACCGCCTTTAAGCCGAATTCGTCAACCAGCCTTAACGCCGCGCCGATATCATCCATCCGGTAACATTCTATAAAGGCCGTTAATTCGCCTTTGACCACCCGGGCCAGGGCTTCCAGTCTCAAATCCCTCTTTGGTGCCTGAACATCAGCCGGGTCTTTTCTGGCTTTTTTAGCCCCGGCCAGCTTCTTTTCATAAGCTGACCACTGCCCGGCATATTCCCGGGCTTCCAGCAGTGCCTGGCGGATGACATAGACGTTCCCCATCCTGGTTGAAGGCAGCCGGCCCTTTTCCCCGAAAGCCTGCTTCGGCCCTTCGCCGATTGAAAACTTCATCCCGGCCGGCGACAGCAGGACCATCTGGTCGGCAGTCTGGCCGCGAAGCCTGACCGCAGCCATCTGCCCGCCTATGACCGACCTGCGGCCAGGCGTTACCAGGGCGGCCGTGATTCCCGCGGCCCGGGCCTGGGCTATCCTCTTATCAAATGGATTGAAACCATCAATAACACTCAGCTGTGCCACGTTCGGGTCGGAAAGCTCTTCATTCTCGCTGCGGCCGGTTTCATCGACCAGCCCCAGCGAAGAATGTGCATCCACCAGGCCGGGTAGCACCCAGCCTTCTGGCTCGTCAATTATCTCGGCTCCCTCCGGAATCTTAACATCCCTGCCAACCGCTTTAATCTTCCCGTTCTCGATTAAGACAAGACCGTTCCCCAGGACCGGCCCGGCCATGGTCAGAATTTTCCCTGCTTTAATCACCAGGGTGCGGGCCGACGATTCTCCCTTCCCGCTCTCCGACCCGGCCGGGGCCGAAACACATTCGACTGAATTCACAAGGAAAAAACCGCAAACCATCACTGCTCCCAAGGTTGTCGCCGTTCTCATAACCAGAATTCTTAAAATATTTTTTCTCTTGCTCATTTTATTTTTCTCCATGATTTATTCTCCTGCCTGGAAATGTAGTTATACGTGATAATACATTTCTCGCCTTTCATTCTTTCCGATTTGCCTGATTTCATTTCGACTCTTGCTTACATCTCATATCAAGCGACTCGCATCGGGAAACGGTTCCTTTTAACAACAAGATTTGATTACAACTTTTACCCCACCACCATTAGGCCGATCCGGCCCAATAAATGCTCTCCCTTTTCTGGATGACTCAGAGCTATCTCCAGGGAGATTAAGACCCCGGCATGGCAACGCTTCAGACTCATGTTCCTGGCTCATCTCCCTGGCCTTAATCTCCTGAAAGCTGCGGGCTACGGAAGACCTCCCTGCCGTCTATAAAAACCCGCAGGGTCTGCTGCCGGACATCGAACAGGTCTCCGCTCCAGACCACCAGGTCAGCATCCTTTCCTTTCTCCAGGCTACCGAGCCGGCTTTCCAGTCCGACCAGCCTGGCCGGGTTGATGGTAATGGCCTTCAGAGCCACTTCCGGGTCCAGCCCGTACTTGACCGCAATTGCCGCCTGGGCCCGCAGGAAAGGCTGCTGGACCACGTCAGCATCGGTCATGATACAGATCTCCACTCCACGGCGGTAAAGATAATCAGCCAGGTTGACCGGCCGATTCTGGTCGTCGTAGGTTATCATCCGCGGCCCGACCACCACGGTAACCCTGTGGCTGGCCAGTTCATCGGCTACCCTGTAAGCCTCCTCGGCATGAGCCAGTGATAGCTGCTTGAAGCCGAATTCCCTTGCCAGGCGGACCGCAGTCATGATGTCATCGGCCGGGCCGACGTGGATATGAACCGGAATTTTCCGGTCAAGGACCAGAAGCATCGCTTCCTTCTTGAGGTCGCGAGGCGGCGGACCGGCCGCCGGATTCTTTTTCTTCTCCTTTTCATAATTTTCAAGCGACTTTTTATAATCGGCAGCCTCCAGCATGGCCTGGCGTACCAGGTAAGCTGTCCCCATCTTGGTCATGGGCATCTGACCCTTCTGGGCGTAGGCGCCCTTGCGCCCGAGGGCCATCTTCATTGCGGCCGGGAAAAGAAGGCACATCTCGTCAACCGTTTTCCCGCGAAGCTTCAACACCGCCGACTGGCCGCCGATGACGTTGCCCGAGCCGGGATGAACCAGGGCCGCGGTGACCCCTTCAGCCACGGCGTTCAGAAACTGGTTCCGGTCGGGTCCCAGTCCCTCGGGGTGGATGGAATCTATGATCCGGAGCTGGGGCATCACCGGGTCGGTCATCTCGTTGTCCTCGGTTACGCCACCGCTCGGCCCGAGCCCAAGGTGGGAGTGGGCGTCAATCAGGCCGGGCGTAACCAGGCAGCCTGAAGCATCTATGACCCTGGCTTCCGCAGGAATTTTGATGTTCTCGCCGATATCCAGAATTTTCCCGTCCTTGATGAGTATTGTGCCCCGGTCATAATTCTGCCCGGCGGCGGTCAGTATCCGGGCCCCGGTAATGGCGATTATTTCAGGACCCGTTGCCTTGGGCGATTGGCCGGCTATCGCCTTCAAGGTCAGGCTCTGCAAAAGTGGGCTGGAAAGCAAAAGAAACATAAGAAATAAAATCACAGCCGGTTTGGTCTTGGCCCCGAACCAACGGCCCCTCAGGCCGCTTGGTGCAGAAAACCTTAACCGGCTTTGAACATTTTCCCGGAAATAGAGGCTACTCATTTTCACTCCCTTAGACTAATTTCATAAGATTGAATTCTACTAAATTCTCATGCCTAAAAAAAATAAAATCCGTACCGGGGAATAGAGGGAAATCCCCCGTTGAAGAGAACTTTATGCGGACTGCTTTTGGCTTTATTAATCATTTTTGGGTAGCATGACATAATTCTTCACCTAAGTTGAATTTGCGAACCAATCCGCGCAGTCTCTTTATCGTTGTTATATCCCTTCCAGAATTACAAAAAGCCATTTCTATGGGTTTCCTTTCCCTGCCCTACCATACTAAAAAGGTCAAGCGGACCAGAATTTCTCAGGCTCCCATGGCAATTGCCCGGTACACCTGGTCAATAAGAACGGGGATGTCATCGGCGGTTTTGCCGGCAGTTTCCACAGGTTTATGGAAGATAACTTTTATCTCGCCCCGGCGCGGGAAAAGCCGGCCTTTGGGCATCAGCTCAAAGGTGCCCCTGATGGTAACGGGGATGATGGGGGCTCCGGCGGCCACGGCCAGGAAAAATCCGCCGCGCTTGAATGATTGAAGCTGACCCGTGCGGCTCCTTGTTCCCTCGGGGAAAATCAGGAAGGAATACCCTTTTTCTTTCATCATCCGGGCGGCTTCGTCGATGCTGCGCTTGCCGCCGCTGGCTCGCTTCCGGTCAACGGGGACAAATCCGACAAAACGCATGCCTGGCCCAACGACCGGAATCCTGAAGATGCTTTTCTTGAGGATGACCCGCACCCGCTGCGGGATAACGTAAAATAGCAGGGGCCCGTCCAGAAAGCTCAGGTGGTTGGCCATAAAAACATAGCTCCTGGAGGGGTCGACATTTTCCAGCCCTTCGACTTCAATCCGGAGCCCCAGAATCCTGCGGCTTACGGCCATGGCCCACTTGCCCACATCCAGCAGCGGGTCCCTAATCCCCAGCGGCCAGAACAGGAGCAGAACCGGTGTCAGCAACACCACCAGCACCACATAAAACATCAGCAGAACAATTGTTCTTACTACCGCCATCGCTTTGAAATTTTATCACACTTAATTGGAAAAAGAATCGTCTTTCAGATTTAATCACCATAAAAAGTCTTTTGCTGCGAGAACAAACTATATAAATTCCTTCTACATATTAAGCAACTTTTGTGAAATGATAAATTCCGGCAGGACTTCGGGTAAAAGATTTTTACTCATTTTAAGCACGGTTCAACAAGCTTACTAGACTATCGAATAGACCCCAAATGTTGGTCCCGGAAATAAATATAATCAAAATATTTAAATATGAAATAATAAGATTAAACAAAATTTATCTTAAAACAGATCTTCCCTCATCTGTATTCAGAATCATTTCTTCCCAATTCGACCTTTCATAGCAAGTTAGATTGGGAAGAATTGAAAAGGAAAAATTCTTATTGATTTAAAAAATAGCTTCAAATAAAATTCAACTTAATGCGGCGGAAGGAAACAAAGGGAGCACATTATCATCTACAAAATAATATCCGGAGAACTTAAATGGGCAGATATCTAATCACCGGAGGATCGGGGTATTTCGGTTCCTTGCTGATTGAATATCTACTTTCGCAGGGGCATGAGTGTATTAACATAGATATTTACCCGCAAACTTTCAGCCACCAATTACTTAAGAGTTTCGAGATTGACATCCGTAATTACTCCAAGCTAAAAGAGATTTTTCTATCGGAAGGTCCTTTTGACTGCGTATTTCACGTAGCGGCTTTGCTGGCTCATTCTGTAAAAGACAAAAAGTCTTTGATAGAAACAAATGTTAACGGAACTGAAAATGTGGCAAGGCTCTGTGCTGAATTAAACATAAAAAATCTTGTTTTTACCTCCAGCAATTGCCTCTGGGCCAGGCCATTCGGCCGTCCAGTTACTGAAGATGACCAGCCTGAACCAGTAGAAGTATATGGCCTTTCCAAATTGCAAGCGGAGCAAGTACTTTTCAAATATGCCAATAAAATTAATTCAGCAATTCTCAGGGTTCCAACCATAATCAGTTCGGGTCGATTAGGACTTTTAGCAATTTTGTTCGAATTTATTGAAGAAAATAAGATAATCTGGATAGTCGGAAATGGCCAGAATCGTTATCAGTTCATCTATGGCCCTGATTTGGCTCGCGCAGCTTTATTATCATCAACCATAAAAGAAACCAGAATATATAATGTTGGCAGTGATGAGGTTAAATCCTTAAAAGAAATTTATCAATATGTAATTGACAAAGCGGGTTCTAAGGCAAGGATAAAATCACTTCCAAGAGGTCCTGCTTTGCTGGCCATGAAACTCGCTCATTTATTAGGAGTTTCTCCGCTTGGACCCTATCATTATAGAATGATAGCCGAAAGCTTCGAGTTTGAAACGTTAAGAATTAAAAGAGAATTAGGCTGGCAGCCAACCAAGTCTAATGAAGAAATGTTATTCGAAGCTTATCAATTTTATAAAGATCATAAAGATGAAATAAAGCAGAGGCACAAAGCTTCAGCTCACAGAAAAGCAGCCAGCATGGGTGTGATCAAATTAATAAAATGGCTCTCATAAAATATAAAACCAATTTATGGACACTTCTGCTCTATCTGTTCACCATTTTTATTTTTTTGTGTTCCCTTGGAAATTTACTGATTGCTATTTTCCCGGTTAGCTACGAGCTCGGACATGACGAATCAGAACACCTTCATGTGGCTTATTTACTGGAAAAAGGCCAGAGACCTTATCTTGATTTTATAGAAAACCATCCCACCCTATTTAATCATTACCTGAGATGGCTGTGGAATCTGTTGAAACCAGGGACTGTAAGAACCTGGGCCATGGCTGCCAGGATAACTATCTTATTTCATATATTATTTATGATTTATATATTTTATAAATGGATTTCAGACTTACTTAATTTTTCTATGAACAAAAAATCCAAGTGGCTTTACTATCTATTGAGTTTTTCATTTATAGGCTATTACGACCAGCAATTAGATTTTATGTGGCAAATTCGCCCGGACTGGATAAGTTATTGTTTTTCGTTTACTGGTCTTTATCTATTTTATAAATCAATAAAAA
The DNA here is from genome assembly GCA_024653215.1 of Candidatus Saccharicenans sp. Lineage (GTDB taxonomy): Bacteria > Acidobacteriota > Aminicenantia > Aminicenantales > Saccharicenantaceae > Saccharicenans. The sequence continues at coordinate 141,844 of JANLFU010000004.1, read as the reverse complement.
TAAGTGTTTTGCAAAAGGCAGGCAATAAAATCTATCCTATTTTCTATTTTACATTAGCTGCGATACTTGCAGGATTGGGGAATGCCATACTACCAAAAGGATTTACTATAATTATTGGCATCGTTATCGGACTTCTGGCACTGGTATTAACCAGACAAATTAAATCTGATTATTTCTTTAACAAAACCTTTATTATAAGATTAATTTCTTTTGCCTGCCTATCAGCCATCTTTTTCTTTTATGGAGTCCTGGTCGATTGCCATCTATCGGGCATAAACTTCAAGACCTGGATAAAGGCCAATATAATACTTAATTCCATAAAGCATCTACCCTTAACTAATGCAGATAACAATCCCATCACATCTATAGCCGCTATATTTTCCCTAAACCTATTTCTCATTATCATGATGATGTTGTGGTTATTCTACAAACTGCTTTCCAGACCAGAAGAGAAAGAAAACATCAAGCGGCAGTTTTTGACCATAAGTCTGTTCATTATAATAGTAAACATCTCCATGACTGCTTTCGGAAATGGCCTTTCCTGGCCTCATTATTTTATTCCTTGCGTTATATCTGCTCTGACGATTTATATGATTATTCTTCTGGAAGTTGAAAAATATATGGGGAGGGAAGACACCAAAAAACCAGAATTCAGGAAAAAGGTTTTGTTTTATTTGGCTATCGTGATCTTATTTGCCATTCTAATCAGACAACCTCTTAATCTTTATGCCGGCATAATGGGTCTTAAAGCCAATTTATCAGATAATTTAATCCGCTCCAATCCTGATTATCTAAATGAATCAATAATGCCCTCAAATCTGATTTACTTTACACCAAAACCAACAGAAATGCCAATAAGGGCAAATCATAGCGGCTATTACTTTATGCTGGTAATTGATAAAAAGATCTGGAGGGATTGCTATAATCTTGGACTCGGGCCTGAACCCGAGAAACATATCAGAACTTTATTTGAAAACACACCCCCGGATATTCTGGCCTTCAACGGGCCCATAAAATTACATGAATTCATTATCTTAGCCAACTCAGTTCAAAATGTGAATTTAACCTGGCTTTTGGAAAAAGTCGAAAAGGATTACTTTTTGATGCAAAATAAATTAAAACAACTATATGTAAGAAAAGATATAGCTGATACTCTCGTTACCACCGGATGGAACAGGGTAGAAAAATGAGGGTCCTTATAATAGGAGCAGGTCCCGCCGGGTTGACTGCCGCCTATGAACTAAGTCGTCATGGCCATCAAGTAATCATTCTGGAGAAAGAGAAACAGGTAGGCGGTATTTCAAGAACAATTAACTATAAGGGTTACTTATTCGACCTTGGCGGACACAGATTCTTCACCAAATATGAAGAGATTGAAAAATTATGGCACGAGGTTCTGCCTGATGATTTTTTAAAAAGACCCCGCCTTTCAAGAATATATTATAAGGGGAAATTCTTTTACTATCCGCTCAAGCCCCTCAATGCCTTAATAAACTTAGGAACAGGCCAGGCTCTGCTGGCTTTGTTAAGCTATCTAAAGGCCAGAATAAAACCATATAAAAACGCAGATAGTTTTGAAAAGTGGGTGACTAATAAATTCGGTCGAAGATTGTACAAAACCTTTTTTAAAACATACACTGAAAAGGTTTGGGGCATTCCCTGTTCTCAGATAAGTGCCGATTGGGCTGCTCAAAGAATTAAGGGGCTCTCTTTAAGTAAGGCTGTATTAAATGCCTTCGGTCTTACAGGAAAAAATAAAATTCGAACGCTGATTGATGAATTTTTATATCCCCGACGGGGGCCAGGTCAGTTCTGGGAGAAAATGGCCGGGCTTATAGAGAAAAACGGGGGAAAAATAATCTTAAATGCCCCAGCCAGAATAATAAATTTTGAGAGCAATTCAGTAACTGTTGGCTATGAGGAAGCAGGCCGGCTTATCAATCTTAAGGCGGATAGGCTAATAACCTCAGCCCCTCTAAAAGAAACTCTTTTTTGTCTCAATCCTAAGCCATCCGATAATATTCTGGAGACAGCTAAAACACTTGGCTACAGAGACTTTTTTACGGTAGGCTTAATTATTAAGAAAAGGGACATATTTCCGGATAACTGGATTTATATCCATTCTCCGGAGATTGCGGCAGGGCGTTTACAGAATTTTAAGAACTGGAGTTCCGACATGGTACCCGATATTAATAACAGCTCTCTGGGGCTGGAATACTTTTGTTTTTCCAGCGATTCCATATGGTTGAAAACCGATCAGGAATTAATTGATATCGCGACTTCAGATATAGAAGAATTAAAAATGGCCAGGTCCAACGAAATCATTGACGGAACGGTCATAAGAGTACCCAAAGCCTATCCGGTTTATGATCATAACTATCAACAGAAGCTAACTCTTATAAAAGATTATCTCAAACTGATAACTCCAATTCAGGTCATAGGTCGAAATGGCCTGCACAGATACAACAACCAGGACCACTCCATGCTGATGGGACTTTACGCGGCCAGAAATATCATGGGCGCAAGCCTATCTGTTTGGGATATAAATTTAGAAGACGAATATCATGAAGAAAAATCCTAATCAACCAGCCAATTAATTTTTTTAATGTATATATCCCAAAGATCGCATAACTTCAAGCCTTCTTTCCTTTAATTTTAGGGGTTCAAATATCAGGTCCGATCTGACTTTGTATTTTCTTAATATAGCTTTTAACTTTCTAGCCTGCGATTCGTTTGATTCAGCCAGGTTGAATTTCTCGCCAGGATCGGCTGATAAGTCATACAATTCATAATTTTCTTTAAGTTCAGGAACAACATACCTGGTTATATCTCCATAAAGTTCTAGTGTATCACTGTGAATACGGCCAGAATTTTCTATAAGTTTCCAGTTATCGGTAATAAGGGCTTTTTTTTCATCCCCAAGCAAAATGATTTCTGAAAAAACTTCCTTTCTTTTTCCGCCAACTATGTCAGTCAGGTTATATCCCTCAAATAATTCAGGTTTCTGTTTAAGGTAGGCAATTTGAAGGATTATAGGCATCAGGTCAACAAGCTGGACAGGAAATGCAATTTTATCGGGGTTTAATTTACTTCCATAACCTATAATCAAAGGTATCCTTAATATTTCCTGATATTGGCTGTGCCCATGGTCAAAATTATTATGTTCAAACAACTCCTCTCCATGATCGGAAGTAAATATTATCAAGGTATTATCAAGCAGATTCAATTCCTTCAGTCTTTCCATAATCAGTCCAAAATTGATATCAAGATATTTTATAGCTCCATCATAAAGACCCAGCAATCCAAATCTATCCTCATCCCTCAAGCCGATTAAATTCATTAACCTTACATCTATGGGCTTGAACTGCCCCGCTTTGAAGATTTGATTCGCGTTAGCCCTAAACGCAAAACCATATTCTTCAGGCACATTATATGGAGCATGCGTGTCCATAAAATGAAGATAAGCAAAAAATCTATGTTTTTTATTCTTGCCCAGCCAGTTTATAAAATACTTGGCCACCTCTTCAGCCCTGGCCTGGTTCTTTTGCGAATAGATATCAAAACCTTGACTAAAGCCATAATTTCTTGACAGGATAGGGTTGGTTTGGATGGTCATGGTTTTATAGCCAGCATTCTTAAATATTTCAGCCAGCGTCAAGAGCCTATCTGATAAACCATCATTCCAATAGCAGGCCCCATGTTCATGAGGGTACAGAGAGCTCATTAAGGTGGCTATCGCAGGTTGTGTCCAGGAAGCATTGGTATAGGCTCTTTCAAACATCAGGCCGGTTGAGGCAAATTGATCTATATTCGGAGAAGTTTGTCTTTTATATCCGTAACAACCCAAATGGTCAGCCCTCAAAGCATCGGCTACAATTAGAATTACATTCGGATGTGGCCAGGGCTTTTTAGCGACCATTAAAATTAATAATGTAATATTAACCGATATAAAAAAAACAATAGAGACAGCAGCAGAAAAGCCGGGCAATCCTTTTATTATGCCGGCCAGATGCGAGAAATCTCGCCTGCTTAATATAAAGCAACGTATTATCAAAATAGCCGATGAGCCAAGCAACAATAATAATAATTCTTTTTGATCCTTCAAGAAAGTTTTCGACTTGAAAATCCAGATAGCCAGGCATATAAAAACCAAAAGGATTAGCATGAGCAATATTAACTTTTTTAATCTTTTCTGCCCCGCTTTTTCAATTACTATACCTATACCAAGTTCTTTGAGCAATTTCTTAATTCCACAACATAAAAAGACGAAAATAAAAATAACAAACATGGCCCGGACAAAAACCACATTGGAAAACTTGACTAAAGTAAGGATAGCCAGATATATAAGTCCTTGTTTAATTAAAAATAATGTGTCAGTCCTGATAAAGGCGAAAACAAGGCTTAATCCACAGATACCGCCCAAGATTTTCAAAGCTCTGCCCAGGGTAGTCTTATTAAAATTTAACATTCCTTTAGCCATAATATTGTTTTTTATGAGAATTTTAAACGTTTTTCGTAAATCGGCTTCTTAATATTTTTATATCAGAAAAATTAAATAAAAAAAGGGGCGGCCGAAGCCGCCCCTCTTAACATTGCAAGTTCAGCTGATATGTGCTTCAGGTTCCAGAACCGGTGCTGGTGCCAGCAGCGGTGCGAGGACCAATCACGATACTGCCATTCCAGTTCGCGATTTCTTTGTTAAAGTCCTGCATAGAACTTACCTCATAGAGGTTGTTGGCCGGATTCGTAGCATCGTAGGTAACATCATCACAAGCATCGTCTCTACCCGAGGATCCGACTATAAAGGCATCATCACCCCAACTGGTCTCACTTTGAGGCAGCGAAATTCCAAAGTCATTGCCCGCGCAATCTTCTCTAGTATAAACGTAGAAGAAGTGACCCCACTGGTCTCTGACCGGAAAAGTCTTCAAATAAAATCCCTGAAGAGCTGTCACTACTGCATCGCTGGTACCTGTTAATTGTCCCTGGGCTCCGGAGGGTGCCATTCCTTTATCTGTTACATAATCCATAAGACCGGTAGCAATGGTGTTGATGTCCTTGATGGTGCCCTTCTGTTTGGCCTTCTGCAGAGCAGACATGGCGTTGGGGATGAGCAGGGCGGCCAGAATACCGATGATGGCCACCACGATGAGCATTTCGATGAGGGTGAATCCTCTCATCTTTTTTAACATTTTAAACCTCCTTAATTCTCGCCGACTATCCGCCGGCTGAGATGTTTTTCATTCGCCATATATTGTGCAATTAACGTGCCAGGATTGCTCAAGATTTTATTTACTTTATTATCAATAACATACAAATTATTCCCCTCTAAAATATAAGCCGCTTCGCCAATATTTGTCAATGCCAATTGCCACAAATTGCCATACACTGGCTGTAAATATTTACCCATATTTCTGCTAATCTTCCCCGACAGCTTGAATACAACGCTATATTCGGGTGTTCCTCGCCTGTATCCGTCATCATACAGACCAATCACAAACTCTTTAATATTTTTTGTATTTTTTGTATTTTCAAAAACTGACATTTCCTGTTTTCATCCTGCCAATCATGGGCTCATCCATCTATTATATTATTTGTTGCCCCGTAACTCAGTTACCTGAACCATGAACCCCACAGCCCTCAGTCTGCTTTCCGGATATTCCTGAAGCTTAAGGCCTGAAATCCAGCCTAAAACCAGAATTTGAAATTAACATCAGGTATGGATACGCCTGGCAGGGATTGCTCTATTCTCCACCCTTTTTTCTGCGATTCCCTTTATCTCTTAATTTCTTAATTCCCTATCTCTTAATTCCCTACCTCTCGCTACCGCTGGAGGCGGCCAGGTTATTCTCTTCTTCCCTGATTTTCGCCTTTAGTTCGTACTTATCGATGAGATAGCGCAGGGTGCGGTAGCTCACCCCCAGCATCGGGGCCGCTTTTTTCATCCGCCCCCCGCTTTTTTCCAGCGCCTTAACTATATACCTTTTGGCGATATCGTCCAGGTGCCGGTTCAGGTCAAACCCTGGCCCCAGCTCGACTCTGATTTCATCTTTCTTAACCAGGCCCAGCATCTCGGGCGGCAAACAGGCGGTGGTGATGGTCTCGCGGTCTTCAATGGCCACAATTCTCTCGATGACGTTCTCCAGCTCCCTGATATTTCCGGGCCAGGAATACTGCTCAAAAATCCCCACCACTTCCGGAGCCAGCCGTTTCATCTTCTTCCCCATCTGCTGGCAGTACTTCTGCAGGAAATGCTGGGTCAGCAGCGGAATGTCTTCCACCCGCTCCCTCAGCGGCGGCATCTCAAAAGAAATCACGTTCAGCCGGTAATACAAATCTTCCCTGAACTTGCCTTCCTCAATCCGCTTCTTCAAATCCTGGTTGGTGGCCGCAATCACCCGGACATCGACCGGGATTTCTTCCGTCCCGCCGACCCGCCTGATCTTTCTCTCCTGCAGGGCCCGCAGCAACTTGACCTGGGTCCAGGGCGACATCTCGCCTATTTCGTCCAGGAATAAAGTTCCCTTATGAGCCACCTCGAACATGCCCTTCTTATCCGAAATCGCCCCGGTGAAAGACCCTTTGGTGTGCCCGAAAAGCTCGCTTTCCAGCAGGTTCTCGGGCAGAGCGGCGCAGTTGATGGTAACAAAGGGCTTATCCTTCCGCCGGCTGAGGCTGTGGATGGCCCTGGCCGCCATTTCCTTTCCAGTTCCGCTTTCTCCGGTAATCAGCACCGTGCTGTCGGTCCCGGCCACCTTGTCTATCAGCAGGTAGATTTCCTGCATCAGCCGGCTTTTGCCGATCATGTTTTCAAATTTGTACTTTTCTTTCAGGTCCTTCTTCAGCAGGATGTTTTCCAGCTCTAAATGCTTTCTCTCCAGCCCCCGGGCCACCAGTATCTTCAGCTCTTCCACGTCAAACGGCTTGACAATGTAATCCAGGGCCCCGGCCTTCAACGCCTCCACCGCCTGCTGGATGCTGCCGTAGGCGGTGATGACGATTACCGGCACTTCCGGCTGGTTCTCTTTTACGTACCTCAGGATTTCCATGCCGCTCATGTGGGGCATCCGGATATCGGTGATCACCAGGTCAACCGACTTGCTGTTGAGAATATCCAGGCCCTCGGCCCCGGAAGTCGCGGTCTTAACCTCATAGCCTTCCTTCCTGAAAACCACGTTCAGAACTTCCAGAAGCCCTTTTTCGTCATCGATGATTAAAATGGTGTCCATCTTCGTCCTGCCTTATTACCTTAACTCCGTCCCCTTCTTTCTTTCGTCCACCAGGGGAAGGGTGATGATAACTTCGGTGCCCCGACCGACCTCTGAATTGACCTGGATTCTGCCCTCATAATCTTCCACCAGTTTCTTGACGGTGGCCAGGCCCAGGCCCCGCCCCTCGCCAAAGCCCGAGTAGAAAGGAACAAACAGGTTTTCTTTGTCCTGCTCGCTCAGGCCGATTCCGCTATCGGCCACGACTATTTTCAGGCCGTCGCGGCGCGAGTGATAAAAATTCAGGCTCAGCTTCCCGCCTTCCGGCATGGCCTTGATGGCATTTTTAACCAGGTTCCAGAAAATCTGCTTGAAATGATTGGGGTTGCCGTAATAAACGACCCTTCTGAAGAGATAATTGCCGTCCACCCTTATCTTATCGCCGTCAAGTTCTCCGCTGGAACGCAGCATTTCCAGAGTTTCATTAAGGAGCATTCCCAGGTCAATTTCGCTGAACATCTTTTTCGAGGGAGCGGCGAAATCCAGGAATTGCTCCAGCAACTGCGAAACCCGGTTGGATTCCCTGACGATTACTTCCATCATCCGGCCGACGTCGCCATTTCCCCTGTACTCGGATTTTAGGACCTGGACCGCGCTGGAAATGGCGGCCAGCGGATTCCTGATTTCATGGGCCAGGGTGGCCGATATCCGCCCCGCCTCAGCCAGCCTCTCCCTTAAAATCAGCTCTTTCTGAGCCTGTTCCAGCTCGCGGCGAGCCTTTTTCAGGCTGCGGCTCAAATAGCTCATGAAAAAAGCCACCGCAAAAAACACGGCCCAGGCCAGGATTAAGTTGAACAGCACCGAACCGAAATCCTGCCTGACGGCCTGGTCTGGATGGAAATAGGGAATCAGGCCAAAATAAGTGGCATCCACCAGGAAACCGAAAAGAACCGCTGACAGCCCGGCAGCCAGATAGGTGGCCTTTTCCGAAATCACCAGGCTGGCGGCAATGATGGCAAAAATGTACAGGAAATAAGTGGCCGTGGTCATGCCGCCCGAGATGTAGACCAGCCAGGTAATCAACACCAGGTCCGAGATCAACTGCAGGTAAGCCTGAAAAACCGGGAACTTTCCCCACAGGTAGAGCAAGAAATATAACAGCGAAAGACCGTAAAAAACGATGATGGCCAGAATGAAGATGGGCGGGAAATCGGTCCCGGTTGAATACTGGATTATGAAGGTGGCAATCAGAATGGAAGTTATAATGAGCAGTCTTATCAGGATGTATCGCAGCAGGTCTTTCCGTTCGATTTTTTCTTTCATGTCCTTCTATCTGCCCGCACTCTTCACCCCGCCGACTCCCGCACCGGCTCCATTACCAGGGCGGCAGCTCGCCTCCAATGCCGGCTCGCCTTATCCCGCCCGCCTGAACGACCGGCTTCTGTCTCAGAACTGCTGGATCAGGTTAAAGAGCGGCAGGTACATGGAAATGACCAGGCCGCCGACAATGCCGCCGACAAAAATCAGGACCATCGGTTCCAGCGCGGCCAGCAACGAGGTCACGGCGTCGTCCACTTCGTCGTCAAAAAATTTGGCCAGTTTGCCCAGCATTTCGTCCAGGGTACCGGTCGACTCGCCGACGTTGACCATCTGAATCATCATCGGCGGGAACTGCCCCTGCCCGGCTTCCTTCAGGGCATCATTCAGGCTCTTGCCCTCGGATACCATCTGCCTGGCCTGCAGAATCTGTCTCTCGATGATCACATTGCCGGTGGTGGTGGAGGCAATCTTCAAGCTTTCCAGCATGGGCACGCCGCCCGAAATAAGGGTGCTGAGCGTCCGGGTGAAGCGGGACAGCGAGATCTTCCTCATCAGGTTGCCCATGACCGGAAACTTAAGCATTCCCCGGTCGACCGCTTCTCTTCCCGGCGGGGTCTTCCGCCAGTAGCGGAACCCGAACACCAGGGCCATCAGGCCAACGAAAATAAGAACGATGAATTTCTGGACAAAGCGGCTCAGAGCCAGAACAAAAGCGGTCAGAGCCGGCAGCTGGGCTCCCAGCTCCTGGTAAATGCTCCCGAAGACCGGAATAACCTTCCACAGCATGAAGATGGCCACCAGTACGGCAAAAGTGATTATGGCCGTCGGGTAAATCATGGCCTGGCGCACCTTGGCCCGCAATTTAATCATGCTTTCCTGGTAATCGGCCAGCCGGCGCAGCATGGTATCCAGCGAACCGCTCTGCTCGCCCGAGGCCACCAGGTTGCAGTACAGGTCGTCAAACACCTTGGGGTGTTTTCTCAGCGCCTGGTGCAGGGCCGAACCGGCTTCCACGTCTTCCTTGACCTCGGTTATAACCCGGCTGAAATACTTGTTCTTCTGCTGCTCGGCCAGCAGGCCCAGGCTCTGGATCAGCGGCAGCTCGGCATCGATCAGAACTGAAAGCTGGCGGCTGAAGAAGGCCAGTTCTTTAAGCCTGACCTTTTCCCTTTTAAGGAAAGGAATAGCCGGAATGGCTCTCTTCGTTTTTATGCTGATGACTGCAATCTGGTCTCTCTGCAGCTCCCTGGTCAGTTCTTCTGCGGATTCAGCCACCCTTTCCCCGCCGACCACGTCACCGTAACGATTTTTTCCCGTCCAGACGTAAACTGGCATCGCCCTTCTCCTTATTTATCTCTCGTTCTCATGTTTATTTACCGGTGTAGGAACCGGTTCCCTTTTTCGCCATGGTCCCTTCATGCCTCTGGATAATATCTATCAGCTCTTCCTGGTTGGCGGTCACGGCCATGGCCGTATCCAGGGTAATCAACCTGCGGAAATACAGGCTGGCCAGGCTCTGGTTCATGGTCTGCATACCAAATTTTTCCTGGCCCATCTGCATGGCCGAATAGATCTGGTGAATCTTATTTTCTCTGATCAGGTTCCTGATGGCCGGGTTGGGAATCAGGATTTCCATGGCCAGGACCCTGCCCTTTCCGTCAGCCCGCGGCAGCAGGGCCTGGGTCAGAACCGCTTCCAGAATCATGGACAGGGTCACCCGGACCTGGGCCTGGTACTGGCTGGGGAAAATATCTATTATTCTGGATATAGACTCGCAGGCCGAGTTGGTATGCAAGGTGGAAAAGGTTAAGTGCCCGGTTTCGGCCACCCGCATGGTGGCTTCCACCGTTTCCAGGTCCCTCATCTCTCCGACCAGGACCACGTCCGGGTCTTCCCGCAGAACCGACCGCAGGGCGTTGGCATAAGAAAGGGTATCGGTGAAAAGCTCCCTCTGGTTGATGATGGCCCGCTTGGGAGTGAAGTAATACTCGATGGGGTCTTCAACCGTGACTATGTGGACATCCCTTTCGTGGTTGATATGGTCCAGCATGCAGGCCAGGGTCGTGGATTTTCCGCAACCGGTCGGACCGGTTACCAGGATCAGGCCGCGCGGCAGGTAGCAGAGCTGAGCCACCCGCTGGGGAATGCCCAGCTGGGCAAAGCTCCACATGGTCGGCAGAAACCGCCTGAAAGCCGCGGCCACCGAACCTTTTTGCCTGAAAACGTTAACCCGGAACCGACCCAGCTCCTTGATTCCAAACGACAGGTCCAGTTCCATCTTCTCTTCAAAGATTTTTTTCTGCTTGTCGTTGAGGATGCTGTAAATAAGGTCCTGGGTTTCGCCCGGCTGCAGGGGTGGATGGTCAATATTTTTCAGCCTGCCGTGGACCCTGATCCGCGGCGGAACGTAGGCCGTGATGTGCAGGTCGCTGGCATCCTCCTCCACCGCAATTTTCAACAGTTCATAGATCGGTTTTGCCATTTATGCCTCCTAATCCCAATCCCTGACAGTTTCTCTCAGGACTTCCTCAACCGAGGTAATGCCGTTCTTGATTTTTACCAGGCCGCTCCTCCTCAGGGTGATCATGCCATTCTCTATCGCCCGGCGCTTGATTTCCCTGGTGGTCGACCGGTTGAGTATCATCTCTTTTATTTCGTCAGTTATCTTCATGACTTCAAACAAAGCGGTCCGACCTTTATAGCCGGTATTGTTGCAGGCCTCGCAGCCCCGGGCCTTAAAGATGTGCAGGTCGTCCACCTCGTTTTCCCCGAAACCCATGTCCAGCAGGGCCCGCTTGGGCAGGTCGTGAGGTTCGCAGCATTTTTTGCAGAGGCGGCGTACCAGCCTCTGGGCCACAATCAGGATGACCGAGTCGGCTATCAGGAAGGGCTCGACGTTCATGTTAATCAAACGGCTGATGGTGCTGGGAGCATCGTTGGTGTGAACGGTGGAGAAAACCAGGTGGCCGGTCAGGGCGGCCTTGATGGCCACGTCTATCGTGTCATAGTCGCGGATTTCTCCGACCAGCATGATGTCCGGGTCCTGGCGCAGGAAAGACCTCAGGGCGTTGGCAAAAGTCAGCCCGATTTCTTCCTTGATCTGCACCTGGTTGATCCCCGGAATGTAGAATTCCACCGGGTCTTCAGCCGTCATGATGTTGACATCGGGGGTATTCAGCGTGGAGATGGCCGAATACAGGGTGTTGGTCTTGCCGCTTCCGGTTGGCCCGGTGACCAGGATGATGCCCCACGGCCGGTGGATGGCTTCCTGGAAAATTTCCAGGGATTCCGGCTCAAAGCCTAACTGGGTCAGGTCCAGCCGCAGCATTTCCTTGTCCAGGATACGGGCCACGATCTTCTCGCCGAACATGGTGGGCAGAGAGCTGACCCGCATGTCCACTTCCTTTTTCTTGCCGTTTTCCAGCTTGACCCGCATCTTGATACGGCCGTCCTGGGGCAGACGTTTTTCGGCGATGTCCATGTTGGCCAGAATCTTGACCCTGGACAGGACCGGGTTTTTGAACTTCATCGGCAGGTCGGCAATCTCGTAGAGGTCGCCGTCTATCCTGTAGCGGATGCGGAATTGCTGCTCGTAAGGCTCGAAATGAACGTCGCTGGCCCCCTTCTTTATGGCGTCGATAAAGGTCTGGTTGACCAGGGTGATGATGGGAGCCTCGTTGCTGGCCTGCTCCAGCTCGGTGACGTCATAATCCTCGTGCACTTCGGTTTCCTCTATGACGTTGACCCGGCCCTCGTCGGCCAGCTCTATATCCTCGATAAGCTTCTTAACCTTCAGGGCATCGCTGACACCATAATACTTGTTTATGGCGTTCATAACCCCGGTTTCGGTTGAAATAACCGGCTGGATGCTAAGCGACGTCCGGAACCTTATATCTTCGATAACTTCAAGGTCAGTGGGGTCAACCATGGCCAGAGTCAGAAAGGATTTAATCTTGTGGATGGGCATGACCATGTATTTCTTGGCCACGTCGGCGGGAATCAGGCTGATGACTTCGGGAAAGACTTCAAACTGGTCGAGGTCGATGTAGGGATAACCCAGTTGCCGGCTCAGGGCCTGGGCAATTTCCTCTTCGGTTACAAAGCCCAGGGCCACCAGGGCCGAGCTGACAGGCAGGTTGTTCTTCTTCTGATAGGCCAGGGCCTGCTTCAGCTGGTCGGCATCAATGATTTTTTCCCTCAGAAGGATGTCACCGAGTTTGGATGCCATTTTTTAAAAACCTTTCTACCATCAAAGACAAAATTTGTCAAAGGAAATTTTGCCCTTTACCATCGCCCACCAAGTTTCTGCTTGATGTCCCGCCCGGTCAATCCTCAACCAGGACTATTCCGGGGGTGAAAATAACATTTTTTGTCTCACCCCTGAAGAGCCATAAAAGGGCTATCCCCGGACAATCCTTGCTTTCCAGATACATCAACCCTTCTGTGCCATTTTTTTAACCGTTGCGTTTACAGATATTAATCCGACAGGATAATTTTTTCAAGATGGTCAAGAAAATTTTCAACTTCTGTCAATTCTGGCCGACTAAAAGGTTGGAAGCGGGAGAATATGGTGTTATGACCGCTGATGACATCAAGAATAACAGCCGAGAAATAATAAAGGCCATAATCGACAACACCCGGGACAGCATCTACGTGGTTTCTTCCCGCGGTTTTGAATTCGTCAACCAGGCCTTTGAACACCTCACCGGCTACTCCGAGAAGGAAATTCTGTCCAACTCTTTTAATTTCTTGAAGCTGGTTCACCCGGAAGACCGTAACCTTTTTTCAGTCAGGAAGACCGCTCCGGCCAAACCAAGCCTTCCTTCAGATTCCCGGCTGGTTGAATTTCGCCTCATAACACGAAGTGGCGAACTCAGGTACGTGGAGGCCAGCACTTCCCAGCTCAAGGAAAACCCGGACCAGACCCTGACCATACTCAGGGATATCACCTCCAGGAAGAAGGCCGAGGAAGAGCTCAACCAAACCCTGGACAAGCTCCGGAAGACCATGTCGGCCACCATCCAGGCCATCTCCCTGACAGTGGAATCAAGAGACCCCTATACCGCCGGACACCAGCGCCGGGTTTCCGACCTGGCCCGCTCGATTGCCACCAGGTTATTGCTGCCGTCAGAGCAGATTGATGAAATCAGGCTGGCCGCCCTGGTCCACGACCTGGGAAAAATCTCGGTGCCGGCGGAAATCCTTAACAAGCCCGGCCGCCTGAACGAACACGAATTCAGCCTGATCAAGGACCACCCCCGGGTGGGCTATGAAATCATCAGGACCATCGAGTTCCCCTGGCCGGTGGCCGATATTATCTACCAGCACCACGAGCGCCTGGACGGCTCGGGGTATCCACAGGGATTAAAGAACGGCCAGATTCACCCCATGGCCAGGATCCTGGCCGTGGCCGACGTGGTGGAAGCCATGCTCTCCCATCGCCCTTACCGCTCGGCCTTCAGCCCTCAGGAGGTCATCCAGGAAATAAAGGTTAACCGCGGCCTGACCTATGACCCCCCGGCTGTTGACGCCTGCGTTGACGTCCTGCGCGAGAGATATCAGTTAGCCCGGGGCTGATACTTCCTTATGCCCGCTTAAGCCTTTTTGAATAATTAAACACCAGCCTTCTTCTTAACCTGTCAGGTCCTGCTGTTTTTCTCTTTTTTTGATGTCATCTTTTGATTTTGCGGCCTTCCCGTCTCTCTTAACTTCAGGAAGACTGTTCTAAGGCTCTGGCCCTTCCCGGGCATAACAGGCAGGCATTTCCTGTGCCGGGTGCCTGATTAACAGAGTTCCGGATAACAACCAGAACGTTCGCAGCCAGCGAACGCCAGGCCTTCTTTCACTGCTTTTCATCCCCTCTTCCCGAAACCGTAAGGCAATTAGGTCTTCCTGAGGAAGGTTTCCGGTACCGAGCAACGGTGCAATCAACCGGCCCGGGTTTTGCTTTTATTTTCTTCTATTACCCCACAGAACCAGAAAGAACCAGCCAGATTGAAATATCTAAAAAGAAGTTTGCAGCCAGGGTCGGGCTTATCCCGGGATGGCTGGAATACCGGAAGGCACCAAACAGGGGAAAATAAAAAACGCGCCTGGAGGGATTCGAACCCCCGACCCGCTGCTTAGAAGGCAGCTGCTCTATCCTGCTGAGCTACAGGCGCACAGCTTCTACGTATCAGAAAATCGGGGAGATCGGATTTGAACCGACGACCTCCTGCTCCCAAGGCAGGCGCGCTAACCAGGCTGCGCCACTCCCCGTTTCCGGGTCAGAAAAACAAAATAAAACGCAACAGGGCCTGCCAGCCCTGGTTTTGAGCTAAAATGTTAACAGAAAGGACCTTAAATTGTCAATTTAACAGGGGGCAGTGAAACCGGCGCTCATTCCGGTTCCCGGCCGAGGGTCCTTTCTATCCGGGAACGGTCAAGCCTTATGACCACCGGTCGGCCGTGCGGACAGAGACCTGGATGGCCGGTAGAAAAGAGCTCGGAGGCCAGGAATTCCATTTCTTCTCTGGTCAGAGGCTGGCCGGCTTTAACCGCTGCCCTGCAGGCCATGGTGGCTATCATCTTTTCTCGCCGGTTCTGGAATTTTCCTTCCTCTTCGTCTCCCAGGAGCGAGGCCAGGATATCCGCCGCTTCTTCTTCCCGGAAAACGTCCGGATATTCTTTCAGGGCAAAACTCAGCCCGCCCATCGGTTCCAGCCTGAAACCCAGAGTATCCAGTTCCGTCTGCCTCTCCTGGTAATTAACCTGCTGTTTTGGCGTAAGCTCCAGCACCCGTGGGAAAAGTGCCTGTTTTGAAACCCAGGCCCGGTCTTTCTGCAGCTGCCTGAATTTTTCAAAGAGTATTCGCTCGTGGGCATTGTGCTGGTCAATGATAAAAACCGCCTCTTCAGAAACGGCGACAATATAGGAATCAAGATACTGGCCAAGGACCCTAACCGGCGCCGTGGGCTCGCCAGAACCGGGTTCAGCCACAACCCTGGCCTTGAGAATAGACCGTTCAGCGGGAGCCACGAGCAGAGGCTCCTCCCCTTCCACCCCGGCTCCGGGTAAAAGGCCACCCGAAACCTCGCTTCCCGCTCTGATTGCCCGGCTGGTTTTCCCGGCTGAACCTGGAAATTCTTCCTGGCTTCCTCTTTCCCCGCCCACCGTTATCGGCTTGACCAGGCTTTCCTCCCTGGCCGCCAGTTCCACGGCTCTAAGGATCATCCTGAAGACCTTCTGCGGTTCCCTGAACCTGACCTCGGACTTGGCCGGGTGCACGTTGACATCAACCTGCTCGTAAGGAATTTCCAGGAAAACAAAGCCTTCGGGATTTCGCTGCTTTTCCAGCATTCCCAGGTAAGCCTGGGCCAGGGCCACCGTCAGCATCCGGTCTTTGACCGGACGCCGGTTGACGAAGAAAAACTGGTGCTGTCGGTCGAGCCGGCCAGAAAAGGGCCTGGAACTCAGGCCGTAAACCCTGTAATTTTCTTCCCCGTAATCCAGGCCCATCAGGTTATCCAGGACCTTTTTCCCGAAAAGCTGGTATACCCTTTCTTTTAATGACGATACGGCCGGGCAGTTGATAAGCTCTTTCTGATTATGCAATAGAACAAATTTTACCTCCGGAAAGGCCAGGGCGGTGGTGGTGAGGTAACTGGCCACCAGGCTTAGCTCCGACCGGTCTGACCGGAGAAACTTGCGCCTGGCCGGCAGGTTGAAAAACAGGTCCCTGACCTCAACCAGGGTTCCGCGGGGAAAGGCGCTTTCTATAAAGCGGAGCAATTTTTCGCCTTCTCTCTCTATCTGGAAACCTTTTTCTCCCGAACCGTCGCTGGTCTTCAGGGTCACCCTGGAAACCGCGGAAATGCTGGCCAGGGCTTCGCCCCGAAAGCCAAGGGTGGAAATCTTTTCCAGGTCAGCTTCGCCGGTTATCTTGCTGGTGGCATGACGTTTGAAGCATAAGGCCGCATCTTCCTGGGTCATCCCGCAACCATTATCCTGAACCCGGACGAGCTTCTTGCCGCCGTCAATAAGCTCCACCCTGATTTCGGTGGACCCGGCGTCAAGGGAGTTTTCCACCAGTTCTTTAACCACTGAGACCGGTCGTTCCACCACCTCACCGGCGGCAATCTTGCTGGCCACCTCTGGCCCCAGTATTCTTATCCTGCCCATCAGACCACTTCCCCCTGTGAAAGGCCCGGGCTGGCCTCGGTCAACCTGACCCGGGCCAGCTGACCGGGCTTCAATTCTTTATCGCTTTTAATCATGACCTTTATATAGTTGCCGGTGAGCACCTCTAACATGGACCCCTTTTTCTTGATGACAATTCCGGCCAGCACCCGGCCGATAAACATTTTCTTAAAGGCTTGATTCTTTTCCCGGGACAGCCGCCTCAGTTCCTCCGACCTCTTTTTCTTGATGTTTTCTGGAACCTTCTCCCAGCCGGCAGCCGGAGTCCCCGACCGCGGGGAGAAAGAAAAAACATGGAAATAATTCAGGGGCGATTCTCTTAGAAAATCTCGCAGGAAGTTAAAATCGGCCTCCTCTTCCCCGGGAAAGCCGACTATGATGTCCGCGCCCAGGCTGGCTTCCGGCCGTCCCGATCTCAGGAAATTTAGAATTTCCAGGTACTCGGCGGGGGTGCTTTTCCGGCCCATTCTCCGGAGCACCGGCTCGGAGGCATGTTGCAGAGAAAGATGGAAATGGGGGCATATTTTTTCTTCCGTCACCAGGAATTCGAGCAACAGCCGCGGCAGGAGTCGCGGGTCGAGAGAGCTCAGCCTGACCATCCTCAAGGCCTCTATGGCGGTGAGGGCCCGAAGCAGGTCGAGCAGCGATTTTGGCGGCTGGAGGTCTTGCCCGTAGGCGCAGAGGTGAATGCCGGCCAGTACTATCTCCTGGTAGCCCCGTTCGACAGCCGCCCTGGTGCATTCCACCACCTGTTCCAGCGACCGGCTCCGGCTCTTACCACGGAGCGAAGGAATTATGCAAAAGGTACAATGGGCATCGCAGCCGTCCTGAACCTTAACCAGGGCCCTGGACCGAAAAGATCTTCTTTCAGTTTTATCCTGGCTGGTTCCGGTAAGTGCCAGCAGTTCTTCGACCAGGCTGTCCTTCCGGGAATTGGGAATAACCCGGGAGACCGAACTGTTTCGGGCCAGCTCTTCGCGGGTTTTTTCGGCCAGGCAGCCGGTGATGACGATCCTGGCCCCGGGTGACTCCCTCTGGATTTTCTTCAAGAACTGCCTGACATCGGCCTCGGCCCGGGCGGTCAGGGCGCAGGCGTTGACCACCACCCACTCGGCCTGGCGCCAGTCACGGGCAACGGATATTCCAGCTTCCCCCAGCCGGTAGGACCAATCAAAAGCCTCAGCCTGGTTGACCCGGCAGCCGAAGTTATGGATGAAGACCGAGGTCATAATTTCTCTTTGAGCTTGTTTGAGCTCTCCTCCACCTTTTCGGCCATTTTCAGGCGATAGGAGCGAAGCCTGGCCTGGAGTTCAGGGTCTGAAACCGCCAGCATTGACACAGCCAGCAGAGCGGCATTGGCCCCGCCTGTTTTCCCCAGGGCCACCGTGGCCACCGGTATGCCCTTGGGCATCTGGACTATCGATAGCAGGGCATCGAGACCGGCCAGGGCCTGGCTTTCCACCGGAACGCCGATTACCGGGTAGATGGTATGGGCGGCCACAACACCGGGAAGATGGGCGGCCTTGCCGGCCACGGCGATAAAAACCCTGGTCCCCTGCTCCTCGGCTTCCTTGATCAGCCTGACCGTCCTCTCCGGCGAGCGGTGGGCCGAGGTCACTTCCAGGTTGAAGGACACTCCAAACTCTTTCAGGATATCCAGCGCTTCCTTCACCACTTCAAAATCGGAGTCGCTGCCCAAAAAAATGGTAACTTTCATCTTCCCTCCTTCATGGCGCCGATATCTTTACGGTAAAACATTCCGTCGAAATTTATCAGGGGTATGCTGTCATAGATTTTTTTCATGGTCTGCTGAAGCGTATCCTCGCTGGCACAGACATTGAGCACCCGGCCGCCGTTGGTGTAATATTGCCCGTTGGCCAGGCTGGTCCCGGCGTGAAAGATGACCAGGCCGGGCACCTTCTCGGCCTCCTCCAGGCCCTTGATCAGCTTGCCTTTCTCGTAGCTTCCCGGATAACCTCCCGAGGCCAGGACGACACAGCCGGAGACTTTCTGGCTCCACTTAATCTCTTCTTTCAGCAGGTCCTCGGTCACTGCCGACAGCAGGACTTCCACCAGGTCGCTCTCCATCCTGAGCATCTGGACCTGGGTTTCCGGGTCGCCGAAACGGCAGTTGTACTCCAGTACCTTGGGGCCTTCGGAGGTCAGCATCAACCCGGCATACAGGGTTCCCTTGAATCGCCGCCCCTCTTCCAGCAGCCTGGTGACCGTCGGAAAGATGATGGTATCCATAATCTGGGCATACAATTTTTCCGAAATAAACGGCGAGGGAGAAATGGCCCCCATGCCGCCGGTATTCGGTCCCTTGTCACCGTCGTAAGCGGCCTTGTGGTCCATGGTGGTAACCAGGGGTTGAACCCTGGCCCCGTCGGTCAGGACTATAAAAGACAGCTCGCGGCCTTTTAAGAATTCCTCTATCACCACCCGTTCGCCCGAGGTGCCGAATTTTTTCTTGACCATGATTTCATTGATGGCATCCTCGGCCCGCTTGACGTTGGCGCAGACCATAACTCCCTTGCCCGCGGCCAGGCCGTCGGCCTTGATCACCACCGGATATTCAAACTCGCCTGAATTTAATATCTTTAAGGCTTCCTCGGAGCTGCTGGCCACCCGGAACCTGCCGGTCGGGATGCGGTGGCGTTCCATGAACTCCTTGGCAAAGACCTTGCTCTTTTCAATCTCGGCTGCCTTCTTGTTGGGCCCGTAAATCTTCAGGCCACGCCGTTCGAATTCATCCACTATTCCCAGGGCCAGGGGGACCTCCGGTCCGACCACCGTCAGGTCAATCTTCTTTTCCTCGGCAAACCTGGCCAGCAGGGAGATGTTGGTATCCTCGATCGGCACCACTTCGGCAATCCTGGCCATCCCCCCGTTGCCCGGAGCGCAATAAAGTTTTTTGCAGTGCGGACTCTGGACTATCTTCCAGGCCAGGGCATGTTCCCGGCCGCCCGACCCCACTAACAGGATTTTCATCAGGCCTCCTTCAATCCTTCAATTCCCTGGCTTTCCTGGCCAGGTTCTCGGCCAGACTGGCCGCCAGCGAGGGAGAGGGCAAAATGCTCAGCAGCAGCCGGCCGGCCAGGTCCAGGGCCTGTTTTTCCGGCAGGCAGTAGTGCATCTCCAGGAAGTTCTGGCGGTAGCGGCTGACTTCTTCTCCCACCTGTTTATTCCTGATAATCACCTCGGCCAGGAGCCCGGCCAGGATTTCAAAATCCTTCTCCTTCATCCCGAACCTGGTCATTTCCTGCACCCCCATTCTTATTCCCGAAGACTCCAGGAAGGTGGTGTCATCGGGCAGGGCCTGGTAGTTGGTCAGGATGTTGTTGTTTTCCAGCCGCCGGGCGATTTCCTGCCCGTTTCCAAACTTTTTCACCCTGATCAGTACCTGGTGGGTTTCGGTAAAACCGTCGGCCTCCTCGCCTTCCACCGGGATGCCGGCCTCTTTAAGGTAGCGGGCAAAAGCCCTGGCATTCCGGCGAACCTGGGCCTGGTATTCTTCCTTGAATTCATTCATCTCGATGGCTGAAAGCAGCAGGCCCAGCAGCGTTCCCAGGTGGTGGTTGGAGGTCGAACCGGGAAAAGCCCTTCCCTGGATATCGGTCCAGAGCTGCTTGAATGGGCTGTTTTCCGGGAAATTTCCGGCCACCAGGCCACGCTGGGTGCCGAAGAAGGTCTTGTGAGTGCTTCCGGTCACCAGGTCAGCCCCCTCGGCAAACGGTGCCTGGAAGGCTCCGTACAGTCCGAGAACGTGGGCCATGTCATACATCAGGACCGGCCGGTCCGGCCAGTCTTTTACCAGGTTATAGACAAACTTAACCGGCTCCCGGTAGATGAACATGCTCTTGCCGAAGACCACCAGTTCCGGCCGGTGTTGCTTCAGCAATTCGGCCAGCCGGTCCAGATCAGCCTTGTAGGGATTATCCTGGCGGACCGGAATGTTGACCACGTTCTCCTTGCCGGTGGCCGGGTCCTCTTCTACCAGGTTGAACAGGGCCCCCATCGGCTGGGAGCTGAGATGCCCGCCCTTACCAAGGTCATTGTTCATGACCAGCCGCAACCG
The DNA here is from genome assembly GCA_024653215.1 of Candidatus Saccharicenans sp. Classification (GTDB taxonomy): domain Bacteria; phylum Acidobacteriota; class Aminicenantia; order Aminicenantales; family Saccharicenantaceae; genus Saccharicenans. The sequence continues at coordinate 121,060 of JANLFU010000004.1, read as the reverse complement.
GCGGAAAGGCTGGCCAGCCGCTCTCTTCCGGTTGACGAACTTAACCAGCCCCTTGAAAACCACCTCGTTGGCCATCTGGCCGCTGATCGGCCGGAGCTCAACGTCAGTGCAACCAAAGTATCGGCAGAGCTCTTTCCTGGCTTCAATTTCCACGTCCCGGATGAAATCTGTCCCCTGGTAAAAATAAATTTCCTGGCCCTTCATCGTCCGGTGCTCGGCATAGCGGCCCGAGGGGTCGGCAATTTCAGCCAGCTTGACCAGAAGCGACGGAGTGTTTTCCGAGGGAATCAGGTTAAAACATTTCTTCTGGCGCCAGAGGTTATTTTTCTCGATCCGGTCACACCAGGTCGAAATTTTATCAGCAAAATCTGTCATCAGCCTGCTCCTTTTATTATAAACTTCAAAGCAATTTCTATTCCATCCTATTCCATTTCCGGGTCAAGACCGATCGGGCCGGATTGACTCTTTTCTACTTTTGCTTGCGGAGCTCCTCTTCCAGGGCAAATATCTTCTTTATCCGGCGTTCGTGGCGGCCGCCCTCAAATTCTTTCTCCAGCCAGATCCTGACAATTTTTATGGCCAGTTCCGGAGCCAGCACCCTGCCCCCGAGAGCCAGGCAGTTGGAATTGTTGTGAGTCCGGCTGACGGTAGCCGTGAATTCATCCCAGCAGGGGGTGGCGATGATTCTGGGAAACTTGTTGGCCACGACAGCCATGCCCAGGCCGGTGCCGCAGAACAGGATGGCCCGGTCGAACTCCCCGGAAACCACCCGGCGGACGGCTTCCGCCCCGTAATCAACGTAATCCACGCTTTCTCCGGGACCGCAACCAAAATCGGTAAAAGTTATTCCCTGCGACTGGAGATAATTGATGACTTCCTTTTTTAATTCATACCCGGCATGGTCGGAAGCTATGGCCAGTTTCATCGCTGACTCCTTAGCTACTTTTTATCCTGAAGGTTGAACCGAATCCTGCTTAGCGACTATTCCGAACGAACTTCTCGGCCTCGGGCATGACCTCGATGGCCTTGAGCACCACCGGGTCGGTCTGCCTGAAGACCCTGATTCCCTCTTCCAGGCTGAAGACTGCAGAAAAAATTTCGCGCTTGAGTTCGTTCTTGACCTCAGCTTCAGCCTCGGACAGTTTGCTCAGGTCGTACTTGATGCCCGTTGTCCCGATAAACTCCAAAAAATCCTTGACCACTTCCGGTCCGACCTCGAAGCTCTCGTCGAAAACCTTCCGGCCGGCGGGGGCCACGCCGTTCTTCAATTCCTGGGGAAAGACATAACCGGCCGATAGCCGGGTCTGGTGCTGGCTGAATTTTCTCCCGTAGCTGAAAAAGGCTCCCCTGATCAGGAATTCCACGGTCAGGGGCTTGTAGCTGGTCTTGACTTCATAGTCCGGGCTGATTCCGCCCTGTCCCAGGACCTTCCGGCCCTTGACCGTGTACTTGATTTCTCGCTTATCTTCCGGAGCTCTCTTAGCCAGCAGATAGTCCTCGAGGTGGGAATAATCCCTCTGAATTTCCCGGCCGCTGGGGGTCAGGTACTTGGCCGTGGTGATGGCCACGGCCATGTCGGCGGCCAGCGGGAAGACTGTTTGCACCAGTCCCTTGCCCCAGGAATCCTCGCCGACGATCAGTCCCCGGTCGTTGTCCATGATGGCCCCGGCCACTATCTCCGAGGCGCTGGCCGTGCCCTGGTTGATCAGGATGACCAGAGGCAGCCTTTCATACTGGCCGTCCTGGCTGGCAAAGAAATCCCGGTTGTAGGCAGTATTGCGGCCCCTCATGGCCACGATCCTTGTCCCGCGTGGCAGGAAGAGGTCGGCCATGTCCACCGCCTGGAAGACGGGACCGCCGGTGTTGCCCCGGAGGTCCAGGATCAGGCTCTCCATCCCCTTGCCGGTCAGCTCTTCCAGCTTTTCCTCCAGTTCATCCACGGTATTGCGTCCGAAATTGCGGACGAAGATGTAGCCTATCTTTTTCTTTTCATCCAGCAGGAAGGCATAGGGAACGCTCTTCAGCGGAATCTCCTCGCGGGTGATGGTCAGGTCGAAGGGCTTATCCAGGCCTTCTCTCTGGATGGTGATGGTAACCTTGGTTCCTTTTTCGCCCCGCAGTTTCAGCATGGCCTCGGTGCTGCTCAGGGGCTTGGTGCTTTCGCCGTCAATATGGGTGATAACATCTCCAGGCTGAATTCCCAGCCGCCAGGCCGGGGTGCCCTCGATCGGGGCGATCACCACCAGCCGGTCTTCCTGCTTCTGGATCTGGATGCCCAGGCCGTAGTACTTTCCGGTGTAATCCTCGGTAAAGGTCCGGGCTCCTTCCGGGTCCAGAAAATAGGAATGGGGGTCAAGGGTGTCCAGCATGCCGCGGATGGCCGAAAAGGTCAGTTTCCGGGCATCTTTTTCTTCAAAATACTCTTTCTGGACCAGGCCGGTCAGGGTCAGGACTTTATTAACGCCCTGCTGCCAGGGGTCGATGGCCACCGAAGACCGGCAGACCAGGAAAAGCAGCGGAAATAGTACGATAAGGAGTGAAAGCCTTTTTGATTTCTGGTTCATACTTTATCCGGTTATAGCCTGTTTACAGACAATAAATCTTACCAGAGGGTTATCTCAAAGTAAAGCCGAATCTGGCTTGACTGCCCCCCGGTTAAAGGCTATAGTTTAACTGGCGGAAACAATGTTCGGATCAATTGGCGTTCCAGAATTAATTGTCATCTTCATCATTGCCCTGCTGGTGTTCGGACCGAAGAAACTGCCCGAGGTTGGCAAGTCGGTGGGCCGGGCCATAAGGGAGTTCAAGAAGGCCTCCGACGAGCTGCGCAGCAAGGTAGAAGAGGAAATTAACGCCAGCGAAATCAAGTCCGAAATCAACGAAGTCAAATCCAACCTGACTGAGTTCAAGGACGACCTGAACCAGTTCCAGGATAACATCAAGAAGGACCTGAAAGCCGATGAGCCCGGGGAAGGCCAGAAAGTCACCTGACGAGATGACCTTCCTTGAACATCTCGAGGACCTGCGCAAGAGACTTTTCTATTCTTTCGTGGCCATCATCGTGGCCGTCATTCCCTCCTGGATGTTCAGCCGGCAGCTCTATGCCATCCTGGCCAGGCCGGTTACCCAGTACCTGCCGGAAGGGACCAAGCTGGCCTTCACCACGCTGACCGCGCCGTTCATGCTCTATCTCAAGGTGTCTTTCCTGGCGGCCCTGTTCATCACCTCGCCTTTTGTTTTCTACCAGCTGTGGATGTTCGTTTCGCCCGGGCTGTACCAGAAAGAAAAAAAATATGTTATTCCATTCGTCTTTTTTACCACCTTCTTCTTCTCCCTGGGGGCGCTTTTCGGTTATTTCATCGTCTTCCCCTGGGCCTGCCGTTTCTTCCTGACCCTGGGGCGCGACTTCCAGCCGGTCATCACCGTGGACCAGTACTTCAGTTTTGCCCTGAAGGTCCTGCTGGGAATTGCCCTGGTCTTCGAGCTGCCCACCCTGGTTTATTTCCTTTCCAAGATAGGAATCCTGACCTCGCGCTGGATGGTCAAGAATTTCCAGTATGCGGTCCTGGCCGCCTTTGTGATTGCGGCCGTCATCACTCCCACCCCGGACATGATCACCCAGAGCATCGTGGCCGTGCCGATGATTGCCCTCTACGGGATCAGCATCCTGATCGCCTTGGTGGTTGGTCGCAACAAGGAAAAACGGAGAAAGAAGGAAGAAAAAGAAGCGGCCGGAACCGACCACCTGGCCGGCTAATCCCCCCCCCTTTGAATTTTCCGGAAGTTGGGATATATTCTTATTTTCAGAGTTAGGCCCGGTAAATATGCTGGATAAAAAGAAACTGACTGATTACAGATTGATCGGCCTGACCGGAACCAACGGGGCCGGCAAGGGTGAGGTGGCCAATTTCCTGAGAAAAAAAGGCTACGGTTACGTTTCCCTGTCCGATGTCATCCGCGAGGAATTGCAGGCCAGGGGCCTGGAGGCCAGCCGCGACCACCTGATCGCCTGCGGCAACGAGCTTCGGGAAAGGTTCGGGCCCGACGTCCTGGCCCGCCGGGCGGCCGCCCGCATTAAGGGCCCGACGGTTATAGATAGCATCCGCAACTCGGCCGAGGTTGCCTTCCTGCGTAGCCTGGGCAATTTCATCCTGGTGGCGGTGGATGCTCCGCTCGAGGTTCGCTTTGAAAGGGCCAGGAAAAGGGGGCGGAACGAATCGGCCACCACCCTGGAAGAATTCCGCCGGAAGGAAGAGCAGGAAAAGACCAGCCAGGAAACCGGTCAGCAACTGGAAATCTGCCTGAAGCTGGCCGACCTGACCATCATCAACGACGGTTCACTCGAAGACCTGTGGAAAAAGCTGGAGGAGCTGGGATGAAGAGAAAATTGAGCAGCCCTAAGAAAAGAGCAGGGGTCAGCGGGCCCCAGGACGCAAGCCAGGCGGCACTTCGCGTTTCCAAGGACGAATACTACCTGGGCATTGCCCGGGAAGTCTCGCGCCGCAGCACCTGTTTTCGCCGCTCGATCGGGGCCATCATCGTCCGCGACGACCAGATTATCTCCACCGGTTACGTCGGGGCACCAAGGAAGACCCGGGACAGCCTGGAACACGGCTTCTGCCTGCGCGACAGGTTAAACATACCGCACGGCCAGCGCTACGAGCTCTGCCGTTCGGTTCATGCCGAACAGAACGCCATCATCAACGCCGCCCGGGCCGGGGTCAGCCTGCTGGGGGGCGACATGTTCATCTACGGACGCGACCCCAGGACCAACCGGGAAATCGACGCCTTCCCCTGCTTTATCTGCAAGAAAATGATAATAAATGCCGGCCTGAACCGGGTGGTCTGCTCCACCTCGACCGGCGGTTTCCAGGTCTTCCTGGTGGAAGACTGGATAAGAGACTGGCAGAAGACCGACATCCTGGATGATACCCATCAATACGGAAGGCCAATAGATAATGAAGAGCAGCCCAAGAAAAAATAAGAAGCCCTCATTAGCCAGAATGGCCGGGATTCTTTTAATTCCTACTATTTTAGTAGGATTTTTAGCCCTGTCCACCCTGCCCGGGCAGGAACAGGAGCAGGCTTCTCCCCCATCGGGGTTGCTCCAGCTCCTGGGCCTGGAAGTCTCGGCCGAGTCGCTTGACTATGTTCAGAACAAGACCCAGTTTCAGCTCCATACCCTGCTGACCGAGCAGCGCCACCCCAAGACCTGGAACCTGAGCGAGCGAATCAAGACCGATATTCCCGCTGCCCTGCATATGCTCTTCTCGGTGGACGAGGACATAGTCAAGCGGCTGGAAGAGCTGGCCGCTTCTCCGCAGGAGCTGCTGCGCCTTACCTCGGAAATCAAGAAGACCATCCTTTCCGGCCGGAAGATCTACATCTACGGCTGCGGGGCCACCGGCCGCCTGGCCAAGCAGATGGAAAGCACCTTCTGGCGTCCGTTCTGGAATTCCCTGCGCCAGGACAAGAACCTCTGGCTCAAGGTTGAAAAGAACCTGGGACCGGACATCGCTGACCGCCTTACCGGCGAGATGACCGGAGCCGACCGGGCCCTGATTTCTTCGCTGGAAGGGTTTGAAGACCTCCAGCTCATCGGACGGCTCCAGCTTCTCGACCATAAGGTGCAGAGGGGCGACCTGGTCATCTGCGTCACGGAGGGCGGGGAAACCTCATCGGTAATCGGCACCATCCTGACCGCCCTGGAACAGTGGAAGGAAGCCCCTGGTTACAGCCCTGAGCTGAGTCGTCAGAAACTTTATTTTGTTTATAACAACCCCGATGACCGGTTGAGGCCTTTTGACCGCAGCCGGTCGGTCCTGGAAGAGCCGGGCATCACCAAGATCAACCTGACCACCGGGCCCATGGCCATAACCGGTTCCACCCGGATGCAGGCCACCACCATCGAAACCTACGTGGTGGGCACGGCCCTGCAGGCCGCGGTCTATGACCTTCTATCCGGGTTCCTCAGCGGCAAAGAGCTCCAGAGAATCGGCTTTAACCGCCGGTATGACCTGGTGGAAACGTTGCGCGACTTCGGCCAGGTGCTGGCCAGGGTAAAAGCCGCCGTTCCCCGGATAGCTGACTGGACCGGGCTTGAAGCCAGCACCTATGCTGATAATCACTTCTCCACCTACTTCGCGGACAAAGCCCTGATCACCGTCTTCATAGACAGCACCGAGCGCAGTCCGACCTTCCGGCTCTTTCCCCTGGACACGGTGGAGGAACCAGCCCGCCGCTGCTGGATTCAGGTCTGGACCCCGGCCACCGATAGAAGGCAGGCCTGGCTGAACTTCCTCGGTCGTCCTTTCCGTGGGCTCCGGGAAGATTTCTACCGGCCGCACTTTGAAGAAGAAGTTGACGATCCTTACCTCCGCCGTGCCGCCCTGGAAAGCCTGAAGAAGGCCGGCGATAACCAGCAGGAGCTTTACGATTTTTCCTTTGCCGAGTTCAACCTGAAGAAGCGGGGGCCCGGTCCCGGAGACCTGGGAGTGCTGGTCTGCCTGTCGCCGGAAGAAAATAAACTCCTGGACCCCGGCTCGGCCTTCAGCCGCTTTGCCCGGTTGTTCCTGGAAAAGCAGGCCAGGCTGGTTGTGGTCAGCGTCAACGACCTCAACGAAAAACAGACCGTGGCCCTGGAAGAAAAAATCAATAATTCCTACCGCAAATTCTCTTCCGGCGGAAAGCCGAATCTTATCCAGGTCTGGCTCAACCTAAACCGGGACAATGACCCCTTCCTGCTCAAACAGAACGTCGGCCTGAAGATGGTGCTGAACGCCCACTCCACCGCGGTCATGGCCAGGCTGGGCCGGGTCATCGGCAACACCATGACCAACGTCAGTCCCAGCAACCTCAAGCTGATCGGCCGGGCCACCTACCTGATCCAGTCTCACGTCAACGACTGCCTGCGCCAGCCGGAATGGATTAAAAAATATGGTCGGCGACCCGAAATCAGCTACGGGGAAGCCAACGCCGTTCTCTATGATTCCATTGCCTTTCTAAGGGACAAACAGACCGTGGCCGGCCAGACGGCCGAGGTCGCCCTGTCCATCATCAGGATCCTGGAATCACTGCGCCTGAAAAAAGGAGTGACCAACGAGGAGGCCCTGACCATCCTCCAGCAGGTGGGGCTGGCCGATTACCTGCTCCAGTGCCAGCGGTAAGGTATATATTCAGCCAGGATTATTCCTGCTGCCAGAATCAATGTTCGGTTTTCCCGGCCGACCAGGCTCATCTCGTGCAGAAGAACGATTACAAGCAGGCCATTAAACATTGGTTCGGGTCAGCAGACCAGATTGTAATGTCCCCGCAAGGCCCAGACCTTAGAACTGGCAGCTTCGAGGCCCCGGGAAGAGGAGCCGGAGCCAAAATAATCCCCTGGAATTCACCATGAATTCTTAATTTTCCTTTCTGACGTAATCAGTGCCGGGAAATCTGGAAATTCCAGTCAGGTGATTTAAACCCGGCAGCCGGGATGAGCCCAAACTAAAATCTCAGGTGGCCTGCTGAAAAATAATTTAAAGAACCGACAGCGTTTCAGTCGACAGCCGACTCGCAGAACTCAGAGCTGCTGGCTGGGGGCCGCGTAGCACGGTGGTTGCACCCGGGGCCGCCTCTTCTTCGGACTTTTGACCTGGGGATAGACATAGACCTCGCCGGCATAGTTCCTGAGGACCACTTTCTCGTCGGAAATCGATTGGACGTACTCGGGAATTAGCGGGATCTTGCCGCCGCCGCCAGGAGCGTCGATGACGTACTGGGGAACGGCCAGGCCCGAAGTCCAGCCTCTCAGGCCCTGGTAAATTTCCAGGCCCTTCTCCACGGTTGTCCGGAAATGGTCCGTCCCCTTCACATAATCGGCCTGGTAAATGTAGTAGGGGCGCACCCTGACCGTCAGCAGCTTCTGCATCAGCCTTCTCATGACTGTCACCTCGTCGTTGATACCCTTGAGCAGGACGGTCTGGTTGCCGAGGGGAATCCCGGCATCGGCCAGCAGGTTAAGGGCCCGGGCTGCTTCCGGCGTGATTTCATCCGGGTGATTGAAATGAACATTCATATATAGCGGGTGGTACTTCTTGAGCATGTTGACCAGTTTTTCGGTTATTCTCTGCGGCAGGAAACAGGGCACCCGGCTACCCAGGCGCACGATTTCCACGTGGGGAATGGACCGCACCTGGCTCAGGATGGCTTCCAGCTTGTCATCGCTCAGGATGAGCGGGTCGCCTCCGGAAATGATCACGTCGCGGACCTCGGAATGGTCCTTGATGTAGTTGATCCCGTCTTCGATGTAGCGGGGATGGATCTTGCTGGGGTCGCCGACCTTTCTCTTCCTGGTGCAGAAACGGCAGTAAGAAGCGCAGCTGTGGGAAACCAGGAACAGCACCCGGTCCGGGTAGCGGTGGACGATGCTGGGAACCGGGGAGTCCAGGTCTTCTTCCAGCGGATCCTCCTGGCCAGAATTTTCGGCCAGCTCAGCCAGATCCGGCACCACCTGTTTATAGATGGGGTCACCCTTTTTCTTGATCAGGCTCGCATAGTAAGGAGTAATCTGGATCTTGAAGGCCCGGCCGACTTTCCTGACCTCTTCCAGGTCCAGGCCGAAATGCTCGGCGATGTCTTCGGGCGTGCGCAGGCTGTCGCGTAAGATTCGTTGCCAGTCTTCCATTGTCTCCTTTTCTCACTCCTTTGAGCGAAAATATTTTCCGAAGATGACCCGGTCGTCTCCGGGACGGTAAAAATCCCGGATGCGGGCCACTTCGGCATATCCGAGTTTTTCATAGAATTTTCTGGTCGGTTGATACTTGGGCTGGGAAGAAGTTTCTATCAGGACCAGGCGACCGTTATTTTTCTTCACTTCATCTTCCAGCCAGCCCACCAGCTGCTGTCCGTAACCGCGGCCCTGGGCCCCCGGAGCCACTGCAATCCAGTACAGGTCCCAGGTGCCTTCGGTAAGCGGGGTCGGACCGTAGGTCATGTAGCCAACCACTTCTTTCTTTTCATTTTCCACAACCACAATGTAATAGTCGCGCTGCTCAGGATTATTAAGATAAATATCTATCAATTCTTCGGCCACCTGGACTTCGCCCGGCGTGAAAAATCCGGTGGCCCGGATGAGGTCGAGCACCGGCTGGCGGTCAGCTTTTGCCATTGGCCGTAACATTGCCTTCCTTCCTTTTCCTGGCGTTGGCAATCAGCAGCTTCCAGAAATCCGCGTAATCGATGCCGGCAGCCTTCAGGGCCCGGGCATAGCCGGCATCCAGGCTGATGTCCGGGTTGGGGTTGACTTCAAGGATGAAAACTTCCCCCTGCTGGTTCATTCGGAAATCCACCCGGGCATAATCCCTGCACCCCATGGCCTTAAAAGCGCTGACGGCCAGGTCCTGAAGCTTGTGGCTGAGATCTTTTTTGATCGGAGCCGGGCAGACGGGCGGTGTCGACTTGTAAAGAATGTGATCCGGATACCACTTGGCTTCATAACTGCAGATGTGGGGATAGCCCTCCGGCATTTTAGAAAAATCTATCTCGGAGACCGGAAGAGCCCGGGGCTCCCCGTCCTCCAGGACGGCCACGTTAAACTCCCGGCCGTCTATGTACTCTTCAACTATGGCCGGCTGGTTGTAGGTTTTAACGATTTTTTCCACCCTGGCTGCCAGTGAGGCCTGGTCGTGGACCACCGATTCCGGGTGAACCCCGATGCTGGCATCCTCGGAATTGGGCTTGACGATCACCGGGAACTTGAGGTCGACCATCTCCTCGGCCGAGGTGATGAGCTGGCTGGCCGCCACCGGCAGGTTGAAGGAGCTGAGTATGGCTTTAGCCTGGTGCTTGTCCTGGCAGAGGGCCAGCGTCCGGGAGCTGTTACCGGTAAAGGGAATGTGCAGCATTTCCATGACCGCGGCCACGTTGGCTTCCCACTGGGGATTGCCGAAGAACCCCTCGCACAGGTTGACCACCACCTCCACGTTCAGTTCCTTAAGGCGGCGCAGAAAGGTAAACATGCTTCTCTGCAGGGGAATGATGGTGGCCTCCACCCCGGCCTTGACCAGGGTCTCGCAGACGACCTCGGCCACCCTGGCCACCGAGTCCTCGGAAACTTTTTCCGGGCGGTAGATGAAAGGCTCGTAGGTGTTGAAAGCCACTCCGACTTTAGGACCGTCAGTGGCCATCGGCTCCTCCGAGACCCAGGGAACTGGCCGCCGGCCTGAACACTTCCCGGTAAAAATCGACCGGGAGGCCGTATCTCTTGCCGGCTTCCCAGACCACCCGGTTGATGAGCTGGTCATAGCTATAACCGGCGGCCCGGGCCGCCTTGGGCAGGCAGGAATTCTCTTCGGGATTGGGCAGGATGCCGGGCAGCGGATTTACTTCCAGGATGTTGGGCACACCCTTGTCATCGAGCCGGACATCGATCCGGGCCCAGTCGCGTATTCTCAGCACCCGGCAGGTATCTCTCACGGTATCTTCAATGGCCTTTTTCAATTCATCCGAGATGTCGGCCGGGCAGCAGAAGATTTCCAGCGGCCGCTCGGGAGTATCCCAGACCCACTTGGCTTCGTAGGAATAGATTGGCCTGGCCCCGGCCGGTAGCTGGGAATGGTCAATTTCCACGATGGGCAGTATTTCCAGGTCGGGATAATTGCCCAGGACCCCGACCGTGAACTCCCGTCCGGTCAGGAATTTTTCCACTATGGCCGGCTGGTCATACAGTTTTTTTATCTCGGCAATTTTGGCCTTGAGTTCCCGGCGGTTGCCGACCACCGAGTTATCCTTGATGCCCTTGCTGGAACCTTCATAAAGGGGTTTAACTATCAGCGGGTATTTCAGCCGGGGCGGAATTTCCTCGACACTTTCTATCACCCTGAAATCGGGATTAGGTATTCGATGGTAAGTAAGGATTTCCTTGGCCCGGGACTTGTCCAGGCAGATTCCCAGGGTCAGCGGGTCAGAGCCGGTGTAGGGAATGTTCAGCATTTCGCAGATGGTCGGGATGTGGGACTCGCGGTTCGGTCCGAAAAGTCTTTCGGCAATGTTAAAAACCAGGTCGGGCTTTTCTTCCATCAGGCGCAGGTAGGCCTGCTCGTCGGATTCAATCAGGACCACCCGGTGAAACTTCTGGAGGGCTTGCTGAACGGCAGTGATGGTTTCATCGCTGTCACATTCAGCCAGCAAATCAGGTGGGGGTTCTTCCCCTTCTTCGGCCCGGTCTTCAAAAAGAACCGACCCCAGCGTTCTGGCCATTCCCTGCTTGGAACTGAAAAGCAAAGCGATTTTCATTTTCTTTTCTTCACCCGTCGCCAAAAAATTTTTAAATGCCTTCCCCCAAAATTTTTTTAATCGCCGCTTTCAGTTTCATTTTTATTTTTCATTTTCAATTGTATATATACAGCATTTTTTCTGGATGTCAATACTTTTTTGGCTTTTTTATACTTTTTTTTGTGTAAAGGAATTTTAAGCCACTATTAGTGGTGGCGGACGATCTCCTTCACCCGCATCAGCTGAACCTGGTAGGAACGTTCGATTTCCTCCAGGCGGGAGGAGATGGAGTGGATGGTTTCCTTGAGGCTGGGAATTAAAATATATTCCAGGGCGTTGACCCTTCTTCTGGTCACTTCAATTTCGTGGGCCAGGAGTTCCAGCTTTTTCCAGAGGCTGCAGAACTCCAGGAGCTCCGGCAGAATTTTCTTAAAGTGTTTAACGGCCACGTCAAGTTCGCTTTCGGTCAGAAACAGGTCATAAGCTCCCGGCTCAAAACCGGATAGCTCAAACTCGGGAACGACCAGGTTCAGCAGCCGGCCCTTCTCCACCGAAAATTCGAGCTGGCCATCACCCAGGAGCTCCGCTATTTCGGAGGCCGGTTGGGCAACGCGGACGGCGGCCGTGGCCGCGGTGATGATTTCAAATTCCCGGTCGACTTTTTCGTGCAGCTCGGCCAGCCGCCTTGAGGCCTCCAGTAGCTGCCGCATCAGCTCTTCCAGCTTGTCCTTGAGCAGCTTGTGTCCCCTCTCGGCCAGGGACAGGCGTCGGCGGAGCCGGAGCAGCTCCATCCGGTTGGGATTGACCTTAAGCTTCATTGACCTTCTCGCCTCCCGCTGCTCCGGCCGGTGAATAATATTTTTCCAGGTACTCCGGCCTGATTCTCTTCAGCTCTTTCTTCGGAAGCTGGCGCATCAGTTTCCAGCCGAGCTCTATGGTCTCCTCGATCGTCCGGGCCTCGAATTCTCCCTGCCGGACAAATTCCGTTTCAAACAGGTCGGCAAACTTCAGGTACAGCCGGTCCAGGTCGCTCAGGGCCGCCTCGCCCAGGATCAGGGCCAGTTCCCGGGCTTCCTTGCCGCGGGCATAGCAGGCAAACAGCTGGTTCAGCACGTCGGCATGGTCTTCCCTGGTCTTGCCCGCACCTATTCCTTTATCTTTTAAACGCGACAGGCTGGGCAGAACGTCTATCGGCGGGTAGATGCCCTTGCGGTGAAGTTCCCGGCTCAGGATCACCTGCCCCTCGGTGATGTAACCGGTCAGGTCTGGAATGGGGTGGGTCTTGTCGTCTTCGGGCATGGTCAGGATGGGGATCATGGTGATCGAGCCTTTCTTACCCTTGATGCGGCCGGCCCTCTCGTACATGGTGGCCAGGTCAGTATAAAGGTAGCCGGGATATCCACGCCGGCCCGGAATCTCCTTCCTGGCAGCCGAGATTTCGCGCAGGGCCTCGGCATAGAAGGTCATGTCCACCAGGATGACCAGGACGTGCATGTCCAGCTCAAAGGCCAGGTACTCGGCGCAGGTCAGGGCCAGGCGCGGGGTGGCGATTCTTTCGATGGCCGGCTCGTTGGCCAGATTCAGGAACAGCACCGCCCTCTCCAGGGCCCCGGTGTTGCGGAAATCCTCGATGAAGAAGTTGGCCTCTTCGAAGGTGATGCCCATGGCCGCAAAGACCACGGCAAATTTTTCTTCCTTGCCCAGGACCTTAGCCTGGCGGGCAATCTGGGCCGCAATCCGCGGGTGGGGCAGGCCGGAACCAGAAAAAATCGGCAGCTTCTGGCCGCGGACCAGCGGGTTCATGCCGTCGATGGAAGAAATTCCGGTCTGGATGAACTCCGAGGGATAATCCCGGGCGTCAGGGTTGATAGGGCTGCCGTTGATGTCCAGGCGCTTGCGGGCGATGATCTGCGGCCCGTTATCCCGCGGCCGGCCGGAGCCGTCAAACACCCGGCCGATGATTTCTTCCGACACCGGCAGCTGCTGCGACCTTCCCAGGAACCGGACCCGCGACTTATCGATGTCCAGGCCGACCGTTCCCTCGAAGACCTGGACCACGGCCTGGTCGGTGGAAACTTCCAGCACCGTCCCGCGGCGCAGGTGACCCCGGGAGTCTTCTATTTCCACCAGCTCGTTGTATTTGACGTCGGCAATTTTTTCCACTATGACCAGCGGCCCGACGATGTTGGAAACTGTCAGGTATTCTTTGTGCATGGGCTTCACCTTAAAACTAAAGTGCCTTGAAAGAAGCGTCCACTTCTTTCTCCACCTGGAGCAGGGCTTCTTCCTCCTCCGGCAGATATTTCATCTTGGAAATCCGGTCGCGGACTTCCAGGGAGACGATGTCGCTGAATTCCTTCCCGGCCTCCAGGGCCTCGTTGGCCCGGTGGTGAAAGTGAAGAATGGTCCGCAGCATCAGGTACTGCTTGCGCATGGAAGTGTAAGTGTCCTGGGGGTGGAAGGCATTCTGGTGCAAAAAATCCTCGCGGATGGAGCGGGCCGTTTCCAGGATCAACCTTTCCTTGAAAGACAGCGATTCCAGTCCGATCAACCTGGCAATTTCCTGGAGTTCGGCCTCCAGCTCCAGCAGCTTCATGGCCTCCTGGCTGAGTTCCACGAAATCCTCGGCCACCTTGTCGGCAAAATACTTTTTAAGAGAATCGCGGTAGAGCGAATAACTCTGCAGCCAGTTGATGGCCGGGAAGTGCCTCATGTTGGCCAGCCGGTCATCCAGTGCCCAGAAGACCTTGACCACCTTGAGGGTGGCCTGGACCACCGGGTCGGACAGGTCGCCGCCGGGCGGGCTGACCGCCCCGATAACGCTCAGTGCCCCGATTCTTTCTTCCGAGCCGGGGCAGATGACCTTGCCGGCCCGCTCGTAAAACTCGGCCAGGCGGCTGGCCAGATAGGCCGGGTAGCCCTCGTCTCCCGGCATTTCCTCCATGCGCCCGCCGATTTCCCTCAGGGCTTCAGCCCAGCGGGAAGAAGAGTCGGCCATCAGGGCCACCGAGTAACCCATGTCGCGGAAATACTCGGCAATGGTCATCCCGGTATAGATGGAGGCCTCGCGGGCCGCCACCGGCATGTTAGAAGTATTGGCGATGATGACCGTTCTTTCCAGAAGCGGGCGCCCGGTGTTGGGGTCCTTGAGTTCCGGGAAACTAAGCAGAAGGTCGGCCACCTCGTTGCCGCGTTCCCCGCAGGCCACGTAGACTATGATCTGGGCATCGGACCACTTGGCTAACTGGTGCTGGACCACGGTCTTGCCGCTGCCGAATGGACCGGGGACGCAGGCCGTGCCACCCTTGGCCAGCGGAAACAGGGTGTCGAGTATTCGCTGGCCGGTGATCAGGGGCTCAAAGGGCATCAGCCTTTCTTTAACCGGCCGCTGTTTCCGGACCGGCCAGACCTGGAACAGGTTCAGTTCTTTAATTTCGCCCGATTCCTTTTTTATCCGGCAGACAACTTCACTGACCTTGAATTCTCCTTCCTTGATCTCGATGATTTCCCCGTCGCCGTTTTCAGGAACCATGATCCGGTGCTGGATGAGCGGGGTTTCCTGGACATAGCCGATGATGTCTCCGGCCAGGACCCTGTCGCCAGCTTTTTTTATCGGTTCAAAAGGCCAGCGCCGCTCCCGGTCGAGAGCCGGAACTTCTATTCCCCTTGAAACGAACTCTCCGTGCTGAGCCCTGATGACGTCCAGGGGGCGCTGGATTCCATCGTAGATTGACCCCAGAATTCCAGGCCCCAGCTCCACCGACAGAGGCTTCTCTGTCAGCACCACCGGCTCCCCCGGGCCGACACCGGTAGTATCCTCGTAAACCTGGATATAGGCCTGGTCATTATTGAGTTCAATTATTTCTCCGATTAAGCCCAGGTGACCGACCCTGACCATGTCGTACATCTTGGCGCCGAGACACTCGGCCGCCACCACCAGGGGACCGGCCACGCGAATTATTTTACCTTGTCTCATTTTCTTTCCTTCCTCTGGTAAAGAGTGCATCTGAACCTATGGCTTTGATTGAAAGTTCCCTCATCAGATTTTCTACCGATTCCGAGCTGGCCCGGAAGTCGGAAAAGCCGACGCAGACCGGAGCCAACCTGTGGCTGAGCTCGGCCACTTCTGGCTTCAAGACTTCCAGCCAGGTTTCCTGGATCAGGCAGATGTCGTATTTTTCCCGGACCGCCTGGTCCAGCAGGGCCCTGGCCTCCTCCGGGTTGCCCGGAGTCAGGACACTCAAGCCCAGGACCTTAAACGGGGCACAGAAGTCCCGGTCTCCGATTACGGCAATGCGTCCGACTTCAGACATAGGTCTGACTGATCCTTTCTCTTAAGAACTGGGCGGGAAGCTGCAGGAACTTTCCGGCCAGGACTATCCGGACGAGCTTCAGCTCGTGCCGGCGGGCCAGCCCGTAGGCAAAGAGCGGCTCGGGTCCGAAGGTTATCTGCCTGGCCTGCCTGAGATAATTCAGCGACAGGTTTTCTATTTCCCGCTCCAGGACAATCAAGCTCTCCCTGGAAGCAAGATGTTCCGTGGCCAGCTTCCAGAGTTCTCCAAACTGGCCGGACCGGAGCAACTGGTAAAATTCATCGAAACCGGCCTGGTAATTTTCCTGGAATAATTTCTTTTCCAGCCGGCCACCGGGAATAAAATTCTCGGCCAGCCGGTCTTCCGGTAATTCCAGGTAACGGCAGCGCAGGAAGAGCTTCAGGTTGGCCAGGTCCAGGCGCAGGCGGAAGTAATCGCGGATAAAAGCATTCTCGGTCTCCTCCAGCCGGCGGGACATCTCGACCGGGTTGTCAGCGGCCAGGTAGGCATGGTAGAGGGGCTTTTCCAGGAACAGCTCTTCCAGGTTAAAATCCAGGGCCATTCTTTCCTTGAGCAGGACCCGGTCCAGCTGGTCGGCATTTTCAACCAGAAGCAGATCTTCGCCGAACTTGCCGGCGTCGGAAATCAACTCCAGGGCTCTTTCCGAAGTTTCAGCCTCGGCCGCTTCCCGGAAAACCTGGTAAGGTATAAGGTAGTTTTCCAGGGCCCGGACCCGTCCGACGGCGAAGGCATAATCCAGAACAGCCACTTTTGTTGTCATCTCAGATTTTTAACCACTCCAGAATATCGTTCTCCACTTCCTGGGAAAGCTCCTCGAGCAGCTTCCCCGAGGGCAGCGCTTCCTGCTTGAGCCCTTCCCTGGAAACGATCTCCTTTTTCAGCTTGACTTTTTTAAGCTCCTCTTTCTCCAGGGCCGTGGCCAGGACTTTATTGATCAGGGCCCGCCTGGTCTTGAGCAGTTCCATTCTTCTCTGCAGCTGGGCCTGGGTCACAATCCGGCTGGCCTCCAGCCGGCCCTCGGCCTCGGCCTGGCGCAGGATGGCCTCAGCCTGTTCGCGGGCTTTCTGCTCGGCTTCTTTCTTTATCTGTTCGGCTTTCTCCCGGGCTTCGGATAGAATCCTATCCACCTCCTGCCGGGCTTCCAGCTCGATTTTTTCCAGGATTTTTTCCAGACTCATCGGCTTCCTGATTTCTTCAAATCTTGATTCCGTTCAGCAGCAGCACGGTGGCCAGCAGCCCCAGAACGGCATAGGTCTCAACCAGGGCGGCCAGGACCATGGGCTTGGTCATTTCTTTTGGTTGCTTGGCCACCATGTAGATACCGGCGGCGCAGACCTTGCCCTGGTGAATGGCCGAAATCAAGCCGGCAAAGGCCACCGGGAAGCAGGCAAACATGATCTGCAGTCCCTGTTGCACGGTGGGGGCCAAAGCCGTGCCCCCTATCAGGCCAAGCTTCAGTATCACCAGGAAGCCGCTCAGAAACCCGTAAATGCCCTGGGTGCCGGGCAGGGCCGCCAGCAGCAGCATCGAACCGAACTTTGAGGGGTCCTCGCTCATCACGCCCGAAGCGGCCTGGCCGGCCAGGCCGACCCCGATGGCCGAACCGATTCCAGCCAGGAACACAGCCATGGCTCCGCCCAGGATAGCCAGTGTTAAGCCTAAGCTCATTTCAGTCCTCCTATTAGAATCCGGGATGAAGAATCTATCATCTGATAAACTCCACGTACTTGCTTTCGAGTTTTAAGGGCTTGAAGGGTTTGCCGCCGGCCTGGTAGAAGCGGGTGAAGAACTCAACGAACTGCAACCTCATCGAATGAACGAAGGCACCCAGAAAGCTGATGCCAAGGTTGAACAGGTGCCCGCCGATGAAAATCAGGATGGCCGCCAGCCAGCCCACGTAGGGAATCTTCCAGGCTATCTGGAAAAGGTTGTTGACCACCATGGCAATGACCCCGGTCGATAAACCCAGGGCCAGGATCCGGGAATAAGACAGGGTATCGGCCAGGTAGCCGGAAATCCCGTAAAGGGCATAGAGCCCGCTGAAAAAGCGGGCCAGCGGGTTTCTCGATTTTGAACTGAAAAAGACTATGCCGCTGGCCCCCACCAGGGCCAGGATCCCGAAAACCGGCTTTTTCAGGACCAGGTAACCGACCAGGGCAGGCAGGAGGAGCAGCCAGCCACCCTTGACCGCGATGGCCCCAACCCTGTTACCCGAGCGGTATTCTCTGACCAGGCTCAGGAAGGTGGACAGCATGACCTGGATGAATCCCAGCACCAGGGCCAGAATCATGAAGGGAATCGGGTCCTGGAGCGGGTCAATCAGTAACAGCGACTTTATGGGGAAACCGAACCAGCCACCGACCAGCGTTCCCAGGACAATGTTTGACAGGCCGAGGTAGAAAAGAAGCTTAAGGAAAAGTTCGGTCTCGCCTTTTGGCCTGGCCAGCTTCAGGTAAAGCAGACTCAGCAGCGACACCACCAGCCCGTACCCGGCCTCGCTGACGCACAGGCCCACAAACACGAAGAAAAACGGCGCCAGGAAAATGGTCGGCTCTATGCTCCGGGGCTGGGGCAGGCCATAAAGACCGGTGATGATTTCAAAGGGCCTGACGATCTCCGGGTTTTCCAGTATGACCGGGGCTTCTTCCAGTTCTTCTGGCCTGGGGTCCCTTATTATTAAATGAATATGGTCTGAATATTTCGTGATCCGGTGGCGGAAATTCTCTTCCTCGGCCGCCGGAATCCAGCCCTGAAGACAGCCGGTTTTCTCGGTCAACCCGGCCCGGCTGGCCCCGGCCAGTTTCTCTTTTTCGCTCAGCAGAACGTCGTGGACGGCCATCAGGGCCGGACGGTGGACGGCAAACCCGGCCAGATCCTTTTCCAGCTGTTCTACCTGTCTCTTTTTCTCTTCCCGCCTGCGGGAGAGCCCAACCAGGACATCGGCCAGCTTCTCCTCCCCCTTCACTCGGCCGAGGTAACCGCCAAGAGAGATGAAGACGGTCTTAAGCTCAGAAAAGATGCTGTCGACTTCTTCCCTGGCCGTTTCATGGTTTATGATCAGAATAAATACCCGGCTTTTCTCTTCAGACACCACGAAAAGCTGGGCCGGGATTTCCCGGAACTTTTCCTGGATCTGTTCCAGGTCCTGGGGCTGGACCTGGATGAGCTGGACCTGGCAGTGCCTGAAACCGGTCAGCTCCTTGAGCGGAATGGTCAGGGCAGCCAGTGGTCTGAGGAATTCTTCCTCCCTTTCCAGCTGCTTTATTTCCTGGAGGAGTTCGTTACGTCGGGCCTCCAGGCGCTCATAATCTTCAACCACTTTCTGGTAGCCAAAATCCAGCAGGGCTTTTCTCAGGGCAGCTGAATACTTCGGCCTGGGAGCCAGCAGTTTATCCAGGCCCTTTTTTTCTTCGGGTTCGGGCAGGCTCTGAAGCAGGCGGTTGATCCGGGCCAGCCAGCGTTCATGCTCCGAGGTGTCAACTTCTACCGGCTTCAGCTCCAGCTCCTGGAAGGAGACCGGGTCGATCTGGGCCACTCCCAGCTCCTGCAGGTATGACAGGAATCCTTCCAGCTCGCCGGCCGGCAGAAGGATTTCAAACCTTTTGACCCGGGAGATGGCCATCAGTCAACCTTCCTTGACTCCACCAGTTCCAGCAGCCTGGCCGCAGTCCTGCTCACCGCCTGCTCAAAGTTACTTTCGGCAGTCTTCAGTATTTCGGCTTTCTCGGCCTCAGCCTGCTGGCTTATGGCCCTGGCCTCGGTCCGGGCTTTGTCCACCATTTCTTTCTTCAACTGTTCGGCCTGCTTTCTGGCCTCAGCCAGTATTTTTTTCCGGACTTCTTCCGACTCTTCGGCTGCCTGCTTCACCAGGCCGGGAGCGGTCCGGGTCCGGGCTTCTTCCACCATCTGCCGGGCCCGCTCCTCGGCTTCCCTGACCTGTTGCAGGGCCTGCCAGGCCTCATCCCGAACCGGGGTCTCTGTCTTTAATTCTTTTTCTTCCATGGCTCTATCCGCCTTTGATTTCAAAAATCATATTATATCTTAGTCGCCGGCCATTTGAACCATTTCCGTCCTGACTTGGAGACCGGCCGGACTGGCCGGCTTCGGCTCAGGCCATGATTTCACGGTAGAGATAATAAGCTTTTTCCGGCAACTTTTTCTTCCGCCAGCTCCCGGCCAGAGCAAAGACCTTT
The DNA here is from genome assembly GCA_024653215.1 of Candidatus Saccharicenans sp. Taxonomy (GTDB): domain Bacteria; phylum Acidobacteriota; class Aminicenantia; order Aminicenantales; family Saccharicenantaceae; genus Saccharicenans. The sequence goes on along the minus strand of JANLFU010000004.1, from coordinate 101,277 downwards.
GAGTCCGGCTCCAGCGGTGGCAGGTTAAATTCCAGGAAAGCTCCGGCCTCCGCCAGCCGTCTTAAAAAATGATAGGACTGGCCGCGATCGACATGGATAACCGGGCGGCCTCCGTGTTTTTTGATTTCTTCTAACAGGTCCAGGATCATAATTTCCGCGTCTTCTTCAAGATTCTTGTTGGAAATATGAAGCCAGCAGTTCTTTAGACAGACCTGGGCCAGATTTTCTTCCGGTTTCTTATGATGATAATAGACCAGAGTACTACGGCTGCGGCTGACCTCCTCGGCCAGTCGGGCCAGGATTTCCAGCGGCCTGTCTTTTTCCCGGCCGGAGACATAAATTGCCTGAAAAAGCTCCACATTATTCCAGAGGGCCGAGTCTTCCTTAAGCTCGCCCTGAAGGAAATAGAAAAGGCCGCAACCCAGGGGCTCCAGCACGAGATGAATATGGTTTAAGACTTGAAAATCCTGGCGAGCAGCATCGGAAGTATAAAGAGAAAATGGAAATTCTCCAAGCCATTCCAGTTCCTCGGGGGACAGGCGGCCGGTGTCCAGCAGGGATACCAGGATTTTCCCGGTCGCGCTTTTTTCCAGGATGTCCTTAAGGGGTGAGAGATCGTACAGGTCATCCCTCAGGATCAAACGGCTGCCCTTCGGCATCCGTTCCAGCTGAAGTTCCAGGTTGTCCAGAGTCATGGAATATAAAACTTAACATCTAAGCCTGGTTATGTCAATGATACTCGGGAGGTCGGCCACGGCCAATTTGCCCCCATTTTCCAGGCGGTGGCCATAGCCAGAATGATGTAAAAGATTTACCCCCAAAGGCACTTAAGCGAGATCGGAGCAATAGCAGACTTCAGCTAAAACAATCTCAAAACGTGGCAACCCGAACCTGACAGGTACCTGTAAGACGTCCTGAGAATGGACATTATTCGATGGCGTAGCTTATGACCAGGAGAAGCTGGCGGCTGCGAACCCGGATTGGCTGTTCACCGGGGGCCGGGGCCGGTCCATCGTACAGGTCGGCCAGCCCGAGCTCGTATCGGCACTCGACCGCTATCCTTCTCCTGTTGACGGCCGCCTCGAACCCCAGTCCCAGGACCAGGGCCAGGTCTGTTTTACCGGTATAGCCCTTTATATCCGCTTCCTCAACTTTCTCGAATATCCGGCTGGCTTCGGCCCTGTGGAAAAGCTGGTAACGATGCGAAAGGACAAAAGAGGGGTCCAGCCCGGCCAGAAGAAACGGACGCGATTTTTTCCACAGGTGGGCTCTCAGGAGCAGGGGAAAGGAAAGTTCCCTCAGCTGAAACTCATAACGGTAAGCATCAAAGAAGCCGGTGTCAAAGCGGTATTGCCCGCCGGTTTCTTTATAGAGCACATCAACTTCAAACTCCAGCATCCGCGACAGAAAAAACTCCAGGCCCAGGCCGCCAAAGAATGAAAACCGGCTATTCCGGAAGGGACTCAAGGTGTTGCCCTCATCCAGGAGAGGGGGATAATTGCCAGAAAAAGGGCCGGGCCAGGGCCGGGAATAGCTGGAATAAATCGGCCCCAGCATTCTCTTAAATTCGGCCGCCTCGACTGAGCCCAGTAAAAGAAATAACGTAAAAATTAGAAACCACGCCGTCTTTTTCATCCTGGCCTCCAGCTCAATGCCCGAATGACCGGCAGATATTCTTTCTTTATAAGCCAGCCTTAAAAACCGGCATTAAAAAAAATAGATTCCTCCTTGGCCTTTGTCAATTACCAGCCGGTTCTGTGCTTAATTGGGGTTGAGAGGCAGGGCGGTCTGGGGTATGATTTAGCCGTTCAGGTTAATCAGCAATGAAAAGAACGTTCCGGGCTGGCAAAAGCTCCAAGGCTGAGATTTCAAAGCCCAAGTCCTGCCTGGTGCTGTTTTCTGGTGGAATTGACTCCACCACCGCCCTTCACTGGGCAATGAGGCGATATGGCCTGGTACAGCCGGTGATCTTTGATTACGGACAGCGGCACCGGGTGGAGATTAAGATGGCCAGGAAGACCTGCCGCCGACTGGGACTAACCCCCAGAATCATCAGAGTGGACCTCCGCCAGGTCGGCGGTTCTGCCCTGACCGACAAAAAAATATCCGTGCCACAATTCAAGAAGAGTGAGGATATAAAAAAGGGCCTGCCGGTTACCTACGTCCCCTTTCGCAACGGAATATTCATCTCGCTGGCTGCGGCTCTGGGCGAAAGCCTGGGGATTTTTGATATTGTTTGCGGCTTTAACGTCATCGACTCCCCCAATTACCCTGACACCACGACCGCTTTTGTCAGGGCCATGAACAGAGCCATCAACGAGGGGACGGGGGCCAAGCTGGGCCAGAAAAAATTTAGAATAATCGCTCCTTTCATAAAAATGAAAAAGTCTGAAATAATAAAACTAGGCTTAAAACTGGGTGCTGATTATTCTTACTCCATAACCTGCTATGCCGGCCGCGAGGTGCCCTGTCTGCGCTGCTCGGCCTGCCTGCTCCGGGCCAGGGCCTGGAAAGAAGCCGGACAGGAGGATCATTTGCTGGCGCGCCTTAAAAAGGAGGGGAAAATATGAGCTGGAAACTTAAAGTTCGGGATAAATTTTCCGCGGCTCATTACCTGCGGGAATATAAAGGTAAATGTGAAAAGCTCCACGGCCACACCTTCCAGGTGGAAGTGGAAATCACGGTCAGAGAACTGGACAACACCGGGATAGGTATTGATTTTACCGAGATAAAAAAGAAGCTGGCAGAAATCCTGCCGGACCATACCCTGCTGAATGAAGCTTTTGACTTCAACCCGTCGGCCGAGAACCTGGCCCGCGAGATATTTAAAAGGATGAAAGCATTCTACCCGGTGACCGCGGTCACGGTCTGGGAGTCGGAGGATGCCGCTGCCACCTACACTGAAGATTAGGGAGATTTTCTTCTCGGCTGCGGGTGAAGGCCTGCGCCAGGGACAGCCGACTATTTTCGTTCGTTTTTCCGGATGCAACCTCCGCTGTTCCTTCTGCGACACGAAGCATGCCTGGAAGGGAGGCCAAGAGCTTTGGCCAGCAGAAATCCTGGATGAACTCGCGCTTCTCAAGAAAAAATATAAGACAAACTGGGTTTGCCTGACTGGCGGGGAACCATTGCTGCAGGATGTTGGGACACTGGTTCGCCTGCTGAGACGAGCCGGCTTCCACGTTCACGTCGAAACCAACGGAACCCGGCCTGTGCCGGTTAAACCCGACTGGCTGACCGTTTCGCCCAAGCCACCTGTTTATAAAATTACCTCCGATTGCCTTCGGTTGGCTTCAGAAGTCAAGCTGGTGGTCGTCAGGAGCCTGAAGCTGGAAGAAATTGGAACAATCAGGCAGAAGTTTCCTGAAAACATCCCGCTTTTGCTTCAACCTCAATCCAACGCCGCCTGGAGCTATAAGAAAGCCTGGAAGCTTTACATTCAGGCTATCCGGGAAGGTCTGCCCAATCTCAGGCTGTCCTGCCAGCTTCATAAAATTTATGGAATAAAATAGCGCTACTCGGTTTTTTTCTTGAAAAGATGGTGGCCGTTGCGGGTCAGGTAAACGCCCAAGAAAATCACCAGGGCACTCAGGACCTGGAGCCAGCTTATCCGGTCCCCCAGGAAGATTACCGCGGAAAGGACGCCGAAGACGGGAGTCAAATTGCTATAAACGCCGGTTCTGGCTCCGCCCACCCGCTCCACCGATTTATACCAGACGACAAACCCGAAGACCAGGGCCAAGGAGCCAGAATAGACCAGTCCCAGCCAGCCGCCCGGCGTCACCCTGGAAAAATCGGCCCGGGAAAATTCCCTCCAGGCAAAAGGAAAATAAAAAGCCGTCCCGATGATGTTGGTCAGTCCGGCTAGCTTGGTGGGCGAAATTTTCTTCAGCACCGGCCGGGCAAAAATCGTGTAAAAGGCCCACATCAGGCCGGCCAGCAAGATCAGGAAAACGCCGGAAACTTCGGCCCCCTTCAGGTTAAAGCCGTTAGGCCGGCCCAGGACTATTCCATAAAAGCCGATAACGGATAGAACAATTCCCAGCCAGCCGGTCCAGCGCAGTCGCTCCAGGCCAAAAGCCGTGCTCAGCACGGCGATGAAAATCGGGGTCATGGCATTGCCCATGGATACCAGCGAAGCCGAGGTCCGGCTCAGCCCGGTGATGAAAAAGACCTGGTAAAGGGTGATGCCGGTCAGGGCCAGGAATACCACCCGCGGCAGGTCCTTCCGGCTGATGGCGAACCCTTCCCGGCTGCGCCAGATGATGAAGGCATAGATCAGGGCCGAAAACAAAAACCGGGCCAGGTTGAAGGCGTGCGGCGACAGCTCGGCAAATGAAACCTTAATGACAGAGACATTCGCCCCCCAGACCATGGTGGTCAGGAGCATCAGCAGGTCGGTCAGTCCGAAGGCCGGGGCACGCTCGGCCACGGGCTTAGAGCTTACACCCTTTCTATAGACCGAAGAGCCGGGCAGCCCGGCAGTTGACGACTCCGAACTCGAATCAGCGGCGAGGCCAACCGGCTCGTTCTGACTTTTTATAATCGTATTCTCTCTATCCATTTTTTTCTTATTGCTAAATATAAGGGCGGGAATTTACCTCATCAACCCCGGGGATAGCGGGCTTCAACCGTGGACTTCAGACCGCCCCGCGGGGTGAATTCTCCCCTGACCAGGGCTTTCTTTGGCCTGCAGGCTCTGACCACATCTTCCAGGATGCGGTTGACCGCATTTTCATAGAATATGCCCAGGTTGCGGTAAGCCAGGATGTACATTTTCAGGGACTTGAGCTCGATAACCTTCTTGTCCGGAACATACCACAGGGTAATTTTCCCATAGTCGGGCAGACCGGTCTTGGGGCAGACCGAGGTATATTCCGGAATTTCAATGGTAATTTCATAATCCGGGAACTGGTTGGGGAAGGTCTGAAGCTCGGGCAGCCGCGTTTTGAGCCCGGCCCTGGCTTCTTTTTCCCCGTATTCTGGCTTCTCTGCCGCTTTCTTGCTGGCCATTTTCTTTCTCGCTTAAATGATTAATTTTCAGTCATTAATGATAGCCCAAATCGGGCCCCCCGGCAACTAGCACCTCGCCCTGGCCTGATCATCTGCGCAACCGGGACTATACAGGCTCAATAGCCAGAGAAGATCGGCTTCCGGGTCCTGGCTTTCCTGGCCACCGGCCTGGCCTTCTGGGAAGAAGGGGAAAAAAGAAAAGCCCATAGATATCTGTCGCCAGGTCGAGGTGAAAAATTGCCCGGACTCGATAACCGGCCGGCTCCGGGTACTGAAATAAGTCCCGGCCGTCAAGCCCCATCGGGAAACAGGCCCCGTGCTTAATAACCAATCTGCCCGTGATAGTCATTATCTCCACGGCCACCTTCAACAATTCCGCAAGTGGTCCCGCCGCCTCTAAAAAGCCGAACCTGTCCGCAAAAATAAATATAAAGGAACCTGCCGACTGAGGGATGATAATCGGTGCCCAGATGATCGTTCGGGGGATAAATAAGCCGTTATTATTTTAATAAAACCAAAAGTCTAATATAATCATCAATCGCCAGCACAATTAAAACAGATCTTTATCTGGCCAATGTTTTAGGAGGTTAGCTCATGGCGGAATGCCGGGTGGAAAAGAACCTGAAAAGATGCAACTGCTCCTGGGAGCCCTGCGAGCGCAAGGGAATCTGCTGCGAGTGCCTGGTCTATCACTGGAGTCACCGAGAGCTTCCGGCCTGCTTTTTCCCGGACGATGTTGAAAAAACTTACGACCGCTCCCTGGAAAGGTTCATAGAAATATACAAGAACAAGAAATAGAAAACGGGCGGAGCCATTCCCGGGTTTATCTGGGCCCTAAACCTCTTCAACCCACCAAAAGAATCTTGACCTTTGATTCACATAATCCAGTAATTTGTCGCCAGGCTTCTTGGGAAGCGTATTTTCCTTTCTCGAAATTACGTTGTTTGTCTCGACACCTCAGATAGCCGGCCGAAAACTTAAAGAACAGAACGTTCAAACTAACCACGCGGGCCACAACCTTCCAAGCAGAAGGTCAGCCAGGCCTGGATAAGATCCCCGGCTCAGGAAGTATGGTCGTGGATGATGCGCCAGCCTTCGGGAAACTTCTTCAGAACCAGGGTGAAGACGCCACCCTTTTTCTCTCCCTTAATATCAACATTCCACCTGCCCAGGACCAGGGCATAATCGCGGCCAAGAACTTTAACTTCCAGGTCGGAAAAATCCAGCTGGCCCATCCGGTCGCCGGAATAACCTTCCTTATACCTCTCCATCAGGGTTTCCCAGCCCCGGACCCGGTTGGCCCCGGATTGAAAAGTCAGCTGGTCCGATTTCCAGTAATAGGCCATGTAACCTTCCAAGTCACCCCTGTTCCAGGCTTCCTTCTGAAGTTCCAGAACTTTGAGAATTTCCCGAGTTGGACCCAGGGGTGCAGCAGCCAGGGATAGGCTGAAGAACCCCAGGATCAGTAATCCCGCGAAACACTTTTTCATGTCCCTGATCGGCTCCTTTAACCAAGATAATAAGAATCTTAATACCCGGAGAGGCCGATGTCCATTGGATTTATAGATTACCTGTTTCCGGTTGGATTTAAAAGGGAAGAATTTATATCATAATCAGTCAAAAGGTTATGATGATTTTTATATAATTTGCTTCAAGAGGAGTAGTTCCATGAATTATTCCCGCAAATCCTATTTTTATAAATCCCTTAAAAAGTTTCCGGTCGTGTTCTTGCTCTTGGGCATTTTCCTGCTCCTGCCAGACCTATCAACAGCCGCCGCTAAAATGGCCAGACAAGATCAGCATGGCTCTGATAGTTCCTATGAGAAATCCGCGGCCAGGAGTGAAGACAAGGCCAGGGAGAAAGAGCAGGTCGCCCAAAAGTCCGAAGAGGAGCAGGCTGCCCGACAGGTGACCGAAAAATATGAAATCGTGGTGACGGCTCCGCGGATTGAGATTCCCCTGAAGCAAAATCCGGCTGCCACCTCGGTGGTTGAAACGTCCGTGCTGAAAAGCCTCCCCCGCACCATAGCTATCGACGAGGTGATGAAGCTGGTACCCGGGGTCAAGGTTGATAACCAGGCCGATGGGGAGCGGGTTCACATTTCCATCCGGGGCGAGGGCATTCTGACCGAACGCTGCACCCGCGGCCTCAGAGCAGCGGTTGACGGAGTGCCCCTTGTAGATCCCTCCGGTTATATCTCAGATTTTTATGATGTTGACTGGAGCACGGTGCGCCGGATTGAGGTCCTGCGGGGACCGGCGGCCGCCTTTTACGGTAGCAGCTCTTCTGGTGGCATTATCAACATCTTCACCAGGGACGGCGGCAGCGAACCCTTTTCAGGTTCAGCCAGCCTGATACGCGGGGCCTTTGGCCTCAAGAAGGGCCAGGCCGAGATGGGCGGAACCACCGGTATCATGAATTATCATCTGAGCGGGTCCATCCTGGACGGTAAAGGCTATCGCGACCATTCGGCCTACAGTGCTGACAATCTCTGGGGAAAATTTACTTTCACCATCAGCCCCCGGGTTAAAATCACGGCCGTCACCGGCTGGACCAACTTCTTCAACGAAAATCCCGAAGGACTGAACTTGGCCTGGTTTATGGACGATATAAAGACTTTAAGGCGGCGGGCCAATCCCGATGCCTATACTTTCAACGAATATCAGCGCACCCGAAGGCTGACCAGCGCGGTCACCACTAGCGTGAAATTCTCCGATAGCCTGGACTTCTACGCTTCAGCTTATTACCGCCGGACCCAGTATAAGGAAGCGGTTCCCTCATCAGTCATCCATCGCGGGCTTGATACTCCCGGCTTGACTTTGCAGCTAAACCATCGGGCCGGGCAGGGAAAATTCAGGAATTATTTCAGCCTGGGCCTGGACTATGCCCACCAGGCCATTGATGAATTCAAACACCCCAACCTGGGCGAGGCGGTGGAAGGACCGGAGTTTCTGTCCGACCAGAATATGTACCAGAACGCCATAGGAATATTCTTGTTGGACAGAGTGGAGCTGGGGCCATTCTGGGGAGTGTCGGGAATAGTGCGGTTTGACCGCCTCAGCAACCGGCTTGAAGACCATCTCCAGGCCGGTGGGGTTGACCTGTCAGGCCAGGTCTCCTTCCAGAGAGTTACGGGCAGGCTCGGCTTGACCTGGAATCCTTTAAGCAACTTCGGACTCTATGCCAGCTGGGGAACGGGATTCCTGCCCCCGGGAACCGAGGAGTTGGTTAATAACCCCTATGCCTATGGCGGCTATAACACTCAACTGGTGCCCGCCACTTCAAGCGGCGAAGAGATCGGCGCCAAGGGAACCATCGGTCAGAAAATTAGCTATGATTTGGCCATCTTCCACCTTAACACCAGGAATGACTTCGGACGATACCGCAGGCCTGACCGGCCGCTGGAAACTTTCTATGGAAATGTCGGTTCGACCAGAAGATATGGCCTGGAAAGCTCGCTGGCCTGGGTGCCGGTTGAAAACCTGACCATCCAGGCAGCCTATACCTATTATCATTTTAAGTACCGGACCGTTGACACGCTCGCCGGCGAGACCCTGAGTGGAACCTGGGTGCCCAACATCCCGCAGCATCAACTCTACATAGATGGCGAATACAGACTGACCAGAAGGCTCAGCCTGGGAGCGGCCCTGGAGCATGTCAGTTCCTGGTACATAGATTCGACCAACCGGATTCTGGAAAACGGTTACGGAAAGACCGACCCGTACACCCTGGTTCATGTTCGGGCCTCATACCGGTTTGAATTCGGAGGGACTCCCTTCGAAATCAGGCTGGCCGGGAGAAACATCTTCAATGTTCTGTATTACGGGTTCACCGAGCCAGACCCGGATGGGAACTCCTACCAGCCGGCTCCAACGGCCGAATGGTCGCTGGGAGTCAGGGTGGGCTTCTGAGAATTCCGGTTATTCATCCGGTTAACCGGCCTGAAGCCGGGCAGAAGTTTGCTCTTGAAACAAATTGGAAGGAAGCAGCAGGGATCTTCCGGCCGGAGACAGCACTGCCTCCACAAATAAATTGACCGCAGGGGCACCGTGATATATATTCGTTCATCCTGAGCGGGCCGGTAGGCTTCAGATACGATTTTTAATAAATTAAATTAGGATGTTCATAGGAAGGCTGGATAAACATGCTGTCCGAGAAAAGATTTGTCACCGCCATCAACTGCATGGACGGAAGGGTACAGGACTGTGTCAACCGCTGGCTTAAGAATCTCTACCGGGCCGACTACGTTGACGTCATCACCGCCCCCGGTCCGGTAAAAATCCTGGCCGCCGGAGAGCCGGAGTTCATGATGAACTCAATCAAGCGCTGCCTGGCCGTCTCGACCGAAAAGCACCGCTCCCCGGCCGTGGCCATCGTCGCCCACCACGACTGCGCCGGTAATCCCCTGCCAAAAGAAGAACAGCTCAGTCAGCTGTACCTGGCCGCCGAGAAAATCAGGGAAAACTTTCCGGGACTCAAGGTTCACCTGCTCTGGGTAAACGAAGACTGGCAGGTCGAAGAAGTTATATAATAGCTGGGAAAAGATATGAACGACAAGAGATTCCCCCACCTGTATGGGCCGGTGCCGTCGAGGCGCCTGGGGTATTCGCTCGGGGTTGACCTCCTACCCTTCAAAACCTGCAGCCTGAGCTGTGTTTATTGCCAGCTGGGACGTACCAGGAAAACCACCATCAGGCGCGGTCAATTCTTTTCAGCCAAACAAATCCTGCAAGAAGTGCAAGAATTTTTAAAGAGTGGAGCCCGGGTTGATTTCATCACCTTCTCTGGCTCTGGCGAACCAACCCTGAATAAATCGATCGGCTGGCTGATCAGAAAAATCAAAAAGATGTCCGGTGTTCCGGTGGCCGTTCTTACCAACAGCACCCTTCTTTCCCGCCCGGAAGTAAGAAAAGAACTGGCCGCGGCCGACGTGGTTGTGCCCTCGCTCGACGCCGCCAGCCAGGAAGTCTTTGAAAAAGTTAACAGGCCGCATCCCTCGCTCCGGGCCGAAAAAATTATCGAAGGTCTGGTTAAATTTCGCCGGCAATTCAAGGGAAAGATCTGGCTGGAAATTCTGCTGGTTAAAGGAATCAACGACTCCCCCGCCCATCTTAAGAAGCTCAAAGCCGCGGTTGAGAAAATAAAGCCCGATAAGATTCACCTCAACACAGTGGTCAGGCCCCCGGCCGAAAGCCAGTCCCGCCCCCTTTCGCCTGAAGAGATGGAGAAGATCAAGGAGTTTTTTGGAGAGAAGGCGGAGGTGGTGGCCAGCTTCAGGAAGAAAGAGCAGGAGAAGGTCCCGGAGAACATAGTCCAGGCCATACTATCCATCGTCCGCCGGCGCCCGGTTAGCCTGGAAGACCTGGAGCACTCCCTGGGGCTTACCAGGGAAGAGCTGAGCCTTCATCTCCAGCGCCTCATGGAACAAAAAAGGGTCAGGATGGTCAGGCATCTTGACCGTGATTACTTTGAACCGGCCTGATACCTTTTGAGCCCCATCCGAATGAAAACAAGCTTCTTTCCCTGTTTACCTGTTTCCAGCTTCCATTCCCCCACTCCCAAAATCAGGCATTCAAGCTTACTTCTCTAACGGGGGGCCTGGAGTTCCATTCCTATTTAGTTCCGATTTTACAGCCGGTTGGGCCACTGGATTTTATTTCCCGGAGGACAGGCCAGGGGTTCCGGGAACTGAAGCTCAGCCCAAAATTTTTAAGATAAAAAATTTGAATTTTCTAAAGGAATTTTTATAAAATATTCATGCTCAGCAAAATCCAACTAAGGAGTATGCCCATGACTTTGCTTAAGGCCATTGAAGGAATCGGCGATGTTTTTATGGAAAAGCTGAAAGAAGCCGGGGTTTACAATGTCAAGCAACTGCTCAGGGCGGGAGCCACTCCAGCCGGCCGCAAGGAACTGGCCGAGAAGACCGGCCTCAGCGAAGCCCAGATCCTGAAGTGGGTTAACCGGGCTGACCTGATGCGGATTCGCGGCATAGGAGAAGAGTACAGCGACCTGCTGGAAATGGCCGGGGTGGACACCGTGGTGGAGCTGGCCCAGAGAAATGCCCAGAACCTCCACCAGAAACTCCTGGAAATCAACGAGGAGAAAAAGCTGGTGCGCCGTGTTCCGGCCCTCAAGATGGTGCGTTACTGGATAGAAAGGGCGAAAAAGCTCCCGAGAATTGTAACCTACTGAGCCGCCGCCGGACCCGATTCATTTTCAGGCATCCTGCCAGGATCCTTAAGCGCAGGACCCTCTCTTACATTTTTAATTTTTCATATTTTCTTAGAGCCCCAAGCTGCCTTACTCCAGCCCGCGGGTATTGATTCTTCTACGCCCCAATTCTTCACATGATAAAGCTCCCTGTGTTCAAGGTCTTCCCGCCCGGGGATGAAAGCGAGCATCAGGAAGTTGTCAAGAAGTCATTTTTGCTCTGCTGCGGTTATAACCGGGGCCCGACAACCAGCCTCCGGCTGCCGGCGGAAAACCCTAACATATGAATGGTTATTCATATGTCAGGGGACTAAACTTTTTGATCATGGACCTGGCCGCCGACTTTTCAGATGTGGAGACTCTGCCTCGAATTACTCCGGACCGAAAAAAGCCTCTACCGCCCCTTATTGTATTTATTTCTGAAAAAGTAATAGGCCGGGAGCCCGGCCAGGACGGTCAGAATGGCCACGCCCGACGGCCCGGGGCTCTGCAGCAACCCCAGCACCAGGATACTTACCCCGGCCAGCAAATAGACCACCTGGACCAGCGGAAAGCCCGGTAGCTTAAGGTTATCCGGATGATTTTTTCTCAGCTTGAAAACTCCCACCACGGCCAGGATGGGGAAAATTCCCAACGAAAAGCCCATGTAAGTCAGGATATGCTCAAAAGTCCCGGAAACGACGATAGCCGCGGCAATCGCCCCCTGAAGCCAGATGGACAGGGCCGGCACCCGGCTGACCGGGTGAACCCGGGACGCGAACGGAAAAAATAGTCGGTCCGAGGCCATGGCGTAATAGACCCTCGGGCCAATGATGATAAAAGCGCTCAACGAGGAGAAAAGGGCAAAGGCAATCATTATGGACAGAAACTTTTCCCAGCCAGCCCCCAGGAGCTTACCAGCGGCCAGCCCGCCCACCGAAATCACGCCCTTCATCTCCGCCGGTGGAACGGCATAGACATACAGCAGGTTCAGTCCCAGGTACAGCAGGATGACCACTCCCGTGCCCAGGAGCAGCGACAGCGGCAGGTCCCGGCGTGGATTTTTTATCTCCGACCCCAGGTAGGCCGAGGCGTTCCAGCCGCTGTAGGCGAACATAATCCACATCAGCGACAGGCCAATTACCTTTAGCGAGGAAAAATCGGCCGGAAGCCAGTCGCCGCTCGTGAAATGACTCCAGCTCCCCCGGCTGCTGGCAAAACCGATGGCCACCAGGAAGAGAATCAGTCCGACCTTGCCAGTGGTCAGAACATTCTGGACCCGGGCCCCGGGCTTCAATCCCTGGACGTGAACCAGGGTGAAGGCGAGAATCACCAGGATGGCTATGGCTTTCTTGGTGACCACTGGCAAGACAGTCACCCCCAGTTTCAGGGGCTCATCCAGAACCGGGAAAGCCCTGGCCAGGTATTCGCTGAAACCCACGGCCGAGGCGGCAATCGGCGCCGAAAAGCCCACGAAGAAGGAAACCCAGCCGCTCAGGAACCCGGCCAGTGGATGGAAGAGACGCGACAGAAAATAATACTCTCCCCCGGCCCGGGGAAAGGCCGCCCCCAGCTCGCCGTAGCTCAGGGCCCCGCACAGGGCAATGAGTCCCCCCATCACCCAGAGCGCCAGCATCAACAGCGGATGGCCCAGGTCGCGAAGCAGCAGCCCGGAAGTGGTGAAAATTCCGGCCCCGATCATGTTGGCCACCACGATGTTACTGAGCGACACCGGCCCCAGGGTCTTCTTCAGTTCCGGTTCATTCCTGCCGGCAACATCCATCTTCAGCCTGCCTTTTTTCAGATGAGCAAAATCTACTTTATGGGCGGCGGGTGGTCAAGGATTTTTTTGCGTGGCCCCGCCCGCAGGCCACACCCTGGCCAGGCGATATCCGGCTCTCCTGCCTGGAGCGTGGCGAAGAAAAATCAGAAGCTTGATACGTCTCTTTTAAGATTGATACTTTTGACAGGAAACGGGCTTTTGTGGTACTTGAATAAATGACCTCGGGTCGCAAAGTCCTCCGAAGGAGATACCATGGGGAAAACAAGAAAGATAGTTCTGGTATTGTTTTGCTTCATATTGATTTCATCCAGTTTGCCTCCCGGCCAGGGCCTACTGGCCCAGGAGGTCCGCCTGGACGTGCCCTTCGTTCCAACACCCTACGAGGTCATTGAAGACATGCTGAGGTTTGCCGAGCTCAAGAAAGGTGACATTCTCTACGACCTGGGCTGCGGCGACGGGCGTATTGTCATCGAGGCTGCCCGCCGGGCTGGAATCAGGGCCGTGGGGATTGACATCGACCCGGAAAGAATCCGCGAAAGCCGGGAGAACGCCAGGATAGCCGGCGTGGAGAACCTGGTGGAATTCCGCAGGGCCAATATCTTCGAGGCCGACTTCAGCGAGGCCACCGTCGTCACCATGTATCTCCTTCCTGACGTCAACATCCGCCTGCGGCCCACCATCCTTAACCTCAAGCCCGGAACCCGGATCATCTCCCACCAGTTTGACATGGACGAGTGGCAGGCCGACCGCATGACCTACGTGCCCATAGACCTTTACGTCCATACCGTTTTCCTGTGGATTGTCCCGGCCAACATTTCCGGCACCTGGGACTGGAGTCTGAACCTGAACCAGAAGAAAACGGACTGCCGCCTGGAAGTAAACCAGGCCTACCAGTACTTCTCGGGAAAGCTCTACCTGGGAGAACAGGTCCTTCACATTCCCGAAACCAAGGTAGAAGGGCCGAAGGTGGAATTTTCGGTAATTCTGCCCGGCACGGCCGACACCGAGCTTGTCTTCAACGGCCAGGCCGAAGGCGATCAGCTGAACGGCACGGCCACCCTGGTCCAGGGCAAAAAGAATGCCCGGCAGACCTGGAAAGCAACCCGCCGTCCTGGGACAGCCACCCCGATAGAGCGCTGATAGCTTTAAAACTCAGGGGTTTAATAGTCCTGAGGATTTTTAGTCTCCTGGATTTTATGAGCCGGTGTTGAGTCTTATCAAGCAGGTTTAAAGCCCTGAAGAGCCTTTTTTCTTAAAGCTCAATGAGATTCCCGACCGGCTCCGGGAGTCAATAATAGTCTCCAGTTCGGGATGAGAGTAAGCGTAATCCAGAAACTCCCTGATGCCGGGCTGAAGCCAGCGGCTGCCCCGGCCCTGCCCGACATTGTGGGCGGCAAAACAGCCACCCGCTTCGAGCCTGGGCAGCACCGCCTCCAGGTAATTCCTGTACCATTCCTTGTCGGCATCGCAGAAAACAAAATCAAAGGGCCCGGGTAGAGCCGGCACAATTTCATGGGCATCACCCAGCCTGGCTTCAATCAGGTGGTCCAGGCCGGCTTCCTTGAAGTTGGCCAGCGCCTGGCGGTAGCGGTCCTCGTCAATTTCTATGGTCACCAGCCGACCGCCGGTCTTGCTCAGGGCCCAGGCAATCCAGATGCCCGAATGGCCGGTTGAGGTGCCGATTTCCAGTGCCCGCCTGTAGCCATGCTTGATAACCAGGTCATAAAGGATCTGCCCGTCGCTTTCCGGGACATTCATGTCGTGCCAGGTATAACGCCGGCTTTCCAGGAATTTTTTTACCCGCCGGTCAAGGGCCGTTTCCTCGCTCTGCACCTTGCCGATACCCGAGGATAGGGTGACGGCTCCTAGCAAGATGAAGGCCAGCAGAAGCAAAAACGCAGCCATCCTGTTGATAATACTAGGTTTAGCTTTCGCTGTCATTTTCATTTGTTCCAGATTTTTCACTCCATCGCCATCAATCTTCATATTTCACCACTCCAGTTTACCAGATTTTGCTTTCCCGGGCCCGGCATTTCTTCTGTCCTCAATTAGACTAGACCCGGACCTGGGACTGGCTGGCAGAAGAAACTACCTTCTGACAGCAGCCTTCCATGCTTTTATTTGTTATCTACCCGGGCTCTGCCGGCAAAATTTTACTTTTCTTTTTTTTGCTTTTATGTTATTAGTAATTCTCAAAGCTTAAGGTCTTATAAGTGATAACCGAAATAAAAGAACCGGCGGTTGATCCCTTTTTTAGTGCCAGTCCGGCACGGTTTTTAACGATAAACAATTCGGCACAAGGAGTCTTTCATGTTTCCTAATACCCACTTCAAGAATGCCAAGAAATACTGGTACATGGGCAAGCTTTACGACTGGTCAGAAGGCATCTTCCACCCCATGATGCACGCCCTGCATTATGGAACCTGCACCTTTGAGGGTATCAGGGCCTATCCCACCTCCAGGGGCCCGGCCATTTTCCGGCTCAAGGAACACATCGACCGCTTTTTCCACTCGGCCCAGGTCATCAAGATGAAGGTCCCCTATACCAAAGAAGAGGTCATAGAAGCCTGCCGGCTGATCGTGCGGGAAAACCAGCTGGATAGCGCCTACATCAGGCCGCTGCTGTTTTATTCTTACGGCAACCTTGGCCTGGTGCCCAAGTTCTCGCCGGTGGAATTGCTGGTCGGAGCCTGGGAATGGGGCGCCTACCTCGGCGAAAAAGCCAGGCTGGGGGTTAATGCCTGCATCGTCCCCAAGCGCCGGATTCATAACTCGCAGCTCGACCTGTCGGCCAAGCTGGGCGGAGTCTATGTCCAGTCGATGATCAACGGCACCGAGGCCCGGGAAAGGGGCTACGATGAAGCCATCTTCCTCAACCTGGAAGGCCGGGTGGCCGAGGGCCCGGGTGAGAACCTGTTCGTGATAAAGGACGGAGTACTCCACACCAACGACCGCTCGGAATCGATCCTGGAAGGTATCACCAGGACCAGCCTGCTGGAGATCGCGGCCGACCTGGGCTACGGGACTAAAGTCGCTCCGATTACCAAGGGCGACCTATTCCAGGCTGACGAGGCCTTCTTCTGCGGGACGGCCGTGGAAGTAACCTCGGTGGTTAAAGTGGCCGATTTCTCAGAAAACCCGGTTGATGGCCCGGTGTATATCCTTGGCAGTGGGAGTCCCGGACCGATTACCACCAGGATTGCCGAAGAGTACAAGAAGGTAGTCACCGGCCAGAACCCGAAGTTCGAAAAGTGGCTGACCTACGTCAGGGATTAACCGGTCGGCGGCTTAGCTCCTGACAGTTAAGTTCTCTGTCTTTCCCGGCTTGCGCCCTGTCAAAAACACCTTAATTTACCAGGCCACCCGGACAGCCTGTGACTTGCCACTTATGGATTTAGCGGGAGGAAAAAAGTTATAATTTGATAGCTTATAATTTCTCAAAAAGAGGCTACCCAATGAAAACTTCAAGGCCGGGAAGAAAAGACCCTATCAGGAAAATGAAAAAAGCGCATTGGTTCTGCTTATCTTTCATACTCCTTCTTTTATTCAGCCTAACTTATGGCCAGAATATTCTGTCCTCGCTGGGCGAAAAACAGAATTACCGCAGCAAGAGGATTTCATCCTTTGACCCGACCGGCGGCAACCGCGACGCCATCAGCATCGCCCCCGGCCAGACCGCGGTCCTGGCCGAGATCAAGGGGCCGGCGGCCATCCACCATATCTGGTTTACCATCTCGGCCGAAGCTTTTTATGGCCGCAAGCTGGTACTGCGGATGTACTGGGACGGGGAGGATACCCCCTCGGTCGAAGTTCCAGTCGGCGACTTTTTCGCCGTCGGTCACGGTCTGAACCGCAACCTGGTCTCGGTGCCCATCGTCCGTTCCTCAGAGGGCCGGGCCCTCAACTGTTACTGGTTCATGCCCTTCCGCTGGTCTGCCCGTATCACCGTGACCAACGAAGGCAGCCGCCCCGTAGGCTCCTTCTATTACTACATAGATTACCGGGAAGTCGACGACCTCAAGCCTGAAGTCCCCTACTTCCATGCCCAGTACCGGCAGGAATTTCCCTGCGAGCCCGGGAAAAACTACCTCATCCTGGACGCCGTCGGCCGTGGCCACTACGTGGGCTGCAACCTGAGCGTCCTGCAGAGGTCCATGGGCTGGTGGGGAGAGGGGGATGACATGATTTACGTGGACGGGGAAGAGTCGCCGTCCCTTCACGGCACGGGCAGCGAGGATTACTTCTCCGACGCCTGGGGAATGAGAGAGGGCAATAATCTTTATTACGGCTGCTCGCTCCAGGAAGAAGACTTCCAGGTGGGGGCCAAGGCCACGGTCTATAGATTTCACCTGCCCGACCCCATCCCCTTCTCCCGGTCGATAAGGGTCACCATAGAGCACGGCCACGCCAACGATCGCTCGGATTTCTACAGCTCGGTGGCTTACTGGTACCAGGCCGAGCCGCACAAGCCATTCCCACCCTTCCCGCCGGTCGACCGGCGGTTGCCCTTTGCCCTGGAGACCAGTGACAATTTCACCCAGCCGCTCTGGGTGAAAATCAATAACGTTGAAGGCCCCGAAACGACCTACCAGGACAATGTCAGCGGAACCAGGATAACCGCGCCGACCCTGGCCACTATTCTTACTTCCTATTATGACCAGGGCGGACAGCGTTACCAGGCAGTCGGCACAGAAGGAGCCAGCACCGGCTACCGGGCGAAACTCACTCTCAAAGCCAGCCTGCACGACATTTATGATATCCAGGTTTATTACCTGAAAGGGCCGGGAATCGGCAACTGGTCCATCCTGAAAGAAATTCCAAAGACGGAAGAAAAGGCCAGTTCAGAAGAAGAAAAGAAAATCGACGAAACGCAGGAAAAGATAAAAGAAGAGGAAAAGAAAGAAGTCCTGGAAAAGCAGGAACAGGTGGAGCCCGTAACCCCACCCGAGCCCGAATACCAGACCCTGGCCAGGGTCAATGGCTATGGGCCGGACACTACGATCGAAACCCTGACCATCAAGGCCCAGGAACTCGTGATGGGAGAAAATGTTTTCTGGCTGGAAGTAGCCGGAAAGGACGTCAGGTCCACGGCCTCCGACCTGGCCATCGTCGGGGTTAATCTCATCCCGGCCAGGCAAAACTTCGCCCTGGACTGGTACCTGATAGGACCCTTTGACGCGCCCGACATGAACAACCTGACCACCGTCTATCCGCCGGAGCAGGATATAAAGCTTAACAGGTCCTACCAGGGTAAAGGTGGCTTGCCGGTGGCCTGGAAGCAGGTTAAAGCCCCGGCCAGCGGCTACGTGGCCCTGAGCCAGCTGGTCCAGCCCAACGAGCAGGCCATCGCCTACGGCCTGACCTACCTGTATTCGCCCGAAGACCGTGAAGTGGTTCTTCTGCTGGGGAGCGATGACGGGGTCAGGCTGTGGGTAAACGATAACCTGGTCCACACCAACCCTTCATACCGCGGCGCTTATCCCGACCAGGACAGGGTCAAAGTCAGGTTGCAGGCCGGCTGGAACAAGGTGCTGATAAAGGTGCTGCAGGGTGCCGGGGGCTGGGGTTATTACCTGAGGATCCCCGACCCGAAGGGCGAGTACCGCTGGAGCGCCCGCCCGACTGACAAGTGACGAGCCAGGATAATCCGCTCTCTGCCTAAGCAAGAAGACCATTGCCGGCGCAGAGGCAGAGAATTCTTAAGTGGCAATCCACGCGGGTGACTTCCATTGTTAAGGCTCCCTTTCCCTGAGAATTCATTATTCGTAATATCCTTAATTAAAAGCACGCCAGATTTTTGAAAATTTTGAAATTAATAATTGAAGCCGGGTTCTTTCCCTGAATTTTCTATCCTTGAACGGGAGAGGTCACCATCGCCCCTGATAACTTGCAGTTTAACTAAGAAAGGCGGGCTGTGGACAAATTTGTTCCAAAAAAGTGAGGGAAAAAAAATGGCACAGGTGAAATTTCTATGAAAAGAAATTTCCTAAAAATTTTAAGATTCAGACATTAGACAAAAGATCGCTCTTCCCGCAACCCAAGAAGCGGCGATTTCAAAATTTATTAAATTTGCAGCAGTTCGTCGGCCTTCTGCCGGATTATTTCCAGGGCCTGGCGCACATGGCGCTCCTCGGTAGTTCTCTGCCCTACGACCAGCCGAATGGTGTACTTTCCGTTAAGCGTGGTATGGGTCATGAACAGCTTTCCGGTGGAATTGACCGCCTCCAGCAGCTTCCGGTTGAGTTCGTTGAGGCCATCTTCCGGGCGCCCGTCATTCAGCCTGAAGCAAACCAGGCTGAAGTACACCGGGGCCAGGATTTCAAACCGACGGTCCTGCTGCAGTTCATCGCGGAAGAGCTCGGCCAGGTGAATGTGGCGGCGGATAATTTTCTTGATCCCTTCCACCCCGTAGCTACGCAGCACAAACCACAGCTTCAAGGCCCGGAAGCGGCGCCCGAGTTGAATGCCCCAGTCCCGGTAATTCTTGACCACGGCATCAACCCCGGTCTTGAGGTATTCAGGATGAATTTCAAAGGTCCGGGTCAGGACT
This sequence comes from Candidatus Saccharicenans sp., assembly GCA_024653215.1. Lineage (GTDB taxonomy): Bacteria > Acidobacteriota > Aminicenantia > Aminicenantales > Saccharicenantaceae > Saccharicenans. The sequence continues at coordinate 81,738 of JANLFU010000004.1, read as the reverse complement.
TCCGGGTTTTTGATAAAGAAGGCCGAGCAGTCAAAGTTGGTCAGCATCCACTTGTGCGGGTTAAAGACCAGGGAATCGGCCAGCTCCGCTCCTTCCAGGACCCAGCGTTTCTCGGGCAGGATGGCCGCCGTGCCGGCATAGGCGGCATCCACGTGCAGCCAGAGGCCGTATTTCTGGCAGATTTCACCGATTGGTTTTAAGGGGTCAACCGCCCCGGAAGAAGTGGTGCCGACCGTGGCCACCACGCAGGCCGGCTTGAGCCCGGCCTTGAGGTCATTTTCAATGGCCCTTTCCAGCTCGCCCGGAATCATGGCAAACTCGTCATCTACCGGTATGTGAACCAGATTCTTTTTACCATAGCCGGCAATCTTTACCCCTTTGTCCACGCTGGAATGGGCTTCCCGGGAGGCATAAACGCGAAGGATTTCCCTGAAGCCTTCGTCATTCACCCTGAAACCGGTTATTTTTTCCCGGGCCGCGAGCAGGGCGCACAGGGTAGCGGTGGAAGCGGTATCCTGGATGACCCCGGCATAGCCCTCGGGCAGTCCGATCATTTGCCGCAACCAGTCCATGACCACCTCCTCCAGCTCGGTGGCCGCCGGGGAGGTCTGCCAGACCATGCCCTGGGTACCCAGTCCGGCCGCCAGCAGCTCCCCCAGGATGGAGGCCGGACTGTTATTTGACGGAAAGTAGGCAAACCAGCCCGGATGCTGCCAGTGGGTAATCCCGGGCATGATAATCCTGTTAAAATCTTCTAAGATCCTGTCCATTTCCTCGGGGTGGGCCGGGGGTGAAGGCGGTAACTGGGCTTTTATTTCTCCGGGCTGGACGGTGGATTTTACCGGGTACTTTTCCGCATTTTCCAGGTAATCGGCCACCCAGTCCACCAGTTCATGGCCATATTTCCTGAATTTTTCCTTGTTCATGAGGCTTTCTCCTCCAAAACGGGCCTCTGGCCGGGGTTTTCAGGCACAAAAAGGCAATTATTCCGCCAGACATCGGTATTTTAACCCCGGAAGGGCTCAAAATTAAAGCCTTGACCCCAAAATTTTGCATCCAGGACCTGTTTTTTCCCCATATAGCAGCATCCGTCAGAAACTTTCAGGAAAATTTTAAAAACTGTGAAATTTTTCTTGCAAAATTTTTTTATTTATGGTATAATTGTTTTGTTGTTAGCAAGGGGAAAAAGATAATTATTAGAAAAAGCAGCTTTTTATTTCATTCTCTTTAATTTTTCTAACCCTTGCTTCCTTTCGATCCCTTTTTCCCTTATTTCCCTTATATGATTCTTTAATTTTTATTGCCTTCCCCTTCAAAATATCCTTCATTTCCCTGCAACCAAAACGGCTCCCCGTTTGTTTATCCAATTGAGCAAAGATGAGAATAAGAGGAATATTCAGGTTTAATCAGGAGTTAAACCTCAACGCCTCCTTCTCTTAATCCCCTCCTTTCCTTGCCCTTCACCCAGGCCCTGCTTCCAACCGAGCAGGGCTGTATTTTCATTACCTAAATGACCAGAGAGCGCGAAAATCTGGTTCATAACCTCATGTCACTATGACAGGCATGCCCAAAAGAGGTCGGCCGTTTTCTTTCATAATAATCTCGTTACACGTTCTAACGATGGATTCTTTTCTCTGGCTGCGTTTCCTCTTTTCTCCTGCCCTGAGGGCCTTTAGCCCTAACCACCGTGCCACTTCCAAACAGGCCCATTAGACTGGATACTATGTCTTTACCGGAAAGAACAAGGGACTTGACATATTTTTTTTTTTGCTAAAATGGTTTTGTAAAAGGGAAAAAAATGCATAGGGTTGGGAAAACCCTGATTTTTCTAACCCTGTCCTTTTCTTGCCTACGCAGCCTGGTTCCTGGAGTCATCAACCCCCAACAGGTGGTTAGTGATAGGTTACATCGCCAGCATGAACTATTCTTAGTTTTTGATCCCAAAAACCTCTCTCACAGATTTTCGATTATGTATGCCCAGGCTCTATGGAAAAGATTTAAGATGTTCAACTTATCCGTATTCGGAATTTCAACCGGAAATCGCCAAGACACCGAAGAAGCCAAGCAGCTATGCCGGGTATCTTTTCCCGTAATACAGGACGGAGGAATCAAATTTATCGAAAAGCATAACCTGAATGGGTGCTGTGGCGCTACCATGCTTGTCAGTCCTGACCAAGAAATACTTTTCAAGGAAAGCGAGCTTCTCCCGCCTGAGCTGTTGAGACAACTAATAGAAAGACACCTGAACATGGTTGAAATGCGAGCGGAGCCCCCGGTCTGGTCACCTCCTTTTATTGAACGGGAAATTATTCCAGACTTTATGATTTATGAAATAGATGGGCAAAGAAGGACCCTATCTGAAGAGTTAAAAAAATTAAACATTCTCACATTTTTTTCTTCATATTCTTCCTGCCTTTCCTGCAAACATGTGAGCCGGCTTGAGACGCTCCGGAAAATTTCCACGAATGCGGGTGATGGCCCCTTCCTCGGTGTTTTTTTCATGGAGCCTTTTTCTGTTGATGATGTCAAGATGATTAGAACCTCCCAGGGGTGGAATTTCCCTACATATTTGATTCAAAATTTCATGTCAGAAGAGAACATTTTTATAACAGAGGAAAGATTAAAGTGTGATCCCTGGTCTGTTCTTATCGATAATAATAGGGTGGTTATCTGGTCTGAATATCCGGGATTCTCAGAAGAAAGGATAATTAAAGAAATAAACCAGAGAATTAGTAAATTAAAAACGAAGCTGAAATGATAATACGTAGAAGACCAAGCTTTTATATACCCTTTCCATTCATCATGTTATTTCTCTGTCTTTCCACGTCCTGCCACCAGGAAAACCCTGTGCCGGGGGGCCGCAACTTACCAGAAATGGTCATCGCGGCCCGGATATTTTTGGATCTGCAGACCCTGGGTACAGACTTCGAAATTTCCCGGACTTTTTTTCAGACCAAGCTATTCCACATGACCGAAGATTTAACCGCATACCTGATTGATTCTAACAGGCACAGGATCCTGGAAATTGATAGGGAGGGGAGGCTAAGAAGAGTAATTGGGGGTATAGGTCAGAGAGAGATAGATTTGTACTATCCCGTGGCGGTCACCGCAAACGATAAGATGTTGGCCGTCATAAACAACTCCGGTGGAGAGATAAAAATATTCGATCGGTTTGCCCCAAAGATAAGGGTGATATCCAGGAAAGAAACCTATTTCCTTCCCTCACTCATCATCGGCCAGGAAAATGAATTGATTGCGCCAGCGAGAAAGGTCACCCGGTCTATCGCCGAGATGAATGAGGAACCCATTTTCTCCATATTTGATTTCAATTTCAACCAAATCCGCGCTTTTGGTAAAGCCATAAAATGTTCCTCCCACATAGCTCATCTTCACTTTAACCTGGTTGAGCTGTTTGCTGATGGGCAGATCATCTACGGTGCTTATGCCTGCCTGCCGATACTATTCGCCTTTGACCGGCATACTGGAAAGGAGCTATTCAAAAGGGACCTGCGCCTATCAGATATTCCTGAGATTAACCGCGCCCTGGAACGAGAAAGGGAGATCATGGCTGACACGCCGGAAAAACAGAATAAACCAAACCAGATCCGGCTGGTCAGAATGAACAGAGGGATTGGAGTTTATAAGGGGTCCATCTACTACCTTGGGTATGAGAAATTTCTACTGTTCGGCCCGCAGGCCGAGTTCCTCGGAACGCTCAAGATAACTCTGAATGACCAAGATATAACCTCTTATATAGATTGCTTTGTCATTTTGCCGGCCGGAAGGATGTTTGGCCTGGCGACAAGGCCGGAAAACCGGCAGCCCATAATCTTCGAGGCTGATTTATGAACTCATAATTTTATCAAGGAGGGTTAACATGCCAAAATTTAAGCGGCTGGCGATACCAATTCTCATCGTCAGCTCACTCATTGCTGGCTTTTTCTTCACAGTCAGTCGGCCCGCTCTTAGCTGCGGCATTAATTTCTTATGCGGGGATGGGACCTTGCTTTTCTGCGAAACTTTTGGAAATTGCGGCGGACATGAGGTCTGTGGTTATTACAGGTATTATTCGGGAGGGCCCATAAGAGGTATTTTCTGTGAGTGCGGCGGAGCCTGGTGGGGCTCATATTGTGAGGCCGTGCCTCCGATGGTGTAAGACACTTTATCTTGACATTAACTAACTCAGAATAGAATTTGAGATGCAGCAGAGGGGAGCGGTACTTATTGCGATCATTTTCGTTGCCATGCTCATAGGCATTGGATTTTTTAAATTGCACCAATCTATGCGGTTTGAAGAACTAGAATTTATAAAGGAAGGCGAGGAGGAGATCTTTATAGATACGAGAAAATCGGGAGCCAAACTCATCCAGGAATTTTATCTAAGCCGATGGGGAAAATATTATGTGCTGGAACAGGATAAAATTACCGAATGGGACGCCAGTGGAAATTTATGCGGAGAAATTGGATCAACCGGCCAAGGGCCGGGCGAGTTTACAGGGATAATTGGCATGGGGGTTAATGAAGAAAAGATATTCATCAACGACCAGGGAAGGAAAATAATAATATACTCAAGAAAAGGAGAGTTCTTGAGACAATTCCCACTGGACACATTTCTCGCGGGCAATTTTGCCGCCAGCAATGATGATGAAATAATAGGTGTAACCTTATCAAGCACTGAATCAGGCAAGATTGGTCAAATCACCGGATTAGATGCAAAGGGAAGAATAAAATATTTTCTTCAGGAACCTAAGGATCACGGCCTCTGGACTTTGAGGTTCAGTAAAGAAGGGGGAGTGGCGGGTGGGATTATTAACCCCGAGAACCTCCCGGCTTTTATCATATGCCCTGCCGGAAATGGAGTGTGGTTAGCTCACAACTCGCAGTACTTTATCAGGTTTTACGATTATTCTGGAAACCTGGTCAGAACAATTGAGGGGCCTCCCTTTTCGAGGGAGACAACCCCGGATATTTCAAGTCAAAGGACAAGAAATGATGTCCATCGTAGAAACCCAGCGCCTCTTTTCAGTGCATTGATTTTGGATGAATCGAATAGGTTATATGTGATAACCACATCTCGGAAAAGGCGCAAACAAAAAATCTACATAGCAGACATTTATAGTGAAGAAGGCAACTATTTACTATCCGCTAAGTGCCAGGCCAAACCGAAATTGATAAATAATGGATTTTTGTATTTCATCTCGGAAGATCGGGAAGGTTGGCCGGTGATAAAAAGGATCAAGATAAAGAATTACCATGAGATTTTTTCAAGAAGGCCGACCGGGATTCAGAAAAATTAAACTGGCCTTGCCAGCCACAATTCTACTTCCATAATTGACACGGAAACGGAATTTGATAAATTATGATTCGGGTTTAAGAAGCAGGGAAGTCCGTGAGAGGCGGACACAGCCCCCGCTACTGTAACCGGCGACGAATCCCTGATGCAGCCACTGCCCTCCGGGGTGGGAAGGCCAGGGAGGAGGAGGACCCGGGAGTCAGGATACCTGCCCTCAACCCGGCAGCCTCTCTTTTCTTCGGGCGGAAGAAAAGAGGAGCGGCTCAGAAATTTTTTCAAGCGGGGGGAAAGGAAAATGAATGAAACGAAACCTTTCTGCCCGGTTACCCATCCTGCTTTCTCTTTGCCTCTGGCTTCTCAGCAGCCTTCCAGCAGCGGCGCTGGCTGATGACGAAACCCAGCCGCCAAAAATCCAGCACGAGATAGTGGTCACGGCTACCCGCCTGGAAACCCCGGTCAAAGAAACCGCCTCGGCCATCAGCCTGGTCCAGGCAGAAAAGCTGCCACCGGGTGCCACCGTCAGGCCCGAGAGCGTTTTTGCGGGCGTCCCGGGCATCTTTTTCATCCAGACCGGACTGGCCGGTGGGTCTGGTTCACTTTTTATCCGCGGCGCCAATTCGGAACATGCGGTCTTCATGATTGATGGACTGGAGCTCAACGACCCGGTCTCCCCTTCCCGCTCTTTCAACTTCAACCTGTTTAACCTGGCTCTTATCGAACGGGTGGAAGTCCTGCGCGGACCCCAGAGCACCCTTTACGGCTCCGACGCCCTGGCCGGGGTGGTGAACATGGTCACCGCCGACCCCGAAAAGAACGAAGCCAGCCTTTCCGGCCTTTTCGGAACTTTCCGGACTGGCCAGGGAAATTTCAGTCTGGCCCGGGTCTGGCCAAACTTCTTTCTTCAGGCTGAATTCAACACCTTCACCACGGCCGGCATTTCCCAGGCCGGGAGCAGCTATCCGGGAAATAACGAGGCCGACGGCTACAGCCAGCAGAGCCTGGCCCTCAAGCTAAGCTACCGCTTCTCGCCGGACTTTCGTCTTAACTGGCAGACCCGCGGCCTGCTCGGCCGGGCCGAACTGGACACCTTCGGCGGGCCCTACGGAGATGACCCCAACTCTCTCCAGAAATCCCGCTTCCTCTTTAACCGCCTGGAGCTCGACGGTTTTTTTCTCGGCCATCGCTGGCAGCAAAAACTGGTCTTCGGCCTGGAAGCCGGGCGCCGGGAAAATGACAACCCGGCCGATACGGCCCACCCGGACGAAGGAGATTCAGCCCTTTACCGGAGCCGGCTCTTCAAGATTGACTGGCAGAACAATTTCTTCCTGGCCCCGAACCATACCCTCGTTTTCGGGGTCGATTTCCGCCAGGAACAGGGCAGCTCCTCTTATCTCTATTTCAGTCCCTGGGGAAACTACGAAAGCAGCTTCCCGCAGAAAACCGCCTCCCTGCTCGGCCTTTATCTCCAGGACCAGTGGAAACCCTGGAAGAGGCTATCGCTGACCGCGGGCCTTCGCTCTGACCATCACCGGCGCTTCGGCCGCGCCCTGACCTTCAGGGCGGCAGCCTGCCTGGACCTGCCTGAAATCGGGGCCCGGCTGAAAAGCACCATGGGCAGCGGCTTCAAGGCCCCTTCTCTCTACCAGCTCTTCGCCCCGGCGGATTATTATGGACCGGTCGGCAACCCGGAGCTTCACCCGGAAAGAAACCTGGGCTGGGATGCCGGAATTGAGAAGGAATTCAGCGACAGCCTGGCCCTCTCTCTCACCTATTTTGAAACCCGTTACCGCAACCTGATCCAGTTCTACTTTGGCTCTGGCTACCAGAATGTCGGCCGGGCTATAAGCCGCGGCCTGGAAGCCTCACTGGAAGCCAGGTTATTTAAGAATGTAAACATCAGCGCCGGCTGGACTCATCTTAGCTCCCGGGACCTGGACACCGGCAGCCCGCTCCTTCGCCGGCCGGAGGACAGCTTCAACGTTAGCTTTAACCTATCCCATAAATCAACAAGCCTGGCGGCCGAGCTGAACTATATCGGTTCCCGGCTGGACGTGGACTATTCTTCCTATCCGCCGCAGACTGTAAAGCTCAAAGCGGCCACCATCGCCAACCTGCTTTTAAGCTATGACCTCAAAGAACCCCTGACCCTTTTCCTCCACGTCCAGAATCTTTTTAATACCCGCTACGAGCTCGTTTATGGCTACGGTTCGCCGGGCACTACAATTTCCACCGGATTTAAATTAAAATTGTGATTGCCCTTTACGGTTTTCTGCCCCGAAGCAGCCCGCGAGGGAACTTTTAATCTTTTAGCTGAGTGAATGATTCCGGAGTCCCGAGATGGAAGAACTGGAAACCCTGGATAAGATATTCAAGCCACAGCGAATCGCCCTGGTCGGGGTCACCCCCAACCCCAAGAGCGTCGGCGGCAAGATCCTGTCCAACCTGATTACCGGAGGCTACCGCGGCGTGGTCTACCCGGTGAACCCCACGGTGGAAGCGGTCATGGGCATTCCCTGTTTTACCGGCGTGGCCAGCCTGCCCCGCACCCCCGACCTGGCAGTCATCTGCACTCCTGCTCCCCAGGTGCCAAGAATCGTGGCCGAATGCGGCCAGGCCGGAATCACGGGCATAATCATCATTTCGGCCGGCTTCCGTGAAACCGGGCCGGAAGGCCGGGCCCTGGAAGAGCAGATCCTGGCCGAGAAGAAAAAATACCCGGGAATGCGCATCCTGGGGCCCAACTGCCTGGGTGTCATCTCGCCCGGTCTCAACCTCAACGCCAGCTTTGCCGCTGACATGCCGCTCAACGGGCACATTGCTTTTATTTCCCAGTCGGGAGCCCTGTGCACCTCCATTCTTGACTGGTCGCTCGAAGAAAAAATCGGCTTTTCCTATTTTGTGTCCATCGGCAATGCCCTGGATATAGATTTCGGCGACCTCATCGATTACTTCGGCGAGGATGAAAACACCAAGTCCATCCTGATGTACATAGAATCCATCTCCAACCCCAGGCGCTTCATGTCGGCGGCCCGGGCCTACGCCCGGACCAAGCCCATCATCGCCTACAAGGCCGGCCGTTTCCCGGAATCGGCCGAGGCCGCCTCTTCCCACACCGGGGCCATGGCCGCCGAAGACTCCATCTACGAGGCTGCCTTCCAGCGGGCCGGTATGGCCAGGGTGTTTGAAATCGGCGAGATGTTCGACGTGGCCGAGCTGATCGGTCGCCACAAGATACCGAAGGGCCCGCGGCTGGCCATCGTCACCAACGCCGGTGGCCCCGGGGTCATGGCCTCCGACGCCCTGATCGAGGCCGGCGGCCGGCTGGCCGAGCTCAGCCCGCAGACCGTTGAATTCCTTGACCAGAATTTGCCCCCGGCCTGGTCGCACCGCAACCCGGTCGATGTCCTGGGAGATGCCAAGAGCAAGACCGTGGCCAAGGCGGTCAACGCCGTGCTCCAGGACGAGGGCGTGGATGCGGTTCTGCTGATCATAACTCCCCAGGCCATGACCAACCCGCCCGGAATCGCCAAGGAACTCATACCCATCGCCGCCGAAGCTAAAAAACCCGTCCTGGCCGCCTTCCTGGGCGGGCCCAGCATGCGCGAGGGCAACCGCCTTCTCAACGAGGCCGGAATTCCCACCTACAGCACGCCGGAACAGGCGGTCCGGGCCTTCATGATCCTGGTTAACTATGCCCGAAACCTGGAAAACCTTTACGAAACGCCGCGGGAGATTTCGGTAGAATTTCCGGTGGAAAGGGAGAAAATCCGCGAGAAGGTGCTTCCCTGGCTGACCGAGGGGCCCGAAGTCCTGAGCGAAGAAACTTCCAAGAAAATCATCGATACCTACGGCATTCCCACTACCCTGCCCCGCCTGGCCAAAACCAGGGAAGAGGCGGTCAAACTCAGCCGGGAAATCGGTTATCCCGTGGTTCTTAAAATCCATTCTCCAGACATCACCCACAAGACCGATGTCTGCGGCGTGGTCCTGGACCTCGAAGACGACCACATGGTGGAAGCCGCCTACGACCGGATGATGCACACGGTCAGAGAAAGGATGCCGAAGGCCCGGATTGAAGGCGTGGTCGTCCAGAAGATGGTCAAGGCCCGGGATGCCCTGGAAATGATCATCGGCAGCAAGAAGGATCCGACCTTCGGCGCGGTGATCATGGTCGGGCTGGGCGGAACGGCGGCCGAGGTCCTCAAGGACCGGTCCATCTGCTTTCCCCCGCTCAACGAGCGCCTGGCCAGGAGGGCCCTGGAGCAGCTCAAGAGCTGGCCGCTGCTCAGGGGTTACCGCGGGAGGCCTCCGGCCAACATCGACCGGCTGATTGAAATCATCATCAGGTTTTCTTACCTGGTGGCCGATTACCCGGAAATCAAGGAAATCGACATCAACCCGCTCCTGGTCAGCCCGGAAGAGGTGGTGGCCCTGGATGCCCGGATAATCGCCGACCGGGCCGTGGCGCCGGAACTGGTTCAGCCCTACCAGCACCTGGTGCTGCGGCCTTACCCGGAGGAGTTCATCAGGAAGGCCAGGATGCGCGACGGCACCGAAATCACTCTCCGGCCCATCCGCCCCGAAGACGAGCCACTCTGGTTTGAGCTTCTCGGGAGCTGTTCCAGGGAAACCATCTATTCACGCTTCCGCTACTTCTTCTTCTGGCAGTCGCACGAGGTGGCCTCTCGCTATTGCTACATCGATTACGACCGGGAGATGGCCATCGTGGCCGAGCTCCAGGACGGCCAGAAACGCCGCATCCTGGGTGTCGGCCGCCTGACCGCCGACCCGACCAGGACGGTGGCCGAGTACGCGGTCCTGGTCCAGGACGACTGGCAGAACCGGGGACTGGGCGGAATCCTCACCGATTACTGCACCGAAATCGCCCGGGCCTGGGGGGTCAAAAAGATCATCGCCTACACCACGACCGATAATCCCCGGATGATTGCCGTTTTCAAGAAGCGCGATTTCGAAATCCGCCAGGACCCGCAATCCACCCTGGTGGAAATCCAGAAAGCCCTTTAGGAAATGCCATTCCCCCGGCCAAAGAGCATGGACTAGGCCACGGCAATTTGCTATAAATACAAGCATTATGGGTAAGACAAATTCGAATAAATCAATTAGTTCGAAAGTCGCGGTAACTCTATGCCTCTTTTTTTTCATGCTGGCCGCTTCAGACCTGCGGGCCCAGGGCAGAGATGATGATAAGATTACCCTGAGCCTCAGCGGTTTCATCAAGACCGATGTCCTGTATGATACCCGCCAGACCACGAGCATCAGGGAGGGGCATTTCCTCCTTTACCCCAAGGACCGGGCCCTGGATCCCGAGGGAAACGACCTTAATGCCCAGGACACCTTTCACATCCTGTCCATCCAGACCAGGCTGGCCCTGAAGATAACCGGACCGAAGGCCCTCGGCGCCAGGCCCACCGGGTATATTGAGGGAGAATTCTTCGGCCATTCCGAGGCGGACATCAACGGCTTCCGGCTGAGGCATGCCTACCTGAAGCTGAACTGGGAAAAAGCCGAGCTGATGGTGGGGCAGTTCTGGCACCCGATGTTCATAACCGAGAGCTTCCCCGAAGTCGTGTCCTTCAACACCGGCGCTCCCTTCGAACCTTTCTCGCGGGCCCCCCAGGTTCGCTTCACCTGGACGGAAAAGAAGCTTTCGTTATCTTTAACCGCGCTTTCCCAGCGGGATTTTGCCTCAACCGGCCCGGACGGAGTGAGCACCGTCTATTTCCGCAACGCCGCTTTTCCCGAACTGGACTTCAAGGCCGCCTGCGCCGGCAGGGATTTCCTGGTGGGTGCCGGTGTAAACTCACTCAGGCTTGTCCCGCGCCTGGCCACCGCCACCGGATACGAAGCCGGCGAGTCCGTGACCTCAAGCGCGGCTTACGTTTTCGGGCGATATAAGACCCGGCCGCTGACAATCAAGGCCCAGGCCGTCTACGGCGGAAATCTCCATCACCTGACCATGCTCGGCGGCTATGCCGTCACGGAAATCGGAGAGCCTCCAGCACTCAGATGGCAATACACTCCGGTCAACACCGGCTCGGCCTGGATAGAGCTTCAGACCAACGGGAGTAAGTGGCAGGCTGGAATTTTCGGCGGCTACAGCAAGAACTACGGCGCCCGCAAGGACATCGTCGGCTCAATTTACAGCCGCGGCGATACCATAGATCATCTCTTCCGCCTCGCCCCGCGACTTATCTTTAATGCCGGGAAGGTGCGCCTGGCCCAGGAGATCGAGCTGACCTCGGCCGCTTACGGCCCGCGCGACCTGCGGGGACGGGTCAGTCCCGAGCGAACCGTCACTAACCTGCGCCTGCTCCTGGCCGCCTATTACTTTTTCTGAAGTGTAGCCTTTCCCTGTTATTTCCCCGCGCAGGTAGTCCTGATAGCCAATTAAAGACCCGGGCCCTTCCCTGCAGAATACGATGTCACTGTCGAAGGCCGTCAGATAACTTTAATACGCTTTATGATATCCAGAAAAAATTCTCGCGACCAGACTTCCAGGACAGCCGGATTGCTGACGAAGGGCTCCACCTCCCTCTTTATTTGCTCCACATCCACCGATTTTACCCTGCCAATCAGCAATTCTCGAAAAGTGCTCTCGTCCAGGGGACTTGATCCCTTCCAGTGACCGGTCTGGCGCATCCTCTGCTCTAAATGCGATAATCTCAACTCTGGGTGATGAGCGGTAAACCAGACCAGGTCATACCAGTCCCGGCCCTTGAGCCGGCTTTTCCATTGACGGCAGAGAACCGCGTGCATCTTGCCCGCGAACATGTCCGGCAGGGTAAAGGTCCTTACGGAAAACGGAATCGGTTTTAGAAGATAACGCATCTCAGTTGAGAATCCGGGTGGCGGGGTCACGTCGACCTCGAGCTTAATTTTTAGCACCTGGTTAGGCGGGATCTGCTTAACAAGTTCAGGCTTAATTCCCACTGAGATCATCTGCTCACGGGTATCGGTTTTAAGAAAGGCCGACTGAACGGTTGTTTTCTCCTTTTTTGTTTTGCTTTCAACTTCAACAGAAAACCCAAAGGAAAGCAGCTCCCGCTTCAGGGCCTGGCCATAATCGGCCAGGCAGAAAGCCGGGTCCGCCTCGAGGAGGGAGAAATCCAGGTCCTCGGAAAACCGGTCGATCCCATAAATTATCCTCAGGGCCGACCCCCCATAAAACGCGGCCCTTTCAAAAAACTTGCTTCTCCACAGCCCGAGAAGGGCCACCTGTTGAATTATTTCGCGCAAGGCCCAGAGCGAATCGCCCGGGGATTTAATTTCATATCCCCCCAGCATTTGCCTGACGGCTTCATTCATTTTATTTCTCCCGGTTCGCGGCCAGTTTTTTTACCATGGCAGCCAGGTACCTAAGCTTGCGGGAACGATACCCGGCGGCAAATTCTTCAAGTTTGGCCACTGAGAAAGAACGCAGCGCCTCCAGATCTATTCTCAAATCTTCCTCGAGAAAACGAGCGACTTCCCTGGTTGAATTGAAAGCGAGCCCGCGCAGGGAAGCGACCTTATCAGCCAGGGCCTTCTCGGGAATGGCAATTAGATAGGCCTGGTCATTATCGGCCTCAACCCTGGTCAGGCCATTTATGTAAGCACCATGCGGTATCTGCCTGTAAGTGAAAAGACCAACCGGCGTGGCAAATCGGCGAGATCGATTGGGGGTAACCGAGGTCAGGACTTCAACCTTTTCCGGTATGAGGCCGTAATAGGCCAGGGCATAATCAAGAGAGAGATAGGATGGGCCATATATAAGGTTGGCCAGCAGTTCCCTGGAATAGGCATGCTTACGATACTTTTCGCCAAATACGTAAAGCCCCTTCTTAACCCTTATAATTATCCCGCTCCTCAGCAGTTCTGTAATCTTATCCCTTGGAGATGACAGGCTGCCGAGCGCACTGGTTAGAGTCTGGTAGTCAAATATTTCAGTCTGAATTCGGCTTCGAAGCTCAAGCGCGTTCATTTTTCTGCATAGTATGTCGACTATTTATCGACATACTATGCCTATTTACGCAATTTGTCAAGCACGATTATATTGTTCTGGCCTATTTATTCTGGCTTAAATTTACCGGCCCTTCCTGTACATCTTTCAGGGCCACTGACGGCGATAAAAAGCGCCAGCAAGAATATTGCGTTGTTTTACATAGAACCACCCCCGCTGGAGTTAATCTGGTCGGTGGTATAGTAGTAATACTTTTCAGTAGCTGGCTGGTACTCAGCCACCATCTTCGCCCCTATGTAGATGTACTCACGCAGGCAATCCCCATATCCATCATACTCAGCCAGAAGCCTCCCGTCAAAGGCATAGATGTAATATATCCCGACGGTCCCCACAGACATCGTCCGTAAGTCCCCGCCCGAGCCTACCTTTGAGCCATCCATCCTCTTCAGCCTGTCAATGGCCGCCCCACTTGAAGGCCTGTAGCCTGAAATAGACCCATCTACCCCGGCTTCTTCCCACCTGATTCTTAACCTTTCCCTTACCCTCTCAAAAGCACCCAGCCTCTCCACGATCTTGAATTTATTCTGGCTTATTGCGAACGGAATTCCCTCTGGCATATTAAGAAGTCAACTCAATTTTTAGTTTCGATTCAAACAGACTAATCTCTTTTTCCAAAATCTTTATGCATTCATTCCTTAAATCTAAATATATAGGACAGTCCACTGTCTCTAAGGCCTTTATCCGCCGCCGATATATCTTAATGTCACGCCTAATCCGGCCATCGGGCTCTGCATCAAATTTTTCATCAAACTCGGTCATCAGCAATGGGTACTCGAGATACCATGGAAATTGAGGTTTATATTTTTTTAACAAGCTAAGATATAGCTCGGGCTTCTTTTCCAGCATCTTGCAGAGCATTAAGGTAAGCTCTTCCAGAGCATCACCAGGAAGCACAATAAAATACATTCTGAATGCAGCTTCAGCCAGATACTCATTCCCCGACTCAATCTGCTTCTTAATTATTGGACTCTTATCAAGCATATAATCTAAAGCACGTTCATCATCCCCAACCTGCTTATCAGGCATTTTTTCAGGAATCGATTCTAATATCGCCCTCGCATTATCCTCGTTCGGCTTTAAATTGTATCTCTGTACCGCTGACCTTAACTTATCCCAATCAAGAATGATTGCATCTTGTGCGCCCCCCGCTCCTGCCTGAGCAATCATTAAATCGGATATTAAAAGAAGAAAAAATGAAGTTAATAAGAGCTTTGATAAGGCTTTTATAAAATCCAGCATCATCTTGACGTCCCCCTCTCTTTAATACATAAGATAGCGTATAGATGTAACTTCTACCGTTACGCTACCCTTCGGAATATCATATATGATAACTTGCATATCAAAAATCCGATGCAAAAGTTCAAGATCTAATTCGCCATCAGCTATATATTCTTTCAGAGCACCCATCTGATAATCCATAATTCCCCCTCTTATTTCTGCCATCGCTTTTCCCGAGCCTAACAGATCGCCTCCTGTATTAACATCTTTCCCTACTAAAATGCATCCGGTCGTATCGCCAGGGTAATTTCCTTTGTGAATTCTTATGTTTTTGAAGTTCGGGATGTCATTAATTTTAATCCTGAGTTCTTTATTTTCTTCTGAATAGAACCAGTCAGCCTCATATATCCCTGCCGGTATCGGTCCTTTTCCCTTGCCCTTCGCCGGCTCCATTGTAAAACCCCAGATTCTCGTGTCTCCAAGCTCGATTTCATAAACCCCATATGTGGCATAATTGTTATAAAGTGTCCGCCATATTCTAATCGTAATATCCCCGAAGGGATCTACGAAATTTATCGGGTTGCCGAGGCAATACCCATACAGATTCCACCTCTGCGGGTTGTAAAGGGCCCGGTCGGTGGGAATCACCGGGTCGGGGCTGAGGAAGCGGTAGAGGCCGGGGTCGTAGTAGCGGGCCCCGAAGTAGTAAAGGGAGGATTCAGGGTCCTGCTCATGACCGGAAAATTTCCACCCGGGGTTGAAGGTGTTGACCCAGGTCTGCTGCAACCCGCCATAGGGATCATGGACCGCGGAATATACCACGTTACCCTCATCATCCGTCACCACCCGGGTGGAGTTAACCTGGTCGGCGGTGTAAGGAAAATCTCTTAAGATCATTAGGCTAAACTCTACTTACGAGAATATCCCATCTGATATAGCCCGTTTTCCTTCAATTCTCTTTCCAATAATAAGATGCAATAATCTCTTATATTTCTTAGTTCCGGATTGGTTACCGTCCTTAATGCTTTTATCCTCTGGATTAGATCATACCTGTCATATCTTTGATATTTTTCTGTTCCCTCGAGAAAAATTGATTCTGTAACTGCCAATTCTAAAACCGGCTTTTTTATGTCATCCTTAAACATGGTCAGGAATAACTCGGGATTAAGGCGACTCAACTTTCCGAACAGTTTAAACAACATGCTCGCATAAGCCCCGTCTGAAACATCCAAGAGCCTCCTGGCAAACAAGGCCATTAACCTATTACCCGCAAATATTTCATACTCAAAAATCCAGAACGGCTCCCGAGTAAGTACATAAGAAAACAATTTGTCTTGAAACGGTGTTGATTCCTGATCGACTACACTCAGAAAAGGATATATCGTCTCTTGTACAATCTTAAAGTTTGCCTCAGTTGGGTCGTTTAAGAAAATATCTATAATTTCTTTTGCTTCTTCTAAGGTTAGCATCTTATTAACCTGGTTTGGATAAGCGACCGACGTATTCTCCAGAGGGTAAGTCAACGACATCATTAGTATTGGAAACGCAATCAGAAAATTAAGATATTTTAGGCCTGGCCATTTCATTCTTGTTCCCCTTATTAAAAATAAAAATAATATTGCACGCCGTTAATGACTAGAGTAAATCCAATCCATGCCCACTCAGAATACACTTCCCCTCTTTCAATCTTAGCAGTTGCCTTTTGAACAGTGCGGCTCAGCCTGTCAAGATTAAACCAGGCGCTTAAGACCTGGTCAATTAAATAATCAGCAGTAATGGCCTCTCTAAGTGCCCTGCCTCCTGATAGCCTCCCCTGGTTATCAAACCGCTGGCCAATAAGCGGACACCCCTTGGTGTTTTTTGTCGTGTTCCCTTCGTGGATGTAAATCCCTTTACGAGATCCAGTGTCTTGGAGCAACAAGGCCCATATATCCCTATCATCCCAATAATGTAATATCGCCTCGTATTCCCCTTCAGGAATACGGCTTATATAATTTATGTTGTTTCTCCAGGGAAGTTCAAGCGTCTCCCCTTCTATGGTGATGTATTTACCCTCAAATTTAAAACGACCGAACGTTCCTGTAGGTCCAGAAATAGTCCTGGTTATTATCAGCTTTCGAGAGCTTTCTGCTTGCTCACCGGCCATATCAACATAATTTATCGGGTTGCCCAGGCAATACCCGTATAAATTCCACCTCTGCGGGTTGTAGATGGCCCGGTCGGAGGGGATCGCCGGGTCGGGGCTGAGGAAGCGGTAGAGCGTGGGGTCATAGTAGCGGGCACCGAAGTAGTAGAGACCTGACTCGGCATCCTGCTCCTTGCCGGAAAATTTCCACCCGGCGTTGAAGGTGTTGACCCAGGTCTGCTGCACTCCACCATAGGGATCATGGGCCGCGGAATACACCACGTTACCCTCATCATCCGTCACCACCCGGGTGGAATTAACCTGGTCGGTGGTGTAGTAGTAATACTTGCCCGTAGCCGGCTGGTACTCAGCCACCATCTTCGCCACCATGTAGACATACTCACGCAGGCAATTCCCATAGCCATCATATCAATCCACAATCTCTGTTTCAAAATTCTTGGAACTCAAACAGCCTAGATAAAGTTACAAAGCAAACGTTTTCCCTATTTTTAGACCCTTTATTACTAATTCTGATTTGTATCGCGATCTTTCATTAGTAATTCAAAAGGCTTTATTCTTCTAATTGTTATACCAATACTTGAGTGAACCACATGTCCATTATGATCAATAAAGACAACAACAATTGTCCTGTAAGGCCCTGGATGGAAAAGAAACGGTGGATTGACTAGATATCCCGGCACATAATATGCCCACCATTTTATTGCCTGGTTGTATTTTTCAATCCGACTCAAAATAGCCTTAGGCAGACCTCTATTTTCTGCCACTCTTAAGTCTATAAGCTCGAACTCCCGGGGTTTTCCCAAGATATTTACCACGTCACTTTCTGTCATCCCCGCTTTCAATAACTCTGCTCGCCTGACAAGAGTTTTATCCAGCATTTCCAATATGCCCAAATATGCAAAAGCACCAATAACTAACGCTAACGCTATTATAAATATGAACGTTTTTTTCTTTATTTTTATAGTCATTGGATTAATTGCATTTCATAAGAAAATAAATATATGGTGTTAGTAGCCATTCCCAAAAAGCTGAATAATTATGTTCTGGTTTCAGTTCTTCAAACCAATTGATGAGCCACTTAAACCATTCTACTCCCCAGTCATCTCTGAGGCTGCTTGAAGCTTTAGATGCCCTTATGAAGGCTTTATTAACTAATTTTCTGGCCTCCTCATCAGAAATCTTTCCTGCCTTCCACTGGGCCTCAATTTTGTTCAGGGCTAAAGACACCATTAGAAGAATGTCATAAACATGTGTTAGCTCATGCCTGAGTACATTTTCGTAGTTATTATGACCTACTATTGCGTCTTCTTGCTTCCACTGAATATCTTCTTTCGCTAAAATGAATATTGTAAAGGTCACACTAACTGTGATACCTGTTTCTTTAGATAGATCTATCTTCAAATCTTCGGGCAGGACGTTTGTCATCCCAAACCCTTTCATATAAACATCCTTGCCTTCAATACTTTTTCCCAGATAGCTCATATAGCTGGCGTTAATAATCTTAGTTTCTTTGTGAATAATCGCCCACAATCCACTAAATTCAAAATAGGATATGGGATTATTATTAGCAAAAAAATATTTATTAAATCGATTAATTTCAAAACGAGCGATTGCAGGTATCTGTTGAGGGTCGGGGCTGAGGAAGCGGTAGAGCGTGGGGTCATAGTAGCGGGCACCGAAGTAATAGAGGGAGGATTCAGGGTCCTGCTCCTTTCCGGAATTACTCGCTCCGGCCTCTTTGCCCCCCATCCAGGTCTGTCGAATCCCATTTTCAGGAAATAGAATAGTCATCATTTTTTGATTCCTAAAACTGAGACCTATTCTCCGCTTCTTGTTTCTCATCTTCGGCTATTTCCCTTGCCAGCCGCCAGTCAATATAAATAAATAAAAATGTTGCCATCGCTAAGATCGGGTAGGCAAACATCTGATAATATTTGGCAAAAGGTAAAAGATTTACTTTATCTGAATTGATAAAACCTATATATAGAGGTATCGAACAGAAAATCCCGGATAAATGGAATAAAAAAGTCAGCCAAGGAAATTTATACCTTGAGTTCTTCCCTGTGCTCAAATTTAGTTGATTTAATATAAAAACATAAAGCACACTAAGCACAACGAATAGGACGGCAACGAAATATAACGACATTACTAAACCAATGCGACCAAAAAGAAGAGTGGTGTCTGGAAAACCAAGCTTATTAGATATTAATATCGACGGTAGAACTAAAAGCCCTAATACCAACGCAGCCCATGGGAAAAATATCAGTAATACCCCATAGGCTGCATCAAAGATAGAAAAGCTAATTCCAAACCCCCAATATAACAAGAATAACAATACCCTTCTGTTTGTTAAATTAAGTCTCGGTTTCATTTCACAACCTTCTTATCCATTAACGACAAGCCTCTTTTCTTGCTTTATAATCCTGCAATATATCAAATGTCACATATCTCACCCACCAGAGTATATCCAACGAAATAAAAGCTGAGTATGGGCTATCTGGATCAAATTCGATGTCTGGATATACGCCTAACCTAGAACAGATCCAATCAAAAACCTTATCTCCTACAGATTCTATTAAATGCCCCAGCGGATTAAATAACCAATTAAAATGCCAGATTGCATCCTGAATTACGTGCAACGCAAATCCAAGCATAACTGGGTCTTTCGTGTTATACGCAATATCCAAAGCCCAATTTAGAGTAAAAGCATCAGGGTAATGAAATCTGCGTCCCAGAGGATTAAATGAACTTGTCCGCCAATCCTTGTCAACATTACGGTTGGCCTCAGCAATAATTCGGGCTTCATCCTCAGGAATACCAGCTTCCAAGGCTAATTTATAGGTAAGGTCATAATGTACATAATCACTCGCCCTGCCGTCGGGATCACAAAGGTTCAGAGGATTATTTAAACAATACCCATACAGATTCCACCGCTGCGGGTTGTAGAGGGCCCGGTCAGTTGGGATCACCGGGTCGGGGCTAAGGAAGCGGTAGAGCGCGGGGTCGTAGTAGCGGGCCCCGAAGTAATAAAGGGAGGATTCAGATATATCTTTAATAAACATATTTACCAATAAGACATAATAAATATGCTCTTCACATATACCACCTTTCTTGAGGCCGGATCAATGTAGATAGAGTGTATGGACCCAGGTAACCGTTCCCGCAATTTCATAAGGTTGTATCTTTTAATATAATACACATAGCTTACAAGCTCTTTATATTCTTTCTTCACTCTTTCAAGATCCCCCTGTCCGGGTATTGACCATCCCTTCGTTATCTCATCAGTTTTTACCTGGACTTCTCTCTTCGGTTCCCCTAATAACCGGATTACTTCGTCTTCATCCATCCCCTCTTCAATCGAGGTTATCTTCTTCATTAACCTATCTTCTTGGATCCATACATAAATCCAATAAACTAAAATGATAATAATAAGGATGATAATTGTAATAAGGGGAATAGATAAAACTTTTTTCATAATTTGCTCTCCATCATACACAACCCCATTCGAAACGGGTTAATTTGCATAAGGAACCATTAAAAGCCAGGCCATATATGGATCGTATTTCCATGCGAGCCAATCACGATCTATTTCATCCCAATAAGATGCCACCACTTCCATATATAGATTTAAAGATGCGAAGTGGAGTATGTTGCTTATCCATTCGGCTGTTTTCGTTGTTTTTTCAAATCTTTTATAAGCATTTTTTAGGGCCTCTTGGGGATCTTTTTTCATCTCTTCTCTCCACTTTTTTTCTATGCGACTTAGCGACATGCTAACCCATAATTCAACGAACTCCTTATGATAAGTCATTTCGTGCTTTATTACCGAAGCATAATCTGTTCCAAAATTTTTCAATTGCTCGTCAGGCAAAATATAAATATGGCAGTCGAGTTCAAATTTTAATTCAGCTTTGCCATTATCTCCAATTGTTGGGGTAATTTTGCCGGATGGATACAGGGTAAGGCCCACACCCCTCATCCATATCATATGATCTGGTCTGCTATCAGGAACTAATGCCCCATAGCTGAGCCTTATAATATTTACATGAACAGTAAATGAATATAAACCGGTAAAATCTATGAAGTTTAAGGGATTATCTCTGCAATAAGAATAAAGGTTCCAATGTTGCATATCGCTTTTCATTAGAGAGACATTAAATGCCGGGTCGGGGCAGAGGAAGCGGTAGAGAGTAGAGTCGTAGTAGCGGGCCCCGAAGTAGTAAAGGGAGGATTCAGGGTCCTGCTCATGACCGGAAAATTTCCACCCGGGGTTGAAGGTGTTGACCCAGGTCTGCTGCAACCCGCCATAGGGATCATGGACCGCGGAATATACCACGTTACCCTCATCATCCGTCACCACCCGGGTGGAGTTAATCTGGTCGGTGGTGTAGTAGTAATATTTGCCCGAAGCCGGCTGGTACTCAGCCACCATCTTCGCCCCTAAGTTTTATCTTACATCATTTAACCTTCCAATTATGAACTCTCCCTTATTCATCTTAAAAATTCATCGGGTTTACTATAAGTTTTCAGCCCCTGATACTCATCTAGGGCCTGCTTCGCGATTTTAAGATTCTCGTTTTCCTTTTGACAAGTTTTCAATTCCTCGCCAAGCTTAGCTAGCTCAACTTCATATGACTGATCCCCGGGTTCAAATGAGGCCTTAATTCCGAGCGGGTTTTTGCCGCTTATCATCCCCATCGATTCGATAATATTAAAAGGCATATAGGAACATATTTACCCCTTGGATGAAGCCTCAGGTAAAGCCCTTCTTTCTCATTTATTTCCCTCATTATCATGGAAGCACTAATGCCTGTATAAGAACTGGTACCTGGTCGGCTGAATGTGTTTTGCGTTAAGTAAAAAGCAATGTCATCGGATACGGCCTGATTTTTGAACTTCTTATGCAGGTCCAATAAAGCTTCATGCTTGACATGTTTTCCTTCAATTAGTGAAACATCCGCCGCTTCAAGAACCTTACCAGATAGGAGATCCTCAACTGTGCGGCTTGACAACATTTTCTCAAGGCATATCAATTCCTCTAACTCGATTAAGCCCAGTTGGTTTTGATTCTTCGTCTCGGCTTGCTCGTTTTTAAGTTTCTTCCAAAGGGCCATGGCTATTTCTGGCGGCTGATCCAAAATATTAAAATTGGTCCTCGACAATCCAGAATATAAGTTCGAATCTTCGCTCTTTTTATCAATAGCAGGGAGGCTTGACTTCTTATCTTTAACCACATCTCCAAACACCCGCTCGAAGTTTGACAAAACAGAATAGCTATACTCGTCTTTACTCTCAGTATCCGTCTTTACAATAACCCCGTATAGCGATCTTAGATTTCCATCTAATTCATCCCATACCTCTGGGCTGAAATCCTCCTTTTTTATGCTCTCGAATCCTAATTCAGGAACCCTGACAACAAGGAAATTATAAATTCTCTCCAGTGCCAGACGATAATATTTCCCCTGAGGAAATTTATTCAGATAACGTCCGTAAGTCCTATTAATCTTTTCTACCTCGCAAACCAAATCGCCCTCGCATTCATAAGGCAGGTCTTCGCTGGCCGCCTCCCAGGCAAAATCATCGGAAAAAGAAGTTGCCGAATAAAGGTCGCAGTATTTCCACCATATATCAGGCCGTATTGACCATCTATTCCATGGCCAATCTGGACCAGCTAAATAAATATATTCGCCGATAGCCTTAAGCCAGGCCTCCCCCTCAGGCCTGATCTCTTGTCCTTCGAGACCACTCCCCTGTAATAGCCACAATCCCTGTTCAATAGCTTTTAACCGCAAGAATTCAGCTCTGGCTCGCAGCTCTGCATTTTCTATTCTTGGAATCAATGAGGTTAAGTCGTACCAGACTTGAATATAATCTGTATAGCTCCCGATCTTATATTTGATATTTGTTTCTGCCCTTAAGATTGCCCACTGGATTAAATCATCAAAAGAGGTTGGCGACGACGCCGAAAGAGTTAAAGAATTTAATGTTAGCATCGATGCCAAAAAAATAATTGCTCGCGTTTTCATCCATTTCTCCTAATTTGTGATTCAAATCATGTATTGCTCATACGGTGCAGTCACCATTCCAAACCAAGGATCCTGTGACATCATCAACTCAAAAAAACTATTTATCATATTAAAAATGGCACTGTTATATAAGTGGAAAAGTCGTTCCGCTGAACTTGCGGCCTTCGAAGATTTTTTCTTAGGGTCATCTATGCTTATGTGTATCCATACTGAGGTGGTACCGTCACTGTTAACGCGCGTCTCTTTAATGACTATAAAACCTCTGGATTTACAATAATCAACGAATTCCTTGAATTTTTCTTCTGAAAAATTTGCCCAGGATATATCTATCGCCCAGCCTGTCTGATGATAACTTATGCCTTTCGCGGTGTTGGCCGGGTTTTGCTTTCTCAACTCGGCCTGAAAAGCCGCCGGTCTATACATACTGGTAATTATGATATCGATACCGCTTTCGCTAAGCCAGAAGAAGACATCAGAAAGTTTGCTCAAAAACCTATTATCAAGGTACTTATATCTCGCAGCAATAGTAGCGTCTGCAATATTGTTTACCGGAACTAAAATACGGCCATCTAGATCGACAAAATTTATCGGATTATTTCCGCAATACCCATACAGATTCCACCGCTGCGGGTTGTAAAGGGCCCGGTCGGTGGGAATCACCGGGTCGGGGCTGAGGAAGCGGTAGAGGCTCTGGTCGTAGTAGCGGGCCCCGAAGTAGTAGAGACCTGACTCGGCATCCTGCTCCTTGCCGGAAAATTTCCACCCGGGGTTGAAGGTGTTGACCCAGGTCTGCTGCACCCCGCCATAGGGGTCATGGACCGCGGAATACACCACGTTACCCTCATCATCCGTCACCACCCGGGTGGAGTTAATCTGGTCGGTGGTGTAGTAGTAATACTTGCCCGTAGCCGGCTGGTACTCAGCCACCATCTTCGCCCCTATGTAGATATACTCACGCAGGCAATTCCCATATCCATCATACTCAGCCAGAAGCCTCCCGTCAAAGGCATAATTTTTTCATTTTAATCAGGGAATGGTATTAAGGGAGCAAAAGGGGACACCTTAGAGTGTCTCCCTATTTCTTTCATAGGCTTTGCCTTAAAAAGCAGCCCAAGAAAGGACTTAAAGGGGACACTCTAAGGTGTCCCCTTTTAATGGCGATCTGTCGGGACCTATTACATCCCGTATTTTTCTACGATTTCCTGCTTGGTCTTGTGGAGGATGTCGAACTTCTTCCCGACCTTGATGAAGGCCTCCAGGGCCCTGTCCAGGTGGTGGATTTCGTGGGCTGCGGAAATCTGGGTTCTGATCCTGGCCTGGCCCTGAGGAACAACCGGGAAGAAGAAGCCGATGGCATAAATGCCTTCCTCGTAGAGAGCCTTGGAGAATTCCTGGGCCAGCCTGGCGTTGAACAGCATGACCGGGACAATCGGGGTATCGCCTTCCTTCAGGATGAAGCCGGCTTCCTTCAGGCCCTTTCTCCAGTACTCGGTGTTCTTCTCCAGCTTGTCGCGGCGCTCGGTGGTGGCCGAGAGAATCTCCAGCACCTTGAGGATGCCCACGATTATGACCGGGGCGATGGTGTTGGAGAACAGGTACGGCCGGGCCCGCTGCCGGCACATCTCCACGATTTCCCGCCTTCCGGACACGCAGCCGCCGGTGGCCCCGCCGAGGGCCTTACCGAAGGTGGTGGTGATGATGTCAATCTTGCCCATGACCCCGTACTTCTCGTGGGTCCCCCGCCCCGTTTTCCCGATGAAACCAGAGGCATGGGAATCGTCAACCAGCAGCATGGCGTTGTACTTTTCGCAGAGCTCGACCATCTGGTCCAGCTTGGCCGTATCACCGTCCATCGAGAAAACGCCGTCGGTCACCACCAGCCGCAGCCTCTTGTCCTGGTACATCTTGAGCTTTTCCTCGAGGTGGGCCATGTCGGAATGCTTGAAGGTATCGTGCATGGCGCTGCACAGCCTGATGCCGTCGATCAGCGAGGCATGAACCAGCCGGTCGGAGATGATGACATCATCCTTGGTCAGGATGGCCTCAAATACCCCGGCGTTGGCATCCATGCAGGACGGGAAGAGGATGGTATCCTCAGTACCCAGGAACTCGGTCATCTTCCTTTCCAGCTCCTTGTGGATGTCCTGGGTGCCGCAGATAAAGCGCACCGAGGACATTCCGAAGCCCCGGGTTTCCAGCCCCTCGTGGGCAGCCTTGATCACCTCGGGATGGCTGGACAGGCCGAGGTAATTGTTGGCGCACATGTTTATGACCTTCTTCAGCGAAGAACCGACCGGAAATTCCACCTCGATGTCGGCCGCTTGTGGCGAATGAATGAACCTTTCTTCCTTGAACAGCCCGCCCTCCTGCAGGGCCTTGAGCTGGGCCTGGTATAATTCCCGCACGCTATCTGGAAAAGCCATGGTTTCCTCCTTTGGCTCTATGAATACCCGCCGGTTATCTTAAGTCCGACGGCAACTCAAGCCTTTACGAACCGCCTGACCAGGTCGGCAATCTTGTTGACCGAGTCAAAGGCCTCGGGCGTGGCCTGGTCGTCGGGAATCTGGATGTTGTACCTGTTCTCCAGGAACCTCTTCAGCGAGACCATGGAGAATGAATCCACGATGCCGCCTGAAATGAGCGGGGTATCGTAGTCGATGGGGTCGCTGTCCGGCTCCAGGTACTCGTTGATGACGTAATTCTTGATGATTTCCTTTAAGTCGTCCATAGCTTACTCCTTTTTCTATTTTATTCTAATAAATTTTTCAAGCCCGTCATTCGTTTTCCAGGGTGGAAGTGTCGCCGATCTCCTCGCCCCATTCCTTGGCGTGCAGAATCCGGCGCATGATCTTGCCGCTCCTGGTCTTGGGCAGGGAGTCGACGAACTCTATTTCCTGGGGCATGGCCAGCGGCGAGAGTTTCTTGCGGATGAAGTTCATGATGTCGAGCTCCAGGTCCTTGGAAGCGGTGAACCCCGGCTTCACAGTGACGAAGGCCTTGACCACTTCCATGTTGATGGGGTCGGGCTTGCTGACCACCGCCGACTCGGCCACAGCCGGGTGCTCCAGCAGGGCCGATTCCACTTCAAAGGGGCTGACCAGGTGGCCGCCGGTGTTGATGACATCGTCGTCGCGACCCACGAACCAGATGTAGCCGTCCTTGTCCATCCTGGCCCGGTCGCCGGTCAGGTACCAGCCGTTGCGGAACTTGTTCTTGTAGGCTTCCTCGTTGTTCCAGTAGGTCCGCATCATCGAGGGCCAGCCCGGCTTCAGGCCGATCAAGCCGATGCGCCCCGGCTCCGGGTATGGCTCGTGGTTGCCGGGATTGAGGATGGTGGCGGTGATGCCGGGGAAAGGACGCCCCATGGAACCGGGCTTAACCGGCATCCCCGGGAAGTTGGTGATGACGATGCAGCCGGTCTCGGTCTGCCAGTAAGTGTCGTGGAAGGGCTTGCCGAAGACCCGGATTGACCAGTTGACGGCTTCCGGGTTTAGGGGCTCGCCCACGCTGGCCAGGTGCCGCAGTGACGACAGGTCAAATTTCTTGATGATTTCGTCTCCGGCCTTCATCAGCGACCGGATGGCCGTGGGGGCCGAGTACCAGACAGTTACCCGGTTCTTCTCGATGAACCGGTACCAGGCCTCGGCCGAAAAGCCGCTGTCCAGGACGCACTGGGTAACCCCCAGGCTGAAGGGCCCGATGATGCCGTAAGAGGTCCCGGTCACCCAGCCGGGGTCGGCCGTGCACCAGTAGATGTCGTCGTCGTGAAGGTCCAAAACCCACTTGGCAGTTATGTACTGCGAAATGAGGGAGTAATGCACATGCTGGACCCCCTTGGGCATGCCGGTCGTTCCCGAGGTATAGTGAAGCACCGAGGGCGTCTCGGCATAGGTCGGATAGATTTCGTAGTGCTCGACCTTCTCGGACTTCTCCATGGAGAAAGCCACTTCCCTCTCCTGGAGAGGCGTCTTGCCATCATAGTCCACGATGATGATATATTTCAGGTGCGGCAATTTATCCCTGATTTTCCTGACCTTGGAGACGTGCTTTTTCTGGGTGAAGATGGCCGTGGTCTCGGCATTCTCCAGTCGGACAAAAAGCGATTCTTCGCCGAAGGCCGAAAACAGCGGCTGAACGATGCAGCCGGTCTTGAGGATTCCCAGGAAGCCGATGTAAAGTTCCGGCACCCGGTCCATGAACAGGCAGACCCGCTCGCCGGCCTTTATTCCCAGGTCGTTAATAAACTTGGCGAAGGTGTTGGAATAAAGCCGGATGTCGTTGTAGGTGAAAATCTTTTTCTCGCCGGTAAAACCCTCCCAGATGAGGGCCACCTTGTCGGCTTTTCCCTGCTGGCAGATGCGGTCCGAGCAGTACCAGCCGATGTTGATGACCTGCCCGGGCCTGTAACCGAGTTCCTGCTCGCTGATGGCCCAGGAGAAATTCCTGGCCCTGTCCTCGTAGTTTCCGAAGTGTGTCATATTCCCTCCACAGTTTATCTATTTTTCCAGAACGACCGTGGCCACCGCCTTGGTCTGAAGATGCGACAGGGAAACGTAAGACCTGGTGATTCCCTCTGCCTGGCAGAGCTCCCTGGCTCGCCCGTAGACTTCAAGCACCGGTTGACCGCTGTCCAGGTTCCGGACTTCAATCTCAGAAAACTTTACTCCCCGGCTCCAGCCCGTGCCCAGGGCCTTCATGAAAGCTTCCTTGGCCGCAAAGCGGGCCGCATAGTGCTGAAAGGGGAATTTCTTGCTTTCGCAGTAGGCGATTTCAACGGGGGTGTAGAGCTTTTCCTTCAGCCCCGGCGTCCGGCTGAGTTTATCTTCCACCCTGGCTACTTCGATGATGTCTACGCCCACTCCAAAAATCAATCGGCCTCCTGGTCTGTTAGCAGCCTAAAATTGCCCTTAATCTGCTCTTCTTTCGCATTTTGAGCAGAAGTTATTATAGAAAAAAGGTTGCAAATGTCAAAGAGCCGACCGCGGCTAACCTTTCCCCATATGGTCGAGCAGAATCTTGACTCCGATGAGCACTAGGACCAGGCCACCCACGAGTTCGGCCCGGCGCCCGAAAACCCGGCCCATCAGGGGGCCAACCCGGCTGGCCACCCAGGTCAGGCTGAACGCGGTCAGCCCGATGACCAGGGCCGAAACCCAGATGTTAATGCCCAGGACGACCAGGCCAAAGCCGGCGGCCAGGGCGTCCTGGCTGGTGGCCAGGGCCAGCACCAGGAGAGACCAGCCGCGGGTGGGGTCGCCCGCCCGGTATTTTTCGTCATCATCCCGGAAGGATTGCCGGACCATCCTTAAACCCACGAAGAGCAGCAGGCCAAAGGCCACCCAGTGGTCGTAATTGGAAATCAGCTTGAGCAGGTTCTCCCCGATAAACCAGCCGACTACCGGCATCAGGAACTGGAAAAGCCCGAAATGAAAGGCCAGGCGGAAGACCTGCCGGCGGCTGAGCCCGGAAAGCGCGCAGGCCAGACCCACGGTGACGGCAAAAGCATCCACGGCCAGGGCCAGGGCGATTCCGGCAAGTATCAGTATGTTCATAAGGTTTTCAATTATAGCAGAGCCCGAAATATATTTCCTGGAATGGGCTGACGGGACCTTAAAACTGCCTTATAAAGGAGAGATTGATTAATTCCAAATTGGAAAGAATTCGGCCATGACAAGGAAAATCAAAGAAGGCAGATTCGGTTATTAGCGACTTCTTGAATTTTCTATTGGCCTGGCTGCCTCGCCAAGCTTGGCCAGGCTTCACCCCTTAGAACTGGAGCTACTTCTTACCATCCGACCTTTAAGAGAGTATAATTTTTTAACAATGGAAGACAAAATCATTCTGCGCGGGGTCCGGGTCCACAACCTGAAAAACATCGACCTCGACCTGCCGGTGGGGAAACTCATAATCATCACCGGGGTCAGCGGCTCCGGTAAGTCTTCGCTGGCCTTTGACACCCTGTACGCCGAGGGCCAGCGCCGTTACCTGGAATCACTGTCCTCCTACGCCCGCCAGTTCCTGGAAAGGATGGACAAGCCGGAAGCCGACCTGATCGAAGGCATTCCGCCGGCCATCGCCATCCAGCAGAAAGCCTCGGCCAAGAATCCCCGCTCCACGGTGGCCACGGTCACCGAAATCTACGACTTCCTGCGGGTGCTCTATGCCAGGATCGGAACCATCCACTGCCTGAAGTGCGGCCAGCCGGTAAAAAAAGATACCATCGACCGCATGGTGGAAACGCTGAGCACTCTCCCGGCCGGAACGCGGCTGGCCATCACCTTCGCCTGGCCCGAGGGCAAAAAGCTGGCCGAATTGAAGAAGGAGGGCTTCCTGCGGTTTTACCAGAAGGGAAAGGTCATTCCGGTCGAAGAAGCCGAAAAAAGGCGGAAACCGGAAAAGGAAATGGAAGTCCTGGTGGACTATTTCCAGCTTGACCCGCAGGACCGGGAACGGCTGGTCGATTCCCTGGAGACCGGTCTGAAGAAAGGAGAAGGCCGGGTCAGGGTACACTCGGAAACAGGCCAGATTTTCAGCTTCAGCGAATACCTGGAATGCAAGACCTGTAATCTGACCTACGAGGAACCTTATCCCAACCTGCTGTCCTTCAACAGCCCCCAGGGAGCCTGCCCGGCCTGCCATGGCTTCGGCGACCTGGCCGTGCTGGATGAAGATAAGATTGTGCCGGATAAAAATAAATCGATAGAAGAGGGCGCGGTGGAGCCCTGGACCAAGCCGGCTTCCCGCGGGCTTCAGCGGGAACTCATCCGGGAAGCCAGGCGGCGGGGCATACCGACCGATGTCCCCTTTCACAAATTAAAGCCCGAACACCGCCAGTTCGTCCTGGAAGGCGGTGATGGCTATTACGGCGTCAAGGGCTTCTTCGAGTGGCTGGAATCCAAGAAATACAAGGTCCAGGTCCGGGTGCTGCTGAGCCGCTACCGGAAATACGCGCCCTGCCCGGCCTGCGAACGCACCAGGCTGAACGAAAAAGCCCGGGCCATAAAAATCGCCGGAAAGTCCATCGGCGACTTCAACGCCATGACGGTCAGGGAAGCCTGCGATTTCCTGGAAAACCTGCAGCTTTCGCCGTACGAGCAGAAAATCGGCGAACGGCTGATCCAGGAAATAAAGGGGCGTCTCAGGTTCCTGCTGGAAGTGGGCCTGGATTACCTGACCCTTGACCGCATGACCTTCACCCTGAGCGGGGGCGAGGCCCAGCGGATTAACCTGGCCGCGGCCCTGAGCGCTTCCCTGGTGGGAACGCTGTTCGTGCTGGACGAGCCGTCCATCGGGCTTCATCCCCGGGATAACCGCCGGCTGGTGCGCATTCTGAGGCGCCTTCAGGATATAGGCAACACGGTGCTGGTGGTGGAGCACGACCCGGAAATCATCCGGGAAGCAGACTTCCTGGTTGACCTGGGCCCGGGAGCCGGAGAATACGGCGGACAGGTGCTCTATGCCGGGGAGATGAAGAAATTCCTGGAAGAAGGGCAAACGCTCACGGCCAGGTACCTTCGCCAGGAAATATCCATCCCGAAGCCGGAACGGCGCCGCCGGCCCAGGGAATTCCTGGAAATCCACGGCGCCCGCAAGCACAACTTGAAGAACCTCGACCTGAAAATCCCGTTAGGGGTCTTTGTCTGCCTGACCGGGGTTTCCGGCTCGGGCAAGAGCACCCTGCTGGATGAAGTGATATACAAGGGATTAACCGGCCAGAGCAGCAACGGCTTTGACCGGATCAGGGGAGCCGAAAAGATAAGCAAGGTGGTCAGGGTCGACCAGTCGCCGCTGAGCACTTCGCCCCGTTCCATCCCGGCCACCTACACCAAGGCCCTGGACGGCATCAGGGAGCTCTTTGCCGAAACCAGGGAGGCCCGGGCCCAGGGATATACCGCCGGGCATTTTTCCTTCAATACCGCTCGCGGCCAGTGCCCGGACTGCCAGGGAGCCGGCTTCCAGGAAGTGGAGATGCAGTTCCTGAGCGATGTGGTCCTGACCTGCGAGACCTGCGGCGGCCGCCGCTACACTCCGGACATCCTGGAAATCAGGTACCGGGGCAAGAACATCCACGAAGTCTTGCAAATGAGCGTCAGCGAGGCCCTGGAGTTTTTCCGAGACCACCGGGACATCGCGCACCGCCTGCAACCCCTGGCCGAAGTGGGACTGGGATATTTGCGACTGGGGCAACCCACGACCACCCTCTCGGGCGGAGAACTGCAGCGAATCAAGCTGGCCTTCCACCTGGTGCACGAGAAGAATAAAAAGATTCTTTACCTGTTCGATGAGCCAACCATCGGCCTGCACCTGGATGATGTCAAGGTGCTCCTGGCCTGTTTCCAGAAGCTGGTGGCACAGGGGCACAGCCTGGTGGTGATTGAACACAACCTGGAATTCATAAAGTGTGCCGATTACATCATCGACCTGGGTCCGGAAGGGGGAGAACGCGGCGGCTACCTGGTGGCCCATGGCACCCCGGAAGAAGTGGCCGCCACAGCGGGCTCGCTGACCGGGTCTTATCTTAAAAACGTGCTTAAATAATTAATCCAGCTTGAGCCGCCGGGAGCGATAATCCGAGTAATCGGGGACCTGCCGGGCATATTCTTCCTTCATCAGCGGCGAGGAGATGATGAAGTCAGCCGAGGCCCGGTCGCAGGCCACCGGTATGTTCCAGACCACGGCAATCCGGAGCAGGGCCTTGACGTCGGGGTCGTGGGGCTGGGCTTCCAGCGGGTCCCAGAAAAAAATCAGGAAATCGATCAACCCTTCGGCAATCCTGGCCCCGACCTGCTGGTCGCCGCCGAGCGGCCCGCTCTGTAGGACGTTAACTTCCAGGCCCAGTTCTTTCTGCAGCAGCAAGCCGGTGGTGCCGGTGGCCCAGAGCTCATGCTTTTCCAGGAGGCCGCGGTTGAACCTGGCCCATTCCAGGAGGTCGGGCTTCTTGTTGTCGTGGGCCACCAGGGCGATACGCTTTATTTTTCCCATCTTCATTGTTAAAGGGGTCATTTTCCTCTCCTTTTCTTATTTTCTCAGAACCTGGCGACAAAATAAATAAGGGAAAAGTCTCGAAAGAAAATGTCAGGATGACGGAGAATTTGTTATATAATTGATAATAAATAGCTTGCTTTAAGGAGCAGGACCATGCGAGAGGGTATCGGGCATCAATTCCAGCTGGAAACTAAATACCAGAGGGAACCTTACTCCCCGGGGGCCCTGGAACGCCAGAAAAAAAGAGAAAGGCTCAAGGAAAAGCTGGTGGACAGGGTAATTCCGCTTCCGGCGCCTGACCGCGAAAACGGCTGGCCGCTGTTCAGGGCCATGAACACCAGGAGAAGTGTCCGCGAATACCAGAAAAAGCCGGTTTCTCTTGAAGCGCTGTCCCAGGTACTCTGGGCCACGGCCGGAGTGACCTTGAAGGCCGGAGATTTCTTGCTGAGGACCGCTCCCTCGGCCGGGGCCCTCTATCCCGTTGATATTTATATTTTCGCCCGGGAGGTGGTAGGGCTGGCGCCGGGCCTGTATCATTTTGTGCCGGCCAACCAGTCGCTGCGCCAGCGATACGAAGGCAACTTCAGCGAGCTTCTGGCCGATGCCGCCCTTAACCAGGATTTCCTGGCCGAGGCCAGCTTCGTCCTGGTGCTTACCGCCGTCTTTGAAAGGACCACCTGGAAGTACGGGGCCCGCGGTTTCCGCTATATCTACCTGGATGCCGGGCACGTGGCCCAGAACGCCGCCCTGGCCGCGGTCTCGCTGGGACTCGGGTCCTGCCCGGTGGCGGCCTTCTTCGACGATGAGATTAATTCCCTGCTCGGGGTCAACCCGGCCCGGGAATCGGCCATCTACCTCCTGGCCGTGGGCTGGCCCCGTTAGAAGCTCAACCCATAATATATGAATGACCATTCATATATTGCGGCAGCAACGGGACTGATTCCCGTCAATTTATTTATTTATTTTCGGTGATGGATTCCCAAAATTTTATCGGGCGAGCCGATAAGGACATCCGTCAGGCGCGGTCAGTTGCTTGAAGCGAAGGATTCCCGCTCATGTTTTTCCAGAGCTGATTTACTTAACATTTAAAAATCTTCTGGCTTACAAACAGACTCCACTCGCTTTTTATCATTCAAAAATTTAGGGTGCGGCTCCGCCGGGTCTATTATCCTGATTAATTTCGCCGTTCCCGGGCCTTATAGCACCACCTTTTTCTTGCGCCACTTGAGCTTCATGGTCAGCACCCGGTCGGTGGCAAAAATCCTGGTCGTCCACCACAGCATGACCGCCACGAACAGGAAGTTATAGGCAATGCCCAGCCAGAGCATGTTCATGTGTCCGAACATGATGTTCTGCATGGCAAAGAAGGGATGGGAGAAGGGAATGGCCAGGACCAAAATCTTGGCCGGAAGGGACATGGTGTTGATGTCAGCAAACAGGCTGATGAAATAGGGAACCAGCACTAGGAACACTATTGGCATAGTCAGGCTCTGGGCCGTCCGGTAATCCTCGGCCAGGACACCCAGGATGGTGGCCAGGGCCAGGGCGAAGAGGATGGTCAGGAAAAGCGAAACTCCGAACAGGATGTAGCCCTGGGTGTTTATGGTCAGGCCAAGCTGCTTTAAGATCGGGGTCGCTCCGCCCAGGGCATTGGAAACATCTATATTTGAAATACTGAAAAAATTCCGAAAACCTACCATATAGATACCTGCGGCTAACAACCCCACAAGTCCTGCAGATAGCATTTTAGCCGCTACTATAGAGCCCCGGGAAATAGGAACAGTGAGCAGAGTCTCTAAGGTCTTGTTCTGTTTTTCCATAGCGATAGCGGTAATAACCATTTGAGTAGACCAGATAACTATATAAAGAAGAATGATGGGAAGGATGAAGCCTTGAGCTGTAAGAGAACCAATTACCAAGCCACTGGAACCCTCGGCCTGCCTATCCCGGACCACCACGAATTCCCGGTTCTTGATGGGCGCTTTAAGCAATTTCGGGTCGGCATCAGGAATTTTCTTCTTCAGGTACTGGTTGGACAGGTACTCGTTGGTGGAATTGAGCAGGGCCTTGACCACCTCGCTCTTGCTCCGGCCGGCAATGGACACGCCTCGCAGGAAGGAATAGGTCTCCACCTCGGCCGGCTGGAAGCTGCTGGCCAGCTGGCCGAAGCCCTGGGGTATGACCACCAGCAGGTCCAGGTTGCTGTTCCTGATTTCCTGGACGACGTTTTCCTTCTCCCCGGTCTTTTCTTCAATTATGAAATTGGCCATGTTCAGGGCGCCGATGATGTTCCTGGAAATTTCTGACTGATCCTGGTCCAGCACGGCAATTTTCTGCTTGGCCATGGCCTTTTTAATCTCGGTCCTGGTCACGTTGCCTATGAAGTTAAAGATGACCAGGATGAAAACCAGGGAGATGACCAGCTGTTTGTTGATCAGTTCCTTGATTTCTTTTATCAAAAGATGGCTGAATTTTTTCATTGGACCGCCCTCCTGAAGACGATTTCCAGGTTGGAGGCCTGGTACTTTTCTTTAAGGGCCTGCGGGGTTCCGGAATCAAGGATCAGGCCCCGGTCGATCAGGGCCACCCGGTCGGACAGGAATTCCACTTCCAGCATGTTGTGGGAAGAAAGCAGGACCGATACCCCTTCCTTGGTGAATCCCTTGATCATCTCCCGCACTTCCAGGCTGTTTATAACGTCCAGGCCGGAGGTGGGCTCATCCAGGATGGCCAGGGCCGGCTTGGTCATCAGGGCCCGGGCCAAGAGGAGCTTCCTGGTCATCCCCTTGCTGTAGGTCCCGGCCTTATCCTTGAGCCTTTCACCCAGCCCCGAAATGGCCACCGCTCTTTCCACGTACTTTTTGGCCTCGCTGTCGTCAGCGGCATAAAACTTGGCCATGAATTCCAGGTAGTCGATACCCTTCATGTTGCGGTAAGCCCCGGCCTCCTCGGGCAGGTAGCTGATTTTTTCGCGGAACTTCTCGGGGTTTTTCTTAAGGTCAAAGCCCAGAAAAGTCACCCGGCCATCGGTCGGCGTCAGCAGGGTGGAGATGATGCGCAGGGTGGTGGTCTTGCCGGCGCCGTTGGGGCCGATCAGGCCGAAGATTTCGCCCTCCTCCACCTTGAAACTGACTCCCTTGAGGGCTTCCAGGCTGCCATATTTTTTCTTCAGTCCTTCAACTTCCAGAACTGGAGCCATCTGGACCTCCTTTCCGGTTTTTTAATTTATACGAATTATATTAATAAAAGTTATGGTTTGGAAGGACCGTGATTGGTTGGGGTTTTCCCGGGTAAAGAACAGGATTACCAAACTGCATTTTTACCCATAAATTAATGATCCGCTTTAAGTGAAGCCTCCCCTGGCAGGGAATATTCGAGTTCTTCCGCCCCGACAATTCCCCCGGAGAGAATCATCTTCATGGCTTCCTGCACTGTCCAGGGCAGAAGGCGGATATCTTTTTCACTGACGATAACCGTAAAGCCGGTGGTCACGTTGGGAGCAGTCGGGATGAACAGCTTGACCAGGTTCTCGCCGGTTCGCCCATCCCTGATGCGACCGGTGACAAAGCCTATGGACCACAACCCGGGCCGGAATTGCTCGACCAGGGCCACCTGCTGAAAAACTTGCTTTTCGGGAAGGGCCAGGGCCAGTCCCAGTTGCTTGCCCAGGCTGTAGACGGTCTTGATCAGCGGGATTTTCTCCATGACCTTTTCCACCAGGCCCAGCAGGCGCCGCCCCGCCCAGTTGGAAGCCAGCCACCCCAGAAGGTAGAGCAGGACCAGGATCAGGGCCAGGCCCAGGCCGGGCAGCCGGAACCCCAGGCGGCTTTCTATGAGCGAGGCAAACTTCTGGTCAACATTGACATAAAGGAACCTTATGACCAGGTAGCTCAGGTAAAGCGGGATCAGGGCCAGGAACCCGCGGAAAATCTGCCGCTTGATATTCTTGAAAAGTTTCCCTGGATTCATCCGAACCCTCCTCGGCCGGCTATATGTAGATTTCCTCAAAGTTAATGAAGGAATGATAGACCGGCCTTAATTCCGTGAATAATACTATAGGGAAATTATGATTAAGGCAAATACCGGACATAAGGGTAAGACGCCCGGATATTAATCCGCTTTTTCAGAAAAAACCCGCGGCCTGATCGCCCGAAGGGGAAACTTACTTCAGACGGCTCTCCACCGCTTTCCAGTTGAGGTTCTTGAAGAAAGCCTCGATGTAATCGGCCCGCTTCAACCCGTAATCGGTGATAAAAGCGTGCTCAAACACATCCATGATGAGCAGCAACTGGCAGCCAGCCGGATGGCCGACATCATGCTCGTTTATCCAGAAGTTGAGCAGGCGACCGCTCTGCAGGTCCTGGTACAGGCCCACCCAGCCGATGCCCCTCATGGTGCCGGTGGCCTTGAACTCCTTTTCCCAGAGTTCGAAGCTCCCAAAATTCTCAACGAGCTTCTGGTAGAGCTTGCTGCCAGGGGCCAGGGCTTCTTTCCCGCCCAGGTTCTCAAAATAGTATTCGTGCAGTCTCATCCCGTTCCATTCCCAGCCCAGCCTTCTTTTCAGCTCGGCAAACTCTGGCGTTCCCGCCTTGCCGTCCTTGACCATCTGGGCTATGGTCTCCAGCAGCTTGTTGGTGTTGTTGACATAGCCCTGGTACAGGGTGAAATGGTTCTTGAGCAGGGTTTCGCTGAAGCCCGGCATGCCCAGCAACCCGGAATAATCTTTGGCCTGGTAAGTCATGGTCTTGCCTCCTTCTTTTACTTTTCCCAGAATCTTAAACGGAGCCCGGGAAAAAAGGCCCAGGGCTCCAGCCAGATAGAGAAAACTCCGTCTTTTCAGGGTGGTCCCTCCCACTTACTTATTTATTATACACCAAAATTTTCAGTGGACTTCGGCAACCTACTTTTTCTTACCCTCTTCTTCGGCCTCGGGCAGCAGCCCGACCTTTCTCCTGATTTCCAGGTCGATCTGGTCGGCCAGCTCCTTGTTTTCTTTCAGCAGCTTCTTGACGTTTTCCCTTCCCTGGCCGAGCCTTTCCCCCTTGTATGAATACCAGGTGCCGGTCTTTTCCAGGATACCGTACTGGAGCCCGGAGTCAACCAGGTCGCCCTCGCGGGATATACCTTCGCCGAAAATGATATCGAACTGGGCTTCCCGGAAGGGCGGGGCCAGCTTGTTCTTGACGATTTTTACCTTGACCCGGCTGCCGACCACTTCCTCGCCTTCCTTCAGGGTGGCCAGCTTGCGGACATCGATGCGCATGGAAGCATAAAACTTGAGGGCCCGGCCACCGGTGGTGGTTTCCGGCGAGCCAACAAACACCCCGATTTTTTCCCTGATCTGGTTGATAAAAATAAAGCAGGTCTTGGACTTGCTGACTATGGCCGTGAGCTTGCGCAGGGCCTGCGACATCAGCCTGGCCTGGAGGCCCATGTGGGCATCGCCCATCTCG
This sequence comes from Candidatus Saccharicenans sp., assembly GCA_024653215.1. Taxonomy (GTDB): domain Bacteria; phylum Acidobacteriota; class Aminicenantia; order Aminicenantales; family Saccharicenantaceae; genus Saccharicenans. Next base: position 44,597 of record JANLFU010000004.1, on the reverse strand, counting down.
CCTTCCAGCTCGGCCTTGGGCACCAGGGCGGCCACCGAGTCGACCACGATGACATCAACCGCTCCGCTTCTGACCAGCACCTCGGCGATTTCCAGGGCCTGTTCGCCGTAATCTGGCTGGGAAATCAACAGCTCGTCGACATTTATCCCCACCTTGGAAGCATACTGCGGGTCAAGGGCATGCTCGGCGTCGATGAAAGCCGCCTGCCCGCCCCGCCGCTGGGCCTCGGCAATGACATGAAGGGCCAGCGTGGTCTTGCCGGTGGCTTCCGGCCCGAAAATCTCCACCACCCGTCCCCGCGGGAACCCGCCTATCCCCAGGCTCAGGTCAAAAGAAATCGAACCGGTGGGAATGACCTCGGCCTTGACCGCGGCCTCCTTCTGGCCGAGTTTCATGACCGCGCCCTTGCCGAATTGTTTTTCAATCTGGCTCAGGGCCGCATCCAGGGCCTTGCCCCGGGAAGCCTGTTTCTGTTCGGTTTCGTCCGGTTTCATCCTTGCCTCCGATCTATTCAACCGCTGGATCGAACCTCCAGCCGTTCGGTAAAATCTCTCGCCCTGAACAGCCCGTTCTTATAGACTCAAATCATCCCTGTGATTTTGCCCTCGTCATCGACATCAATTTTCTCGGCCTGGGGGGACTTGGGCAGACCGGGCATGGTCATTATATCACCGCACAGCAGAACCACAAAACCGGCCCCGGCGCTGAGCGAAGCGTTGGTCACGGTCAGGGTCCAGCCCCGCGGCCGGCCCAGCTTCTTGGAGTCGTCGGACAGCGACGACTGGGTCTTGGCCACGCAGACCGGGGTCTGCCCGAAACCGATTTTTTCGTACAGCTCCATCTTTTTCTTGGCAGCCGGCTCAATCTTTATGCCGTCGGCCCCATAAATCTTCCTGGCAATCGTTTCCACTTTCTGGGCGATGGGAATGTCCAGCGGGTACAGGAAATTAAAATTGTTCTTGTCCTCGTCAATGGCCTTCATCACCGCCTCGGCCAGCTCCAGGCCACCTTCACCGCCCTTGTTATAGACATCGCTCAGGGCATAGCGGGCGCCTTCCGCCCTGACCAGCTTGATCCAGGTATCGATCTCGGTGGCATGGTCGGCCGGGAAGAGGTTCAGGACCACCACGAAGGGCGTTCCGAATATTTTCATGTTCTCGATGTGTTTCCTGAGGTTGTCAAACCCGGCTTCCACCGCCTGCGGATTCTCCTTGCCCAGCTCGTCGAGCTTCATCCCGCCATGGTACTTGAGGGCTCTCAGGGTTGAAACCAGGACGGTGACGGCCGGCGGCGGCACCTGCCCGGTGCGGACCACGATGTCAAAGAACTTTTCCGCCCCGAGGTCGGAAGCAAAGCCGGTCTCGGTCACCACGTAATCGGCCAGGCTCAGGGCCAGGCCGGTGGCCACCACCGAGTTGGTGCCGTGGGCGATGTTGGCAAACGGGCCGCCATGAATTATGGCCGGGGTGCCCTCCAGGGTCTGGACCAGGTTGGGCTTGATGGCGTCCTTGAGCAGGGCGGTCATGGCCCCGTCGGCCTTGATGTCCCGGGCAAAGACCGGCTTGCCGTCAACGGAAAACCCGATAAGCACGTTCCCCACCCTCCTCTTCAGGTCCTTGAGGTCGGACGACAGGCAGAGTATGGCCATGATCTCGGAAGCGGCGGTTATGTCAAACCCGGTTTCCCGGGCGAAGGTCTGGAAGGTGTCGTCCAGCCCGATTATCACCTGGCGCAGGGAGCGGTCGTTCATGTCCAGCACCCTTTTCCAGGTCACGGTCCGGCCGTCGAGCAACCCGGTCGGCCCGTCAAAGTGAACCCGGTTATCAACCATGGCCGCCAGCAGGTTGTGGGCTGAAGTGACCGCATGAATATCTCCCGTGAAATGGAGGTTGATCTCCTCCCGGGGCACGACCATGGCCTTGCCGCCGCCGGTGGCTCCACCTTTAATTCCAAAGACCGGCCCCAGCGACGGCTCGCGCAGGGTCACGCAGACTTTCTTTCCCAGCCGGTTCAGGGCATCGGCCAGGCCGATGGCCGTGGTGGTCTTGCCCTCCCCGGCCGGGGTTGGGGTCATGGCCGTAACCATGATCAGCCGGCCCTTTTTATCCGAAAGAAGGGGTTGATAATCAATCTTGGCCTTGTAACGGCCATAGAGTTCCAGTTTATCCTCGGGTATTCCCAGTCTGGCAGCGATTTCATTAATTGGCTTCATGACGCAAACCTCCCTTCCCAGCATTTAACCAGAACTCTTTCTTTTGTGCAACCACTTTTTCGCCGGCTGGCGGCAGAAGTTGACGCTGTAAAAATGAGACTGGTATTTTTCAATCAGTCCCTCGTCGGCAAAGCTGTAGTAGCAATTGTTGCCGATGATGATATGGTCCAGCACCCTGATCTGCATCACGGCGCAGGCAAAGACCAGGTCGCGGGTGATGTCCCGGTCGCAGCTTGAAGGTTCCGGGTCGCCCGAAGGGTGGTTGTGGACGAATATCAGGCTGGAGGCCTCGTATTTCAGGGCCTGCTTGATGACCTCCCGGGGATAGACGGCGCTGGAATCAACCGTTCCCTCGAACAGGGTTTTCTCCTCCAGGACCTGGTTCTTGGTATTCAGGAACAGCACCTTGAAGACTTCAATCCGGAGGTCGCGCAGGCTGTAATAGAGATAGTCAAAGACTTCCCGGGAAGACTTGCAGACCGGCCGCTTGATAATGCAGTCCTTGAGATAGCGCCTGGCCACTTCGTGGACCAGTTTCAGGCCGAAGATATTTTTTGGTCCAATCCCCTTTATTTTCTGGAGCTCAAGCGGGTCGGCTTCCATGACCGCCCGGAAGGTCCGGAACTCTTTAAGGGCCAGACGGGCCGCCTCCCGGCAGTCCCGGCGCGGGGTGCCCAGGGTCAGGAGCAATTCCACGATTTCGTAATCCAGGAAGCCGGCCAGCCCCCCTTTCAGGAATTTTTCTCTTAATCTCTGGCGGTGTCCTTGGTAGGCGGCCTTGACCGCCTGTTCCAGCTCGGACATGATCACGCTCCGGTCAGAAATGGAAAAAATCGATGAGCGGGTCAGTGTTTATTGAAAAAGACGCAGCCGGAAATGATTTTTTCCCACCGGGGCAGCCTGATATTTCGAGAGGCCGGAAGGTTTACTCGGCATACATATGGTCTATCAGGTCTTTATATTTTTCTTCCACTATTTTTCGGCGGACCTTAAGGGTCGGGGTCAATTCTCCGGCTTCTATCTCGAAGTCCTTGTCCAGCAGGGCAATCTTCTTGATTTTCTCGTAAGAAGCCAGGTGCGGCGTTAACCGGTCAATTTCCTGCATGTAAAATTCATAAACTTCTGGCCTGGCTATCAGCTCTTTCCGGTCGCCAAAGGCTACGTTATTCTCCCTGGCCCAGATTTCCAGCTTGTCAAAATCGGGAACAATCAGGGCCGAGACAAACTTGCGGTGGTTCCCTACCACCACGGCGTTGGCGATGTAGGGGCTGGACTTTAAGGTGTTCTCAATCGGCTGCGGGGCCACGTTCTTGCCCCCGGCAGTCACCAGGATGTCTTTTTTTCGGTCGGTAATCACCAGGTAGCCGTCCTTGTCCAGATAGCCGATGTCCCCGGTCTTGAACCAGCCGTCTTCAAAGGCCTCCCTGGTCTCGGCTTCCTTCTTGAAGTAGCCTTTCATCACGTTCGGACCGCGGGCCCAGATTTCTCCGTCCGCGGCGATCTTGACCTCCACCTCCGGCAGGATCTTGCCGACCGAGCCGAAGCGGAAATCTTCCAGGCGGTTGACGGCGATGACCGGCGAGGTCTCGGTCAGCCCGTAGCCTTCAATCACCAGGATGCCCATGGCATAGAAAAACTCGGCGATGTCGCGCGACAGCGGGGCTCCGCCCGAGACAAAAAACCGGACCCGGCCACCGGTCTTTTCCACTATCTTGGAAAAGACCAGCTTGTAGGCCAAACCGTACCTGAACTTGAGCCAGCCCGATATTTTTTCCCTGTTTATTTTTTTCTGGGCATACTTCCGGCCGGTCTTCAGGGCCCAGAAGAAAATCTTTTTCTTGAGATTGGAAGAGCTGAGAACATTATCGATGACCCGGGCGTAAAATTTATCGAACAGCCGGGGCACGCTGACCATGATGGTCGGCCTGGCTTCGACCAGGTTCTGGGCAACCGTGTCCACGCTTTCGGCGTAGGCAATGGTGGCCCCGACATAAATCCAGGCGAAGGTGCACATCCTTTCCAGGACGTGAGACAGGGGCAGAAAGGACAGGGCGGTATCCTTATCCGTAAATTCAATGACCGAGCGCAGGGCCTGGACGTTGCTCACCAGGTTGTAATGGCTGAGCATGGCTCCCTTGGGCACCCCGGTTGTGCCCGAAGTGTAGATGATGGTGGCCAGGTCATCGGGTCCGATGGACTCGGCGATTTTATCGAATTCACCGGGGTTCTGCCGGTTCAGTTTCTCCCCTTCTTTCTCCACTTCCCGCAGGGTCAGCACCCCGGCCGGGACCAGGTCTTCAATCATGATGTATTTATCAACCAGCGGCAATTCTGTTTTTATGGCCTCCAGCCTGGACCACATTTCCGGGTTGGAGCAGACCACGAACCTGGCCTCGGAATCGTTGATGATGTACTTGATCTGGGGCGGGGTCAGCGAGGTGTAAATCGGAACGGTAACCGCTCCCAGGCAGATGGCGGCCAGGTCAACCATGACCCATTCCGGGCGATTTTCGGAAAGAATGATCAGCTTGTCACCGCTCTTCAGGCCAAAAGCCCTCAAGCCGGCGGAAATATTCCTGACCCGTTGAGAAAATTCGTCGGTGGAAATCGGGCAGTACTTGCCCTCGCGCTTGACCAGCATCAGGGCTTCTTTCCGGTAGTTTTTCTCGGTGTTAAGGAAAACTCTGGACAGGGTGTTAATCATTTTCCTCTCCTTCCTCGCCTTGCCTTCTCCGCGGCGGGTTATTATCTACAGTTATTTTTTATACTTATTTTGCCGGCCGGCTTCCAGCACTTTTTTCTCGTGCTCCAGAAGCCATTTCTTCCGCCACAGACCTCCGCCGAACCCGGTCAGGCTGCCGTCGGCACCGATTACCCGGTGGCAGGGAACCAGAATCACCACCGGGTTCATATGGTTGGCTCCACCCACCGCCCGGGCCGCTCCCCCACGGCCGCAGGCCCTGGCTACCTCCCCGTAGCTCCTGGTCTTACCGAAGGGTATTTTTCTCAGTTCGGCCCAGACCTTTCTCTGGAATTCCGTTCCCCTCAGGTCGAGCCTGACAGAAAACTCCTGCCTTAGGCCCTTAAAATATTCATCCAATTGGCGACGGGCTTCTTTAAGGACGGCTGGAACCGCTTCCAGCTCGGACCCGGACCCGGTTGGCTTCGGGCTGGCTTTCAGTCTCTCCCCGACAAAGGAACAGGAGCGCACTCCGGCCGGGCCGCCTTCAATTTCTATTATTCCTATCGGAGAATGGTAATAAATTTTCATCCGGCCTCCGGCCCGCCCGTCATTCTTTTATCTTGACCCAGACCCTGGTCAGGCCGCGCTCGTTTTCGAAGCGCAGTTCAAAAACCTCGGGGAAGGCCTTGAAGAGCTGGGACAGCTGGCGGAAACCGTAGGTCCTGGGGTCAAAGCTGGGGTCCAGCTGGCGGAGATAGAAACCGATGGTGCTGAGCTTGGCCCAGCCGTCCTCGTCGGTGGCCATGTCCACCGCGGCCTTCAGCAGCGGCAGCGGGTCATAGCCGCGGGGCTTATGCTCCTCGGCAGCCTTCTCCGTCGCCCCTTTCCTCTTCCTTTCTCTTTCCTTTTCCCGGGGTCCAAGGTTCTCGGTGTAGATAAAAACGTTGCAGGCATTGACAAAGGCCTTGGGCGTGGAACGCTTCCCGATACCCATGACAAAGAAGCCCGCTTCCCTTATCCTGGTGGCCAGCCGGGTGTAGTCGGAATCGCTGGAAACGATGCAGAAGCCTTCCACCAGCCGGCCGTGGAGGATGTCCATGGCGTCGATGATCAGGGCACTGTCGGTGGCGTTCTTGCCCACGGTGAAGCGGAACTGCTGCACCGGCTGAATGGCATTCTCGTGCAGGGCCTTTTTCCAGCCGGCCATGTTGACCGTGGTCCAGTCACCGTAAATTCGCCTGATGGTGATTAACCCGTACTTGCCGACCTCGGCCAGGATGTCACCGATCAGGGAAGGCTGGGCGTTATCGCCATCTATCAGCAGGGCTATCTTGCGGCTCTTTTCATCGGTAAAACTTTCTATCATCTTAGCTCCTGATAATATTAAAGTTGAAGGTTGACCCGAAAGTCACCATTTATATTATGGCATATCTGAGGTAGAATTATCAAAATAGAATTGGCGGGACCGGGGAGGTCTCCCGGACCCGACGGCAATTGAAGGTGAGAACATGAACCTCGGGAGCGGCGCTTTTATCTTCTCCATCGTGGTTTCAGCCACCGCGGCCATCATCGCCGAGACCCGCAACCAGAAGCTCCTGGCTTACTTCTTCCGCCCCTTTACCATAATGCTGATGGTCGGCTTGCTCCTGGAAACCAGGCCCCACTCTTTCTACCGGAATGCCGTGGCCGCCGGCCTGGCCCTCTGCCTGCTGGGCGATACCATGATGATGCTGAAGAAGAAACGTTTTCTGACCGGGCTGGCCTTTTTCCTGGGGGCCCTGGCCGTGTTTACGGTCGCCTTTTACAGCCGGGTCAACCGCGAGTTCCTTAGCTGGCCGGTTATTCCCCTGGTCCTGCTGGCCGGGGTAGTTCTTTTCCTGATCTGGCCCGGGACCAAACGCCAGCGGGTCCCGATTTTATTCTACCTGCTGGTCCTGCTGACTATGACCCGGGTGGGACTGGAGCAACCGCACCAGCTGCCTGGAACCGCACCCTGGCTGGCCGCAGCCGGCAGCCTGCTTTTCCTGGTGTCCGACACGGTCCTGGCCCTGGACCGCTTTTATCGCCCCTTCAAGGGGGCCCAGGCCATAATTCTCTCCACCTTCTACTCGGCCCTGCTGCTGATGGCCCTTTCGGTCTGAATTCCACCCCCAACCCGAAACCAAAATCACCCGCAGCGGTGATTGATTTTTTCAGGCTAAAATTATCTAATTACCACTAATAAGGAGGCTGGAAATGGAGCTGCATCTTCAGGCCCTGATTGACAGCATCAAGGATGCCGTGGTGGCCGTCGACTCCAGCGGCCAGGTCATCATCTGGAATCCCGGGGCCGAGCTCATCTTCGGCTATAAAAGGAAGGAAGCTATCGGCCGGCAGATTGATGAATTGATCGGCGGACCCGAGCAATCAGAAGCCAAAAAAATAACCAGGAATATCCTCAGGCGGCGCTTTTCCAACTTCATCGCCACCCGCTACCGGAAGGACGGTAAACCGGTCAGCGTCAGCATCTCGGCTTCTCCCGTGGTCTACAAGAATTACCTGATCGGAGGCGTGGCTGTCTACAAGGATATAAGCGAGCTGGTTCAGAAGGACCGGCTCCTGGCTCACACCAACAGGCTGCTGCGGGCCATCAGCGATATCAACCAGATGATAATCCAGGTCAAGGATCCGTCCAGGCTTCTTGACCAGGCCGCCAGCAGCCTGGTGGAGAACGGAAAATACGGCCTGGTCCGAATGGCCCTGGTAGATGATGAATTAAGGCCCGGGGAATTTTTCGGCCGGGGGGATAAAAAGATACTCAACCGCTTCACCCCCTGCCTGGAAAGAGTCCTTAAAAACAGGCGGTCCTTTTTCATTCCGGATGTGACCAAGAGCCCGACCTGCAAAAAATGCCCGCAGCGAAAAAAGGGCGGCTGGGTGGCCTGCTTTCTCCTCGAACACAACCGGGAGATATTCGGGGTCATGCAGGTCGGTTACGCCAGGGACATCTTCGACCAGGCCGCGGAGATAAAGCTCCTGGAAGAAATTGCCGGCGACCTGGGCTTTGCCCTCTATTCCTTGAAGAAAGACCGGGAAAAACAAAGGGTTGAGGCGGAGCTCAAGAACCTGCAGCAGTTCCAGGAAAAAATCCTGACCAGCCTGGCCGAAGGTGTAGTGGTGGAAAATGCCCACGGCAATATAACCTATGTCAACCCGGCCCTGGAGAAGATGCTGGGCTACAGGCCCGGAGAACTCCTGGGCCAGCACTGGAGCGTGTTCATCCCGGAAGACCAGCTGGAACAGGTCAAGACCAGGTCCCGGGCCCGGCAGTCGAGGACCCGGGAACGGTACGAAACCAGGCTTAAGACCAGGGACGGCCGGTTGATCCCGGTGCTCATCCACGCCCACTCCATTTTTGAAAAGAAGAAATTCAGCGGCGTGGTCTCGGTTATCACCGATATCTCCAACCTCAAGCAAATTGAGGAAGAGTTGCGGCTGTCCAGGGAGGAGGCCCTGGCCGCCAGCAAGGCCAAGAGTGAATTCCTGGCCAACATGAGCCACGAGATAAGAACCCCGATGAACGGCATCATCGGCATGATTGAGCTGGCCCTGCAGACCGAGCTCAACGATGAACAGCTCCAGTTCCTCAAGGCCGCCAGGACCTCGGCCGAGTCGCTGCTAACCATTCTCAACGACATCCTGGACTTTTCCAAAATTGAAGCCCGGATGATTGAGCTGGTTCCGGTTGAATTCAACCTGCATAACTCCATCACCGAAATCGTGGCCACCCTGGCCCTGCCGGCTCACCAGAAGGGGCTGGAATTGCTCTGCCACGTACCGCCTTCCCTGCCTGAGACGGTGGTCGGCGACACCAGCCGCCTCCGCCAGGTACTGCTTAACCTGGTCAGCAACGCCATCAAGTTTACAGAAAAGGGCGAAGTTGAGGTTGAAGTCGAAGAACAGGCCCGAACCTCCCGGGATATAACCCTCCATTTCATGGTCAGGGACACGGGTATTGGCATTCCCCGCGATAAACTGGAAAGCATCTTCCAGCCATTTGTCCAGGCCGACGCTTCCTTCAGCCGCAAGTACGGGGGTACCGGCCTGGGCCTGGCCATAACCTCTCAGCTGGTAAACCTGATGGGCGGAAAAATCTGGGCCGAAAGCCAACCCGGGCGGGGCAGCACCTTCCACTTTACCGTCAGGCTGGGACTGGTTCCAGAGCGCCGGCCCCGGGCTGTGCCGGCCACCCTGGCCGCGGTCCACGGATTGCGGGTTCTGGTGGTGGACGACAACCAGACCAATCAGGTCATACTCAAAGAAATGCTCCAGAGCTGGCGGATGAAGCCAGAAGTTGCCTCCTCTGGACCCCAGGCCATCTCCCTGATCGGGGAAGCGCTGGGCCGGCAGGAAGGCTTCGGGCTCTTCCTCCTGGACCTGTCCATGCCGGAAATGGACGGGTTTGAACTCATTCGCAAAATAAAAGAAATCGACGGGGCCAAAGAGGTGCCCATCATCATCCTGACCTCGGCCGACCGGCTGGGCGACCTGCAGCAGGCCAAAGAACTGGGAGCGCAGGGCTACCTGGTAAAACCGGTCAGGCCCTCCGACCTGCTTGATACCATAATGGCCATCAAGGGGGCGACTTCAGTGGCCCACCGGCTGGAAGTTCCGATAACCGAACACACCCTGCCAGAGTTCCGCCGCAAGTTGAACATCCTGCTGGCCGAAGACAACCCGGTCAACCAGAAGGTGGCCATTCACCTCCTGCAGAAAAAGGGACACCGGGTAACCGTGGCCGAAAACGGCCGGCAGGCCCTGGAAATTCTCGAAAAAGAAAAATTCGACCTGGTGCTGATGGATGTCCAGATGCCGGAGATGGACGGCTTCGAGGCCACCAGGCAGATTCGCCAGCGCGAGCAATCCAGCGGTGAGCATCTGCCGGTGGTGGCCATGACTGCCCATGCCATGAAGGGCGACCGGGAAAAATGCCTGGAAGCCGGTATGGACGACTACGTGGCCAAGCCGCTTTACCCCGAAGAGCTGTACCGGGTGATTGAAAGGGCCCTGGCCCGCAAACGGTAATATCTGTAGTTTTTATTAAGACGGCTGAACGGGCTCGGTACCTGGCCAAGAAGCTGGGCCGGGACAGGATGGTAATAATTAATGATTCGGATAATAAAAAAAGGAAGGAGGATAGGGATGGCAGGAAAAAATAGCGCCCCTGCACCCATCGACCGCAAGGAAGCGCTGGAAAGAATCGGCGGAGATGAAGCCTTCCTCCAGGAGTTGCTGGGCATCTATGATGAGGAATTCCAAAAGAAATACGACGAGCTGGAAAAGGCCGTCCAGGAGAAAGACTTCCAGGTCATCAGGGAAGCCGGACATTACCTGAAAGGAGCCTCGGCCAACCTGAGCCTTCCGGCCCTGAGGGAAGCGGCCTGGAAGATGGAACAGGCCGGACAGAACCAGGACCTGAAAACGGCCAGGGAGGCTTTGGAGGCCCTGGAGAGAGAATACCGGCGCCTGAAAGATTTTTTAAAAGAGTCTGGCTGAGACCCGCTGTCTTAGAAGCGCGAGGTCGGTTTCTCCGACCTGATTATTAATGGACCGCTTAATCCCTGACGAAGTGGGGCATGGCCGTGGGAATTTCCAGGCTGAGCTCAACCAGTCCCCGGACCCGGCCGGCTTCAGTCCAAACCGTTTGAAAGATGAGTTTTTTCTGACCCTTTTTCTCGATGGTGTAAATGTTCGGTTTCCCGCTTTCCAGTATTTTTTTTATTTTTTCCTGCGACTCCAGCCGGTGACAATCCATTATATTCCTTCCGATGAGGGCCAAGCCGCCTTCGGCCTCGAAGGTTTGAGCCGCCTTCTTATTCATGTAGATGATCTTTCCTTCATCATCGGTCACGGTGATGGCTCCGGGAAATTCTTCCATCCAGTCAGGCTTCTGCATCTTGCGCTCCACGATTTTTATCGGTTGCCCTCGCGGGTCAACCTGATATAGATTTATATAAGAAATCAGGTCGGGCTGGTAGTAATTTTTGAAATTTCTGTGAAACTTCGGGTGGTGAGGGAAAAATCATGAATGGAATGACAATAAAAAGATTGGCCTTAAAAGCCAAAGACCACGGCGCTGGTCCGTTCGGGCACCGTTCAGGCTTCGCCCGCCAGATAGTCATTTTCCTTCTAAACATAATCTTGCTGGCGGTTTTTTCAATGGCCGCCGGACAAGAGGCCACTCCAGGTCCTGGACAAACCACCATGGATTCGATTGATAATTTCATTTCAAGGGCCCCGGCCGAACCGCTCAATCAGACAACCTCGGACACTCCCCTTCCTACCAGAATCAGGGAATTTCTGGCCAGAAAGCTTGGCCTGGAAAGGCTGGAAGAACTGGAAAGTGTGCTAAAACCGCTGGTCAATTCCCCGACCCTGGACCTCTACCTTCTGAGCTTCTGGCTCAGCGGTCAACCGGTCGAAGGTCTCGCTCTGTCGAGGCTGCAATTAAGACAGGCCCCGGCCGACCCCGTCCTTCTCTCCAACGCCGCCGCCTTCCTCTATGCCCTGGGGGAATACCGGCTGGCCCAGGAAGCCACCCGGGCTGCCCGACTGTCACTCCCGGACAACCCGGTGCTTTTGAATAACCTCGGCGTCCTCAGTTACACCCTGGGGCAGAAAGATGAGGCCCTGAAATATTTCCGGCAGGCCGCAAGTTATGATCGATACCAGCCCGAAGCCAACCGGGCACTTTATCTTCTGGCCCAGGTCACGACGCCCGGTGACCAACCGGCAACTTACCTGAAGAATTCCCTTCTGGGCGGTTACAGGGAATCCCTGGCCAGGAATCTGAGTGAGGTTCCGCTGCCGCTGTCCTTTCAGCAGGAAATATACCTCACCCGACCAGACCTGCCCGAAGATTTTGCCTCCTACCACCGCCTTATCCCCTTTTACCAGACGGCCTTCATCCAGATGGAAGGTAAAGAAGTGGACCTGCACAAGACGTTAGAAAGCCTGCTGGCCTCCGGGATTAACTTCCCGGAAACAGAAGCGGTGGTCCAGGGAGGGCTGGCCCTGAACTCCGCCCGGGCTTACTTTCACCTGAATGAAATCGAGGGACGGCTGGATTACCTGGAAAGGGAGATAGAACGGCCGGCCGACATGCAGCTTGCGCAGCTCCTGGCCCAGGCCAACAGCCAGGTTGATTCCCTGTGGCGCGATTACCAGAAAAGAGAAAAGGCCTGCCTGGCCCTGGACAGGGAAGAAAGGCTGGGGTGCATTCAAAAAGCCAGGGATGAATACTGCCAGCGCTACCGGCAACAGGCCGAATATTTTTACCAGAGATACAGGAAAACGGTTCTGAATTACTTCCAGCAATCGGAACCTGTACTCAATAATTTCGTCAACAGTTTCTACTTCTGGGTCCGCTACCTGCCCGAAGAGCAGAGACTGAGGAAGAGAACCGAAGCCGAGCTCCGGGTCTGGCGCCTTTACCAACGGCTCTGGGAAAAAACTTTCCTGATGCTGACCAAGCTCACCCCTCCGGCCTTCAAGGACTGTCTGCCCGGCCTGCCCCTGGAAGCGGAAAGCCCGGCCGAACCGGTTATAACTCTATACGACCCGTTCTCGGCCATAAACCTGGATTACCAGGACGAGTGGCTGACTTTCAGGGTCCGGGCCGATAGAGTTATATTTTATTTTTCTGATTCATTCCGGCTGGCCACGACGGGCGGGCAGCCACCTCTGTCAACCATTCATCTTTACCCGGCCGAAACTTCGGGCCTGAAGCCCCTTTACCTGGTGCTGGATGGGCAGGGCAAACTCTGCGATGTGGGAGAACTCGGGCCCTGGTCTTACGCCGGGCTGAGCACGCCCACCTCCTGGAGACTCCTCATCAACCTCAGTCTGCCGGAGCCGGTAAAAAACTGATGGACAGGCCTTTTCCTTTCCTGATAACATAGAAAAAATTTTTTTAGAGGCAGGTTTGAAACATGGACAGTAAAGAAAAAGCCCGTTTCCCGAAAACCTTCTGGACGGCCAACACCATCGAGCTGTTTGAAAGGGCGGCCTACTACTCCATGGCCTCCTTCATGGTCATCTACCTGAAGGAAGTCCTGGGCATGTCTCCGACCTTCGCCACCTTCCTGAACGGTTCGCTGCTCTGGGGACTTATCTACTTCATGCCGATCGTTTCCGGAACGCTGGCCGACAAGTACGGCTTCAAGCGTTCGCTGAGCCTGTCCTTCCTGATGCTCTTTTTCGGTTACCTGATAATGGGCAACGTCCAGAAGTTCTGGCCGGCCCTGGCCGGCGACCGGGGCAGTGCCATAAATTACACCGTCCCGGTGGTGGTGGCCATTGTCCTGATTGGCCTGGGCGGCTCCATCGTCAAGCCCTGTATCGCCGGCACCATCCAGAAAACCTCGGGGCTTTATGCCACCCTCGGCTTCGGCATTTTTTACATGGTCATTAACATCGGCTCCATCACCGGCCGCGGCGTTTCTTATTTCATCAGGACCAACCTGGGCATACCGGCCATCTTCACCTACGCCTCAACAGTTTTTATCTTCATCGGGTTGCTGGTGGTGCTTTTCATTTACCGTGAACCGGAATATGTGAGCGATGGCCTGAAAGACGGGCAGCAGGTTAAAAAGAAAACTCTTAAGGAAGCCATCCTGGGAATTTTCATAGTGCTGGGCAACCTGAAGTTTGTCTTCTTCCTGGTGGTCATTGCCCTCTTCTGGTTTCTCTACGTCCAGCTCTATAACCTCATACCCCTCTTCCTCAGGCATATCGACCCCAACGCCCCGGTGGAGCTCTATACCCTGGCCAACCCGCTGATGATTGTCTGCTTCCAGCTGCTCATTACCAGGCTGGTCAAGAGATGGACACCGGTGAAATCCATACTGCTGGGCGTGGGAGTGACCACGGTTGGCATGCTGCTTAATATCCTGCCAGTCCTGCTTTATTCTGACATCAGCCACCGGGTTTCTCTGGCCGGGCTGGCCATCCCCATTGCCGGAATTTTCCTTCTAATCAGCATTGCCTCCATGGCCGTGGGCGAAATGATGGCCTCCCCGCGAATCTATGAATACATCGGCCGGATTGCTCCCAAGGGTGAAGAAGGCCTTTACCTGGGTTACGCCAACCTGCCCGTGGCCATAGGCAGCATCCTGGGTGGACCGCTGGGCGGGGCCCTCTACCAGAAACATATCGCCAGCCCGCTCCAGGCCGGGCAGTCGCCGAATTACATCATCATCTGGGCGACCATCGCCTTCCTGGGGGTGTGCTCCATGGCCGGGCTGGCCATCTACGACCGGCTCCTGGCCAGGGATAAGTCACGATAGGTGCGGGAACTAATCTTGTCCCGAGGCTGGGCCTCGTAACTTAATTTAGCAGGATAAGAATAATTTAATCTAAAAACTTAATTGATGACTCCGCTCCTGGGAAATTAAAGACTATTAATCTAAGCCGGGGTTAAAGATAGCCGTCCACGGCAGAGACCAGAAACGGAAACGTAAAAAGAAGCAAAAAAACCGATAATCGAATCAATCATTCGCCCTGAAGGCACGGGCCGGGGAAACTCACAGTCGATCAGTCGCAAAAAGAAACTCCTCTGCCGGGCCGGTCCTCAACTTTAGAATTGCCAGGGGTCAGGCCCTTCAGGCCATTAATTGCCGAACCTGGGGTTGACCACCCCGGAATAGATGGAACCAAAAGTATAATTTACACCAAGATAGATCCCGTAGCTGTAAGCCGTGGCCAGGGCTTTCCTCTGCAGCAGGATGTCCTCCAGGCTCAGGTCGCCCTTGGCCAGGTAAATCTGGTCCTTAATCTTGGCAAACCGGCCGGAAATTCCCACGGAAAAGCCGCGGTAGAGCCTCAGGTTGAGGCTGGTGTTGAAGACCAGGTGGTTCTTGCTGAAATCATGAAAATAGTGAAAGCCTTCCAGCGAGGCATAGACGTTACCCCAGGGTTCCTTGACTTCCAGGGTGACCGAGAGCGTTTCGCCCAGCAGTGCTTCCCGGGTCTTATCGTATATGGTTTCCTCCCGGTAGTAGTTGAGGTTGAAGCCCACCCGGTACAGGAAGCGCAGCTGGCGCCGGGTTGATTCCGAGTAGGGGAAATAGTTGTACTCGATGGCCGGGGCCGGGTTGAGGTTGAGGTTGATGTTGTTATAGGTGGACGAGGAGGCCCCGACCCAGCCGCCCACTGACCAGTGGTTGCTGATGGAATAAACCATCAGGGCGGACAGGCTGAAGCTTCGCTGGTTAGAGGTGATGATGCTGGTCACCTCGTCTTCGGTAACCTTGAACCGGCTGCTGTTAAAACTCCCGGACAGGCCGGAGCGGAATTTCAATTTCTCGGTCACCCGGCTGGCACTCAGGTTGCTGTGCAGGGAGAAAAAGTTCTTGGTCTCTTCGCCCGACAGGCTGCCTGAAAGCCCCAGGTTAAAGACCCAGAAATTCCAGGGGTCTTCCACTTCGGCCGGGGGCTGACGTCTCTCAAAATCTATTCTCAGGTAATCGCCCAGGTCGGTCTTGGCCAGGTAGGGCACCAGACCCACCTTCAGCACCCGGACCAGGCCCTTTCGTTCAGTATCGGCCGAGTCCGTCCTGGAGGAAACATACTTCAGCGTGTGGTGGACGTCATAAAAGTTGTTGCGGCCGATAAAATTCAGGGTGTACTCGCGGCCGCCGCCGGCGGTGCCCTCAATGGTGATCAGGATATGGACATCGGCCTCGGTTCGTTCCCTGACGAAACTGACAAAACTCAACTCAGAGCGGATATAGTTCATATCGCACTGGTGGCAGTCGATAAAGACCCGGGGCGGCTCCTGGACCACCCGGGGAATCCGGTCCTGGGCCGGTGACAGGACGGGTATCAACAGGATCAAGCTGATCAGAACTGGATAAAACCTGCAAGCTTTCATGCCGGTTCTCCTTCGGTCCGGCCTGCCGCCATGTTCCCCGGTATCCTGCGGCCAGTCAGGGGCAGAGTGACAAGCGGGGCAGCGGGTTATTTTTTTCTTTTCAGGCTCTGTTCTTCTAACTGCCGGATGAAGTCAGTGCTGGGTCCGCGGTATTCTGGCCCTACCCCGGCGCTGGAAACGGGAATATGCCCCGAGGTCCGGAACCAGTCTTTGACCTCGCTGCTGAACAGGTCAAACAGCAGTTTCAGCCCAAATATTGTGCCCAGGGGAAAAAGCACCAGCAGAATAACAGCCAGAACAAGTGAGGCCGGCCAGGCCCAGCGACGGGCGGCTTTAATCCCCGAAGCGGTTTTCAACCCGGCCAGGGCGAATAACAAGGAACCCATGGCCAACCACAACCCGAATTTCTCAAAGAAATCGGCGCCGGCCAGCTGCCGCAGCTCTCCACCGGAACCAAGGTTAAGGCGGGCCAGGATCAGCAGACCCAGGCTGACCAGGAAGGTAACCAGGCCGAGGACTGCAAAAACCCTGATTATCTTCCGGTCCAGGCTGACTCTTTCGGGCATCTTTATAACCTGCTGGTCTTCTATTGTACTCGAGTTGGGGCTGGATTCAAGACTTAAGATTGGATAAAATCAGCCCGGTGGCCAGGGAAGAGCAGTTTCGCCGGGCCAGACGGCTGGCTGTTTCAATCTTTAAGGGCAGCTGGCGACTATTATGATAAAGAATAACCCGGAGCGGTTGTTATGAGGTGAGCCATGAAAAAACTTATGATGATTATCCTGTTATCAATTGTCCTGAGCGCCGCGCTTTCGGCCGATGTTTATATCAAGACCGTGACCAAGGCCGACCCCATCAACGCCATGGGCCAGAGCATTCCGGCCAAGGAGAGCATTTCCGAACAGTGGATAAGCGACGACTTCTATTTTGTGGAAACCGGGACGCAGTTGGCCTACCTCTATGATTACAGGCAAAACCTCATCTACCTGATTTCGCACCGGACCAAATCTTACCTGGAGCTCAGGCCGCCGGTTGATTATACCAGCCTTCTTCCCCCGGAGCTGGCCCCGATGGCCCAGGCCCTGGAACAGATGACCATCTCGGTCGAGCCCACCGGCGAAACCAAGATCATCAACAACATCAGGTGCCAGGGTTACCGGCTTCAGATGACCATGATGATGTACCCGGTGGAAATAAATATCTGGGCTTCGACAGAACTGCCGGTCAACCTCAAATACTTTCTGGACAAGGTCTGGCCGGAATTCATGAAGCTGGAGCTCCGGGCCGCCGGCCAGGCTGTGGCCGAGCTGAGTAAGGTCAAGGGCCTGTGGATATTCCAGGAAAGCAAAGCCCAGATAATGGGCATGGAAGTAAAATCAAGGTCCGAGGTGGTGGAAATCAGCAAGAAAACACCATCCAAGGGCATCTATGCCTTGCCCCAGGGCTACCGGAAAAAGGACCGGCTGGAGATGGCCGACCTCCAGGGTTTCTGAGCCCAACCCGCTCCTTGTCCGAAGATATCTGAATATAAAAAAAGGACTGTTCCCCACTTTATTATTTTTTATTTTCTGTTCCGGGATTAAATCCGCAGTCCCGGGTTAACTTCGAACATTACTCAAACTCCTTCTCCCCTGCCTTGATTTTTGCCGGGGGTGGCATTATCCTTACCCTATGAAAGCAGAAGATAAAATCCGGGTCCGTTTCGCTCCCAGCCCCACCGGCTACATCCACGTAGGCAATGCTCGCACCGCCCTCTTTAACTGGCTGTTTGCCCGGCAGAAGGGCGGAGTCTTTGTCCTCCGGGTGGAAGATACCGACATCGAAAGGTCCCGGGAAGAATACGAGCGCAACCTGATCCAGGACCTGCGCTGGCTGGGTCTGGACTGGGACGAAGGGCCGGATGTCGGCGGGGATTTCGGACCCTACAGGCAGTCAGAAAGACTGGAACTTTACCACAAATATGCCGTCCAGCTCCTGGAAGAAGGCAAGGCCTATTACTGCTTCTGTACCGCCGAAGAGCTGGAAAGCCAGAGACAGGCCGCCCTGGCCGAAGGCCGGATGCCGGTCTACAGCGGCAAGTGCCGGAACATCCCCCTTGATGAAGCCCGTCGGCGCCTGGCCGCGGGAGAGGAAGGAGCCATCCGGCTTAAAGTCCCGGAGGAAGGTCTGGTCCAGTTTGAAGACCTGGTCCGGGGCCTGGTGGAGTTTGACCTGAAACTCATCGGCGACCCGATCATCGTCAGGTCGAACGGCATGCCGGCCTACAATTACGCCGTGGTCATAGACGATGCCCTGATGAACATCACCCATGTCATCAGGGGCGAAGACCACGTCAGCAACACCCCGCGCCAGATACTCCTCTACCAGGCGCTCGGCTGGAAGCTTCCAGTGTTTGCCCACCTGTCCATGGTCATGGGCAAGGACAATACCAGGCTGAGCAAGCGCCACGGGGCCACCTCCGTGGACCAGTTCCGCCGCGATGGTATTCTGGCTGAAGCCCTGTGCAACTATCTTTCCTTCCTGGGCTGGTCCCCGCCCGAAGGAAACGAAGTCCTGCGCCTCGAAGAACTGGTCAGGCTGTTTGACCTCGGCCGGGTCAGCCGCTCAGCCGCCATTTTTGACTACGAGAAGCTTCACTGGTTGAACCGGCAGCACATTAAACTCCTCAGCCCGGAGAAAAAGCTGGAGCTGGCTCTCCCCTACTTACAGGAAGCCGGGCTGGTTGGTAAAGAACTGGCCCCGCCCCAGAAGGACTGGCTGAAAAGGGCGGTGGAAATTCTGATAGAAGGTGTCGACAAGTTCTCCGAACTTCCGCAAAAATTCTTGCTGCTATTTGATTTTGACCCGGGGAAAATGGACGATGAGGCCCGGGAGATAATCCAGGCCGACTCGGCCAGAAAAGTGCTAACTGCCTTCATCCAGAAAACGGAAGGGCTTAAAGAATTCAATTACGAAATCTTCGCCGGGATCACCGGGGCCATCAAGAAAGAAACCGGCATCAAGGGCAAGGACCTGTTCCACCCGCTGCGGGTGGCTCTCACGGCCAGGGCTTCCGGCCTGGAACTGGATAAATTCATCCCGCTGGTGGAAGAAGGGGCCAGGCTGGATTTTCCCAGGAAAATTAAGGGCTGCCTGGAAAGAATAAGGGAAATCTCTTACTTGCTGCAGGTTTAGCCATGGAACCAAAAGACAGGTTAGGCCGGCTCAATCCCATAATTGAATTCCTTAAATCCTCCCCGGGACGGCTGAACAAAATCTTCATACAGAAAGAAAAGGGACATTACCGGATTTCAGAAATAATCCGCCTGGCCAAGGCCAACCATATTCCGCTGGTTTTCGCCCCGAGGGAAAAGCTGGATAACCTCTATCCCCATCACCAGGGGGCGGTGGCCCTCCTGGCCGAAAAAGAATACCTGGACCTGGAAGACCTGCTGGTCACTGACCATCCGGCTTTCCTGGTCGTTCTGGACGAGGTGGTTGACCCCCAGAACGTCGGAGCCATCATCCGCAGCGCCGAGGGAGCCGGAGCCAACGGCCTCATCATGCAGGAACGGCACTCGGCCGGGTTGACCTCAACCGTGGCCACGGTGGCCGCCGGCGCCCTCTCCCACCTGAAGGTGGCCAGGGTGACCAACATCGCCCGGGCCATAGAGCGTCTCAAAGAAAAGGGCCTCTGGGTGGTGGGTGCGGCCGGGGAAGCCAGGACCAGGTGGTATGAGTTCGATTATACCCGGCCGGTGGCCGTGGTCCTGGGATCCGAAGGCTACGGATTGCGGCCAAATATCAAGAACAAGTGCGATGCCCTGCTCTCGCTGCCGATGCTGGGTCAGGTTCAAAGCCTGAACGTCAGCGCCGCCGCCGCGGTTTTCTTTTATGAAGTGGTGCGCCAGAGGCTGCTGGCCGAGAGAAACAAGTAATTTTACTGACCGGGAGCCCTGCGCTCAGAGAGTCTGGTGGCAAACCCGGTTTTCTCCCGCCAACGTTATTTATCCCAAAAAACTGCACGGTTTTTCTGGTCATAAAATGGAATTGACCCGGGGGTCTTATAACGAAGTATTAATTATTCTCGGAGCCGGGTGGCCCGACCTGCTTCGGCCAGGGCGGGTCGAAGCGATTCTGTCCCGTTTCCATCAGGAATTCATCACACTGTCCAGGAAAATCTTTTCCACGTCAGGAGTCGGAACCTCTTTCAATGCAGCCGCCACCCGCTCATCGCGGAGCAGCGGTTCCAGCTCCAAGCTGGTAAAGTAGCCGAGGGATTTATCGCCAACATCGGTCTGGAGTAGTGTGTTAACCCGCTCGGCCACGGCTGGATTCTGCTTAACTGCCTGATAAAGCCTCCAGGCGGTCTTGAGCTTTTCTATTTCTCCGGCGCAGACGATTCTCCCCTTATTGATAAGTATCACCTCGTCGCAGACCTTTTCCACCTCGGGCAGAAGATGGGAAGAGAGAAAAATCGTACTCCCTTTTTCTTTAAGCTCCAGGACCAGGTTCCTGATCTCGTACATAATCAACGGGTCCAGACCGGTATAGGGCTCGTCAAAGACCAGGAACTCCGGCTGGCCGAGGGTGGCCACCCCGAAGGCCACCTTCTGCACCGTTCCCTTGGATAAGTTCTTGATAGCCCGGTCCAGGTGTTCTTCGAGCTTTAGTTTTTCGGCCAGGCTGACGGCCAGGCCGGAGGCCTGCTTTCTGTTCAGCCCCTCATTCCTGGCCACAAAATAGAAGGTTTCCCGGACCGTAAGAAACGGGTAGAGGCTGGCCATTTCCTGGAGGTACCCGATTTTCGGCTTCTTCCTTCTGACACCAGCTTCCTTTGCCGGGAAATATTCCACCCGCCCGGCCTGCGGTTTTAGAAACTCCAGGATGATCCTTAAGGTGGTGGTCTTCCCGGCGCCGTTGGGGCCAAGAAAACCGGTGAGTTTCCCCGGCTTTATAGAAAAATCCACTCCCCTCAGGGCTTCCTTGCCACGCCTTCTCAGAAATCCTTCCGTGTAGGTCATCTTCAACCCGGAAACGCGGAGCCGGACCCGCCCCTCATCCGGTCCGGCCAGAACCAGGTTCTTTTTCCTGGCCCTGGAACGGAAGAGCCAGAAGGCCCAGAGAATAAAGCCGGCCGCGCCGGCCAGCAGCAGAGCCATCTGCCAGGCCACCGGCCTGGCCCAGACCGGCGCCACGAGAAGCCAGGCTGCGGTTTTCCATTGGAATTTGTCCAGCCCGCCACTCGCTATGTACCTCAGCATCTCAAAATATTTTTCTGAAAAATAAAGGGAGAAGACCTCGATGACCATGATGGCCGCAAAGTTTATGACCCCTCTAAACCTACCGGCCAGGAAGAAACCGGCCGCACTGAAATAGATGGCCTGCACCAGCCCGCGCCCCAGGAGCCGCAGGAGATAGACAACCGAAGAGAGTTCCCCGTTTATAGCCAGGCCAGCCAGAGCGGCCAGTCCGACCACCACATAGGCCATGAAGATCAGCAGAAACAGGCCGAGAAGCTTCCCCCAGAACAGGCAGGAAATCCTGACCCGGCTGAGGAAGGGGTCGATCTGCCTGGACTCAAACTCGTCAAAGACAAGCCCGCCGCTGAGCAGAACGGCCAGAAAGGCAAAAAGGGCTCCCATATTCTTGGCCCCTTCTTCCGGGCTCCTGGTCACAAATATCAAGTACAGGCAGTACAGAAGGAAGGCGGCTACGACGATTACCGATATGGTATTAGTCCTGAAAATCTTTTTCCAGGTGACCTTGGCTACTTCCCAGAGCATCCCTTCCTCCTTTTTGATGGATTGATTTTAATCAGGCACGGGCCATCTTCCTGACGGTCCGAAGGAGCGAATGAACCAGGGTCCTGACCGCACAGGACCAGAGGCGGGTGTAAGACCAATGGAGTAAAGAACGAGTGCCCGGTATTTTCTGGTTTTAAGTCCGCCCCCCGGCATCGTCATAAATCCATAAGCAAGGCGTAAGCTCCGGCCTGTTAAGCCTATTATCGACGGACGGGATTTGAGCTTCAAGAATTTTTTTCTGTCACAGCTCGAGAAAGGTCGAGTGGACCAGAAACCTCCTGCAAGAAATTTTTTTCCTTGTTCGGTCTGCGTTCGCCCTATTCTCCTGGCACCGATCATTTTAATCCGGGACACCGGGCTTAAAAACCCGGGATGACTTACCGCGCGGCTAACAGGAAGGGGGCTCCTCCCCGGAGCCCCCGCCCCCTCAGGCTGTTTCCCTTTCGGTTCCCGGATCATCGTCCTTCACCGTACCCGCACCACCAAGGGCCTGCCCTTACCTGGAAGAAGCCAGGCCGGGCCAACCTGAGATTAATTTCCAGGCACAGCTTAAGAACACCTCCGGCTTCCATTCTTTTAAGAAGACGCTGGCGGCCGGGGGAATTTCTCACGGGTAGAAAAAATACTGAAAATGGCCCGCTTACTCTTTATTTGCCTTAATTCGATACCCTTAAATCAAAACTTAATCAGTTAAGCCATGGCCGTAGCTTGGACGAGCCGGGCCCATAGGCCCCTAAAGCCTGGTTCCGTTGCCTTCCTGCAAAGTTCTGGATAGGCAGAGTATTTGTTAGTTGTCGTTGCTGGATTGGTTTCCCCCTTTCCATTAAAAGTATTAATAAAATTATTAAGGGAGGAAGCCCCTCTTTTTCATGTCCCAACCTGATAATTCTCCCCGCTTCCTCACCCCCCATCCCTATGGACTGACTACCGCCCCGTCGCTTCCATATACTCCCCTTCCTCTGGATACCATGTCTAAACCTGAGAGAACGGCTGACTTGACATAACCCGCT
This sequence comes from Candidatus Saccharicenans sp., assembly GCA_024653215.1. Taxonomy (GTDB): domain Bacteria; phylum Acidobacteriota; class Aminicenantia; order Aminicenantales; family Saccharicenantaceae; genus Saccharicenans. The sequence continues at coordinate 21,994 of JANLFU010000004.1, read as the reverse complement.
GGCTGTCTTTAATATACTCTGGACGCCGGTTTTCTGATAAAATTATCCAGAAGAGAGAAGGCATGAAAGAAAAGCTCGATTTTTATTCCCTGGAGCGACCCATCATTGCCCTTAAAGAGCAGATAGAAGCCCTGGAGGGCAGCGAGGACTCCAACCGCCGGGAAAAAATTGCCGCCCTCAAGGCCCAGATCGAAAAGGAATGGGAAAAAATTGTTCCAAAACTGACCGCGGTCCATATCGTCCAGATCGCCCGGCATCCCAAGAGACCCTACACCCTGGACTATATCAAGGCCCTTTTCCAGGACTTCATGGAATTTCACGGCGACCGGCGCTTTGCCGATGACCCGGCTATCGTGGCCGGCCTGGCTTTCTACAAGGGACAGACCGTGGCCGTCATCGGCCACCAGAAGGGCCGGACCACCAAGGCCCGGATAGAGCGCAACTTCGGCCAGCCCAACCCCGAGGGCTACCGCAAGGCCCTCCGGATCATGCAGATGGCCGAGAAATTCGGCTTTCCGGTAATTACCTTTGTTGACACCCCCGGAGCTTACCCCGGAATAGGGGCCGAAGAGCGGGGCCAGGCTGAAGCCATCGCCTACAACCTGAAAGTCATCTCCAGGCTGAAGACCCCCATCGTCAACGTTATCATCGGCGAGGGGGGAAGCGGAGGCGGACTGGGAATAGGCTTTGGCGACGCCCTGCTGATGCTGGAATATGCCTTTTATTCCGTTATCTCCCCCGAAGGCTGCGCCGCCATCCTCTGGAAGGACCAGGGGCCCACGGCCGTGGAACAGGCCGCGGAAAACCTGGGGATCCGGGCCCAGAAGTTATTCGAGCTCGGCATCATCGACAAGCTCATTCCCGAGCCGCCGGGCGGAGCCCACATTGACTACGAAACCACCTTCAAGAATGTGGATAAACATCTCAGCCAGACCCTGAAGAAGTTGCAGCAGATGAGCCTGGATGACCTGCTGGCTGAACGCTACCGGAAAATCAGGCGCCAGGGCGTCTTTGAAACAAAATAAACACAGGGTCAGGCCCCGACCGGAAGCAGAGGAGAAAAAATCCAGGACATGAGTACCGACCAGCCGAAAAAAGAAATCAGCGCCATCAAGGGCACTCACGACATCCTTCCCGGGGAAGTCCGCCTCTGGCAGGTGGCTGAAGCCCGGGCCAGGGAAATCTTCGAGCTCTACGGCTACCGCGAGCTCCGGGCCCCGGTGATCGAGCCAACCGAGCTGTTCGAGAAGGGCACCGGAGCCTCGTCCGATATCGTTACCAAGGAAATGTACACCTTCACCGACAAGGGCGGGCGCTCAGTCACCCTCCGGCCGGAATACACCCCTTCGGTGGTCCGGGCCATCATCGAACACCGCCTGGACCTGCAGAGCCAGCCCCTCCGCTATTACTACATGGGTCCAATGTTTCGCTATGACCGGCCGCAGAAAGGACGTTACCGCCAGTTTCACCAGATCGACATTGAAGTCTTCGGGGAAAAGGACCCGGCCGTGGACGCCGAAATCGTGGAAATGGCTCACCACCTCCTCGCCCGGCTCGGCGTGGAGAACGTTCTGACCCTGGTCAACTCGGTCGGCTGCAAGCAATGCCGGCCGGCCTACGGCCGGGAGTTGAGGCAGGCCGCCCTGGCCGCCCGGGACAGGCTCTGCCCCGATTGCCAGAGAAAGGCCGAGGTCAACCCGCTTAGAATCTTCGACTGCAAGAACGAGACCTGCCAGCAGGTGGCTTCAGGATTTCCCCTTATCATCGATTTTCTGTGCGAAGAATGCCGCGACCATTTTCAGAAGTTCAGGGATTACCTGGACCTTTTCGGGATTAAATATAAGGTCGAGCCCACCCTGGTCCGAGGCCTCGATTACTACACCAAGACCGCCTTTGAAATAGTGGCCGAAGACCTGGGTGCCCAGAACGCCATCTGCGGCGGCGGCCGCTACGACGATATGGTCCGGGAGTTCGGCGGCCCCGACCTCTGCGGCATCGGCTTCGCCATGGGGATGGAACGTTTGCTATCTGTAGCCCGGATAGAAGTTCCCAAAGACAGCTTCGTCTATTTTGCCTACCTCGGCGACCTGGCCAAAAAAGAAAGCCTGCGGCTGGCCCGGGCCCTCCGGTCCGAAGGTATAGAATGCCTGGTCGAGTTCAGGGACCGGGGGATGAAAGCTCACTTCAGCCGGGCCAACAAGCTGGGGGCCGACTGGGTGCTGATCATCGGCGAGGATGAGCTTAAAAAGGGAAAATACCAGCTTAAAGACATGGTCAATTCCCGGCAGTTTGAGGGCTCAGCCCTGGAGCTGGTGGGAATCATCAAGGGTAAGAAAATTCTGGAAATAGGCTGAAACACACAGGGAAAAACATGGCCAATTCAGACAGAAACGGGGAATTGTGGACACGAACTGACTACTGCGGCGAACTGCGAGCCAAAGACGCCGGGCGCCGGGTGGTCCTGGCCGGCTGGGTACAGCGGGTCCGGGACATCGGCAGCCTGGTCTTCGTGGATTTGCGTGACCGGACTGGCCTGGTACAACTGGTGGTGAGAAGCGACCGGCCGGAACTTTTGGAACAGGCCAAGAAATTGCGCGGCGAGTCTGTCATCCAGGTCCGCGGACTGGTTAATAAAAGGGAGCCCGAGGCTACCAATCGCGAACTTCCCACCGGAGAGATCGAGGTGGAAATCGAGGGCCTGGCCCTTCTCAACCAGGCGGAAACCCCGCCCTTCGTCATCTCCGACCCGCCCCAGGCTTCCGAAGAGCTCCGGCTTAAATACCGTTACTTGGACCTGCGGCGGCCGGCCATGCAGAGAAATGTCATCCTGCGTCACCGGGCGGCGCTGCTCACCAGGAACTTCTTGAGCGACCGGGGCTTCCTGGAAATAGAAACCCCGTTTCTGACCAAGTCCACGCCGGAAGGAGCCCGCGACTACCTGGTGCCCAGCCGGATTCATCACGGCAAGTTTTATGCCCTGCCCCAGTCGCCCCAGCAATTCAAGCAAATCTTGATGGTCTCGGGCTTTGACCGCTACTTTCAAATTGTCAGGTGCTTCCGGGATGAAGACCTGAGAGCCGACCGCCAGCCGGAATTCACCCAGATTGACATCGAGATGAGCTTTATCCGGAGAGAAGAGCTTTTTGAAATTATCGAAGAACTGATGGTGGAATTTTTTGCCCTCGGTGGTTATCGAGCCAGCCGACCTTTCTTGAAACTGAGCTACGATGAGGCCATGAACCGGTATGGCTCGGACAAGCCCGACCTGAGAGATGAAATAGCCATAGAGGACCTGACCGAAATTGGCCAAACCTCAGGCTCGGAACTCCTCAGCGGAATAATCCAGAAAGGCGGAGTGCTCAAGGGACTCCTGGTCAAGGGCGGCGGTAGCTTTTCCCGCTCCCGGCTGGACAAGCTGCAGGAAGAAGCCAAATCACTGGGCGCCGGTGGCTTAATCTGGATTAAAAAAGCAGAAGGCGCCCTGAAGAGTTCCCTGAAGCTGGAACAGGTCAAGCTCCAGGCCATCTGGCAGGCCCTCAAGGCTGAAGATTCAGACCTGGGACTGCTGGTGGCTGCCGAGAAGGCCACTGCCGTCAGGGTGCTGGGCGAATTCCGCAAGAATTTAATCCTGGAAAAAATTAAAGACGGCCGCCTGGATAAGTCCAGGCTGGCTTTCTGCTGGGTCACTGACTTTCCGCTCTTTGAATGGAGCGAAGAAGAGCAGAAAATTGTTTCCATGCACCACCCTTTTACCTCACCCAACCCGGACGACCTGGCTTACTTGGAAACCGACCCCTTCAAGGTTAAAGCCCTGGCCTACGACCTGGTGCTCAACGGTTATGAAGTGGGCGGCGGCTCCATCCGAATTCACCAGCCGGAAATCCAGGCCAAAATATTCAAGATACTCGGCCTGACCCCCGACCAGACCCGGGAAAAATTCGGGTATTTTTTGGAAGCACTGAAGTACGGCGCCCCACCCCACGGCGGCATTGCCCTCGGTTTTGACCGCCTGGTGATGCTCCTCTGCGGCGAAGAATCCATCCGGGAAGTCATCCCCTTCCCCAAGACCACCAGCGCCCTGTGCCTGATGACCGGCTCCCCCTCGGAAGTTGACCCCCGCCAGCTGGAAGAGCTCGGCCTGGAAATCAAGAAGCCAAGGTAAAATGAACAGAGGTCATGAACATTCCTTCCTTTTGCCTTTCGGGCAGAAGCTAATTCATATAACCACAACCCAGAATGCCGTGGCCTGTTCCCCGCCACCCCTGCTCTAACCAGGGTCTGTGAGGGACCGCAAAGAAGCTGTTGGGCCTAAGATTTTTCGACCCGGCTTTCCATCACCTGGGCCCTGTCGAAATCATCCAGTGTCCGGTACTTCTTCCAGAATTCCCGGCTGGTCCCGGCCACAACGCCGCTCAGCACAAAAAGGGCAATCAGGTTGGGAATGGCCATCAGAGCATTGGCGATATCACCGACATAAAATACGAGCTGGATCGAAATCAGGGCCCCGATAAAACCGAGCGCGATATATATGACCCGGTAAATCTGTGTTACGCGCAGTCCAAAGAGGAATTTCATGCATTGCTCGCCATAGTAATACCAGCCGATGAGGGTTGTGTAACCGAACAAGAAAGAACCTATGGCTACCGTGGCACTGCCGATGATTCCAGCCTCGGAGGCAAAGGAGGAGGCGGTCAGAGCCGTACCCTGGATGGCATCTGCGGCCTTTTTTGCCTGCCAGAGTCCGGTTGAGAGATTGATCAGGGCGGTAAAAGAGCAGACCACTATGGTATCCACGAAAACCTCGGCCACGCCCATCAGTCCCTGGTGAATAGGCGACTTGGCTTGAGCCGCGGCATGGGCGATAGGCGCACTGCCCAACCCGGCTTCGTTGGTCAGCAGCCCGCGGCGGAAACCCATCTGCATGGCCATCTTGACAGTGTAGCCGATGGCCCCGCCGGCCATGGCATATGGCTTGAAAGCATGCGTGAAAATAAGGGCGAAAACCTTGGGCAGGACGCTAACATTGGAGAGGATGACGAAGGTACCCACTATGATGTAAAGAAAGATCATCACCGGGACGACCCGCTCGGCCACAGCTCCAATCCTCTTTATTCCTCCGATGATGACGATGCCCACAAAAAGGGTAATGACCACGGCGCTGACAATCTTGGGAACGCCAAACTGGCTTTCGAAGACCATGGCCATCTGGTTGGCCTGCATCATGTTGCCCGTTCCGAAAAGAGCGGCAAAAGCGCCACAGATGGCAAAAGCGGGAGCCAGGATAGCCGCAAATTTCTTATGGGTGAAGCCATTCTTGATGTAATACATCGGGCCACCCGCGATCTTACCGTCAGGATAATGTTCGCGGTATTTGACCCCGAGCAAAGCCTCTGAATACTTGGTGGCCATGCCCAGGAAACCGCAGATCCATAGCCAGAAAATAGCCCCGGGGCCACCCGTGGTCAGGGCAAAGGCCACTCCGCCGATATTGCCATTCCCGACCGTCGCGGCCAGGGCAGTTGACAGGGCCTGGAAGGCAGAAACATCCCCCTCTCTTTTTTCCTTTTTCCCTTTATGGAGAAGGCCGGCGAACATGATCCGGAAGGCATCACCCAGATGCCGGAACTGGACAAAGCCGGTTCGGATGGTCAGCCAGATTCCCGCTGCCAGGAGGAAAAAAAGCAAGACGGACCAAATGTTGTAAGCTGTCTTATCAACCCAGCTTGAGAGGTTTGCCAATAAGCCTTCCATCAAAGCCTCCTTTAAAACATAAGTGTCAAGAAATCGACCGTAAATCTAAGGAAAGTGCTGCAGATTTTTATCCAGGGCAAGATATAATTTCACGGCTGCTATCTATAGCACAACTCATATCAGGTTATCAACAAGTTGGACGGGAACCTGGCAAACCCACTGCTGGTCAAAGCAGCCTGGCAATTAGCCTCCTGAGAATTATATTCGCCCTTAGATAAAGAGCGCACCCAAAATCATACGAATCGTTTAACTCCTGGTGTCTCACGACCAGAATTTATGCGCGCCATTTCACCCACAATTAATGGAATCTTTTTGGCAATGATGGCACAGCAAATTAATGGAGGCCTGCCAAGGACTCGACGGCTTTCGGCCCGAGGTCTTAGCGGAGGCCGAACTTCAATCCTATACTCAGTAGCAGGACCCGGCTCCTTATGGTCGAATAATACTCCAGGGTTCCCGTTCCCTGGCTCAGGTTTTTCAGCCCGTGAAAATAGCAGACCTCAACGAAGGGGCTGACCTCGTCCAGCCTGAACTCAAGTCCGGCCCCGGCCACCAGGCCAAGGTCCATCTTTTTAGTATTCGGCTTCAGGTCAGAATCCGGCCCACCGGAAGTGGAGCCGAAAGACTGGCCCCGGTGGCTCAAGATCAGGGCCAGTTCATAGCCGGCCAGGAGGTACGGGGCAATTTTCAGGTTCGGTCCAATTTTCACCAACCCGGTCTGGCTCAGGGTACCCAGCCTGTAATAATACGAGCCGGTCTTGGTATCCAGGTAATAGATCTCAAGCTCCGAACCTTTCTGAAGGTAGCCCAGTCCGAGGATGAAGCTGAGCGGAACCCGTGGCACTATTAATTCCAGGCCGGCTCCCAGTCCGATCCCGTTTCTCCAGTCATTCTTATAACCGATTTCCGGGATGCCGACAGGCACAGGAAGGCCCTGATACCGGCTCAAGGCCAGCCCGCCCCAGGCCCTGAAACCGGTCTGAAGGCCAGCTGGATAAGCTGCCGTGACCAGACCAAAGACCAGAATTAAGACCAAGATTTTCTGGCGCATGGCCTACCCTCCCAAAAATATCATCATACAAATCAAAGGTCGCTTATACTGGCTCACTCCCAGTTTGACGAGTTTATAGCCGATTTCCGGTAAAGCACACCCCCGCGGCTGCCCCGCATACCAGGCCGAATCCAGGCCTCTCCAGAGCCTGATGGCGGGCCTGACTTCAGCCGGCAGGGCCGTGGCCAAAACAGAAAAAATTAGGATAAATAGCAGTGCTTTTTTCGTTTCGATTCTCCTCTCCTTAAAATAAAGAGGAAGACCGCCCCCTGTCAAGGAATCATAGGCCTGGCGATTCTTACCTGGTCCACTCCGGGCTGTAGCCGGGCTTCTCCCCGGGCAAAAATAAAAAGGGCAGCCCGCAGGCTGCCCTCTCCTCATCAAATCTTCCGCGGCTTATACTAAGCCAATTCTCCCCGGAAGATTTTCATTCTTTCCCGGGTAAAAATCACTCCACCATCTGGCCGGTCAGCGGGTCCAGCAGTTTGACCCGGTGAACCTTGCCCAGCCTGTCCAGTGGACCAGGGAACTTGTCGGAGCCCTTGTTGCAGGGTTCGAAGTCACCCACTATCATTATGACCATCTTATCGGGCTGGATGTACTTCCTGGCCACTTCCATCACCCTGTCTTTAGTCACCGCCCTGATCTTGTCCAAATAGGTCGAGTAGTAATTCATGGGCTTGCCCTGGAGCTCCAGGTTGGCAAAGTTAACCATGGTCCCGATCGGGCTCTGGAAGAAATCGGCAAAGCTCTCCAGGTAATAGTTGATGGCCGTTTCCATTTCCGCGTCTGAAACCGGCTCCTTCCTGATGCGGTCAAACTCCTTCAGGATTAGAGAAATGGCATAACCGACCGTTTCTGACTTGGTCTGGACGTAGCCGGAAAAAGTCCCGGGGAAACCCCACCTGTAGGTGAAGCGGCTGCCGGTGTTGTAGGCCAGTCCCTCGTCCGAGCGGACCTTGGAAGTAATCCTGGAGGTGAAGCTTCCCCCGCCCAGGATGAAATTCATCACCTGCACGGCAAAGTAGTCGGGGTTGGTGTCCTCGATACCCAGGTGGCCCACTGAAACATAACCCTGGTTGATCTTCTTCTGGATGAAATAGACGCCCGGCTCAGGCTCTGGGAAATTCTTGCTCATGGCCGGGAAGGACAGGGACTTGTTGGCCCACTTGGCCACATACTTGTTGACCTTGGTCTTTAGCTGCTCCCGGCTGAAATCACCGGCCGCGGCCAGGATGATATTTTTCGGGAAAAAGTACTTGCCGTGGAAAGCCTTCAGGTCGGCCTGGGTCAGACCTTCGACCGTGGCCTTGGTGGCCTCGTAGGTCAAAGGATGCTCGCCATACAGGACCTTCTGGAACTCCCGGTTGAGCACCTGACTGGGGTTGTCGTTGGCCGAGCGCATCTGCTCTATCAGCCGGCCCCTGGCCAGCTTCAGGCTGTCTTCCCTGAACTCGGGGTTCATCAGGACATCGAAGAAAATGGCCAGCCCTTCGTCCAGGTCCTTGCTCAGGACCGACATGGACAGGGTGGCCGTTCTCTCCCCCACCGAGAAATTCAGGGTTCCGCCCAGGAAATCTATCCTCTCTTCAATCTCCTGGCCAGTCCTGGTCTTGGTCCCGCCTTTGATCAGGCACTCTGACAGCAGGTCATCCAGTCCGGCCTTGTCCTTGGGCACGTAGAGACCGCCGGTGTTGATGATGGCGGTGAGGTTAACTATGGGAAGCTCTCTTTCCTCCCTGATATAGGCCCGCAGCCCGTTGGCCAGCACCACCCGGAAGTTAGCCGGGTTGGGCGGTTCAAACTTGAGCGGAGGGAACTTCAGTTCCTCGGGCCTGTTGACCTGGGCCGTAACCAGGCTGACTGAGGACAGGACCAGCAGGATAAGTAAGAACATCGCTTTCAGGTTTTTCATGGTCATCCCTCCTTATCTTCCCTGACCGCGGGTATAGACGGCCACCAGGCAGTTATCCTTGACGAAATACTTGGCAGCCACCTTTTTCACGTCGTCAGCGGTCACCTTCTTCAGGTCTTCCAGGTCAGTCAGAAGAGACCGCCAGCCCCGGTGGAGTTCAGCCCGGCCGACTCTCATGGCCAGAAACATCGGGCTCTCCAGGCCCCGGATGAAACTGGCCTCGGTCCGGTTCTTGGCCTTCTGCAGCTCGTCCGCGGTCACCCCGTCTTTCTTTATTTTCTCGATTTCTTCCCAGACGTATTTTTCCAGGTCCTCGGGTTTTATGCCCTTCTGCATCTTGGGAACGATGTTAAAGGTAAAAGCCCCGGCATACCACTGGGGCCTGGCCATGGCCATGGCCCGAACGGCAACGTCCTTCTCCTGGACCAGGGATTTGGTCAGTCGCCCGGTTTCTCCGGACAGAATCCCCGACAGGATATTCAGGGCCGGAACATCGGGGTCGCCTTCAGGGGGAATATGGAACCACATCTGCAGGTTGGGCATGCCCGGTCCCTGGCCGTACATTCTCTTCTCGGAATACTGGGGCGGGACACTGGTTCTGATCGGTTCCACGTCTTCGCCCCTGGGAATGCGGCCAAAGTACTTTTCGGCCAGCCGGATGATTTCTTCCGGTTTGAAATCACCAACGTATATGGCCACGGCGTTGTTAGGTATGTAGTATTTCCGGTTGAACTCGATCATATCCTTCTTGGTGATTTTTTTAAGGTCATCCATCCAGCCGATGACCTGCCAGTGATAGGGCGAGCCCACGTAGAAAGCGGCCCGGACCTGCTCGTTAAATAGAAAGCCGGGGTTGTTTTCGCTGAGCCTTCTTTCTTCCATGACCACGTCTTTTTCCGAGTAGAATTCACGGAAGTAGGCGTTCATCATCCGGTCCGATTCCAGCAGCATCTGCAGCTCTACCTTGTTGGCCGGCAGGGTCACATAGTAACCGGTCACCTCGTCCGAGGTGGAAGCGTTCAGGCCGGTGCCGCCGTTTTTCATGTAGGTTTCCCAGAGGTGGTCCTTGATGATGTACTTCTTCTGGGCCTTGACCAGCTCGTCCACTTGTTTCTGCCACTCGGCAATTTTCTGCTGGTCGCCGTTCTTCTTCCAGAACTTCTCCCGGTAAATCTTGTCCATCAGCTCGTCAATCTGGCGGTCGATGGCCGCGTCGGCTTCAAAATCGGTTACGCCCATAATCCTGGTGCCCTTGAACATCATGTGTTCATGGAGATGGGCGATGCCGGTTATACCCGGCCGCTCGTTGATGGAACCGACCTTGTAGTAAACGTGGCAGACCACCCGGGGCACGCCGGGCTTGGGAATCATCAGGATTTTCATCCCGTTGGCCAGGACATGCTCCTTGACCTCCAGCTTGACCTGGGCCGTGGCCATGGCACCCAGGGCCAGAAGCAGGAAGCAGCCCAGCCAGAGAACCGCAGCTCTTTTCAGGTTCATGCCGTTACCTCCTCCTTTAGAAAAGATTATTTCCGGTAATTGCCATCAGAGTTAGCTGGAAATAAAATCAGGCCTCTATTTATGACGAAAGAGGTCTTTTTTCTCTTCCCTCTTTCTGCTCATTCGATGACTCCAATTTTTTATTTATTACTTATCTTTTTTCTTGTCAAACGAAATCAGTATGAGTATCATTCAACACTTAAAGCATTTTTGACCGCGCAAGGAGAAGCCCGATGAACCTCTGGGTCAAGAAAAGGCCGGAAGACCTGCAGGAAGCCTCCGAACATACCCAGCTCCGCAAGAGCCTGAGAGCCGTGGACCTGGCCGCCCTGGGCATAGGCTCGGTGGTGGGCACGGGAATCTTCGTGGCTACCGGGCAGGGAGCCCACCTGGCCGGCCCCGGCGTGTTGCTGTCCTTTATCATCGCCGCCATTACGGCCGGGCTGTGCGCCCTGACTTACTCGGAGCTGGCCAGCATGTTTCCCGTGGCCGGAAGCACCTATTCCTATTCTTACGCCGCCTTTGGAGAAGTTATCGCCTGGATAATCGGCTGGGACCTGATGCTGGAATACCTGGTCTCGGGCAGCGCCGTGGCCTCCGGCTGGTCAACCACCTTCATCGGGCTGCTGGAAAACCTGGGGGTGAAACTGCCCAGGGCCCTCTGCCTGACTCCCCTGGCCGGGGGCATCGTCGACCTGCCGGCCATCCTGATAACCCTGCTTATCACCTGGATCCTCTACCTGGGAATAAGAGAAAGCTCTATCACCAACAATATTATTGTGGTCCTGAAAATTGCGGTCATCGTGCTGTTCATCGTGCTGGGCATAAGTCATGTCAATTTCAGCAACCTCACTCCTTTTGCCCCGTTCGGCTGGAAAGGGATCATGGCCGGGGCAGCCATCATCTTCTTCGCCTACATAGGGTTTGATGCCGTTTCCACCGCCGCCGAAGAAACCATCAACCCCAAGAAAGATGTTCCTCTCGGGCTGATGCTCTGCCTGGCCGTGGTCATCGTTCTCTACGTGGGCGTGGCCTTCGTCCTGACCGGCCTGGTGCCGTTCAAGGAAATAGACGTGGGCAACGCCCTGCCGGCCGCCCTGGCCAGGATTGGCATCCGCTGGGGCGGAGCCCTGGTGGCCACCGGCGGCATCATCGGGATGATTTCCACCCTGCTGATAACCGTCTATGGCCAGGTCCGGATATTCATGGTCATGGCCAGGGACGGACTGTTGCCACAGGTTTTTTCCCGGGTCCACCCCGTGCACCGCACCCCGGCCACCTGCACCTGGATAACCGGGGCCCTGACCGCCCTCATCGCCGGCTTCTTCCCCCTGGGTGTTATTATCGAGCTCTGCAACATAGGTACCCTGTTCGCCTTCATCCTGGTTTCGGTGGGGGTCATTGTCCTGAGGCACACCCAGCCCCAGGTGGAAAGGAAGTTCCGGACACCGCTGGTGCCGTTCACTCCGCTGGTGACCATAGGCTTTTGCCTCTACCTGATGGCCAGCCTGCCGGCCCTGACCTGGCTGAGGTTCACCGCCTGGCTGGCCGCCGGACTTCTGATATATTTTGCCTACGGAATGAAACACTCCAAGCTGCAGAACAGGCATCTGAACGCCCGGTAATTCTGGTTGCCCGGCCGGCCAGGGTATCCGCCACCTAAACTTGACAGCGCCCTGAAAAATCATATTATTGATATGTAGTCAGGGGTAAGGGTTATACTTTCATAATTTTTAATTAATAACTCAACCGCTTTGCCTTTCGGTTGAGGGGAGGCTACTCCATGACTACCGAAAGAGAGCGCACCTACCGTCGCCGGCAGGCCAGGGCGGCCAGGCTCAGAACCATCTCCAGGTTCATCCCCGTATTAAAAACCATAAAACCGGCCGCTTACCTGCTGGCCAATTCATGGGAAAAGCAGTTGCGCAAGAATACCCAGCTGGCCATGGCCAGGGGTAACAAGCCGCCCGGGGCTGTCCGCGACCGGGCCGAGATGGGTATCGCCATCCTCAGAACCGTCAGCCGGGCCATCATCGAAGACCGCCTCTCGCCCCAAACCATGCAGAAACTGCTGAATATTCTGATCGGCGATGCCATCATCAAGGAAGGAGAAATCCCCATAAGGGAAAAGTTCCGAAACCAGTTCGGGGTCAATCCGCCAGGCTTCCTGCTCATCAGCCCCACCAAGAAATGCAACCTGTACTGCATCGGCTGTTATGCCGACTCTGACCGGACAGAAATCAAGCTCTCCTGGCCGGTACTGGACCGCCTGGCCACCGAATCCAGGGAACTGTGGGGGGCCAAGTTCCTGGTAATCAGCGGCGGCGAACCCCTGCTCTATGAAGATGAAGGTCACAGCCTGATGGACCTGGTGGAAAAACATGGCGACACGTTCTTCCTGATGTATACCAACGGGACCCTGATCGACGAGAACATGGCCAGAAGGATGGCCCGGGCCGGGAACATCATGCCGGCCATCTCGGTCGAGGGTCTGCGAGAATCAACCGACAAGAGGCGGGGCCGCGGTGTCTTCGACCGCATCCTGCAGGCTTTTGACCATCTCCGGAAAGAAAAAGTCTTTTACGGCATCTCGGTGACCGTAACCAGGAACAACGCCGAGGAGGTTTTTTCGGACGAGGTTATAGATTTTTACTTCAACCAGCAGGGTGTGCATTTCGCCTGGGTCTTTCAGTACATGCCCATCGGCCGGGCCTTCACCCTGGACCTGCTGCCCTCACCCGAACAGCGGCTGCGCCTGTACCGGCGGGCCTGGGAGCTGGTCTATAACCGGCACATTTTCCTGATTGACTTCTGGAACAGCGGCACGGCCACCCACGGTTGTATCTCGGCCGGGCGGTCGGGCGGCTACCTGGTGGTCAACTGGGACGGAACGGTCACTCCCTGCGTCTTTGTCCCTTACTCTCCCGTCAACATTTATGAAATCTATGGCCAGGGTAAGAACCTGATCGACGTCTGGGCCCATCCCTTCTTCGCCGACCTCAGGCAATGGCAGAGGGATTACGGCTACGGCAAGAACCTGGCGGTGGATGGCCCGGTCCGGAACTGGATCATGCCCTGCCCGATGCGCGACCACTTCGTTGACCTCTACCCTCTCTTGCAGAAACATCACCCGCATCCCATCGACGACAATGCCGCCGAGGCCCTGGCTGACCCAGAATATTACCAGGGACTGGTGGAATACGACCGGAAGGTGGCGGCCCTGCTGGACCCGATCTGGGAAGAAAATTACCTGAAATACCCGGCCGACTTGGAGCAGAAGGCAGGGTGAAGTTCTTTTACCGGGGTCCCGGAAGTCCTGATTGGTTATTTGCTCAATGAGGCTAAATCTTTTTATCCATTGCCCATATTTGAACCTGGCTTTTAATCGTAACCTTGGGGGTGGAGAAAATTTGATTAAATCTTTTTAAGGCTATCCCGGTAAAGGATGGCGGTCCTTGGGCCCCCGGGCCTGAACAGAAGCGGGAAAGCCAGGACTGGAAGGCAACGAACCTTTCCCCGCTTCTTATTTGATTTGTTTTTTTATTGCCTCAAAGATATTCCGGGCCTTCTTTCTTAAGCTTTTCCACCAGCTCGCGAACCTTCTGGTCCTGGTCCTTGCGGCAGATGAGCAGGGCATCACCGGCATTGACCACGATCAGGTTCTCCACCCCGATCAGGGCGGTCAGCCGACCCGGGTTGAAGACCAGGCAATTCCTGGCTTCCAGGGGCAGAAGCCGGCCACGGGAAACGTTGCAATCTTCATCCTCCGGGAGGTAATCGTAAAGAGCGCTCCAGGAGCCCAGGTCCGACCAGCCAAAATCTCCCGGGCTCATCAGCGAGCCGTAGATCTTTTCGATCAGGGCATAGTCTATGGACAGGGCCGGAATTTCCATGAAAACCCGGCGGATTTCCTGGCGGTCGTTCTTCCGGAGCGCCGGCAGCAGCTTAATCCAGGCCGAGAACATTTCCGGGGCGTAATCCCTGAGGTTTTCGGCGAAGGTATCGGCCCGCCAGAGAAAGATGCCGCTGTTCCAATAATATTCACCCGACTGCATGAACTCCAGGGCGGTGGGCAGGTCGGGTTTTTCCCGGAAACCCCTGACCTGGTAGAATTTTTCCCCGTTTATTTCCTGGCGCTGGTTGCGGGACACATGTATGTAGCCATAGCCGGTGGCCGGAGAAACCGGCGGGATGCCGAACATCACTATCTTCTTAAAGCGGTAAGCGGCCTCGGCCGCCAGCATTAATTTTCTCCTGAACTCATCAACGTCCTTGATAAAATGGTCGGCCGGAAGGGCAATAACCACGGCTTCCGGGTTTTTAAGATACAGGCTGGCCGTGGTCAGGACCAGGGAGGGCGCGGTGTTGCGGGCCTCCGGCTCCAGCAAAAAATTATTGCCCGGCAACCGGGGCAGCATCCGCTTCAAAATCCTGGTCTGCTCGGCCACGGCGATGGTGTAAATTTTCGAGGGCGGGACCAGGCCCTTCAGGCGGCTGACCGTCTCTTCTATCAACGACTTCTCGCTAATGATTTTCAGGTACTGCTTGGGGTTCTGCTGACGGCTGAGCGGCCAGAACCGCGTGCCGCTGCCGCCGGCCAGGATGACCACCCTCAGGTCCAGTTTCTTCCGGCTGCTTTTCTTTATTGGTTTCTTTCGGGCCACCTCTATCTCTCCCTTTCAGCCTATGTTAAGACTCAACTGGCCTCACCGGGCGTTGAGCTTTCTTATTACCCCTTCCAGGACGCCATGAACTTCAGAGCGAATCCTCTCCAGGTCCTCCGGGCTGGAGGCCTCAAAGCGGAGCACCAGGACCGGCTGGGTGTTGGAGGCCCGCAGCAGGCCCCAGCCCCGGTCGAACACGGCCCGGACTCCGTCAATGTCTATGATCTGCCTGACCCCGGGATGCTGGCTCAGGGCTTCCTTGACCATTTCCACTATCCGGAACTTAACTTCATCGGAAGCATAGATCCTTATTTCCGGGGTATTGTAAGTCCGGGGCAGGTCAGCCAGGTATTGGGAAAGCTTGCGGTCGGAGCGGGAAACTATTTCCAGCAGCCTGGATGAAGCATAGATGGCATCATCAAAACCGAACCAGCGGTCAGCAAAGAAAATGTGCCCGCTCATCTCCCCGGCCAGCAGGGCTTTTTCTTCCCGGATTTTCTTCTTGATGAGCGAATGCCCGGTTTTCCACATTATCGGCCGGCCACCGAGCCGCTTTATTTCATCGTAAAGCAGCTGCGAAGCCTTGACCTCGGAAATGACCGCCGCTCCCGGGTGGCTGGCCAGCAGGTCACGGGCAAAGATAATCATCAACTGGTCGCCCCAGATGATCTGGCCGGTATCATCCACCGCCCCCACCCGGTCGGCGTCGCCGTCGTAGGCAATGCCCAGTTCAGCCCCGGTTTCTTTTACCTTGGCTATTAAATCCTTCAGGGCCTCGGGCAGGGTGGGGTCAGGATGATGGTTGGGGAAACGGCCATCCATCTCGGTATAAAGCTCGATGACCTCGGCCCCCAGCCGCCGGAAGAGCGGGGCGGCCACCGGGCCGGCCGTGCCGTTGCCCGGGTCGATCACCACCCGGACCGGCCTGGCCAGCTTGACCTGCGAGGCCACGTAGTCGATGTATTCAGGAATGGGATCATACTTGCTGCTGGTGCCTTCGGCAGCCGGCTTTACAAAATCCTCTGCTTCTATGATCCGGTACAGGTCCTGGATGCCCTCTCCGTATAATGTTTCTTCACCGACCATGACCTTGAACCCGTTGAACTCGGGCGGGTTGTGGGAGCCGGTAATCATCACCGCGGCTTCCATCTTCTTATAAAAAACAGAAAAATAGACGAGCGGGGTGGGCACCACTCCCAGGTCCACCACCCGGCAGCCTGAAGCCAGCAGACCTTCGGTCAGGCCTTGAGCCAGAGCGGGCGAGCTGAGCCGACAATCGCGGCCGACGGCCACTTCCTTCTTTCCGGCCTTCTGAACCTTGCTGGCCACCGCCCGGCCGATGACCGTGGCCAGTTCGGGGGTCAGGTCTTCCCCGACCACTCCCCTGATATCGTACTCACGAAATATTTCCTTCCTGATTTTCATCCATTCCTCCGGTCTCGGCACAGATAGCTTATTATATTTTTACTGAGTTTGTGAACTTCTTTTTATGTCCGCGGCCCTGGCCGCCAGTTCTTTCCAGCGTCCCTGGGCTTTGAGTATGAATTCAATAACTTCACGGACGGCTCCGCCACCGCCGGGTCGGGAGCAGCGGTACCTGGCCATTTTTCTTATGGCCGGGTGGGCATCGGCCACGGCCGCCGGGAAGCCCACCAGCCTCATCACCTCCAGGTCTCCCAGGTCGTCTCCCACAAAGGCTACTTCGGATAGGTCCAGGTTATGGCGCTGGACAATATCCAGCAGGACTTTCTTTTTATCCAGTATGCCCTGGTGCAGTTCCTGGAGGCCAAGGCGGCTGGCCCGTATTTCCAGGGCTCGGGAAGTCTTTCCCGTTATTATCCCGGTCTTGAGCCCGGCCAGGTGAGCCAGGAAGATACCCAGGCCGTCATGAACATGGTAAGCTTTGACTTCCTCCCCGTCCGGAAGCACATAAATCTTCCCGTCGGTGAGCGTGCCGTCGACATCCATCAGGACGAGGTTCACTCTCCGGGCCCGTCCGGCCTGAAGAGCATTACCCAACCTGGTCAGGATTCTGAACATCTTACTATTTCTTTTATAATCAATAACTTAATTGCGCCGCCACCCGTCTGGCTTATTTATTCTTTCTGAAGCGGTAGGCCGCCCTGATAAAAGAGCTGAACAGCGGATGCGGCTCCAGCGGCCGCGACTTAAATTCCGGGTGAAACTGGCAGCCGAGGAACCAGGGATGTTTCTTCAATTCAACTATTTCCACCAGGCCATGCTCCGGGTTTTTCCCGGAAACTACCAGGCCGGCCGCGGTGAGCGGCTTTTCGTACTCGGGATTGAACTCATAGCGATGGCGATGGCGCTCGCTGATGGCTTCGCTCCTGTATATGTTGTAAGCCAGCGTGCCCTTTTTAAGCAGGCAGTTATAAGCACCCAGCCTCATGGTCCCGCCCAGGTCAGAATCTTTCCGAAGCAACCGCCACAGGCGGAAAATCTTGTGAGGTGAATGTTCGTCAAATTCCTCGCTGTGGGCGCCCTTCAGGCCGGCCACGTGGCGGGCAAATTCCACAGTGGCGCACTGCATGCCCAGGCAGATGCCGAAAAAGGGCAGGCCCTTTTCCCGGGCATACTGGATGGCCCTGATTTTTCCTTCCACCCCGCGCTGCCCGAACCCGCCCGGCACCAGCAGGCCGTCCTTGTTCCTGAGAATCCGGGCCGGCTGGCCCCGCTCCAGGTCCTCGGCTTCGATCCAGTCGATGTTGACCCGGACCCGGTTGGCCAGGCCCCCGTGGTCCAGCGCCTGGTAAAGGCTGATATATGAATCATGAAGCCCGATGTACTTCCCGACCATGGCAATATTGACTTCACCTTCGGGATGATGCCGGCGCCAGACCAGCTCCTGCCAGCGCCCCAGGTCGGGCTGCCTGGCCTCCAGGGCCAGCTTCTTAAGTATGATCCGGTCCAGGCCTTCGGCCGCGAAGTTCAGCGGAATGTCGTAGATGGAAGGAGCATCCACGGCGGTGATGACCGCTTCCAGCGGGACGTTGGTGAACAGGGCTATCTTGCCCTTGATATCGGCCGGCAATTCCCGGTCGCTCCGGCAGAGCAGAATGTCCGGCTGGATACCGATGGCCCGCAGTTCCTTGACGCTGTGCTGGGTGGGCTTGGTCTTGAGCTCGCCCGAGGTGCCGACGTAGGGAACCAGGGTCAGGTGGATGAACAGGGTGTTTTCCAGGCCCAGGGACAGCCTCATCTGCCTGATGGCTTCGAGGAAAGGCTGGCTTTCGATGTCGCCCACGGTCCCGCCGATTTCCACGATAACTATATCATTGTTCCCGGCCACCGAGTAAAAGGCGTTCTTGATTTCGTCGGTGACGTGGGGAATCACCTGGACGGTTTTCCCGAGGTAGTCTCCCCTTCTCTCTTTTCTGATGATGGCCTCGTAAATCTTGCCGGCCGTCCAGTTGTGAAGCCGGCTGGTCCGGGTGGAGGTGAAGCGCTCGTAGTGCCCGAGGTCCAGGTCGGTTTCGGCCCCGTCATCGGTAACATAGACTTCGCCGTGCTGAAAGGGGCTCATGGTGCCGGGGTCGACGTTGAGATAGGGGTCGAATTTTTGCAGGGTGATTTTGTATCCATGCGATTCCAACAGAAGCCCGATGGAAGCTGCGGCAATTCCCTTTCCCAGGCCTGAAATCACACCGCCGGTTACGAATATAAACTTACTCATCTCGGTCTTCTTTCCGTGATTATTTGACATAGATTATAAAACTATTCTCTCTGCCACTCAACCTTGGCCGCGGGACATTCTTGCCCGAATTTTTTTAATTTCCAAGAGCCCGGTTAAGAATATGGCTTGTTGCCATCCGGTTCAGTCCTAACCCCTGAAATTGCAACCGGGCAAGGGAACCAGAACTTTTCAGCTCACAACATCAAGGATCATTCTTCAATCGATATTAATCGGGCCAGGCTGTATTATTTTTCCTGGACTTAATAATGGTATTAAAATGGAGGCCGCCGAACCCGCCTTACCGCTTTAATGGGTAAATCTTTTTAAAGCATAAAACTATACAGGTTTTTTAAAATGTAAGTCTTTTTTTAATTAAAGGCTGCTCGGGAGCAATTGATCCCTCCGATAGAAACCCGCAGGCTGGTAGGTTTCCAATTTAAGTATCGCCTGAAAAATTAGATACCAAATATAGAAAAACCCGGGCCGAACAAGTCGGCAACTACATCCCGAGATTATAAATTGCCGGAACCAGAAGCTCGGCCGGCCAGCCCGCTAATAATTTCAAATAACCACTGGTCGGGCCGGATAAAAACCTGCCACCACAAGGCTGACGGTCCACGGTCAGCGAGTCGGGCGCCCGGCGAGGAGGATACGCCCGGCGAACATATGAATAACTGTTCATATATTGGCCGGCCGGACATGGTGTAATATATGAATGCTCATTCATATATCAGGAGGTCGAATGCTTCTCAATATATGAATGGTTGTTCATATATCATGGCCCCGGCTGGTCTAAAAAGTCGCCTTATTTGGGCAAGCGGCTGGACAAAGAAAAAGATATGGTAGGGCCCCGGCCCTGGTTCAGCCCTGCGGCTTGACTCCCGGGGTTTCTTGAGGGGCGCCGGAAACCTCGCCCGTCTGGCAGCTGGCTTCCAGGTACGCTCCCTCTTCCACCACCAGGCGCGGCGTAATCAACGAGCCGTAGACCCGGCCCCGGTTATGCACTTCTATTCTTTCCCTCGCCTGGAGATTCCCTCTTATTTCCCCGTTTATGATTAGCTGGCCGACTTTAACGTCGGCCTCAACTTTACCCTTTTCTCCGATAATCAACATGGCGTCAGAAAAGATCTTTCCCTGAAAATAACCTTCTATCCGAAAAGAGCCCTTGAAATTCAATTCGCCTTTCAGTTCGGTGCCGTGATCAATCAGACCGGCCAGACGGGATTCTTCCACGATTTCTCTCCCTCTTTCTTTCTCTTTCATTTTTTCGCTCCTTTTATCTTATCATAAATGCGGTTGAGGTCGTCCAGAGAAAAATAAAATATCCTGATGGCCCCCTTGTTGCGGTTGCCGGAGATGGTCACCTTGGTCCCGAGAAATCTGACCAGCTCTTCTTCCACCGCTCTCAGGTCAGGGTCTTCCAGGCTCTTCTGGGCCCGGGGTGGCTTTTCCCGGTATCTCTGAACCAGCTTTTCTGTTTCTCTGACCGATAGCTGTTTTTCGACCACCTGGCGGGCCGCCTGCAGTTGAAGCTCGGCTTCTTCCAGGGCCAGGATGGCCCGGGCCTGCCCCATGGACAGCTTCCCTTCCAGTATGTAATTTTTTACTTCCTCCGGCAGCTTCAACAACCTCAGGTAGTTGGCCACCGAAGCCCGGTCCTTGCCAACCCTGTCAGCAATTTCCTGCTGGGTTAGCCCGAGCTCCGAGCTTAACTGCTGAAAAGCTTTGGCAATTTCCAGCGGATTCAGGTCTTCCCGGTGAATGTTTTCTATCAGCTGAATCTCAAGCTGCTTATCCCTGGTGAGATTTCTGATGATCACCGGGAGGGAGCGCAGGCCAGCCTTGCGGGCAGCCCGCCATCTTCTCTCCCCGACCACGATGCGGTAATGGTCTTCCTCGGGCACCACCAGGACCGGCTGGATTATTCCAGTTTCCCTGATGGAGCGGGCCAGCTCCTCAATAGACTGGTCGTCGAAAATAGTCCGCGGCTGCTGAGGGTTCGGCTGAACCTTGTCTATTTCCACCTCAGCATAACGGTCTTCTTTAAGGATTCCAAATTCTTCGGGAATAAAGGCCCCCAGTCCCTTTCCCAGTGCTTTCTTGGTCATTTCTTCATCAACTCCTCTGCCAGATTCATATAGGCTTCGGCTCCCTTTGATTTCGGGTCATAGATAACCACCGGTTTTCCAAAGCTGGGAGCCTCAGCCAGCCTGATGCTCCTCGGGATTATGGTGTTGAGGAGCACTCCTCGCAACGAATTTTTTATTTCGTCGGCCACCTGCCTGGCCAGATTGGTTCTCTCGTCAAACATGGTCAGGAGAATGCCTTCTATGTATAGCTGCGGGTTGAAATAGGTCCGGACCATGTCCAGGGTGTGAAATAGGTCTGGAATTCCTTCCATGCAGAAAAACTCGGCCTGAACCGGGATAAGAATTGAATCGGCCGCCGACAGGGCATTAATGGTCAGAAAACCCAGCGAGGGCGGGCAATCTATCAGGATAAAATTAAATAGTTTTCTGGCTTCTTGCAGGGCAGCTTTAAGCCTTTTTTCCCGGCCCTCTATTTGGTAAAGTTCCGCTTCCGCTCCGCTCAGCTCGGGTGAACAACCGCACAGGAAAAGATTATCCAGGGCTGTTTTTGCCAGGCATTGCATGACGTCCTGCCCGTTGAGCAGGGCCTGGTAAATCCCTTTGCCTTTTTCTTTGGGGTGGCCCAGACCAACGGTGGCCATGCCCTGAGGGTCAAGGTCCACGATGAGAACCCGCAGGTTCTTCAGGGCCAGAGAGGCCCCTAGATTGATGGTGGTGGTGGTTTTGCCCACACCGCCTTTTTGATTGGCTACGGCAATAATCTTATTCATCTGGCTCGCATGTTCCACGTGGAACATTATTCCCGAGGCCCTTTTTCCTGATGACCTCAAGATATAGATAAATATTATAGACAGCCGCCGGCGTAATTCCAGAGATTTTTTTAATCTGACCGATGTTTGCTGGCCTGTTTTTTTCCAGTTTTTCCACCTGTTCCCTGGTCAGGCCCGGGATTTCCCGGTAATTTATATCCCGGGGAACAGGGAAACTATCAAGCCTCATTATCCTGGCGACCTCTTTCTCCTGCTTTCTCAAGTAGCCTTCATACTTAATTTCGGACTCAATAAACCTTATTTCTTCCGGGTTGAGCTCTAACGGAACCTCTATTTTTTCTAACAGCATTTCCCAGCTTATACGCGGCTTTCTCAGGTAATTGACGGCCGGAATAGCCTCTCCTTTCTCATCTTTTACCTTTGCCCTGTTTAATAGATCTATTACCTTTTTTATTTTATCCTGCTTTTCCAGGAATTTCTGATAGTCCTGCTCGCTGACCAGGCCCAGTTTGAAACCATAAGGCAAAAGCCTCCGGTCAGCATTATCTATCCTTAAATT
>JANLFU010000003.1 GCA_024653215.1 Candidatus Saccharicenans sp. | reverse complement strand
CACGATCTCCCCGATGTCGCCGTTCTGGATGCGCTTCATGATTTCCACGTAGTGGGCCTGGTGACGGCGCTGGGTACCGGCCACGATGGCCAGTCTCTTCTGCCTGGCCAACTCGGACGAGGCTATTACCGAGCGCACACCGACCGGGTCGACGGCCACCGGTTTTTCCATGAAGACATGCTTTCCCGCTTCAATGGCCGCTTTGAGATGAGCCGGCCGGAAAAACGGCGGCGCAGCCAGGATAACCAGGTCGACCCCGGCTTTGACCACCTTTTCGTAGGCATCAAAGCCGCTAAAACAGGTTTCAGGTGTAACCAGCACCCGTTCGGCCGGAAGTTTCTCCCGCAGCCTCTTCAGGGAATTTTCCACCATGTCCGGGAAAAGGTCGCCCATGGCGGTTATCACCACGTCCGGAGAAGCGGCCGCGCAATCCAGGGCGGCCCCGGTTCCCCGGCCACCGCAGCCTATCACCCCGACCCGGATTTTCTCGTTTCCGGAGGCAAACAGGGCCCCGCTCCCGGAAACCGCGGCCACCACCGCGGCCATGGAAGCGGTCTTGATAAAATCCCTCCGGCTCAGGCCGGTTGTAAGCAGTTCGTTTTCCCGTTCGTTTTTATCTCTCATTTAGCTTTCCTCCTCTCTTCTATGCCTCTTTTATCACTTTTACGCGGCCGCTGTCCAGACCGAACCCGCGCTCCGGACAAAATCATTTCGCCTGGTCGACCGGAAGCCGGCCGGCCCCGAGTTGATTCAATCCCATCTTTCTGGCTGCCTGGAAAAAACCAATGTTTTTAAGACCGGGTTCGACCGGGAATACGGCCACCTCTTAAAATCAACTGGACCCGATGGAGCCTATGAAATTTTGAAGAGAAACAGCGCTCCTGCAAGCAGGCCAGGGTTGAAAAGGTTTCTGGAATCTATTCTCCGCCGGAATTCCGGAGAATCCTTCTCCGAGTGTGAACAGGCCTGTCCGATCGCCCGTGTTGCGCGCCCGGTCTCAATTTCAAAACAGGCATGACAAGCCGGGCCTGGCAATCCTCGTTTCCGGACCGGATTGACCGTCAGAATCTAAAGGAACCGCTTGAGAAAAGGTCACAGCCGCCAGAGGTAAGAAACCTTGAAGAAAAAACTTCGCCTGGTCTCCAGGAAGCGCTCGGCCGGGTCGTAAGTCCCCGTTTCCTCGTTCCACTCCAGTTTTTCGTACAGCGAACCGTAGCCGATGTGAACCACGGTTCCGGGTATGTAGGTAAAAGAGGCCAGGAGGTCGGTCATAAGCTGCCGCCTGAAACTGTTGTACTCAAATATGGCCCTGAAGAACAGATACCTGTTGAACTGGTAGGTATTTTCACTGCGAAGGATGGTGTATTCATATTCCTTAAGGCCGTCACTCGAGCGGTAGAAGTCGGAATAAGTCAGGCTCAGACCGAAGTGAAGTTTTTCGGCCGGGAGATAGGTCAGGCCGAGCAGGGCGTCGCTCCCGCGCCCCTGGTAAGGGGAGGCCAGGTAGCGGATTTTCAGGCCATAATTATAGCGGGCGGTTACCTGGAGCGACTTGGTGAACTGGCTGCTGGCCACCAGCCTCAGCCCGCTCCGTCCGAACCTCTGGTCCAGGAAAACCTCGGTCTGGTACCTGGCCCCGGCCATCAGGACGGTGCTCCGGGGCAGGTTCAGCCTGAGGTCAAAAGACTCGTAGGTTTCATACAGGCCGGAGAACTTGTCCCTGATGTTGATGCTGTGAAACAACAAATCCAGCCTCAGGAAAAGCTTCGATTTCGGGTAGAACTTTGGCATGTAGCCGACCTTGAGCCGGGTGAGACCGTTCCGGGTCAGGTAGCCGGTTTCGGTCTGGAAATCTTTTCCGAGGTCGTGGAGGGAAGCCTGGAAAACCCTGTCTCGGGTCTGATAGCTGAACTGAACTCCGAGGGCCTGGCCGCCCGTCCGGTCAACTTCACCGCTGACCCTGGTCCCGGAATACAGGGCGTGAAAAGCCAGGTAGCTGGAAGGACTCAAGCGGAAGTGCCCATCCAGCCCGCCCACGGCATTATACCCGGAGCCCTCGAACCTGCCTGTCCAGAGGCCGCCGATAAAACTATCATCCCTGAGGGCGTGCTTGTACCTCACTATGGAGAAGTGGGCATATTCCGTCCCCGCCTCCGGGGCCAGCTCGTCCATGGCATAAAGAGCGGCCAGAGTATCCCTGGGGGCCACCTTGCCTATCAGCTTGAAGCCCAGGAAGGGGTCGATGATATTCCTGGTATGGACGGCCGCTTCCAGGGGAGTCCCGGTTTCAGTCGCAGCCAGGGTAAATTTCTCCCGGCCCTCCAGGAAAAATGGCCTCTTCTCCGGGTAATACAGCGCGTACCTGAGGTTGAAGTCAACCTGTCCGGCATCAGATTCAACCTGGCTGAAATCGGGGTTGATGGTGGCATCCATGATCAACTGCGAGGTCAGTCCGTACTTGGCAGTCAGGCCGACAGCAGGTTCTGCCTTGTGCCGGACCAGCTCCCCCTCCTCGGCCAGGCTGTTTTGACCGTAGGTGGCGGCAGGAAGTACTTCTAACAGGGTGTAATGCTTGATGTCCCTGAAAATCAGGGGACGGGTGGTGGTCAGGAAATCAAGGCCCCGGTCCGGGTCCAGCGGCGGAAAAGTCCCCGACTGTGAGTAACGACTTAAGTTTCTTTCAAAGATGATGCCCATCTGAACGGGTTCCTTATGACGGTAGCGAATGCTCTTGAAAGGTATTCTGACTTCTATGGTGTAGCCCTGGTCGTCTATTCGCCCGGCCGAATACCAGACCACATCAACCGTGTAGTCTTCCTGGCCCTCTTCGTAGCGGGAGTCAGCCTGGATTCCCAGGGGGTTGACGTAGAAAGCATACAGGGATTGCTGGTCATAGAATGTATCTATGTTGAGGCAGACCCAGTCGTCCTGGATGATGTTGTCGCGCGAAGTCACCGAGGCCTTAATCCGGGAAGGTTCACTGTCAAAACAACGAAAGGCAAAATACATGTTTTCCTGGTCGTAGGCATAGTAGACCACGGTTCGCTCGGACATTTTTTTCCCGTAATCGGGACGCCAGGTCAGGAAACCGCTCTCGTTGCTGGCCTGGGTCCAGACCTGGTCGTCGAGCCGGCCGTCAATCACGGGAGGAGTGCTGGTGCGATAGGGCTCGAGCGGGGGCAGCTTGTTAGCGGCACCGGCCATGACCGGTTTAACCAGGAGCACCACCCAGAGAAATATCAGCAGGGCGAATCTGAAGTCCCGGCGTTTCCTGGAACCCGCAAATTCTCTTCGTCTTTCCAATATTAATTTTCCATTCATCGTCTGATAAGACATGTTTATCCTTGGCTGAGCATTTAGCTTCACGGACCTGTCATTATAACCCACAGCAATCCAAACACATAACGAGAAACGACCGAAGCACGACCTCTGAATAAAACCCGGTTCAATGTGCCACCGGGAAGAAAAGCATCTTGGCCCGCCTGGAACCCATTAAGAAAAAAGCGCTTTTGCAAAAGCTTAAGCAAAAAATTTGGCTCTTCTCCGGCAAGTCAAACATGTCAGGCTTCGCTTCAAAAAAGCCCGGAAGAAAAACGCGGGCTGAAGGGTCCTGTCAGGCGAAAGAATCTGCTTCCCGGTAGGCCTGGATGACCGCCAGTTCGCCTTCCTTGCCGGGCTTACTCTTGCCGTGTTCCATGCAGAGCACGCCCCGGTACCCCGTCTGAGAGAGGTACTTAAAGATATTCTTGAAATTCAGCTCGCCCGTACCCGGTTCCTTGCGGCCTGGGGTGTCACCCAGGTGGAACGAAGCAATTTCCTCCCAGCAGGCCTCGATATTGGGGATGATGTTGCCCTCGGTTATCTGCTGGTGGTAGATGTCATCGAGGATTTTCACCGATGGACTCCCCACGGCCTTGCAGATCTGGTAAGCCTGGGACATTCTGGTCAGGAAAAGACCCGGGTGGTCCTTGGGGTTGAGCGGCTCCAGGACGATAACCACTCCCTCCGGTTCACAGACTCCGGCGCACCATTTAAGGTTCTCGATGACGTTGGCTGTCTGGTAATCCCAGTCCATCCGCTGGTTGTAACGGCCAGGCACCATCAGGGCCAGCTTGACGCCGGTCCTCTTTGAAGTTTCGATGGCGGTCTTGAGCTTAGCCTTGAGCATCTCGCGAACCGACTCATCCCTGAGCACAAAAGATTCCACGGAAAAATCGGCGTAGGCCACGAAGGGTCCTATTTCCAGGCTGAGTTTGGCCGCCTGGCCGGCGATGGCTTCCTGAAGGGCCGGCGGACGACCGGGAAGTCCGTTGTCAAAAATCGCCCGGAAGCCCTGGTCGGCGATAAACTTCATCTGGTCCAGCGGGTCCTTGCCGGCCGAAGCTTCAAACATCCCAAACGGCGGCGCATACTTGAGCTTGAAGGCCCCTGCCGTCGGCTTCGCCGTGGACGTCTTTTTTGAGAGAAGCTGCGGTCCGGCCAGCAGTGAGGCCGCAGCCCCGGAAGTCAGAAAGGCTCCCGACAGACCGGCCGTTCTCAAAAATTCCCGCCTTGATTGTTTTTTCATATCGGTCATACTTCACTCTCCTCAGGTTTCGATTTAATTAAAAACATAGATTTCTGGCCAGGCAGATGAACGCCGGGGATGATAAAGGGAACGGGTAATAATAAGGACAGGGAGAAGAAAAAAAAAACAAAAAAGATCAACCCTGGCCTTGGAAAAAAGCAAACATTCATGACCGCGGTTATTTTACGAAAATTGCCGGCCTTTGTTAATTAAATTGTGCGGGTCCTGCGCAGGCAAACTTTTATGCCACATTCAAGAAATAACTAGTGCTGCGACGAAGTTCTGGAAAAAATTCGCCTGAACACAGCGCGGCCCTCACCTCCGTGATTACGCCAATTTTATCGGGCAAATATTAAAGAAGGGCAAACTCAACAGGAGCAAATTAAGACCAAAACCTTTAATGAATTCCGCCCTGTTTTACGGCCAGAATTGGGGAATGAGTATTGTGTCCCCCTTTTCCAAGGGCCGGAGCTCAGCTGGTCTGGACCGGGGCGAATTTCTGTCGTAGCCGCAGGGCCACGTTGACCAGGATGATCAGCACCGGTACTTCCAGCAGCGGGCCGATGACCGTGGCGAAGGCCTGGTTGGAGCTGATGCCGAAGATGGCCACGGCCACGGCAATGGCCAGCTCAAAGTCGTTGCTGGCCGCGGTAAAGGCCACGGCCGTGGTCTTCTCGTAACCGGCTCCCATGCGCCCGACCAGAATGAACGAAGCAAACCACATCAGGAAGAAGTAGATGACCAGGGGCACGGCAATCAGCAGCACGTCCTGCGGACGCCTGATTATGTATTCGCCCTTCATCGAGAACATGACCACGATGGTAAAGAGCAGCGCGCCCATGGTCAGGGGACTGATGCGCGGCACAAAAACGTTTTCAAACCACTCCCGGCCCTTAAGCTTAATAAGGCCAAAATGTGAAACCAGGCCGGCCACGAAGGGTATGCCCAGGTAGATGAAGACCGTCCTAGCCGACTCCCAGATGGAGATGTGGGCGTTGACTCCGGAGACCAGGTTGAGTTTGTTCAGGGCCAGGGTGATGAAAAGGTAAATGTAAACGGCATAGAACAGCACCTGGAAGACGGCATTGAAGGCCACCAGGCCGACGGCCAGCTCCCGGTCCCCGCCGGCCAGCTCGTTCCAGACCAGGACCATGGCGATGCAGCGGGCCAGGCCGACCAGGATCACCCCGATCATGTACTCGGGATAGTTACGCAAAAAGAGCACGGCCAGCCCGAACATGACCAGCGGCCCGACGATCCAGTTAAGGAGAAGGGAGGTGGCCAGCAGTTTTTTATTCTTGAAAACCCGGCCCATCTCCTCGTACTTAACTTTAGTCAGCGGCGGGTACATCATCAGAATCAGGCCGATGGCAATGGGCAAGGAAGTGGCTCCAACCTGGAGGCTGGAGATAAAGTGGGTAAATTTCGGGCTGAAATAACCGATAAAAATTCCCAGCCCCATGGCCAGGAAGATCCACAGCGTCAAAAACCTTTCCACGAATGAAAGCGACTTGATTTGGTTGGTACCGCTCACCTTATAACTCCTTTTGGGCTTGATTGGTAATCTTTCTCCATTCAGGGCCCGCAACCAGCTGGAAGCCTGAACTACACGGCCAGCCTAAAATCACGGAACGGGTCCGGCCTCCAACTGATTCTCAGGGGTCAGCCAGAGAATCGGCAGGCGACATGTTCCCGGAGAAACCTCACTTATTTCCAAGCCACTTCATGATGTCTTCAACCGACGGCAGCTGCCCCTGGGACACAACCTGGCCGTCAATGACCAGGGCCGGGGTACTGAAGACACCGTAGGACATGATCTGCTTCAGGTCAGAGACCTTGTCCACGCTGGCTTCCAGCTTCAGGCGCTCGAGGGCATTCTTGACCCGGCGTTCCAGCTCAAAACACTTGGGGCAGCCCATCCCCAGGACTCTAATTTCCATGGTTCAATCCTCCCTGTTTTGTTCCGGTGATAATGTCAACTTCAAATTTGGCAAATTTTCTTTTTTGAACTTGTATTGGTTTCATTATTTTATATTCAATCGTTTTTATCTTTTTTTTTCCCAATCTTTTGACAGGACGGCTTTCCACTATCCAAATAAAAGCTTCACTCTCTCCGCTCTTTCGAGTCCTCATTAAGAGGCGAACTCCCTCTATTCTCAATTCTCAACCTACCAGCCAGCCGAAGAAAAGACCGGTCAGCGTGGCCATGATTATTACCAGGAAAAGATAAACCAGCGTCTTTTTTGTTCCCATGATGCTCCTGATGACCAGGAGGCTCGGCAGCGACACCGCCGGGCCGGCCAGCAGCAGGGCCAGGGCCGGTCCCTGTCCCATGCCTGAACCCAGCAGCCCCTGGAGAATCGGAACTTCAGTCAGGGTGGCAAAATACATCAGGGCCCCGGCCACCGAAGCAAAAAGGTTGGCCCACAGGCTGTTTCCACCTACCAGCTGTGATATCCAGCGGGATGGTATCAGACCTTCATGGCCCGGACGACCGAGCAGGAATCCAGCCAGGAGCACGCCGGCAAAAAGCAATGGCAAAATCTGCTTGGCCAGAATCCAGGTCGACATGGTCCATTCTCTAAGCTCTTCCCGCCTGAACCACTTCCATAGAACAAAAACAAGAGAAAGGCCAAGGGCTGCGCTGAGGTACCATTTCAGCCGGAAGACAAGATGCCAGAAAGGAACCGAACTCCCCCCGCCACTCCAGTTCATGAACACCAGTAAGCCGACCATGATGGCAAAGTAGATTATATTTTGAGCCGGCGTTCTCTTTTCTTCTCCTGCGTTAACCACAAAATTATTCTCTTCCTGTCGCTTCTGTTCTTCTTTCCTGAAGATTAAGGCCATCAACAGGCCAATAACCACCGAGAACAGGATGGCTCCCACGGCCCTGGCCAGGCCAAGTTTCCAGCCCAGGATCTTGGCCGTAAGGATGATGGCCAGGACGTTTATGGCCGGCCCGGAATAGAGAAAGGCTACCGCAGGACCGAGTCCGGCACCGCGGCTATAGATGCCGGCAAACAGGGGCAGGATGGTGCAGGAACAAACGGCCATGATGGCCCCGGAAGTGGAAGCCACGGCATAAGCCACGACTTTCCTGGCCTTAGCTCCCAGATACTTTATCACCGCGTCCCGGGAGACAAAGACCGAAATAGCCCCGGCTATGAACAGGGCCGGGACCAGGCAGAGAAGAACATGCTGCCGGGCATATTCCTGGAGCATCAGGAAAGATTCCAGGAGGGAGTTTTGCACCCTTAACTGACCAAACGGGATAAAGAAAGCAGCCAGGAAAACGGCCAGAAAGAGAATTAGAATCTTTCTATCATTGCTTATCATAAATGCTTCGCTCCCGGGCCCGGCTTCGCTCCTGGACTGGCAGCAATCAGAGCTTAACCGGAACCGACTTCAAATTAATATATGAATAGTTATTCATATATCAAACCGGGCTTGTTGTCAATAGCCGGACCGGCCCTTGGCCCCCGGCCTGATGATGATTCAGAGGGAAAATTGATATAGACGATTTATTATTGGCAGCGATACCGGGAAATCTGGTTTCCAAGAACCCTGTATTGAACAATTCGCGTATCTCGCGTATCCACTGAGGAGAAATACCGATCAAAGCAAGAAAACGCGGGAAATATGGTAAATGAGTACTGTGTCCCCCGTTTCCTCGGACCGCGGTTTCGCCCCCAGACCACGTCTTCCGTTGACAGAGTCACTAATAGATGGTAGAAATTATTGAAAATGGGCAGAGGACAGGGCAATGAGTCGCTGTGAAGATGGTGACCCATACCCATCGAAAATAGATGGAAACAGAGTGTATTTTCTGGCCCCTACGCCGGCTGCCGGGGTGAGCCGCGCCGGAGACTGAGCTCCGCTTTCACCTCCAGCCGGCCGCGGGTGGAGGTGAGCGATGGTCAACCCGTTACTGGCCCCGGAACTAAGGGAACTCCTGGCCGAAAAAAACTACAAAGAACTCTGCGAATTCTGTGAATCCATCCACCCGGCCCAGATAGCCGAATTCATCTCCGCCCTTAACTCCAGGGAGATCTGGGAAATCCTGAGCCACCTCCAGCCCTCGCTCCGCGGTGAAATCTTCAGCCACATAGACGAAGAGGTCCAGCTGGAGATGATCGAGACCCTGGGCCGGGACATCATGGGCAAGCTCCTCTCCGAGATGCCCCCCGACGACCGGGTCGACCTGATGAAGAAGCTACCCAAAAAGAAACGCGAGGCCATCATCCCGGCCATGGCCCAGGCCGAACGGGAAGACCTGCGGCGCCTGATCGCCTACCCCGAAGGAACGGCCGGTTCGGTCATGACCTCGGAATATGCCACGCTGACCCCGGAGCTGACGGTCGACCAGGCCCTGCGCAAGCTCCGGCTGGAAGCCCCGGACAAGGAGACAATTTATTACAGTTACGTGATCGATGAAAACCACAAGCTGGTGGGCTTTGTCTCTCTTAAAGACCTCATCGTGGCCCCGCCCGGGGCCCGGGTCAAAGATATCATGTACGAGGATGTCATCTACGCCAAGGCTCACGATGACCAGGAAGAAGTGGCCAGGATGATCCAGAAATACGACCTGCTGGCCATCCCGGTGGTGGATGACCAGGACCGGCTGGTCGGCATCATCACCCACGACGACGTGATGGACGTTATCCAGCAGGAACAGCAGGAAGACATCGAAAAGTTGATGGCCATCGGCGGTTCCCACGAGGTTGGCGTCTACACCAAGCTATCAACCCTGGACCATCTGAAAAGCCGGACTCCCTGGATCCTGGTCCTGGCCCTGATGGGCTTTGTTTCCGGGCTGATCATCCAGAACTACGAGAGCGTCTTCCTGCAGGTGGCCATCCTGGCTTCCTTCATGCCCATGCTGACCGGAACCGGGGGCAACGCCGGCAGCCAGTCGGCCACCCTGGTTATCCGGGCCCTGGCCGTCAAGGAAATCACGGTTCGGGATGCCCTCTTTGTCCTGGTCAAAGAGTTCAGGGTGGCTTTCTTGATGTCCATTATCCTGGCGGTGGTGGCCTACTTCAGGGTTCATGTCTTCTATGGAGATGCTTCCCTGCCGGCCCACATCACCCCGGTTAAAGTTGGCCTGGCCGTGGCCATTGCCCTGGCCCTCCAGGTCATTGCCTCCACCCTGATCGGAGCCATGCTCCCCCTGGTGGCCGTCTCGGTAAAAATTGACCCGGCGGTGGTGGCCAGTCCCCTGCTGGCCACCATGGTTGACATCTTCGGCCTGCTGATTTACTTCAACGTGGCCCAGCTGGTCCTCAGGCTGTAGCGCACCATAAGAACCAGGGGCAAAAAAACAGGGAAAACCACAGCCCGGAGGCTGATTGACAATTAGCCAGGTCAGAAAGAGCCACCCGGATCGCCCCCGTTTATGGGCCGAAGAAATTAGAAAAAATATCCCTCCCCTTATTGACACGGGCCAAGGCCGGTGCCAGAATTTACAAAATGATGAACGAGGATAGGGCAATGAGTTGCTGCGAAGACGGTGACCCATACCCATCTGAAATAGATGGAAAAAGAGAGTATTTTCTGGCTTTTGCGCCGGCTGCCGGGGTGAGCCGGACCGGAGCCTGAGCTCCGCTTTCACCTCCAGCCGGCTGCGGGCGGAGGTGAGCGATGGTCAACCCGTTACTGGCCCCGGAACTAAGGGAACTGCTGGCTGAAAAAAATTACGCCGAGCTCTGCGAATTCTGCGAATCCACCCACCCGGCCCAGGTAGCCGAATTCCTGTCGGCCCTTAATCCCCAGGAGATCTGGGAAATCCTGAGCCACCTCTCACCCTCCCTGCGAGGAGAAATATTCAGCCACATCGATGAAGAAGTCCAGATGGAAATGATCCAGAAGCTGGGCCGCGAAGTAATGGGCAAGTTGCTGTCCGAGATGCCCCCCGACGACCGGGTCGACCTGGTCAAGCAATTATCGGAAAGGCAGCGCGAGGCCATCATCCCGGCCATGGCCCAGGCCGAACGGGAAGACCTGCGGCGCCTGATTGCTTACCCCGAAGGCACCGCCGGTTCGGTCATGACTTCTGAATATGCAGTCCTGACCCCGGAACTGACGGTCGAAAAAGCCATAGCCAAGCTCAGGCGCGAAGCCCCTGATAAAGAAACCATTTATTATAGTTACGTGGTCGACAACAACCAGAAGCTCATAGGCTTCGTCTCGCTGAAGGACCTCATCCTGGCGCCTCCCGGGGCCAGGGTCGGTGACATCATGCACGAAGATGTCATCTATGCCAGGGCTAACGATGACCAGGAAGAAGTGGCCCGCATGATCCAGAAATACGACCTCCTGGCCATTCCCGTGGTGGACGAGAACGACCGCCTGGTGGGCATCATCACCCACGACGACGCCATGGATATCATCCAGCAAGAACAGCAGGAAGACGTGGAAAAGTTGATGGCCATAAGCGGCTCCCACGAGGTCGGGGCCTACATGAAGCTTTCCACCTGGGACCACTTCAGGAGTCGCATTCCCTGGATACTCGGCCTGGCCATCCTGGGCTTTGTTTCCGGCTACATAGTCCAGAGCTACGAGAGCATCCTCATCCAGGTGGCCATCCTGGCTTCCTTCATGCCCATGCTGGCCGACACCGGGGGCAATGCCGGCAGCCAGTCGGCCACGCTGGTCATCCGGGCCCTGGCCCTGAAAGAAATTTCCACCCGGGATGCCCTGAAAATCCTGGTAAAAGAATTCAAGGTGGCCCTCCTGATGGCCATGGTCCTGGCCGTGGTGGCCTACTTCCGGGTGCTGCTGTTCATCGGGCATTCCTCAACGGCCGGCACCATCGCCCCGCTCAGGGTCGGCCTGGCCGTGGCCGTGGCCCTGGCCATCCAGGTCATAAGCTCCACCCTGATCGGAGCCTTTTTGCCCCTCATTGCCTCATCGCTGAGGTTTGACCCGGCGGTAGTGGCCAGCCCCATGCTGACCACGGTCGTCGACATCACCGGCCTGTTCATATTCTTCAGCACAGCCAAGCTGATGCTCGGACTGTAAACGCTCTTTCTGATGGAAGAAAAAAAGAGATATATCTGCAGGCAGCAGCAGTTGAATTCCATAATTTACACACGCCGATTTTTTATTTAATATTTTGTTCGGGACCGTTAGAACAAGAGCGGAAAAACGGAAAAGAAAAAGCAAAACAGGATAGCAGCGTGGAAAAAACAAAATACTCAAACCTGCTAATCGATGGTTATAACCTCATTCATGCCATCCCTTCTATTTCGCGCTTTATCGGAAGTGACCTGGCCAGAGCCAGAGAACTCCTGCTGTTAAAGCTCTCAGCCTACGCCATAAGAAATCAGGTCAAAATCACGGTCATCTTTGACGGGAAGCCAGGGGAAAACGCGCCACCATCCCACCAGCCCGGCTTGAACGTTATTTTTACTCATGGCGAAAAAGCCGACCAGAAAATAAAGGAAATGGCCAGGAAGATACCCGATAAGAAAAACTGGCAGGTTATCACCTCGGATTTTGACATCAGGTTCCAGGTTGACGGGCTCGGATTAAAATCCCGCACCTCACAGGAATTTGCTTCCGAGCTTGAATCCTGCACCAGGCCAAAAGAGAATCGAAAAAAGAAAAGCCTGAACCAGGCGGAAGAAAAGAAAATAACCCGGGAAGACCGTGATTGGGCCTACGAAGTATTTCTCAGGAATAAAAAGGGATAAAAAGAAAACAATAATAGAAGCTTTTTGTCACCGACTATCAGCTCAGCAGCCCCTCAATTATCAGGTCCACGGCTTCATCCTCGCTCAGGCCGCGGGCCATCAGTGTCTGAAGCTGCTTGGAGTCCACGCTGCCGATGGCCGCTTCGTGGGTGACATGGGCCTTGGGATGCTGGACTTCAACCACCGGCACGGCCCTGGCCACACCCTGGCCCTGGATTATTTCCTTGCAGTCCACGTGGCCGCGGGAGTAAGGGGCCCTGGCGATTATCTCGTTGTTGATTTCGGCCATCGCCTCGTCCCTGACCGCGATATGGGTCACCAGCACCGCCCGGCTGGCTTCCCCGTCCAGGCTGGCCGATTCCTTGATCTTGATCCGGTCATCCTGGCGGCCGAAGATCCGGGCCTTCATCTCGGCCGAGCTTCCGGCCAGGCAATCGGTGTGGTAATCGATGTCGATTATTCCCACCCGGCCCTTGAGCAGTTCAAACTCGGTGGAGAAGCGGGCTCCCTCGGCCAGCCTGACCCGGGCCACCGGCACCACCCTGACCAGGCCTTCATCGCTGTGCCAGTGCCGTTCAAAGTAAGAATACCGGGCGTTCCGGCCAACCCTGATTTCCGCCTCCATCAGGTGCTGGATATCGACGGCGTTGGGAAAGGTGCAGTGAGCCATGAAGCTGACCTCGGCTTCGTCTTCAATGTCCACGTCCAGAATAATCCGCTGAATACCGCGCTCCGGCAGCATGCCGAAGCAGAGGTGCACCGGCTGCTTGATTTTTGTTCCCCTGGCTACTCTTAATCTGGCCCTGACTCCGTCCGGCATTTCCCGGGGCTCTATTTCCAGGCCATCCACCACCTTAGAGCTCAAGACCCGGTTGGCATTAATAACCACGTGGGGCGTGTCGCGGTTAAAACTCTTATGAAGGTTTATGGATTCCAGGATTTCCTCAACCGGTCCTTCAGGCATTTTCTCCTCCAGTTTTTCTCCCGGAATTAAGGTCCGGCACGTTCTTGTGGGGACAGGGCAGGCACTTGCCGCTGAAATATTCAAGAATTTTGGCCGTCTCACCCTTGTCCACCAGCATCCCGCTGCACAGCAGGAAGGCATGGTCGGCTTTCTCCAGGACCCGGGCGCTGTGGGTGATGAGGAGAACCGTTGTACCTTCTTCCTTCAGGTGGGCGATGGCCTCGAAGATTCGCTCGATGGCTTCGATGTCCACCCCGGAATCGGGCTCATCCAGCATCACCAGCCGGGGCTTCATGGCCAGGATGGAGGCCAGCTCTATTCTCTTGCGCTCGCCGCCACTCAGGGTCTTATCCACGGCCCGGTTACGGTATCGCACCGGCTCCAGGCCTACCAGCTCCAGCACCCGGTCGACCTCATCCTTATTTTTTTCCCTGGCCGAGGCCAGGATGAACTGGCTGACCTTCAGCCCCTCGAACCGGGCCGGTTCCTGCCAGGCCAGGGTGATTCCCAGCCGGGCCCTCTCGTCCACGTTCAGTGACTTGATCGATTTCCCCTCAAACAGGATATCCCCCTCATGATGGCGATAATCCGGAAGTCCCATGATGACATTGGCCAGGGTGGACTTGCCGGCTCCGTTGGGCCCCACCACGGCATGGACATAACCTTCCCAGAACTCCATGGTCAGGCCGTTCAGAATGCCGGCGGAGTTGGCCGCGAAAGAAACATCCCTGAGTTCCAGAATGGTCATCCAATCCTCCCTTAGCTAATTATACCTCAACCGGCCAGGTAATCACGGGCACTGAATCACACCCTGGGCCCAGAGGCAGCCGCCGCAGACCGGAAAGGTGTTGCCGAAGCAGTCTTCCTCGTTTCCTTCGAGATAGGAGCAGCCGCCGCAGATATGGCAGGGTGAGAAATCAAAGCGGAAAACCTTCTCCCGGAAATCATGGTATTCCGGCGAGGACCAGATTTCGGGCAGGCTGCGGTCGTTCAGGTCTCCCGGGAAATAGGGCTTGACCCGGCGCTCCAGGCCGTAAAGGTAGGTAACATGCTCGTGGAGCAGGGCCATGCAGGGCGCCACCTTCCCGTCCCAGCGGATAAAGGTAGTTCCGTCCTTGATGAAGCGGCAGGAGCGGGTGGGGGCGCTGATGGCGTTATTGATCATGAATAGGTTCTGGTAGCCCTTGAGCAGGTGGTAGATGGGCTCTTTGGTCAGGTAATTGATGTCCAGGCGGGGCAGGCTGATCCGGGGCTTGCCGGGCAGGTTGGCGAAGGTCTCGCAGGTCAGGGCCAGCAGGCAGAGCATCTTCCTTTCCATCTCCTCGGTGTAGGGCAGCACGTTACTCATCAGGACCCGGTCGGCACCCACTTCCCTGATCAACTCTTCTATGTTGCGGATATCGTCGATGTTATCCCTCATGACCACGAAGGAAATGCCAATGGCCAGGGGGCGGTTCATTCCGGTGGCCAGCTCCCTCAGCTTCTGGACGTTTTTCAAGACCAGGCGGAAGCTGGCTCCCTGGCGGATGTCATCAAAGCTGGTTTCAGAGGTACCGTCAAAGGACACCCACAGCCGGTCCAGCCCGGCTTCCAGCAGCTGCCGCGACACGTCCTCGGTGAGGAGAGTACCGTTGGTGGTGATTTCGACCGAGACGGCAGCCGCCTCTTTAAGCTTCCTGACCATGGCCACGATATCGGGATGGAACAGCGGTTCCCCAAATCCGGCCAGCATGACCGATTGTAAAAAGGGTAGCTCTTTAATCTGCTGGCAGAGACGGTCAAATAGCTCCAGGCTCATGGAGCCAAAGGGCTCATTCCAGGTATGGCGGATACAGGTCTGGCACCTCAGGTTGCAGCCGGAAGTTGGCTCAATGTACAGCCGTCTCAGGGCATGAAGGTCAGGTTCTATCTGCACCTGGTCGTTTTCATACACCACCCGCACCCGGCTTCCGGGACCTGCCCCCAGTTTTTCCAGGATTTCCGCAGGAAACCGGAAACAACCCTGGCGGTCCACCTCAACCTCAAACTTGAGGGCGGGCGGAGGGCTGGCCTCAAACGCTTTCCGGTCCGGTTTTACCTCGTCTGGATTTCGCATGGCTCACCTTAATCCATTACATCATTAAGGGCACATACCCATTTTACAAGAAATACTGTCACCATGGCCGCTGCCCCCTGGCCAGGTCTCAATGGCCGGTTCAAGTTGCTCCTCTCCGCGGACTTTGCTTTCTCCCGGTTCTTGCCTTATCCGCTTTGCGCCCGGCCTGAAGCCACCGCCATTACCCGGCTAAGATCATCCTATCAGGAGAACGGGGGCACTGCCTGGACCTATTTTTTCTTATCCCTGGTTCCTTTGAGGCCGGACTTAGTTACTGATTTGGAGGCAGGTTCGGGCCGGCAGACCCCGCTCCTTGAGGTCAGGCAGACCTGTTTTTCCTTGACCGTCCTGACCCTGGGCCCGGTAACGGCCAGCTCTTCCCTGAACCATTCCCGAAACGCAGGTTCTAATTGCTTCCGGCAACCCGAGGGAATGCGGTAATAAATCCAGCGCCCGCTTCTCCTGGCCTCGACCAGCCCGGCCTGGCGCAGGCCCCTGAGCTGGTGCGATATGAGCGACTGCTCAATCTTGAGAAGGGCCATCAGCTCGCCAACACACAGCTCGGAGTCCAGCAGCAGAAGAAAAATCCGCAGCCGGGTCCGGTCGGAAAACGCCCTGAAAATCCCTAAAGCCTCATCCAGTTTCATGTTTAAGCCTTTCCTCGATATATGAAGATATATTCATATATCAAAAGCCGGGCGCGGTCAAGCCAGCGGTTCTTTCCAGTCAAGATATTGTATCCAGTCTAATGGGTCTTCCTGGAAGCGGCGGGGTGGCCAGGACCCGGGCCAGCCGAGGCCGGGCTTTATTAACCTTCCTGGCAGGCCAGCTCCTCTAAGATCGCCCCATTAACTCGCGTCTCTAACCCCATAGCCCTGCCTCCTGGCTAATCTCTGCCTAAAATCTATCCCCCGGACCAGCCAGAAGACAACTGAATTTCGCTTAGATTTTTTCGCGAGCCAAGTAATCGTTTTCAAGTAGATTTTAAGTGAGGCAATTCGCCGGGTTTTCTTTTGACAAAATTAAAGATATTATTATCCTGACCAAAAAATAGCGGAGGGTAAAATGCCAGAAAAACTAAAATATTTACCGGGAAAAATCGGTCGCGCCGGGAAAGCTACCTTCCGAGCCCGGCTGATACCTCTTTCCTGGCTACTAATCCTGTCCCTGATTATCGGCTCCGGCTACCTGAACTCTTCACCCGCCATAAGCCGGGACTGTGCCGTCGCCAATCCCGAGTCCGGGCTAATCCAGCTACCGGCCCCGCGTCATGACAGCCAGTTTTCCCTGGAGAAAGCCCTCAAGGCCAGGCAATCGGTTCGCGAATACCAGGAGGTTCCCCTCACTATGGCCGAAATCTCGCAGATCCTGTGGGCGGCCCAGGGCTTTACCCGGGAGCGCAAGGAGCCTCCAACCCGCTGGAACCCGAAGTACGAATGGCAGGGCGGACTGCGCACCGCCCCTTCGGCCGGAGCCCTCTATCCCATGGAAATCTACCTCTTGGCCGGAAAGGTGGATGGCCTGCCCGGTGGCGTCTACAAGTACGTTCCGAAAAACCATGCCCTGATAAAGGTGACCGAAGCCGATAAGAGAAAAGAACTCTGCCTGGCAGCGCTCAAGCAACCCCAAATTGAAAAGGCACCGGCAGTTATCCTGATGGCCGGCGTTTACGAGAGGACTTCATACAAGTACGGGGAGAGGGCTGAAAGGTACGTGCACATGGAGGCCGGGAGCATCGCCGAAAATATCTACCTCCAGGCCACGGCCCTGGGAATAGGCACCGTTCTCATCGGGGCTTTTAACGATGAAGAGGTGAAAAAGGTCATGGCCCTTCCCGCCGACGAGTCCCCGCTCGTCATCATGCCCCTGGGCAGGATGCCGGCCCGGTGAGAGTGATAAAAATCAACCTTACCAGCTTTGATCAAAGGCAATTCCAGGTCTTACCGGTAGAGGCATCGATGAGCAGTTCTCGCTCCAGGCAGAAATTTCTTATCTGAACGGAAGGGATAAGGACAAAGCCCCTTCAGGTCTTGAAGACCTGGTAGAAGTAGGAGCTGAGGCGGGCGATAAAAGTCTTGGTGGTCAGGGGGCCGCTCCAGGTCCTGACCAGCACGGTGATGATGTAATCGCCGTGCGGGCTGAAGACAATGCCGGCATCGTGGCAGACTTCCCTTTCCTGGCCGGTCTTATGGGCCACGGTGGCTTCCCGCGGAAGAAAGCGCGGCAGGCGGTCGTTAATTCTCTGTCTTTTTAAGACATCGAGGCATTTTTCCGAGATGTCGGCACTCAGGCAGCGGCCGTGATATATCATTTCCAGCAAGCCGGTTATTTCCCGGGCCGAAGTGTAATTCTCCAGGCCGTCCTCCCGGGCCCTGAAGTCCATCATCAGGCGGTTTAAGACCGTATCCTTCAGGCCCAGGGCTTCAAACACCCCCCGGATGTAGTCAAAGCCCAGTCGCTTGATGATGACGTTGGTGGCAATATTATCGCTGTGGGTGACCATGTAATCTATGAGTTCCCCGTAGGTAAAGGCCCGCCCGTTACGCATCCGGCGCAATAGCCCGGAACCGCCCACCCGGTCCTGGCGCCTCAGGACATACTTCTCACCCAGGTCCAGCCGCCCGTCTTCAACCGCCTTGAAGCAGGCCACCATGATGGGAATCTTGATCAGGCTGGCCGCCGGAAACCGGGCCTCGTCGTTGTGGAGAAACGTCCAGCCTGTCTGCAGGTCCTTGACTACCAGGCCGGTCTCTCCGCGAAAACTGGAAATTCTCTTCAGGATCTGGCGGGAGTTGGCCTCCCAGCGTTCCTGGCGAAGGTTATAAAGCCATAACTTTTCTTCGGCGGTCAGAGACCTGGCCGTAGCAGTGCCCACAGCAGCTCTGGCCTTTAAGGGGAGGACGAAGAAAAGAGCCGAAATGAGAAGGAAGACAAATAGCGAATTTTTTAACTTTTTCTTTCCACCCGGCATTCTCGGCTCTTCTCTCAGCACGGCTCGAAGTTATTCCAAATTCTGTCCATAGTTTATACAGGTAGTCTCAAAAACTGTCAACACCCCTCCGGATTATCCCCGGGGTTATTTTTTTATCCCCTTGTCCCCCTCTCAGGCTGAGATTATTTTTGCGGCTGCTCTGGCCTCCATTCCTCCCGGTGTTGGAGACAAGAATCAGCCCGGCGCGCCGTACGGGTAAAGGCTGGAAGGACGGCCATGGCCATTAAGGCTAACCTGGGGCGCCCCCACAATCCCGACCGCTTTAGCCCAGAAAGCCGGGTGTATAGTTCCAACCCACCTTCCGGGCTATTTCGCCGCCAGGCCTGTTTACCCGGATAGTTCCAGGCCCTGGAAGATGACAACCGGATTTTTTGGCGGGAGAAAGGCTCTTTCCATCATTGACCCAGTCTCAAAAGATTCTAACCGTTGATTATGATTTGCCTTGTGCGTTAAAATCGTTAGCGAATAAATTGACGGGGAGGCAGGCAATGAAAAATATCAGGATTCTGGTCATTCTGGCAGTCTTGCTGGCCGCGGCTGCTCCGGCCCTGGCCGAAATTCAGCTGAAAGCCTTGACCCTGACCGAGGGCAAAAATGTCCAGATAACATTCAACAAGACTCCCCGGGCCCCGTCCCGGTCCAGCCTTTCGGCCGAGCTATCATTTTCTAAGGGCGTGACCACAGTGGACCTGAGCTTCGAGAAGCTGGAGCCGGCCATTCTTTTTTCCGGCAATATCACCACTTATGTCATCTGGGCGGTCAACCCGGCCGGAGCCTGTGAGAACCTGGGGGAAATATTCGTCGACCGCCGGGAGGCTTCTGGCTCCCAGAAATTTTATGCCCCCGGAAAAATCCTGGCCCTGATGATCACGGCCGAGCCCTACAGCGTGGTCAGCAAGCCATCAGAAATTGTTCTATATTACAACGGCGAAACCCGGGAGAAAAATGTCCAGATAGTTCCCTTCGCCTTCAAGGACTTCTCCGGCGAAGCTGCCCCGGCCCTGGACAGCATTGCCATGCTCCAGTACAGCACCGACCTGCCGGTAACCCTGTTCCAGGCCGAAAAGACCATCGAGTACGCCAACAAGATCAACGCCGCCGAACATAATCCCAAGGCCATGGAAGAAGCCAAAAAGGCCCTGGAGAGAGCCCGCACCCTGACCCGCGACAAGAAGAACATGGCCGAGACTGCCCGGATTGCCGTCCAGCACGCCACCCGGGCCATCAAGGACACGGTCAGGTACCTGGAGGAAAAAGCTGCGGCCGAAGAAGAGGCCCGGCGCCAGGCTGAAAAAGCAGCCCTGGAGAAAAGAGCGGCCCAGGCCGAATCCGAAGCTGAAAAGCTGGCCGTCCAGCTCGAAGAAATCAAG
Source organism: Candidatus Saccharicenans sp. (assembly GCA_024653215.1). Lineage (GTDB taxonomy): Bacteria > Acidobacteriota > Aminicenantia > Aminicenantales > Saccharicenantaceae > Saccharicenans. The sequence goes on along the minus strand of JANLFU010000003.1, from coordinate 273,639 downwards.
CAGGAGCGGGCCGCCCTGGACAAGGAAATGGCCGACCTGGCCCGGCAGATGCGGGAACTGGCCGAGGAAAGAGACCGCCTGGCCCTGGAAAAGGACAACCTGTCCCTGGAAACAGAGCGGCTGGCCGCCGAGCGGGAGGCCATCAAGAAGGAGCGGGACGAGCTGGCCTCAAAGCTCAAGGGGGCCCTGTCCTCGGTTGCCGAAACCACCGAAACCGCCCGGGGCCTGATCGTCAACCTGGCCGGGGTTTTGTTCGATGTCAACAAGGCCACGCTGAAACCAGAATCCCAGCTCAAACTGGCCAAGCTGGCCGGCATCCTGATGGTCTTCCAGGACATGAAACTGAGCATCGAAGGCCACACCGACTCCACCGGCTCGGAAGAACTGAACCTGCGTCTTTCCACCGACCGGGCCCGGGCCGTCTACGAGTTCCTGATGAGCCAGGGGGTGGCCCCCGACCGGATGAAGTACCAGGGGTTCGGTTCGAGCAAGCCGGTGGCCCCCAACGACACCGAGGCCAACCGGGCCAAGAACCGGCGGGTGGAAGTTATCGTGCTGCGGGAAGAATAAAGTCTGATTAAGCCAGAAGCGAGAATAGAGAATCGAGCTTCCGAAAACCCGAAAAATTAAGCAGTCTTCTTATGCCTCTCCAGAAGATAAATGAGCAGTAACCATAACACGAGCACCAGTATGGCTGAATAGACCCTCAGGTAATTTGAAACCGTCAGGACGTTGAAGAGCCCGTGAAAAATGGCTGACAGGGGAAGGCTGATGAGGGCAGCCAGGAACACCGATTGCCCCTTCATCCGGGCCCGGGCCACAAAGTATCCCCAGATGGAAGAGAAAAGGGCATGGGTGAGGGGTGAGGCCACGGCCCGGCCGAAAAAAGCCACGCCGGTCATCATAGGCAGATAGCCAAGATTCTCAAAGCTGGCAAAGCCGATGGCTACAGAGGAGGCGTAAACCACACCGTCGGCCGGTTCATCCAGGTCCCGCCACCTGAGTATGAACAGGACAAAGGGCAGGAACTTAAAGATTTCTTCGAGGGGGCCGACCACGCCCAGCGAATACATGAAAATCTCCCGGGCCTGACCCCGGGCCACCACCAGGTTAAAACCCTGCGGCAGGCCGAGCATGGGCAACTGCCGGTAAGTCATGAAACAGGCAAACCCGGCCAGTACCCCGAGGAGGAAGGCCTCCAGAAGGTTGATCAACGGCTCGGGCTGCCGGCGGTCCTTGTAATAAAAATAGCCAATCCAGAAGATGGCCGGGCCGATGATGCTGGCCAGGATTTTCCAGAAAATTACGCCTTCCATTGCCCTACTAATCCATTGTTCTAATAATTCAAAAGATGACCGGTTTCGTTCAGGGTCACGGCCACGAACCGGCCATCGCGGTATTCAAACACGTTCAGGGCGCAGTTGTCCTGCCGCAACCGCCAGAAATAGCTCCCGTCCAGGCCGAGAAGTCCCATGATTATCAGGCGGTTGATGACCGTGTGGCCGACGGCCACCACGGTTTCACCGGGGTGGGTGGCGACAATTTCCTCAATCGCTCTCACCCCGATCCGCTGCCGTTCATCCAGGGATTCCCCGCCGGGAAAATGAAGACCTGACGGATCGGACAGCCAGCGCTGGTAGAGTTCTGGCCAGCGGGCCCGGACTTCTTCCGGGGTCAAGCCCTGCCACTGGCCGTAATCGATGTCGGACAGCCCGGGATGAACCCGGACATCCAGGCCAAACTGGGCCGCTATGGCCTCTCCGGTCCTGACCGACCTGGACAGAGGGCTGGAATAGACGGCTGCGGGTTTCCAGGAAGCGGCCAGGCGCCGGGCCAGCAGTTCAGCCTGTTTAAGGCCATTTTCATTCAGGGGAATGTCGGCGCTGCCCCTGAATCTTTCCACCCGGTTCCACTCGGTTTCTCCGTGCCTGACGAGGATTATCCTGGTCATTGTATCCTTAAAAGGTCAGTTTTTGTTAAATTAAACAATAAGGTTATGTTTGTCAACCAGAAATCAGGCACAGCTTGGTAGGCCAGGCGGGCTGGCATATAATAAGATAGGATGAAAGCAAAAGTCACCCTGTTTGAATTCTCGCCTCTTTATACCGACCTCTACCAGATTGCCATGGGACAGGCCTATTTCCTGGACGGTACGTCGGAAAAGCCAGCCGTCTTTGACTATTTTTTCCGCACCATACCATTCAGCGGAGGCTATGTTATTTTCGCCGGTCTGGACCCGTTACTCCAGGCCCTGGAAGGCCTGCGGTTTGAGGCAGAAGACCTGGAGTACCTGCGGCAGCTCGGGTTCCATCCCGATTACCTGGAGTACCTGAAGAGTTTCCATTTTGCCGGCAATGTTTACTCAATGAAAGAGGGCGAGGTGGTTTTTCCGCTGGAACCCATCATCCGGGTTGAGGGCCGCCTGTTCGAAGCCCAGCTGGTGGAAACGCTTCTTCTCAACCTGGTCAACTATCAGAGTCTAATCGCCACCAAGGCTTCCCGGATGAGGCAGGCTGCCGGACACCGCGTGCTGAGCGACTTCGGTTTGCGCCGGGCGCCGGCCCAGGGCGGCCTGCTGGCCTCGCGGGCCGCGGTCATCGGCGGCTTTGACAGCACCTCCAATGTTGAAGCGGCCAGGCTGTTCGGACTGGAACCGGCCGGGACCATGGCCCATTCCTTCATAGAAAGTCATGGCGACGAATTCCAGGCCTTCTTGAAGTTCGTGGAAGCCAACCCGGAACGGGCTATCCTTCTGGTTGACACCTATGACACCCTGGGCAGCGGCGTGCCCAACGCCGTCCGGGCCGGCCTCAAGATGGCCAGTAAAGGGCTCAAACTCAAGGGCATCCGCCTGGACAGCGGCGACCTGGCCTACCTTTCCAAGAAGGCCAGGGCCATGCTGGACGCTGCCGGGCTGAAAGAGGCTAAGATCGTGGCCTCCAACCTGCTCGATGAGCACGTTATCAGGAGCCTCGTTGAGCAGGGCGCACCGATTGATATTTTCGGGGTGGGCACCAAGCTGGTAACCGGGGTGCCGGATGCGGCCCTGGACGGGGTCTACAAGCTGGCGGTTTTTGACGGTCAGCCCAGGATGAAACTTTCCGACAACCTGACCAAGACCACTCTGCCCGGCCGCAAGCAGGTGGCCCGGTTCCGGGATAGCCAGGGGTTTTTCATGGCCGATGCCATCCAGCTGGCTGATGAACCCCTGCCGGAAAGAATGTTCCACCCGGTGGAACCGGGGAAATCGCTCGACCTGAGGTCTTACCAGGATGAACCCCTGCTGGAAAAGGTCATGGACGCGGGGCGGAGATTAAAGGACGTGTCAGCCGTCGAGGAAATCGCCGCCTTCGCCCGCCAGAGATTGAAGCAACTGCCACCAGAGCATAAGCGGTTTGAATACCCTCATGTGTATAAGGTCGGGCTGAGCCAGAGGCTTCTTAACCTGAGAAATGAGCTCATGGATAATTACAGGAGAAAATTTGAAGGGGGATGACCATGAAAGCCTTAATCGTGGTTGACCTTCAGAACGACTTTGTCCCGGGCGGTAGCCTGGCCGTGCCGCGCGGCAATGAAATCATCCCGCTCGTCAACCGCACTCAGGAGAAGTTTGACCTGGTGGTGGCCACCCAGGACTGGCATCCTAAGAACCACCTGAGCTTTGCTTCCAACCACCCAGGGAAAAATGTATTCGATACCATCATCTTGGGCGGCACGGAACAAGTCCTGTGGCCCGACCACTGTCTCCAGGGCGAGAAGGGGGCCATGTTCGTCAAGGGCTTCGACGAGCGCCGGGTGGAAGCCATTTTCAGGAAGGGAACCGACCCGGAAATTGACAGCTACTCGGGTTTTTTTGACAATGGTCGGAAAAAATCCACCGGGCTCGGAGATTACCTGAAGGGGCGCGGAGTAAAACAGCTCTACATCTGCGGGCTGGCCGCCGAATTCTGCGTGCTGTACACGGCTCTCGATGCCATAGACCAAGGTTTTGAAACTTATTACCTGGAAGATGTCACCAGGGCCCTCAGCCACGAAGGTTTCAGGGAAGCCCGGGAGCAGGTTACACGGCGCGGCGGCCACCTGATTGTTTCCGACGAGCTCTGACCCCCGGCCTGGTCCTAAACCTAAGCGAGCTGCCGGAGACCTGGCTCAGATATTCTTGGATGAGGCGCTTCTGGGCCTTCTTTTCCTCGAAGGTACGGGGGACATATACGGGCTGGCTGGTTTCCGGGTCTTTCCCGGTGTAATACATGCAGGTGGAACGGGTCAGGGGCGTGGGGGTGAAAATCTGTACCCCCTCCACTGGCTTTTCGCCTTGGGCTGATAACTTTTTGATATAAGCAGCCAGCTCCTTTGCTTCCTTCGTGGTGGTTCCAGGATGGGCCACCATGAAGTAATATTTCAGGTGTTGTTTCTTTTTCCCGCTCAATTTCAGGAAGAGTTGTCTGAACTTTTCCACTGGCACCTCAGACTTATTCATCAGGCTAAGCACCTTGGGCGAAACATGTTCCGGGGCGATTTTGAGCAGCCCGGAAACGTGGTATTCCGCCAGCTCACGCACGTATTCTGGGCTGTCAAGGGCCAGGTCGTAACGGATTCCACTGCGAACAAAAACTTTCTTTACTCCTGCAATCTGCCGCGCCCGACGCAATAGATTAATCAGCCGGCGATGAGAGCGGTCGAGCTTCTTACAGGTCAGGCAGAAGCCGCGCTGGCAGCGGTGGCAGTCCATCCCGTACATGTTGGCGGTCGGGCCGCCAAGGTCATCGATATAACCCTTAAAATCGGGATGCCTGGTTAATCGCCTGATCTCTTTTAGGATGGATTCTTCGCTGCGAGAGACGATGCGGTCGCCCTGGTGCAGCGAGAGAGAGCAGAATGAACAGCGCCCGATACATCCCCGGTGGGTGACCACGGAGAACTTACCCATCTCCAGCTCGGGGTAATCGGCTGGTATTTGGCGGGTAAAGGGTAGCCCGTAAATCCAGTCCAGGATTTCCGTGGTATATTCCGGCCTGGGGTATTGCAGCACGTAGCGATTGGCATGTTTCTGGGCCAGTGCCTTGTAATTGGCCAGGGCCCGCTGGGCTTCGATAAACTTTTCCTGATCAGAAAAAACTTCTTCATAAGAAGGAATTTCTTCAAAATCAGGCGGGAGCTCGTGGCTGACGATGGCCGTGCCCTGAATCCCTTCAAGAGCCAGCCCTGAGTGGAGGCGCCGGGCAATTTCCAGGGCCTGTAGCTCACCGGGTCCATAAACCAGGATATCGGCCCGGCTATCCAGAATGATTGAGCGCCTGACACGATTCTCCCAGTAATCGTAATGGGCAAAGCGGCGCAGGGAAGCCTCAATTCCCCCTATTATTATCGGGATACCTGGAAATAACTTTCTTAGCCTGTTGCAATAGACTACCACCGCCCGGTCGGGCTTGCCGGAACTATAAGGGGCATGCTCATCTTTTTCCCGGCGACGGAGAAGCGGGGTGTAATTGGCCAGGCAGCTATCTAAGGAGCCGGAACTGACGCCGAAAAAGAGCCGCGGTTGCCCGAGTTTAAGGAAGTCATGGTCCGAAGTCCAGTCGGGCTTTTCGATGACCCCGACTTTATACCCTTTAGCCTCCAGCACCCTGGCAATTAGCCCGACCGGGGACAGCGGATGGTCGGCATAAGGGTCTCCGCTGACCAGAATGACGTCAAATCCCTTGCCCTGCAGAGCTATCATCTCGGGCTATTTTATCAGAAAAAAAAGGGCGGGGTTAGTCCGCCCTTTTGCGATGTCTTTGCTCCCGGCACCAGAGCTGGCACCGGTAACTTTTCTATCAGCTTCCCTTTCTGATTTCCACGCTGCCGCTGAATGCCTTGGCCACAACCTCGGCTCCGCCTTTCCCAACTCTTCCCTGGATGCTCTTGCCGCTCAGCTTGCCCATGACCTCCACCGGGAAATCGGTGCTGACCGTACCGCTGAAGGACGAGGCTTCCAAATCAAAGGAAGAATCGACCGGTAAGTACAGCCTGACCTCGCCGGAGTGACTGGAAAACTTGTAGCTCCCATTCGCCAACAGCTGTCCCCGGTATTCCACCGTGCCGCTGATGGACTTGGCCGAAACCCTTCGGGCCCCGGAGATGTCTTCCAGCTGGACCGAACCGCTGACCACCTCGGCTTCCACCGAGCCCTTAATCTTGGTGGCTCTGATATCACCGGAAACCGAATTGAGCTCCAGATCGCCTTCGGCCTCGGTCACCCGGATATCGCCACTGACCGCTTTGGTCGAGATTGATTTCTTCCCGCCCAGGATGGTTATGTTGCCGCTTACGCTGTTTATCTTGACTGCACCACCCGCTCTATCCACCTGGACATCGCCGCTGACCGACTTGCTCTCAATGGAGGCCTGGTCCGGGATCCACAGGGTATAATCTACGCTGACATTATTACTCTGCCCGAACCAGCTCCTTGATTCAGGATACCTGGTCTCGATCTTGACCAGACCCGGGTCCGAAGTAACCTTGATGGTCACCCGGTCGGCGTTTTCCTTGGCCTTGGCCTGGGTCGAAGCGGTAGCCGATTTCACGGCTTCTATCTTTACTTTCTCTTCTTTCCAGACCATGATCTTGATGTCACCGGACACGTTGCTGATGACTACCCGGCCATCCCTGGCCAGCTGTTCGGACTTCTCGAATTTCTCCTGGTAGGTCTCCCTGGCCATAAGGGGTAATATGAGCAAGAGGCCGAAGATTAACATAAGGCTCAGCCTGAATCCTCTTGACCTTCTCCATTCTCTTTCTTTCATCGTAAATCTCCTTTCATCCATACTTTTTTTTTTCTATAGCTTTTCCAGCCCCGTGGCTGTTAACGATCTCTGGGTCTCCAGCATCCTGTTCAGGAAGCTGGCCTTGGAGCTATAAGCGCTCAGCAAGTATTCCCGGGCCTGGAGGTTGTCGGGCTGCTCGTTGACCGCCTGCCTGGCCAGGTCGATGGTGCGGTCCAGAAGGCCAAGGTTGGCCTGCAGGATCTCTATCATTTCCGGTGGCAGTCCGCCTTCGGAAGATTCCATGGCCCGGGTCAGCGATTGCACCGCCTTCTGGTAATAGAACTCGGCTTCCTGAAGTTTCTGAATGGCCGGGTCCAGGGAAGCTACCTGGAGATCCGGCTGACCGGACTTCTGGTTGTACCGGCCCAGAAAAAAAGCGCCGGCGATAAAGGCCACCAGGACCAGGGTGCCCAGGGCATACTTGAAGGCCGGGGCCGGAGCGCGAAACAGGTCGGTGATTCTGCGCCCGGTTCGTTCTCTAACCGCCCAGGTCTCTTCAACCTGAAGCTGCGGTATGACCTCGGCCTGGAGGCGGTTCCTTAAGCTTTCCCAGATTCTGGCCGACGGTTCCACCTGGCCGGCCGGCACAATCTTTTCTCTTATACCGGTCAGCTCTGCCTGCAGTTCCCGGCAGCGGGCACATTTTTCGAGATGGGCCTGGAGCTCCTGGCGGTCCTTCTCCCGGAGTTCTCCATCCAGGAGCCCGTTGATAAGACGCTGAGCTTTACGGCAATTCATCGGCCTGCTCCTTTCAAGAGCTGCTGCTTCTTAAGGATTTTCCGGAGTTTCATCCGGGCCTTAAAAAGCTGGGACTTGGAAGTCCCCACTCGGCAGCCGAGGGTCTCGGCGATTTCCTCGTGGGTCAACCCGTCCACCTCGTGGAGGAGGAAAACCGTCCGCAGCCTCTCCGGCAGCCTGGCCACGGCCTCACTGACAGCCCTGGCTAGGTCATCGTGCCGGGAATCGAAGGTGCTATCAGCCTGGCCTTCATCGTCCGGGGCCATCATTTCCAGCTTTATATCGTAGACTTTTTCCCGCCTCAGGTAGCTGTAACAGGTGTTCAGGGCTATCCGGTAGACCCAGGCCGGAAATAATTCCGGGCGGTCCACGGACCTTATCGAGGAAAAAACCTTAAGGAAAACATCCTGGGTCAGGTCCTCGGCCGTCTGGTGATCGCGGGTCAGGTTGAAGGCCAGCCCGTAGACCTTGTGCTTGAAGAGGTCATATAGCTTTTCAAAAGCCTCCAGGCTGCCCGACTGGGATCTGCTTATAAGTTTTGCCATTTCAGCAGCTTGCGGAGTTTCCTGCCTTGTTTCCAACAGCTTTTCTCCCGCCAGGTGGCCGGCTGGTTTGATTCTGCTTATATTATCAACTATCGCCATCCTTAAAACCAGCGAATTGTTATGGGCAAACATCTGTCAAACCTCGTTAATAAAGACAAATAAGGGGAAAAAAGGGTTGCCGACAAAAAGACATAAAGACAGAAAAAGAAACGGGACTATATTCCTTATTTAACGATTTAACGGGCCCCCAGACTAAAAATTGAGGGGAAAATGACCCGGGCCCCTGCCTATTGATTTAATGGAGAAATCTCCTCGGAATACTGGCCCTGCTCCAGCAACCTCTTTATCTTGTAAGTGCCCAATTTCCTGGACTTCAAGAACCCATCCCAGGCGGCCTCGGCCAGGCGGCCATTCTCCCGGAGGTCGGCCAACCACTCTCTGCAATATTCGAGAGGTCCGGGCGGCACCAGGCCGCCATGAATTTCCATCAAATAGCGTTTATTCAGTTCTTCCTGGGGGCCGATGGGGTCAGCCATGAGAATGGGAAGACCCAGGGCGCAATAAAAAGACAGTTCGCTGGGCTTGGTCCGGAGAACATCGGTCTGCCTAAGCCAGCGGTTGAACTGCTCAAAATACACAAAAACATCGTCGTTGAATATAAGATGGATGTTACGGTCTATCTGACTCCACAGCCCCTCTTGGTTGATGAACTTCAGGGTCTTTTCCAGGACCCGGCGCTGAACGCCACACGACAGGAGCAGCCTGACCTGTCCGGCCTGCAAGGAGCGATGCAGGCTTTGCAAGATACGGCGGACAATCTCGGTCTGGGCCCCGGCCCCGCCTATGGCAAACATGACCGTAAAATGAGAATCACTGGTTTCGGGCACTCTCTTCAGGCCCAGCAGATGGCTTACTGAGTGACTGTGGTAGGCAAAGAACTTCCCTCCGGGATCAAGTCGCCTCAGCCTGGCCAGCAGGTCGATCTTTAAGACCTCCAGTCCCGTTTCGGTCCCGATATTCTCGGTGGGCAGGGGAAACCCGGTGAAGAAAATATTTTCCTGCCTTACCCCGTAGCTCAGCAAACGCCTTTTCACCTGGGTACAGGGTACCGACTCTGTTCAGGCTTTTCTGGCACCCAGACCCGGTTAATGTCGGCATCACAGATTAAAAGGTAAGTATCCCGGGGCTTAGGCTCCTGGGCCGAAATCATATCCAGGGCAATGGCCGTGGCGTAAAAGGTATGAATGACCGGTAGATTATCTGAAAGATGTTCAGGCAGGCTCTGGCATAATTCTGCCTTTCTTATCAAAAAGGCGAGAAACTTCACCGCCAGGTTGGGAGAACTTAGATCCTTCCTGGGATATAAAGGCGGGATTCTCTGTATGGCCAGGATTATCCTGAGAGCCATCTTCCCCACTACCCGGATAAGAGCCAATTCTTGAAAGGAAATAATAGGCCTTCCTGATGGCTCGCCAGTACTTTTTTTCGCCGGGTGCGGCATAGCGGCGGGAACCCCAGACAATGATATCTTTCTCTGACAGACGCCGCAGAGGGAAAGCGGCCCTGAGATGCCCCAGGTCCATGTGAACGGCAACGATGCGGGCTAAATCAGACTTCCTCATAAACCAGCTTATCATACCGGGCCGGGTGATAGATGAGAGAATTCCTGCCCACTCTTATGCGTCCCCCGCGCCAGTCAACCGAGGTGTTGAAGAAAGGCGTCAGGTAGGCCACAAAAAAGATAACATCCTTCACTACGACCATGAGCGGAAACAGGAGATGGTTGATCAGCCGGCTTCTGTCCGGCATATTGACAGCCAGGAAATTTAAGTATTCCAATAATATTTTTCCGGCCGCCACCAGCAGTAATAGCTCCCAGAACCTGCCCGCGGATACGGCCAGCGCGCTCAGGGACAGGATCACCGGGTTGAGCAAGATTTCGGATACATAGGCAGGTCGGTTTAACAGGTAACGCAGCCGGGCCCACCTGGCCATTCTCCTGTAAAAACTTTTAAAACTAGCCTGCTGGCTGATGTTGGCCACCCAGGTAAAGTTGGTACTGATCTTGAAACCGCTTTCCTGGAAAGACTTGCCGATGAGGTAATCTTCAGCCAGATAGTCCTGGAAATATTTGAACCCACCGAAGGTCTTCAGCGCCAGACGATCTATCAGCATGGATTTGCCCATCACCACGGGTATGGAGAATAACTTCCACAAGGTGATAACATTCCCGGAAGTGAAAAAGTTCAGGCTGGTATTTTCCATCAGGCTGGCAAAGGTGCGGCTGGAAGTTCCCATTATCGGCGAAAAAATTAACCTGGCCCCTTTTGTCAGGTATTCATCGACCAGACATCTCAAGGTTCCGGCCTCGACCCTGACATTGGCGTCGGCCACCCAGAGCAGGCGGCCATAAGACTGTTTTTCCATGAAGTCCAGCTTGTGAATCTTGGGGTTTTCCGTAGGATTATGTCCGGGGGCCAGAATCTTGGTCCGAATCCGGGGATAATTTTCGCTCACCTTTCTTATGATTTCAATCGCCTTATCCTCCCAGTCATCAAAGGCAAACAGGATTTCATAGACCGGATAATCCAGTCGGTAGAAAGATTCGATATTGGCTTCCAGGTCATCCTCGACTCCCCTGATCGGCTTCAAGATGCTGACCGGCGGGTAGCGAAAGTCTGGCTCAGGATGGCATTTCCCGGTAGTGCCTGACCTGCGGGGACGGTGAATAATGGTCATAATGGTCATAAGGACCAGGTAAAGACCTGAAATGGTGAGCAGAATAATCAAAGCTATTTTCATCAAGCACAGGTTAGCCGGCAGCTGTTAAAAAACAGGAAGGGAATTGTTATTATTTGGTTAAGAACTGGGACACGAGAGTGTGTCCCCCATTTTAATCAGCTGTTCAGGGATTCGACCAACTCCCGCAGTCGGTCCAGGAAATCCGGGATGGCAGCCACCACCTGGTTCCAGTTGGGGATATGAGGCGAATAGAGCGGATCTTCCAGAAATTTTTGCCCGGCGATTTGCAGAGCCCTGGTAAAAGCCTCGGTCATCAGGCTTTCTTTGTGGTAATCAAATACCAGCCCGTTTATTTCCGACTCGTCCTGATATCTCTTGACATAATCTTTGGCTGTCCTCTGGTAATTGACTATCAGGGTTCTAAGTGTGCTTTCGGCCAGGACTATTCCTTCAATGGCCAGGTTCCTGAAAATGGCCCTGGCAATGTCTATTGACATCTTCATTAACCCAGTAGTCGGGTCCTCAGCCGACAGCGGTTGATGCTTGTGCTCGTAGGTTTCCACGATCTCGGCCTGGCAGATTCGCTTTAGGGAATAATTCCTATAAACCTCGGCCAGGGTTTCCACCTCCAGTCCCCAGTCTGAAGGAATCCGGTTTATCCTGGCCAGTTCTGAGATCATGGAAAATTCTCCGGCCAGCGGATAGCGGAAGCTGTCCAAGTAGACCAGGAAGGGCAGGTGTCCATAAATCCGGATCAAGCTCCTGACCAGCGGTGAAACAAACAGCCTGGTAACCCGGCCGTGCAACCTGTCAGTGATCCGGGCATAGTAACCTTTACAAAAGGCATAATCTATATGGGGCGATGCTACTGGATAGCAGAGTCGGGCCAGAAGCTCCCTGGAGTAATTAACGATATCGCAATCGTGAAGAGCTATAACCCGGCTTTCTTCCTTCGATAGGATGTACCCATAAGCCACCCAGGCTGAACGTCCCTTGCCGTCGCCGCCCGGCGACAGGTCCGCTTCTTCCAGAATATTATAAAGTTCTCCCAGCTGCGGTCCAGAAGCCCAAATAATCCGGTGTTGCTGCGGCAAAACCGAAAACATTTTTCTGGTGTTTAAGAAATCTTCTTCTCGGTTAGTTCGCCCCAGAACCACAACAACTTCATTCAGATAATTTATATCCTTCAAATGGCGAAGAATCCCCTTAAGGGCCGGAGAGCCCAGCTCGGCCGGCGTCACCGGCAGCACCAGGCTTATCGGTCGATGGCGGTTAAATTCACTTAAATCTTTTTCCAGACGTTCGAGTCTTAACTCGCCCAAACGATGGAATGTCGGAACCACCCCACTCTGATGGAAATCAGCCATGGTTACCTCCTTTTAATTTTCTTGGCAGCCGGCCCAGTCTGACCGGAGACATATTTCTGCAAGCCCAGCAAGAAATTTACCGCCTCGGTCCAACCTTCCGGCCCGGGACGGGAAGTCCTGAACAATTGTTTTCCCGTCTCCAGTATTTCGAGGTGACGGCCGTCGGGCCTGGCCACCAGCACCGGCAGGTCAACAGCCCTGAGCATCGGCCAGTCGTTTTCTGAATCGCCCAGGCCTATAGTGACAATTTTCCCCGGGCCAAGTCTATAAAGCTTTTTCAGGATCCTGACCGCCCGCCCCTTATCATTGTGGCCAGTAAGATGAAAAAACCGGCCCCCGACAGTAATCCTCAAACCCTGTGATCGGGCTACGGCCTTCATCTTTCGAAGCAATTTTTCCCGCTCTTTAGGCCCTTCTTGCCTCAGGTTTTGACCGAGAATTATTTTCCTGCTCTGAGCATCATTAATACTGGCTTTTATCTTAGTTTTCGTTTTATCTTGATGTCCAATGCTCTGGATCAACCCAAACTCAGAGCCGTGTTCACAAAAAAACGGCTCGTCATATTCTCTCCTCCTGGCCAGTTCTGCTTCTTTCTGGCCGAGACCCGTAACCATAGCTATCTCTTCGACGCTCAGGTCTCCAAAACCTACCATCTTAAGGCCGAACTTTTTTCTCATCGTTTTGAAAACTGACCTGAGGCGAAGATAAGGAACTCCCAGTTGAATGACCTCATAGCCTTCTTTTTTGATAATCTTTATCCTAGCTCTTTTATAATAGGAACCCGGGAAGTAACCACTCGGAATAAAAATGGCCCCTCCGTTTTCAACTATGAAGGGATGTTTCAAGCCGAGCTCCCTGGCCACGGTCTCGGTCTCGGTTCTGGTCTTGCTCGTGCATATGACAACCGGTATCCCCCTCTTCTTAACCATCCTAAGCGCCGGCAGGGCGGCCCGGTAGCTGTAAGTCCTGTGGTCCAGCAGGGTAGCATCCAGGTCGGTAAAAATGACAAAACGACCGGACATCAGACTCCTGCCTCTCAGATTATATTTAGAAGGACGTCTAAGACGCCGCGCGGTGCTTTTAGGATAACAGCAAGGCGCTGATGGTGTCAACCAGAAACTAAAGCAAGTAGAGAGATGAATCAACTAAAGTTTGACTAATCCGGGAATAGTCGTGATAATAGCTTTATGGCCTACACCACATCGCTTCGAGGTTACACCTTAAAGAGGCTGGAAGAAATCGGGCAGGCCGATATCATCGTTGGCATCCCCTGCTTCAACAATGAAAAAACAATTGCCCATGTCATTCAGATGGTCACCCACGGCCTGGATAAGTATTACCGGAACTCACGCAACCTGATCTTCCTTGCCGACGGCGGTTCCACCGACGATACCCGCGAAGAAGCCAAGGAATTCCAGATCAAGCCTTGGCAGGAAAAGCTGGTCTCCATTTACCGGGGAATTGGCGGCAAGGGATCGGCCCTGCGCTCCGTATTTGAAGCCGCCTGCAAACTAAAGGTTAAAGCCTGCGCCGTGGTGGACGCCGACCTGCGAAGCATCACCTCGGACTGGATCTTCAACCTTCTCAACCCAGTCCTGGAAAAGGGCTATGACTTCGTGGCCCCCATTTACCAGAGGCACAAGTACGACGGTACCATCACCAATAACATCGTCTACAACATGACCCGGACCCTGTACGGCAAGAGAATCCGCCAGCCCATCGGCGGTGATTTTGCTTTTAACAGTCAGGTGGCCAACTTCTACATCGACCAGGATGTCTGGGAAACAGACGTGGCCCGATTCGGGATTGATATCTGGATGACCACCAACGCCATCATCCAGGGTTTCAAGATCTGCCAGGCCAACCTAGGGGTCAAGATTCACGACGTCAAGGATCCTTCCAAACACCTGGGCCCGATGTTCAGGCAGGTACTGTGGATCCTGTTCACGCTGATGGAGCAGTACGAGCAGTACTGGAAGCTCATCAAGGGCAGCCAGCTGGTGGAAATCCTGGGCGAGATAGAACCCCGGGAGCCGGAACCGGTGGAGGTCACCCTGCCCGACCTGGTCTACAGGTTCAAGGTTGGCTTCAAGCAATTTTCACCTCTATGGAAAGAAATATTTTCCGAGGAGGCCTTTGCCACCGTGGAAGCCGCTTCCAGGCAGTCGGTCCAGGATTTTAGCCTGCCGATCGACTCCTGGGTTAAAATCCTCTATGAACTGGCCGCTACCTTCCACGCCTGGCCCAGGAACCGCTTCAAGATTATCGAGCTGGTGACCCCACTATATTATGCACGAATTGCCGATTTCGTCCGCAACACCTGGGACCTGACCTCAGAGCAGGCTGAGCAGGTGGTGGAGCAGCAGGCCTGGGTTTTTGAGGACAACAAAGAATATCTGCTCAAGGTCTGGGAAGAAAAATCGAAGATTCCAGAAAACAACTCTGGAGAGTGGCAGATCTACGATTAGAGGTTGTATATTTTCATTTTGTATGAGAGCATCCGCTCGGTAATCCCCAGCAGCCGGGCCGCCCGGCTCTTGACCCCGCCGCTCTTCTCCAGAGCCCGCCTGATTTCCCGGATTTCCAGGTCTCGCACCCTGTCCGGCAGCGGTTTCGAGGATTCTTCCACGGCCCCGGCCAGTTCTGATTCCGACTTTATCTCCAGGAAAACCGGCAGGTCGGCCCGGGTTATGACCTCTCCCTCGGCAAAAATAACGGCCCTCTCGATAGCGTTTTCCAGTTCCCTGACGTTACCCTTGAAATCGTGATTCATCAGCACGTTCAGGGCCTCGGCCGATATTCCCCGGACATTCTTTTTCTCACGCCGGCTGTACTCTCGAATAAAATGGTCGACCAGCAGGGGAATATCCTCTTTTCTCTCACGAAGCGGAGGAATATCTATCCGTATCACATTTAGCCGATAATACAGGTCGGCCCTGAACTTTTCCTCGCTGACCAGTTTTTCCAGGTTGCGGTTGGTGGCGGCGATGATCCTGACGTCAGCCCTGAGGGGCCGGGTTGACCCCAGCCGGTAAAATTCCCGGTCCTGCAGGAACCTCAGTAACTTGACCTGCACCGCTGGCTGGAGGTCTCCGATTTCATCCAGGAAAAGTGTCCCGCCGTCGGCTGCTTCAAATTTTCCAATCTTCCTTTCTCGGGCGTCGGTATAAGCCCCCTTTTCAGCCCCGAATAGTTCGCTCTCCACCAGAGTTTCTGGAATGGAAGGCAGGTTGACCGCCAGGAAGGGACCGGAATTCCGGGAAGAAGAAAAATGAATGAGGCGGGCAATCAGGTCTTTCCCGGTGCCGGTCTCGCCGGTCAGAAGGACCGTGGCTTCGCTCCTGGCCGCCCTGGACATCAGAGCCACCACCTGTTCCATGGCCCTGGAGGTGAAAACAAAGTTCTTGAAGCTGAATTTCTCCTCCAGGCGATTCCGCAACTCGGCGACTTCGCGCTGCAGCCTGAACCTTTCCCGGGCTCGTTCCAGGGTCAGCAGGAATTTCTGAAAATCGACCGGTTTCACCACGTAATCATAGGCGCCCTGTTTTATGGCCTCAACCGCGGTTTCGACACTGGCGAAGGCCGTGACCATGATGGGCGTGATAAGCGGGTTGCGGCGCCTGAGGTCTTTTATCAACTCCAGCCCCGATTCCTCCCCTAGTTTATAATCGACCACGGCAATCTCCACCGGGTTTTGGCTGACCCGGTCCAGGGCTTCCCGGCTGTTCCGGGCCTCGAGAACCTGGTAGCCCGCCTGCCTCAGGTTTTCAGAAATCAACTCCCGCTGCAGGTCATCATCTTCCACCACCAGGATTGTTCCTCTTGACTCAGCCATTTTGACCTCCAGGCAGCTCAACCGAGAACTCGGTTCCGGCCCCTGGCCGGCTCCTCAGGTAGATTTTACCCCGGTGGGCCTCGACTATCTTCCTGACCAGGTACAGGCCCACACCCAGGCCGGTTTCCTTGAAAGAGACAAAAGGTTCGAAGATTTTCTCCGAATCCTCCGGTTTGATACCCCGGCCTTCATCTTTAACAGAAAAGATAAGCGCCTGCTTGCGAAGACCAGCCTCCACCGTAACCTTCTGGCCGGCCCCCGAAGCTTCAAGGGCATTCTTGACCAGATTATTGACGACCCGGGACAGGAGCAATCGGTCGCCCTCGACCTCAAGCGAGGCGGGGACTCTTAATTCTATGGTCACCCCGCGCTCCTGGGCCAGAGCCTGGAGGTTGTCTGCCTCTCCCCGGACGACATCGTAAAAGGAAAACTTTCCCCTCTGAAGAGATAGAGGCTTGATCAGCTCAGAAAACCTGTCCACCACCGTCCCGATTTTCTGGATTTCCCCTTTGCCTCGGCTAATCTGCGGCCCCAGTTCTGCAGGTGATTTTTTCTCCAGGAGTTCAAAAAGCAGGGCCAGGCTGTTTAGGGGATTCTTTATTTCGTGAGCCACCCCGGCCGTAAAACCGGAAATTTCCCGGAACCTCTCCTTCTCTTCGGCCTGTTTAATGGCTTCGCCCCGTGCTCTCTGGAAGTTGTCATGCAGACGATAAATGCCGGCAAAAATTACCAGGCCGGCCACGGCCAGAAGGCCGAGAACCAGCCAGAAATTTCTCCGCGACCGGACCAAAAGGAGGTCCAGGTTCTGCAGGGAATAGCCGAGATATAGATTATATATTCGGCCGTCGCTTGTGGAAAGAGATGAATAGTGGTTGAAGACCGAGCCCAGGGGGGAATCCATCACCCAGAACTCGGCAGCCGGGCGGTCGCGGCGAGAAAAGGGCAGGTAGCCCTCAAACTTGGAATGCCAGTCCAGGATTCTTTCCTTCTCATCCAGCAGGGCGATGAAATAAACGTCCTCCAGCCCGGAAAACTTTTCCAGGATCCGGGCCGGCGTTTCGTTGCGGTCTAAGAGCTCCTTGATGTTTTCCTTGAGGATGCTGGCCGTGGCCTGGAGTTGCTCCTTGGCCAGGGTCTCCACGCCGCTCTGAATGGCCTGGCGGTTCAGGTAGGAAACCAGGCTGAAAAGGCCAAGAACCAGGACGTAAGGCAACAGGAAAAAGGCCCAGATTTCACTCTTGCGCATTTTTAATAAGTTTATATTTTTCTGGCCTCAGCTTCAACCGGGAAAACCGGGATTAAAAGGAGAGCTTGGTCAGCAGGTAGACGATGCGGTCTCGGCTGAAGTTGCCAAACTTGGACCGGCTCTCGTCACCGGTGGCCAGGATAGCCCCGGCCTGGACCAAAACGGCGTCGTGGACCTTGTATTCCAGCGTCGGGTAGAAGATGGCCGAAGACCGGCTGAATTCACCGGAGGACGGAGAAAACATGGTATTCAGGCCGGCCTTCAGGTCGCCCCTTAACATCCTCAGCTCGGCCCGGCCAGCCAGGTAATCCTGGATCTGTCCGAACCACATTCCCTTCCTCAAGCCGAAGTAACTTTCGGCCAGCCCGCTGAAGGAGGCCTCATCAAAAAGCCCGTGCAGGTACTGGAAATTTACATACAGGCCGTCAGCCATGGAAAAAGTGTAATCGGCTCCAACCACCCACTGCCAGTAATAACTGTCCATCAGCGGGAAGACGGCGTTGACCGGAAAGAGTTCGCCGCCGACCAGCACATAAGTATCCAGCCAGCCAAGAACTTTCTGGGGTTGCACCCGGGCCAGTTCCGCCCAGAAGCCAATCGATTTTATCTCGCCGGCCAGGTCCAGGCCCAGGACCTGCTTCTTCGGGTACCGGAAATAAACCTGAGTCGGAGCCGGTTGAAGCGGGGAACTGATCTCCACTCCTTGGATGTAGGGCAGGGAGTAGTTGCCGTTATAGTAGCTGAGCCCCAGGTCGACATTAAACAGCGTGGTAGAAAACCTAGCCCCGAAATTGGTATTCCTGAGACTTGAAGTCTCGGTGGCCAGGTTGATCTCCGGAGATGGCAGGGCGGGGAGGTTGGTCCGCAGCATGTCTTCAAACCCGGCCGGCAAGGGCGAGTACTGACGACCGATCAGCCAGACCAGCTGCAGCTTGCTGTTTTTCCCCGGATAAAACTCCAGATTGAGGGCAGTCTGCGGCCGCCTTTCCAGGTAATAGTCCGGGTCAAAGGTCAGGAAATTGGCAAAGTCAACCGGATTCAGGTTATCGATTATGTTTAACTTATCCGCCGTCCCCCATTGAATTCTCTGCTTGCCGACAGTCAGGTCCAGGTTCTTCAGCAGGAAGTTGTTGACCCGAATGTGGGCCTCGTAGAGAGAAAGCTCGAACGGCTCAGTCTTCCCGGGCGAAGCCAGAATTCCAGCCTCGGGGAAGCTCTGGCCTGAAAAGACGGCGTCCGGGCTGGAGAAGGCATCCAGGCGAATATGGGCGGAAACATTATCCGAGATCTGGGCCTTTATCCTGAACCTGCCTTCCAGGCGTTTGAAAGAAAAATCCCCGCTGTCGTGAAAGAAATAAGGCCCGGCCTGGTTGCTGGAGGCATAGATGGACAGGAATAACTTAACCATCCCTGAGAAATCGAAGGTAGTCTGGGCGTGGGCTGCCCTCGCCGGCAGAAATAACAGGCCGGCAGCCAGGACAGCCGACATAATGGCGCGGCGGTCACACTGTTCTGGAATTTTTAACACTGCCCTAATTAATCTTTTTTTCCTTCCCGGTTCAGGTTTTTTGATTTCAAGAATTTTTGAGGTCTTCATCCTGCACCTCCCCACAACTTTTTTTCTAAGGAACCATGCCCAAACTCAAAGATTTTTATCAAAAAAAGAAAAGTAATTCGGGCCCCGGCCACCTCATATATAATAGCTTCCGGCCTGATAAAGACTTGGTAATCCTGTCATTCGCCTCTTTTTCCTTTTTACCACAATTGTTTCTTTTTTTTTATCTACTGCCCGCGTTAGATATTACCATCAGCCAGCCTGGCCTTGAGCGGCCCATCTGCCTCCTCAGCGGCTGACACTCCGCTTCAGGTTTCTCTCGGTAAATATTTCTGCGCTCAGGTTCTGGTCGACCCTGATGTTCCTGAGTTCAAGAACGGTGCTGGTCCGGGCCCTGACATTTTCCATAACAAATTTGGTCGGGACCCAGTATTTTCCTACCCGGGTGTTTTCCTGGGTTTCCACCTTGAACAGCTGGCCGCCGTCATCATAGAGCTCGGCCCTGACCGGCAGCTCGGTGGCTTTGTCCACGGTCAGGACAATCTTTGAGTACTGCTTTTTGGCCCCCGGCTTCCGCTCCAGTTCCAGGATCCAGGCCCGGTCATTTTCTTCCTTAAACTTGGGAGCGAAAAAAGCCGAAAACCCGGCCGTACCCAGGTCGTCATAGGAAAAATCCGAGCCGACAAAGCTCTCTTTTTTATTGTGGGAAGCAACCCTTCGAACCCGCTGAAACTCCGGCAGGTAGAGGTACATCTGGTCGTCGGACAGCACCAAGAAGCCCAGGTCCTTGATATCGGCCGGAGCCAGGAACTTCATCAGGCGCCAGTCGTCGCCGGCCGGGTTGTTCTTGGTCAAGACCATCAGTTCCCGCCGCTTTTCCTCCCCTCTGGCCGTCCTGATAATCATAATCATCTCTGCCTGGATATCGGCCGGGGCTTTCTCGCCGATGGTCTGGACTTCAACTTTCTTGAGAATCTCCTCGCCCCGGTCCTGGGCCTTAAGGCCGATGATGAGGCTTAACATTAATAATAGAAACAGAGAAACCAGGCTGACACCCAAAAATTTCCTTCTCTTTCTCCGGTTAATTCCCACCTCGCTACTCATTGACACCTCCTGCTTACTCAATGCTGTCTATTGATATTTTTCCACTGACCATAGTTAAAATCTCCGGTAACTCAATGACCTCTTCTATCAAGTAAACCATCTTTTCTCTCTATTAACTTTATTTCCATTTTTTCCATAACGTTTCCCGCCCCATTTTCCAGCTATGAAACCTGGAAGAAGTAATCACACCCGTTTCTCCTGTCCTATTTTATCTTTACTTTCAAGAGAAGGGCCGGCAGGATGGTCAGGGCCGAGAAGGCCGCCAGGAACATCGAGCCGACCATTATGCCGCCGAAGGTCCGCAGCGGGCTCATGGAAGCCAGGAGTAGCACGGCAAAGCCCAGCATGACGGCCAGGGAATTGGCGACGATGGCCCCTCCCTTTTCCCGGAAAGCCAGGGTCACGGCCTCGGGACCGGTCAGCCCCTGCTTCAGGCCCACCAGCATCCCGTGAACGAAATGAATGGAATAATCTATGCCGACCCCAATGGAGACCGAGGCCACCATCATGGTCACATAATCCAGCTTCACCCCGGCCAGCCCGAAGAAACCATAGACCACACCCAGGGTAAATACGATAGGTGTCACGGAAATGAGTCCCAGCCGGAGCGACTTCCGGATTAGAAGCATGATGAAAAAGGTAATAACCAGGGCCAGGGCAAACGATTGAAGCTGCGACTGGAAAAGGTAGTGGTCAAGCTGGGTCAGGGCCGGCGGCAAGCCACTCTGGTCAATGAGTTCAAACCCTATAATCCTGAACCTGTCCTCCGGGGCGGCCATTTCTCCGAGACGGTTATCCGGCAGGACCACCAGCTCGTCGGCCAGCTCGTACAGCAGACCCCGCAGGCGTTTCTCGAAGTGATCATTGTTCCTGGCCACCGCCGGCAGGAATAGCTCGAGCTTCTTCAAGGCTCTATCCGTGGCCACTTTTTCCCTGGTCTCTTTTAACCTCAGGTTCAGGGTGCTGGCTACCCGCCGGGCAGTTTCTTCATCATAAAGCCTGGAAGGAACCGACTGCCTCAATACCTCCAGATAGCCGGCTTCACCTCCCCGACCCGCTTCTGTAACTTTAATCAAATTCTCCAGGAGTTGGCGCCGGGCTACCTCCGGCAGGTCAAAATCGAACGATTCGGCCCGGATATAATTTTCTGCTTCTCCCCGCCACAGTGATACAACCTCGGGAGCAAACAGGGACGGCCAGTTCATTATGACCTCGTTCAGGGATTCTTCTGCCGCCCGGCGGTCTGAGACCGAACCGGGGGCATACCTTTGGAGCAGCCAGCCCACCTCGTCCAGAAGGTAAGCAGCTTCTTTCTTTCTGAGCTCGGCCCTCGTTTCTTCAGGCAGCCCGGAAAGATTGATTTCCCTGAATTTTCCCGGCATCTCGCTGGCCAGGAATTCCCCGATGGCCTTCCTGAGCTTCCAGTGAAACTCGGTGCGGGCCGAAGAAGTCCTGGTAAAGACCAGTCCCTCTGTAAAATCATCCGAAATGAGCTGGCGGAGTTCGTTTCTTCCTTCCAGGAAAAACCAGAGGTTGGCCACCTGGCCGTCGGTCTCGGGCAAAGAAAATCGGCCGTTCATCTTCTCGTTGAGTTCTTCTACCAGCTCGGCCACCGACAGGGGCAGCCCGCACTGCGGCAGCGAGGCCATGAAATTTTCCGCCCGCCGCAGCACGCGGAGGGCCCCGGCCGACCTCAGGTTTTCCGTCCTGAAATAGATATTAAGTGGAGCCGCTCCGTCAAAATTGGCCCGGACGACACGGTCGGCCAGGCGCGGTTCGCTGGCTGGTGGGAAGTAATTGGTAAAATTGACCTCCCGCTTAATCCCGGGAATCCAGATGATAAAGAAGGCAAATACTACCAGGCCGAAGATGATTATGGCCCCGGCCCGGTGGATGACCCGGTCGGCCAGCCAGTTGAAAATGGCCGGGTTAACCAGGGAAATTTCTTGTTTCTGCACTTTTCTGGGAGGGTCGGGCAAAAGGTAAAAGGCCGAAGGAATAAGGGCATAGGTAATGAGCATGGCCAGCATGACCCCTATCCCGGCAAAAATTCCAAAATTGCTGATGAGTCCGAGCCTGGCCGTAAGAAAGGAAACAAATCCCACCATGGTGGTGGCCGCGGCCATGAACACAGGAAGGGCCACCCGCCCCGCACTCCTGGCAATCACGTCCACGCGGCTCTGGCCATCCGTCCGGTTCTGCTCGATGGAATTGACCAGGTGAATGCCATAGGCAGAGCCCAGGCCGATTAGCAGCACAGGCAGGGCCGGGGTCACCAGGTTCATCGGCACCCGGAACAGGGCCATCAGCCCGAAGACCCAGGCCGTGGACAGCCAGACCACCAGAGAAGGCAGGAAAACCGCCCGCAGCCGGCGGAAGCTCAGGTACAGAACGAGGAGAACGGTCAGGACGATGACCGGGACCAGGAGCCTGAGGTCTTTTTTAAGGTACCAGTCCGCATAGTAGGTAAAACAGGGCTCGCCGGCATAATGGATTTCCGCCCGGTCGGCCAGGTGCTTTTCTATTATGGTCCTGACCACCCGGGCAAAGGCCTGGCTGCCGTCCACTCCGCTGCGGAGATAGACCGCCACCCCGAGCCAGCGTCCGTCGGGCGAGAGGTAAGTATTGACATAATTTTCTTTGCCCAGGGCTTCTTCCAGCCTGGCTTTCAGCCCGGCCGCGGTTTCGGGAATTTCTTCCAGGAAATCCGAGACGACCACCTCCCCGTCCCGCGATTGAATATTCGGGGCCGAGATGATGGAAGTGACGTAAAAAATTTCCGGCTGCCGGGCCAGTTCTTCCGTGGCCAGCTTGAGGCTTTTAAGAAGGTCGGGTCGGAAAGTTTCTCCTTCCTTAGCCCTCAGGGTAACCAGCACCAGCTCGGTCGAGCCGAACTTTTCTCCGGTATCCTGAAGCAGCTTGACCACCGGGTCACTCTGGGGCAACCAGGTGGTGAACTTATTTTGGTACTGGAGACGTCTGAACTGCAGGGCGGAAAAGACCGTGAGCACGACCAGGAGCAGGATTATCAACCAGCTAAAGGGCAGAAGCTTTTTCCAGGCCTTTTCCATGTCCTCTACCTCCGATCAACCGGGACAAGACAAAATGGGCCACCAGGTTATGAGAGATTACTCTCGATTATAATCACCCGTGGCCTGACTTCTTCCATACCGTCTGCTTTATTTAAGCACTGAGTTTAATCAGCCTGTTCCAGCAGGCTCAGGCCCTCACCCCTTCCAGGTACTGGTCAAGCAGCTCGCTGCTAATTCTTTTCAAGGGTACTCTGCGTTTCTTAAGCGTCCAGTAGGAAAAAGCTGTATAAATCAGTCCCAGAAAATGCATGGCTGCTACCGTGATGTCCAGGCCTGACTTCAACTTCTTCTGGGTGATGGCCTTCTGAATTACCTTCTTTAGAAAACTGATTATCTCGGAGATAACCCTATCAATCTTATCCTGGAGTTCTCGGTCCCCCAGGTAAATTTCATCGGAATATATGATTTTGAAGATGCCCGGGAATTGTTCGAGAAAGTTCAGGAAGAGGTAGATCAACTGCCTTAATGCCTCAAGGGAATCTTCTGTTTTTTCTTCCACCTCGGCCAGGTAGTTCCAGGCGTCCTGCAGGATGTTGTCCAGAATAAACGAAATCAGATCGCGCTTGGACTTGAAATGGCGGTAGAGGGCTGATTCCACAAAACCCACTTCCTGGGCCAGCTGAGACACGGTCAGGCCCTTGACGCCCCTCTGGTCGATTATCCTCAGGGCGGCGGTGATGATGTCCCCCTTGCGGGACTCGGGGGTCTGAAAGAAGGCCGGCCTTTTCATCGGGCTTCCTCTATGTAAGTGAATATTCACTCACATTATAGCCCCGGAAAACAGACTGTCAAGCCCGGGATCTTGATTTTGGAACCGGTTTTGCCTATCCTTTTTGATTATCATTTGAGAAAGGTTAAGGAAGCGCATGAGCATAACAGCACTTATCATCGAGGCTATCGACCTGGAAAACCTGGTGGCCGAAATTTACCAGCAGACCGCGGAGTTGGCCCCAAGCGAAAACATTGCCAAGGAACTGGTCAGCCTGTCCGGGGAAGAGCGCGACCACGCCAACCTCCTTCGGGCCGGCCGGAACTACCAGGCCAGGGCCCCCGAGGCCTTTGGCCAGGCCAGGATCTCTAAAGAAGAGCTGCTGGAAGGTATAAAGGCCGCCCAGGATCTACTGGCCAGGATCGAAAATAAGAAGCTTCTCCTGCCCCAGATTCTGGGTGAATTATTAGAACTAGAAGGGCGGTTTGAAAAAATTCACCTGCACACCCTGGTTGAAATTCACGATGAGAGCCTGAAAAAGCTCTTCCAGAGGCTGGCCGGAGAAGACCGGGACCACCTGAATCGCCTGACTCGATTGTTAGAACTGATAAAGTAAGAGTTCCAGGTTTTCAGGTACTGGTGTCTATCACTGGCTCGGAAAGAAAATCACGACACCATTTTAAGCAGAAATACCTCGCCACCTTTCAGCCGGACTGGCTGCTTGAATTTCAGGCTTAGCCTTTTCCCGCTCAATCCAACACCTGGTTTTACGTCCTTTCCCCCGAGGCGACAACTCACCGACTCAAAGACTGGTGACAGGCCGGTCGGCAATTCGACGTCCAGTTCGCGCAGGTCGAGACTCCCCTCTTCTAATCTAAGTTCGCAGGTGAAAACTTTGTCTCGGTCGAAGCGCTGTTCGTAGGTACCCCAGGTTGAGCCGAGTGACCAGAAGGTGCGAAAATCATCCTGGTTCATGGCCGGAGCAAAACCCAGCCGCCCTTCAGGCAATGAATAGCTAAACCCAGAAAGGGCCAGCAGTACCCCCCAGGAAGACATGGCCCGGGCGTAGTGATGGCCGCATTCCACCTCGTTCCAGGGGTTACGGCGCCGACCGTCATAGCGGTCGCGGACCGCCTTAACAATTGACAACCCTTCCCTTACCATCCCTTCATAAATCAGGTGGCTGGCCACTTGATACTCGATACCGGTCCAGACTTCGTCAGAATAAGGGAATGGGAGTGGCGGACGCCCGCCCCGCGGCCAGGTGCAGAGAAGCAGGCCTTTTTCGTCGGCCAGGGCGTAGGTTCTCTGGACATTGGCAAAGTCATAGAAATTTTCCCGGAAATTGTAGCGGTAAATGGATTCCAGGGTCTTTTTGATTCTGGCCTCATCCAGAAAGCGACCAACCCCGGCCACCATGGCCAGCCACTGGCCGAGGAGCTGGTCGGAAAGACAGCCCTCTCCGTACTGGTATTTTTTTTGAAGGGCTCGGTCGTATTTTTGAATAAAGAATTCGCCGTTCCAGAGCAGGGTCTCGTAATTCTTCTTTCCCTTATCTAAGATTTTGCGATATTCGGCCGCAGCCCTTTTATCGCCCACAGCTTGAGCCATCCTGGCCCCCGCCTCCAGCGCTCCCAGGTAAAAACCGCTGAGCATGCTGTTGGGCCCGAAGAATTCGATGTCATAGGTGTTGTGCTGCTCGTCTTCCAGCAGTCCATCGCGGTCTTTATCCCAGCCAACCCAGGCATATTCGAGCGCCTTTCTGGCCTGGGGCCAGAGCTTTTTGAGGAAGCTCAAGTCGCCGCTTATCTGCCAGTCCCGGTAAAGGTTGATGAGACGGCCGAGCTGACCGTCAGCCGCCGGCTTGAAGTTCCAGTATTTCTCGCCAAGAGGAAGGCTGGTGCGGAAGACCATGGCCCCGTCAGGCCTGACGTTAACCAGGAAATCGGTCTCCCGCATCGAGCGCTCGAGCTCCGGAAAAAGGAAGGCCAGGCTCTGGGCATAGTTCCAGACATGGGCACAGTTGAGCGGGCAGCAGCCCGAGCGGTCGCTGCAACCTTCAAAGGCAAAAAACCTGCCATCATCCAGCCAGAGGCAGGTAGGTGTGCGGATGATGGAGGCCTGGCTGGAAACAGCATCGAGGACAGAAGCCGGCAAGTTGGAGGAAAAAAAGACTGCCCTGAAATGCCGGGTTTCCTGCTCCAGCTCGTTCAGATTCTGGAAAAGATATTCAGTCACCTGCCAGGCGTCCTTGAATTTTTTGGTGTAATAAGGATGATAGAGGCGGCCACGCTGTTCGCGTACCACGTCAAAGTAATCAACCAGGTTGGGATAATGCCAGCTTATGACCAGGGGCAGAACCGTTTCGTCGCCAGCCGGGATGGTGGCCTTAAGCCCGAGACTGCCGACATCGGTACGGCCATCGGGTGATGGTTCCTCAGCGTCGAAATTATTAAGCTGGCCATCGTCGGAAAAATCATCCCAGAAAATATGCAGGTCATCCCACCACTCACCGCGAACCCAGTGGGTGACATACGTTAGATCCGTCCAGGTAGTAGCCAGGGCCAGGGTGCCATAAGCCGGCGAGTCAGGCTGGACTTTCTTTGAAAAAAAATAAAGGCCTGAAACCGGACCTTTCACCAGGCGGTTTACGTTCTGGCCGAAGGCAGCATTGAAAAGGGAATTGAATTCCCCCTGGCCGTCAAACCCAACTGGATTGGCCACGGAACCGGCCAGCGTTACCTTAATTTCTTTATCTGTAAGATTTTTAACCCGGTACTTGAGCACGACCACCGGTAACCCGGAATTTTCGGCATCGCCGGGGATAAAAGGATTAAAGGCTTCAACAGTCACTATTACGGGCAAATCGGGATCGCTGAGTTCGACTTCAGCCATTGGATATTCACCGCGGAAGAGAGCGGTCCTGAAGCGAGGCAATCCCGGCACTTCCTCACGGCGATAGCCAAAGCCAGCAGAGTAAGGAGGAGTAATCTGTCCTTCCAGCACCCGACTGAATTTCTTGCCGTCGCTCTCGACGTATATGGCAAAGAACGTAAATGGAAAATTTACTCCTTTGCCCGGGCGATTGAAGATTTCCCAGTCGCGAAGATTTCCACGACCGCCGAGAGAAACTGTACCGGTGCCTATGCCCCCAAGCGGAAAAGCTATCTCCCTGAGCTGTTCACCGCGGTATATCCCTGGTCTTCCGATTCTGAAAAGCTCATCATCAGTATATGAAGCATCGAGCCTTGCTTGAATATTTTCGGGGCCGGCGTCAGGACTTTCTGAACTTTCCAAACCCGTTGCCATTAGATCAAGGCCGATAACAAGAACAATAAACAGCAAGCCATAATTAATAATAAAGGATCTTATTTTTTCAGCCTGGCTAATTAGTTTCTCCATATTCCCCTCCACGCAAAGCTAGATCATGTCTATTATGATAATTTTTTATCTAATAATACTCAATTGACCTCATCGGCAGTGGGACTCCGAGGGTCAATTTCCCGAGTTTAAGTTCAGACCCGGCCTCTTATGAACAAACGGTGCTTTGATCGGTTTGAATATATATGGGCTATTATCAGGCCAGGTCCGATTACCTCTTATCGGCATGCCTTTTTCCTGCCAGAATGGTTGACCAATTAATAAGTTCCTCCGGATTGTTACGATACTGAAATTAGGTCCACCAGGCCCCATGCAAGTGAGAAGCCATCACAGTAATCAAGGCTGCTAAATTTTTTTTATTGACTCTTGGTGAAAAGAAAATATAATTTCCATGACTCCGAGTCCTGATGGCTACAGCTTTTCAGCCAAGCCACTGGGCCGATAGGGTAAAGCTGGAAACGGCTTTGCCTCCCATTTTGGAAAGGAGAAGTGTTATGCCCTACCAATCCAGATCCCATTTTTTAATCTCTCTTGTTTTTCTTTTCTTATTTTTCTTTTTTTCAGTTTCTTTTTTGCCAGCCACGACTGAAGGCGGCCAGGAACAATCTACCAGTCAGAAAAAGGGACAGACAAAAGAGGAAGAAAAGCCGGCCAGGGTCAGAACCGAAGGAATCCTGGTAACCGCTCCTTCCCCTGAACAAAAACCTTTGGCTTCGGTTTTCGTCATTCGTCCTGATGTTCTTGAGCTTTTTAAATCAAAGAATATTGCCGAGGTGCTTTCTTTCGCCCCTGGAACCTATGTTACCACCGGTTCCAAAGCCGAAGCGCATGTAAAAATCAGGGGCCTGGACAATGACAAATCTACCCTGTTGCTGGATGGAATTCCCATTTATGAACCTTATTTTAATCTGTACAATTTAAGAACCATCCCCAGCCTCGAGGTTGAATATGCCCAGGTAACCAAAGGCCCTTCCTCGGTCTTATACGGGGCCAACACCATGGGGGGAATCGTGGAGGTTCTGACCCGAAGGCCGCAGGAAAACAGCCTGGAGCTGCGTACCAGACTGGGCCCAACCTCAAGCTTCAGCTTTTCAGGAAGCGGAACCTACGTGAGTCAGCACTTCAGCCTCAAGCTGGCTACCTCCCACGAGGAAACAGAGGGCTATAAATTCAAAGATTCTGGAGCAACTCAGCTCTTTCCAAATACTGATTACCGGAACAATTATTTCAGTGGAAAGGTTTACTTTTTCCCCGGGCAAAGGAGCGAAATCCTCTTACAGACTTCTTTTTACGATTCCGCTTATGGTGTGCCGGTGGCCACTGCCTATTATTCACCCCGATATTGGAGATTTAAGGATTGGCAGAGATTCATTCTTGGCCTGGGCGGCACCTTCCCTCTATTTAAGTCCGGAACTCTTAAAATCAGAACATATTATATCAACTACTACAATGTCCTCGATGCCTACACAGACGCTACCTACAGCATACTAAACTGGGAATCAATATATAAGAACTACTCAGCTGGTGCCTTTTTCCTTGCAACCGTTAATCCCAGGACAAATCATGAGCTGCGATTCAGCCTCAACGGTCGTTTGGATAAGGTCAAGCAACAGGCCTCTGAGACTTCACCCTGGGAATACTATAAACACAATACTTATTCGTTCGGCCTGGAAGACGAATGGAAATTGACGCCCAGATGGCATCTCCTCGGGGGTCTAAGCCTTGATTACCTGCAAAAACAGGCGGGAGGCCATCGAACCTCTCTGAACCCGATAATTGGCTTAAAATTCAGGCCACAGCCCCCTATTGAGTTTCATCTTTCCTATGCCCAAAAATCGCGCTTTCCGTCGATGCGTTCCCTTTATAGTTCAACTAGCGGCAACCCTGACCTTAAAGATGAAGTTGGCCGTACCTTTGAGTTTGGAACCGCCTATCATGGTTGGGTTGACTCCTGCCTGGCCTTATTCACCTCAAATTACCGCGATTTTATCAGCGTTATCCGCCAGCCTGACGGCACCAGACTATATGTTAATGTGGGCAAGGCCAGGATTCGGGGTCTGGAGCTTGAGACCGATAAATCAATCGGCGATTTTAATATTCAGCTTCAATATACTTATCTTAAAGCCAGGAATCTGACCGAAAATAGAAAGCTGGATCTGATCCCCACTTCCCAGGTTAGCTTGCTTCTGAACTACTTCAGGGCAGAAAACATTGCTCTGGCTGTATGGCTGATCGGCGCTTCCAAGGCTGAGATTGTCATAAGCAATGAAATGGTCAATGTTCCGGCTTATGTAACTGCCAATCTATCTTTTGAAAAATTCTTCAGGTCCGGCTCAATATTCTTAAAGGTGGAAAATCTTTTCAACAGAGCTTATTTCACCGAACCCGGATATCCTGTTTCCTCCCGGAGGATTGAAATAGGCTTTGGTTTTCATACTGGACTCTGAATAACAAATGACTCGCCAATTAGGGAGAAATGATATGAAACACAATTCAGGTTTAAGACCAATCTGGTTTACAGTTATCCTTTCAGTCTTATTGCAGGCTCCCGGTTTATTAGCTCAAAAAGCCCCGGTGCCGGAAAACAATGATTTTTACGACAACGTTCCTTTCAAAGCCCTACCCATTAACCAAATCGAAATAACCGGAGAAGTATCCAAACCGGGACTGGCCGATTTAAGCCAGATGCCTCTTCACCAGGTCCAGGTGCGCGAGGCCAAGTTAGACAAAAATAAGACTATTTTTATTGGGGCCTATGTCTATCAGGGATATTCTCTATTCGACATCCTTAAGGATCAGATTATTCAAAAACAGAATGAAAAGGAGTTTTCTTCTCCCATCGACTTGTTAATAATAATTGAAAACAAAGCAGGCGAAAAAGTAATCTTTAGCTGGGGCGAAGTTTTTTATCCCATTAACTTGCACCGGATTATTATTGCGGCCCGGGTTGCACCCATCATTCCTTCAGCCACCGGGGAAACCTGGCCCCTGCCTGAGGAAAGCAAAGTGGTGGCCGCCAACGACCTCTATGCGGAAAGGAACATCCAGAGTCCGGTCCGGATTATCGTTCATTCCTGCCCACTATCCAAACCCGTCTTGAAGGGAAAATCCCGCCTGTACTCAGAAAATATCAAGTTGATCAGGGCCGAGCAGGAATTAGCCAAGATTGGATCTCTGCCCGGAAATCTGCCTGTGCTTGTTTTGCCGACGGTCTTTTTTGGCCGAGGCCGCGGTTTTCATGGCCTTAAATTTTTTTCGGGCGTCTCGTTGAGACAAACTGTTGGCAAGTATTTCCAGCCGGACCAGGAATACCTAAGAGCAGGATACATAATTATCGTCGGGGCAGACGGTTACCGGGCGGTTTATTCCGTATCCGAACTGTTTAACAGAAACGATTTCCTTGAAGCCCTTCTCTATGATAAGACGAACCAAGATGGCGGCCGGTTTGCCGTCTTTATGGCCATGGATTTTTTCTCCGACCGTTCCGTCAAGGCCATTAAAGATATCATCATTAACCGCAGCAATATTAGCCGTCCGCTCTAACCGTTTCTTTTTATCCGGGCCACGGTCCGGATGGAAACTTAATTTTCAGACTAGATTAAAGAACGGAGATAATTAACGCTACTTTCTGGCAATTGCCAATATAATTAAGCCTATTGGACTAACGGCCATGGCCTGCCAAAGAACACTCTTTATCACGAAACTCATGAATTTCTGTATTAAAGAAGCAATAAGATACTTCCTCTCATATCCGGGAAAACTTTTATGTCTTATTTCTCTTGGTAAAGCGGGCTAATTTCTTTTCCATGTCCTTGAAGTGAGTGCCCTTCCAAAAAACCCGGCCACAAGAAGGACAAAGGGCAAAGAAATCGGCCTTTTCGAAGACAAAGGGCGGAACCAGATTCTTGGCCCTGGATTTGGGCAAATATTTCAACTTCTCATTGCATTCCAGACAGCGGGAGTTTGGGTCAATTTTTTTGCGGAGCTTGAAATGGCCAAGCACCTGGTTGACCTGCTCTTCCCAGCGCTCGCTCTCGATAAGCAACGTCCTTTGCTTAAGCGATTTCTTCTTTATGGCCTTCTTTATGAGCTCGTGGTCTCGGGTCAGGAGGATACGCCTTTCGCGGGCGGCTAGCCGAATTAAATCCTCGTCCTCAATCTTTTTATAATAGCTGACATCAAACCCGAGAATGCGCAGCCAGCGGGCCAGCTTCCCCACCATGCAGTCGGCAATGAATTTCATCGCTTTACCAAAGGTAGCTTTCAGCCAATTTTGCGGCAACCATAAGGTCATTCATTCGGAAGCGTCAATCCGGCCTCTTAGTTTATTATACAACCACGCCTATTTCAGGAAAATAAAGAGGCTAACAGACAGAAAGGAAACCGATCAGAAACCGGGATCATTAAGATTAGATTTCAATCGGCAGGCTCAAATATTTATGATAAAGATCTTCCCTATTCCTTCAGGTTAACTCAATTTTTATCCTGCTGGTAGCCATCAGAATCCACAGAAAATCTGGGGAATGAGTATCGTTTCCCTTTTTAGAGGCCTTGATTCCCCGCCTTAAAGGCCGAGGAACTGAACGGCCAGGCCGGAGATGAGAATCAGGCCGCCGGCCAGGGCGTGAGAGTAGCGCTCCAGAACACCGAGACGCACAAAGCTCAAGCCCCAGGCCGACAGGGCAATGATGGTCAGCATGGTCAGGATGGTGGTCAGTCCGAAGGCCGCGGTCACCAGGATAACCCCGCTGGTGGAATGCTGAGCTGCCGGATACATCACCAGGGGAATCAGCGGCTCGCAGGGGCCAAAGACAAAGATCAGGAAAAGCACCCAAGGAGTGATGTTCTTCCTGCTGCCGGCCGGCTCGCCCTCTTCGTGCAGGTGAAGGTGGCCATCTTCATGGGTATGGGTATGGA
This sequence comes from Candidatus Saccharicenans sp., assembly GCA_024653215.1. Lineage (GTDB taxonomy): Bacteria > Acidobacteriota > Aminicenantia > Aminicenantales > Saccharicenantaceae > Saccharicenans. Next base: position 241,599 of record JANLFU010000003.1, on the reverse strand, counting down.
CATGGACTTCTCCGTCCGGATGGTAATGGACATGCTCATGGGACCGGGAACGGTAAGCTTTCCTCAAGCCCCAGACCAGGTAAGCTAGCCCGAAACCGATAAGCAGCCAGGAAGCGATATTGCCCCGGGTTGATTCCACCTTTTCCAGGTGACCGACAGTCATTCCCAGGGCAATTCCCAGAAAGCCCAGAACGACCGAGCTCAGAACATGCCCCAGCCCGCACAGGAATGAAACCCACAGCGTCTTCCCGAACTTCCATTTCCTGGCCCGGCTGATAACAATAAAGGGCAGGTAATGGTCCGGACCAATCAGGGTATGCACAAAGCCCAGGGTGGCGGCCGTCCCGGCCAAGAGCCAGATGTTCTGCATCAATTTCCTCTCTTAAAACAGAGCAAACATAAATGGTGGACGGTAGGGGACTCGAACCCCCGACCTCAGCGTTGCGAACGCCGCGCTCTCCCAGCTGAGCTAACCGCCCACAGACCCGCTAAAATCACCTAAAATTTACCATTAAACGGGCTATTTTTCCACTGACGGCGGAATTTAACGAGGTAAGAAAGGAGCACTGCACCTGTTTTTAATAGAAACAGAGAATTCTGATCCAGATGCACCCTGGTCATAAGATCCAAGCTTGGAGAATCTCGCCAGTTTAATAATCCTTTCCGACAAAACTTTGAATAGGATCAGCCTAACTATCTGATAAATAATGAGTTGTTAAGATCGACCGGGCTGGCTCGCTAACCAATCACCACTTCATGGGGACCTTTGACCAGCTCGCCGACGAGGTAGGCTTTCTGGCCGAGCTTCTGGAAGAGCTTTAGGGCAGGCTCAACATCCTTCGGGCTGACCACCAGGGTCATCCCGATTCCCATGTTGAAGGTGCGGAACATCTCGCGCTCGGCCACCTGGCCCCGGTGTTGAATTTCATTGAAGATGGGAAGAACCGGCCAGGTGCCCTTTTTGATAACCACTTGGAGATCGTCCGGAATGACCCGCGGGATGTTGTCATAAAAGCCACCGCCGGTGATGTGGGCCATGGCCTTGATTTTAATTTTCTTCAGGGCTTCAAGGATAACCGCGGTGTATATTTTCGTGGGCTTGAGCAGTTCTTTGCCCCACTTGCTCTTGATCTCCTCTTCAGAGAAGACCCGGCGGGCCAGCGAGAAACCGTTGCTGTGAAGGCCGGAGGAAGCCAGCCCGATGACCTTATCGCCGGCGCGGCAATTCCGGCCGTCGACGATTTTATCGGCGTCAACGATGCCCACGCAGAAGCCGGCCAGGTCCCACTTGCCGGGTTCATACAGGCCCGGAAGCTCGGCCGTCTCGCCGCCGATCAAGGCGCAGTTAGCTTCACGGCAGCCGCGCACAATACCGCGGACCACTTCCACCATCTGTTCTTTATCCAGCCGGCCGGTGGCGATGTAATCCAGGAAAAAGAGCGGCTCTGCTCCCAGCACCACCACGTCATCCACGTTCATGGCCACCAGGTCTATGCCCACGGTATCATATTTTTTGAGCAGGTCGGCGACGATGAGCTTGGTTCCCACTCCATCGGTGGAGGAGACCAGAACCGGTCTTTTCATTCCCTTAAGCCGCGGGGCAAACAGCCCGCCAAACCCGCCGATAGAGCCCAGCACTTCCGCCCGCTCGGTCATCTTGATGAGCGGTTTTATCTTCTGAACAAAAGAATCGGCTTCGTCGATGTTGACGCCAGCTTTTTTATAAGTCAGACCCATGATAGCTCCTTTCCGGTTTTTTGGTTTTAATTCAGACTTTCATCCTCTGCTTAAAATTATCACCCCTGCCAGGTCAAGTCAAACCCGGATACTAGTCCGTAACCCATGAACAGATTTCGGGCAAAACGTCGAATAAATTTGACCTGTGATTCCTGATACCTGAAATCTGATAAAGAACCTATGACCGATCAGAACCGTTACCTCAAAAGGTGTTCTGGCACCGTTCATTCACTCTTATCGTGAACAAGTCGGATTAATAATTATATTCCAGTTTGATCGCCCCCCAGGAAGGCCAGAGCTCCGCTAACAATCCACGGACAACTCGATAAATTCCGGCAGCCCGCTCACTTCAAATTGTACCAGTCCTGCAATTTTTCGCCCAGGTGAATGAAATGCATATTTTCTTCCAAAGTCAGCTTCTGAAACGGGGTGGATTGCATAAGGTAAACAACTTTCATCTTAGAGTCACACACTTCCCCGCCGGCAGCTATGGCGAACTCATATTGCTGGGGGTATTCATAGGCCTGGCCCCAGGGATCGGCGTAAGACAGGGAAACCTGGAAATACCTGAACTTGAAATCCTTTAGTGATTCAACATCGATACCCTGCGATTTCCAGTTAGCAATAGAGATATCCCGCCCCTGCGGGGTGTATTCCTCGAGGAACCAGACGGTTATGATTTTTTTATCCACGTCATGCTTAACGTAATGCGAATTAAAATAAAAACGGACAAGGTCCCCGCTGTCATTCCAGATTCTATCCACCTCGACAAAATTTCCTATGCCTTCGCTCATGTGCTGCTCAAGCATTCCGACGGTCGGGAAACCCGGGGATGTGGCCTTGGGAATCTCCTGTTGGGCGCCCGCTATGCCCGCAAAACCGGTCAGCAATAAGAGCACACTAACCACCAGAAGCAGAAAATATTTTTTCATTTTATTGACTCCATCACTGCCTTCATAGCCGATGTTATCATAAGTTGCCCGGTAACCACTCTTGACCTGGAACGCAATTAAGAAATCGACCCATTGCTCTTGAATCTTGAAATAAGATTTTCCGAACTGAATCCACGAGGCAAACTCTAACACATTTCTCGAACAATTAATATCAATTTACACAGGACAAGGGAATAACAGGCAAATTGCCGGAAGGTGACCCCGGTGGAGTGTATCCCAGGTCAGTGTCCGCGGTCTTGAGAAGATTTAGAACCTTTTATATCAGATTCACTTCCATTCCATCGAATAACGCTTGACTTGGAGGAGGCCTTCGGCGTCTTCTTCGATGGTGTAGAGCTTACCAGCCTTTATCCTTCGAGCCACAGCCGGCAGAAGAACCCTGGCTACATAGCGAGCTTCAGCGTCAAAAACATCGTAGAGGACACCTTGGGCCTGTCTCTCTTTCACGAACGGCCTGACAAACAGCCAGCCGCGGTCATCCAGGATGAAATCCTGGACCGGTGGAAAATGCTCGGGCCACTCTACCTTCATATCTGCAGATGGCCCCTCTTCACCCCAAAGTTCTTTCGCTCTCTTGTCCCTATCGGCCTTGGTAAGAATTTCAGGCTCATACTTCTTCACAATCCTCTTAACAGTCTTCCCTTCTCGATTAACCACCCTGAATTCATACTCGGTGGTAATTCCCCAGACGACATTCCCTTCCGGGGTCAGGTCAAAAATAATCCGGGGAAAATATGGGTTAAAAACCTGGTTTCGGGCAATCGGCACACTGGCAATAGTGTGAAGTGGTTCCAGCTCAGCATTGAAGCGGACCAGCTCGGTCCTGGGTTCCTGGTCCATCACTGTGTGGCTTCCAACAATGTTCCCGCTATCGTCCATTTTCGCCTGCGTAAGCATCCACATCTTACCTGCGGACAGGTTCCTGAAAAGCTGCCCATCAAGGCCGAGTAGACTCACCCGCCGCAAAGCAACATCGGTAACCACGATGTTGTTCCCCGACGTAATCTGGAAATATAAAGGGCCCTGGAACTCGCCGGGCCCCTGGCCCTGTCGGCCGATGGCCCTGATGAACTTCCCCTGGGGGTCAAAGACCTTTATTTGCGCAGCCTTACGGTCAAGGACATAGATATTTCCAGAAGCGTCGGCATCGACAGCAACTGGCATGGCCAGCATCGACTCTTCGCTCTCCGCCCTGGCCCCAAGTACCAGGTCCTCTTTTATGGATAAAGCGGTAGGAAGGCCGCGGGGCGGCGCCGGCTCCTTGGGATTGATAACAACTATGACGCCTTCTTCTGTTCTTATTTCTATCTTTTCGCCTTTCTTACAGGTCACAAAAAAGAGAAAAGGAAGCATCAAGAGGATAAAAAGAAAGCTTTTCCTGGAAAGGAAAGTTTTCACTTTTAACCCTCCAATAATTTATTGAGCCTGGCTTTGTTACCAGGATGAAGATAACATCTTTCAAATTTTCTGGTCAAGTTCATCATAGATAGAACAAATCACGGTGACACCAAGCCAATATCGATTTTGAATGAGCGCGGCCTGATTGCTACCTGAAGGTCTTTATCTTAAAATGCCCTTATCATGGACAAGAATTACGGGGCGCAGAGCATGGTCGGCCGGATGACCAGGGTGGTGGTCAAGCGGCCGGCCGAGGCTTTTGTTTGCGCGGAGAAAATCGAGCGGGAATGGCGGCAGCTGGGCTTCACGGCGGCACCAGACCTCAAGCGCGCCAGCCAGGAATTCAGCCGGCTGGAAGAAATCCTGCGACAGGAAGGCATTGAAATACTCTACCTTCCGGCTGACGAGCGCACCACCCTCGATTCCATCTACACTCATGACCCGGTGCTCATAACTGGGGCCGGGGCCATCATACTGCAGATGGGGAAAAGGGATAGAGCGGGTGAACCGGCGGCTTTTGAAGATGCTCTGAAAAGCTGGGGCGTGCCGATTCTTGGAAGGCTCAGCGGAAAGGCCACGGCCGAAGGTGGCGACCTGCTCTGGCTGGATGAAAAGACGCTTATTGCCGGACGCGGCTTCCGGACCAACTAGGAGGGCATTGAGCAGCTTCAGGAGATACTGCAGCCGCTTGGAGTCAAGGTAATCGCCTTCGATTTGCCCTACTGGAACGGGCCCGGTGAAGTCCTGCACCTGATGAGCTTCATAAGCCTGCTGGATGTGGACCTGGCCGTAGTCTATAAGAGGCTCTTGCCCGTAGCTTTTTATTGGCTTCTTATGGAACGCGGCTTCCAGCTTGTGGAAATCCCAGAAGAGGAATTCCCGACCCAGGGCTGTAATGTGCTGGCCATCAGCCCGCGCCGCGTGGTTATCCTCGAAGGCAACCCCATCACTGCCGGGCGCCTGCGCCAGGCCGGCTGCTTTGTCTATGAACTACCCGGCTCCGAAATCGCCTTCAAGGGTTCGGGCGGCCCCACCTGCCTCACCCGCCCCCTTTGCCGCTCATAATAGCCTAATAAAGTTTACCACGGAACATGAATCTTTTAAGACCGCGATGGATCAGGAATCAACAGGCCGATAACTTTAATTTTTAATCCTGTTTTTTCAAGAATCTATTCAGATATTCTTCAATTTTGGATTTATCCCATCCTGTTGTTTCCTTTAATCCTGACCTGATGGTTTCCAGATAACTATCAGAAGGCTCTTTAATATCATCCTCATGATCGCCGGTAACAGTCTTGATTAAGAACCCATCTCTTTCGCCCAGTTCTAAGATCTTATCGTACCAGCTCCCTTCCTGCTCTTTGATTTCATTAAACTGGCTTTCCTTAACTTTCCATAGCCTTGCCACTGCCTGGTAATCAGGCCTTGGTTCTTTGTTAGACGTTAGAAAAGCAACTGCTTTATTCTCCCAACGTGATGATTGCTTTGCAAAATATAAACGGTATGGTATCTGTTGCCATCCCAGGTCTTCCGGCTCTGTCTTATCATTACAACCTCTGTGAGATATGCCCTTGAACTTCCCACCATTTATATAGAACATGAACCTTTCTTTTAGCATATTAGAGCCATAAGCTGCGTAAATTATGAATTTATCATCCGGCATTTTAATTCCTTAAATTATATTGCTCCTAAAAGTTCTCCAGGAGTTCCAGGATGATGGCCAGGTTCCCGGTGCCATCCACATAGGCATAGCGGCCGCCTTCATAATCGCCTTTCTGGATAAGCGGGATGCCACGTCCTGCCAGCAGCTTGAGTTTCTCATCCATCCCTTTAACCTCAAAGGCCAGGTGATGGACACCCTCGCCATGCTGGTCCAGGAACTCGCGCCAGGTACTCGGCCCGCCGACCGGCTCGATCAGCTCAATGGTGATGTTCTTGAGCTGTAAGAAGGCCAGCTTGGCCCGGGCTTCCGAGGGTTTGCCCCTGAATTCGGTGTGAGCTTTATCAACCGTGTCGGTCAGGAACCATTGAGGAACGTCCAGGCCAAGAATTTCAGCATAAGCCCGGGAAGCCTTCTCGATATCCTTTACCACGATTCCAACCTGGACAACCTGGTCGGTGCCCAGGGGTCCGGTGGGTGCTCCCTTCGAAATCCTTCCCCAGACCACTCCAGCCGCAAAAATCGCCAGGATTATTATTACCAGCCGAATCGCTTTCATGGAAACCTCCTTCAGAGCAGCTTTGCCTCCCCCATTGATACCCCCGGCCGCCGCAGTCTGTCAAGCCAGGTCTTTAGAAAGCAGGTCAGCTTAAAATTTCATGAAGGACTTCGAGCAGGCGGGCGATATCTTCATGATCAATGGTCAGCGCTGGGTCGAAGCGCAACATATTCCCGGCGGAATAATATCCGACCAGGAAGCCGCGGTCCAGCAGCCTTCTGTAGATATTCTGAACGCTCCTCTGTTCATCGGGCCGGAGCTCCAGCCCGAGAAGCATACCCCGGCCCCGGGCTTCCTTGGCCAGCTCACATTCTCCCTCCAGCTGCTTCAGCCCGGCCAGAAAATATTCGCCCTTTTCGCGACCCTTTTCTATCCAGTTTTCTTCCCTTAGGGTGACAATAACTTCCCTGGCCACGGCCGCGCCCAGAGGGTCATTCTGGTGAGATTGGGCGTAATAGAAGCCGCCAGCTTCAAGCTCTTCAGCCAGCTCCTTCTTCATGGCCACGGCGCTAACCGGATAGCCGTTGCCCAGGCCTTTGCCCATGGCCACGATATCCGGCTCAAGGTCATAGTGCTGAAATCCGAACCATTTACCGGTCCGGCCGATTCCGGTGGTAACCTCGTTAACAACCACCAGACCCCCAGCCCGTTTAATCCTGTCGTAAATGGCCTTAACGATTTGCCGGGGCGGGAACTTTACAAAGCCCGAACCACTGCCCCCGGGCTCAAAGACAAAGGCACCAATCTGTTCAAAGGGAATCTGGTCCAGATATGCTTCCGAATTCTGTTCCCGGCTCTTCTCCCAGTCAAGAAGCCAGGCTTCAGAGGTGTTTTTCCTTCCGGCAGAACCGTAGGCCCCCAGGTAGGACCTGGCAAACGTCAGCCATAAAGGCTTTCCGCTGAGGCGCCTGGCAACCTGCACCCCAAATTCAACGGCCTCACTCCCGGAGCTCAGGAAAACGCACTTGCCACCCTCCAGGCCTGAAATGTTCAGGACTTCTACCGCGGCCTCTTCCGTAATTCTGCTGAGGTATCGAGTCCCGAGGTGAGCCACCTTTCCTAGCTGGGATTCTATGACTCGATTTATCCGCGGATGATTATGACCGAGAACCGTGCACCAGATGCCGGATTCAAAATCCATATACCTGTTGCCCTGAGAATCGTACAGGTAACAATTCTCCGCCCTGGTAAAATCAGTTTTTATAATTTCGTGACATCTCAAGATATGCATGGCGTTTCTCCGGAGCTGGCTATTCTATCATTTCAGCAATTGCTTTTTAACATGCATAATTGCTGCGGCATGAAACTGACAATATTCTATCTGATTAAAGCCAAATCCTGTAAAATACTTATGGCCAACAATGAAAATGGGGAGGCCTCATGAACAAGATTGAACAGGCCATACTGAATTCTCTCAAAGTCAACATGGGCTATAAAGATGGCGAAAAGGTAGCCATCGTGATGCAGGCCTGGAACCCTGCGTTCGAAGAAAAGCATCTCCGCAAGTTTGAACTGGCCACGGCCCTGTGCCATGCGATGTACGAAGTTTTCAGGCAGGCCGGCGTGGACGTGGAACTTCTGAGCTACGTGCCGCCCGAAGCCCGGAGCGGCGTTGATGCCACGCCGGAACTCTACGAAAAAATCGGCTTCAGGGAAATTATCTTCATGCCCACGGTTTTTTCCCTGACCCACACCAGATTCCGGAAAACACAGACGGAAAAAGGCTCCAGGGTGGCCAGCATGCCCGGGTTTACCATGGAAATGTTTGAAGAGGGCGGTCCCATGGACGTGGATTACAGCCTGCTCCATCAGCAGACCGAAGCCCAGGCCGAAAAACTGAGAAATTGCCGCTACGTCCGGGTGCTGGCTGAAGACACCGACATAACCGTGGAAATAGACCCGACGCTCGTCCATGTCTCCAGCGGGGTGCTGACCAAGCCCGGAAAATTCGGCAACCTGCCGGGAGCGGAAGCTTACGTCGTGCCGGTTCACGAGGGCAATTCCAGCGGCTATTTCACCGTGCCCGCCGGCTGGGGCGGCACCGGCCCGCTTAAATACCGGGCAAAATTTTTCGTAGAAAGAGGAAGGTTTGTGGCGGTTTTTGGCGAAACTCTTGAGGCCCAGGAATACATTGATAAGGAAGTCAAGCCGCATATTTTTGGCGGAAAAGATTTTGACATCCTGGCCGAGCTGGGAATCGGCACCAACCCCAACATCACCGGAGAGTACGTGCAGAAGAAAGGCTGGAACACCCTGGTGGCCGAAAAAATCTATGGTTCCATTCACTTCGCAAACGGCAACAGCAAGGGCATGGGCGGACAGAACGACGTCCCGGTCCACATCGACTGGGTGGTGCCCGGCGTAACCGCTGAATTCATACCTTGAAAAATCCGCTAACCCAATCCCACCGGAAACCTGGACCTGCTTCGCCTGTTCAATCTGGTTGACTTGATAGAGGCAAGTGGATGATATTGGTATATCGATCTCGATAGACCTTTTTAGGAGGCGCCAATGACAGGCAACGGTTCTTTTAAGATTAATGGACCCAGATTGGTATTAAGAAGCTTATTAATCCCCGCTGGCTCCTTTCTTATTAAATCAGTTTTGCTGCTGGCCATAATTTTTTCCTCCATAACTCTGCTGGCTGCTCAAAATAAGGCCACCCCACCTGAAGAAAAACCGGTGGTGGCGGTCATCGGTGGAACGCTCATCGACGGCACCGGGAAAGAGCCGGTGGCCAACACGGTTATCATCATCGAAGGCGATAAAATCAAGGAAGTCGGGTTGGTAGGTAAGGTTAAGATTCCAAAGGAAGCGCAGAAAATTGACGCTTCCGGCCGGTGGATATTGCCCGGCTTCATAGACTGTCACATCCACCTGTCATCAGAAACGTCAGACCTGGAATACTACCGCGACTCAAACAGCCTGGCCACCCTGAGAGCCCTGCAGCTCATGAATACCTACCTGCGGTGTGGCGTGACCGCGGTCCGGGACGTTGGCTCGCACGTGGAAGCCATGCAGGCACTGCTGCGGGCCCAGAGAGCAGGCTACATCGACAGCATCCGGCTTTACCCCTGCGGCAACCTCATCACCATAACCGGCGGGCACGGCTACGGCATGCACGGCTCGATGGCCGTTGACGGTCCCTGGGAATGGCGGAAGGCCGTGCGCCAGATGTACGCCGCCGGCTTCAAGTACATCAAGATCTCGCCGCAGTTCACCCTGGAAGAGGCCAGGGCCGCGGTGGAAGAAGCCAAAATGCTGGGCCTGCATATCACCGCCCATGGCGGCGGGTTTTCCGATACCATCCCGACCACCATGACCAGGATAGCCGTCGAGGCCGGAGTGGCATGCATCGAGCACTTGAATGAAATGACTGATGACGTCCTGGACCTGATGGCTGAACGTGGTGTCTTTGACGTGCCGACGCTTATGACTTATTATGCTAGCTACCAGCGCGACGACATCAGCCGCTTCCTGGTAGAAAAGCGCGGCTGGTCGATGGCCATGCACGAGACGCTATTCAAGAAGGCCTACCAGAGGAAAATCGTCATGGGCATCGGCACCGATGCCAACGGAGAGTACCGGGAGCTCTACCCTCAGATTTACTTCGAGGAGATGAAATATTTTCAGCGCCTGGGGATGAGCCCGATGGAGGTCATCGTCTGCGCCACGAAAAACGGGGCCCGCATCCTGGGTCTGGAAGACGAGCTGGGAACAGTTGAGGCCGGCAAGGCCGCCGACCTGCAGATATTAAAGAGCGACCCGCTCAGGTCCTTCGATAACCTGGGCAGCCCGGAAACGGTCATCCTTCGCGGCAAAATTTACAGGTTTTAAGGAGAACATATGAACAACCATTCATATAATGATTTCGGGACCGATTTCGAAAGGATTTTTATCGGGCTGGTGGCCATCCTGGCTGGAGTCATCCTCATCTACCTGGCGGTCATGGGCCCGCTCATAACAGGGACTATCAAATACAAGACGGCCGAGGACATAAATAACCAGCTCATCGGGCAGGACCTGGTCAACCTGGTGGTCCTGGCCTCCATACTCATAGCCGGCGGCGTCCTGCTGCTGAGAAGAAAGAGCACGGCCAAATACCTGCTGCTGGCCACGCCGTTGTTTTTAATTTACTATGCCATAAGTTACACCATCGGCTGGGAATGGAGCTCGCCCCGGTACTCGGGGAACAACGAGCGGTACTTCTTTTACTTCCTTTTCATCCTGATTGCGGCCCTGCTGATAATGCTCTACTGCCTGTCTGTTTTCCCCAAGAACGTGGCCAGTACCTTCAAGAAAAAGTCCCTGCTCATCTATTCCATTCTTTTTGTCCTGTTCCTCCTGGTCTTTGCCGGGATGTGGATAAAAGAGGTAATCGAAGTCATAAAGACCGGTACCACCCGCGGCTACGACCTTGCGCCGACGGCTTTCTGGCTGGTCCGGGTGTTTGACCTTGGCTTTTCCATACCCCTGGGCCTGCTGAGCGTTTACCTTCTCTGGACCAGGGCGGCCAGGGCCTATCCCCTGATCTACATGTTCTATGGCTTTTTCTTCACCCAGATCCTGGCCGTCAACGCCATGGGCTGGATGATGTTCATACGCCACGACCCGGCCTTTGCCCTGCGTGACCTGGTGGTCTTCTCCATCCTCGCCCTGATCATAATCTTCGGCTTTGTTTACGTGCACAGGAATTATAAATTGAAGCCCGGTCCAGCTGACATTTAAAATTTGAAATAAGCTCGGCCCGAGATCAGGGTAAAGGTCTTTTCTTCCTTCCCAGCTTTAGTTTTTTTAGCCGGTCCGCCCGGCTTACCAGCAGGAACGGCGGGGTTGAGCGCGGGAGAAGGTATTGGCCGGCGGACAATCAGCCAAAATAAAAAAGGGAAGGGCTTCCGCCCTTCCCCCGTTTGGTGTCAATCCGAACCTGCTTTTTATCAGAAAGAAATACCGGCCATGAACAGCCAGGTCCTGGTCTTAATCGATGAAGGCTCGACCACAGTCTCTTCGATGATATTGGAAATGCCCAGGTCATAGCGAGCATCGAGGGTGACTTTTATCACGCCCAGCTTCTGGGTCAGGCCCAGGCCGAAGGTAACTCCAAATTCCGTATTTTTTATGTCGTCCTTGACATCTTCTTTTATCTCCGGATATCCTTCTGCCTTCGTAACAAATTCTGCCTTGGTATTGAAGCCGAAATAAGGCCCGGCATAAACCGAGGGAATGGTCAACCCGCCGGAAACCAGGTTAAATTTCAGGAGTAGGGGAACTTCGATGTAATCGATATTAGCGCTGAAGGTTCCGGTGACCTCCCCTTCGGTGACCGTAATCTTGGCTCCCTTCTGAACATACAGGACTTCGGGCTGGATGGATATAGGTCCCGGAAGGCCAATCTCCAGGAAAACACCCCCGGCCAGGCCCGTCTTGGTTTCCCAATTGTAACCCTCAAAAGTTTCGGGCACTGACTTAACGTTGGCCAGGGTGATCCCACCCTTTATTCCGGACTTGATACCGGCCAGGGCCGGGCTGGCGGCCAGGCTGAACATAAAGGCCAAAGTCAGGGCCAGAATCAGGCTTCTTCCAGTCTTTTGCATCAATTACCTCCTGTTAATTTAATTTATGCCTCCCCGAGGCGAACTGGCTGCTTTTTAACAAGATATAAAAATTAAATTTATTGTTCAACAACTTTTTTCAGATTTAACAATCTTCGGAAATGATCATGGCAGGGGTAAACAAATCTTTAATTTTATACAGGGTAGTTGCCTGCCACGACTCCAGCCCGAAAATCAAGAACCGGAAACGATTTATTGGCGATTGCTGGAAATGAATTTTATAGCCAGATAAGGCTATTTTTTTTGGTGAGCCGATATCTTGATGAATAACTGCTTCAAATAAAAAAGGTACCGACCAGGATGGCCTCAACCCAGATACAGGACCTTATGGTTATTCCCGGGGACTTAAGGATCCCTGTCGAATGAAGAGGGCAGTACCGGACACAGCTTATCAGGGGATATAGGTACGATCCGGGCAGGGTGGAAACGCCGCGGGCCGTGTCCCGAACGTGGAATGCCGGCTATGGCTGCGGCCGGACGTCTTTTTTCCCCTTCATGGACATCCGGGCCGGAACGAAAGGCACGGCTCGCCCCTTGAGCAGCCAGTGCCAGTAAACCCATTCAAAGGCCAGCTTGGACCAGTGGTTGAGACGCGTTTCTTTCAGCAGCGACATCGGGCCGAGCAGAGGCAAAGGAAACTTTCCCGGGAGAGGCTCAACCTCGTGGTTATAATCAATCACCACGGCCCGGCCAAACCCGGTTTCTATGAAGCAATTGGCGTGACCATCAAAGGCTACCTCAGTCTTCCGGCCATCAATCTCACCCAGGATAATTTCCTCAAGCACTTCGGACTCGAAATGGACCACCGACCCGGCCTTGGTCCAGTCGTTTCCGGCCGCATCGCCGATAACGAAAATATCGGCATACTGTTCCGAACGGAAACCGGATCTATCAACCGGCACATAATTCATCTCGTCACCGAGTCCGGAGCGCTTGATGACTTCAGAACCCATGTTGGTCGGGATGGTAACCAGCAGGTCGAAGGATACTTCGCGGCCGTCGTAGCAGACCACCTTGCCGGCTGCCGCCTCTATCCTCTCGGTCAGGAAGAAGGTCTCCACCTCAATTTTCTTTTTGGCCTGCAGATCGCCCAGGTAGCGGGTGGCCACGGGCTTGGTGAAGGCGCCGGAAATGGGTGTTACGTATACCAGCCGGATATTTTCCCTGACCCCCTTTTTTCTGAAATACCAGTCGGCCAGGAAGGCAAACTCCAGCGGGGAAACGTTGCACTTGATGGGTATTTCGTTAACGTGGACAACCAGGGTCCCCTCCCTGAATTCTTTCAATTTCTCGGCCAGGGCGGTAGCCCCATCTATGGAATAATAATCAAAGATGTTTTTCCGCCAGCCGTCCAGCATCCCCGGGGTCTCTTCCGGCCGGGGATGGGTACCGGTGGCGACGAGCAGCAGGTCGTAATTTATTTCCCGGCCGTCCGTCAGCACCACCTTTTTGCTCCGGGGCTTGACCTCCTCCACCCCCGCGGTCAGGAAATCGACTGACTTCGGAAGCAAGCTCGAACGACGCCTGACCAGGTCTTCCGGATGGTAGATCCCAAAAGGAACCAGCAGAAAGCCAGGCTGGTAATAATGGCTATCGTCCCGGTCAATAACCGTAATTTTCCAGCCACGTCGCCTGAGCGGCCCGGCCAGCTTGTTGGCCATGATGGTACCGCCGGTCCCGGCTCCGAGTATCACCAAGTTTTTCATGCCTCACTCCTAAAATCAACCTGCCGATTTTTCAATCATTAAAGGATAATTGCGTGGACGGTTAATTATATCCTAATTCTACTCGCATCAGAAAAAAATAACCTTAAAACTTTAGCTTACAACTTAAGGCCCGTAAATAACGCTTTCTAACTTTTCAACCTGGAGGTGAGCAGGCGAATAGCTTCCCGGAAATAGAATTTTTCACCTTCCACCCGGAAGCTAAAATTCTCCAGAATTTCCTTCCAGTCATACTCGATAAAATCCAGGGCAGGCCGGCACTCGAAGGTCCTGAAAATCCAGCGGAAAAGCCATGACCTTTCAGATAGCCTGAATTCATCGTAATCCAGGATGGCCAGCCGGCCACCCGGCTTAAGATGGCGCCTGATATTTTCTAAAATCACCTCTCTTGTTTGTTGAGGAAAGCCATGAAGCACGAAACTTACAAAGGCTACATCATATTTCTCTCCAAGGTCAAAAGGGATGTCAATCCGTTGCTGGTGGAACAAGGCTCTACGTTCTTCTCTAAACCTCTTTTCGAATTGTTCTTTCATCTCCGGCAGCAAATCCAGGCCGGTGATTTTCCCTGCCGGCCCCAGGTATTTCATCATCAGGGCCGCATTCCGTCCTGTGCCACAGCCCAGGTCAAGTATGGAATCCCCGGGTTCTATTCCCAAGTCTTCTATGGCTTTCCTGATGAATCGAGCATAGCCACCCAGGGTGAACAGGTCCAGCAACCGGTCATAATGCCGGGCCACAAAAGGAGAAAGCTCAATTTTTGAGGCCGGATACAGCTTTTCCCTTCTGGCCGCCATTATTTCACTATATCCTTTCTGGCTCCGGTTGAGCTTATGGCAGAATAATTTTACCCGCTAAAAATCGCCGCCCTCAGTTCAGGGCTTGAGAACTTCCTTCCTTACGGTGGCCTTCTCGATGCGCTCCTCGACCGGGTTGACGCCAAGGCCCGGGCCCTCCGGCACCCGGATATAACCCGGCCGGCTCAGGCTGATGGGTGGCTCGATCAGGTCTTCCTGGTAATAGCGGGCGCTGGCCGACAGGTCGTTCGGGTACTTGAAATTGGGCAGGGTGGCTATATGGAGATTGTGGGCCCGGCCGATTCCGCTCTCCAGCATGCCCCCGCACCAGACCCCGACTCCATACCGCTGGCAGTAATCATGTATCCGCCTGGCCTCAATTATCCCCCCGACCCGGCCCACCTTGATGTTGACAATCCGGCAACTGCCCATTTCCAGGGCCGCCCGGGCCGAGTCAAAAGAGATGATGCTCTCGTCCAGGCAGAGCGGCGTGGTCATTTTCCTCTGGAGCTGGCTGTGGTCCCAGAGGTCGTAAGGGGGGAAAGGTTGTTCCACCATCAGCAGTTTAAAGGCATCCAGCTTCCTCAGGTGCTCGGCCTGCTCGATGCTGTAAGCCCCGTTGGCATCGGCCTGGAGCAGGAGGTCCGGATATTTCTCCCTGATGGCCTGGCAGACATCCACGTCCCAGCCCGGCTTGATTTTAATCTTTATCCGCTCGTAACCCTGGCCGAGATAGTTCTCTATCCGGGCCAGGAGCTCGGGCACCGAGTCCTCTATGCCGACACTGACCCCGGCCGGGATTTCCTCCCTGACCCCACCCCAGAGCCGGTTCAGGGGCAGCCCCTGTTTCTTGGCTTTGAGATCCCAGAGGGCCAGTTCCAGCCCGGCCTTGGCCATCTGGTTGCCGCGAAAAACTCTGGCCGCTTCATAGTAATCCTCGGGTTCAATTATCCCCCGGCTGAAAACCAGCGGAACCAGGAAATCCCTGGTTATGTGCCAGGCGGTTTCGGTGGTCTCACCGCTGTAAAGCGGCTTTTCCTCGGCCACGCATTCGCCGTACCCCACCACCCCGTCTTCGTAAACCCGGATGATGATGAAAGTGCGGTCGTAGGCCCGGCCGAAGCTGGTCTCAAAAAAATGAACGTAAGGAAGCCTTAACAAATTCAGTTCAATTCTTTCGATAGCCATCTGACACCTGCCTTCTCAACCGGCCGTAAAATGAGCCCGGTTATGATTTTTCTATTTTCTAATTTCTGATAAGCTCGGTTCTTTTCTCAGAAATCAGCCCCCTGCTCCGCTGCCCTTGAACTGAAACAGCTCTTTTGTCTTGCTGGTCTTGCGTACTCACTTTTTCCAGTGATTCTTTTTCTTTCCGAACTGAAAGTAGCTCTGCCTACTTTTTCATTTTTCCGGCCGGCATTTTCTTTAACAGATAATAACATCGCTCGCCAAAAATAAAATCGATTACGGCGTAGCCCCGGCCAAAATAATGGGTCAGCACTTCTCGCAGGGCCGCCTGCCACTGAGCGATCAGCTCGGGACGGGCCTGAAGCGACTTCACATCTCTTATCGTTTCAGCCAGGAAGACCGGGGCGGCCAGCTTCAGGTTGACCGGGCCAGGATGGTAACTTCCATCTTCCGCGCCGTAACCCTCCAGGGCCTTGGGAAGAAAACCCAGGTCGATGGTTTTTTCTTCCTTTTCTTCAGCCTTTTTCTGGACCCTGGCTGACTTTATGGGCCATTCCACCAGCAGCCGGTCGGTGGGGATTCCCGGGCCAAGTTTGAGCTGCGGCGTTTCCCCGTAAAAATCGGGGAGGTAACGCCGGCAGATAACCCCGAGCGTGTGAAAATTAAGGTTGGCGTTCCGGCTCTGCATGGGGTCGTAGGTCCAGGTGACCAGGTCCAGGCCCATCTTCAGCACTTCCCGGCGCTGGGCCCACTTCAGCTTCTTGCCCAGGCCGTATCCCTGGAACTGCGGCAGCACCGCCAGCAGGTGGGAATGATGACAGAACTTGCCGTTATAGATGGCCGGAAAAGAATAGACGAAACCGGCCAGCTCCTCATCCACGAAGGCACCCAGCACCAGCCCGCCCATGAAAGTCGAGATGCAGAACTGGTGGACCGGAGTCAGGTCCAGGTCCGGATGCTTCCAGACCGCCCGCTGGATGTCGATCAATCCCGCAAATTCCCCCCTGTCCGTTAACCTGCGGATTGAAACCTTACCGACCAAGCTTGACTCCTTTCTGCAAGGCCAGGAACTCGTAATGGTTAACCATCTTCTGGGCCATGGCCTCGCCGGAATGCTTGCTGGCGACCAGCTCGTAGGCCCGGGAGCTCAGGCTCTGGGCCAGGCTGCGGTCTAAATAGAGCTTCAGTATGGCCTGGGCCAGGGCGGCCGGGTCGCCCGGCGGCACCAGGAAGCCGGTCTCGCGCTGGATGATCAGCCCGGTCATTCCGGTAGCCATCACCCCGATGACCGGCACTTTCCAGACCATGGACTTTAGAATGTATTCTTCGGGCAGAGAATAGGCCCCGAAGACGAACAGGTCCAGGGCCGAGATGACCTCGGCCAGCTGCTCGTTAAAGCCCAGGTAAAAATACAGGTTTTCAAATTCCATGGCCTGTTCCTGGCGTAACCTCTCCAGGTTCAGGGCACCCACCCCCAGTATGACCACCTTCAACCTGGGTGCTTCCTGGTCAAGAATCCTGACCGCCTCCAGGTGGTTCTTTAACGTTTTCAGGTCTTCCAGCGGGCAGAGTAGTCCTACCAGGAAATGGTCAGGCTGGAGATTGAGTTCCTGTCGCAAGAAGTCCTTTTTGGCGTTCTGAAACTGCGAAAAATCAAGTCCTGGCGGAATGATTTCCAGTTTCCCTTGCCCCAGGTTATGCTTTAAGAGAAGCCTCTTGCTTTCATCGTTATGGCAGATAACCGAATCAACCTGGCCCAGAAGCCCGAGGGCTTCTTTCAGGTTCCAGTCGGGTTTCCAGGAAGCCAGCCGGACCTTGACCGCGGCCTTCTGGGCTGCTTTCCAGGCAGAACCGGTCGCGGCCCGGTCGAAGAAATGGACGACCTGTATCTCGTTCTTCTTGAAAAGCCGCTGCAGTTTCCAGGAAGACAGCCAGCCAGAACTCCCGTCCAGGCGGTGGTTAAGAACCCTGATTCCCTGCAACCTGGCCTGGGCCGAGAGCTTACTGCCGGGACTGGTCAGGATAAAAAAGGGATAGTTCTTCTTCTTGAGTTCCTGGGAAATTAAAAATAATTGCTTGAGCTCCAGTTCATCCTGTGGATCACTGGCTATGAGACACAGGCTCAATTCTCTCTCCTTTTTTCCAGACCTCTTTCAGCTTGGCATACTTCAGAAAAACTGAATATGCGGCCAGGGCAGAAATCACCAGCCCGGGAAAACCGTCAAGCCAGCCCCCCTGGCCGAGATACGTGGCCAGAAACCTGGCGGCCGGAGACACCCAGAAATGGTAAAAACGAGCCTTTTTTCTTTTCAGATATAATTCCTGGGCCCGCCTCTCGGTAACCCGGTTAAGATAATTCAGGTGCTCCGAAATGGAAGCAAAGGCCAGGTGCTCGACCGGGTTTTTCAGCCGGCCGGAACTGCCCGTAAAATTAAGGGACACCCGAAACCGGTCCCGGACCCACGAACCCTTATCTTTCCGGTATAACCTTATCCTGCGGTTGGGATACCAGCCAGAGTGACGGATCCAGCGCCCGAGATAGAAGCTACGGCGGGGAACGAGGTAGCCCTCGGCCTCATCAGGTTTCTGCTTGACCTTGAGCAGCTCCAGCTTCAACCCGCGCGACAGCCTCTCGTCCGGCTCCAGGGAGAGTATCCAGTTGAAAGAGGCCTTCTCCTGGCCAAAGTTTTTAAGCGCGGCGTAATCGGCGGAGCTGTGCCGGTAGACCTTATCGGTAAAATAGGCGGCAACTTTCCTGGTCAGGTCGGTGCTGTGGCTGTCCACCACCACGATTTCATCGACCACGCCCTGCAGAGATTCCAGGCAGTCAATTATCTTTTTTTCGTTATTGTAGGTTACAACAACCGCCGTGATTTTCACGGGTCAATATTAGCACAACCCCGGCCCGGCGCTCAAACGAAATTACTGCCGGCCGACCTGGCTCAGACTGACCTTCTTGTTTTCCAGGATGGTCCCCAGGACCTTGTCCAGCCTGGCCTGGGCCAGGTTGTAGTCAACCAGGGCCTTGAGCTCGGCCGAGCGGGCGTTCGCCAGCTTGTCCTGGGCCTCCAGCACAAAATAGTTGGTGGTCAGTCCCACGGCCAGCTTCTTGGTCTCGGCTTCCAGGAGCTTTTCGGCGTACTCCCTGGCCACCCGGTAGGCTTCAACACTCTTGGCCAGGGTCTCAATGTTATTTACCGCTTCGCTGACCTCCAGCATGGCCTGCTGCTCCCGGGCCTTCTGCTTGGCCTCGGCCGCAGCCAGTTCCACCCGGGCCAGGGCCAGCTTCGACCGGCTGAGATAATCGGCCAGCGGTATGGTCAGGGTAAAATTGACCGACCAGTTGTTGTAGAGAAACTTGGAGGCATCGCGAAAAGAATCCCAGAGGCTGCCGGGGATCCTGCCGACGACTTCCCCGCTAAAAGGATCGTTATCGCGGTAAATGATCTGGTCGCCGGAAATCCCGGGGCTCCAGTAAGAAACATTCAGGTCAAGCTGGGGCAGCATCTGGTTCCGGACGAAATCGTAATCCAGTTTCTTGCTCTCGATGGTCAGGCCGTCAATCTGCAGGTCAGGGCGCATCATCAGGGCCGTGCGCAGGGCTTCGTTCAGGTCAACCCTGACCGGCTTGAATTCCGGCCGTTCCGTGGGAACCAGGGCCACCGAGCCCAGGTCGGGACCGCTGGCCAGGTTCAACATGACCTTGAGCCGGTCCTCGGCCGTCCGGACCGAAGCTTCCGCCTGGACTATGTCGGCTTCTCTCTGGGAGACGGCCGCCTGGACGTTGAGAATTTCGATGGCCGCCTGCTGCCCGACCTCAATTTCTTTCCTGGTCTTGGTGAGCTGGTCCCGGGCCAGCTGCAAAGACTGCTGTTTAACCTTCAGGTTTTCCCGGGCCAGCACCAGGTTCCAGTAGGCTTCCTCCACCTGGTAGATGGTCTCCATTACCTGGCTCTTGAGCTGGGCCTCGGAGATGGCATAGTTCTGGCGGGCGATTATGATCTCCCGCTTGGCCACCCGCGGCCCGAAATTTCGGAGCAATGGCTGGCTGAAGTCAAAACGCAACTGGGTGGTGTAATATGGATTGAAAAGCTGGAAGAGCTGGTTGGTGTCGGTCTTGTTATTCGACATGGCTATCGATAAACTCCCCCCGATCGGCAGCCGCTGCAGGAGCGTGGCATTATAATTCTGGCTGGAGTTTATATAAGTGCCCGTTCCCTGGATCCACCAGGTTGACCGCTGGGCCATACGGGTGCTGCCGTAGCTCATCTCCAGGCTGGGCAGAAAAACTTCCCTGGCCACGGAAATGTTCTCGCTGGCTTTCTCGGTGGAATAGACCTCGGCTATCAGGTTTAGGTTGTGTTTCAGGGCCCGGTAGATGGCCTCGTCCAGACTCAGGGAAATCTCCCTTGGTTTAGATTCCTGGGCATAAAGCCCGCAAGCCAGGGCAAAAATGAAAATAAAGGTTAAAATAAAAATATTTGTAAGGTTCGATCTTCTGGCCATGTTTATCACCTCAAGCCTCCTGACATTGTTCCCGTTGCCAGTCTTGAATTAAGTTTAACAGAAGCACTTCGGATAAAGCAAACTTAATTCTCTCCATTAATAATACGATCCAAGAGGGAGAAAGTTACGACCGGGGCTTCCTAAGAAGAGACGGAAGATGCCTACGAATTTTCCCGTTCGATTCTATTCAAATCGTATCTCCCGGGCCTGACGGCAAAAGAGAACGAAGGCGCCCGGAAAAAAGATTTAGACCGCCAGCTCTAAGTGTTCGCCATCTCAACAGAAACTGACCGGGCCGAGACCAACATTATTTTCTCTGATGTTTCAGAAAAGCCGGCCAGAAAAACTCGGGTGGTCTTATTCTTTATCTCGGGTAGGCATCCAGGTCCAGGTCGGTGCTGGTAACGGGTGAAGCCTGGTATTTTTTCCAGGCCAGGGCCCCAACCATACCAGCGTTATCGGTGCAGAGGCGAGGGGACGGGACATAGGACGGCAGCCGGTAGCCCTCAGCCAGTTCGGAAAACCTGGTCCGCAGCCTGGTATTGCGGGCCACGCCCCCGCAGAGGATCAGCGAGGCCGGACGGAATTCTTCCAGGGCCTTATGCATATTTTCTAAAAGGGCCCTGGCCACCGTTTCCTCAAAGCTGGCCAGGAAATCCCTGAGGGCCGGGTGCTCGGCGCTCAGTCCATTTTCACGTATTATTTTCAGGGCAGCCGTCTTGAGCCCGGAGAAGCTGAAATCATAGCCGGCCGTTTTCATCCGGGGCAGGGAAAAATGGAAGCGGGAACTGTCGCCGCCCCGGGCCAGGCGTTCAATAACCGGGCCTCCCGGATAACCCAGCTTCAGGAACTTGGCCACCTTGTCCAGGCACTCGCCGGCGGCATCGTCACGGGTTTTACCAAGCAACCGGTAGTCCAGCGGCTTTTCCAGGAAATAAAGAGAGGTGTGGCCCCCGGAAACCAGCAGGGCCAGCACCGGGAATTCTATCCGGTCGTTTTCCAGGAAAGGAGCTTCAATGTGGGCCTGCAGGTGGTCCACGCCAATGAGGGGCTTCTTAAAATAGAAGGCCAGACCCTTGGCAAAGGTCAAACCGACCAGGAGCGAGCCGATCAGACCCGGCCCCTGGGTCACCGCGTAAAGGTCAATCTCGCCGAGGCCCACCCCGGCCTGGGTCAGGCTTTCGCCTATCACGTAATCTATGGACTTTATGTGCTGGCGGGAAGCCAGCTCGGGCACCACCCCGCCGTAGGGCGAATGGATTTCATCCTGGGACAGAATGACGTTGCTTAGAATCCGGCCGCGCTCCAGGACCGCGGCCGAGGTCTCGTCGCAGGAAGTCTCCACCGCCAGCAGAAACCTGGGCTTCTTTTTTCCAGCCATATGCTTCTCCGAAAATCCCGGGAAATGACATTTTAGCCCATCAGGGCTTTTCTGGCTACCTCGGTCGCCTGTCCAGAAACGGCACTCTGGAAATTCCGGGACAGCGATCTTTCTTAAGATATACGGGGTGACTCACAACTCTAAAAACCCCGAATATTTACATTTTATCTCCTGGCTGTTTTTTCAAAGTGCAATGTGATGCCACCAGCTGTGATAACGCGCCTCTTACTCTAACCTTGATCAGGCTTATTATCCCCGAAGCTTCAGCTTCGCTATGGCCGGGGTAAAGGGTGGACGGATTATTCCTTTTTCGGTGATGATGGCCGAAATCAGCCGACCCGGGGTGACGTCAAAGGCCGGGTTTTTAACCGGGACCTCAGGCACAGTTATCAACTGCCCGCCGATTCTGCGGACTTCCTCCGCCCTCCTTTCCTCGATGGGAATATCCTGGCCACTCTTCAGGCTGAAATCAAAGGTGCTGAGCGGGGCGGCCACGTAGAAGGGAAGGCGATGCTGGCGGGCCAGCACGGCCAGCGAATATGTCCCTATTTTATTGGCGGTATCGCCATTACGGGCAATGCGGTCGGCTCCCACAATCACCAGTCCTACTTCTCCCCGCCTCATCAACCAGCCGGCCATGTTGTCAGTAATCAGGGTAACCGGAATCTTATCCTTCGTAAGCTCCCAGACGGTCAGCCTGGCCCCCTGGAGAAAAGGCCTGGTTTCGCAGGCCAGGACCCGAATCTTCTTTCTACGGGCAAAGGCCGACCTGATGACGCCCAGGGCTGTACCATAACCGGCCGTGGCCAGGGCTCCGGCGTTGCAGTGGGTCAGGATGGTCGCTCCTTCGGGAACCAGACTGGCTCCATTCTCTCCTATTTTCCTGTTTATTTCCAGGTCTTCTTTTTCTATGGCCCGGGCTTCAGCCAGAAGAACCCTTTTGAGTTCCGCCAGTTTGCGGCCCCTATTTTCTTCATAGACCCTTTTCATCCGCTCCAGGGCCCAGAACAGGTTGCGGGCGGTCGGACGGGTACGCCACAGGCGCCGGTAAAATTTATCGAAAGCTCTTTCCGCGTTATCACCTGGCCCGAGGTTCAGGATTCCCAGGGCCAGACCGTAGGCCGCGGCTATGCCGATGGCCGGGGCTCCCCGAATCACCATGTCTTCGATGGCCCGGGCCACCTCTTCCACGGTCTTCAGGGTAAGATACTCTTCCTTCCACGGCAGCCGACGCTGGTCAACCATGACCAGGGCCCCGTTTTTCCAGGCTATTGCCGGCAGCATCGTTACCTCCTTTTCCAGTCCGGAGTCTCCTCGTCCGGCCATTTCCATTTATTTATCCAGAGCCGGTAGTTGCGGCTGAACTTTGCCCATTCCTCCCCGGCCAGGGATTCCTTGAGTCGCCGGTAGCAGAAGACAATCTGGTTGTCGTTATCGCGCTGGAGCTCCAGCTTTGGCAATCCCAGCTCCCGGGCCATGACCGCTTCCTCGAAGCTCTCGCGGTATTTTCCCCCGTGGCCGAGCAGCTGGGCCAGAAGGTAATGGTAATAGCCGCAGGCCGGGTCGGAATCCAAGGCTTTCTCTACCATCCCGATAGATTTAGTGATAATTTTTTCCCATTCTCTTTCCGGCAGGGCGGGCAGCAACTCAAGCTGGCTGTCCACCAGCCGGCCCAGGGCGGCCTGGACCACCGGGGAAAATTTTCCCTTCTCGCTCAGAATAGAATAAAGACGCAGGGCCGGGCCGGCCAGCCCCTGTTCCTGGAGGGAAATGGCCAGTCCGAGGAGGCTGACTTCACGGGCCCAGGCCTCGGCCTTTTCGTCACCCAGGGCTGCAGCCTGGCTGAAACTGCGGCTGGCTTCAGGCCACCTGGCCAGCTTGACCTCGGCCAGGCCCTTGATCATATAAGCCTGGGACGAGGGTCTCTTCCTGATCTCTCGCTCGGCCTCTTCCAGAGACTTCTGGTAAAGGGCAACTGCCTCTTCCGTCCGGAATGACTTCTCGCGGTCCTGGGCCCCGGCCAGGTTAAGCTTGGCTTTCTGCAGGGAAGAAGCGCAGCTCGAAAAAAGCAGGCTCAGGAACAGGACGACCACCACCCCGGGCAATATCCCCTTGCTAAGCGCTGTGTTTTTACCCTTTGGAGTCATTACCTTTCTCCCGCCGCAATTTCTGCTACATTTTTTCCATGGCCTTTTTCAAAAGCTCCCGAACCTCATCTTCGGTGAGCAGGGTCCAGCCCAGGTTTAAGAATTCCCCGCAGACCCGGTCCACGGCCTTCCAGAAATTCTCCCGTTTTCCAGCCGCCCGTATCTCCGACAGGGCGCTCTCCAGCCTGGTTCTAAACTCGGCCACCAGCCGGCGGTAATCATGATTTTTCAGCTCCGAGGAGAACAGCTTTTCCAGGAAGGGGTCCTGCAGCCCGAGCACCGGGTATAAGGCCCGGAAGGCTGGCCTCAGGACCCGGAAATCCCTGTTCCTGATTTCGTCCTCGTAGGCAGCCCTGAGCTCAGGGTTGTTTTCAAAAAAATCCAGGACAAACTCAGCCGGCTTGTTCTTGAGGGTCTCCGGTTCCAGCCAGACCTTCACTTCCAGGATTTTCTTTTTAACTTCTCCTCGCCGGTTAACCGCCCAGACCAGGGAGGAAAAAATGACCGGCAGCAGGGCCAGAGAACCGGCCGTGAAAAAATCGCCGATGATTTCCCTGGACTGCTTTAGAAATGCGACCAGCTTTTTTTCGTCCATGCCACCCCCTCCAGTTCTTCCTGCGGGCCATGAAAAAATTCCAGTCGGGCAAGACCCGGTTACATCTCGACACTCCGGCTATTATAGACGAAAATTCTACTTGACTTCCAGAATGGCCAGAAAGGCTTCCTGGGGAATGTCCACCCGGCCGACCCTTTTCATCCTCTTCTTGCCTTCCTTCTGCTTTTCCAGGACTTTCATCTTCCGGGTGTAATCGCCGCCGTAGAGCTTGGCCAGGACATCCTTCCGGAAAGGCTTGACAGTCTCCCGGGCGATGACCCTCTTGCCGATGGCCGCCTGAAGCACCACCTCGAACTGCTGCCGCGGTATGGCCTGGCGGAGCCTCTCCACCAGTGACCGGCCGACGCGGTAGGCCTTGTCCTTGTGGACTATAACCGACAGGGCGTCGACCTCTTCATAGTTGACCAGGATGTCCAGCTTGACCAGCGGGGCTTCCTTATAACCGGCCAGCTCGTAATCCATGGAAGCATAGCCCTGGGAGAGCGACTTGAGCTGGTTGTAAAAATCAAAGACGACTTCGTTCAGCGGGACCAGGTAATCCAGCAACACCCGGCTGGTGGAGATGTACTCCATCTTTTTCTGCACGCCGCGCCGTTCATCCAGGAGCTGCAGCAGGTTGCCCAGGTAGCGGTCGGGAGTCAGGATCAGGGCCTCGATAATCGGTTCTTCAATCCGGTCCAGGTACTGGGGCTCGGGCAGTTCCGAGGGGTTGTGAACTTCCAGCACCTCGCCCCTGGTGGTTACTACCCGGTAACTGACGCTGGGAGCGGTGGTGATCAGGCTCAGGTTGAACTCTCGCTCCAGCCTCTCCTGTATAATCTCGCGGTGGAGCAGGCCGAGGAAGCCGGCCCGGAAACCGAAGCCCAGGGCCGGGGAATTTTCCGGTTCAAAGTGGAAGGAAGCATCGTTGAGCCTGAGCTTTTCCAGGGCATCGCGCAGGTCCTCGATGCTGCTTTCCCCGGCCGGGTAGAGCCCGCAGAAAACCATGGGCTTGGCTTCCTTGAAACCGGGTAGCGGCTGCTCCGCCGGCCTCAGCTTGTGGGTTATGGTCTCGCCAATCCGGGCGTGGGCCAGGTTTTTTATCCCGGCAATCAGGTATCCGACCTCGCCGGTAGAAAGCGACTCCACCCGGACCGGCTTTGGGGTCAGGTAACCGATTTCTTCCACCTGGTACTCGGCGCCGGTGGCCATCAATACAATCCGGTCCCCGGTCTTAATGGTTCCATCAACCACCCTGACCAGGACCACCACCCCGCGGTAGGGGTCAAACCAGGAGTCAAAGAGCAGGGCCTTGAGTGGCGAGGCGGCACTCCCCCGCGGCGGGGGAATTCTCCGGACCACGGCTTCGAGCACTTCTTCCACCCCGGTTCCTTTCTTGGCCGAGACCAGGACTGCCTCTTCCCGCTTCAGCCCGACGATGTGTTCCAGCTGTTCCAGGGTCATTTCCACGTCAGCCTGGGGCAGGTCAATCTTGTTAATGACGGGGATGATCAGCAGGTCATTCTGGATGGCCAGGTAGGCGTTGGCCAGGGTCTGGGCCTCTACTCCCTGGGAAGCGTCTATGACCAGGACCGCCCCCTCGCAGGCGGCCAGGCTGCGTGATACCTCGTAGGAGAAATCCACGTGCCCTGGCGTATCAATCAGGTTCAGGATGTATTCTTCGCCCGACCGGCTGCGGTAGGTCAGCCTGGCCGTCTGGGCCTTGATGGTGATGCCCCTTTCCCGTTCCAGGTCCATGGTGTCCAGGACCTGTTCCTTGAGCTCGCGGGGCGACAGGGCCCCGGTCAGCTCGATAAATCGGTCGGCCAGGGTGCTCTTGCCGTGGTCGACGTGGGCAATGATCGAGAAATTGCGTATTCTTTCCTGCATTATTTCCACCGCTCAATTATCCGGATGACCGGCCGCATTCAGCCAGAAAAGTGGCAGGCTGAACCGGTATTTTAGTGGAAAAAGACGGCCCTGACAACTGCCCGGCCGGGCCAACCAGAGCAGTCTTTCCTTGACTTTTTCCCGGGCATAGAGTACCTTTTTACCTGGAATCGGAGACACCTCAACCAGTTTGAGTAAACTCCGGAAGGAGGCTTGCATGTTAGGTTCAATCGGACCGACCGAACTCTTACTAATCCTGCTTATCGTCATCATCATCTTCGGAGCCAGAAAGCTTCCGGACCTCGGCAAATCCCTGGGTGAAGGCATAAAGAACTTTAAGAAAGCCGTCAGCAGCGGCAAGGAAGAACACCCCTCTGATAACCAGACCAAGCCGCCAGCCGCCAGTTGAAGACGCATTTCTGAAACCTGAGCAATGCCCGAAAATCTGTACGCCGGGTTTGATTTAGGCGGAACCCAGCTCAAGTACGGCCTGATTAACTCTTCCGGGCGGATAATCTATAAGAGCCAGGCCCCCAGCCCTCCGGATATCAAGTCCCTAATGGACCTGATTCAGAGAATCTGGGCTGAGCTTGACCGAAGGTACCCGAAACGGATAAAGTCCGCCGGGTTCGGTTTTGCCGGCTTCTTCAGCCTCAAGCGTAAGAGAATAATGCAGTCGCCGAACTACCCGGCCCTGGACAATTTCCCTCTCTTCCCGGCCTTGAAAAAGATAATTCCCGTTCCCTTCGCGGTCCACAATGATGCCAACCTGGCCGCTTACGGAGAATATCTCTATGGCAGCGCTCGCCGGGCCCACAGCCTGGTCTTCCTGACGGTTGGCACCGGGCTGGGCTCGGGAATCATCCTGGAAGGCGAACTGTGGCAGGGAAAGGGTGGGTTTGCCGGAGAGCTGGGTCATATCACCGTTAACCCTGAAGGACTCAGGTGCGGCTGTGGCAATATCGGCTGCCTGGAAACTGAAGTTTCGGCCCCGGCCCTGGTGCGAAATTACCTGGAATTTTCGGGAAAATCGGGAAATAAAGACACGCTCTCGGCCCGGGACATCTACCTCCGGGCCAGGGCCGGCGATGAAGCCGCCAGGAAGAGCTTCGACCGCTGCGGCTATTTCCTGGGGATTGCCCTGGGAATCGTTATGAACTTCTTAAACCCCGAGAAAATAATAATCGGCGGCGGGGTGATGAAGGCCGGCCGCTGGCTGCTCAGACCGGCCGTGGCCGAGGCCAGGAAGAGGTCAATCGCCCCGGCCTTTGCCACCTGTGAGATAAGGCGAGCCAGCCTGGGCAACGATGCCGGCCTGATGGGGGCGGCCGCCTGGGCCAGGCACAAGATGGAAGCCGGGAAACTGACCCCATGAGCGGCCGCAGGCGGCAGCCAGGTAACTTTTTGCCCCTTCAAAAAGTTTTAATAATTTGATACAAATAAGGTTAAAAAAAGCTATAATGTTTACCTTGTTTTCGGCCCGGAGGGCCCTGCTTCTTGAACATTCAGCCTGAAGGTGAACTATATCAGTTTCTTAGCAGATAAAGGAGGACCAGGTGGTCAGGATGAAAACCAAGCTTTCCTTAACCATAACCAGCTTATCACTGTTAATAATTCTGCTACTGACCGCCACCGTCAGCCTCCAAGCTGTGGTTAAGCTCGGTGGGTCTATCAAGGGCCGCGTCACCGACAAATCAGGCCAGCCGGTGGAAGGTGCTTACATCTACCTATCCTCCCCCAGCCTGGTGGGCCTCCGTTATTTCCTCACCGGCAAGAACGGGTATTATTACTTCCTGAATCTCCCTTCCGGCAGCTACAAGCTAGCCGTCGAAACTCCGGGCTTTCACACAGCCATAATCAACGACATAATGGTAGAAACCGGCAAGACCCTCACCCTGCCGGTCAACCTGGAAGCAGCCGAAGACCAGGAAGAGGAAAGAGTCCTTCTCTATCCGCTGCCCGCCCTGGATAAAGAAAACCCGGGAATATCATATGTTCTAGATAGAGATATCTTGAATCATATCCCCCGCACCAAGGACCTGGCCGGGCTTCTGGAACTCGCCCCGGGCTTGAACCCCGAAACCCCACCCCGCGACCTGAACTTTTCGGTCAACGGCTCTGCGGTCGGCTCCAGCCTGGTCACCTTCTCGGGCAATGAACTCAACCATCCCCTGAACCTGACCCCGGCCCGGAACATAACCCCTGAGTCCGTTGAGGAAATCGAAATCGTTAACGCCGGAAACCCGGTGGAGAACTACTCGACTCCCGGCGCCTTCATAAAAATCATCCCCCGCAACGGGCAAAATCGTTCCTCCGGTCAGCTTCAATTTCTGGGCACCGGCGGCAACTTAACCGGAAGCCTCTGGAGCCAGGACGAGCTGAACCAGATGGGATCGCCGCCGGTGGTCAAGGACCGTTATAACCTCGATTTCGACCTCAGCCTGGAAGGGTCAATCCTGCCGGACCGGGTCTGGTATTTCACCAATTTCAGGTACAACCGCCGGGCCAGGTCAACGCCCTTTGCTCCCTGGCGAGATCCCAAAAACGTGCCCTACCCGATGTACAGCTGGAAGTCTGGCGATTTCACTTCCGTTATCCGTTTCACTTCCCAGGTTACGGCCGAAATCAATGCTTCGATTATGCTGAGCTTCAACAAGAACAGGCAGACCGTGGACCCCGAGTTCCTGACGCCCTTTAACCCGCAGATAGCCACGCTGAACATAGCCGGTCAGAATCTCTTCCTGCTGAGTGCCAGCGGTGGTTACAAGTTAAACCAGGCCACCCAGGCTAGCCTGTTCCTTTTCTACACCCGCGATTTTCTGCCCAGGCGCCTGGATGTCAAGGGAGAAAATAATCCTCGTTACCAGGACCTCGGCACTGGTTACAGCTGGGGCAGCGGTCCTTTCAACCGGGACCAGATCGGTGAAATTTTCAGGGCCGGGGCTTCCATCACCAGGTTCCAGACCTTCCTGAAAACCTTCCATGAACTGGTGGCCGGAGCCGAGTACCAGAGCACGAGGGCTGACGATTCGGTATGGAAAGCCAGCAACCTGATTTATTATTACCTGAACGGAAACCCATATTATTATGGGTCCGGAGTTTCTCCCGAAACCGGTAACCTGGTCGGAAAGGGGCTGGTGGGTTTCTACCTGGCCAGCGCGGCCCGGGATGGATTGCTGCAAAGAGCCACCTCGCACCGCCTCACCCTCTATCTCCACGACACTTTTAACCTCGGCCGGCGGCTGAATTTTTCATTGGGTCTGAAGTTTGAAAGAATTCAGTCGGGCCTGGCCGCAGTTTACAAAGGCATAAGCGGCACCAGCATTTCTTTCTATGTTGGCGAGGCTACTATCAGGCCGGTTTATGGAGTCAATCCCTACAGCGCGATAAACTACCCCTCCTGGGATAACATGGTAATCTGGTACAACCTATCCCCGCGGCTGGGACTGGTTTTCGACCTGTTGGGCACCGGGAAAACCCTGGTCAAGTGGACATTCGGCCGCTACCCGGATAACCTAAACTTGAGCTACCTTATGAACTTCAGTCCGGGCTGGGCCACCGGTTATCACAATTTCTACTGGTATGACGAAAATGAAGATGGAGCGGCCGACATCGACGATACCTTCTTGCCCCTGCCCGAAGACTACCGGATTCACCTGAAAAATTACTTCCTAAAGAGGGTTTCTCCTGAATTAAAGGCCCCGGTGACCACGGAATGGACGGCTACGCTTGAACAGCAACTGTCAGAAGTTTTTACCCTGTCGCTGTCATACATCTCCAGAACCCGGACCAGGATCATAGAAGATGTGCTCTATGACCCGGATGCTGACCTGGAATGGCATATGGTGGACCAAGCCAGTGGACTCTGGATACCTTTTTCCACAGTTGTACCCGGCCAGTCAGGTTATGGAGAGGTCCCGGTCACAGTTTATTTTCCCTCATCCGGTGCTCCGGCTTTCTTCACCCGGCTCAGCAACGTCGAAGGCCTTAAGCAAAGATATTCCGCTTTCCAGCTGGTGGCCAGAAAGAAAATGAGCGATAACTGGCAGCTCCTGGCTTCGGCCACCTGGAGCCGGGCTGAGGGTAATGCCGGGCTGAGCCGGCTGAACGCTACCACCCTGACCCAGCTGGCCAACTCTCCCAATTCCCTGGTCAATGTTACCACCGGCAGCCTCCTGGACCTCGATCGCCCCTGGATTATCAAGGTCATGGGCACCTACCGCCTGCCCCGTGATTTCTACCTGAGCGCCCTCTTCCAGTACCTGAGTGGAACTCCCTGGGCCAGGACCGTAACTATTGTGCCCCCGGCCAGCTGGCTGGAAAGCCACCAGGCTCAGAATATTCCGGCCACGGTCTACCTGGAAGAGCCTGGCTCCAGGAGATGGCCCGACTTCCACAGCCTTGATCTCAGGCTGGAACGGAGTTTCAGGATCGGCCAGAAAACGCGACTCAACGTGGCGATTGACGTCCTCAACGTGCTTGGTAAAAAGTACGGTCTTAAAGACTTAAACGACGGAGGCTACTGGTACCCGGATGGTGAAGGCAGCTCCGGGGGTACCAGGATTTACAGCCCCTCCTACCAGAAAATCCTGGCCCTTTACGGCACGCGGTCCGGCCAGTTGATCCTCAGCCTGAAGTTCTGAGCGGTTTCTCCGTCCTGTTCCCGTTTCAGAGCTTGATTTCGGCTACCTTCTTGAGCTCTTTGCCTTCGGTTCTCTGTTTAAGGGTTGAATACATCAGGTACTTCCCGGGCGGGGGCAGCGGATATTTTTCATCTGGCAGGTTTATTTCTAAATCCATAGCGAACTTGAGCCCCCTCATTTTTTTCAATTCATTTTCGTCGGTAAAGGACAGGTTGGCAGTTTTCTGGCCACTCCAGATTGTCTCTCCGGCCCGGTTCTTGATCTCAACCGTGAGGTAAAGCTGCGTTTCCAGGCTGGCATCATCCCTGGTTTCGAACCAGATCTGTTCATACTTCATGCTGAAGGCTAACCTGGCTTTCAGGCTGTTTCCGGTCCGCTGGCTGCGAGCCAGCTTCAGGTCGTAATCAAAAACGCTTCTCTCCTGGGTGATGGTACTCTGGAAATACCCCTGGGCCAGGTTCAGGTCCTGCAGGTGCTCCAGGTTGATGGCCGAGAGAATAAAGTTGCCCGAGCAGTGCTCATCGATAAAAATGACCGGGAAACTGCCATAATACCAGATTTCCCGGCAGTAACCCGCGGCCTCCATCGGGTAGGTATGACGCTCGGTGGGTGGCCCGAAGAGGATGTAGATCCGGCCCCGGTCGGTCAGCCAGCCCGGGCGACCTTCCCCCATAAATAACTGGTTAGCTCGGTACAGGCGTTGGTAGTACTCGTCCTTATACTCGTTTTTCTCGGTATCAGGGTCCGGATCCCGCCGGGCCCAGAAATCCTCCTTGAACTTCTCCCGCTCGGCTTCTGGAAGCTCCAGAAAGATCTTGCGTTCCTCCGGGGTGATAATGTAACGAACCTCGGACAGCCAGTCCTGGTCGGCCGGTTTCAGTTTCCTTTCGAGCCGGCTCATCAGGCAGGAATTGACCAGAAGACTAAGAATGAACAGAGGGAAAATAACAAGAAATATTTTTCGCATCTAGCCTATCTCCACGTATAAATTACCCTTCTGGGTCGATTAAATCAACCCGGGCCGGCTTCGGCGGCTATTGTGCTTGATTTCTTCCAGCTCCTCGGGAGTAAGGCTTCCCCAGAAATAGGGAAAAACCAGCTTGTTGTGAAGAAGGGGGTCAGAATTGGGTTTGAGCCTCCCGGCTTCCAGCAGCAGTTTCCAGTCTCTGGTTCCGGGAACAGGAGAGTAATAGGCCAGGCGAGGCCGGGTCCCGAGCTCCCTGATTAGCTTCAGACTGTCCAGCACCTGGTGACGGGTCTGCAAAGGCTGACCGACCAGGATGTAAACAGAAATTTCTCCTCGATGGAAGCCGGCTTTTTCCAAGCAGTCTATGGCTCTTTCCAGATCGGAAACATCCACCTTTGGCCCGGTCTGTCGGAGCCAGTCCGGGTCGGAATTTTCCAGGCTGAGAAAAATCGAAGAAAATCCCGCCTTTTTCATGAGGGCGGCCAGCTTCAGGTCGATTGCCCGGGGAGAAAGACCATTGGGGGTGTGAAAATTAAGGCCGGGCTGGAGCCTGGCCACCGCCTCCAGGATTTTCGACAGGTGCCGCTCCCGGTTGAGCAGCAGGGCATCGTCATAAAAGGCAATATTCAAGGCTCCCAGGCGGCGAAAATGCAGGATCTCGGAGACCACCCGCTCCGGCTGCCTTTGCTCAAAACCTGGATGCAGAAGGCGACTGGCGCAGTAACTGCAATTAAGCGGACAGCCCCTGGAAGTAAGCAGGCAGACTGTGGACCTATCCGGATAGAGGTCATAGGCCGGAAACGGCAGCGAATCAAGCCCGGAAAATCTGACCTCATCCGAACCTGGCTTGAGCACCTCCGGGCCGCAGGTTTCTTCCAGCAGGGGCAGTACCCGGTTCTCACCGGTCCCGGTCACCACCACCTCGGCTCCCGACTGGCTGCGGGCATGTTCCGGGCAGAGGGTGGGATAAATGCCTCCGAGTATCACCGGGACTCGGCCGAAGACCTTTCTGACCAGCTCGATGGCCGTCTGCACCCCGGGGTACCAGTAGGTCATGGTGCAGGTCAGGAGCACTGCTTCGGGTGACGGCAGCCTTTTCAGGAAATCCTCGGCCTGGGCCAGGGGCCAGCCGTACCTGGAAAACCTTCGGGGAATATGACGGAACAGGTCTGGCTTCTGGACTTCTTCCTTGTAAAAGGAGGCCCGGCCGTCGGGTTTTACCCTGCTCCGAAAACCGTATCCACTTCCGACACGGCTGCAGTCCAGGAGGTCCAGGAAATCTATGTCAAGGTTGGTTTGCTCCCTGATGATAGAGGCCAGGTAAAGCAACCCCAGTGGTCTCAGCCAGAAATCACATGCGGTGAAATCATATATCCAGGGATTGATGAGAAGGACGCGTTTTTTATGAGGCATAAATAAAAAAGGTGGTGCGGAAGGTGGGACTCGAACCCACACAGCCTTTCGGCCATAAACTCCTGAGGCTTACGCGTCTGCCAATTCCGCCACTTCCGCAACCAGCCTCGGTAAGCAGGATAATTATATATATTTAAGAGCCTTCTGTAAAGACCGAGCCGGACATCAAAATCAGGCCAGGGATAAGGGATATTGCCGGCAGGAATTCCGCCCGGGGTGAAAACAAAAACAGGGTTGATTGCTTTTTTTGTATTTTATAGAATATCGGCTATTTTTTTTTTAAGGAGGTCATTTATATGACAAGAAAATTGTCTATTGCTGGTCTGCTTGTTGGTCTGCTGGGCCTGGTTATGGTTGCTTCGGTCGAAGCCAGCATCCTGACCAACACCAATCAAAGTGCGGCTTATATCAGGATGTTATCGAGAAATGCTTCCCTCGATGTTGACGCTGTCTACTATAACCCGGCCGGACTGGTCAGGCTTTCCGACGGTTGGCATTTTGCTCTTCATAATCAGGTTATCTTCCAGGACAAAAAGATAAACAGTTCCTTTCCTCTTCTAAACAATCCTGATTACGTTGGCACAATAAGAGTTCCTGTCTATCCAAATCTATACGCCGTCTACAAGAAAAACCGGCTGGCCCTGTCCTTTGGATTTGGACCCAATGCCGG
Source organism: Candidatus Saccharicenans sp. (assembly GCA_024653215.1). Lineage (GTDB taxonomy): Bacteria > Acidobacteriota > Aminicenantia > Aminicenantales > Saccharicenantaceae > Saccharicenans. The sequence goes on along the minus strand of JANLFU010000003.1, from coordinate 207,762 downwards.
CGGTGGTTCCGCCAAGTACAGGACCGGGCTACCCAGCTTCGAGGAGCCCATAGCTTCGGTCAGACTCAATCTGGAATCCTGGGACCTGCCCACCTCGGGGTATGATGTGGATATCTTCTTTAAGGGCAAATCGGTCTATCTTGGTTATCAGTTTAACGCGGCCTATTCTGTCACTGACTGGCTATCGGTCGGTGCCGGTCTTCGTTTTCTGCAGGCCAGGAATGATTACGAAGGACATATGTATGATATCAGATATAACATAATAGGCATGGGCTGGGTCTATGCCTACGATTTATTCATGAGCATGGGTTATCACGAAATGGCCAACGGCTTTGCCGATAAGGATGTTAAGGCCCGGGAAACCGGAACCGGCTGGACTCCCATTCTGAGCTTGAATGTCTCCCCCTGGGAATCCCTCACCTTCTCGCTTAAGTATGAATTTAGAACCAAGATGGAGCTTAAAACCAAAACCACGGTTGACGATTTTGGCTATCTGTTCCCGGACGGCCTCGTCTATCGTTACGACGTACCGGCCATTCTTTCTGGTGGCCTAAGATACTCTGCCCTGCCTGCTCTCCGCTTCTATGCCTCTTTCAACTATTTCTTCGATAGGGATGCCAACTGGGAAGGGGCAGAAAACCTGGTTCAGAAAAACACCTTCGAACTCGGGCTGGGCACGGAATATGACCTTAATCAGACTATTACCCTGAGTCTCGGTTATCTCAGGACCGCCTTCAATCTTAGCGAATATTATCAGGACGACCTGGGACATGAACTGAGCAGCGACACCATAGGCGGTGGAGCCAGATTAAAAATCAGCGAAAATGCCAGCCTGGATGTCGGCGCCCTTTACGTTTTTTACAAGTCGTACACCAGAAACTTCTATCATAACATCCTCGGAACTTACCAGAGAACTTTCGACCGGAACACCTTCACCCTGGCCGTGGGGATTAACTACAAGATTTAATTCCGGTTTGACCAGCAGGAACAGGGCCCTGCTCGGCAGGCCTCGAGCGGGGCCCTTTTGTTATTGGTGTCGGTTAAGAAAAAAAGCCATTTTTAATCTCAATCCGTTTCTGGTTTCAATAATGATAAAAGGCCAGGCATCTCAAGAGAGACTGCTCAACATAAATCCCTTAGTACCGGGCACTGCGTGATTTAAACAATTGTTACCAAAGCTGGCACGAACTGTTATCTGTTAAGACCGAAAGACACCGGGGGACCTAATCGGGTCAGGTATAGCCCGCTTATTCAAAACAGTGGAAATCACCAGGTAAAAAATATAAGATAAGTGACTGAAAAGAGAATAATTTGAAAAGAAGACTGGCCACCATTTTCCCAAGAAATAAGGCCCATCCCTCGCAAGCTGGTTTCATCCGCCGCGGCCTGGCCTTTGGACTGGATGCCCTGATAATAGCCGTCCTGTCTTCCATAATCTATTCAGGGTACTCCGATTTGATGGCCAGGATCAGGCACGAACCTTCTCCTGTCTCCAGGACTGTCCAGGCCATAAGAGAAGGAGAAAGCGCCACTTGGTCGCCGCAGAAGGGCCTGCAGACCGGTCCGGATAAGAAACAGGAATATCTTGAGCTCTTAAAAGATCGCCTCCCGGCTGAAGAATTCCAGAGGGCCTCGGCCATGACGGCTGAGGAAATTGAAAAGAATTATAAATCAGCCCTGGCCAGAGCCAGGCTCTCCAGGGCCGGGGAGAAATTGGCTGGGGGGAGCGAGGAACTCTCAGAAAACCGGGCTTATAAGGTTATCAAGGAATACATAATTACCATGTTGTATTTCGTCCTGTTTTTCAGGTTTGGCGGACGCACCCCCGGCAAGAGGCTCTTCGGCTTGAAGGTTATCGACCTGGAAGGAAAACCACGCCTGGGCTGGTACCAGTGCTTCGAGCGGGCCCACGGGTATGTCTGCTCCGGGCTGTTTGCTTCTCTCGGTTTCTGGCAGGTCTTATGGGACAGGCATGGCCTGACCATGCATGACAAGATTGCTGACACCACGGTTATCCGCTGGCCCAGGTCACCCGGGACCAGCAAGGGGAAACCCACCAAAGAAAGGGTTCAAGAAAGGCCAGAAAAGGCCTGAGTTCTACCCGGCCAATTCAATCCCCCGGAATCCCTGGCAGGAAAGTCTGGGGGCCGCCGGCTAAAGGAGCCGGTCAACAATCCCGGGAAAGCCGCTGCCTGTTTCCTGTCATTTACTGAGACCTTAATCGGTCTGTCTCGATGCTCCGGCCGGCCAGGTTTCCGGGGAAGGGCCAGATTTTCCTTGACAAAGCCTGGCGGGAAGATTAATTTTTAATCAGTGGCTTTTATCAGAGCCGTTAGCAGGAACCAAAATTTTTCAATCCGGCGTGGGTTTTTATATTTCTCCATTTTTTTTCTCTTCTAACCTTCTGAAAGGAGGTCAAATGAAATTTACCAGCCCTGCCCAGGCCGAGACCCTGGCCCAGGTGAAAACCCATCCTTACCAGGCCACCAGTTTTTACCTCGACACCGACAAGAGCCGGCAGCCCCTCAAGGCGATCAATGCCGCCTACAAGGGGCTCCTGAATCAGGCCAGGCTGACACTGGAAACAAGAGACCTGTCCCGTGAAGTCAAGAAATCTCTGCTGGAGGACCTGGAAAAGATCTCCCAGTTCTGTACCAACCGGCTGAACTCCTGGAAAGCGCCCGGGCTGGCCATTTTTTGCTGTTCAGCCAGGAACCTCTGGCAGGAGCTGGAACTGCCCCACGGACCGAGAAACAGGCTCATCCAGGACTTTGATTTCTACACCAGGCCCCTGTCGGCCATCCTGGAAAAATTCAAGAAACTTTGCGCCTTCCTGGTAAACCGACGGGAGGCTTTCTGGTACGAAATTCGTATGGGTGAGATCAGGCTGCTGGATAGCCTGACCAGCGATGTTCCCAAGAAGGTCAAGAAAGGCGGATTTGAAGGTTACGAATCCAAAAGGATCGAACGTCATATAGATGCCCTGCTGCTGGAGCACTTCAAGAAAGCCGCCCAAAGAACATTTGAAATCCTGAAACAGAATCATTTCGACTGGCTGTTCCTGGGCTGTGACGACCAGTTCTACCCCCAGCTTGAACCCCTGTTTCACACCTATGTTAAAGACCGACTCAAAGGCCGGATCAAGGCCAGGCCGGGGACGGAAGCCTCCCGGGTGCTTCAGGAATGCCTGGACCTGGAAGATCGACTCAAGAGAGAAGAGGAAGCTGGCCTGGTCAAGGCCTTCGTGGCCGAGCTGGAGCGGGGCGGACGGGCGGTGGCCGGACTGGCCGATACTCTAAGAAAGCTGAATTCACACGAAATCAGGCACCTGCTCATAACCCACAACTTTTCCAAGCCCGGCCGGGTCTGCCCAGGCTGTCACGGGCTGTTTCTTAATGAGGAGGCCTGTCCCACCTGCAAGGTCAAGACCGAGCCCGTGGCCGACGTGGTGGATGAAGCCATAGAGATTGCCCTTAACAAGAATGTCCCGCTGACTCAGATTAACCCGCCCACCCGGCTGGAACACTACGGGAACATTGGAGGTTTCCTAAAATTCAAAACACCAAGATAGATGACCATTAGCGGAAAAAGAGGCCAGGCCGGAAATCCTTCCCGGCTTTGATTGACCCTGCGGGCTATTTGGTCCTGGGAACCTTGCGCACCGGAAAGGCGATCTTTTCTGCCGAGAGCCAGTCGTTCATTTTCTTCACGGCGACTATCATCTGCCCGTTCCTGCGTCCCATCTTTAAGCTGACCACCAGAAAGTTCCCGGGTTCCGGGTCATTGTTAAAGGCCCCGACACCCCAGGTCCGGATATCATTCCAGTTCAGGCTCTGGACCACGTGAGCATGGCCCCAGAATATGGCTATGACGTTATAAGACTGGACGGCCTGGAGGAAAGCTGCCCGTTCCTTCTGGGTCCACCAGGCCTCGCTCCAGGAATCGAAACCGTAGTGCTGGAAAATGACTACCGGCCGGCCGCTGCCGCCGACGTTTCTCCTCAAATCTTCAACCAGGAACTCCAGGCTGTGCTTGGGATAGCGGGCATCGCCGCTGACCCGCCGGCGCCAGATGTTAAGGTATTCTTCTCCCACGCTTCCCGGATACAGGTTGAGATGAACAAAGTGTACCTTGCCCCAATCCCAGGAATAATGCTGGCCGTCGGCCGAGATGCTTCTCACCCCCGGCCGGAGACGGTTGCGGCTCCTGAGGTTGGCCCTTACCAGGCCACCTGAAGAGCCATCGTTCTCGCCGAAGCCCTCGTAAACAGGATAGGCCAGAAGCTGGTCGCCCTTCAGCCCGAAATCGGCCACGTACTCCTGCCAGAATTTCTCAACTTCCGAAGAACTTCCGTCATCGACGATATCGCCAAGAACAACCACCCCGCGGGGGGTGTTCACCTTTCCCTTAAGTCCCAGTTCTTCCGGCAGGCTCTGGCCGGCCACGGCATTCATGGCCATGACCATCTCCCGGTTAATCTTCCTGGCATTCATGGAGCCCCCGTAGTGGAGGTCGGCCGCCACCAGGAAAGTTATCAGCCCGTCATCGGGCGGGTCCTGGACCCGGAAGGCCCAGACCTCACCCGGCGCAGCCGGCAGTGAGCCGTTCCTGGTGTCAACCCGCCAGTAATAATTCTGCCCGTACTTAAGGTTCTTTTCCGGGACAAATAAGAAATTTAGCCCGGGCTTCAGGTCCCTGACCACCGGTTTGGCTTTCTCCAGCTTTTTCGGGTCCTGGCTGAAATAAACGTCCTGGGAGGTGGCCCAGGGGCCAGGAGTCCAGCTCAGGCGATTCAGCTCCCGGCTGACGCTGCCGTGCAGGTGATGGGGGACGGGATTCCTGGCCTGCCCGCTATCCACCACAAACCGCCTGACTATCCCGGCCTGCAGCAACTGTCCCTTGCCGTCCAGCTGGTCCACCCGCCAGAAATAGGCCTGGCCCGGCTTCAGGTCAGAAACCTCGTAGCTGGTAACGGTTGAAGCCAGGGTTACCTTAAGAGCTTTCTTGCTGGCCTTTTCCACTTCGTCTTTCTGGCCGGAGAAATAAACGGCAAAGGAAGCGGCTTTTTCATCTCCTTTCTGCCATTTCAAGGAAATGGACAGGGCGGTCACAACTTCTCCTTCCCCGGGATAAACCGGAATGGCTTCCTTTTTCCCGGCCAGGTTCCAGATTTCCAGCGGGCTGTAAGCCGCGTCCAGTAACTCCAGGGTGGCCAGGTAACCGTTGAATGGGTCCACCGGGAGCGGCCAGCGTTCAGCGGTTTGCCCACCGAGATAAAAATACTTATCAGGTTTGATAGACAGCGTGGCCGGGGTTTCGGTTTTCAACCAGCCATCCACGTAGACCCGGATTGAGCTGCCGTCATAGACAAAAGCCAGGAGATGCCAGACCCCGGGATCGGGGTAACCATTCCGGTAGCCGAGCTTGACCCGGTCCGAATGATAAAAAGCAGCATCCAGTCCTTTGCCAACTCCAAAAACCGCGCCGGCTTCCGGCTGCTGTGACCAGGCCAGGATGGTCCTTCTCTGGGCCAGTTCAGGAATGAAGACCCTGACCAGGAGAGTGAACGGCTGCCGACCGTTCAGGCTGGCCGGCGGGGAAAAAGTAGAGCGTAACAAGACATCCACGGCCGTCAGGTTGACCGCTTTTTGGTTCTTGATGATTTCCACCGTCGGCTGTGTCCGGAAAACCGGGATGAAATTTCCACCCAGCGCCCCCAGGTTACGCCAGCTCGAAAGGCGTCCCTCGGGCAGAACCGAGGCGTCAAGATAGATCAACTTCCTGGGAGCGGCCAGAAGGCCTGGCCCCATGGTTATGATTATTGCCAGAAAGGCGAGCGTGAATGAGCCAAATCTTTTCACCCCTGCCTCCTTGAACGAGTTTCGGCTTCATAATAGGATATAAAATTCCGGGGCTTCGAGCAATCAGGATTTTTCCTGCAGGTACAGCCGGGGCACCCGGGAGGAGATTGGCCGGGGCCAATAAAAAAGGGCAGCCTTCCGGCTGCCCCTTACCATTAAATCTAATAAATCTAATTATTTACAGGGCAATTCTTCAGCTTGAGGCACGTAGTCCTTAAAGGATATCCGGTTGAAAATGCTGTAAACAATAGGAATGATGAACAGGGTCAGCAGGGTGGTGGCGGTCAGTCCTCCGACCACGGCCACGGCCATGGGTGAACGGAATTCGGCACCCGAACCTCCGGCCACGGCCATCGGCAACATGCCCAGGATGGTGGTCAGGGCCGTCAGCAGGACCGGTCTTAACCTGGTGACCGCCCCCCTGATAATGGCCTCCCTTTTATCCAGTCCTCTCCTGATGAGCTGGTTGATGTAATCGATCATGACGATGCCGTTATTGACGGCAATTCCGGCCAGGATGATAACACCTATCAGCGCCGGCAGGCTGACCGGCTTTCCGGATACAAACAGGCCGAAAATGACGCCAATTATGGCCAGGGGAATGGTGAACATGATGACAAACGGATGGAGAAAGTTCTCGAATTGAGAAGCCATGACCATGTAGACCAGGAGCACGGCCAGGGCCAGGGCTGCAGCCAGAACCTTAAAGGCATCAATCATCTGTTCGTAGGCCCCGCCATACTCCAGGAAATACCCTGGAGGCAATTGCTTTTCAAAATCACCCAGGCGGCCGCGGATATCGCGCATGATGGTTCCCAGGTCCCGGCCGGCGATATTGGCTGTTATCGAAATCTTTCGCATCTGGTTTTCCCTGGTTATCTGGATCGGGCCCTCGCCGCGTTTCCAGTCGGCAATCTGTTCCAGGAAAATCATTTTTCCCGCCGCGGACATCAACGGGGTCTTCCTGATTTCCTCCAGCGTATCGCGGTACTGCTTGGCCAGTATGACCCTGATGTTGACCTCGTCCGAACCGTCGCGGTAGCGGCTGACCACGGTTCCCTGGGTCGCGGTTTGAATGGTGCTGGAAACCTGGGCCACGGCCAGTCCCAGCCTGGCCGCCCTTTCCCGGTCGAGTGAGAACTGGTATTCCGGCTTGCCCTGGGCCAGGCTGTGGGTCAGGTCACGCAGTCCTTCCACGTCGCTTATTCTCTTGACTATGGTGTCTCCAATTTCTCTCAGCGTTTCCAGGTCTTTCCCGAACAGCTTTATCTCCACCGGGGCGGCCGCTCCGCCCATCATGGCCGCCTCCATGTTGATCTGCTCGAACTTAAAATTCTCAAGCCGCGGCAGCATCTTTCTGACTCTCTCCAGAATCTCCATATCGGTATATTTTCTCTCCGACCTGTCTACCAGCCTGATCATCAGCAGCCCCTCGTGGGTCCCGGTAATGCCCATGCCGCTGGCCATGTCTGACGGGTCTTCTTCAGCCCGCGAACCAGCCTGGGCTGAGACCAGGGTGACCTCGGGCTGCTGGCTGAACAACCTTTCTATCTGGCTGACCACCCGGTTAGTTTCTTCTAAAGAAGTGCCAACCGGAAGCTTGACCCGGACCATCAGGAAATTGCGGTCGGACTGGGGCATGAATTCCGTCCCGAGAAAAACAGCCGCGACAAGGGAGACCACAAACAGGGCAGCGGTCGCGGTCAGAACGGTCTTTCTCTTCCTTAAAGCGCCTGTAAGCAGTCTGCGGTAAAAGGCTCTGGCCGCGGCAAAATGGGGCTCCTTGACCACGCATTCCTCTTCATCACTCTTTTTCTTCTTCCTGGACTTGAACAGCAACGAGGAAAACAACGGAACCAGGGTCAGGGCCACGAACAGCGAAGAGACCAGGGAGAAAACAATGGTCAGGGCCAGGGGCTGGGTAAGCTTACCGGTAATGCCGCCGGCAAAGACCACTGGCAGAAAGACGATGATGGTGGTCAGGGTGGAGGCGGTGATGGCCATGCCCACCTCGCTGGCGCCGATGACCGCAGCCTCTTCCACGTGCTTACCCTCTTCTATGTGCCGGAAGGTATTTTCTATGACGACGATGGCATTATCCACGAGCATGCCGACACCAAGGGCCAGCCCGCCCAGGGTCATCAGGTTCAGGGTGTAACCGGCAGCGTAGAGGGCCACGAACGTGGTGATAACAGATAGGGGAATGGCAATGGCGATAATCATGGTCGGCCGCCAGTTCCTCAAAAACAGGAAGATCAGGGCAATGGCCAGGAAGGCTCCAACCACGGCGTTGTTTGAGGTCCGGCTGGCCACCATGTTGATCATCTCCGCCTGGTCCATGGCCATGTGAAACGCGACATTCCCCGGAAGGGAGGCCTGAATCTTGCTGATTTCTTTTTTAACGGCATTACCAACCAGGGCAGTGTTGGCTCCCGAGCGCTTGTTCACTACCAGGTAAACTCCCTTCTGCTCCTGCACCCGGGCCACGTTTCGGGTTTCCTTGAATGTATCCTTGACCTCGGCTATATCTCTTACATAAATTGGCTCACCGCGCTGGGAAAGACCCACGACCACGTTCCTGACATCTTCCACGCTCCGGAATTCTCCGAGGGTTCTGACAATCAGGTCTTCATGCCGCTCCACCACGTCCCCGGCCGGGGCGTTAACATTTTCGGCAGCCAGGGCCATCAGCACCCGGTCCAGGGAGAGGTTGTAGGAAATCAGGGCATTCTTATCGACCTCAACCCTGATTTCTCTTTCGTCCGTGGAAAAGACCGCGGCCGAAGCCACTCCGTCCAGCCGTTCCAACCTGGGCTTGACCTCGTCTTCTATCATCTTTTTCAGGTCATAGGTGGTATAGCCGGAATTGGCGGTGATACCGTAAAAGACCACGGGAAACTGGGACAGGTTGAACTTGACCACCAGCGGGTTGGAAGCGTTGGTCGGCAGAAAATTGCGGTAAAGGCCAATCTGGTCGCGGATATCCTGAGCGGCAAAATCCAGGTTGGTGCCCCATTCAAACTCCACCATCAGGACCGAGACTCCCTCAGAACTCTGGGAGGTAACCTTCTTGACTCCGCTCACCGAGCTGACCACCTGTTCCAGGGGCTCGGTGATGGTTTTTTCAATATCCTCGGAGGAAGCACCGCGGTAGGTAGTAATAACCGAAACGGTCGGGTATTCCAGGTCCGGAAAGAAATCCAGCCCCAGGCGGGAAAAGGCAATCAGCCCGATGACCACCAGGATCATGGCGATCATCGAGGCCGTAACTTTTCTTCTGACCGAAAATTCAGGCAGCTTCATCTTACCACCTCGCCTTCCACCTCAACCGGGCTGCCGTCCATGAGCCCGAAGTTTCCTTCGACAATCACCAGGTCCCCCTCGTTCAGACCCGAGGTAATCTCAATCAAATCCGTATTCTTCAGGCCGGTGGTGACGTTCTTCCTCACCGCCTTATTGCCTTCAACCACCAGAACATAAGAATTTTCCAGGAGGGCTTTCTGGGGCACGACCAGCGAATTTTCCCTGGTGCTGACCTCGAGAATTACCCGCCCGAAAGTCCCGGGCTTGAGGGCCAGCTCAGGATTGTTGACCACCGCTTCCACCCGGAATTTCTTGGTCTGGGGGTCGGCGCTGGTGTTGACCACCGTCACCTGGCCTTCAAACTGCTGCCCGGGCAGGACAAAGCTTTCCAGGAAAACTTTCTGACCCCTGGCCATTTTTAAGGCATCAACCGGGGAGACATCGAAGCGAACCTTGATCCTGGAATAATCAACCAGGGTCAGCACGGCCGAGGTGGCGGAAAATCCGCCCATCATCGGGTTGATGATGTCACCCTCCTCCAGGTTCTTGGCAGCTATCACTCCATCAAACGGAGCCCGCATGATGGAAACGTCCAGGGCGTGCCTGGCCAGGTTGACCGCGGCTTCGGCCTGCTCTCTCTGGGCCTTGGCCGCTTCGAAGGCCAGCCGGACTTTCTCGTACTGCTGGTCGGAAACGGCCTTTTCCTTGTAAAGCCTCTCCATCCTTTCCAGGTTACGGCTGGCGTCCTCAAAATTGGCCCGGGCCATGGCCAGGGCTGCTTCAGCCTGTTCCAGTTGCAACCTTATGGACCGGGTGTCAAGCTCGGCCAGCAACTGCCCCCGTTTAACCCTTTCGCCTTCGTTGACGTATATCCTCGCCACCTTCCCTGAAATGTCGGGGGTTATGGCCTGCCTTTTCCAGGCTTCCAGGGTGGCTGTATAGGTTAACTTTTCCGATATTCTCTGTTTTTTGACCTTGTAAACTTTTACGGGTGCCGGCTTGAGGCCGTCGTCCGCTACCTTTTTCTCCACCGGTTTCTGACAGGAAACCAGAAAAAGGAAAATTGCTCCATAAACCGCGTATTTGGCTTTTCCTCTCAAGAACATGTTGTCCTCCTATTCGACTGCCAGTGATTTATTCTCACCTGTCGGACTTATATCCGGATACCGATTCGCCGGTAGCCTTCTCCAGCTGGGCCAGAGCCATCAGGCATTCATACTGGGCCTGGGCGTAATTGGTCCTGGCCTGGCTCAGGGCCACCTGGGCCGTGGTCACGTCCAGGGTGGTGGCCAGTCCCTCGGCAAAGTTAAGCTCGGCCAGGCGCACGGCCTCGGCCGCCTGTTCCACGTTTTTCTGCTGCGACAGCAGGGCTTCCCGGGCCTGCTGGTAATTCAGAATCGCCTGTTCCACTTCCAGCCGGACAGCCTCGGTCAATCCTTTCATCGAATAATCGAGCTGCCGGGCCAGGGCTTTGGCCTGGGCCGCCTGGGCCTGGGCCGCAAAGCCATTAAAAATGGGAATGTTCAGGGCCAGGCTGATGGTGTAATAATTTTCCCAGTTGTTTTTCTTGAAATTCAGATAGTTGGACCAGTAATTGATCTGCCCGCCTATGGCCACCGTCGGCAGGTCGGCCGCCCGGGCCAGCTTGACCATCTCCCCGGCCATCCGCCGCTGATAACCGAGTTGCTGAATTTCAGGCCGGTTGAGCAAGGCCTTCTGAATGGATTCCTCCGGGTCTATCTGGACTTCCTGAAAAGAAAGCTCGCCTTTTATTTCGACCGGCTGGTCAAGGTCCAAACCCAGGAGGTTCTTGAGGGCCAGCTCCGACATCTGCAACCCGTTCCTGGCCCTTATCAGCTGGGGCTGCAGGTTGGCCAGCTGAACCTCGGCCCGGAGCAGGTCAAACTTGGTGGCCATACCCACCTCGGCCAGGTTCCGGACATTTTTCAGGTGCTTTTCGGCCAGGCTGACCGATTCCTCGGCCACCTCCAGGAACCTGCGGGCCAGAAGGTACCCGTAGAAAGCCTGCTTGACGCTCAGGATGGTTTCCTGGCGGGACTGCTTGATGGACTCCTGGGTGGCCTGGTAGTTATAGTTGGCCTGGCGGTAGGCCGAGGTCAGCCGCCCCCCGGTAAAGAGGGGAAAGGAAAAATTGAGGCTCATCTGGTAGGTCCGGGTGAAATCAAACTTGACTCTCTGCGGCTGTCCCCCCGGGACCATGGGCGGAATTTCCACGGTGAAGACCTTCTTATCCAGGATATCGCTGCCCTGGGCATTGAGGGTTGGCAGGAACCCGGCTACTGCCCGGTGGACCTGGGCCCTGGCTTCGCTCTCTTTCTCCAGGCTGGCCAGGTAAAAGGGATTTTGTTCCAGGGCCAGCTTGAGGCAATCATCAAGAGTCAGTTCCAGTTTGTTAACGGTTTTTTCCTGGGCCGGCAGGGCAGTCCAGCCCGCGGCCAGAAAGACAATTAAGGCCAAAAACCAGAATCTTGCGGCTTTCATTCGGTCGCTCCTTTCTGAACAGACTTTCCGGCAATGCCTGTCATCAAGAATTCGAAGATCTGTTCGGTCTCGTCCTCCGGAGAAACTTTTTCTTCCTGCCAGTACCGGGTATGGATCAGCCCTTCGATCAGGGCCCAGACGTAGCGGAGAAGCTTTTCGGGGTCGGTGGCCACGAACAGGCCCCGGTCCATGCCTTCGGTCAGCACCAGGCAACCCGATTGAGATATCTCTTCCCGCCTGGCCTTGAAGAGTTTCAAGGCTTGCTGGAATTCCCGGTTATCTTCCTTTCGGCTGGGGGCAAAAATCCGGTGGATGAAATCACGCAGGCTCTTGTCCTGGACAAACAGCCTGGAGATGTTTTCTTTTTTGGTCTGGATGTCCAGCACCGACAGGATCATCTGTTTCAGTTTCTCGTCCGGGGAGCGGTCGGATTGCTGAATTTCTCTCAGGCGCTCCTTTATCTCGTCGATGTACTGCAGGATGATTTCCAGGAGAATCTGTCCCTTGTTATGGAAGTACTTGTACAGGGTAGCCTTGGAAAAATTGGCTTCCCTGGCAATCTCATCCATGGTGGCCGACCTGAAACCGCGGCGGATGATAACCCTTTCCGCGGCCAGGAGCATCAGTCTCTTGTATTCGGCCTGGATTATTTCTTTCTTATTTATACGGCCTTCGGCCATTCTGACCTCCATGGTTTACTTTTGAGTTTAATGCTTAAACTGATTAGTTTATTTTGTAGCCTGAATAGTTCATATAATCTACCACTGGAATAGTCGCTTGTCAATAGACCGGACCGTGTTTACAATATATACGAAAGGCCAGGGCTTTGGGTTTCAAGAATTTTAAGTTTTCAGGCTTGTCGACCGTCGCCATCATCTTCCTCGTCCTCCTCTCTTTCTCGACCGGGCTGCCGGCCCGGGAACAGGGGCAGTTCTGGCAGGTGACCCTGAGGCTGCAGGTCCAGGGTGATTTCCGGACCGGTCCGGCCACCGAGAAAAGCGGCCTCTACTTGCTGGAAGCGGGCTGTTCCGGTTTCCTGGAAGAGGACGGCCCGGACTTCATCATCTACCACCTGGGTTCTCAGTTATTCCGCTGGGAAGTCCGCACCGCTGATGGCCAGCCCTTCCCCGGCCCTATCCTGTCGCCCGGATTAAAGCTGGATTACGTGGAGGGGAAGGAAGAAGAAATCAACTTCTACTATAGCTTCGACCCGGAAGTTATAGATTGCCCGGCAGACCCGGCCGGACACCGGATTAAGCTGGTTCTGCCCGACGTGCCCTGGTCCCGGGTCCTGGAAAAAATGCTCTGGTTTAAGAGAAAAACCATCAGCGGCCAGAGGACCATCGAACTCCAGAGAAGCCAGCTGACAGGTAAGGAAATACGGAAAGAATTCAACTGGATAGAAGAAACGAGCTTCCAGGAGTCCAGCCAGTTAACCGTCTCCCAGAGAAGCCGGGTAAAAATTTTCCTGGAGCTGACCAGGTGCCAGCAGCCACCGGCTCTCAGGCCCGGGGATGGAAGCGGTCGTAGATCTGTTTCAGCCGGTCCCGGCTGACGTGGGTGTAAATTTGGGTGGTGGTAATCTGGCTGTGACCCAGCAGCATCTGCACCGACCGCAGGTCGGCTCCCCTTTCCAGAAGGTGGGTGGCAAAAGAATGGCGCAGGACGTGGGGATGAATCTTGTCCCGCAGCCCGGCCTGCTGGCCATAGGCCTTGAGAATTTTCCAGATGCCCTGCCTGGTGAAGGGCTGCCCGCGGCGGGTGAGGAAAATCGCGGTCGAACCCCGCCTGTCCCACTGCGGTCGAACTTCCTTCAGGTAGGTTTTTAACCAGCGAGTGGCGGCCCGGCCAACCGGTACTATTCTTTCCTTGTTGCCTTTTCCCCTGCAGATCAAGAACCCCTGGGCCAGGCGCACATCCTTGAGCTCCAGCGAGACCAGCTCGGAAACCCGCAGGCCGCAACCGTAGAGCACTTCCAGCACGGCCCGGTCTCTTATTCCCTGAGGCTTTTTAAGGTCTGGTTTTTCCAGCAGGCTTTCCACCTCTTCCAGCGACAGCACCCTGGGCAGGGTCAGCCACAGGGAGGGAGAAGTCAGGCCCTCGGCCGGGTTCTTTTTGATGTGGTTTTCCAGCAACAGGAAACGGAAAAAGGATTTCAGGGAACTCACCAGCCTGGCCAGCGAACGCGGCGACAGGCCCGACTGGGCCTGGAGATGTATGAACTCCACCAGGTCCTGCTCTTTCAGCTTGAGGAGGCCCTTTTTACCCCGGTCCAGGAAGTCAAACAGTTTCCTGATGTCCAGGGCATAGGAGCTCAGGCTGTTGGCCGACAGCCCCTTTTCCACGGCCAGGTAGTCGCAGTAAATCTTCAGCAGCTCTTCCTGGTACTTGGGCATGGTTAATGACTTTGTTCTTATTCAAGAAAGGGATTATTTTCTTTTTCTTCTCCGATGGTGGTTCTCGGACCGTGCCCCGGCAGGACCACGGTCTCTTCGGGGTAGGTTAAAACCCTGGTCCGAAGCGACCGGATCAGGTCCTTCCAGGATCCCCCCGGCAGGTCTGTCCGGCCCACTCCGCCGCAGAACAGGGTGTCGCCGGAAAAAAGAATTCCGGGAGTATAAAAACAGACGCTGCCCGGGCTGTGACCCGGGGTATGAATGACTTTAAGGCTGGTCTGGCCGACCCTGACCTCGTCCCCGTCCATCAGCAAGCGGTCCGGCCGCGGGGTTGGTTTGGCTCCCAGCATCAGTCCGAACTCCAGCTGGATGTTTTCTTCGAGCAGGGGCAGGTCGTCCTGGTGCATGGCAATCGGGGCCCGGTACCTGTCCTTGATTTCGACGTTGGCCCCGGTGTGGTCCACATGGCCGTGGGTGTTGAGAATTATGACCGGTTTCAGGTTAAGGTGGGTGATCAGGGGAAAGATCTGGTCAGCCTCGGCCCCCGGGTCAATCACCGCGCATTCCCTGGTCTCGGGGCAGAAATAAACGTAGCAATTTGTTTCCAGAGGCCCGACGATCACCAGCTGATAATTCATTCCGCTGCCACCCCGATGGGCTAATATTATGTCAACCAGGAACGGGCGTCAAGCGAATTTTTGCAGCCCGGGAAAAAGCTGTGTTATAATCCTGGCCAGAGCTATGGAACTGGTAATTCTCCAGGAAGCCCGGAAAGAACTCCTGTTGCGGGCTGGCTCCGGCCGCCCGGCCCAGGGCTACTTGCTTGGCCGGCAGACCGGGCCGGGACTGTTCGTGGAAAAAGTTATGCCGCTGACCTGGAACGAACTCCTTAAACCGGAAACCCTGGTACTGGTGGAGCAGAACCAGGGCCTGGACGTGCTGGGGGTGTTCAGCCTGAATTCCCGCCCGGAGAGCCGCAGGAAACTTCTCCGACCACTTTTTGCTGGCAAGGTCTTTCTATCCATCACCGTTAACTCTCGCGGAGAAATCAAACCCCGGGCCAGGTTGATTGAGTTTAACCGCCAATTCTACTTTAAGCCCCTGAGCCGGATTATCCTGGAGGTGGAGACCGAAGATGGCTGAAAAATCCGAATACCTGACGGAAGAAGAGAAGAAGTATCTGTTACAGTTAGCCCGGCGCTCGATAGTTCATTTTCTTAAAAATCACCGGATGCTGGAAGAGGAAGTCGAGAACCCCAGGCTAAGGCAGAAGCAGGGAGCTTTTGTCACTCTGAAAGTCAACGGTGAGCTGCGGGGCTGCATCGGTTATCCGCTTCCCTATAAACCTCTGTACCAGACAATAATCGAGATGGCCGTGGCCGCGGCCACCGAAGATTACCGCTTTCCACCGCTGCTCCAGGAGGAGCTCAACGATCTCAAGATTGAGATCTCGGTCCTGACCCTGCCCCGGAAGGTAAACAAGCCGGAAGAGGTCGTCGTCGGGCGCCACGGCATTATCGTCAGCAAGGGTTTTAACAAGGGGTTGCTTCTGCCCCAGGTCCCCCTGGAGTATGGCTGGGACCTGGAAACCTACCTTAACCACGGCTGCCTCAAGGCCGGCCTGCCGGCCGACGAGTGGCGGCGCGGTGTCAACCTTGAAGTTTTCGAGGCCCAGGTTTTTTCGGAAGAAGAAACGGACTGAATCAGCCCGGCCCCCGGATCGGTTCCAGGATAGAGCCCTGATTAATCTTCTTTCGAGCTTTTCTTGGCGAGGTTGGCCAGCTCTTCTCTGGCTTCTTCTTTAAGCTGCTTATCCTTGGCCGAGGCCTCGGGCAGTTCCAGGCACCGGTTGAATTCCTGGCGGGCCAGGTCATATTTCTTCATGGCCACATAGGTCCGCCCCAGTTCCAGGTGATGGTTAATGTAATCGGGTTTGAGCTCCACTGCCTTTTTGAGCCATTTCTCCGATTCTTCCATTGAGCCCTTGGGTATGGAGCCATAAATCAGGCTGCCCAGGGCCCTCTTGGCCCCGCCGATTTCGGCCATCCGGCGGTGCCAGCGGCCGAGAGCATGGTAGGCCAGGTCGTTATTGGGGTCGAGCTCTATGGCTTTATCCACGGCCGTCCTGACCTGCTTGGAGGCGTCGATCTGCTCCTTTTTCCCCAGCATCAGGACTTTCTTGCCCAGGGCTGCCGACAGGAAGAAATGCCCCCAGGTATCGTTGGGGTTAACCGAGATGGCCTGCCTGGCATACCGCTCGGCCTTGGCGTACATCTCAAACTTCTGCTTTTCCACTTCCTTTCCCGTGCCGGTCATCAGGTCGGCCACGTCCACGTAACCCCTGGCTGCCTTCCAGAGAGCTTCATAATTTTTGGGTTCAACTTCAAGCGCTTTCAGGTACTCATCCAGCGCCTTCTGGTCTTCCCACTTGGAATAATATTCATCGCCGCTCTTGATGAATTCCTCGGCCGTCTGGCTCAGGCCGGGTCCAGCCAGGAGGCTGAGCCCCAGAATCACCAGAAAAATTAACCCGTGATTTCTGGCTTGCATCCATTCCCTCCTTGAATATTGTGAGAGATGCTTTAATCTTGTATCCACTTTCTCCTTCCTTGTCAAGGGAAATTCATCTTTACCGGAAACCGCCGGCCCAAGACCCGGGCCCCCCGTCTTCCCGCGTCATGGGGGAGGCCCCCGGCGCTTTCCCCTGCCCTTGTTCTCCGGCAGTAGGTTCTGACCCCAAACCCCAACCGTTACCCCGGGATAGAAATTCATGATCAGGACCATTAAAAACAAGGTCCATCACGGGCAGTAAAAGGTGCCCGACCGACAAATTAACAGCTTGGCCAAAGCAAGCCAGAAGAGTAACTGTTACTGAAGGCGAACCGGGGAAATTTTCCCACAGCGGGCCCGCCTGTTAACCCCATCATCCGGGAAGCGGCGAGTTGACATCAAGAGCCCGCTCAAGGAAAATATGGGCAACACCCTGATCAAACGAGGCCCCATGACCGCAAGCAGAAAAGCAGTCCCGGCCGGGAAAAGGCCCGGCCGATTAGTCTGGAAGGCGCTCCGGTTCTTTCTGCTCCTGACCTGGCTCGGTTCTCTGGGTTTGATAGCCACCGCCGCAGAATTGACCGCCGACGAGGTTGCCCGCCGGCTGGAAAGCAGGCTGAAATCCGTTACCACCCTCAGGGCTGACTTCAGGCAGTTCTACTACTCCAATAGCTCGCCCGAGCCAATGAAAGGACAGGGACAGGTTTTTATCCGCCGCCCCAACCGGATGCGCTGGGAATACAGCACCCCGGAAAAACAGATTTTCCTCCTGAAGGATAACAATTTCTGGCTCTACTTTCCCGAGGACAAGCAACTTATAAAAAACGCCGCCCAGTCCGAGGTCCTGGAATCGGAAGTCCTGGGACTCCTCTCGGGGAATTTTTCCCTGTCTGAACGCTACCGGATAGAGTTCAACTCTTTCCCCAGCGACCGAAAAAATGTCTACCAGCTCCGTCTCCAGCCCGTGGAGGAAGGCCAGTTCTCCTATATCCTCCTGGAAATCGACCGGCAGACCTGGCTCATCACCAAGGCCGTGTTCTTTGAGCCGGCTGGCGGCAAGCTCGAATACCACTTCAGCCGGATGGTAACCGGCCGGAAAATATCCGACGAAATATTTGACCTGCGCCTCCCCCCTGACTGTGAAATAATCGAGGCCGGTGCCATTAAGTGACCGGCAATTTTCCTTAAACCCGTCCGCCGGTTTTTCGTATGAATAAACAGAAGCCAAACATGGTGCCCGATGAGGACAGAATTCTGGTGCGCCGCAGTCTCAAAGGTGACCGGTCGGCCTTCGAGCTTCTGGTTAAAAAATACCAGCAGCCGCTGTTCAACTATTTCGGCCGGCTGGTACAGGAGAGAGAATTGAGTCTGGACTTTACCCAGGAAGTTTTCCTGAAAGCCTATGCCGCTCTCCACACCTACAAAGAAAAATACCAGTTTTCCACCTGGCTTTTCCGGATCGCTTCCAACCTGCTCATCGACCACTGGCGAAAGAAGAAGTTGCCCCTGGTGTCTATCGATGCTGAACCCGAAGATGATGAACACCTGCAGCCGCAACTACCTGACCTCGAGCCGTCGGTGTCAGATAATTACGAAAAGAAGGAAATGATGGAGTGGATCGAGCAGGCCCTAAGCCAGCTCCCGGAAACCCTGAGGGAATTGTTCGTCCTCAGACACATGAACGATTTTTCATATGAAGAGATCGCGGACATCAAGCACCTGCCCGTGGGCACGGTCAAGAACCGGGTCTTCCAGGCCAGAGAATGGCTTCGATCCAGACTGGAGGAAAGATGAGTTGCCCTGACCTGACTCAAATCTACGCCTACCTTGACGGGGAGCTTCCGGCAGAGGACCGGCTGCGGCTGGAAGAACATCTGGAAACCTGCTGCCGCTGCCGGCAGTTGGTGGCCGACCGCCGCCTCTTCCTGGAAGCCAGTTCCAGCCTCTCCAAACTGGATTTGCCCCCCGACTTTTCCGGGCGGGTGATGGCCGGGCTGCCACCCTTAAAATCTCCGGTCAGGCTGTGGTTGTGGCTGGCCGGGGGAGCTTACCTTCTGTTCAGCCTGATGGTGGCGGGCCTGGCCCTGGGTACCAGAACTGCCCTGTTCCCGGTCTGTCTGCAGATATTTAAGAATATATTTAACCTGGCCGCCGACCTGAGCAACCTCATCATCAGGCTCATCCAGCAGGCTTACGGGTTCATCAAGGCCCTGCGCATCCTGGCCGGGGTAATGACCAGGTTGCTGGCCGATGTTTTTCCGTCCGGCAGCCTGGGCCTGGTCGCCCTGGTCCTGGGGGGAGTCATGAGCCTGGCCCTTATCTGGATGCTGCTCAGGCCGACGAACTATCCGACAGGAGAGAAGAAATGAAAAAAGGCAAGAATTATATTACCTTCACCCTAAAGCTGGCGCTCCTGGCCACCATGGCCGTAATCCTGGCCGGAACGGCCCCGGCCGCCTGGTATAAATTCGACCGGACCGCCCAGCCCACCTTCAAGGAAGAAATCATCATCTCGCCCGGGGAAACCCAGAAAAATATCCTGGCCTTCGGCAGCCGGGTGGTGGTGGAAGGAAAGGTCGAGGAAAGCGTCGTGGTCTTCGGCGGAGAGGTTACGGTCAGCGGCGAGGTCGGCCGGTCGGTGGTGGGATTCGGGAGCAAAGTAACTATAAGGTCCACGGCAGTCATACGCGAAGACCTGGTGGTTCTGGGAGGAACCATGGCGAAAGAGCCAGGCTGTACCATCGGCCAGGATACGGTCTTCATTCCGACCGGGGGGAAGTTTGCCTCGGAAATTTTCCGCAAGGGAATTTTCTTCCAGCTGGGGACGATCTTCCTGGCCTTGAAACTGATTTCCCTGTTCTTCGGAATCCTGCTGACCATTTTCGTGGCCGGCATCTTCCCCAGGCAGGTTTACTTTGCCGCCGGCAAGATACGCACCGATTTCTGGCCGACCCTGGGCACGGGTTTTCTGGCCATGATAATCTACGCCGGCCTGATCATGCTGTCAGTCCTCCTCCTCTTTGTAATCATAGGCATCCCGATTCTGTTCATGGCCATCCTGGCCGGCCTGGTGCTCAAGGTTTTTGGAGGAACGGCCTTTTCCTATTTCTTCGGCGAATCATTCCTCAGGGCCGTGGGAGTGAAGAGAATGCCGCATGTCATCTGGACCGCGGTCATCGGACTGGTCATCGTCACCTTTCTTGGCCTGATCCCGGTTCTGGGCTTCATCTTTTCCCTGGTGGTCAGCCTGGTCGGCTGGGGAGTGGCCATCAGAACCAGGTTCGGGACCATGGACAACTGGCTCGCCCGGAACCGGTCCTGAAAAGGCAAAAGAGAATCAAGAGAATCGTATAAATCGACAGGCTGCTCGGTCAGGAATGGTCAACCAGAAATAAAGCGGTCCACCCGGCGGGGAAAAATTTCGTAACCACCACAGGCCATCAGGCCTGCATTATTTCCTTTTCCTTGGCCGCGGCTACTTCCTCGGCCTGCTTGATGTACTGGTCCAGCAGCTCCTGCAATTTTTCCAGGCCCTGGAACTTATCGTCCTCGGTAATCTTTTTGTCCTTCTCCAGCTTCTCTATGTATTCCTTGCTCTCGCGGCGCATATTGCGGAGGGTGGTCTTTTCTTCTTCCAGCATCTTGCTGACTTTCTTGGCCAGCTCCCGGCGCCTTTCTTCGTCCAGGGGTGGAATCGGGACCTTGATCACCCGGCCGTCGTTGATGGGATTGAAGCCAAAATCTGAGGAGCGGATGGCCTTTTCCACGGCCTCCATCAGGGTCGGGTCCCAGGGCTGCACGGTGATCAGGGTCGGGTCGGGCACCCCGATGGTGGCCACCTGGTTGACCGGGGTCGGTGTCCCGTAGTACATGACCTTGATATCCTCGAAGATGCTGATGTTGGCCCGTCCGGTGCGGAGTTTGCTTATTTCCTTCCGGAAATGCTCGATGGAGGTTTTCAAATTTTTTTCCAGGTCTTTCAGGACATCTCTCACCATGAAGCTCCTCCTTGATTGAGCCTTGAGCGGGTTTCAGGATACCCTGGTCCCGACTTTCTCGCCCAGAACGGCTCTCTTGATGTTGCCGGGAACATTCAGGTTAAAGACAATGATCGGCAGGTTATTATCCTTGCAGAGGGTGATGGCGGTGCTGTCCATCACCTTGAGCTCCTGCTGGATGACCTCCAGGAACCTGATGGAATCGAACCTGGTGGCTCCGGCCTCAACCATGGGGTCGGCGCTGTAAACGCCGTCCACCTTGGTGGCTTTCAGGATGACTTCGGCCTTGATTTCCAGGGCCCTGAGGACGGCCGCGGTATCGGTGGTGAAATAGGGGCTGCCCAGCCCGGCGGTAAAGATAATCACCCGCCTCTTATCCAGGTGCCGGAGCACCCGGCGCCTGATGAAGGGCTCGGCCACGGCCCTGATCTCAAGGGCCGAAATCAGGCGGGTGTTGATTCCTTCTTTTTCCAGGGCATCCTGGAGGGCCAGGCCGTTGATGACCGTGGACAGCAGCCCGATATGGTCGGCCGCCACCCGGTCCATGCCCTCGGCCACGCCCCGGGACCCGCGGAAGATGTTTCCGCCGCCGATCATGATGGCCACATCCACGCCCAGTTCGTGAACCTGCTTGATTTCCCGGGCGATGGCCAGGGTTCTCTTGAAATCTATTCCGTAGGGCAGTTCTCCCAGCAGCGCTTCACCCGAAAGCTTCAGCAGCACCCGGTTGTAAGCTGGCTTGCCCTCGTCCATTCTTTTTATCGCTTCTTAATATTTACCGATCTCAAAGCGGACAAAACGCCTGACCTTGATGTTCTCGCCAAACTTGGAGATATAGGTGTTCACCAGGTCCCTGACCTTTATTTTATCATCCCTGATATAGGGCTGGTCAAGCAGGCAGACTTCCTCGTAGAATTTCTGCAGCTTGCCCTCGATAATTTTTTCGATGATCTGCGGGGGTTTCTTGGCATCCTGGATCTGGGCCTTGATGATCTCTTTTTCCCGCTCTTTTATTTCGGCCGGAACATCCTCGGGCGAGATATACTGTGGATTGGAGGCGGCCACCTGCATGGCCAGGTTCTTGACCAGCTCCTTGAACTCTTCGTTCCTGGCCACGAAGTCGGTCTCGCAGTTGACCTCGATTAGCACTCCGAGGCGGTTGGTGGCATGGACATAGGCCCCCACGGCCCCGTCGGCTGCCGTCCGCTCGGCCTTATCCTGGGCCCGGGCGTGCCCCTTCTTCCGCAGGATCTCGATGGCCTTCTCCATGTCGCCCCCGGCTTCCTGCAGGGCCTCTTTGCATTCCATCATCCCGATGCCGGTTCTATCTCTCAGGGCTTTAACCTGTTCAGCTTTGATTTCTGCCATGTCTATCTCCTTTAGCAGTCGGTTATTCGTTTTCGCCGCCCGGCTCGGTTCTGGCTTCAGCTTCGACGGGCTGGGTTTCGGCGGCGGCTTCTTCTTTCTTTTCCTCCATCATCCCCTGGGCCAGCCTGGCTTTCTTGCCTTCGATGATGGCCTCGGCCACCTTGGAGGCAAAAAGTTCGATGGCCCTGACCGCGTCGTCGTTGCCGGGGATGGGATAATCGATGTCCTCCGGGTCGCCGTTGGTATCGACCACGGCCACTATGGGGATCTTCATCTTCCTGGCCTCGGCGATGGCGATTTCTTCCTTGGAAGAATCTATGATGAAAACGGCCCCGGGCAGTTCGGTCAGGGTTTTCAACCCGCCCAGGTTCTTCTGGAGCTTGCGGAAGACTTTTTCCTTGCGGGACTGCTCTTTCTTGGACAGGAGCTCCCAGCGACCGTCCTCGCGCATCTCCTCCATCTCCACCAGCTTTTCCACGCTGTTGCGGATGACCTTGAAGTTGGTCAGCAGGCCGCCCAGCCAGCGCTGGTTGACGTAGCTCGATTCGCACTTCAGGGCGTAATCCCGGATGATATCCTGGGCCTGCTTTTTGGTGCCAACAAACAGAATCTGCCGGCCGCTTTCGGCCACGCTTTTGACAAACTGCAGGGCTTCCTTAAAGCTTTTTATCGTCTTCTGCAGGTCGATGATGTAAATTCCGTTTCTCTGACCGAAGATGTATTCTTTCATCTTCGGGTTCCAGCGTCTGGTTTGATGACCGAAGTGAACGCCAGCTTCCAAGAGTTCTTTCATTGTTACTGAAACCAAAGGACTTCCTCCCTTTCCCGTACTTTATCTCTTATGGTACTGCGGTGCCTTTCTGGCAGCCAGCAGGCCGTACTTTTTCCGTTCCTTGATCCTGGAATCTCTGGTCAGCAGGCTGGCGTTGCGGAGAACCGGCCTTAATTCCCGGTTGAATTCGACCAGGGCCCTGGCGATGCCCAGCCGTACGGCCTCGGCCTGCCCGCGGAGCCCGCCGCCTTCCACTCTCATGAAAACGTCGAACTTGTTTTCGGTCTCGGTGACCATCAAAGGCTGGCGGATGGTGTAGCGCAGGGAATCCAGCTTGAAATACTCCTCGAAGGGGCGGAGTTTTTTATTGACCACCAGAGTGATATCACCCTTGCCCGACCTCAGGAAGACCCGGGCAATGGCGTTTTTTCTTTTGCCTGTTCCATAATACTGAATCAGACTCAAGGTGCCTCCTAAAACTTGTATTCCTCAGGATTCTGGGCCTGGTGGGGATGCTCGGGGCCACGATAGACTTTTAGCTTCTTGATGATGGCCCGGCCCAGTTTATTCTTTGGTATCATGCCCCAGACCGCCTTCCGGATGACCTCTTCCGGCTTGGTCTCGAGCATCTCTTTGAGCTTTTTCTCCTTGATGCCGCCAGGATACTGGGAATGATGATAGTACATCTTGTCTTCCAGCTTATTGCCGGTCACGGCGATCTTCTCGGCGTTAACCACCACCACGAAATCGCCGACATCGGCGCTGGGGGCAAATTGCGGTTTATTCTTACCTCTCAACAGGACGGCAATCTCGGTCGCCAGGCGACCCAGAATCTGACCGTCGGCGTTTATCAGCCACCACTTCTGTTGAACTTCGTCTTTTTTTGGATGATAAGTCTTCATTTTCCAACCTTGCCTTATGAAAAAATATGGCTAATTTGATGAATAAAGATACTAAATAACGCTCAAATTGTCAACCAATCGAGGCTATTAATTGTAGCCTTTTTGCCCCGTAAATTCAAGCTCCTATTAAACATAGTGCAATTTCCGGCGCCGGCGCGCGGCCGGAAGGACCATGGACAGGCCGGCCAGGAAACCACCGATATGGGCAAACCAGGCCACCCCTCCCCCCAGTCCGATGTTGGAAACCTGGAGAAAAAACCACAGGCCAAGCAGCACCCAGGCCGGCACGTAAATGATGGTGATGTAAAAAATCAGGAAAACCAGGGTTTTGACCCGGGCCGAGGGAAAAAGCACCAGGTAGGCTCCCAGCAGCCCGGCAATGGCCCCGCTGGCCCCGATCATCGGGACCCGGGAGTTGGGATAAACGGCCACCTGGAGAAGGGAAGCGGTCACCCCGCAGGCCAGGTAAAACAGCACAAATTTTACCGGCCCCAGGAAATCCTCGACGTTGTTGCCGAATATCCACAGGTAGAGCATGTTTCCCAGGAGGTGCAGCAGGCTGCCGTGGAGGAACATGCCGGTGATCAGGCTCAACGGCCAGAAAACCCTGGGTACGGCCGCCGCGGCCTCCCAGTGGGTGATTTCATAGGGTATGATGCCGAACTTCAGGACATGGTATTCAAGACCGTTTGGCGAAAACACCTGGTACAGGAAGACCAGGCAGTTGACCGCAATCAGGATGACGGTTATGACGGGAAATCTTAAGGTGGGATTCTCGTCCTTCAGCGGGATGAACATCTAAGCAAAATAAAAAGGGGGCAGAAGGTCACGCCTGCCTGCCCCCCCGAAATTTCGGCTATTACTTAACTCCCTTGAGTTCTTCCTCAAGTTTCTTTTTCTCGGCCGCTCTCTTTCTCAGTTCCTGGAACTTCTCGATATTCTTCTGGCCTTCAGCGGTATACCTGGCGGCCTTGTCGGGTTCCAGCTTGGCCAGGACTGACTGGTAGAGAACGCTCAGCCAGCTGTAGGGCTCGGGATAGTTCGGGTCAAGGTCCCTGGCCTTTTCAATGGCCTGGAGAGCATCGCGGGCGATGGCCAGTCTTTCGGCCTCGGGCACAACCTGGAAACGGTAAGCCCGGCTCCAGCGGTTAACCCCCTTGGCCAGCCAGGCCTGGGGATTTTCCGGGTCGAGGGCGATTCTCTTCTCCCAGAACATGTTGGCCTTGTCAAAATTTTCAATGGCCCCTTCCAGGTTCTGCTCGGAAACCGGCAGGTGCTCATAGTAATTGGCCGCATAGGCATAGCCCATCGGGTTTTCCGGGTCGGCCTCGATGCGGCGCAGGTACATGGTTTCAGCTTTCTTGGCCGCATCCGGGATTTCGCCGGCATAGCGGCTGTAGAACTCGGCCACCACGTAGAAGTTGTCCATGTTCTGCGGGTCGAGTTCCAGGATTCTCAGGTAGAGCTTTTCGGCCTCGGGAAACCTTCTCAGCTTGTCGTACATGTCACCCAGGGAGTAGATGATGTCCTTGTTGTTGGGCTCGATTTCCAGGGCCTTGTTCAGGGCCTCCAGGGCTTTCTTTTCCAGCTCCTTGTTCAGGGCGGACTCAACACCGGGCTTGTAAAGCTGCTTGTAGCTTTCGCCGATGTACCGGTAAGCCTGAACCAGGTCAGGCCGGTATTTCAGGGCCAGTTCATACTCGGCCACCGCGTTCCGGTATTTGCCTTCTCTGAACAGGTTGTTGGCTCTCTTAAAATGATAATTTGCCTGTAAATTGTTAACCTTAAGCTTCTCGCAACTGGTAGCGGTCACAAGAACAGCCAAGGCTAAAAGGATAACTGCCAAGCCGTTTATCCTCTGACGAGTCATCATGACCTCCTTAAACATCTGGTCTTCAGACAATTAGAAATATTTTATATAAGATTAAGGCCATAAAGTCAAGAAAAAATGGAACATTTGAGGCCTGGCCCAGCCTCCTTTCCGGATTGGATTTCAGATAACCCGGAAAGTCGCCGCGCCACCGGGCAGTAAAAGGAACGGCACACCAGCTTATCATCTGTGGCTCAGCTTTTTCTCAGATAAAACCGGAGCGGGGTGCCCACGAAACCAAACTGCCTCCGGAAAGTGTCGGCCAGGAATTTCTCGTAGGCCGGAAGCAGCGGGGCCCGGCTGTGTCCGAAAAGCACAAAGGCGGGCGGCCTGACCCCTTTCTGCACGATGTACTTCACCTTGAGGGTCGAGCCATCCCGGGTCTTGGGCGGATATTCACGGGAAAATCGTTCCCAGAACCTGTTAAGGAGCGAAGTCTCCAGCTTCCTTGAGGCCGACTCGTAGACTTCCTCGGCCAGGTCCAGAATTTTGGTCACCCGCTGGCCGGTCAGGGCCGAGACAAAAACCAGCGGTGCGTAATCCACGAAATTAAGGCGGCTGAAAACGTGCTCCTGGACTTCCCTCGGGTTAACCCGCTGCTTTTCCGCCAGGTCCCATTTATTCAGGGCAATCAGCAGCGGCTTGCCGGACTTATGGGCCAGGCTGGCGATGTGGGCATCCTGGCGGGTGGGAAATTCCTGGATATCGAGCACCAGGCAGATAACATCGGCCTCCTCGATATTTCTCTGGGCCCTGATGATCCCGGCCTTTTCCCTGGAGTCTCTGGTCCCGCTGAACTTCCTGATGCCCGCGGTATCGACCAGGCAATAGACCTTCTTGTTCCTGGTGATGAGGGTATCGACACTGTCCCTGGTGGTGCCCGGAATTTCCGAGACCAGGAGCCTTTCCTCTCCACAGAGGCGGTTGACCAGCGACGACTTGCCGACGTTGATCCGGCCGACGATGGCAATTTTCAGGGACTTCGGGGTTGGTTCCGGTTCTGGTTCTTCCCCGGGTCTGGCCGGTAATAGTTCTACTATTTTTTCCTTCAGGTATTCCAGGTTGAGCTTGTGCTCGGCTGAAATGGTTATGGGATCTCTTATCCCCAGACGGTAATACTCGGACAGGTCGGGTTCCGATTCCGGGGTATCAACCTTGTTGACCACGGCCAGCAGGGGCCGGCCGTACTTCTTTATCTCCAGGAAAAGCTCTTCCTCGCCCGCGGTCAGGGCCCGCTTGCTGTCAAAGAGAAAAATCAACAGGTCGGCCGACCGGGCCGCTTCCAGGGCCTTGGCCCTGACCTTGGAAGAAATCGGGTCCACCCGGCCGTCGGCAAACCCGCCGGTATCCACCAGCAGGCACTCGCGGTGGTCTATCCTGGCCACCCCGGTAATCAAGTCCCGGGTCATTCCAGGCAGGGAATGCACCAGGGCCTTTTTCTGGCCGAGCAACCTGTTAAAAAGGGTGGATTTCCCGGCGTTGGGATAACCGAGGATGACCACGCGGGGTAATTTTTTATTCTTCATTTGAAATTTGCGAAAGACAATTACCTGGCAACCAGTGAATAGTCCGGGCTGAACGGGCGCGACAGGTCGATATGGCCACCCAGGGTTTCCCTCTCGTTGCCCTCGACCAGCAGGCTGACTCTCTTGATGCCCTTGAAATTATAGGTAAGCGAGTTGACGATGGAATAGACCGCGGCCATCTCGCCGGATGAGCCATAGTAACTGGCTTCCAGTATCTGCCGGCTCAGGTCAACGTAGGCGGTTCCGTCGGAGGTAACAAAAACCTGCCTCAGCCGGGTGGTTTCAGGCACCGTGTTCAGCAGTCCCGACCTGGACCCCCTGATAATTTCTTCCACCACCGCCCGGGCTTCTTCATTCAGGGTGCCTTGCTGGATTTCCCTCTCCTCCGGGTGAAGAAGGTTGTCGTTTTCTGAGAGAAAGAAGATGGTGACCCTCTTGGTCTTCACTCCCTGGACCTGGCCGCTTCCGGTAGCAGAAACGGCCGGTCCGGTCTGGTGCTTAATCTTTTCCCGGCGACCACCGAAGAAAAATACCAGGACCACTATCGCCAGGACAGCCAGCAGGATGAAAAGGGTGGCGAGTTTTTTCTTTTTGCGTTTCATGGTTTTTCGTAAAGCTGAAGAAAACGGTTCAGGCCACGGTAGATGGCTTCAGCCACCCGGGCCTGGAAATCTTCTGCCTGCAACTGTTTTTCTTCTTCCGGGTTGGTGATAAAGGCCACTTCCACCAGGATGGCCGGGCAGGCCGCCCCGGTCAGGACCTTGAAGGGAGCCTGCTTGACCCCCCGGTTCCTGGTATTCAGCAGCTCGTTGAGCTCCTGCTGCACAAATTCGGCCAGCTGGCTGCTCTGCTTGAGGTAAGCTGACTGGGCCATGTCCCACAGGATGAGCTTCAGGTCATCGAAGTCCTTTTCCGGGACCCGGTTTTCCAGCTCTTCCGAGTTGTTTTCAAAGTAGGCCAGCCGGCGCGATTCTTCATCGCTGGCATTCAGGCTGAGGAAAAAAGTTTCCGAGCCGTTGGCCTTCACCCTCCGGGAGCCGTTGACGTGGATGCTGATGAACAAATCGGCTTTATTGTTATTGGCGATGGCCGCCCGTCTCTCCAGGGGAACCGAGAGGTCGGCTTCCCTGGTCATGACCACGCGGTATTTCAGCCCGCGCTCGATGGCCTCTTTCAGCTTCCTGGAAACTGCCAGCGTCACATCCTTTTCCAGGGTCCCGTATGTTCCCTTGGCTCCGGTCTCGTTGCCACCATGCCCCGGGTCGATGACGATGGTTTTAACCTGCTTCTTACCGCCGGAGGTCGGGGGTCCGGCCTGTTCGGCCACAGGTGTCGGCTGAGTCTGAACCTGGGTCGCGGCTGGCTTTTCTGGAGCCGCCGGCCTGGGCTCGGCCGGAGCTTTCTTCTCCTCCACGCCTTTAAGTTCAATTGTCAGCTCAAAGGGATTCCAGCGGGCCGACTGGGTATAAGAGAAATCAGCAGTTGAGGTCTTGATCAGCAACAGGAAAGCCTCGGGCGATTTGGCCAGGTCAATGGACTGGACCAGCCGGCTGGAAAATGGTGTCCGGTCATAGCGTAGCCCGCTCGAGGTCCGGAAGGAAACGGTCAGCACATTCCCGGATTTTCTCAGGCTGTAATTCAGGTTTGAGCCGGCGGTGATCTTCAGCCGGGTCCCCCCGGTAAAGTCAGCCACCTCGACTTTGATGACCGGGACAGGCTGGCTCTTTTTCTGGGCCAGGACGGGGGAAAAAACCAGGCTGGAAAAAGCCACAAACAACAACGACAGTACTAGTATGACTCTGGCTGTTCTGGGCATCTTGTCTTCTTCATTTCACTGTATAAAAAAATGGTGGAGGCGGCGGGAATCGAACCCGCGTCCGAAGGCATTCCACAGCCAGCCTCTACAGGCTTATCCTCTTCAGTAAATCTTGTTGAGCGCTTCTCGAAGAGGAAGAGCGTCGCTCAACCAGCCCAAGTGGTACTTCATCCGCCGGGCCCTGAGCACGCCCGGCAGACTATCCTGCTGGTCGGCGTCTCTTCAGGCCCGCAGGAAAGGCCTCAAGAGACGGCTGCACTTTCTATCAGGCAGCGACTGCAACAGGTTCTGCAGTTAATTGTTTCCCACCTGTTTAACGAGGTTGATGGGACCTCGGCCTGCAGCTTCTGCTTCACTACCTCCGTCGAGTCCATTTCGCCCCCGACAATTAGATTATAGGTAAGACAAGGGCGGAATGTCAATTGAACCTGCCCGCTGATTTAAACCCGGTTTCGCAGGGATTCGTTGCCAAGAAGAGAGCCTGCCCGGAAATTCGACCCGGTCAGGACGGCAAATGGGGATAAATCGGCCACCCATCTCAATCGGGGGCAACCGGTCCAAAGCGACTTTCTAACTCAGGTTTCAGGCTAAGGCTGATAAGCCGGGTATGGCCAGAAGTCGGCAACGTCCATGGCCAATCCGTTCAGAAAGAATCCGGGAACCTCCCTCCCCTTCAGGCAAGAGGGAATGGAAATTTGGCCGCCCGATATCAGGAAGCCAGGGGCAGGCTGACATAAAAAGTAACCCAGCGGCCGGGCTCCGATTCAAACCAGATTTTGCCCCCGTGGCTGTCCACAATTTTCTTGCAGATGTAGAGCCCGAGGCCGGAACCCTTGACGCCTTCTGTGCCCTGCTGCTTGAGCCTTTCAAACTTGCGGAAGAGCCGCGGCCCGTCTTCAGGCCTGATGCCCACTCCCAGGTTATGGACAGAAAAAACCATCTGGCCGTCTTTGGTTTCCAGCCCCAGCTTTACCTCGGTACCTTCGGTCCCGTACTTAATGGCGTTGCTGACCAGGTTTCGCACCAGGATTCTTAGCAACCGCGGGTCGCCGTTGATCTTTACGTCCTGGGGAAAATTCTTGCTGACCGTCATCTTCTTGGTGTTGTCCTGGATTTCGGGTAGGGTCAGGACCTCCTCCACCACATCCTTGACAAAATAAATTTGTTCCTTGAACGAATCCAGCTGGTCGAGTTCCATCTTCGACAGGTCCAGGTAGCTGCGGATGATGTCTTCCAGATACTCGCAGTTGCGGATGATGGTCTCCAGAATTTTCATCTGCTCGGGAGAAAGCTGCCCGAAGTATCCCTTGTAGAGGGTGGAAGCGGTGGTATGCAAGGCCGAGACCGGGCTCTTGAGCTCGTGGGAAACTATGGCCATCAGGTCCAGCATGGTTCTCTGTTTACCAGCCCTGGCTTCCAGGGCATTCTTAATGACTTCCCTGATTTCTTCGGGGGTGAAAGGCTTGGGGATATAATCAAAGGCTCCGTTTTTCAGGGCTTCCCTGGCCGTATCCACGCTGGCATAACCGGTAAAGATAATTACCGTGGTGTCGGGCCTGGATTTCCTCAGCCGGGTCAGGACCTCCATACCCCCGATGCCGGGCATCTTCAGGTCGGTGACCACCAGGTCAAAATCCTGGTTGAGAGCCTTGCTGAGCCCCTCTTCCCCGGACAGGGCCGTTTCTATTTCGTAGCCCGAACCGGCAAAAATCCGGCGGCAACTCCGCAGGACTATTTCTTCGTCATCGATGAACAGGATTCGCGGTTGGCTCATTTTCTTTTCCTCCAGCCGGTCGTCATTCCACCGGCAGCTTTATGGTGAATTCTGTCCCCTCACCCACCCGGCTGCTGACCTCGATAGTTCCATTGTGCCTTTTAATCACCCCGTAGGCCATGGCCAGTCCCAGGCCGGTTCCCTTGCCCTTTTCCTTGGTGGTGAAGAAGGGTTCAAAAATTCTCTTCAGGTTCTCCTCGCTTATGCCAACTCCGGTATCGGCCACCCGGATTATCACCTGGTTGTTTTCCCGGTCATAAGAGGTCGATATGGTCAGCTGCCCGCCCTCGGGCATGGCGTCGGCGGCGTTAACCGCCAGGTTGTTGATCACCGAGCGGAACTCGTCGGCATCCACTTTGACCGCCGGCAGGTTCGGGTCCAGGTTCTTTATTATTTTCACATTCTGAAAGTTGACATGTTTTTCCAGCAGGCCCAGAACTTCCCCGATCAGGTCATTCAGGTCGGCCTCCATTCTCTCGGGCTTGTAGTCCCGGGCGAAATCCAGCAGGCCGCGGACAATCTTGCGGCAGCGCAGCGTTTCTTCCTTGATGGTCCTTAAATCTTCTTCGTAAGGGGTACCCTTCAGCTCTTCCAGCAGCAGGCTGCTGTAGGTCAGGATACCGGTTAGCGGGTTGTTAATCTCATGGGCAATGCCCGAGGCCAGGCGACCGACCGAGGCCAGCTTTTCCGAGCGGAGAATGGTCTTTTCGGCCAGTTCTTTCAGCCGGCGGTCCCGGTCCTCGATGGCCCGGACCATTTCATTGAAATGTTCTTCCACTTCCCGGATTTCGGCACTCTCGTCCGGAGGGATCTCCAGCAGATGGTAATTCCCGCGGGCGATCTCGGCCGTGGCCTCGATCATCCGGTTGATGGGCCGGGTATAGAGGTTGACCAGGTAGGTCGACATGTAAATGGCAATCCCGGTCATCAGAAAAATCAAAAGAAAATAAAGGATGGTCGTCCGCCGCAGGATGCCGGAAAACTTGCTCTCCAGGATACCCACGTAGAGCATGCCCACCGGCTTGTTTTCGATATCGGTCAGCCGGGTATAACCGGAAAGGTAATAGTCATTGACCACGAAGGCCCGGCCCAGCCAGTCCCGGCCCTGTTCGTAAACCTGGCGGAAGACTTCTTCCGAGACCAGGGTGCCCACCGCCCGCCGGCCGTTGCGGTCAACGACATTGGTGGCCACCCGGACGTCGTCGACGAAAATGGTGATGGTGCCGACATCCTTGCCCTTTATCTTTTCTTCCTTGAAAATCAGGTTCTTGAACCGGTCGACAAAGCGGTCGTTGTTATTTAGCAGGACGGCCGCATAGAGCACTCCCACCAGCCGGGAACCCTGAAATATGGGCGAAACCGTTTTCAGGACCAGGGCCCTTTCTTCCATCTCCCGTTTCTGGGCCCTGGCCCTGGGCGTGGGAACAACACTGATCAGGGTTCTGGCCGCCAGGTCCGGGCCTTCATTCTTGATATTTTCGTAACCGAGGATGCCGGTTCCGGCAGCCGGTTTCCTGTTGGCCAGGACCCATTGAATGTACTTGTAATGGCTTACGCTGTCGCCGTAGGCCTCAAAGTTATTGGCCCGGACCAGGATGGTCCCGTCCGGCCGGACCACGTTAACGATATCGAAGCCAAACTCCTGCTTGATCTGGACCAGCTTGTCAAACAGATACTCCCTGTTTCCCGAGGCCGTGGCACTGACGATTTCGGAGGTCCGGGCCAGGTACTCAACTATTCCAGCCCGGTTCCGGATTTCTTCCTGGTAGAGGTCGCTGATGGCTTTCAGGCTGTTCCTGACGTTGTCATAGGCTTCCCGGATAACGTTGCGGTTGATGGAATTAACGCCAAGATAAATGGACAGAGCTCCCATCAGGAAGACAATGGTCAGCAGGCCGAAAATCAGCTTGAAGCGGAGGCTGGACCTCAGCACATCAAGCTTCCGGGCGAGCTCTTCCAGATTCATCTTTTCCCTTCCAGGTTCCTGGAGATTTTTTCCAGGAGTTCTTCCACTTCCACCGGCTTGGTCAAGAATTCATTGCGACCGGGAAGAAAGCTCTCCTCCTGGTCGAGAGAAAACCGGGAATTGGTGACCTGGTTGATGGCGGTCAGGATGATGATGGGGACATCCCTGAAATCCCGGTACTTTGAATCCGGCCGGTCGCTCCTGATCTTATAAACGGCTTCGAAACCGGCGGTATCGGTCTCCATCATGACATCCAGGATGACCAGGTCGGGCTTGAATTCCAGCATCTTTTTCAAGCCTTCATTGCCGCTGTGGGCCACTTCCACTTCATAACCCTTGAAGCGGAGGACCTGGCCCAGGCTGTCGGTCAGGTCGCGGTCGTCGTCCACCAGAAGAATCCTGGCCATGTCATTTCCTCCCGAATTCCAGGCGGTCTTCCTCTTCGCCCAGTAACTTATAGATGACATTATTCACTTCAAAAAGCTTGGCCCGACGGTACATGTCCACCGGGAATTCCATCTGCTTGAGCTCCACCGGGGCCACCTTCTTATCAACCAGACCCAGGGCCAGGGCCACCCCGTAGATGATGGCCTCCGGCCGGGGTGGACAACCCGGTATAAAATAATGAACCGGGATGGCTTTCTCCCCGCCGCCTGTCACATTATAAGTATCATACCAGCAGCCGCCACCGATGGCACAGGACCCTATGGCAAAAACCAGCTTGGGAGCCGGCACTGCCTGGTAGGCCTTTTTAACCAGGGGCAGGGTGGGGCGGGTCACCGCTCCCGACAGCAGTATGGCGTCGGCCTGGCGGGGCGAGCCCACCAGTCTGATTCCAAACCGCTCCACGTCGTAGTAAGGGGTGAGGATGTTGAGAATTTCAATGTCGCAGCCGTTGCAGGCCCCGCTGTTGCAGTGATAGACCCAGACCGAGCGGCGGAAGGCTCTGCCGGCCAGCTTCTTAAATATGGTCATTTCTCCAACCTCCCGGGCCTTTCGTAGGTAACGGTCTTTTCCAGTTCTTCTGGAGAGAAATCGGCCGTGCTCCGGCGGATTACCTTGCGGGCTTCCAGGGAGTCATACCGGTAACCGAGAGAACTCAGCCGGTCAATGTAGTTCTTTATCTCCAGGTCATAGCAGCGGCCGCAGCGCTGGCAGGTCATCATGAACAGCTCCAGGCTCTGGGTGATGTCCTGGCGGTTATCGGTGGCCAGCTCAAATTTGTCGCTCATGGTGATGGCCTTTTCCGGGCAGAGGTCGGCACAGCGCCCGCAGTAGGTGCAGCGGGAAGAATCGTAAAGCAGGATCCGCACCTCCTGGCAGATATCCCGCAGAAAGATGGTCCGGGCCGGGCAGTGGCTGGCACAGCCGGCACAGCCAATGCACTTGGTATGGTCCCAGACCGGCTGACCCCGAAAGCCCTCGGGTGCGGGCCGCGGCTCAAATGGATAACGCAGGGTAACCACCCCGGCCCTGAAGGAAATCGCCAGTTGCTTGATTTTATTCCACAGCCACATCTCAGGCTTCACCTTTCATTGGTTCTCTTCGCCTTACCATCCACGAACCCCCAGGCCAACGGCCACCAGTGAAAGCAATACCAGCGCTGCATAAAACCTAAGGGCCTGGTCCATGCGGAAGCGGGGATGGGTGGCCCCGACCACTGAAATCAAAACGAATAAAACCAGGATTAGAACAGTCTGAACGACCAGGTTGAGGACCGGGCTTCCCGGCAGCCAGAAGCCAAGGAAACCGACCACGAACAGCCAGCTATAAAACATTCTTTTCAGGTTAAGGGTATACCGGAAAAGGGCATAATTCGGCCCGCTGTATTCAATGTAAGGCCCCTCCAGGATTTCCACCTCGGCTTCCGGAATATCAAAAGGTTGCCTGGAAACAAAAGCCTGCAGGGCCACCAGGTAAACCGCCATCATCAGGAAATAAGAAAGTCCCCTGGCCGAGGAGACCCCGGCTGTGGCCGTTAACAGATTCAGGCTTCCAGCCCGGACAACACCCAGGATCAGGGTCATGGCCAGCACCGGTTCCAGCATGATGATGGTCATCATTTCGCGGCTGGCACCCACCCCGGCAAAAGGATTGCCGCTGGCCAGGGCTCCGATCAGAATGGAAAAACCGCTCAGGGTGAGGAAATAAATCAGGGTCATCAGGTCCGAGGAATGGGCCAGGAAACTGCTCTGCCCGGCCAGGGGCAGCAGGGCGATGGCCGACAAAATGGAAGCAAAGGCCAGCAGCGGGGCCAGCCTGAAAACCGGGTGCCCGGCCGCGTTCAGGTTCTCTTTTCCCAGGAGCTTTAAGAGGTCAAGGTAGGGCTGGTAGAGAGGCGGCCCCTGTCTCGATTGAATTCTGGCCGTTAGCTTTCTCATCACCCCTTCCAGAAAGGGAGCCAGGGCCAGGAAGTAAAGCAGGTTGATAATTACGGCCGTCACTTTCATTTCTTAGACCTCTTCCCCCGGGAAAGGTTTTCCAGTTCCTGCCTGGACAGCAGTTTGGCCTTTCCCGAACTTCTCTCCACCACCAGCACCCGGTCGGTGCAGGAAATGCAGGGGTCAATGGAGCCGACGATAATCGGAAAATCGGCCAGCTTGTTGTTCAAAAGCATGGAGGGAACCGCCTGCAGGTTGGGATAAGTTGGGGCCCTGACCCGCCAGCGTTCTGGCCGGTTATCCTCGCCGGTGAGAACGTAATGCACGGCCTCGCCCCGCGGGGCTTCGACCAGCGACAGCCCCTGCCGGCCGGACGGGATGGGCCCTTCCAGGTCAACCGCCAGCGGTTGGTTTTTCGGAAGCTTTTCCAGTTTATCCAGGCACTGGTTGATAATTTTTATGGCCTCGTAGACTTCTTTCACCCTGACCACCAGCGTTCCCCAGACATCGCCGGAGTCAGCCAGCGGAACTTCAAACTGCACTTCATCGTAGGCCGCGTAGGGATGGTCCCGGCGGGCATCAATGTCCACTCCCCGGGCCCGGGCCACCGGCCCTATCAGGTTCCACTTAACAGCTTCTTCCCGGGAAAGATAGCCAACTCCCCTGGTCCTTCTATGAATGGTCCGGTCTTTTAGAATGGCTTTTTCCAGGGCCAGCATTTCTCTTTCAACTTCCTTCAGAACGGCCCTGATGTCCTCCGACCTGTCCTGGTTGATATCCCGGCGGACCCCGCCGATGATCACCATTCCATAGGTCTTGCGGTTCCCGGTCAGCCTCTCGGCCAGCCACATTATTTTTTCCCTGATTCTCCAGGCCTGCATGAAGACCGTGTCGAAGCCAATCAAATGCCCGGCCACCCCCAGCCAAAGAAGGTGAGAGTGAAGCCTTTCCAGCTCCAGGGCCACCATCCGGATGAACTCGGCCCGCCTGGGAATCCTCAAACCGGCAGCCGCTTCCACCGCCTGGGCGTAGTTGACCGAATGCACCGAACCGCAGATGCCGCAGATTCTCTCGGCCACAAAGGGCACATCGTTATAGGTCAGCTCGGTCTGGGCCAGCTTCTCTATTCCCCGGTGGGTCATAAAACCGCGGTACTCGCAACCTTTTATATCCTCCCCGTCCACGTAAACCGAAAAATGGGCCGGCTCATGCAGGCTGGCGTGGAAGGGTCCGAAGGGGACGATGGAAGTGCCCGGCGGGGCTTCATCCAGTCGGAAAGCAACTTCCTCTGCCGCCGGTGGCATCAGGTCGTGGGGTACTTCCCGGCGCAGGGGATATATTCCCTCGGGCCAGTCGTCGGACAGCACCAGGCGCCTGGGGTTCGGATGATCTCTGAATTTCAGGCCCAGCAGGTCCTGGTATTCCCTCTCCGACCAGCCGGCCCCGGGTATAAGCGGGGTCAAGGAATCGAATTCCGGGTCATCCCCGGGAGCAAAAGTTCTCAGGGCCACCAGCAAGGAATCTTTATCAAAGGCAAAGGTGTGTACCAGGCCAAATCCCTGGCCGCTCTTTCTGGCGTCATAGCCAACACCCACCTGGTAGCGGGCGCCGCGGTTCATCAAACCAGCCGCGGCTGCGGACAGCGCTTCCCTTTTCAGGTCGATGAAGAGGCGGCCCGGGATAGTCGCTTCCGCGGAAATAAAATTTCCGCCCAGCTCTTTTTCCAGCCAGCGAACGAGTTCTTCTCCCCGGCTCATGAAATTACCCCTTTTTCTTCCCGGCTCACAGATCCGGGCAACTCATCATCATCAATTACCAGGTTTTTATTGGCCCCGGTCCATCGGAAAAACTTTTTCAGGTCGGAAAACATGTTACGGTCGGCATAGACATTATTCTTATTAAGGTCCTGGTAACCGCACAGCCAGGCCGGAACCCTGACTTCTTTAGCTCCGGCCGACTGCCTTAACCAGCGGGCCAGGAAAGTTAGAACCAGGAGCAGGACCAGCATGGCCAGCGGGGCAACTGCGGCCAGCAAAGCCGGACCCTCAAAAATCCGGAGGCCGATTGGGTTTGTCTTAAGACTCTCGGGCCCCACCCCGGTCAGAAGAAACCCCTCGGTTGCCGCCAGGCTGCGTCCGATGACCCGGATATAAACCGCCGGCAGGAAAGCCTGGCTCAGGCAGATAACCGCCAGGAAAATTTTTGGCACCAGCAGTGAGCCCGGCACTTCCCTGATTTCCCTTTTCAATTTCCAGCTGGCCCCGGCCGAGGTGAAAGCCAGGCCGAAAAACTTCACGTAGCAGGCCAGGGTAAAGGCCGCCGTGAACAGGGCCACTATTCCGGCCATGGTTAAAAGCAGGCTGTCTTTCCCGGCCAGGAAATTCCCGGCAATCATCAACCACTTGCTGACAAACCCGCTGGAGGCCGGCATGCCGGAGATGGAATAGGAAGCCAGGGCAGCCAGAACACCGGTTACGGGCATAACGGCCAGGAGCCCGCCCAGGCGGTTCAGGTCCCGGGTCCCCGTGGCGTGGAGCAGGCTGCCCCCGGTCAGGAAGAGAAGGCTCTTGAAGATTCCGTGGTTAAGGCTGTGGTAAACAGCACCGGCAAAGATAATCCCGGCCAGGGGCGAACCAGAATGCCAGGCGAGCAGGCTGCTGCCCAGGGCCAGGACGATGTAGCCCACCTGGCCGATAGAGCTATAAGCCAGGAGCCGGAGATAATCGCTCTGCTTGATGGCCTGGACCGTTCCGATAAATAGAGTCAGGGTTCCGACCACCACCAGCACCTGTCCCCACAGGTCCGGATTAAAGCCGGCCCCGGCTCCACGGGCCACGAAAAAGAAGATCCTGATCAGCCCGAATACCCCGGTTTTTTCCAGGATGCCGGCCAGCAGGGCTGAAACCGGTGGAGAGGCCGTAGAGTAAGCCCCGGGTATCCAGAGCTGTCCGAGCGGGAAAATCCCGGTCTTGAGTCCGAAGCCTAAAAGTAGCATGGCCAGGAAAATGGCCGTGGCCACCGGCCCCGAGCCAGACAATTTTTGCCCGATAGCCGCGAGTGAATCCCCGAAATGATAACCTTTAGCCAGGAAAGCTGAGCCGGTTATCAGCACCCAGGCCATTTCCATGAAAGCCAGGTAGACCAGGGCCGGCCTTCTTGAAAACTTTATCGGCCTGCCCCACCTGACCAGAAGGTATGAGGAAATGGCCATCAACTGCCAGGCCAGGGTAAAACCGGGACCGAGGTCATCCACGGTCAGCAGGCCAACCAGGCCGGCAATAAAAACGGGCAGGGCTAAGTAAACTTTCTGAACGATTTTCGTTTCGGTAGTTTCATAATAACCGTAAGCAAAAAGGGTGGAGCCAAGGGCCAGGACGGAAAGAAGAAGCAGAAACAGGGCCGAGAGGCCGTCGATCAAGACCGGAATATGTATCCCGGCCAGCTTTAACTCCAGTTCGACCGGCTGCCCCGTGCCCAGAATCATCACTCCCTGCCAGGCCAGGAAAAAGCAACCCAGGGAGATCAGGATGGTTCCGGTCAGTCGGACCAGACGAACCTTTTTGCCCAGGACTATGGTCACCAGAAAAGACAGCAGCAGGCTGGATAGACTGAGCCAGAGAGCCTCAGTTCCGGTCATTAGCTTTTCTCCCTGTTTTCTTCCTATTTTTTCCTGATTCCGTTAGCCGGTCCTCATTTTCCCGGATAAGTTTTTCTGCCAGAGAAACCAGTTCGACCGCCGCTTCCCTGACCGCCGGCGACAGCTCCCGGCCGAACTCGGTGGACTCCGGGACCACCCCCAGCAGGTAGACCTTTTTTCCGGTCTCCTCGATGACCCTGGCCGTCAGCCGCAACGACAGCTTGTGGGTGGAAGCTATCTGGCCAATTTCCTCCAGCTCTTCCAGTGGCCCCAGAACGACGGTGCCCGGCGGAGCATCAAGGATGACGGCATCCACAAAGACCACCGTGGTCACCTCCATCCTGGAGATGGGAAAAGCATAGTTCTCCGGCACATCCTCAACCGTCATCAGGTTGGCCTCCGGTAGGAGTGCCTTCTCCCTGAGCTTTTCTATGAAATAAGGACCGAAGCCGTCGTCGCCGCGCAGACTATTGCCGATGCCGACCAGGCAGGTCTTCCCGGTCAGAATTTCCCGCAGCAGCTCCAGCGATTCCATCTTAAATCTGCTCTCCCAAAGTCTTAATCTGCCTGTAGGTATAGACCGGGCCGTCGACGCAGACCAGGGTTCGCCCGATGGCGCAGTGCTGGCATTTCCCGATGCCGCACTTCATATGCCTTTCCAGAGTGGAATAAATGTCCTGCTCCTTTATTCCCTTTAGCTTCAATTCCTTGATAACAGCGTTGAACATCACCGGCGGGCCGCAGACAAAGGCCACGGTGTTCTCGGCCGGCAGGTTGAGCCCGGCCACCAGCTGGTTGACAAAACCGACCTGGCCATTCCAGCCGGGTTCCGGCCGGTCGATGGTGAAGTAGGTTTCAAAATCCCGGGTGGCCTGCCACTCCCTGATGGAATCCTTGTACATCAGGTCCCTGGAGCTCCTGGCCCCGTAGACCAGGATCATCCGGCCAAAATCAGGCCGATGCTGAAGAACGTGGACAATGGAGGAACGGAGCGGAATGAGGCCGATACCCCCGGCCACGTAAATGACATTCTTGCCCTTGATTTCTTCAAAAGGAAAGCCGTTGCCAAACGGTCCCCGGATACCGATCTTATCTCCGGGTTGAAGCTCATGCAGGGCCGCGGTCACCTTGCCCACCTTCCTGACCGAGATATGCTTCCGGTCGTTCTCCGGGCTGAACGGCAGAGAAACGGCAAACTCCCCGGCCCCGAAGACGGTGCACATGATGAACTGGCCGGACCGGATCCTGAAGGCCCGTTCAATCTCCGGCCGGTCAAAGGTGAAATAAAAGGTCCGGACGTCAGCAATTTCCTCGCGGATGTCCACCACGGTGGCCACCTCCGGCACGGTTACGATCGGCACCAGCTGTTTCTCCATGGTCGTCATTCTCCGGTTATCTCTCTCCTGATATAGGTCACCACGTTGGGTAAACCGATATCTCCGGGGCAGACCCGGGCACAGCGGCCGCAGCCCACGCAGCCGGGGCGGAGGTATTTCTTGGACTGGGAATACGACAGCTTGCAGAAAAACCTCTTGTTGCGCCGGTCTTCCACCGGCTTTCGGGGATTATGGTCGCCGGCCATCTTGGTATAGCCTTCGAACGAGCAGGAATCCCAGGTCCGGACCCGGTCGGTTGGCCCGTCCACCCGGTTGACATCTTCCACGTTGAAACAGGAACAGGTAGGGCAGACAAAAGAGCAGGCCCCGCACTCAAAGCACTGGTTACCTATGTATTCCCAGACCTCCGGTTTAATAAAACCGGTGGTCAGGCGGTTGGTGGCCCGCGATATCCAGGCCTTATTCTCAAGGGCAAAGTTATCGAAGGAAGATACCGACTCGGCCACGATTTTTTCGCGAAGGTTTTGGGCCTCGGGTCCGGCTTCCCGCAGGCCGAGCTCTTCCACCAGCTTCTGTCCCTTCATGGAGCCAACCTGCACCAGGTAGCCCTGCCCGGCTAAGGTCAGGTCCAGGTCAAACCCTTCCCCGGCGGCCGGGCCGCTGTCGGTGCAAACGCAAAAACACTGGGGAAAGGGCCGGACGCAGGTGTTGGAAATGATGAACAGCTTCTGCCGGTGCTCCAGGTAAACCTCATCCACGAACTCCTGGCCCAGGAAAAACCGGTCCAGGCAGAGAATCCCGTTCAGGTCGCAGGCCCGCAAACCAACCAGGGCCTTGGGCTCGACCTTACTTATTTTTTCTATTGTTACCTTCCGAGACTGCTTCTGGTAAAGGTACTTCAGGATTTCTTCATACTGGGGCAACAGGGCATGCTTGGGTGGATTGTAGGGAATGGCCGCCTGAAGGTCCAGCCTCTCCAGATATTCCAGCCGGTCGAAGACCACCTCGCCAGAAACCTCATCCCGGCGCGGTCCGTAGACGGCATAACTTTCAGCCAGCCTGTTGACCAGAAGCCTGACCTGATCCCTTGGCAACCAGTACATGACCTACTCCACCTTCTCCAGCCGGACGGGCAGGAAAAATTCTTCGTTTTTTTCCAGTTCTGACACCTGGCGGTGCAGGAACCCGGGAATCATCTCTTCTATAAAATAAGGAATATAGAGCATGCCGGGCAGAATATCGGGAGAAATGCGGGTGGCCAGCTTGAGTTCAGCGGCTTCCGAAACTATCCTCACCGGCTGTTTTTCCCGCAAACCGAGGGCCCGGGCATCTTCTTCCGAGACCTCTACAAAGCCCCCGGGATAAAGCAGCAGCAGGGCATTGTATTCTCTTTTGGGAATGAACGTCCTTTTCATGACCGAGTTCTGATGCCAGAAATAATTGCTCCGGCCCACGACCAGCTTGAAGGGAAAACGCCCTGCCTCACCCGAATGTAAGTTCTGCCGTCGGTCTGCGCTCCCTTCAAACACGAACTTGAACCTGCGCCCGGTTTCTTCGGCCAGGGGAAATTCTGTGCCACCCGGGTGCCTGTCGTCTACGGGCCACCGGAGACCGAGGCTGGCCCTCAGTTTTTCATGGCTGAGGCCCGAGTATTGAGGAACCACCCTGCTTATTTCAGCCATGATTTCTTCGGCAGATTTATAAGGCCAGGGTTGACCCAGGGCTGAAGCCAGCCGGCTCAGTATTTCCCACATGGGCTTGATTCCAGCCGGTGGCTCTACTTTTTTCTGGCTGAGCTGCACCCGTCTTTCCGAATTGGTGTATGTCCCGTCTCCTTCAATGTAATTCAGACGGGGGAAAATTACGGTGGCCAGGCTGGCAAAAGCATTCTGGTAGGCTCCGAAATAAACCACGAACTCCAGCTCTTTTATCCGGTTGACATGGCGGATGATTTCCTCGTCGTGGTCCACGACCAGCAGGGCCTTGAGTGATTGATCTTCCTGCAGGCAGGCGGCGGCGCTTTTCCCTGGCTTCCGGTCCAGCCTGACCTGCCAGAGCTCTTCTAACCTCTTCCAGCTTGCTTCGTCATCAGCCGGAAAATAGCCGGGCAGGAAAGCCGGCGATACTCCCATGTCCAGGCTGCCCAGCAAATTGCTGATACCGGTGACCGGGCAAATTCCTCCGGCGGGGCGGTCCAGCTTGCCGGCCAGGAGGAACAGGTTCAGGAGGGCTGATATCGAGCGCCGGTCCAGGCTCTGGATGCCCACGGGATAAAAGGCGTAAGCCGATTTTGATTCATAAAACTTTCTGGCCAGCCGGATTATTTCCTGCTCCTCCACCCCGGTCAATGCTGAGGCCTGTTTTAGGTCCAGGGAGTCCAGGTATTCCAGATATTGCCGGGCATTTTCGACCCGTTCTTCGAGATTATCGATAAGGACCAGTCCCTCGGTTTGCAGGGCGCGGGCCAGGGCCTCAAGCAACAACCAGATAGTCCCGGGATTCGGCCTGAGGTGCTGCTGACTGAGCCTGGCCATCTGGGTCTTTCTGGGCGAAATTGTGGCCACAAAGGCTCCCGAGCGGCGGGCAAAATGGATTTCGCTGGCAATTATGGGGTTCTGCTTGGTCAGGTCGCCCCCCACCACCAGGATAAAATCAGCCTGCCTCAGGGCCGACAGGGAGCCGGTCATGGCCGGGAATCCGCAGCCCTCCAGGAGTATCCTGGCACTTTCCTCCAGCCCGGCGTCCGAGGTCAGGCTGAGATTGTTGCTTTTCATTACCGCCCGGGCAAACTTTCCAAATAGATAATTTTCCTCGTTGGAAGCCCGGGGTGAGCCCAGGAAGGCCAGCTCGCTCCCGGAAAAAGTTTTCAGGCGGCTGGCGGTAAAATCTATCGCCTCGTCGTAAGAAACCGGACGGAAGCTGTTCCCCTCTCTGATCAGCGGGCGGGTTATTCTTTCCTCGGTCTGCAACAGTTCATGAATATGCCAGCCGCGGACACACAACCGGCCGCGACTCAGGGGATGGCCGGGCAGGGGGTAAACCCCGCGGACCCGGTTTCCCTCCACCTGGAGCAGGTGTCCGCAACCGGTGCCGCAGAAATTGCAGATACCTCGGTAATAAGACACGTCTCTCTCCTCAAGCAGCCGGGCCCGGAGATACTTGACCCATACTCCCCTGGCTTTTAGACGGCAAAATACCAGAAATATTCAGTCTTGTAAACTCTCCTGGCCGCTCCGGGCAATCAGCACTTTCAAAAGGTAACAGACATTAAGCAGGGAGGACAGTCCTCCCAGAAATCTTTCCTTGACCATGCCCTTGGGCAGCTCATCGACGATGGCCTTAAGGCCGTCCAGGGCAGCCTGGAGCTGACCGAAGCCGGTGGCCAGTTCCGGCCCCAGGCCTGATCCGCTCAGCTCGGCCATCAGCCCGGCGATGTTTTCGGGCTGGGCAAAGGCCTGGCGGAAAAAATCCTTTAGCTCTCCCTTAATTCCGGCCATGGATTTTTCCAGCAGGCAGAACCTGGTCAGCTGGTAGCCCAGCCTGACCTCTTCCAGATTTCTCTGGACAAATTTTTCTGGATACCTTTCAAAATAAGCCTGGCCCAGGGCTTCCATGTCTTCCCGGTTAAAAGGGAAGTTTCCTTCAAGCCTTCTGACCTCAAGAAAAAAATCCTGAAGGTCGGGCTTGAGGCGGAAGATTTCGGCCAGGGATTTATCCATTCTTGGGGTTTCCAGGGAAAATTTCCGGGCTCAGGCTTTTTTTCTGTGTTTTTCCAGAACGCTGAGCAGAAGGTCAAAATTAACGGGCTTCTGAAAAACTCCGTTAAAGCCCAGTTCGTCCAGGCCGATGGTTCTGGCCGTAGCCTCGCCTATGGTACTGAGAAGAAACACGGGCAGCTCGGGACGCTCCTCTTTGATGACTTTAGCCACCTTGGCTCCGGCGTCTATATCTTCCATCATCATGTCGCACAGGACGATATCAGGATTGAGCCGGCGGAAAAGTTCCAGGCCTTCCTTGCCGCTCAGGGCCGTGGCCGTTTCGTAACCGCTGGCTTCCAGAATGGCTTTAACTGAAACGCAAATGGCCGGGTCATCATCTATCACCAGGACCTTGGTTTTATCGGGCATCGGTTCCTCCTGATTGTATTAGGTTAATTTATACCACATAACGAGCTCCGGTGAAAGTGATTTATGTCAAATGGAGTGGCGGCTGGCCGCGGGTCATCAGGGGAAGTTCAGGCCGGAGGCAATCAATGGCCTGCCGCTTCTGGAAAAATTCCCGGCAGCTATCAGTTGAAGGTGGGGAAAATGGCGGGGCCGACGAGACTCGAACTCGCGACCTCCGGCGTGACAGGCCGGCGTTCTAACCAGCTGAACTACGACCCCGCCCGGGGTTTCTAAATTATAGACAAACAAGTCTGAAGTTTCAAGAGACTTACGGGCTCAGGAAAAGGATACCACCGGTCAACGACCCGAGAACCTGTCCCGGGCCTCAGGTCCTTTCAAACGACATTTTTTCCAGGGCAGCAATCCGCGCCTCTATGGGCGGATGGGTGCTGAACAATCTGTTAACCTTGCCACCGATATTTTTGAGCGGGTTGACGATGTAAAGATGAGCGGTGGCCTTGTTGGCTGCTTCCAGGGGTTCCGGGTCGGTGGCAATCTTGCGCAGGGCCGAGGCCAGCCCGGCCGGGTACCTGGTCAGCATGGCCGCGCTGGCATCAGCCAGGTACTCCCTTCGCCGCGAAATGGCCAGCTGCATCAGCTGGGCTACCAGGGGAGATAGTATGGCCAGGACTATGCCCACCAGTAGCAATATGGCCCCGGCATTCCCACTTCGCTCCCGGCCTTTCCTGCGGCCGCCTCCCC
Organism: Candidatus Saccharicenans sp.; assembly: GCA_024653215.1. Taxonomy (GTDB): domain Bacteria; phylum Acidobacteriota; class Aminicenantia; order Aminicenantales; family Saccharicenantaceae; genus Saccharicenans. Next base: position 162,935 of record JANLFU010000003.1, on the reverse strand, counting down.
ACCACAGGCTGCGCAGCATCCAGTCGCTGAGCAGGGCCACCACCCCGACCATGACCACGGCCACGGTCTGCAGGAGCACGTCGTAGTTCTTGATATGGCTCATCTCGTGGGCCAGGACACCCTCCAGTTCCAGGCGGTTCATCTTCTGGAGAAGGCCGGTGGTCACACAGATGACCGAATTTTTCGGGTTCCGGCCGGTGGCAAAAGCGTTGGGAGCCGTATCCTCAATAACGTAACAGCGGGGGGCAGGCAGGCCGGCGGCAATGGCCAGTCCTTCAACCGTATGGTAAAGGTAGGGAAACTCTTCCCTGGTCACCGGCCGGGCCCGGCTGATGGCCAGGACAATCCGGTCGCTGTAGTAATAACTGCCAACGGCCATCACGACCGAGATGACCAGGGCCAGGAGAAAGCCTCCCCGACCCCAGCCGGTGAGCTCCTCAAAGACCCAGACCAGGAAAAAGACAAAGGCGATAAAGAACAGAACCAGCAGAAAGGACTTGACCTTGTTACTGGTTATCTGTTCATACATGGGGATTCTATCTTCTCAGTCCGAGCTTTAGTGAGTTCTGTCAGAAGAATTATCAGAAGGAAACTTTGACCGGCCCCCTGGCCTCGGGTTCTTCTATCTCAAAGTAGTCTCTTTCCTTGAAGCCGAACAGATTGGCAATTATGTTGGAGGGAAAGACCTGCTGCTTCATGTTGAACTTCATGACCGTGTCGTTGTAGAACTGCCTGGCAAAGGCGATCTTGCTTTCGGTCCCGGCCAGCTCCTCCTGCAGCATCAGGAAGTTCTGGTTGGCCTTGAGCTCGGGGTAGTTTTCCACCACGGCAAACAGCGATTTCAGGGCTCCGGTCAGCATGTTTTCGGCCTGTCCCTGTTCTTTTACCGTCTGGGCATTGATGGCCCTGGTCCGGGCCTCGGTCACTTTCTCGAAGACCTCCCGTTCGTGCTTGGCATAGCCCTTGACCGTTTCTACCAGGTTGGGAATCAGGTCATAGCGGCGGCGCAGCTGGACATCAACCTGGGCCCAGGCGTTGTCGCAGCGGTTTCTCAGGACGACCAGGCTGTTGTAAATACCGATGGCAATCAGGACCAGCAACCCTATGATTATCAACAACACAACAAGCGCTCCCATTTTTTCTCCTTTCCTTGATATCCTGTTCTCAGGATACCACTTTGCTTAAAGGATATAAGCCCCGTCCTTAAAAATCAAGCCTTTTTATTCCCCGAAAATATAAATTGACTTGCCGGCGAAGGACATGTTATATTTCAGTCTCGATTTGTTCTTTTTTTAAAATCTAAAAAAAGCAATTAAAAGCCTAAAGGAGGTTTCTGAATGGCTACATTAAAGGAAAAGTTTGTCTCCAAGATGATGCCCATGCGGGAGAGAATCCAGAAGATTCTCAAAGAACATGGGGAACTCAAGATTTCGGACGTGACCATAGCCCAGTGTTATGGTGGCATGCGCAGCGTCAAGTGCATGATGTGGGAATGTTCGGCCCTGGACCCGAACGAAGGCATCCGCTTCCGCGGCTACACCATTCCCGAGGTCCGGGAAAAGCTGCCCAAGGCCCCGGGTACCGAGGAACCGCTGCCCGAGGGCATGTTCTACCTGCTGCTGACCGGCGATATCCCCACCTACGAAGATTGCGTGGCCATCACCGAGGAGTGGCGCAAGAGAAGTGCCCTGCCCAAGTACCTGATCGATGTTCTGAACACCGTTCCGGCCGACACCCATCCCATGACCCAGTTCGCCCTGGCCATCCTGCAGCTGCAGAAGGACTCCATCTTTGCCGAGAGGTACCGCCAGGGCATGCACAAGCTGGATTACTGGGACCCGATGTACGAGGACGTGATGAACATCCTGGCCAAGCTGCCGGCCATCGCCGCCTACATCTACCGCCGCAGCTACAAGGGCGGGAAACACATCCCGGCCGATTCCAAGCTGGACTGGGGCGGCAATTTCGCCCACATGCTCGGCATCACCGACGACCCGGCCTTCAAGGACCTGATGAGGCTCTACCTGGTGTTGCACTGCGATCACGAGGGCGGCAACGTTTCCGCCCACACCTGCCACCTGGTGGGTTCGGCCCTGTCTGACGCCTATTATTCCCTGTCAGCTTCCATGGACGGCCTGGCCGGCCCCCTGCACGGACTGGCCAACCAGGAAGTCCTGCGCTGGATCATGGAAATGATGGAAAAGATCGGACAGGAACCGACCAAGGAACAGATCAGCCAGTACATCTGGGATACCCTGAATGGCGGAAAGGTCGTGCCCGGATACGGCCACGCCGTCCTGCGCAAGACCGACCCGCGGTTCATCGCCCAGAGGGAATTCGCCCTCAAGCACCTGCCCGATGACCCCATCTTCAAGGTGGTCAGCAAGGTGTTCGAGGTGGCCCCGGACATCCTGACCAAGCACGGCAAGGCCAAGAACCCCTGGCCGAACGTTGATGCCCATTCCGGCTGCCTGCTCTGGCACTACGGCGTGACCGAATACGATTTCTACACCGTGTTCTTCGGCGTTTCCAGGGCCATGGGCGTTCTGGCCCAGCTCATCTGGGATAGAGCCCTCGGGCTGCCGATCGAAAGGCCCAAGAGCGTAACCACCGAGTGGATCGAGCAGTTCATCGCCTCCCAGCAGGCTCCCAAGGCCTGACCGACTACCAGTTGAACCTGAAGGGGCTGTCCTCCGGGACAGCCCTTTTTATTTTTAAAAGGAAGGACCAGACGGCCCGCTATCCCCGGCACCAGTATCACTAACAGCGGTCCTCCCGACCTGATTGCTGGCATCATCTCTACCAACAGAACCCGAAGCGCTCATTTATTTTTTATCAAACCAACACCCGCGCTCACCGTTCTTGTTAATTCTGTTTCGAAGGCGGAAATTTGACCTGGGGCCGGGACCCCTTCCCTGCTTTTAAGAAAAACCTTTTTGTGATAACATTTCCAGCACGATGGGAGGTCATCATGGAATATAAGATCATGTTGATAGGCTGTGGAACGGTCGGACAGGGATTACTGGAAATCCTGCTTAAAAAGGCTGAATTTCTCCGCGACTGTCACGACTTCGAACCCAGGGTGGTGGCCATCACCGATATGATGAAAGGCACGGTTGTCGCCCCGGAGGGCCTGGAGATTGACCGGGTGCTGGAGACATTAAAAGCTGGCAAAAAGCTTAACGATTATCCCGGGAAAAAACAAAAGACCGAAGACTACGTGGACCCGCTTGACCTGATAGAGCGGGTGGAAGCGGATATCATGGCCGAAATGACCTATACCGATATCAAGACAGGCGAACCGGCCACCTCTTACATCAAGAAAGCCCTGCGGACGGGCAAGCACGTGGTTACTTCTAACAAGGGTCCGGCCGCCCTGCACTACGCCGAACTGCAAGAGCTGGCCCGGGTTAACCGACGGCACTTCCGGATAGAGGGCACGGTCATGAGCGGAACCCCGGTCTTCCATCTCTTTGAAAACGGCCTGGCCGGTAATGAACTCAGAGAGGTCAAGGGAATCCTGAACGGCACCACCAATTTCATACTGAGCAAGATGGAACTGGATGGAATGGAATACGATGAAGCCCTGAAGTTAGCCCAGCAGCTGGGTTATGCCGAGGCCGACCCCACGGCCGACGTGGAAGGCTTTGATGCTGTGGCCAAGGTGGTCATCCTGGCCAACGCCCTGATGGGCGGGAAAATCAAACCGGCTGAGGTCAGGCGCCAGGGCATCTCGCACCTGAGAAAGAAAGATATCCAGCAAGCCAGGGAAGCCGGGCTCAGATACAAGCTGATTGCCTGTGTTAAGAAGGACGGTGAGAAAATAGAAGCCAGCGTGGCCCCCGAAAAGCTGCCCCTGACCGACCCCCTGGCCGGAGTCATGGGGGCCCAGAATGCCCTGACCTTTGAGACCGACCTGATGGGCAAGGTGACCATCCAGGGCGCGGGTGCCGGGCGGATTGAAACCGGCTTTTCCATCCTATCTGATATGCTGGCCATCGGTCGCTGCCAGAAAAAGTAAAAAAAGTAAAAGGGGTCTTAAATACTTCAGGTCAGGCGGTCAGCTTCACCAGCCCCGGCTTATAAATTATTAAAAGTTGTTCCCACATTTGCCCCGGCTGATTATTCCCCTTACACTCACACCATAACGGACCAGGCATACTAAGGTCCAGCTTAATTCTTGCGTCCTGATCCAAACCCGGGGCAAGGCAAAACTGAATATTTCCACCGGATACCCAGTGCCGCCAGGCTCCATTTGGTTTCGTTATGGCAAGACCTATAAGCCAATCTCAAAAGGGGTAATAGCCCTAATGGCCCGCTGGCCACCCAGGCCAGACTTATCCCCCTTCGGGTCCTACAAAATTGTAGGAATAATGCCAAAATTGTAGCGGAAAACACCCGGATAAAAACCATAAATTATTTATTATGAATAAGTTATACTCTGGCACGGAGCTTGCATCTTAATGTGGCGAAACTCATGAAAAGGAGGTTAAACATGAGGCTCAAAAAAATGTTGATGGCAGTGGCCATCGGGATGTTAGCGGTTGCCCTGGTTTCAACCTATTCCTTCGCCCAGGAGAATACCGAACAGACCAAGGAAAAAGCCAAGGTCGAGCAGAAGGAACAGGTCAAGAACCAGGTGCAGGTTAAGGACAAGGTTCAGAACAAGGGCGAAGAGAAGCCCCAGACCCAGCAGAGAGAGCAGACCAGAGAGCAGGAACAGGTCAGGGCCGAAGTCCAGAAGACCGTAGAAAATCAAGCTTCTGAAAACTCCGCCTCTCAGACCCAGGTCCGGAACGAGATCCAAAACCGGGTGGAAACACAGCTGAATGAACAGGGCCAGGTTGAAAACCAGCACCAGCTCCGGATTGAACACCAGGTCCGGAACCAGGCCGTGGACAACCAGCTCTCCATTAATAAAGAAGGTTCCGGCAAACCCGAAATAGAACACAATGTCCAGGTTAAGGCCCAGGAGCAGAACCAGGTTAAGAACCAGACCAAGAACCAGATCCGGAACGAGGAAAGAAACAGGGTCCAGAACCAGGTCAAGGAACAGCCCAAGAACAGAGTGAAAAAGGGCGGCCCCTTCGTTGATGAAGACGGAGACGGAATTAATGACTTCTACCGGGACCACGACGGGGACGGCATTCCCAATTGCCAGGACCCGGACTGGACAGCTCCCAAGGACGGCACCGGATACAAAGGCTCTCCAGAGGGCAGCGGTTCCGGTCAGGCCATGACCAAGTCCATGAACAGAAACATGACCATGGCCAGGCAGACCTTCAGAACCCAGACCAGCCTGGCGGCCAGAATCTGCGACGGCACCGGCCCGAAGGGGGCAGTGGCCAGGAAAGGGAACCGTTAATAGGTGTGAGAAAACGGGAGGGAACCGGGAAGATGGGCCCGGTTCTTTCCCGTTTTAAATACCTTGTTAGATTACTGCCGACCAGAAAATAGACGGACCTAGAGAGGAGGGAAAAATGGCAGGTTTTGGAATAAGGTTGAAAAGTAATATAATCACCTCGGGAGGAATCACAAGAAAAATGAACAGAACCAAGAAATCGTTCCTGGGGCTGACCACGTGGCTGCTGGTGCTGCTCATGGCCGGCTCTCTATCGGCCTCAACCGTTCAGTTCACGCTGGCCCACAATGCCACCAGCAACATCTTTCAATCGTACCAGCCGCTGTCCGACCAGCTGACCAGCGCTTCTCTTTACTTCGGGGGCGACTCCGAGGGCATCTCCCTCTATGGAGATTTTAGCCTGAGCTTTCTTTACAAGTACTCGGGCCTGAGCTCCTTCGCCGGCAAGCTCGGTGCCGACTACCTGGTCCCGGCCGGTTCCAGGAGCGCCTTCTATTTTGCCCTGGAAGGAGAAGGGGTGCTGTTCAGAAGCCTGTACGAATACTTCAATCATGGCACCATCCGCTTCGTGGCCAATTTCAAGAGTTACCTGGATGCGGCCACCATTCTCCGGCTCGATACTCTCAGCCAGTTGAGAGATTATAAGTACTCCATCTTCGATTACTTCTCAGAAAATGTGAGCATATCGCTGGACCATTATTTCCCCTCAAAAACCACGCTGAAAATTGAGGCCGGGTATGGTTATAAACTCTACTTTCACCCGGGTATAATTTCTTCGACCGGAGAAGAGACTCCGCTTCTAACCACCCAGGTTTCTTCGGCTAACGGTCTCGGAGCCCTGGCTTACCGCGGCCCGATCCTTCTGCCCCAGGCCGCCATGCAGGGCGGACCCGGAGGCCACGGGGGGCCGGGGGATAATTATGAGATGGGCGGAAGTTACAGCATCCGGGGCATCCCCTACCAGACCATCTATTACACCGGAAGCCAGAATATCCAGGTTGCCTCCATCAGCGGTCTGCTGGCCCAGGGACTGGGTGATCGGTTTGGCTTAAGCCTGGGCGCCTTAAAACAATGGAATCTAAGGGGCGAAAATCCCTTTGCCTCAAGCGATGAGCTCTTCATGGTTGAAAATCCGACCTATGACCAGTTCAGCTGGGAAGGGTACTCGCTGACGGCCAAACTGACAGCCCTGCTGTCCGAGAATTTGAACGGGGCCTTTCAGTATGACTATTTTTCCAGAAAATTCCCCGGAATCGACAGCCTGGACCTGGAAGGCAACAGCCTGGGAATCCAGAGGGAAGATAAAAGGCACCAGTTCAGCGCCCGGCTTCAGCTGGACCTGCGCCGGGTTTCCCTCTTTATCAACTATGCATACATTAAGAATAACTCGACCGATCCCTGGTTTACCTGGGATGGTAATGTTATCAGCGGAGGATTGACCTGGAACCTACAGGTCACTCCGTCGCGATAAATGAGGTGCCGACATGAGAAATCAAGCCTGCAAGAAAGAAATGTATGGCAGAATAAAGAATTTCCTCCCCGACCGGAGCTGGCGGCACCGCGCCTTTATTCTTATGGGTTTACTGCTGATAATTCTGTTCTCTCTGTCCGGCCCGGCCACAGCCCAGGATATTTCTTCCGGGCTAGGCCAGGCTAACCCGCAGGCTCAAGCCCGCCCGCACTTTTACGATGTTGACCGGGAGGTGACCATCGAAGGTCAGATCGAAGACCTCAGGTTTGAAAACAGGTATGAAGGCAAGGGAAATTTCCTGGTTCTCCTGGTCAAGGAAAAGAGCGGCGGCGAGCTGATGGAGGTGGAGACAGCCCCGGCCTGGTTCTTCCGCACTGACATTCATAAAGGAGAAAAAATCCGGCTGATAGGTTCTGTGACTGAAGACAGTAAAGAAGGCCGGAAACTGGTCATAGCCAGGGAACTGAGAATCGGCAACCAGACCATTACTCTGAGAGACCGCCGGGGTTTTCCGACCTGGAGCCGCGGGCAGGGACGGAGGCGCGGCCCTGCCTGGTAAATTTTAAAAATTAAGTCACCTGGTTGCCCACCCAGAAGGTCAGAATCTCTATTGCCCCAGGAATAAAAAATCAGAACAATCACCCATTCAGCCTTTATAACTTTATGTTTGGGGACCGGCTCTTTACAATTGATGGCTTCACGGTTAACCGCTGTCCTGACTAATTAATACTGCTCTTATTGTGAAATCGATGCCTACTGGCCGAAACATCAGACCCCTATTCAAAGAACGGCCTCCTGGCGGAAAGAATTTACTGCTTGACTGTACCCATGGGTTGTATGGTATTTTGGTATCTTCATGAGTCCCTGCTTAGATTACCTGATGCGGCCCCCGGCCGCCCACCTTCCTTTTACCCAGCCCAACCTTACGGAAACAATAAATTTATAATAATCGGGAGGCGTCATGTCCGAAGAAAAGAAATATTCACCAGGAGTTGAAAAGTACATCCGGGAAGCAAAAACCTTCCTGGCCCGGCAGGAAGAAGTCAAAGCCCGGATGCAGAGGATGAAGTTCGATACCATAGCCGTCCACGGGCTTTACTCCCTGGAGGAAGCCCTGGACCGGAACCAGGGAGCTATAATAGAACCACTGTATCTGGCCACCTCCCAGGGCTACCGCGATTCGGATGAGCTGGAAGCAGCCCTGGCCTACTTAATTCCCACCTGGTGCTACACCCGAATCGCCAACCCCACCACCTATTACCTGGAATACGTTCTGGCCCTGCTCGAAGGCTACAGGACGGGTTACGAGACCTCCTGTGTGGTCACCTCTTCGGGCATGGCCGCCATCATGATGGCCGTTGACCCCTTCCTGGTCAAGCAAAAAGAAGGCCCCGAAAAGATAAACTTCGTTTCCTCCATCCAGCTTTACGGCGGGACCTTCCAGCATTTTTCGGTTCGGAAGATGAAGGAAAGGGACATAGAGGTGCGCTGGGTGCTGCACCCGGAAGATATTGATGAATGGAAGTCCAAGATCGATGACAACACCCGCTTCCTGTACGTGGAAGCGCCGAGCAACCCGCAGCAATCATTCTGCGACGTCAAGGCCCTGGCCGACCTGGCCCATTCCTGGGAAATTCCACTGATCTTTGACGCCACCTGCGCCACCCCGGCCCTGATGCGGCCGATAGCCTATGGGGCCGATATCGTAGTCCACTCGCTCACCAAGTCCATAACCACCGGGGGCCTGGCCATAGGAGGGGCACTAATCAGCAAAAAACCGATAGTTACCAAGGTCAAGAACGACGACCCCAACTTCAAGGCCAGTTTTGCCGAATACGTCAAGTTCTGGCCCTACCGCGACAACGGCCCGGCCGCCTCTCCCTTCAACGCCCTGATGGCCATCAACGACCTGCGCACCCTGCGGCTGAGAATGGACCTGGTCAGCCAGAACTGCCAGAAGGTGGCCGAATTCCTGGAAAAACATCCCCGCGTCTACCAGGTGGACTACCTGGGACTGCCCAGCTACAAGCTTCATCGACTGGCCAAGAAATATATGAAACTGGTCGACTCCGACGACGGCAGTGGACAGGAAGTCAATCGCTACGGACACCTGATGAGCTTCAGGGTGGACGGCCCGCCGGAAAATGCCAGGAAGGTTTTCGACCGCTTCAAGATCATTTTCCGAGCCACCGACCTGGGACGCATCAAGAGCGTGGCCACCATCCCGGCCATCTCCACCCACCAGCAGCAGGGGGAAGAAGCCCGGAGGATGGCTGACATACCGCCCCAGCTCATCAGGCTCTGCGTGGGGGCAGAAAACCCGGACGATATAATCGAAGATCTCAACCAGGCCCTCAATTCCCTGTGAGCCCTCCGGTCGGTGCGGCCGGGTTTGAATTTTGCCACTGGCTCGACTAAAATCAGGGCATGGAAGCTCTGAGAATTTATACCGAAAAACCGTACCAGCTCCGGGGCGAGGTAACCATCAGCGGGGCCAAGAACGCTGTCCTGCCGGCCCTGGCCGCCTCCCTCCTGACCGCCGAAGAGGTTCGCCTGACCAATATCCCCCTGGTCAAGGATGTTCAGACCATGCTGACCCTCCTGGCCGAGCTGGGGGCCGAATACCACCTGAAAAAGAAATCGCTGACCATCAGCGCCAGAAAAATATTCTCCGACCAGGCCCCCTACCAGCTGGTCCGGGCCATGAGGGCTTCCATCCTGGTGCTGGGCCCGCTGCTGGCCAGGAAGGGCCGGGCCGTCGTGGCCCTGCCCGGGGGCTGCGCCATCGGCACCAGGCCTGTCGACCTGCATATTACCGGACTGCAGAAGCTCGGCGCCGAGATAAGAATAGAGCACGGCTACATCGTGGCCGAGGCCAGGAGGCTCAGGGGGACGGAGTTCGAGTTTGAAAAAAAGACGGTCACCGGCACCGAAAACCTGGTGATGGCCGCGGCCCTGGCCCGGGGTGAAACTGTCCTTAAGAACTGCGCCCTGGAACCGGAGGTCAGCAGCCTGTGCGAACTGCTGGTCAAGATGGGGGCCAGGATCGACGGCATAGGAGAAGAAACGCTCCGTATCAGGGGAGTGGATGACCTGGGCCCGGCCAGCCACAGGATCATTCCCGACCGGATTGAAGCCGGGACCTTCATGGTAGCCGCGGCCCTGACCGGGGGCGACCTTGTCCTTAAGGAAGTAGAGCCGTCCCACCTCCAGGCCCTGACCGACAAGCTGACCATCTCTGGCGCCAGAATAGAAAAAAGCGGCAGAAGGTCGATCCGGGTCATCGGCAGCCAGGAGATAAGACCACAGGACGTAACCACGGCTCCCTATCCAGGGTTTCCGACCGACATGCAGGCCCAGTTCATGGTCCTGATGACCCAGGCCAGCGGCACTTCCATCATCACCGAGACCATCTTCGACCGGCGCTTTGCCCATGCCAACGAGCTGACCAGACTGGGAGCCAGTATCGAAATCCAGGGAGACAAGGCCATCGTCAGGGGCCGTACCCCGCTCTCAGGAGCCGAGGTGATGGCCACCGATTTGAGGGCTTCGGCCTGCCTGGTGCTGGCCGGCCTGGTGGCCACCGGCCAGACCACAATCAACGACATCGAGCACCTGGACCGGGGCTACGAGAAAATCGAAGACAAGCTGGTCAAGCTCGGCGTGAAGATTGAACGCCTTAAAAACAACAACAACCACAGGACGGGGGATAAGACATGAGCGATTGCATCTTCTGTAAAATTGTCCGGAAGGAAATACCGGCCAGGATAGTCTACGAGGACGACGAGTTCCTGGCCTTCGACGACATCAGGCCGCAGGCTCCAGTCCACACCCTGATCATTCCCAAAAAACACCTGCCCAGCCTGAAAGAAGCCGGTCCGGATGAAGCCGGCCTGCTGGGCCGGATCCTTATCAGGGCCGCTGAAATCGCCAGGCTCAAGGGCATCGACCACAGTGGTTACCGGGTGGTGGTCAACACCGGGCCCGACTCCGGACAGGAAGTCTTTCACATCCATTTCCATCTCCTGGGTGGAAGGCGTCTGGGCTGGCCGCCCGGTTAAGCGACGCTTCTGGAATTTGTAATTCCGGCGCGAAAGGCATTTTCCTGCATGGCCTATTTGATCGACGGCAACAACCTGATGGGGCAGGCTGACCCCTATTTCAAGTATGACCCGGCCAGCCGCAACCGGCTGGTGGCCCGGCTGCTCCTCTTCCAGAAGATAACCCGGTCCCGGATCTTCCTGGTGTTCGATGGCCGGCCACCCCTCGAAGAACGAGAAATAAAACTCAACCCTAAATTCACCGTTCTTTTCCCGGAGCCAGGACAGCCGGCCGACAGCCTGATCGAAGAGTTGCTGTCCGGAAAAAGGGACCGGCGCTATTTCCTGGTGGTAAGCTCTGACCGTGGCCTCAGAGAAATTGCCCGGGCCCACGGGGCCAGGTCCATGGGCACGGTCGACTTTCTCAAACAGCTCAAGCAGACGCTCAAAGACCACCGGGAGGAGCGGGACCTGGAAAAACAGGAAGATGCTTCAACTCCACTGGAAATATCTTTATGGAAAGAACTTTTTGGAAAAAAATGAAAACCTTTTCGGTAATAGGCGCAGGCAGAGTGGGCACAGCCCTGGCCCTGGCCCTCTGCCGTAAAGGGCTGGAGTTGAAATACCTGGCCGACCGTTCACCTGCCCGGGCCAGGAAAGCAAGGAAACTTATAGGCCAAGGTCGGGCCACGGGTGATAACCGGCTGGCAGCCAGGTCAGCCGGGTTGGTTTTTATCTGCGTTCCGGACGACCTGATACCGGAAGTGGTTAAGGAAATATCGGAGGTTGAGCTGAGTGGCAAATATATTTTCCATACCAGCGGGGCCTTATCTTCAGACTTGCTCCAGCCTCTCGCCCGGAAAGGAGCCAGGGTGGCCTCCTTCCACCCGGCCCAGACCTTTGCCGAAGAGGTGAGTGAACCCGGAATCTTTAAGGGCATCTACATCGGTTTAGAAGGGCAGCCCGAGGCCGTTGAACTCGGCAAGATGCTGGCTGCCCGGCTGGGAGCCCAGGCCCTGTTGCTCTCGGCCGCAGAAAAACCGCTCTACCACCTGGCCCTGTCCATCTCCTCGAATTTCCTGGTAACTTTGCTGTCTGAAGTTAAAGAACTGCTGAAAACCGCTGGCCTGGAAGAATCGGCCGTCCTGGAAATCCTGACACCCCTTCTTAACAAAACTTTACAGAACGTAAAAAACCTTGGTATTGATTCCAGCCTGACCGGACCTGTGGTCCGGGGCGACCTGAAAACCGTGGAAAAACACCTGGCCATAACAGCCGGAAGTCCGGGACTGGATAAGGTCTACAGGGCCATGGCTCTCGAAGCCCTGCGGCTGGCTGAGAAAAGAGGTTTGAGCCGGGGAAAAATCAAAGCATTGAAGCGTCTGCTGGAACAAAAATAACTTCTTCTTCCAGACGGATTCCCGAAGTCTGCCAGACTTTTTCTTTTAACTCGGCAGCCAGGGTCAGCACCTGGCGGGCAGTAGCCCCGCCGAGGTTAATTATGAAATTGCAGTGGCCCTTATAAACGGCGGCCTGTCCCACCCTCATTCCCCGGGCTCCGGCCTGCTCCAGAAGCTGCCCGGCCGGGATCTTGCGTCCGCCCGGCAGCACCGGATTCTTGAAATAACTACCGGCACAGGGCACTTCCCCGGGAGGATGTTTCCTGGCCCGTTGATTTAAGTAATCCTCCACCGTTTTGAGCATCTCCGCTCTGGACCCGGGCTCGACCTTCAGGCTGGCCTTGAGGATGATCTTATGGTCTTTTTTAAGGGAAGAATAACGGTAGCCGAAGTGCAGCTCCTCCGGGCCCAGCGCCCGTTCTTGCCCTTCCCCGGAGAGAACGGTCACCTCTGCCACCCGATCCCCTATGGCCTGACCGAAGGCCCCGGCATTGCCGAAAACGGCCCCGCCCACGGTCCCGGGAATCCCGGCCAGGAACTCCAGGCCGGTCAGGCCTTCCTTCAGTGCCAGGCTGACCAGGTCAGAAAGGCGGGTGCCGCTGGCTGCTTCCAGGCTGCCCTTTTCCGGCAGGTATTGCAGGCCAGCAGCCGAGTTCCTGATCACCAGCCCGCGGTAACCGGCATCGTCAAAAAGAATATTGTAACCACCGCCTATCACGTAAAATGGAAACCCGAGTTTCCGGGCGGATTTAACGGCCAGGGCCAGGTCCGACAGACTGCGGACCTCAAGAAAATAGTCAGCCGGCCCGCCTATCCGGAAGCTGGAATACTCGGCCAGGGACACCTTAGAAGTTAGGGACAGGCCCGTCTCTTCTAAAAAAGCCCGGTCGAAATCTTGAAACTCTTTCATATTTTTCATATTTATTATATTTGATGGGCAAAATTAAGTCTAATGGGCTTTCTGGCATATAAATTGCAATAAATATTTAGGGAGGCACTGGAATAAAAATCTGCTATTGACATTTTCATGGTTAATGGGCAAGATATTCAGCAAATTATTTTTTTGAGTGAGGTTAGAAATGAAAAGAACTTTACTGTTATCGCTATTAATACTGCTGGCAGCCGGAACGGTCTGGGCCCAGAACCCGGCAGACGAAGCCTATATCAAGGCCATGACCGTCCAGGATAATTGCGAGAAGGTCAAGCTGCTCAAGGACTTCATCAATCAGTATGCCGGCAAGGGTTCCCAGTATGAAAATTATGCCTATGCCTATCTCTGCTTGATCCCCTGCCCCAGCAAGAGCCTTCAGGAATCTATCAACTACGGGGAAAAAGCCCTGACCGTCGGGGGATTGGATGCCGACGTAAAAGTTTCGCTGATGATTTTCCTGGCCAACAATTATGTCAGCCAGGGGCAGAACCTGGACAAGGCCAAGAACTATGCCAATCAGCTCATGGAAATCGGCAAGGCGGAAAAAGCCAAGGAAGGGGCCAATCCCGACAAGTGGAACAAGATCATCGCCGCCGGATACTATATCCTGGGCAGCGCGGCTGAAAAATCAAAGGACACGGCCGCGGCGGTGGAGGCATATCTCAATGCCTATTCAATGAGCAAAGACAAGAGCATCATGGCCTCGGTCCGCAAGATGGGCAAGACCTACCTCGACGCCAAGAATTATGCCGAAGCTGAAAAGGTTTACCGGGCCATCTACAACCAGACCAAGGACCCCAATGATGCCATTGCCCTGGGCCAGCTGCTGAACCGGGCCGGAAAGAATGACGAGGCCCTGGCCCTGCTGAAAGAAGCTTACGGCAAGAAGAAAACCGGAGAGGTGGCTTTCTCCATCGCCGTCATCCTGGCCAACAAGGCCAAGACCGACCCGAGCGTGGTCAACGAAGCCGTTCGCTATTCCCTGGAAGCCGCCTTCCTGCCCAACCCCAATTCCGAGCAGGCCCTGAAGATGGCCGAGGGCATGTTCTTCACCATGAACAAGGACCTAAAATACAACGAGACCGTGCTGGCCATCCAGAACAAGGTCAAGGAACTGGAAGAGCTGACCAAGATCTTCAACGAGCGCTTCGGCGGGAAAAGCGAAGAGGAGCTGAGCGACAAGGACAAGAAAAAAATGCAGGAATTCCAGGCTGACATCGACGCCGTCCAGGCTGAAATCGACAAGCTCAAAAAGCAGCAGGAAGCGGCCATCACCAAGTTCAACCAGCTGATGGAAGAAACCAAGCGCCGGCTGGGCAAATAATCCCCGGAGGCTCAACTGCTTCATCCGGCCCGAGGGCCGGAACCGCACTTCACACCTCTGGCTTTTTCTCTTAAAATAGTTACAGAAAATTCCTGCCGGGAGGGGCCGGATGGAAAAAAAACTCTCCAGAGAAGAAGCCCGAAAAAAAATTGATGAGCTGCGCCGGCAAATCATTTACCACGAAAAAAAATACTACGTGGACAACGACCCCCAGATTTCCGACTACGAGTTCGACCAGCTGGTGGCTGAACTCCGTCGGCTGGAAGAAGCCTACCCGGAATTCCTGACGCCCGACTCCCCGACCCAGAGGGTCGGAGAAAAACCCGTGGAAGGCTTCCCGACTGTAACCCACCGCCGGCCGATGCTCAGCATCGACAACTGTTATGACGTTGACGGCCTGAAAGAATTTGACGAGAGAGTCCGCAAGCTGCTGCCCGGTGAGAAAATAGAGTACGTCTGCGAGCTCAAGATTGATGGGCTGAGCATGTCCATCACCTACCTTAATGGCCGTTATCACCAGGCGGTGACCCGTGGCGACGGTTTCCGCGGTGACGAGGTGACGGCCCAGGTCAAGACCATCCGCAGCCTGCCCCTGACCATCCCGGTCAAGGAAGAGGTCGAGGTCCGGGGAGAAGTTTACCTTCCCTACGAATCATTCAAAAAGATCAACCAGGAACGCGAAAAAAGGGGCGAACCGCTGTTCGCCAATCCCAGGAATGCGGCCGCCGGTTCCATCAGGCTACTCGACCCCAGGGAAGTGGCCGGCCGCAACCTGGACATCTTCCTGTATTACATTTTCATTGACGGGAAGGAAATGCCCAGCCAGTGGGAAAACCTGCAGCAACTGAAAAAGCTCGGCTTTAAGACCAACCCGAGTAGCCGCCTCTGCCGCTCCCTGGAAGAAGTCATGGATTATTACCGGGAGTGGACGGAAAAAAGGGATTCGCTGGAGTACGACGTGGACGGGGTGGTGATTAAGGTCAACTCCACCCGGCAGCGCGAGCTCCTGGGAACCACGGCCAAGGCGCCCCGCTGGGCCATTTCCTTCAAGTTCCCGGCCCGCCAGGCCACAACCCGTATAAGAGAAATCATCGTCCAGGTGGGACGGACCGGGGCCCTGACCCCGGTGGCCATCCTGGAGCCGGTCCAGATTTCCGGGACCACCATCAGCCGCTGCACCCTGCACAACGAGGAAGAACTAAAAAGAAAGGATATCCGCGTAGGCGATTATGTGCTGCTGGAACGAAGCGGCGACGTCATCCCCCACGTGGTCTCGGTGATGAAAGAGAGAAGAACCGGAAAAGAAAAACCTTTCGTCTGGCCGAAAAATTGCCCGGTCTGCCACACGGCCATTTACAAGGAAGAGGGAGAAGCCATCTCCCGCTGCATTAACCCTTCCTGCCCGGCCCGGATCCGCGAGTCAATCCTTCACTTTGCCTCCCGGCGGGCCATGAACATCGAGGGCCTGGGGGAAGCACTGGTGGACCAGCTGCTTAATTCGGGTCTCATCAAGCAGATCCCTGACCTTTACCACCTGAAATACGAGGACCTGGTCAAGCTGGAGAGGATGGGCCCAAAGAGCGCCCGCAATCTCCTGGACCAGATTGAGGAGTCAAAATCGCGAGAACTCTGGCGTCTGATCTTTGCCCTGGGCATAAGGCAGGTTGGCGAAAAACTGGCCCAGTCCCTGGCCAGGAAATTCCTGGACCTGGAAAAGCTGGCCCGGGCCAGCCAGGAAGACTTGATGGCCCTGGAAGACGTCGGACCCAAGGTGGCGGCCAGCATAGTCTTCTTTTTCCGCCAGCCGGAAAACCAGAAGCTGCTGGAGCGCCTGAAAGCGGCCGGCCTGAAATTCCGGGAAAAGGCCGAGAAGGCAGGGCCGCAACCACTGCAGGGATTGAGCTTCGTCCTGACCGGGACACTGTCTTCCATGACCAGGGACCAGGCCAAGGAAAAAATAGAAAGCCTGGGCGGAAGCGTTTCCTCCTCGGTCAGCAAAAAGACTGATTATCTGGTGGTGGGAGAAGAACCGGGATCCAAGCTGGAAAAGGCCCGGGAACTCGGGGTCAAGACCATAGACGAAAAGGAATTCTTGAAGCTGATAGGCCAGGCTTAGGCTATTTCTTTTTCTTGAAAATCTTTGACAGGTCCAGTTCCATCAGGCCCTTGAGGCCGGCCTTTTTTTCCCCTTTTTCCAGCTCTTCCAGGGCTGACCGGGCCTGGCGGTGGTCGGGGTCAATTTCCAGGGCCTTCTGAAGCTGTTTCCTGGCCCGGACCTTCAAACCCTCCCCCAGGTAGAGCAGGCCCAGCCCGACATAGCCTTCGGCGTTCCAGGGTTCCATCTCGATGGCTCGCAGGAAATCTTCCTCGGCTTTCTTCTTGTAGGCCGGGAGCTTGGACTCGGCCATGGCCAGCAGCAGGAAATAATCAGCCTTGGCCCTTTTCAGGCGAATGGCTTCCTCCAGAAATATGATGGCTTCTTCATACATCCCCTGGTTGTAGAGGGTCTTGCCCTGCCGGTACTTGATCTCGGCCTTCTTGGCCAGGTCGTCAGCCGTCTCCTGGGCCGGGGCCACCAGCTGCTGGTCATACTGCTTTCTCTTATCCGGTTCGCTCAGGGTCCGGTAGGCGGTGGTAATGGCATTGAAGACCTCGTTGACCAGGCTGAGGTCCGTCAGGGCGGTGTTGAACCGGTCCGGGTGGTACTTTCTGGCCAGGTTGAAATAGGCTTTTTTAATTTCTTCCTCGTTAGCCACCCGGGAAACACCCAGTAGCTCGTAGTAATTGCGGGTCTTCAGCTGGGATTTTATTTCCTTGAGTTCCTCGATCCGGGCTTCGAGTTCATCCAGCTCCAGCTTCTTGCGGCTCTCGCTGGCATAATCATCTTTCCTGAAACTGGTGTCGGCCGTCGAGACTTCCACCATATCCAGGCAATAAAACAGGTACAGGCAGCGGAAAAAATTCTCGTTGCTGAAGCGGGCCGGCACGGCCATCCGGTCGATGACCTGGGTGGTGGAAAACCTCTCCAGCAGTGCCTTCTCCTCCTCGGTCAGAAAATAGGCATAACGGATATTTTTCAGGGCCACCTTCCGGCCGGTAAAAAACTTCTGCAGGCTGGAATCATATTTCATTCGCCGCAGGCCGTAATCTATGATGAAGGGAACATCGACCGCCGGCATTTCTTCGGTCGGGGGCTGGACTTCCTTCTCCTGAAAATTAAGCTCGCCGTCAAAATACGGGAAGATGCCAAGCAGGGACTCGCGAATCTGAAAGCCCAGGGCCTCCCGCAGGTCGCCCTCCTTGATGACCCCGCCCCGTTTCAGCGATTCCCCCAGGGGCTGGTTGGGCTGGATGAAGTCTTCAATGTTGTTATAGGTCTGGTCCTGTATCTTCTGAAGCTTGAACAGGATTTCGCCCAGCCTCTCCGACCTGACGTTGGTTTTAACCTGGATGGGCTTGCCCTTGACGAAGAAAAAATACTTCTCAATTTCCTGGCGCTTGAAGGACAGACGACCGGTCCGGTTGTTGAAGAAAATTTCCTTCAGAAAAACGCCGATATGGTTCAGTGATGTCACAATCGGGCCCTTTCAGACTTTCTCGTAATACTTTATATAATCGGCAGCGATTTTTCAACCCCGGCCCGCGGTCGGCCGGGCAATGGACAGAATGTCCTGATTTGTGCTATTTTCAACTTATGAAAATAGCCCTGGCTCAAATTTCACCGGTCCTTGGCGACCCGGAACGTAACCTGAAACTTCACCTGGACTATATCAGGAAGGCCGTGTCCAGAAAGGCCGACCTGGTGGTCTTTCCCGAGCTCAGTTTGACCGGTTATACCCTTAAAGACCTGGCCGCCGAACTTGCCCTAAATCCCAGAAAATCCCCGGCCTTCAAAAAATTGCTTGAAGCTTCCCGGTCGATAGACCTGGTTTTTGGCTTCGTGGAAGAGGCCGCCGACGACCCCGGCCCGGTTTACAATGCGGCTGCCTATCTGTCCCGGGGGCGGATTCTGCACATACATCGCAAGGTCTTCCTGCCAACTTCAGGCATGTTTGAAGAGGGCCGGTTTTTTGCCGCCGGCCGGCAATTCAGGCCTTTTGACGCCGGTAAGGTAAAAACAGGACTGCTGGTCTGCCGGGATTTCCTGCATTACGGTTCGAGCTACTGCCATTTTGCCGGTGGGGCCGGGTTGATCATAACCATCTCCGCCGCTCCTGGACGGGGAGTCGACGAACCCCGCAGCCCTGGCTTTCAGACCAGCCGGATGTGGGAGCTGATGGGCGAGGCCGTATCGTTTTTTTCCAGCGCGGTGGTGGTCTACTGCAACCGGGTGGGCTACGAAGACGGGGCGGTCTTTGCCGGTGGCTCTTTCATCTATTCTCCCTTTGGTAAAAAGATAGCCCAACTGCCCTACCTGGACGAAAAATTCGAGGTCATCGAGGTCGACCTGCAAGAAATCGGCCGGGCTAGAAAAAGCTGGCCCTTCAGGCGCGACGAACGGCCGGAAGTGATCTGGCAGTCCCTGGAGAAAATCATAAGAGAAAACCATGAAGATTAACCTCCCGCTGGTGGTTAAGACTCTGACCGGTTTTATCAGGGAAGAGACCAGAAAAGCCGGTTTCGACCGGGTTATCCTCGGGCTGTCCGGCGGGTTGGACTCGACCGTCTGCGCCTACCTGGCCGTCCGGGCTCTCGGGCCCCAAAAAGTGCTGACCCTGATCATGCCATACCGCGACCTGGACCGGGAAGGGGTGGCTCACGCCCGGAAGGTGGCCCGCTTGCTCAAGGTCAAATTTCGCGAAATCGATATTTCCCCGCAAGTAGATGCCTATTTTGCCGCCTTCCCCACAGACAATCCGGTCCTCAAGGGCAACAAGATGGCCAGGGAAAGAATGTCTATCCTTTATGACTTTTCGGCCCGGGAGAAGGCCCTGATCCTGGGGACCAGCAACAAGACCGAACTGCTAATCGGCTATGGCACCATTCACGGGGACATGGCCTGCGGCATCAACCCCATGGGCGACCTGTACAAGACCCAGGTCCGGGAACTCGGCCGCCACTTAAGAATTCCAAAAGAGATATTGGTTAAAAAGCCAACCGCCGGTCTGTGGCCTGGCCAGACAGACGAGGGAGAAATCGGATTGAGCTACGAGGAGCTGGACAGGATCCTTTATCTCCTGGTTGACCGACGCCAGAAACCGGACGAGGTGGTAGCGGCCGGCTTCGAGAGAAAAAAGGTCAAGCGGATAGTAGAGATGATCAAGAAATCAGAATTCAAGCGAAAAATGCCGCCCATCGCCAAGATTTCCAGCCGGACTGTCGGCCATGATTTTCTCTATCCCTATGATTGGGGAAAATAGACCGGCAGCAGCAGGCTTGATGCGGAAATAAAACATGGACAAGAAAGGTTCGCTGTACGTGGTCGGCACCCCCATCGGCAACCTGGAAGACATCACCCTTCGCGCTCTCAGAATTCTTAAAGAAGTAGAAATCATTGCCTGCGAGGATACCAGGCAAACGATAAAGCTGCTCAACGCTTATGGAATTAAGAAACGCCTGATTTCATACTTCCACCCCAGGGAGAACCAGAAATTGCCCGAAATCCTGTCCTGGCTGGAAGCGGGCCGGGACGTGGCCCTGGTGTCCGATGCCGGCACACCCGGGGTATCGGACCCCGGCTTCCCCCTGATCAGGGAGGCAATCCGAAGAAACATAAGGGTAATCCCGATACCCGGCCCCAGTGCCCTGACCGCAGCCCTTTCGGCCTCCGGCCTGCCCACCCACCGGGTGGTCTTTGCCGGGTTTCCCCCGCCGAAGAAGGGCAGCCTGAAGAATTTTCTGGCCAGGCTATCAGAAGCCGAGGGAACCCTGGTATTCTTCCTGCCCATGCGCAAGCTGAAGCAATTTCTCGAGATAGCAGGAGAAGTCCTGGGTCCAAGAGAGGCGGTTCTGGCCAGGGAACTGACCAAGGTTCACGAAGAATTTGTCAGGGGTACAGTAACCACCCTGGGTGCAGCTATATCAGACGATAGGATAAAGGGGGAAGCCACCCTTCTGATAAGGGGAAAATAATTTTTTTTAAAAAGACTTGACAAAAACATACTCAAAATATATATTAATATTGCACTAAACATTTTATAAGGAGGTGAGACCATGGCTATCACCAAATGGGATCCTTTCCGGGACATCATGGTACTGCGTGACCGGATGAATCGGCTGTTTGAGGATCTGGTTTCTTCTCCTAAATTCGAAGAGTCAGACATCATTCAGAGCACCTGGTCTCCGGCCGTGGACATCTACGAAACTGAGAACGAGCTGGTGCTGACGGCTGAGCTTCCGGGTGTGGAGGAGAAGGATGTCGAGATCAAGGTCGAAGACAACACCCTGAGCCTTCGGGGCGAGAGAAAATTCGAAAAGGAGACCAGGGAGGAGAATTACCACCGCATAGAGCGGGCCTATGGCTCCTTCTACCGGTCCTTCAGCCTGCCGAACTATGTTGACCAGGAGAAAATCAGCGCTGAGTACGAAAACGGCCTGCTCAAGGTCCACATGCCCAAGAAACCGGAAGTCAAACCCCGCAAGGTCAAGATAGTGAAACCTCAGACAGCCGAAAAATCCGGCGAAAAAGCAACCAAATAACGATGGCCTGTAAATTGCCCCCGTCTTCGGACGGGGGTTTTTATTTTTAAACCGCCCGGGCCACGGTCAGGGCCCTGACTTCCCTGGCCCCGGCCCGCCGAAGCTCGGCAGCACACTCTCTCAGGGTCGAGCCGGTGGTGAAAACATCATCGACCAGCAAGATGGTCCGACCGTCTATCCGGCCTGCCTTTCTGACTCCAAAAGCTCCCCGCAGGTTGCTTTCCCGTTCGGCCGCCTCAAGGGAAACCTGGGCCGGGGTATACCTGACTTTAATAAGAACTCGAGGCAGTAAGGGCACCCCGCTCAGGTCAGACAGGGCCCGGCCCAGAAGATCGGCCTGGTTGAAGCCCCGTCTCTTTTCTCTTTTTCGGTGAAGGGGAACCGGCACGATAAAATCCAGGCCCGCAAACAGGCCGTCGGTGGCCAGCCGGTCATAGGCCATTTGGCCCAGCACCCGGCCCAGGGCCTCGCACTCCTTATACTTGAAAAGCAGGATAATTTCTTTTAAGCGTCCCGCGTAAGGACCGAGTGATCGGTGCCGGGAAAAGGGCTCCGGTCGCTCCAGGCAATGGCCACAGAGATGGCCCGAAGCCGCTGGCTGATGGTAGAAACGCCCGCAGACCGGACAGACGGGGCCATGGTGGAACTCCACCCGGTCCAGGCAGTGGCCGCAGACGATCTTCTGGCCCGGGTCTTCCAGGGTCCGGCCGCACAGCCGGCAGAAGGAAGGGAAAACGGTAACCGTCACCGGGTGCATCACCCGGCCGAGGCGGAGACGTAGTTTCACCGCTCCTTTGATTCGCCCTCTTTCTTTTCCTGGCACTCGATGCAATAGGGAGCCCAGGGTATTATCTTCAGCCTTTTCTTGTTGATTTCTTTATGACAGATCAGGCACAGGCCAAATTCGCTTTTCTGAAGCCTGTCCAGGGCCTGGTCAATCAGCGACAGCTGTTCCCGTTCGCTGTCGGTCAATCCCAGCAGAAACTCCTTGGTGTAAGAAGTCTCGGCCTTGTCCACCAGGTCCAGGGCGGTGTCGGTTTCAATTTCCTTGCTGTCATTGTAATACTGGCTCAGTTTTTTGATTATGCTGTTCTTCTTTTCCAGCAGCAGCTTTTTGAATTCGTCTTTTTCTTTCTTGCTGAGTTTGGCTTTGGCCGTCATTTAACCCCCTCTCATTTCGGATATGAATATCCCTTAATCAGGTTCATGGCCCGGTAGACCTGCTCCAGCAGGACGACCCTGGCCAGCTCGTGCGAAAAAGTAAGCCGCGACAGCGATAGTTCCAGGTCGGCTCTTGCCAGGAGCTCCGGAGCCAGCCCCAGGAAACCGCCCACCAGGAACATGATTTTCCTGGCAGAAACCATCGCCTGCTTCTCCAGCCATCTGGCCAGTTCCTCCGAGGTCATCATTTTTCCTTTATCTGAAAGGCAGATAATATAGCCATCCTTGAGATGCTTTTCAAGCCCCCTGGCTTCCGTTTCCAGTATCCGACCGGGCTGGGTCTCTTTAACCCCCCGGGCCTCGGCCGTTTCCACTATCCTGGCCCGGCAGAAAGGCTGCAGCCTGGACAGGAATTCCTCCTGCAGGGCCCGCAGGTGCTGGTTCTTCGTTTTCCCGGGCCATAAAAAAATAAGTTCCATCAGAAACGGCATTTAATTAAATAGATTACGACAAAAAAGTCAAGATGTTTTTGCAGGATTTTTCGGGGCCTCAGTAATCCAGCCTGGGAGCATCAGCCCAGAGTTTCTCCAGGGCGTAAAAATCCCGGGCCCGCCGGGAGAAAATGTGAACCACGAAACTGCCGTAATCCAGGAGTATCCATTCGGCCGTTTCCAGGCCCTCGATGCCAAACGGCTTTATTTTTTCATCGGCCAGTTCTTTCTCGATGCTTTCATAAATGGCGGCATTCTGCCGAGAAGAGTTCCCGTGCATGATGATGAAAAAATCGGTGAAGCTGGCCAGTTCTCTAAGGTCCAGGACGCACAGGCCTTCGGCCTTCTTGGCCAGGGCAGCCCTGACCGACAGCCTGACTTCCCTGGGCAGACTTCTCTTGGTGAATTTTTTCAGTTTCTCTTGCTTTTCGGCCATTTTCTCCTCAGCGATATAGTTTATGCTTTTCGATGTACTGTTCCACGCCCGGCGGCACCAGGCCGGTTATGGGTTGCCCGGCCCGCAGCCTCTTCCTTATCTCTGACGAGGAAACATCGGGCGTCCGGGCTTCAAGCAGGTAAAGGTTTCCCGGCTTCAGGTTCGTGGATTTGATAACAGTCCGGTTGCCTAAAAGCAGAACCTCGGCCGGCTTTATTCTTTCTATCACCTTCTCCAGTGATTTTATCCCGAACCCGGGCCGGCTGACAACAATGAAAGAACATTCCCGGAGCAGCCGGTCATAATCCTTCCAGGTTTCAATCTCCAGGAAAGCGTCGGTCCCGACGATGAAGAAAAACTGTTCCTGCGGCCGGTCCTGCCTCAACCTTCTCAGGGTAACTATGGAATACGAGGGCCCGGGACGGCGGGCTTCCACATCAGAAACCTGGAAAGCCGGGTGGCCCTGGCAGGCGATGGCCACCATCTTCAGACGGTGCCTGACCGGTACCACCTCCACCGAACTCTTATGCGGAGGAATGTATGACGGAACGAACAAAATCCTGTCCAGCGGAAAGCGGCCAATGACCTCTTCGGCCACTTTCAGGTGCCCGAGGTGGATCGGGTTAAAGGTTCCCCCGAACAGGCCGGTTAGACTCATGGCCGGTTCCTTTTCTTTTTTCACCTTATTCAACCGCCCCTCCCTGGCCGGGCCCGTTCTTCATCTCGGCCAGAAGTTTGGCCAGTAGGCTGACCAGCTCTTTTAGACCTTGGCCGGTCAGGGCGGAAATGGCCAGAAAGGGTTTTTTCTCCCTGGCCGCCAGCCTCCTGACCGCCATTAATCTTTTCCTGTCTTCACCCAGCAGGTCAATTTTGTTGGCCACTATCACCTGCTTCCTCGAGACCAGTTCCGGGTTGAAGGCTTTGAGCTCGGCCTGAATGACCCGGTAATCTTTGACCGGGTCGCGACCGCTCAGCGGGGAAACGTCTATGAGGTGCACCAAAATCCTGGTCCTCTCTATGTGCCGGAGGAACTGAATTCCCAGTCCGTGGCCCAGGTGGGCTCCTTCTATCAGCCCGGGGATATCAGCTACCACGAAACTTCTCTCCTCGTCCAGGTCAACCACCCCCAGGTTCGGGGTCAGGGTGGTAAAGGGATAATCGGCAATTTCCGGCCGGGCCGCGGAGATTTTTGAAATCAGGGTTGACTTACCGGTGTTGGGAAAGCCGACCAGACCCACATCGGCTATCAATTTCAACTCCAGGATCAGTTCTTTTTCCTCACCCGGCCGGCCCTTCTCAAATTCCCGGGGAACCTGATGGGTGGGGGTGGCAAAAGAAGCGTTCCCCCGGCCGCCGCGGCCTCCCCTGGCCGCCAGGTAAACTTCTCCAGGCTTCAGAAAGTCGTGCAGAACCTGCCCGGTGGCCGCATCCTTGACCATGGTTCCCACCGGAACCTTCAGGTACAGGTCCCGCCCTCTTTTCCCTTGCTTGTTTGAACCCTGTCCCGGAGCTCCCTTCTTGGCCTTGTTGATGGGGTGGTACCTGAAATAGGACAGGCTGTTGAGGTTGGGGTCGCTCACCAGGTAGATACTACCGCCGTCGCCACCGCGGCCGCCGTCCGGCCCGCCTTTTGGAACGCGGTATTCACGCCGGAAGCTGACGCAACCATCCCCGCCTTTGCCGGCAATCAAGATTACCCGGACCTGGTCAACGAACAATTTACCACCTGTCTGTCTTGAACCCGGTCAAGCCGGGCTGGTGCCCAGAGCTTATGCGGGAAGATGCGGTCGTAAAAAAAGCTAAAACGGGGGTGCGTCCCATCTCAGGAAGCTGTCCCGGTCGACTCCTCGAGGGGAATTACCGAGACATACTTGCCCATCCTTCCTTTATCTTCAAACCTGACCACGCCGGCGACCAGGGCAAACAGAGTGTCATCACTTCCCCGGCCGACATTCAAACCGGGACGGAACGGGGTGCCCCTCTGGCGAACCAGGATGGAGCCGGCCTTGACCAGCTGGCCGCCAAATCTTTTTACGCCCAGACGCTTGGGATTGGAATCTCTGCCGTTTACTCCTGACCTTTTATGAGCCATGGTCATTTCTCCTTGGTCTTACCGGTTGTTTCTTTCTTAGCCGTTTTCCGGGCAGCAGGAGCTGCCTTACCGGCAGCCGGTTTTTCCGCCCTGGTGGTTGTTTCTTTCTTCCTGGGCTTCTTGGGGGCTGGCTCAACGGCTGGCTTCTCGCCCTCGATAGCCTGCCCTTCGGGATAAATCCCGGAAATTCTAACCCTGGTCAGCAACTGGCGATGTCCTTTTTTGCGACGGTAACCCTTGCGTCTTTTCTTCTTGAAAACGATGACTTTTTCGTCTTTATAATCCTCCAGGACCTCAGCCGCTACCCTGGCCTTCTCCAGATATGGAGTCCCGACCTGGACCTGCTGCCCGTCTTCGAGTAGCAGGACCTGGTCAAAGTGAACGACCTGCCCTTTTTCCGCCTCAAGTTTCTCGACGGAGAGGATATCGCCTTCTTTAACCCGATACTGTTTTCCGCCTGTCTTGATTACCGCAAACATTGGATTTCACCTTCCAGGGAGATAAAAATTGGAGCTTAAATTTAACATATATGGCTATTTATGTCAACCTGGGTCCGACCCGTCGCAGGGCCACCGCCCCGGCCACGGTTATTTCTCCCGCGGGCTAGCAACCGGGCTATAAATTATAATTTCCGGACTTCTTCTGCCCGGCTCCAACCTCACGGTCGCAGGGTTGGGCCCGGCCCCGGCCCTGATTCTTGACAATCCGGCCGCTTTCTCTTAAGTTAATGGTTAGTAATCCAGGGCGGTTAGCTCAGGGGCAGAGTGTCGGTCTTACAAACCGGAGGTCACTGGTTCGAACCCAGTACCGCCCACCACTGTCCTGCCCCGGTAAACCGGCGTTGAAGGAAGGGATGAAAGGTAAAAGGATCCTCCTGGTTGAAGATGAGCTGCTGATAGCCCGCCACATTGAACAGATGGTGAAAAACCTGGGCTACCAGGTCGCCGGAGTGGTGGAAAGCGGCGAGCAGGCCCTCCGGGTCGCCGCCGAGCAAGCCCCTGACCTGGTCCTGATGGACATCCGGTTGAAGGGACAGCTCGACGGCATCGAGGCCGCCACCAGGATCTGGAAACTTTATTCCATCCCGATAGTCTACCTGACAGCCTTCACCGACGAGGACACCCTGATCAAAGCCACCCTGGCCGAGCCCTTTGGCTACCTGATCAAGCCCTTCGACGAAAAAGAACTGCTGGTGGCCATCGAGCTGGCTTTTTACAAACACCAGGTTGATACCGAAAACAAGGAAAAGAGGCGCTGGTTAAATGCCATACTCTCCAGCATAACCGACGGGCTGATTTCCACCGACCGGGAAGGTCTCATAAATTTTATAAATCCTGTAGCCGAAAGTCTCCTGGGAAAAACTTCCGGGCAGGCGATCGGCCAGCCGCTGGAAAATATATTCCTGATCCAGGAAGGCCCGGCCGGCAAGCCCTGTGGCTTCAATCTGGACCGGCTGGCCTCGGACCTGGTGGCCGACCAGGATTTCTATCTGGCCACAGGAGAAGTCCGGCTGCCGGTCGAACTCCGTGGTTCCCTGATACGGGATGAAGCCGGAACGGTGGTGGGCTCGGTGCTGGTCTTCCGGGATATAACCCAGAGAAAACTCCAGGAGGAGCGCTTAAACTACCTGGCCATCCACGATGCCCTGACCGACCTGCCCAACCGCCTGCTGTTCAACGACCGTTTAAGAATCGGCCTGGAGCAGGCCAGGCGGCGAAACCTGAAACTCGGAGTAATCATGCTGGACCTTGATTTTTTCAAGGTCATAAACGACACCTACGGTCATTCCTTTGGCGACCTGGTGCTCATTGAGGCCGGGAAAATATTAAAGCAGCTCACCAGAAAGACAGACACCGTGGCCCGGTTCGGCGGGGATGAATTCACCATCCTGCTGGGAGAACTGCATGCCGGGACCACCGGCCTCCAGATAGCGGAAAGAATTGTCCAGGCCTTCAACCTGCCGATGACGGTTGATAACAGAAAACTGGTGGTCACGGCCAGCCTGGGCCTGGCCCTCTTCCCCGATCACGGCCTGGAGCCGGAGGACCTTCTGAAGCGGGCCGACCTGGCCCTGTACGCGGCCAAGGACGCCGGCCGCAACCGGGTCCAGCTTTATTCCGAAAAATTCTAAGAAACGCCCCGATAAAATAATTTGCTGACCGCAGAGGTTTTATGTAAAATATTGAAAAGCCTGGATGGAGTAAGAAAGAAAGTTGGTTTCGCCCGCCAACCGAAATATGAAAATCTATTCATATTTCCTTAGCCCTTCCTTTAAAAAAATCTGGCTTTCAGCCGACCTGGCTGAACTGCTGCGCCTGCCGGGCCCGGGCTACACCTGGCTGGAATACCGGAAATGGCTGGAACTCATTCACCCCGATGACCGCGAGAATGCTGAGATATCGGCCAGGAAAAAATCCAGGGAGCAGACCGGCCGGGTAACTTACAGGATTAAAATTGCCGATTCGGAATACCTGAAAGTTGAGGACATCAGGCAGGAAATCCCCGTGGAGGGGACTGGAAAAAGGCTTATTCAGGGAATGTTGCTCCCGCTGGAAACAGGACGGGACACCATCACCGTACAGGAAGCGCTGTATGAAATCGCCCGGTTGAGTGTGGAAAAAGACAACCTGGTGGAACTGCTCCGGGCCATTCACCTGACCATCAGGAACCTGATGCCGGCCGAGAATTTTTACATCGCCCTTTATGATAAAGAATCCGGGCTGGTGTCCTTCCCTTACTTTGTCGACGAGTACGACCCGCCGCCACCGCCCAAGCCGGCCGGGCGGGGACTGACCGAATATGTCCTGAGAACAGGCCAGCCCCTCCTGGCCTCGCCGGAGGTCTTCGCCAGACTGGAAAACGAGGGCCAGGTGGAGTCCATCGGAGCCCCTTCTGTGGACTGGCTGGGCGTTCCGCTCAGAGTCCAGGATGAAGTGTTCGGAGTGATGGTGGTCCAGAGTTACACCGAAGGCCTCCGCTACTCCGAAGAACACCTCCAGGTGTTATCGTTCGTGGCCAACCAGGCGGCCCTGGTGATAAAAAAGAATCTGGCCGAAGAGCTGAGGAAAGAAACCGAACGCCTGCTGACCGATTCCTTTGCTTCCATCCAGGACGGAATTTCCATCCTGGACCTGCAGATGAACATCGTCCGGGTAAACCCGGTGATGGAAAAATGGTACGCCCATGCCCTGCCCCTGGTGGGTAAAAAATGCCATCTGGCCTATCACGGGAAAAACAACTTCTGCGACCCCTGCCCGAGCCTCGAGACCCTGAGAACTCTGCAACCGGCCTGTGAAATCGTTCCCAGGACCGGCCCCGGGGGAAAAATCACCGGCTGGCTGGAGCTCTTTTCCTTCCCCCTGATCGATCATCGAACCAAACGGTTAAAAGGGGTCATAGAATACGTCAGGGACATAACCGAAAGGAAAAAAGCTGAGGATGCGATGCTGGCTTCTCTGAAGGAAAAGGAAATTCTCCTTAAAGAGGTTCATCACCGGGTCAAGAATAACATGCAGATTATTTCTTCCCTGCTCAACCTGCAGTCCGGGTATCTGAAGGACCCGGAAGCCCGCAGCGCGCTCAAGGAATGCCAGAACCGAATTTATTCCATGGCCCTGGTCCACGACAAGCTCTACCGGGAAAAGGACCTGGCCTCGATCGATTTTAGCGATTACGCCGAGAAATTGCTGGTGCACCTGTTCCAGGTCCATATCCCGAACAGCGAAGGCGTTACCTACTCGGTTCGGGTAGATGTCCCGGCCCTGACCGTGGATATGGCCATCCCGCTGGGCCTGATCCTGACCGAACTCGTTTCCAACAGCCTGCAGCACGCCTTCAACCCAGGGCAGGGAGGTTCGCTGGAGGTTTCCTTGCTGCCGGAAGGAGAAAAACTGGTGCTCGAGGTCAGGGACGACGGTCGGGGATACCAGCTGGAGTCAGGAAGCCGGTTCGGACTGGAAATTGTCAGGCTGCTCTCGGCCCAGCTGGGTGGAGAGTTTAATATAACCGGCCTTCACGGCGGAGGCACGCTGGCCAGGGTATCCTTCCCCCGGCCCCGGCCAGCCCAGGGCTGAAGAATTCGCCAGAAGCTATTAAAGTTGCACCCGCCCCGACATCAATATAGAATGTTAAGGCTAAGAGGTCAGAATGAGCAAGGCCAGGATCCTGATAGTTGAAGATGAAAACCTGGTGGCTCGAGACCTCCAGAACATGGTCAGGCTGCTGGGCTACGAGGTCACCGGCGTGGTTCAGACCGGGGAAGAAGTCATAGCCAGTATAAACCGGAAAAAGCCGGACCTGGTCCTGATGGACATCGTTCTCAAGGGCAACCTGGACGGGATTTCAGTGGCCGCCGTTACCTGGGAAGAATACGGCATCCCGGTGGTCTACATCACTTCCTTCGCCGATGACCTGACTTTCGAGCGGGCCAAGCTGACCGAGCCCTTCGGCTACCTGATCAAACCCTTTGAAGAGCGGGAACTGGAGCTGACCATAGAAACCGCCCTTTACAAGGCCAGGATGCAGCTGCTGCTGAGAGAAAAAGAGCAATGGCTTTCCACCATCCTCAGGAGCATCGGGGACGGAATAATAGTCCTTAATGCCGAGGGCCTGATTTCGTTCATAAACCCGGTGGCCCAGAAAATAACCGGCTGGTCGGAAAAGGAAGCTCTCGGTCAGAAATTCGAACAGGTCTTCTGCCTGCAAAACCAGTCTCTACCGTCTCCCTGGTCCGAAGACTTTTCCCCCCAGGAAGCGGTCCTGGTCTCCAGGGATGGCCTGGAAATTCCGATTGAGCAGACCTCGGCTCCCATGCCAACCGACCGCGGTCTCGGCCCGGGCAGGGTCATCGTTTTCCGCGATATAACTTCTCGCAAAAAGGTCGAAAGGGAACTCCAGGACAGCTGGGCCCGGTTGCAGCGGGCCCTGCAGGGTACGGTTCAGGCAATTTCAACCACGATCGAAATGCGCGACCCTTACACCGCCGGTCACCAGCGACGGGTGGCCAAGCTGGCCGAAGCCATCGCCCGCGAACTGGGCCTGCCCGAAGCCGGAGTGGAAGGGTTGAAGCTGGCCGCCGAAATTCACGACATCGGCAAGATATACGTGCCGTCTGAAATCCTGAGCAAACCGACCAAGCTGACCGAGCTGGAATATACAATCATCAAGACCCATCCCCAGGCTGGCTATGAAATCCTCAAAAACATTGAATTCCCCTGGCCCATAGCCCAGATCGTTCTCCAGCATCACGAACGGATAAACGGCTCCGGCTATCCCAAGGGGCTGAAAGGCGGAGAGATTCTGCCCGAAGCTCGCATCCTGGCCGTGGCCGACGTGGTGGAAGCGATGTCTTCCCACCGTCCCTACCGCCCGGCCTTCGGCATTGACCGGGCCCTGGAAGAAATCAAGCAAAACCGGGGTGTGCTGTACGGGACCTCAGAAGTGGACGCCTGCCTCCGTCTGATCACCGAAAAGGCCTTTACCCTGGATTGAACCAACCCCTCCCGAAGTCCCGGCGATTGTAATCCGGACCTATTATTTTTTTTAAAATGAAAAAGCGCCCCCGACGGGATTCGAACCCGTGTTGCCGCCTTGAAAGGGCGATGTCCTAGGCCGGGCTAGACGACAGGGGCGCAAATGAGCCGTGCTGGACTCGAACCAGCGACACCCGGCTTAAAAGGCCGGTGCTCTCCCTCTGAGCTAACGGCCCCTTTTCCAGACCGCAAGAAAGATTATTTATAGCTGAAAATTGCAAAAAGTCAATAAGGCCAGATTATGATTTTAAGACCGGTTGTGTATAAATTTTTTAGCTGACCGGCACGAAATCGATAATCTTCCACTGCCCGTTGTAAGCCACTTTGCCGGTTTCATCCTTCATAACATATTTTCTCATTTCTACCTTGTACTTTTTCTCGGCACCGGCTTTGTTCTTAACGCTGATGACCAGCTGCTTGGTATGAACATCACCGTTCAGGCTCCGGATCCCGGGCAGGTTCTTTAAGCCCAGAGAGAACAGGGTAATCTGCTCTTCCTTGGCTGCGGCGTCCTTGGCCTCGCCGTACAGTCTCTGCAGTTCTTTGTGAATGTTATATTCCTGATCATACTTGGCCTGCAGCTGTTCAACCTTTTTCTTCAGGGCAGCCCGGGCCCCCGAGGTCCTGGCGTTGTCCAGCTCGTCCTGGGCGGCATCCAGAGCATCCTTGGCATCCACCACGGGTCCGATGTGGTCGTCAACCTTTTTCTTGGCCTCGGCCTCTTTGTCGTTCAGGGCGGGCAGACTGACCGGTTCAACCTTTTCCGGGGTAACCTCGAGAATGGTAAAGCTGGCATAATCGATTTCCAGGGGCTTCCAGGCCATGGCGGCCATGGTCTGATTATCCCTCATGGATACAGCATGGAAATATTTATCCAGCAGGGTTTTTTCGGGAGCTGAGGAACAGCCCGCAGAGATCAGGATGGCAACTGTAATAAGACCGATCAACCAAAGGCTTTTAATTTTCATTCTTCCTCCTTCCTCTGGTATTTATTCCATACATATTATTTTTGAATTTTATATTATTTTCAAGCAAAAAAGCAAATTTAAATAATCTGTTTTCGGCAAACGGTTCGGACAGCACCTGCAGCCCCAGCGGCAGGCCATTCCCGGTCAGCCCGCAGGGAATAGAAATTCCCGGCACCCCGGCCAGGCTGGCCGCCACCGTGAAATAGTCCTGAAGATACATGGCTATCGGATCCTGCTTTTCTCCCAGTTTGAAAGCCGGCTCGGGGGTGGTCGGGGTCAGGATGAAATCAACCCTCCTGAAGGCGGCCTGCAGCTCGGCCGTTATGGCCTGGCGGGCCCTGGCCGCCCTGGCATAATAAGCTTCGTAATACCCGGAACTCAGGGCAAAGGTTCCCAGCAGGATCCGTCGTTTGACCTCGCTGCCGAAGCCTGCGGTCCTGGTTTTAACATACATATCGGCCAGCTCGGCCGCCCCAGCCCGAAGGCCATACCTCACCCCGTCATACCTGGCCAGGTTGGAGCTGGCTTCAGAGGGAGCAATTATGTAATAACAGGGCAGGGCTACCTCCCAGGAGGGGAAATCCATTCGCACCACTTCAAATCCCAAGCCGGCAATCAATTCCTGCACCTGGAGGTAGCTGGAAGCCACCTCGGGATTAATTCCTTTTAATGAGGCTTCGCCCAGAAAGCCGACCTTTACTTTCTCCTGAAAATTTCCCAGGCCATCAAGGTAGTCGGGCACCGGCCGGTCAGCGCAGGTAGAGTCCCGGCGGTCAAAACCGGCTATGACCGAAGTTATGAGCGCACAATCCTCGACCGATCGGGCCAGGGGGCCAATCTGGTCCAGGGAAGAAGCAAAGGCCACCAGCCCGTACCTCGAAACTCGCCCGTAGGTGGGCTTCAACCCCACTGTTCCACAAAAAGCCGCCGGTTGCCGGACGGAGCCACCGGTATCAGAACCAAGGGCAGCCATGGCTTCGAGGCCGGCCACCGCGGCCGCCGAACCTCCACTGGAACCACCCGGCACCCGTTCCAGGTCCCAGGGATTCCGGGTCGGGAAGAAAGCCGAGTTCTCGGTGGAGGAACCCATGGCGAACTCGTCCAGGTTGGTTTTCCCGATGATGATAGCGTCTTCGGCTTCCAGGCGCTCAACCACCGTGGCATCGTAAGGCGGGACAAAGTTTTCCAGTATCCTGGAACCGCAGGTGGTCCGGAGGCCACGGGTGATGATGTTGTCTTTTATGGCCACCACCGCCCCGGCCAGCCGGCCCTTGTGCTTCCTGGCATCTATTTCCCTGGCCCGGCTCAGAGCCCGGTCGGCAGCCAGCGTCAGGTAGGCCTTGATTTCCGGGTCAACTGACTCAATATGGCTGAGGTAAGATTCGACAATTTCTGTGGCTTTTACCTGGCCGTTCCTGACCAGGTCCACCGCTTCTCTCAGGCCAAGCTCAACGTATTTCATTTTTCTCTGAAAACCCTCGGCACCTTGACCAAATCACCCTGTTTTTCGGGAGCCATGGCCAGAACCTCGTCCTGTGGCAGCGAGGGTTGAACCTCGTCTTCTTCCAGCCGCAGGGAGAAATCCACCTGGTGGTACTTTTCTTCCTCTCCTGTGGCCAGGCTGGACAGCTGCCCGACCCAGTCGATTATCTTTTCCATCTGTCCGGGCAGAAGTTTTCTTTCTTCCTCGGTCAGCTCCAGGTTGGCCAGGCGGCTGAGATGTTCCAGGTCAACTTTCATGTTTTAGATTATAGAAAATATGGTAAAAATTCACAAGATAACTCTTTGTAAAAAGCGGGGTTTATGATATAAATAATTCTATTTTGATGAGGGGTCTGATATGAACTATAAAAAAATACTGCAAAAATACAGGAAAGACCGGACCCGGCTGATAGAGATCCTGAAAGAACTCCAGTCCAGGGAAGGCTATATCTCCGAAAAAGCCATCCTGTCCGTAGCCGACGAGCTCGGACTTTCCCGGGCCGAGGTGGAAGGGGTCATCAGCTTTTACCATTTTCTTTCAGCCCGGCCGCTCGGAAAGTACGTGGTCTATCTCAACAATTCCATCACGGCCGAAATGGCTGGACGGGAAAAGGTGGCCCTGGCCTGGGAGCGTGAAACGGGTTGTCGTTTCGGCCAGACTTCAGAAGACGGCCTGGTCACCCTGCTGGAAACCTCCTGCATAGGAATGAATGACCAGGAGCCGGCCGCCATCATCAACGGAGTGGTCTTTACCTCCCTCAACCCGGATAAGGTTAAAAAACTGGTGGGCTGGATGAGGGAAGGCCGGGCGGTTGAGGACATGGTGGAAGAAACGGGCGACGGGGCCAACGGCCACGAACTCGTCCGG
The DNA here is from genome assembly GCA_024653215.1 of Candidatus Saccharicenans sp. Classification (GTDB taxonomy): domain Bacteria; phylum Acidobacteriota; class Aminicenantia; order Aminicenantales; family Saccharicenantaceae; genus Saccharicenans. The sequence goes on along the minus strand of JANLFU010000003.1, from coordinate 128,739 downwards.
TCAATGGTCAGGAACAATATCAGGAAAACCGGCCCGGTTGTTTTTGGCGAATATGTTCCCGGCCAGGCCATCCGCAAGGCCCTGGAGACAACCCCCGAGTGCATAATCGATGAAGTAAAAAAGGCCAACCTGCTGGGCCGGGGCGGGGCCGGATTCCCGACAGGCTTGAAATGGGAATTCTGCCGGAAAGAAAAGGGCGAACAGCATTTTGTCATCTGCAACGCCGACGAGGGGGAACCCGGGACTTTCAAGGACCGGGTCATCCTGACCGAAAGGCCGGAAATGGTGTTTGAAGGCATGGCCATTGCCGGTTATGCCGTCGGAGCCCGACTGGGCATCCTGTATCTCAGGCACGAATACACCTACCTGCGTCGCTACCTGGAACACGTGCTGCAGAAGATGAGAGAACAGGGCTGGCTGGGTCCGAACATCGCCGGCCGGGGCTTTGACTTTGACATCGAGATCAAGATGGGTGCCGGGGCTTACGTCTGCGGCGAAGAATCGGCCCTGATTGAATCGGCCGAGGGCAAGCGGGGAGAACCCCGTGACCGGCCCCCGTTCCCGGTGCAGAAGGGTTACCTGAACCTGCCCAGCACGGTCAACAACGTGGAAACCCTGGCCACGGCCACCCAGATTATCATACACGGAGCTAACTGGTTTCGGTCGATGGGCACCCCGGTTTCAGCCGGGACCAAGCTGCTGAGCGTTTCCGGCGATTGTGAGAGACCGGGCATCTACGAAGTGGAATACGGTCTGACGGTTAAGGAGCTGCTGGAGATGGTTGGGGCCAGAGACACCCTGGCCGTCCAGGTGGGCGGGCCTTCTGGTAACTGCATTTCGGAAGCCGGATTCGGCCGGAAGATCTGCTTTTCCGACCTGCCCACCGGCGGGTCGATCATCATCTTCAATCGCAGCCGCGACCTGTTTTCGGTGGTTCGCAATTTCCTCGATTTCTTCATCGAGGAAAGCTGCGGCTGGTGCGTTCCCTGCCGGGCCGGAAACGTCCTGCTGAAGAAAAAGTTTGAGAAGATAGCCTCGGGGCTGGGAACTGTTCAGGACCTCAAAGAGATTGAGGCCTGGGGGAAAATCATCAAGTCCATGAGCCGCTGCGGCCTGGGCCAGACCTCGCCCAACCCGGTCCTGACCACCCTGGCCAGCTTCCGGGAACTCTATGAAAGCCGGGTCAACAAAGAAGCAGATTTCATCCCTGAGTTCGACCTCAACCAGGCCGTGGCCGAGGCCTGCGCCATAACCGGCCGAAAATTCCAGGAGGAACAGGACCATGCCTGATAAGATAAAATTCACGGTTGACGGCAAGGAGTGCCAGGCCGAAGCCGGCATGACCATCTACGAGGCGGCCAAAGCCAATGGCATCTACATCCCGGTACTGTGCCACTTTGAAGGGTTAAAGCCGGTGGGCAGCTGCCGCATCTGTTCGGTCCGGGTTAACGGACGCTGGATGGCCGCCTGCACCCAGCCGGTGACACCCGGTATGGTCATCGAAAACGCCTCCCCCGAAGTGGAGGAGTACCGCAAGGCCATAATAGAAATGCTGTTCGTTGAGGGCAACCACTTCTGCCCGGCCTGCGAGAAAAGCGGCAACTGCGAACTCCAGGCCCTGGCCTACCGCTACCAGATCCTGGTGCCCCAGTTCCCCTACCTTTTCCCGAAAAAAGACATCGAGGCCTTCCCGAAATTCCTGCTGGAACATAACCGCTGCGTTCAGTGTCAGCGCTGCATCCGGGCCATCCAGACTCCGGACGGAAAGAAAGTCTTTGCCATGAAAAACCGCTCCGGCCGGGTCAGAATCAACGTTGACCGGAAACTGGCCGCCAGGTTGAGCGACGAGGAAGCCCAGAAGGCCATGGACATCTGCCCGGTGGGCGCCATCCTCAGGAAAGAGGTGGGCTTCCGCATCCCCATCGGCAGGCGCAAGTATGACCGCAGGCCAATCGGCAGCGACATCGAAGAAAAGAAATGACGGGGTGAGAACATGAGCAAACCAGTAATCGCTACAGCTTCCTTGGCCGGATGTTTCGGCTGCCACATGTCCTTCCTGGACATTGACGAAAGAATCCTGGACCTGATTGAACTGGTGGAGTTTGACAAGTCTCCCATTGACGATATCAAGAAATTCAGCCGCCCGGTGGACATCGGGTTGATTGAGGGCGGATGCTGCAATGCCGAGAATGTCGAGGTCCTGAGGTATTTCCGGAAAAACTGTAAAATCCTGGTCTCGGTCGGGGAATGCGCGGTCATGGGCGGACTGCCGGCCATGCGCAACACCATCCCCCTTAAAGAATGCCTGGAGGAAGCTTACCTCAACTCACCAACCGTGGCCCCGGAAGACCGCCTGATACCGGCCGATGAGGATATTCCGGTGCTCCTGGACCGGGTTTATCCCTGCCACGAAATAGTCAAAATAGATTATTTCCTCCCGGGCTGCCCGCCCTCGGCCGACCTGATCTGGGAAGCGTTAACGGCTCTCGTCCAGGGGAGGCCGCTTAGGCTGGAATACGAACTGGTAAAATATGATTGAGGACAGAAAACCATGAGCAGAAAGCTAACCATAGAACCGGTAACCAGAGTCGAAGGACACGGCAAGGTCACCATCCGCCTTGACGACCGCGGAAAGGTGGCCCAGGCCCGTTTCCACGTGGTGGAATTCCGCGGTTTCGAGCGCTTCGTCCAGGGAAGGCCTTACTGGGAGATTCCTGTCCTGGTGCAGCGGCTGTGCGGCATCTGCCCGGTCAGCCATCACCTGGCCGGGGCCAAGGCCATGGACATAATCGTCGGCGTTCCACCCGAAAAGCTGCCCCCGACCGCGGACAAGCTGCGCCGCCTGATGCACTACGGGCAGATGCTCCAGTCCCATGCCCTGCATTTCTTCCACCTGGCCTCGCCTGACCTGCTGTTCGGCTTTGACGCCGACCCGGCCGTGAGGAACATCATCGGGGTGGCTAAGACCCACAAGGAAATAGCGGTTAAGGGCGTCCTGATGCGGAAGTTCGGGCAGGAGATAATCAAGGCCACGGCCGGCAAAAAGATCCACGGCACCGGGGCCATACCGGGCGGGGTTAACAAGAGCCTGAGCCCGGAAGAAAGAGATTTCTTCCTCAAGTCGCCCGCCCCCTTCAACATCGACACCATGATCGACTGGGCCCAGGAAGCCATCCAGCTCTTCAAGAAACTGCACGCGGAGAACAGGGCTGTCCTGGACAGCTTTGCCCACTTCCCCTCCAACCACCTGAGCCTGGTCAGAAAGGACGGGGCCCTGGATTTCTACCACGGGGTGCTGCGGGCGGTGGATGCCGAGGGCCGGAAAATCCTGAACGATGTCGACTACCGGGATTACCTGGACTACATCGGGGAAGAAGTCCGAAATTACAGTTACATGAAATTCCCCTACCTGAAGAAGCTGGGCAAAGAAAAGGGCTGGTACCGGGTCGGCCCCATCGCCAGGCTTAACACCTGCGATTTCATTCCCAGCCCCCGGGCCCAGAAAGAATTTGAAGAATACAAGGCCTACACGGGCGGAAAGCCCAACAACATGACCCTGCACAGCCACTGGGCCAGGTTGATCGAAGCCCTGCACGCCGCAGAAGTTATAAAAGAATTGCTGAACGACAAGGACATTACCGGAGACAACCTGGTCAAGAAAGGCAAGAAGAAACACGAGGGCGTCGGCCTGGTCGAAGCCCCCCGCGGCACGTTGTTCCACCATTACCGGATCAATGACGATGACCAGGTGACCATGGCCAACCTGATAGTTTCCACCACGAATAATAACCAGGCTTACAACGAAGCGGTCCGGCTGGTAGCCGAGGAGTACATCTCAGAAAAGCCGGAGATAACCGAGGGCATGCTCAACCGGGTGGAAGTGGCCATCCGGGCCTACGACCCCTGCCTGAGCTGCGCCACCCACGCCCTGGGCCAGATGCCGCTCGAAGTCGAGCTATACGATTCTGAAGGCCACCTCGTCGACCGCAAGAGGAAATAACCACGAAAAGCGCGGTAAAAAAGAAAATCCTGGTTTACGGAATAGGCAATCCAGGGAGGCGGGACGACGGCCTGGGCCCGGCTTTTATCAGCGAGCTTGAAAAACTGGGTCTGCCCGGACTGAGCCTGGAAGCTGACTACCAGCTCCAGGTGGAAGATTCCCTGCTTTTCTCTGAACATGAAAAGGTTATCATCGTCGACGCCCTTAAGACTGGATCGCAGCCTTTCTTATTCAAGAAGATAAAACCTGTCAAGGACTTCAGCTTTACCAGCCATTCTCTGTCGCCCGAAGCGGTGGCTTATCTCTGCCGGGAGCTATATAGAAAAACCCCAGATATCATGACCCTGGCCATCCGGGGCTACGAGTTCGAGGTGGGAGGAGGACTGAGCCCGGCGGCCAAAAGAAACCTGGAAGCTGCCTTAGATTTCCTGGTGGAAAAGTTGAGGCGGGCCGCCAGAGGGCCGCGCTCCTCTGCTATAATGAATAAACCACGAAGACTTAACTCAAAGAGAACCAAACATGGAAAAGAGCAAAAAAGAAGTCCTGGTGCTTGAGGACATCCTCGGCTCCAACAAGAAAATCGCCTCCTCTATCCGCAAAAAGCTGGAAGATAAGGGTATCCTGGCCGCCAACCTGCTGAGCTCGCCTGGCTCCGGCAAGACTACCCTGCTGGAAAAAATCGGGCTGAAGCTCAAAGACCGGTACAGAGTGGGCGTAATCGAAGGTGACATAGAAACAGAAAGGGACGCGGAGAGGATAAGGAAAATCGGGCTGCCGGCCTGGCAGATAACCACCCATGGGGCCTGCCATCTCGAAGCCAAGATGTTGGCCCGGATTTTTGACCAAATCCCGGCCGACCTGAACTTTCTTTTCATCGAGAACGTGGGCAACCTGGTCTGTCCGGCCAGTTTTGACCTGGGGGAAAGCCTGCGGTTTGTCCTGCTGTCCGTGCCGGAAGGAGATGATAAGCCCAGGAAATACCCGGAAGCTTTTATCACCTCCCAGGTTTTTGTCATCACCAAGGCTGACCTCCTGCCTTACCTTCCGTTTGATGCCGACCGGGTAACGGCCGAAGCCCTGGAAATTAACCCGAAGCTTGAAGTTTTCCGCACCTCGGCTATAACCGGCGAAGGAATCGAGCCCCTGTGTCAGTATCTGGAAAAGAAACTTCAGGAGCTGCGAACAAAAAATGCATGAGCTGTCCATTGTGGCCGATTTATTCACCATAATCGAGGAGCAGTCCCGTCAGGTCGGCGCTAAAAGAGTCACTAAGGTCCGGGTTCTGATCGGGGAGCTTTCCGGGGTGGTGCCGGAGCTGTTTCGAACAGCCTTCCACAGTTATAAAAAAGGCACCATTGCCGACAAAGCCAGATTGGAAATAAAAGTAACCAGAGTAAAATTTAAATGTCACGGCTGCGGAAAAGAAATTAAGACCGGGGACATTTCCTCCCCCGATTTTTCCTATGCCTGTCCCTTCTGCGGCTCCAGAGAAGTTGAACTCATAAGCGGCCGCGACCTTTACTTAGAAAAGCTGGAAATAGAGACCTGAAACCGCCTGAAGCCGTCTTCCTCAATAATAACAGTCCGCCCTCATGATTCTGAATGATGGGTATTATTCGCGGTACCATTATAGATATAAATGCATTCTCCGTGCCCGGATGCTCGAATCGGCGAAGTTTACAAGTTATAGTTCTTAATCCAGTTTCCCGGCGTTGAAACGCCAACAGCCGTCTGCTAAAATCTGTCTATGAATAAAGCCCTCATCCTTGATTTCGGGTCGCAGTATACCCAGCTCATCGCCCGGAAGGTGCGCGAGCTCGGGGTGTATTCGGAAATTCATCCCTTCAACATCCCGCTGAGAAAGATTAAAGCCCTGAAACCCGGGGCCATAATCTTCTCCGGAGGCCCGCAGAGCGTTTACGAACCGGATTCCCCCCATCCCGACCCGGAAATCTTTAACCTCGGAATTCCGATCCTCGGCATCTGCTATGGGCTTCAGCTCATTGCCCATCACCTGGGCGGACAGGTGCAGAAGGCGCCCGAACGTGAATATGGATTTGCCGCCCTGCACATTATTGATAGATCAGGTCTCCTCCATGGCCTAAAAGAAAAAACCCAGGTCTGGATGAGCCACGGCGACCGGCTGGAAGCCATTCCGGTCGGGTTTACCGTGACCGCCAGGACGGCCAACTCCAAAGCCGCGGCAATCGAAAACAGGGAACGCCAGATTTATGGCGTTCAATTCCACCCGGAAGTGGCCCACACCCAGGAAGGCAAGAAGGTCCTGGCCAGCTTTCTCTTCCGGCTGGCCGGCCTTAAGGCCGACTGGAACATGAGCTCCTTCATCCAGGACAAGGCCAGAGAAATCAGACAGCTGGTCGGTAAGGAGAAGGTCATCTGCGGATTGAGCGGCGGCATAGACTCCCTGGTAGCTTCCCTAATCATCCAGAAAGCGGTCAGCCGACAGCTCCACTGCGTGTTCGTCAATAATGGTCTGCTGCGGAAAGGTGAGTATGAGACTCTCCTCGATGTCTTCAGGAAAAAATTCTCCCTTCAGGTGGTCGGTGTTCAGGCCGAGGATATCTTTCTGGAAAAATTGAAGGGAGTCACTTCACCGGAGAAGAAACGCAAGATAATCGGGCAGGTTTTTATAGAAATATTCGAAGAGCAAGCCCGTAAACTCGGCCAGGTAAAATTCTTAGCCCAGGGCACCATCTATCCAGACGTCATCGAAAGCACTTCGGTTAAAGGGCCCTCCCACACGATTAAATCTCATCACAACGTCGGCGGGCTGCCGGAGAAATTTAACTTCAAGCTGGTTGAACCCCTGCGCGAACTGTTCAAAGACGAGGTGCGGGCCCTGGCCTTGGAACTCGGCGTAAGCCGCGAGTTCATCCAGCAGCATCCTTTCCCGGGCCCCGGGCTGGCCGTGCGCATCGTCGGAGAAGTCAGCCGGGAAAACCTGCGGATCGTCAGGGAAGCCGACGCCATCCTGCTCGAAGAAGTCCGCAAAGCTAAAATTTACAATAAGTTATGGCAGGCTTTTGCCGTTCTTCTTCCGGTGCGCTCGGTCGGGGTGATGGGCGACCAGAGGACCTACCAGCAGGTGGTGGCCATCCGCCTGGTCCAGAGCACTGACGGCATGACCGCCAACTGGTACCAGGCCTCGCCCCAGCTGCTCAAAAGAATCTCTACCAGAATCGTTAACGAGGTTGACGGAGTTAACCGGGTGGTTTACGATATCACCTCAAAACCGCCCGGAACCATCGAATGGGAATAGCCTGCTTCCGGTTGCTCGGGAAGGGTTGTTATCATGGATAATGCTTTCATTCACCTCCACGTTCACAGCGAGTACAGCATTCTCGATGGCTGTTTGCGCCTCTCCGACCTGGTGGAGACGGTCTCAAAATACAACATGCCGGCCGTGGCCCTGACCGACCACGGTAACCTTTTTGGAGCGGTTGAGTTTTTCAAGGCCGCCAAGAAACAGGGTCTCAAGCCCATCGTCGGCTGCGAGGTCTACGTGGCTCCCCGGTCCAGGTTTGACAAGAAGCCGGGCAACGGGGATGAAACCAATAACTACCACCTGCTTCTCCTGGTGAAAGATGAAAAGGGCTACCGCAATCTGTGCCGGCTGCTGACCTCGGCCTACCTTGAAGGCTTCTACTATCGGCCACGCATAGATAAAGAAATCCTGAGAGAATGCTCGGCCGGCCTGATCGCCCTGTCCAGTTGCCTGAAGGGCGAGGTCAACGATTACCTGGTCAAGGAGATGGAAGAGAGGGCCGAGCAGGCCGCCCGGGAATACCTGGAAATCTTCGGCGAAGAAAATTTCTTCCTGGAACTCCAGGACCACGGTTTGCCCGAGCAGAAGAAAATAATTCCCGGAATTGTGGCCCTTGCCAAAAAACTGGGCCTGCCCCTGGTGGCCACCAACGACGTTCATTTCCTAAGAAAGGAAGACGCCCAGATCCAGGATGTCCTGCTGTGCATCCAGACCGGGAAAAAACTCTCCGACACCGACCGGATGCATTTTTCCAGCGACCAGTTTTACCTCAAATCGACGGAAGAGATGCGGGAGCTGTTCCGGGATTACCCCGAGGCCCTGAGCAACACCCGACACCTGGCCGCCCGCTGTAATTTTGAGTTTCCGCTGACCGGGCACTTCCTGCCCAACTTCCAGGCCCCCGGCCAGCAGAACCTGCGCGATTACTTTGAAGAGGTGGTGCGCCGGGGTTTCGAGCAACGGCTGCCCGGTATCGAGGAGAAGATCAGCCGGGGAGTCAACCCGCATACGCTGGAAGAATACCAGCTCCGCCTGGACCGGGAAATCAAGCTCATCGAGCAGATGGGGTTTGAGGGCTACTTCCTGGTGGTCTGGGACCTGATCAGCGCTGCCCGGAAGAAGGGCATACCGGTCGGGCCGGGGCGCGGTTCGGCCGCCGGCAGCCTCATCGCCTACTGCCTGGGCATCACCCAGATTGACCCCATAGAGTACGACCTGCTGTTCGAGCGCTTCCTCAACCCCGAGAGAATCAGCCTGCCCGACATCGACATCGACTTCTGCGGCCGCCGCCGCCAGGAAGTAATTGATTACGTAACCGAGAAATACGGGCAGGAAAACGTCTGCCAGATCATCACCTTCGGAACAATGGCCGCCCGCCAGGCCATCAGGGATGCCGGCCGGGTGATGGAAATCCCCCTGAACGAAGTGGACCGGGTGGCCAAGCTCATCCCGGCCCAGGGACCGGACGCCAGCATAGAAGGGGCGCTCAAGAGCGTGCCTGAACTCAAGGACTTATACCAGAAGAACGAAAGGATCGCCCGTCTGCTGGACATAGCCCGCCAGCTCGAGGGGCAGGTCCGGCACCCTTCCATTCATGCCGCCGGCATCGTCATCACTCCCCGGCCACTGGTGGAATTCATCCCGCTCTACCAGTCAAACAAGGGTGAAATCACCACCCAGTTCCCCATGGGCGACATCGAGGCCATCGGCCTGCTCAAGATGGACATCCTGGGCCTGCGCAACCTGACGGTCATCACCGACGCCCTGGACCTCATAGAAAAGGACACCGGCCAGAGACCGGACCTGGATAAGATACCCCTGGATGATCCGGCTACCTTCGAGGTCTTCAAGCAGGGCCGGACTAACGGGGTCTTCCAGTTCGAAAGCTACGGGATGAAGGACCTGCTGCGAAACTTCAAGCCGGAAGAATTCCGCGACCTGATCGCCCTGAACGCCCTCTACCGTCCCGGCCCGCTTAAAAGCGGCATGACCGCCGAGTTCGTCCAGCGCAAGCACCACCCGGAAAAGGTGTCTTACGAGGTCCCCCAGCTGGAGCCAATCCTTAAAGAGACCCGCGGCATCATCGTCTACCAGGAACAGGTGATGCGCCTGGCCACCGTCCTGGCCGGTTTTACCATGGCTGAGGCCGACCTGCTGCGCAAGGCCATGGGCAAAAAAATAAAAGAAATGATGAAGGCCCAGCGGGAAAAATTCATCCAGGGCTGCAAGAAGAACGGCATCCACCAGTCCAGGGCGGAAAAGATATTTGACCAGATCGTCCAGTTCGCCGAGTACGGCTTCAACAAGTCCCACAGTGCCGCCTACGCTTACCTGGCCTACCAGACCGCTTACCTCAAGGCCCATTATCCCGTTCACTTCCTGGCCGCCCTGCTGACCTCGGAAGCCGAAAAGGGCGACACCTCCCAGATGGTCAAGTACATCAATGAATGCCGCGAGCTGGGCATCCCCGTCCTGCCCCCGGACATCAACCGCAGCTTTTACCACTTTTCGGTCGAAGGCCAGCAGATCCGGATCGGCCTCGCGGCCATCAAGAACGTGGGCGAGAACACCATCCAGGAACTGATCTCCCTCAGGGAGAAAAAGGGCGGTTTTAAGAACCTGTTTGACCTTTTCGATGATTACGACTCCCGTATCCTAAACCGCAAGGCCCTGGAAAGCCTGGTCAAGGCCGGGGCCCTGGATTCCCTGGGCTGGAAGAGGTCCCAGCTTTTCCAGTTGATTGACGTCCTGATTGAATACGGGCACCAGAGACAAAAAGCCCGCGAGGAAAAGTCGATTTCCCTTTTTGGCGACGAGTGCGTCCGCCGTCCCGACTTCCCGCCCGAGATCCTGGCCCTGAACGAGTGGAACGAAGAAACGCTCCTGACCTATGAAAAAGAAGTGCTGGGAACCTACCTCTCCAGCCATCCCCTGGCCCGCTACCGGAAGAGGCTGGCCAACCTGGTCAGTCACTCGGTCGAAGCCCTGGACCCGGAAGAGGATTTCGACCGGGAGGTCAGGCTGTGCGGAATAATCATCTCGGTCAAACTGCTCAAGACCAGGAAAGAAGAACGGATGGCTTCCTTTGTCCTGGAAGACCTGAGCGGGCAGGTGGACGTAACGGTCTTTCCCGAGGCTTACAACAAGTTCAATCCCTACCTTAAGGAAGGGCAGCTCATCTGGTTGAAGGGCCGGATGGCCACCGACAATTTTGAAGCCAGAAAAATTCTGGCCTCTCAAATAATGCCCCTGACCGAAGCCCTGGAAAAGCTGGCCCGGAAGACCGTCATCAGGGTCCAGCTTGATTCTCTCGATGAGGACTGCATCCTCCGGATGAAGAGCATCCTGGATTCTTTCACCGGCGATTGCCCGCTCTACCTTCAACTGGAAAACAGCTCCACCTGCTGCCTGGTGCAATCGGCCGAAGCCCAGAGCGTCAGGCCTTCAGAGGAATTCATCGAGAAAATGGAAGAGCTGTTCGGCCCGGGCTCGGTTCTGGTCGAATATTAATCCGCCCTGATTGACAGAAAAAGCCTAAAAATGTAGATTAAATTATCTGTTTTCAGAAGGTTTACAGCCTGAGAATCGAGGTTCAAGGTGGCCTACAACCTGATAGTCGCCGACAGCAGCCCGGCCATCCGCCGGCTCTGCCAGTCCATCTTTTCTGAGGAGACATTCAGGCTGCACCTGGCCGGTAACCTGGATGAGCTGAACCAGCTTCTGGAAACAGTTAATCCGGAGGCCCTGATTATCGGGTCTTCGCTGCTGGAAGCGACCGATAGCCTGCTGCCGCTACAGGCCAGGCTGGCAGCCGGCAACCGGGTTCCGGTCTTTCTTCTGGCCGGCACCTTTGAGCCCCTGCCGCGCGACTGCCGGGAATGGCTCAAGCCGGACAAGGTCTTCCTGAAGCCATTTTATTCAGAGAGCCTGGCCGAGGCCGTCCGGGAGGCCGTGGAGAAAAGGCGGGTTCCCGATACCCTGCCGGAAGAACTGCCGGACAGCCCGGTCAAAGAAAAGCCAGACGCCGGCAGCCAGGTCAGCCCGGCCCTTCTCAGGGAATTGCGCCACCTGGTTCAGCAGGAAGTCCTGGAGGCCGAGCGAGAGCTGGAAAAAAGGCTGAGGGCCAGCCTGCAGGCGACCAACCGGGCCGAGACCAAATCAAGGGAACCCGGGGGCGGCCAGGAAAGCGGCCGCTGAATTCAATAAAAGGTTAACAGAGAAATGAGACAGAAGAAACTGCTGGAGAAAGCTTACGACCCCAAGCCGGTGGAAGACCGCTGGTCCAGGTTCTGGCTGGATGAAAAGTTATTCGTGGCTGACGTTCACTCCCCCCGGCCTAAATTCTCGATGGTTCTGCCCCCGCCCAACGTCACCGGGGTCCTTCACATGGGCCACGCCCTGTGCTTCACCCTGCCCGACATCATCGTCCGCTGGAAGCGAATGCAGGGTTACAACACCATGTGGCTTCCCGGCACCGACCACGCCTCGATCGCCGTGCACAACGTGATTGAACAGAGCCTGGCCGAGAAAGGTCTCAGTCGGGATAAGATCGGCCGCGAGGAATTCCTGAAGGTGGCCTGGGAGTGGAAGAAGAAGTACGGCGGGGTCATCATCGACCAGCTCAAGCGACTGGGCTGCTCCCTGGACTGGTCCCGGGAACGTTTCACCATGGATGAAGGTTTTTCCCGGGCGGTCAAGTACGTTTTTGTCTCCCTGTACCGGGAAGGCCTTATTTATCGTGATTATTACCTGGTCAACCGCTGCCCGCGCTGCCAGACTGTTCTGTCCGACATAGAAATTGAACACCGGGAACTCCAGGGCAAGCTCTGGTACATCAAGTACCCGATCCCGGGAAGCGACGACGGGATAGTGGTGGCCACCACCCGACCGGAAACCATGCTGGGCGACACGGCCGTGGCCGTTCATCCAGAAGACGAACGGTACCTGAAGTACCACGGTAAAAAGGTCCTGCTGCCGCTCCAGAACCGGCTGATTCCGGTCATCACCGACGAGCGGGTGGAAAAAGACTTCGGGACCGGAGCGGTCAAGGTTACTCCGGCCCACGACCCGGTCGACTTCGAGCTGGGCAAGAAGCACGGCCTGGAACAGGTGATAGTCATAGACGGCAGTGGCCGGATGACCGAGGCGGCCGGAAAAGATTTCCAGGGCCTGGACCGCTTTGCCTGCCGCCAGAAGGTGGTGGAGAAGCTCAAAGAACTGGGCCTGCTGGTCAGGACCGAGGATTACACCCATGCCGTCGGCCATTGCTACCGCTGCAAGACGGTGATTGAGCCCCACCTGTCCTGGCAGTGGTTCGTGAAAATTGAGCCCCTGGCCCGGGAAGCCATCAGGGTGGTTGAAGAAAAGAAAATCGTCTTCATCCCGGAAAACTGGACCAGGACCTACTTCGAGTGGATGTACAAGATACACGACTGGTGCATCTCCCGGCAGCTGTGGTGGGGGCACCGCATCCCGGCCTACTACTGCCAGAACTGCCAGCACCTGATGGTGGAAATGGAGGAACCGGCGGCCTGCGAAAAATGCGGCGGCCCGGTCAGGCAGGACGAAGATGTCCTGGACACCTGGTTCTCCTCGGCCCTCTGGCCCTTCGCCACCCTGGGCTGGCCGGAGCAGACCGAAGACCTGAAAGTCTTCTATCCCACCGATCTGATGGCCACCGGTTTTGACATCATCTTTTTCTGGGTGGCCCGGATGATCATGATGGGCCTGAAATTCATGAAGGACATCCCCTTCCGGGAAGTCTTCATCAACGGCCTGGTCCGGGACATGAAAAGACGCAAGATGAGCAAGTCCGAGGGCAACATCATCGACCCCCTGGAAATGATTGAAAAATACGGAACCGATGCCCTGCGCTTCACCCTGTCTTCACTGGCCGTTCCGGGAATGGACATCGCCCTGTCCGAAGACCGCATGGCCGGTTACCGGGCCTTCGCCAACAAGATCTGGAACGCCTCGCGCTTTGTCCTAATGAACCTGGACGAGGAAGCCCTGACCCCAGACCCGGATAAGCTCAGCCTGCCCAACCGCTGGATCAGGAGCCGGCTGGCCCGGGCAGGCCGGCAGCTTAACGACTCGCTCCGGGAATACAAGTTCTATGAAGCCTCGGAGACCATCTACCACTTCATCTGGCACGAGTTCTGCGACTGGTACCTGGAATTCATAAAACCCGAGCTGCGGGAAGGCAATCGGAACACCCGGGCGGTGATGGAAGATACCCTGGAAAAAATACTGCGCCTGCTGCATCCCTTCATGCCCTACATCACCGAAGAAATCTGGCACCACCTGCCGGGCAGCGGACGCTCGCTGCTGGAGGCCGAGTGGCCGGAATTCCCGGCCACCTGGCTGGATGACGAGGCCGAGGCCACCATGAAATTCCTGCAGGAGGTCATCTCCGAGGTCCGCACCATCCGGGCCGAAAACCGGGTTCCGGTCAAAGACAAAGTCAACCTCTGGCTGGCCGGCGGGGAGCACAGCCGGTCGGTAGCCGAACCTTACCAGGCAGCCATCAGGCTCCTGGCCGGGGTGGAGAACATTGAGTACGTCGAAGTCCTGCCCCAGGATAAGAAGCTGCTCAAAGGCCTGGCCGGGACGACTGAAATCGGCCTGCTGGTGGCCAGGGCCATCGACCTGGAGCAGGAAAAAGAAAGGCTGGAAAAAGAATTAAGCAAAATCCAGGACGATATTGACCGGCTGGAAGTCCGTCTCAACAACCCGGACTTCGTGGCCAAGGCCCCGGCCGCGGTGGTCGAAGAGCACCGGAAAAGGCTGGAGGAACTGCGTCTGAAACGGACCGCACTGGAAAAAAGCCGGCGGGAGCTTCATTAAGCCCGAAGCCTCACCGCATAGATAAGATGTCAGTTCATTTAAATAACTTTTTCCCCGGCCAGCCCCTGTTCATATTTTCCCTGGCCTTTTCCACCATGGACATTGCCCGGCGTCTGGCCGGACTGAATTTTCCGGAGGGAACCGCCGTCATGGCCGAGGAGCAACTGGCCGGAAGGGGGACCAAGGGCCGTAGCTGGCACTCGGCCCGGGGCCGGGGCCTGTATGTGTCCTTCATTCTGCGACCATCACCCCGAAGCCTGAACCTTCTGCCGGCTGCGGTCGGCCTGGCCGCGTCTGAGGCCATCCAAGGGTTGTCCGGAGTCCGGGTCAGCCTGAAATGGCCCAACGACCTGGTCGTTCGCGGGCAGAAGCTGGGTGGAATTCTCTGCGAGGGCAGTAGCTCCGCCGGTAAAAATTCCTGGACCGTGGCCGGAATCGGTATCAACCTCAACCACCGCCAGGCTGATTTTCCCCGGGAACTTTCCGGACAGGCCACCTCCCTGTTTATCCTTACCGGAAAAAACTGGAAAGCCATGGAACTCCTGGGCCAGCTTGGTTCCAGGCTAAAAGTCTGGTATAATGCTGTTGAAAAAGGGCAGAAAGACTTCCTCTTAGCAAGCTACCTGGAAAGATTATCCTTCCAACCCGGGCAGAAGCTTATGCTGCGCACGGGGGAAGGCGAACTGGCCGGACAGTTCCTGGGCCTGGATGAGAAGGGTGGCCTCAAGCTCAAGGTTGATTCTGAGACCAGAATTTTCTATGCCTCAGAAATAATCAGGGTCTTATCATAACCCGGACCAAGGAGAAAAAAATGTTGATAGTGTTCGACATCGGTAATACCACCACCGGGGTGGGTCTTTTCCAGGGCAAGAAGCTTCTGGCCGACTGGAAAATAAAGAGCGACCGGGAAAAAACAGCCGACGAATACGGGATCATGCTGAGAAACCTGCTCGAGCACGGAAAATTTGCGGTCCAGAAGATCAGGGGGGCCATCATCTCTTCGGTGGTTCCGCCACTTACCCCGGTTATTCAGTCCGCCTGCGAAAAATACTTCCGGGTCAAACCGCTGGTGGTCGGGCCGGGAGTCAAGACCGGGGTTCCGATTCTTTATGAAAACCCGGCCGAGGTGGGTTCTGACCGGATCGTGGTGGCCTGTGCCGCTTTTGAAAAATACGGCGGCCCCTGCCTGGTGGTGGATTTCGGCACCGCCACCACCTTTGATGTCATCTCGGCCAGGGGAGAATACCTGGGCGGCGCCATAGCCCCGGGGATAGAGATCTCAGCCGAGGCCCTGTACCTGAGGACGGCCAGGCTGCCCCGGATCGAGGTCCGAAAGCCGAAATCGGCCATCGGCCGGACGACGGTCAGCAGCATGCAGTCCGGCCTGTTTTATGGTTACGTTGGACTGGTCAGGAACATAATCGACCAGATCTCAAACGAGCTGGGCACCCGGCCGACAGTGGTGGCCACCGGTGGCCTGGCCGGCCTGGTAGCGGCCGAGATTCCCGAAATCGCCCACTGCGAGCCGGACCTGGTACTTCAGGGTCTGCGGCTGATTTATGAAAAGAACCGGACCGCCAACAAGGTGGAGAGATGAGTGAAGACTGGTCCAGGCGACAGGACTACTACCAACAAATTGCCAGGGCCTTCCTGAAGCACCAGCCGGCCATCTTTTTTATTCCGCCCCGCGACCTGGAGCTGATTTCCGAGTGGGAAAAACTCGGCCTGCCGCTGGAGGTGATCATCGAGGGTATCGACCGAACCTTCGCCCG
This sequence comes from Candidatus Saccharicenans sp., assembly GCA_024653215.1. Taxonomy (GTDB): domain Bacteria; phylum Acidobacteriota; class Aminicenantia; order Aminicenantales; family Saccharicenantaceae; genus Saccharicenans. The sequence goes on along the minus strand of JANLFU010000003.1, from coordinate 112,835 downwards.
CCGCCTGGCCGGACGGAGAAAAAAGAATATCTATTCTTTGAGCCAGTGCGAAAAGGAAATTCTCAAGGCCTACGCTCAGCACCAGGAAAGGCTGGTGGGACAGCAGGCTCCTCAGGCTCCCGACACGGCCGGAAAGGCTACCCGGGTTCTCCGGGAAGTTCTCTCCTGCCTGGAGACGCTGCCCGCCGAGCTGTCCGAGGTCCGCCGGATCCTGGAAGAAGCCCGGGCCGCCCTGCAGGCTACACCACCCGAGGAAGCCCGGCTTGAAGCCCTGGATGAGGAACTCGACCGGGCGCTCTGGAATTTAACCCCGGAGCCAGAAAAGCAACAGAGCCTGGCCTCTGCCCGCCAGGATTATCCCGGTCGAACCGATAGCCAGCTGGAAGAGATAGGGCAAACCAGAGTGGCCAGGGACTGGCGCCAGAAGTTAAGGTTGCCCCGCCTGGCACTCTTTTACTATTAGAGAAAAAATCAAGAAAGAAGGACTACTTTATGGAAAACAGAATAATCGACTTTATTAAAAAGAATAAAAAGCCCGTCAGCTTTAACCGCCTGATCGGGACCCTTAAACTGAACAAGCAGGAAAGGAGAAAACTGCCGGCGACCCTGAAGCACCTGGAAAAGAAGGGGTTGTTGAAAATAATGGGCGATCGGGTTGGCCAGATTCATCCGGCCACCACCTTCAGGGGAATTTTTTCCCTGAACCCTCGGGGTTTTGGCTTTGTTACTCCGGAAGACCCGGAACAGGGCACCCGGGACATCTTCATCCCGCCCCACCAAACCGCCGGGGCGGTGACCGGAGACCTGGTGGAAGTGGTGGTCAGGGAAAAGGGACTGGCCGGAAAACCGGAAGGCCGCATCCTGAGAATAATCAAGAAGGGCCGGAGCTCGCTTTATGGACTCTTCCTGGAAATAAACTATCAACCATTCGTGCTCCCGATGGACACCCTGTTTGAAGAACCGGTGCCCATCAAAATCAAGGGCCGGAAAAAACCCAGGCCCGGGCAGATTGTGGAAATTAACCGGACTTCCCTGGAGCTGCAGCGGGTGCTCGGTTACCAGGACGAGCCCGGAGTGGACCTGCAGGTGGTCATCAACCAGCACAACCTGCCCAAAGAATTTTCAGAGCCGGCCCTGGCCGAGGCGGCCGAGCTGCCCGAGCAACCCGGACCCCGGGACTTTGAGGACAGGGTTGACCTTCGCAACTGGACCACGGTGACCATAGACGGGGAAAAAGCCCAGGACTTCGATGACGCGGTCAGCATCAGAAAACTGGCCGGGGGAAACTACCTGCTGGGAGTCCATATCGCCGACGTTTCCCATTATGTTAAACCGGGTTCGGCCCTTGACCGCGAGGCTTACCTGCGCGGCACCAGCGTCTATTTTCCCGACCTGACCCTGCCCATGCTCCCGGAGAAGCTGTCCAATGGCCTGTGCAGCCTGCGGCCCAGGGTGCCCAGGCTCACGGTCTCGGCTGTCATGGAAATAGACCGCAACGGCCAGGTGATCAAGGCCGATTTTTATCCCTCGGTCATCCAGACGGTTGAGCGCCTGACCTACACCACGGTTTATAGAATTTTCCAGGGCGACCTGCAGGAACAGGGCCGCTACCAGCATATCCTGGCCGACCTGATGGAAATGAGAGAGCTGGCCAGAATCCTGAAGGCCAGGCGTCTCAAGCAGGGCAGCCTGGATTTCGACCTGCTGGAGCCAGAGCTGGTTTACCAGGAAGGATTGTTGACGGCGGTGGTCCCCTCGGAGCGAAACGAGGCCCACTGCCTGGTGGAAGAATTCATGCTGATGGCCAACGTGGCCGTGGCCAACTACCTGACCGAGCAGGGCCATCCCTGCCTCTACCGCATCCACCCGGCTCCCGTCCGCTCCGACCTGGAAAAGCTGCGCAACCTGCTGGTTCACTTCGGGCTTGACCTGCCCCGCTCCAGCCAGATCAGGTCGGCCGACCTGCAAAAAATCATCGAGGCTTTCAAGGGCCGGCCCGAGGAAAAATTCATCACCATCCAGGTCCTGCGGTCTCTGAGACTGGCCGTGTACTCGGAAGAAAACTGCGGTCATTTCGGGCTGGCCCAGTCAGCCTACACCCATTTCACCTCGCCCATCAGGCGTTACCCGGACCTGGTGACTCACCGGATACTGAAAAGGGCCCTGGCCGGCCGAAAACCGAGACCGCTGCCCCTGGCCAGCCTGGCCCTGCACTGCACCCAGCGGGAAAGAATAGCCGACGAGGCGGAGCGCTCGCTCATAGAATGGAGAATACTCCGGTTGCTTAAGAACAAGCTCGGCCAGGAATTCTCCGGCATAATAACCGACATCAACCGGGCCGGCCTGGTGGTCGAGCTCGATGACTATTTTATCGACGGGCTGGTCCCTTACTCGGCCCTGGGAGATGACTTCTTTCTACGGAAAAATGAAAAAGTGCTTCGCGGCCGCTACACGGGCACCACTTTTTCGCTGGGAGACAGGATCAGGGTGGTCCTGGCCAGCTGCAACCCGCTCTTAAAAAAGGTAGAATTTGCCCTGGCCGGCCGTTAAGATATAAGCTGATAACCCGGAAAAGCAAGATGCAGTTAGAACAGACCAGTTTTTATGCTGTGGCCGAAGGAGCGACCCTCCAGCCCGGCCAGGAACTGAGTGGCCGGCTGGTTCTTCCCGGGCGGAAATACCCGGCCTCGGCCAGGGTTATGTCCACAGGTTCCAGCCGGACCGTACAACCCTACCTCCTGGTCACTTCCAGATTACCCGAGCCCCCGGCCTGGAACGACCGACTACAGTTTCAACCGACCGGTTCTTCAGAGCCCATCAACCTTAAGGTTATCTGCCCGGAGGCCGGTAGACTCAAGAAAGCCAAAGATGAAAAACTGGCGGCCTGGCTGGACAGGCTGGCCGGTTCAGAGGAAGAGATGCTTCTGGCCCTGACCGACGAAGCCGGAGTCCGTGGGCTGAGACAGGAAGACCTGGTCGCTTTCTGCCGGCTGACTCCAGCTGAACTTCGCCGCCTGGCCATGAACCTGGAAAAGGAAGGACAGGTTTACATCCTGGAGTTTTCGCCTCTTTTTCTGCTGAGCCAGAGAAGTTTTAATTTTCTTTTGGGAAAAATCGCCGGTTACGTGGAAAGCTACCATCAGAAAAGACCGGCCGAGAACGGCGTCCCGCTTAAAAAAATTAAAGAGCGCTTTGGACTGCCCCGGCCGATTCTGCTGCTGGCCCTCAACCGCCTGGCCAGGGACGGGAAGGTAGTCCTGGAGGGCGAACTGGTGGCTCTGAGCAGTTTTCAAACCCGGCTCTCGGGGGAAGAAACGGCCATCCTCCGGGATATTGAAAACCTGTTGCTCCAGGAAAAGTTTTCCTCTTCTTCCTTTGACCAGCTGGTCAAAAAATTCAATCTCCATCCCAGCCGTTTGACCGTTCTGCTGGATATGTTGCTGAGGCAGAAAAAGATAGTCAAGAGCCAGGAAGGCTTCCTGCTCCATGCCGACTGGCTGGAGAACCTGAAGCAGCAGCTGGCCCTGATGAAAACAAGGGGGCAGAAGGAACTGAGTGTCGGGGACTTCAAGAAACTGACCGGGCTGACCCGGAAGTATGCCATCCCCCTTCTTGAATTTCTGGATGAGCTGGGCCTGACCCGCCGGGTCGGCAACCGCCGGCTAATTCTCTGAGCTTCTCCGGCAAGAACCGGACGGCCGCGGCGACAGGCTTAATTCCTACTAAATTAGTAGGGTTTCCTGATGATTATTTCTTTTCCTTGTCCTCTTCCTCGGCCTGCCCCGGCTGCTTCTTGCCCAGGGCCGACTTCAGCATCTCGGCAAAGAAGCCGAACTTGGGCTCTTCCTTGGCCACCTCGATTTCCACCGGGATGGTTTCCTCGCCACCCTCAGCCGCTTCTTCCAGTTCTTCTTCCTGGGCCTTGATGGCTTCCAGGGCTTCGATTTCCGACTCTTCTTCCATTATCTTTTCTTCGATCACCCGCCGCTCGCTCTTCTTGGGCTTGGCTCCCTTTTCCTCGGCCTTGGGTTTCTTCTTCTTGAGCGGTTTCTCTTTTTCTTTTTCCTTCTCTTTCTTCAGCGGTTCAAGGTGAACCTGGACTTCGGGCTGGGCCCCGGCCGGGGGCATGACCACCTCAACCGGACCGGCTTCTTCCGGAGCTTCCACCTGGACGGGCACCTCTTCGGCTTCCTTTCCGGCTTCTTCCGCCTCACCCGTGGCCAGCTGCTCGGCCAGTGAAGACAGCAACGAGGCCTCGGCCCGGGCCTCTTCTTCGGCCGTGACTTCCACCGGAGCCTTGACCTCCTGGTAGAAATACATGCCTTCTTTCTTTTCCGAGGCCACAAACTCGGGAGCGGCACTGAGGACGTATTCCACGTCTTCAGCCGTGGTCGGCTTCAGCAGGTCCACCATGTGATAAACCCTGAGAAAATGAACTGAACGGGTATTCCCGGTGAGCTCGGGCGAGGTCAGGATTTTCACCAGGAGCTGCCTGAGGTCGAGGTCCTGGATTTCTTCAGACATCTCGAGCAACCTGGTTACCACCTCTTTTTCCAGGAAAATGCTCTTGTTGGGCATGGCCAGGGTGAAGACTTCCTGGCCGCCCAGGCTAAACCGCCCGCTTTCCCGGTCATACTCCAGGAAGAAGGTGGAGGTTTTTTTCTTGGATTTCTTTACCCAGAAGGTCAACCGGTCCGGCCCCTTCTTGTCCAGGGTCAGGCTGGTGCCCTGCGGTATGTTGTTGGCCCGGAAGAATTCAGACAGTCCCAGCAGGTAATTTCCCTCGGGGAAATAATAGACGGTGTAGACCTTCCCGTCCTCGTCATCGACCAGCTGGTATTCGCGCGAGTCGAATTCCCGGCTCAGGCTGCGGGGCACCCGGATGGCCCCGGACAGGATTTCCCGCCAGGTCAGGTACACCTTGAAGGGGAAATTGTCCACCCTGGTATGCTGCAGACCTTCCACCTCGCCCAGGTCGGGTACGACCACCGGCTCGGCCGAGATGGGCAGGCCGGAGGGCAGGTTGTTGAGCACGCTTTTAAGATGCCACTTACCCCAGTTGCTGGTTGACAGGCAGGTGAACTCCCGACGGTACTTTTTCTCCAGCAGGTGATTCAGGGCCAGGCAATAGAGCTCGAACAGGTCGGAGGAAGGTTCCAGTCCAAAATGCTTCCGGACCAGGTCCTGGGTCGACTCGGAACTGATGGACCCGGCCAGGGCGGCTGAAATTTCCCTGACCTTATCCTCGGTTATCTCGGGTTTCTTGGAATTATGCTGCCAGAAATCATTCCAGCCGAAAAAGCTGTCAGAGGCAGCCAGTACCTTGCGCAGGTTTCTTTCCAGAGTTTTGAGGTCCTTTTCGGTGAGCGGCAGTTCGGTCAGCCGCGGGTCCTGCTCCTGGCCCAGGATGGCCGGTTCCAGGCCCCTGTTCTCCAGGTTGGAGGGCAGAAGAACCTGGGTCTTGGTCTTCTTCATGTAGTCGATGTACTTGCGGAAAGGCCCGCCCCCGTCGTAATCAACTTCCAGCATTTCGCACTGGTAGCCGGGAAAGCTGACCTTATTTATGATTCTGAGCACCACCCCGCCCTGAAAATGCTCGGTTTGCTTGCTGCCGACCTGAAGGTTCTCATCATATTCCTTGTAGATGAAATCACCCACTTCATAGCGGGCGTAGGGGTCGTAGACTTTGACCGGCTGGTTCCTCTGGCTGGCCGTTTTGGCAAAGGCCAGCTTCTCGGCCAGCTCGGCCGTCGACAGCGGACGGTTGGTCCGAAGTAATTCCTGCTCAACTACAGCCATGTCTTCGGCGGTTATGGCTGTAAGCTTTTGTGTTTCTTTTTCCATTGCCTATTTTTTCCCCATTAATAGCATCATTATAACTTTCTGCACGTGCAGCCGGTTCTCGGCCTGGTCGTAAACTATGGAGTTGGGCGAATCTATTACCTCGTCCGTCACCTCTTCGCCCCGGTGAGCCGGCAGGCAGTGCATGAAATAAGTATCCGGCCTGGCCTTGGAGAATAGTTCCCGGTTAACCTGGTAGGGCATGAAAATCCTCTTCCTGGCCTCTTTCTCCGCTTCCTGGCCCATGGAAGCCCAGACATCGGTGTAGATGGCATCGGCTTCCCGGACAGCCTCGACCGGGTCGTTGGTGATGGTCAGCTCAAAACCGGTATCCCGGCCGTCTTCCTTGGCCCAGGCTACAATTTCCGGCTTTGGTTCATATCCCGGCGGAGTGGCCACGGCCATTCTCGTCCCGGCCTTGGCTGCGGCCAGCATCAGGCTGTGGCAGACGTTGTTGCCATCGCCGACGTAGGCCAGCTTCAGGCCGGCCAGGTGGCCCTTCTTTTCCCTGAGGGTGAAAAAGTCAGCCATGGCCTGGCAGGGATGGAGCAGGTCGGTCAGGGCGTTGATGACCGGCAGCCTGGTGCTTTCGGCCAGTTCCAGGATGATGTGATGGCCGAAAGTCCGGATCATGATGCCGTCCACCCAGCGCTCAAGGTTCTTGCCGATGTCCCGGACGCCTTCCCTGGAGCCCATCTGGATATCCGAGGGGGCCAGGTAAACGGCCTCGCCACCCAGCTGCAGCATGCCGACCTCAAAGGTCATCCTGGTCCGCAGCGAAGGTTTCTGGAAAATCATAGCCAGAATCTTATCCTTTAAGACCTTGCGGTACTTACCGGGATTCTTCTTCATCTTCTCGGTCAGGTCCATCATTTCCTGGAATTCATAGGTGCTCAGGTCATGAATGGTGATGAAATCTTTTTTCATATCTGTCCTCCAATTTCCACGGAAGTTCTTGGTTTTTCCCCGGCGACGATTCTCGTCCCGGAGCGGTTGAGCAGAGCAGCCTTGAGATGGCTGGCACAGGTTATAAGAACCTCATGGCCACCGGCTTCAATATATTCAATGGCTGCCCTGATTTTCGGCCCCATGGAGCCGGGCGGGAACTGGCCCTCTTCCAGATACTTCCTGGCTTCCTCAACGGTAATCACCGGCAAGGGTTTCTGGTCGGGCTTCCCGAAATTATAATAGACGCGGGGTATGCCGGTCAGGATGATGAACAGGTCAGCCCCGACTTCCCTGGCCAGCAGGCTGGCCGCATAATCCTTGTCGATGACGGCTTCCACGCCCTCGTAAAGACCGCGGCTGTTCAGAATAACGGGGATACCGCCGCCGCCGGCGGCAATAACCACCCGTCCCGACATAACCAGGTCCCTGATAATCCACTTGGGCACCACATCGATCGGCTTGGGCGAGGCCACCACCTTGCGGTAACCGCGGCCGGCATCCTCGACCATGGTCCACTTTTTCTGCCGGGCCAGTTGCTGGGCCCGGAACCTGGGATAGAAGGGACCAACCGGCTTGGTTGGCTTCTGGAAGGCCGGGTCATCTTTATCCACCACCACCTGGGTGATGACGGTGGCCACATCCTTGTCTATGGAATTTTTCCGCAACTCGTTGACGATGGCCTTTTCCAGCATGAAACCCATGCTGCCCTCGGTCATGGCATCGCAGACATCCAGGGAGAAGGGGGGTATTTTATTGGAAGCCTCTTCCATCTGGATCAGCAGGTTGCCGACCTGGGGGCCGTTGCCGTGGACCACGATCAGCTCGTAACCTTTCTTGATGATCTGGACCATGAGCTCGGCCGCTTTCTGGGAATTGCGCATCTGCTCTTCCTGCAGTCCTCTCTGGTTTTCGGGCAGAATGGCATTCCCCCCGAAAGCTATAAGGGCAATCCTGGTCTTCATGCTTTCTGGCCTCTTTCCTCGCCCCGTCCCGTATTAAAAATCCTTGAGCACGGTCTTCAGGTTCGGGGTACCGATCTCCTCCAGCTCGTAGCGAACCCGGAGCATGGGCTTGTTGACCTTGATCACCCGGTTCAGGTCGATCGGGGTGGCGCTGACCACCAGGTCACAGTCAATCCGGTTGATGGTGGCGGCCAGTTCCCTGGTCTGCTTTTCTCCATAACCCATGGCCGGCAGAACCTTGTCCAGGTGATTGTATTTCTCAAAGGTCTTCTTGATGCTGCCCACGGCAAAGGGCCTGGGGTCGATTATCTCAGAAGCCTGGTACTTCTGGGCGGCCACGATTCCGGCCCCGTAGCGCATGCCGCCATGGGTCAGGGTGGGGCCGTCCTCAATGACCAGTACTCGTTTGCCGGTAATCCGGGAACCGTCCTCAACGTAGATTGGAGAGTTGGCCCTGATAATCCTGGCCCCGGGATTGATTCTCTTGATGTTATTCAGCACCAGCTGGACTTTCTCCGGGTCGGCCGTGTCAATCTTGTTGACCACATAAACATCGGCCCGGCGGAAATTGGTTTCGCCCGGATGGTAGCTCAGCTCGTGACCGGCCCGGTGCGGGTCGACCACCACGATTTCCAGGTCGGACCGGTAGAAGGAGAAATCGTTATTGCCGCCGTCCCAGAGAATTACGTCAGCCTCTTTTTCGGCCTGTTTCAGGATGGCCCCGTAATCGACCCCGGCATAGACCACTATGCCGTTGTCAATGTGGGGTTCGTACTCTTCTCTTTCTTCGATGGTGCACTCATGCCGGTCCAGGTCCTCGTAGGTGGCGAAGCGCTGGACGGCCTGCTTCACCAGGTCGCCGTAGGGCATGGGGTGACGGATGACCACCACCCGGCGTCCCTTGGCCTTCAGGGTCAGGGCCACCTTCCTGGTGGTCTGGCTCTTGCCGGAACCGGTCCTGACGGCGCAGACCGAAACCACGGGCTTGCGGCTCTTGATCATGGTATCATTCGGTCCGAGCAGCACGAAGTTGGCCCCGGCCGCCAGCACCTGGGAGGCTTTATTCATCACGTATTCATGGGAAACATCGCTGTAAGCAAAATGAACCTCGTCCACCTTATAGGTCTTGATGAGGTCGGTCAGCTCGGCTTCGGAATAGATGGGTATTCCCTTGGGATAGAGCTTCCCGGCCAGGGCCGCGGGGTACTTGCGACCCTCAATGTCGGGAATCTGGGTAGCGGTAAAAGCCACCACCCTGTAATCCTTGTTATCCCTGAAGAAGACGTTGAAGTTGTGGAAATCTCTTCCGGCAGCTCCCATGATAATGACTTTTTTCATTCTGAAAAACTCCTTTTAGGATAAAATTTCAACTCGGCCCGCCCTCGGGCAAAATTAATAGATAAGTATAGCAAAAAAAGGGGGTTAAAGTCTAATGCCGGTCGGCTCTTCAGGCCCCCGTCTTGTTACCCTCCGGCCGTTTCTTTTTCCAGCCCGGACGGTTATAACCGGGGAGAGTCGAACTCTTCTTACCCGATTTCCGGGCCGGCAGCCAGGCCGGCTTCTGCCTGTTACTTATGCCCTTCATCAGTATCCTCTGCCTTACAGAGGGATTATATCCACCACCAGGGTGGCCGGATCCAGGATGGCCACGGTGCTCACTCCCTTGACCCAGCCGCAGACTTCCCCGGGATTGACCACGACCAGGTTTCCGTCCCGGTTTACCTGGGCCCGATGGGTATGTCCGAAGACCACGACGTCAGCCTCAGCCGGAGGTTGTTCCAGGGGATAATGAGAAACATAGAAACGGAGGTGGTCATGGCTGAAGACCAGGGGACCGGCTATTATCTGGCCGAATTCCTGGAATACCGTGGCCAGCCCTTCTTTCTCGCCGTCACAGTTGCCAAAAACAGCCTTAACCGGGCAGCGGAGGTTCCGGAGCTCCCTGGCGGCAAAGGGGGCCACCACGTCGCCGGCATGGATCACCAGGGAACAGCCCACCCGGTTGAAGAGGTCCACCGCCCGGCGGATGGCCGGCAGATGGTCATGAGAATCCGACATCAGGCCAATCATATTTCTATTATAGCCATCTTTCGGGCAAATGCCACAGCAGGGCAACCCGGGACCAGCAGTTGGAGAACAGTCCTCTCCAGGGATGCCGCCCGGTTTCCGGGAAGTCTCCCTTGACCCGGAAGCTACCTCCTGGCCTGAAAAAAGGGCTGGCTTGACAGTTAAGGGCTGATTTAATTAATATATATGGGCTTATAAAAGCGTTGGACAGGCGCGTAGCTCAGTGGGAGAGCGCTTCCTTGACGCGGAAGAGGTCGTGGGTTCAATCCCCTCCGCGCCTACCACCTTTTCTAATTTTTATCTCCTGCGGATAAAAGTTAGCCTGTTTATGATAGGATAGAAGTAAAGTAAGAAAAGTTGAACTTAACCGATGGAAGATCTGATCAGAATCAAGGTTGAGGAGTCTATTTTTTTTATAAAAAGAGGCACTCCTCTCTCCGAACTGCTGTCCGAGCTGCCGGTGGGCGAGAAACCGCTACTATTCCGTTCGGACGGCCAGCTGCTGGACCTGAGCTACCCGGCTGACCGGGAGAGGGAAATTTCCCTGGTTTATTCTTCCGACCCAGAGGCCCTGGAAGTTCTCAGGCACAGTGCCGCCCACCTGCTGGCCCATGCCGTAACCGATCTCTTCCCCGGAATCCAGGTGGGAGTAGGACCGGCCATCGAAAACGGCTTTTACTACGACTTTCTCCGTGATACCCCGTTTACCCCTGAGGACCTGGAAGCCATAGAAAAGAGGATGCGTGAGATTGTGGAACTCGACCAGCCGGTAAGACGCCTGGTGCTCAGCAAGGAAGAGGCCATAAAAATCTTCCGCGACCGGGGCCAGACCCTTAAAGTTGAGCTGATCCAGGAAAAAGGCGGCGACCAGGTTTCCTGCTACCAGCAGGGAGATTTCATAGACTTTTGCCTGGGACCCCACCTGCCCTCAACCGGCCATATCCGGTATTTCAAGTTGCTGTCGGTCTCCGGTGCTTACTGGAAAGGCGACGAGCGCGGACCCCAGATGCAGAGGGTCTACGGCACCGCCTTTTTCAGCCAGAAAGAGCTTGAGGATTACCTTAATTTCCTGGAAGAAGCGAAAAAGCGCGACCACCGGCACCTGGGCCAGGAACTGGACCTCTACGGAACCAGCGAAGACCTGGGCGGGGGGCTGGTCATCTGGCATCCAAAAGGGGCCATTATCCGTCACCTCATCGAAGCCTTCTGGAAAGACGAGCACCTGAAGGACGGGTATGATTTCATTTATTCTCCCCATATAGCCAAGCTCGACCTGTGGAAGAGAAGCGGCCACACCGAGTTCTACGAGGCCATGTTTCCGCCGCTGGAGTTTGAAGGCTTCAAGTACCAGCTCAAGCCGATGAACTGTCCCTTCCACATCATCGCCTATAAATCAAGGCAGCGCTCCTACCGGGAACTGCCATTGCGCTGGGCCGAGCTGGGCACCGTCTACCGCTACGAAAGAAGCGGTGTCCTGCACGGGCTGTGCCGGGTAAGAGGTTTTACCCAGGATGATGCCCATATTTTCTGCCGTGGCGACCAGCTGGAGGACGAAATCAAGAAGGTCATCCGGCTGGCCATAAAACTGCTGAGTGCCTTTGGCTTTAAAGACTATGGGATCTACCTGGCCACCAGACCAGACAAGTACGTCGGGCGCCTGGAAGACTGGGACAAGGCAGAAAAGGCCCTGGAAGAAGCTCTGAAGCATGCCGGCCTGCCCTACCAGATTGACGAGGGAGAAGGCGTTTTTTACGGGCCAAAAATCGACATCAAGATCAAGGATGCCATCGGCCGCCTCTGGCAGTGCACCACTGTTCAGCTCGATTTCAACCTGGCCGAGCGCTTTGAACTTAGTTACGTCGGCGAGGATGGCAATTTCCACCGACCGTTCCTGATTCACCGGGCGCTTCTGGGTTCGATGGAGAGGTTCTTCGGGGTGCTGATAGAGCATTACAAGGGCAGCTTCCCGCTCTGGCTGGCCCCGGTCCAGCTGGTCATCCTGCCCATAGCCGACCGGCACGAAGCATACGCCCGGGAACTCCAGGAAACCTTCCGGGCTGAAGGCTTCCGGGTCCAGGTTGACGACTCCAGGGAAAAAGTTAACAAGAAGATCCGGCAGGCCGAGCTGCAGAAGATTCCTCTGATGGCCATCGTCGGGGATAAAGAAGTGAGCAACGGCAACCTGTCGCTGAGAATTCACGGGCAGGGCGACCGCGGGCAGATTGCGGTCGCCGACCTGATGACCCGGCTTAAAGACCTGGTAAATAACAAATCCTTAGAAATAAACATATAAAGGAGGTTAACTATTTATCATCGAGAACCTTACCGTCCGGCCAAAGCCAAGGAAAGACCGCACCGGATCAATGAGATGATCAGAGCTCCGGAAATCAGGGTGATTGATGAGGACAAGAACCAGCTGGGAATAATGACTGTTCCCCAGGCCCTGGCCCTGGCCAGGGACAAGGGACTGGACCTGGTGGAGATCGCCCCCCAGGCCAGCCCGCCGGTTTGCCGGATCATGGATTACGGCAAGTTCCTGTATGAGCTTCACAAGAAAGAGCACGAGGCCAAGAAGCACCAGAAACAGGTTCAGATCAAGGAGATCAAGTTCAGGCCGAAGATCAGCATCCACGATTATAATTTCAAGATGAAGCATGTCCGGCGGTTCATCGAGGAAGGCAACAAGGTTAAGATAACCATAATGATAAGAGGCAGAGAGAGAGCCCATCCCGAGATGGCCCAGCAGATCATGGACAGGATCCTGGCCGATGTCTCCGACATCGCCCGCCAGGACGGCGAAGTCAAGATGCACGATTGGGCCAGCACGGCGTTGATAGTGCCCATCAAAACAGGAGGTAAAGATGCCAAAACTAAAAACCAACAAAGCAGCCAGAAAGAGGTTCAAGATAACAGCCAGCAAGAAAGTGCTGCACAAAAAAGCCAACAAGAGCCACATTCTGACTAAGAAAGCTGCCAAGAGAATCCGGCAGCTGGGCAAGCCGTCCGAGCTCAGCCCGGCTGACCGCAAAACTGTCAAGAAAATGCTGCCCTATGATTTCTAGGCAGAGGCTCCAGGCTGACTGTGGACACCATTTTCTAGAAAGGAGAAGCGCCGATGCCAAGAGTGAAAAGAAGCGCTAAGAAAAGAGCCAGAAGAAAAAAGATATTAAAATTAGCCAAGGGTTACTGGGGAACCAAGAAAAGCAATTACCGCACGGCCAAGGAAACCGTGGAAAAGGGCCTGCAGTACGCCTACCGCGACCGCCGGGCCAAGAAAAGGGATTTCCGCCAGCTGTGGATAATAAGGATCAAGGCCGCGGCCGAGGCCAACGGCCTGTCCTACAGCCGGTTCATCAAGGGACTCAAGGCCCTGAACATCGACCTCGACCGGAAGATACTGGCAGAGATCGCCGTTTCCGCTCCCCAGACTTTCGCTTTTCTGGTGGATAAGGCCAAACAAGCCCAGGTCTGAGCGGGGCCATGAGCAGCCTGCTGGAAAAAATCGACCATTATCGCCGGCTCTTTGCCGACCAGGTTGCCAGGGTCAAGGAGGCCCGGGAGGTGGAAGAACTCCGCCAGGCCTTCCTGGGCAGAAAGAAAGGTCACCTGACCCTGCTATTCGAGGAATTCAAAACCCTGGGACCGGAAGAAAAAAAGAGCGCCGGGCGCCAGCTCAACGAGCTTAAATCAGAAATCCAGAACCGCCTGGGCGAACTGGAGCAAAAACTCCAGGCTCCGGCCAGGGTGAAACAGCTCGAGGACCTGACCCTTCCGGGCCGGCAGCTCTACTGGGGAGCCCCTCATCCCATCACCCTGTTCCAGAGGGAAATAGAGAGGATTTTTATTTCCATGGGCTTCTCGGTGGAAGAAGGCCCGGAGATAGAAACCGATTATTACAACTTTGAAGCCCTGAACTTCCCGCCCCATCACCCGGCCCGGGACGCCTGGGACACGCTCTACATCAACGATAAGCTCCTGCTCAGGACCCACACCTCGCCGGTGCAGATCAGGGTGATGGAAAAAAAGAAACCGCCCATCAGGATCATCATCCCGGGGAAGGTTTTCCGGAGGGAAACCCCCGACCCGACCCATCTTCCCATGTTCTACCAGGTGGAAGGGCTGGTCGTGGACCGGGGCATAACCTTCGCCCACCTGAAGGGTACCCTGGAATACTTCATCAAGGCCCTGTTCGGAGAAAAAATAAAACTGCGCTTCCGGCCGAGCTTCTTCCCGTTCACCGAACCATCGGCCGAAGTGGATATAGAATGCATTGTCTGCGGTGGACAGGATGCCGCCTGCCGGGTCTGCGGCGGCAGCGGCTGGAAAGAAATCCTCGGGGCCGGCATGGTTGACCCCCAGGTTTTTAAGAATGTCAACATCGACCCGGAAGTTTATTCCGGCTGGGCCTTCGGACTGGGAATAGACCGGACGGCCATGTTCGCCTTCCAGATTCCCGAAATCAGGCATTTTTACGAGAACGATTTAAGATTTTTAAGGCAGTTTAACCGAAGATGAAAATATCATACGCCTGGCTAAAAGAATTCGTGAACCTCAACCTGCCGCCCGAGGAGCTGGCCGGCTGCCTGAACCAGATCGGGCTGATGGTGGAGTCAGTAACCGCAGCGGGTGAAGATACCGTCTTTGAAATAGAAACCTATGCCAACCGCCCCGACACCCTGGGCCACCTGGGAGTGGCCCGGGAGATAGCCACCCTGCTGGACCTCAGCCTGAAGACCAGGAACTGGCCCCTCAAGGAACTGCCCCAGTCGACCTCAAGCCTGGTGGACATTAACATCCTGGACCCCCAGCTCTGCCCCCGGTACTGCGGCCTGGTGGTGAAGGGAGTCAGGGTTGGACCATCGCCCGACTGGTTGAAGAAAAGGCTGGAAGCCGTTGGCCTCCGACCGATCAACAACGTGGTGGATGTCAGCAACTACGTCTGTTTTTCTCTCGGGCAACCCATTCACACCTTTGACCTGGCCAAATTAAAGGGTAGCAAGATCAAAATCCGAAAGGCCAGAAAGGGAGAGACCATCCGGACTCTCGAAGGCCAGAGGGTGGAACTCGAACCCGATATGCTGGTCATAGCTGACGAAACCACCCCGGTAGCCATAGCCGGAGTGATCGGAGGCGAGGAGTCGGGTATAACCGAGTCCACCACCGATGTCTTCATAGAAAGCGCCAATTTCAACCCCGTTTCCATACGATTGACCGCCAAGAAGCTGGGGCTGAGCACCGATGCTTCCTACCGCTTCGAACGCGGGGCTGACCCCAACGCCGCCCCGGTGGCAGCGGTCATGGCCGCTTCCCTGCTGTGCGAATTTGGCGGCCGGGTTTCCAGGGGTCTGCTCGACGTCTACCCCGCCCCCCGCAAGCCCAGATCGATTACCCTTAGGCTTAGGAGAATCAACGAACTTCTGGGCCTGGAAATCGAGCCGGAATTCGTGGTGAAAACACTCACCGGCCTCGGGCTGAAACTCAAAGAACAGGGTCCACAGGTCTGGACGGCCGAGATCCCCAGCTTCCGGGTTGACCTGGAAAGGGAAGCCGACCTGGTGGAAGAGGTGGCCCGGTTCTATGGCTATGACCGCATCCCCAGCGCCGTAACCCCGGTCAAATCATTTGAATTGCCGGCCGACCGGAGAAGAGACCGGGTCTGGCGGTTGAAAGAGGTCCTCTTTCATCATGGGTTTGACGAGGTCATCAATTTCAGCTTCACCGACCCGGAAAAGGAACAGTCCTGGCAGACCGGCTGCCAGCCGATAAGGCTGCAGAACCCAATCTCGGCCAAATTGTCTGCCCTGAGGACTTCACTTCTTCCCGGTCTGGTTGAAAATGCCGTCTGGAACTTCAACCGGGAAGCTGAAGGGGTGCATATTTTCGAGGTGGGCAATATCTACTACTGGGAACAGGAAGAAACCCACCGCGAAAACCTGAACCTGGGAATCCTGACCACCGGCCTGAGGTCTGGCCGAACCTGGAAAGAAAATGAAAAGGAAACCGACTTCTATGTTCTGAAGGGAGCGGTGGAAGACATTTGTTACTACCTCGGTTACGACCAGCTGTCCTTTGAGCCGGTTGAACACCCGTTCTTTGAACCCGGGCAGGCCCTGAGGATCCAGGTAAAGAACGAGCCGGTCGGCCTGCTGGGTCTGCTGAACAGCAACCTGGCCAGGAGCTACGACCTGGAGCGTCCGGTGTACTGCGCCGAAATCGATCTGAACGAACTCCTGCGCAAGCAACCCAGGGCCTTCAGTTTCCAGCCGGTTCCCAGGTACCCGGGGACCAGCCGCGACCTGTCCTTCCTGGTGGAGGATAGCCTCAACTACCAGCAGATTCAACAGCAACTGCAAAAATTGAACATACCGTACCTGGAAAATTTCCAGATCTACGACCGGTTCCAGGGAAAATCCCTGCCGCCGGGGATGGTCAGTTTTTCAGTCAGGTTTTATTTCCGGCATTCAGCCCGCACCCTTCAGACCGAAGAGGTGGACCGGGCCATGCAGGAAATAACCTCTCAGCTTAAGTCCACCCTTAAGATACGGTTGAGATAAGGAGGCTAAATTGACATCCGAGCTGGAGCGGATTAAAATACTTGAGGGCAAGATAACTCAGATTGTTGAGCATTTTTCCCGGCTTTCCCAGGAAAATGCCCGCCTTAAAGAAGAGCTCAAGCACCTGAAGGCCGACAAGAAGGAGCTCGAGGAAAGGCTCAGGAAAGCGGGCAGCCTGGAAGAAGAACTGAAGCGACTGCAGGAAGAAAAAGAAGAGGTCCGAAGCCGGATTGAAGCCCTGATCACTCAGATGGAAAAGCTGGGTGTATGAAAGAGAAAATAATCGAGATTGAAATTTTTGGAAATAAATACAGGATCTGCGTCAAAGGAGAAGAAGACGAGAGATACATCGGCCAGTTGACTTCTTTCGTTGATCAGAAGATGCGGGATGTGGCCCTGAAATCGCGGTCGTCGGACGTGGCCAAGGTCGCCGTCCTGACCGCCCTGAACATCGCTGACGAGCTGTTCGTTTCGGAAAGCCGCATCGATCAACTGAGAGAGGCTCTGGGCCGTCTGGAGACGGAACTGGCCAGGATTGAGGATCAGGTTAAGCAACATGAAAATGATTATGAAACTCTGGAAAAACTTACCCCTTAATGCAGGAGACTTTTTATCTATTTCTTTCGATAGATTAGACCTCGAGTCTAATTGCGGGATGTTTTCAGAGAGAAAAACCTGTGGCTTCTGCCACGGCCTCAAGGGGCGGAAGCGCTTTACCCTTCCAGAGTGATGGCCTGACCTCACCCTTACTCCTTTGGCCCTGTGGTCCGGTGAGGAGGTTTGACCATGAAGGCCGTACTGATCGCGGGAATCCCCGTTTTATCTTTAATTCTTCTGTTCCTTATTTTCCTGCTGCTCAAGCGGAGCCGGGGGCTGAAAGGACTGCTGCAGGCCGAAGCCCAGGCTAAAGAGATACTGGCCCGGGCCGTCGAGGAAGCCGAGAAAATAAAAAAACAGGCTGAGGCCGAGGCCCGTGAAAAGGATGCCGCCCGGCAGGCCGAGTTCGAAGCCCAGACCAGGGAAAAAAGGCGGAAACTGAGCGAGCTGGAGCGGAGGCTGCTCAACAAGGAAGAGGCCCTGGAACGGCGCTACCAGAACCTGGAAAGGAAAGAGAGGGACCTGTCAGCCAAAGAGCGCCGTCTGTATGGAAAAGAGAAAGAACTGGAGGCCCTGGAGCAGAAAATCACTGAAAACCTCCAGAAACAGACCGAAGAACTGGAACGCATTGCCGGCCTGACCCAGGAAGAAGCCCGGAATACCCTCATCAGGAAGATAGAAGACGAGGCCAAGCTTCAGGCTGTCCAGGCCATCCGGCGGGTGGAAGAAGAGACCCGGGAGAAGAGCCGGGCCCTGGCCCGGGAGATAATTTCCAATGCCATCCAGCGCTCGGCCGCCGAGCACGTGGTGGAGACCACGGTTTCGGTGGTGGACCTGCCCTCGGACGACATGAAAGGCCGGATCATCGGGCGCGAGGGCCGCAACATCCGGGCCCTGGAAATGGCCACCGGAGTTGACATCATCGTCGACGACACCCCGGAGGCGGTAATCCTCTCCAGCTTCGACCCCCTGAGGCGAGAACTGGCCAGGATGGCCATTGAAAAACTGGTGGCCGACGGCCGCATTCACCCGGCCAGGATCGAGGATATCGTGGAGCAGGTCAAGGCCGAGCTGGAAGAAAAAATCAAGCAGGAAGGCGAAAATACCCTGTACGAGCTCGGTATCCAGAACATGCATCCGGAGCTGATCAAGTACCTGGGCAAGCTGAAATACCGCACCAGCTACGGGCAGAATGTCCTGCAGCACGCCAAGGAGGTGGCCATGCTGGCCGCCCTGATGGCCCGGGAGCTGGGAGCCGATGTCAACGTGGCCCTGCGGGCCGGGTTGCTCCATGACATAGGCAAGGCCGTAGATAAAGACTACGAGGGTACCCACACCGAACTCTCGGTGGAACTGACCAAGAAGTACGGTGAATCCGAGGCGGTCATCCAGGCCATTGCCTCCCACCACCGGGATATTGACTTCCCGTCGGTCGAAGCGGTGCTGGTCCAGGCCGCCGACACCCTGTCCGCTGCCCGACCGGGCGCCAGGCGTGAACTCCTGGAGACCTACATCCAGCGCCTGGAGAAACTGGAACAGATCGCCACTTCTTTCGAGGGCGTGGCCAAGGCCTTTGCCCTGCAGGCCGGCCGGGAGATCAGGATCATCGTCGATGCCCAGAAAGTTTCAGACGACCGGGCCATGGTCATTGCCAGGGATATTGCCCAGAAAATCAAGGATGAACTCGATTACCCGGGCCAGATCAAGGTCATGGTCATAAGAGAGATGAGAGCGGTGGAGTATGCCAGATAAATTCGGAGTCCTGTTCATAGGAGACCTCATCGGACGTCCGGGACGGCGGGCCCTGGCCCGGTTCCTGCCGGAACTGCGGAAAAAGTACCAGCCTGACCTGGTGGTGGCCAACGGTGAAAACGCCTCCGGCGGCAATGGCCTGACCGAGGAAACCGGCAAGGAACTCTTTTTCCAGGTGGACGTCCTGACCTCCGGTAACCACATCTGGGATAAGAAGGAAGTCCTGAACTACATGGAAAAGGAACCCCGGTTGCTGCGCCCGGCCAACTATCCGGCGGCCAATCCCGGGCACGGTTACTATATCTACCAGAGCGAAAAAGGAGTCAGGGCGGCCGTGGTCAACCTCCAGGGCCGGGTCTTCATGGAACCGATTGACTGCCCATTCCTGGCCGCCGACCGCCTGCTGGGGGAAATAATCCCGATTACTCCGATAGTTATAATAGACTTTCACGCCGAGGCCACCTCGGAAAAACAGGCCCTGGGCTGGTACCTGAACGGCCGGGTGTCGGCCGTCATCGGCACCCACACCCATACTCCCACCGCCGACGAAAGGCTGCTGCCCGGCGGGACCGCCTACATCACCGACGTGGGCATGGCTGGCGGATTGAACTCCGTGATCGGGATGAAACCGGAACAGGCCCTGCAGAGGTTCCTGACCTCCAGGCCGCAGCGCTTCGAGCCGGCCACCGACGGCCTGATGCTGAGCGCCGTTTACATTGATATTGACCCGGCCAGCGGCAGGGCCTTAAACATAAAGCGCGAGCTTTTAACCGAGGTCCAGAGTGAAGACTGAGAGCCTGATTGTCAGGGACCGCGTCTACACCGTCAGCGAGCTGACCCGTCTGGTCCGGCTGGAGCTGGAATCGGCCTTCCCCTTTGTCTGGGTGGAAGGAGAAATTTCCAACCTCAGGCAGCCGGCTTCCGGCCATTTTTACTTTACCCTCAAGGATGAGAATGCCCAGCTCCGGGCGGTCATGTTCCGCAGCGACGCCAGCCGCATCCAGTCAGAATTGAAGAAAAACAACCTGTCTCCCCGCTTCGAGCTCAAGGATGGAATGAAAGTAATCTGCGGCGGGCGGATAACCGTCTATGAAAAGAGCGGCGATTACCAGCTGGTGGTGGAAAAGCTGGAACCCAGGGGGAAGGGAGCACTGCAACTGGCCTTTGAACAGCTGAAGGCCAGGCTGCAGGCCGAAGGCCTGTTCGACCCCAAGTACAAGAAAAAGCTTCCCCTGCTACCGAAGAAAATCGGAATCGTGACCTCGCCCACCGGGGCGGCGATTCGCGATATCCTCAGGATTATCGAGCGCCGCTTCAACCGCCTGCACATCATAATTTATCCTTCCCTGGTCCAGGGTGAAGGGGCGGCCCAGAATATTGCCCAGGGACTGGACTATTTCAGCCGCCGGGACGACATCGATGTGGTCATAGTCGGCCGGGGTGGCGGCTCGATCGAAGACCTCTGGGCCTTTAATGAAGAAGTGGTGGCCAGGGCCATCTTCAACTGTATGAAGACCAAGCCGGTCATTTCGGCCGTGGGTCACGAGATAGACTTCACCATCGCTGACTTCGTGGCCGACATCAGGGCTTCCACCCCCTCGGCCGCGGCCGAAATGGTGGTTTCCAAGGAAGAAGAGTTCCGGGAGAAAATCGATAACCTGCTCAACCGCCTCTGCCAGCTGGAAAAATATCACCTGGAGAGGTTGCGCAGCCGGGTCAACCTGCTGGCCGAAGAACGCATCATCCGCAATTTCGAGTACCACCTGATGGACCTCGGCCAGAGCCTGGACGAACTCGAGAACCGGGCCTGGAAGGCCATCCAGACCAGAAAACAACTTCTTTCTGACTATAAGAATCGCAGCCAGCAGCTCGGGCAGACCATGCGCCACCTGCTGCAAATCAGGTTGAGCGAGCTGGACGGGGTCTGGAAGCGTCTGGCCTCCTCCCTCGACAACCTGTCTCCGCTCAACGTCATCAAGAAAGGTTATGCCATCTGCTGGAAAGCCGGAGGGCTGCTGCCGGTGCAGAAGGCCAGCGAAGTCGAGCCCGGCGAGGAGGTCATCGTTTCCTTCTACCGGGGCGAGCTGGATTGCCGGGTCAACCGGGTTGACCCCAAGGTTAAGATTGAATCAAAATTCATCAAGGAGAGCCAATGAACACCAAGGGAAAAGAGATGAATTTTGAAAAGGCCCTGGCCGAACTGGAACAGATCGTGGCCAAGCTGGAAAAGGGAGGCCTGGCCCTGAATGAATCCCTGGCCCTGTTTGAAAAGGGCATCAAGCTGACCAGGTTTCTCCGGTCCGAGCTGGACAAGGCCGAAAAGAAAATCGAAATCCTGCTCAAGGACGAAAAGGGCGAGCTGCAGGCCCGCGATTTCATACCGGAAGACCTGAACGCTTCTGCCCTGGAAGAGGACCAGGAAAAGGACGAAGACGAAGAAGAAAGCTAACCAAGACGGAAAGAGCCGGCTAGAAGATGAATATCGATCTGGAATCTTACCTCGACCGCAAACGCAAACGGCTGGAAAAGGCCCTGGATTACTATCTATCGGGGGAAGACTCCCCGGTCTTTGAGGCCATGCGCTATGCCGTTCTGGGCGGCGGGAAACGATTCCGCCCTCTACTGCTTCTGGCCAGCGGAGAACATTTCGGAGCCACCGAAGAGCTGCTCCTGCCCTATGCCTGTGCCGTGGAATTAATCCACAACTATTCTTTGATTCATGACGACCTGCCGTCCATGGATGATGATGACTTCAGGCGCGGTCGGCCCTCCTGTCATAAAAAATTCGGCGAGGCCCTGGCCCTGCTGGCCGGCGACGGCCTGCTGACCCTGGCCTTTGAGATAATGGCCGCGGCTCCGGCCCCGGCCAATGACCAGGGACTAAAGGCCCGCGTCGCGGCCGAGATGGCCATGGCTGCCGGTCCCCGGGGCATGATCGCCGGGCAATGGCTGGATATAAATTCCAATCCCGACAACCTTGACCCGGCGGCTTACCAGGAGATGGCCGCCAGAAAAACAGCCGGGCTGATCAGGGTCTCAGCCGTTTCCGGAGCCAGGCTGGCCGGGGCCCCGGAAGCTGCCATCCAGGGCCTGGAGAAATTCGGTTTATACCTGGGACTGGCCTTCCAGCTTCGAGATGACCTACAGGACCTTGGCCAGGACCAGGCGACCGGAAAAGCTATCCGCCCCAACCTGGCCAGGATTCTGGGCAGGTCAACCTCCCTGGAACTCCTGGAAACCTGGCTGGAGAGGGCCCAGCAAGCCCTTGAAGAAAGCCATATAAATTCAGATATTCTGAGTTTTTTTATCAGACACCTGCAACCAGGCCGGGAGAATTCAACATGAGCCCGGAAAAAATTCTGCCAGGAATCAAAAGCCCCCAGGACCTCAAGAAGCTGTCCATTCCGGAACTGGCCGAGCTGGCCACGGAAATCAGGGCCAGAATCATCGAAACGGTTTCCCGGACCGGCGGACACCTGGCTTCCAACCTGGGAGTGGTGGAGCTGACCCTGGCCCTGCATTATGTTTTTGACTCGCCTCGGGACAAGATCGTCTGGGATGTCGGCCACCAGTGTTATACCCACAAGCTGCTGACCGGTCGCCAGAAAGAGTTTACCCGTCTGCGCCAGTTTGGCGGGCTCCTTGGCTACCCCTGTCTCGAAGAAAGTCCCCACGACGTTTACAATACCGGGCATGCCTCAACTGCCCTGTCGGCGGCCCTCGGCCTGGCCGTAGCCCGCGACCGGAAGGGGGAAAACCATAACGTTATCGCCGTGGTGGGCGACGGCAGCCTGACCGGCGGAGTGGCCTACGAAGCCCTCAACCAGATCGGCCACCTGAGGGAAAGGCTGATCATTGTCCTAAATTATAACGAAATGAGCATCTCTCCCAATGTCGGGGCCCTTTCCCGGTATCTCTCCTACCTGGTTTCCGGGCAGCCCTATCTCAGGATAAAAGAGCAGACCAAGTCCGTTCTGCGCTCCATTCCCAAGCTCGGCTGGCCCCTTATCCGGGCGGCCCGGGCCCTGGAAGACCTGATCAAGAAGACCTTTTTCCCTGGTGTCTTCTTTGAAGAGCTGGGCATAAGGTACATCGGTCCCATTCACGGACACAGTCTCCACAGCCTGATCGAAGCCCTGGACCACGCCCGGAACTACCCGGGCCCGATTCTAATCCACTGCGTCACCCAGAAGGGCAAGGGCTATCGCCCGGCCCAGCTCAACCCGGAAAAGTTTCACAGCGCTTCCCCCTTTGTCATTGCCACCGGAGAGTCCTTAAAGCATGAAGAGCTTCCCAGTTATTCCCGGGTATTTGGCGAAGCGGTGGCTGAACTCGGCCGGAGCGATCCCAGGATTATCGCCATCACCGCGGCCATGACCGACGGCACCGGCCTGAATAAGTTTGCCGAAGAGAACCCCGACCGTTTTTTTGACGTGGGCATTGCCGAACAGCATGCCGTCAATTTCGCCGCCGGGCTGGCCATTTCAGGATTAAAACCCCTGGTGGCCATCTACTCCACTTTCCTCCAGCGGGCTTACGACCAGATTTTTCACGAGGTCTGCCTGATGGACCTGCCGGTGGTCTTTGCCCTGGACCGGGCCGGCATAGTCGGAGAGGACGGCCCCACCCACCAGGGTACCAATGACATTGCCTACCTGCGGCATTTGCCGAACATGATCCTGATGGCCCCCCGCGACGAGAACGAGCTCCGACACATGGTATACTCGGCTTTCCGGTACGGGCACCCGGTGGCCATCCGTTTTCCCAAGGGAGCTGGTCTCGGTGTCCCCCTGGAAAAAGAATTCCGGTTCATCCCGGCCGGCCAGGCCGAGGTCTTGAAAACCGGCCAGGACCTGCTGGTAGCCTACGGCAACATGGTGGCCACCGGGCTGGAAGTGGCCCGCCGGCTGGAAAAAGAAGGAATTTCGCTGGCGGTGGTCAACGCCAGGTTCGCCCGGCCGCTGGACGAAATCCTCCTGCCCGAACTGGCCCGAAAGGCCCGGGTCATCATCAGCCTGGAAGAAGGGGTGGTGGAAGGCGGGTTCGGCAGCGCCCTGCGGGAAATGCTCGACCGCTATCAGGTCTACGGCCCGGCCTTTAAAGCCTTTGGCCTTCCGGCCGACCTCTATCCCCTGGGCAAGCCGGAAGAAATCCGCAAGGTCCTGGGACTCGATGCCGACGGTCTGACCGCTTCCATCAGGGACTTCTACCGAAAACAAAAACTCCTTTAGCTAAACCGGGATGAAAAAAATTCGCCTGGACCTTCTCCTTACCCGGAAAGGCCTGGCGGCCAGCCGGGAAAAAGCCCAGGCCCTGATTCTGGCCGGCCGGGTACTGGTGAATAACCAGCCGGCCCTAAAACCCGGGCAGCAGGTCTCTCCAGATTCCGAGCTGTCGCTCCAGGAACCTTTTCCCTTCGTCAGCCGGGCCGGAGCCAAGCTGGAACAGGGACTGCGCAGCTTCAAGATATCCGTGGCGGGGAAGGTGGCCCTTGATATCGGCTCTTCCACCGGTGGTTTTACCGATTGCCTGCTGCAGGCCGGAGCCAGAAAGGTCTACGCCGTGGACGTTAATATTAACCAGCTGGACTGGAAGCTCAGACAGGACCCCCGGGTCGTAACCCTGGAAAAAAACGCCCGGTATCTTCAGCCTGAAGACCTGTCCGAGATACCCGAACTGACCGTCATCGATGTTTCATTCATCTCGGTCCTAAAGATCCTCCCGGCCGTGAGAAAAATCATGAGCTCGGGCCAGGTCCTGGTCCTGGTCAAACCGCAGTTTGAAGCCGGTCGAAATCAGGTCGGCAAAAAGGGTATAATCAGGGACAGCCGGGTTCACCGCGAGGTCCTGGAGAAAGTCCTGGCCGCGGCCGGGCAGATGGGCTATGCGGTCCATGACCTGCTCCGCTGCGACACCCTGGGACAGAAAGGCAACCGGGAATTCCTGGCCTGGCTGAGCCCGGGGCCCGGCGGGCTGAACCCGGAGGAACTGAGGAAAAAAATTCAGGAGATTGTGCCCGATGGCGACCAGACAAAAAATTAAGCGAGTTGGCCTGGTGATCAAACCCCATGCCCCCGGCGTTGACCGGGTTCTCAGAGAAATAATTGCCTTTCTTAAAGCCCATAAAATTGAACCACTGCTGGAAAAAATCGCCGCCGAAAAAATCGGGTTGAAGGGCGGGGAGGAGCGCGACCGGCTGTCCGAGAGCTGCCAGGCCCTGATCGTCCTGGGCGGAGACGGCACCCTGCTCAGCATTGCCCCCCAGGCTGCCCGGGCCGGGATTCCGGTCATCGGCATCAATCTGGGCCGGCTGGGCTTCCTGACAGAAATACCGGTGGCCGAGGCCCTGCCCGTCCTGGAAGCTTTTATCCAGAACAAAAATGGTTTTATCAGCCAGCGCAGCCTGCTGGAAATATCTTATGGAGACCGGCAGGACATCTGCCTCAACGACGTGGTGCTGAACAAGTCCGCCCTGGCCAGGATGATCGAACTCCTGATCTTCATCAACGGCCAGGAGGTCACCCGCCTGAAGGGCGACGGCCTGATTCTCTCCAGCCCGACCGGGTCCACCGCCTACTCGCTTTCGGCCGGCGGACCTATCGTTCATCCCGGGATTGAGTCCATCATTCTGACACCCATCTGCCCCCATACCCTGTCGTTCCGGCCCCTGCTCGTTCCTTCCACTTCCGAAATAAAAATCAAGCTGCTGACGCCGGAGGAAAAAGTATATCTGACCATCGACGGCCAGCGCGGGGAAACCATACCCCGAAAGGCCGCGATTAGAGTCAAGAAGTCAAACCTGTTTCTCCGGCTGGTAACCTCTCCCTGGCGCAGTTATTATCAACTGGTTAAAGAAAAACTGGGCTGGGCCGAATAACACCCGTTCAGGCCAGCTCAAACCCCTGTCCGCATCCGGTCTTCCCCCGCCCCGGCGGATTGATTTTTGCCGGCCGGCCAGCTATCATTTTTTCTTATGGTGGATAAGCTCAGAATAGCCATGGTGACCCCGGAGCTGGCCCCCTATGCCCGCTCGGGCGAGCTGGCCGAGGCGGTAGCCGGCCTGGCCAGGTTCCTGGCCCGCTCCGGCCTGGAGGTCAGCATTTTTCTGCCCCATTACCGCCGGCCCGAAATAGAGTCCCTCAGCAAGAAGGTCATAGTGGAGGACCTCCAGGTGCCGGTGGGAGAGAAAAAGTTACCGGCCACTGTTTGCCGGGCTGAACAGGGTCGGTATGTCCTCTACCTGGTCGACCAGCCCAAATACTTCCACCGGGATTACATCTACGGCTCGCCCCAGGGTGATTATCCCGATAACGCCGAGCGCTTCATTTTTTTCAACCGGGCCGTTTGCGAATTCCTGGCCGGAACCCGTCTCAAGTTCAACCTCATCCACTGTCACAACTGGCCGGCCAGCCTGGTGCCGATGCTCTTGAAATCCGTTTTTCAAAAAAAAGCATCGCTCAGAGAGGCCGCCTGTGTCCTGACCATTCACAATTTTTCCTACCAGGGTGAATTCCCGGCCGAATCGTTGAGACTGACCGGGCTCGACTGGAACTACCTTAATTCGCACCAGCTGGCCTTCAAGGGAAAATTCAGCTTCCTCAAGGCCGGAATCCTGTTTGCCGACGTGGTCAATACCGTCAGCCGGACTTACCGGGACGAGGTTCTGGCCCATCGTCCCGACATCTGTTCCTTCTTTTCCCGGAAATCCAAGCCTCTCTACAGCCTGCGCAACGGTATCGACGACGAGGAATGGAATCCGGCTACCGACCCCCATCTCCCGGCTAACTTCAGCCAGGAAGACCCGTCCGGAAAAGCCGTCTGCAAGAAGCAGCTACAGAAAGACCTCCAGCTGACCGGCGGGGACTCACTGCCCCTGGTGGCCGTGGTCGGTTATCTGACCAGGTTAAAAGGGATCGACCTGGTGCTGAAGACCGTTTCTTCCCTGCTGTCTTCCGGCTGCCAGCTGGTGGTGGCCGGGCAGGGAGAAGAGAAATACGAAACCGCGCTGGCTGAATTGCAGACTGTCCACAGAGGACGCCTGGCCTACAGGCCTGAATTCAGCGCCTCCCTTTACCACCAGGTGCTGGCCGGGGCTGACCTGCTTCTGATGCCCTCTCTGGAAGAGCCGGGCGGGTTGACCGTGATGCACGGCCTGCGCTACGGGACGGTGCCGGTGGCCCGGGCCACTGGCGGCCTGCGGGAAACGGTTCAGCCCTTTTCTCCCGCCGACGGGACCGGAACCGGTTTTATTTTTGAAGACTATTCAGAAGAAGCCATGCTTCAGGCCATCCAGCAGGCTCTTCGGACCTATGTCAGCCCCGAACTCTGGCCGCGGGTGAGGGCCAACTGTCTCCGGGCCGACAATTCCTGGTCTAACCTGGTCAGGAAATACAAACTCCTTTATCGTAAGGCTTTGAACTTAAATAGCGGAGGAAATAAATGAGCAGTAACTTGATTCAGGCCACCGACGCCACCTTCGAGCAGGAAGTTATCAAGTCCAGCCTGCCAGTCCTGGTCGACTTCTGGGCCCCCTGGTGCGGCCCCTGCCTGATGGTGGCCCCGGTGATAGAACAGATCGCCGAGACTTACCGTGGACGGCTGAAGGTGGTCAAGGTCAACGTTGACGAAAATCCCGGGGTTTCAGCCCGCTAT
Organism: Candidatus Saccharicenans sp.; assembly: GCA_024653215.1. Taxonomy (GTDB): domain Bacteria; phylum Acidobacteriota; class Aminicenantia; order Aminicenantales; family Saccharicenantaceae; genus Saccharicenans. Next base: position 85,462 of record JANLFU010000003.1, on the reverse strand, counting down.
CAGATCATGAGCATTCCCACCCTGATTCTTTTCAAGGGAGGCCAGCCGGTCGACTCGGTGGTCGGAGCCCTGCCCAAGAACCAGCTGGTTAACTTCCTGTCACGGCACCTGGCTCAGGCCTGAACAGGTTGCGTTCCCTCTTTCTCCTGTTTCTCCTGGCCGGTTCGAAGAGAATCCAGGTACTCATTCAGCACCGCGGCCAGCTCCGCGCCCCAGAGCATTATCACCAGAGAGGCTGAAATCCAGAGGAGGAAGAATATTACCGAGGTCAGGGTGCCGGCCAGTAGTTTCGACAGCACGATGCCGACGGCCGAAAAATGGATGACATAAAAAGCAAAGCCTCTCTTAAAGACTTCCCAGAAAAAGGCGGCGATGGCCGCGGCCAGCAGGGCGCTGCGGGTATGGACCCGGGTTTCCGGGATGAACTTATAAAGGGTGAAAAGAAACAGCAAGGTCAGCCCGTAGGGCAGAAGATACTGGAAGAAGAAATTGTTGACAACTGTTATAAGCCTGGGGTTGATAAATTCAGAGATTACCTCGCTTTCCCTCAGGAATTTCTGCAGGCCGGTCCAGAGGGCGGTTATGGACAGGGAAAACAGCAGGATGATGCCGATAATCATCATCACCACGTATTCGATCAACCGGTTATAGAAAAAGGACTTGTGGTACCTGGCCCGGAAAATCTGGTTGAGGGTGGCAATCAGGTTGGAAAAAAGGAAGGAGGCGGCCACCAGAGAACCGAACAGGCCAAACCAGCCCAGGTTGGACAGGTTGTCGCCCAAAGCCTGCAGCCTCTTAAAAAAGGCCGGGTCCATCTTGGCAAAAAACTCTTCGGTGAAAATATTCAGGCTGCGCACCACCAGCTCCGAACTTCCCAGGACCTTCACTCCGAGGTAATAGAACAGGGCCACCAGCGGGACCACGCACAGCAGAGAGAAATAGGAAATAACTATGGAGGCGTTCCAGCAACGGTCGTCGTTAAACCGCTTGAAGGAAGCCAGCAATATCTTAAAAAAGTTCAGAGCCATCTATCCGGCTTGAGACCCGAGCTTATGAATAGGCCCCCCACTTGACCATCAGGATGATGATGGTGATGAGCAGGGCATAGATGACCAGGGTCTCAATCAGAACCAGGCCAAAAATCAGAATGCCCCGGATGTGCTGCCCGGCAGCCGGGTTGCGGGAGATGCCCTCGCAGGCGGAAGAGATGGCCTTGGCCTGGCCATAAGCCCCGGCTATGACCGCCAGCGTGATCACGCCGGCACCGACAATGATGGACAGCTTGAACAGGTCGGCCCGGGCCGGGTCCACAGTCTGAGCACTCAACGGAGTCAGCGTCAGGACCAGAAGAAAAATCAACAGACCGACGAACTTACCTTTCTTTGACATCTTTAATCTCCTTTTCATTAATGTTCTTCCTCGTGGGCTACTGCCCCGGCTATGTAAATGCAGGTCAACAGGACAAAAACGTAGGCCTGAATCACTGCGGTGAAAATGGCGATGGCCATGAAGGGCAAAGGCAGAAGATAGGGAATGATGGAAGCGATGATCAGGATCAGTAGTTCTTCGGAAAAGATGTTGCCGAAAAGACGCATCGACAGAGAGACCGGGCGGGAAAAATGGCTGATGATCTCTATGGGCAGCAGCAGCGGTGCCAGGAAGGGGTTGGAACCGGTAAAGTGTTTCAGGTAGCCAAAAACTCCCTGGGTCCTGATCCCCTGCCAGTGATAATAAAGCCAGACCACCAGGGCACAGCCGAGGGTCACGTTCAGCTTGCTGGTGGGAGACATAAACCCCGGAATCAGCCCGAGGAGGTTGGAGGTCATGATGAACAGGCCAACCGTGGTTACCAGGGGAAGATATTTCTTCCCCTGCTCGCCGATGGTGTCAACAATCATCCCCTCGAAGAAATCTATCAGGCTTTCCAGCACGACCTGGGTCTTGCCCGGGATGAGACTCACCCGGCGGCCGGCCAGGCCCAGCAGGATGGACAGGAGTATGGCCACTATCAGGGTCATAACCAGGTAATCTGGCAGGAGGTGGGCCGGGTCTTTAACCCGGAGGCCGAAGATGGCCAGCAGGGCAGCTAGCGGCCGCCCCAGAATCAGGTTAAAAAAATCAACTATCGGTAAGCTGTGCTCTAAGCCTTCCATTGCTTTATACCGGCCAGGTACCTGACCGCTTCGGCCAGAATAGCCACCAGAATCAGGGAGAAGCCAGCTGCCAGAGCCAGGACCCGGGCCTTGAAGAAAAAGATTATAGTTAAAAAGATAAGGCAAATCAACAGCAGCCTGAGGCCGTAGAAGATAATGGCCCGCCGCCAGAGCCGGGCCGGTCCTGCCTGTAAGTATCTGTCTACAAAAGACTTAAGAGAGATAAAACCCAGAGCCGCCAGAACAGCCCCGGCCAGAACCAGCACCCCGGAAACCGGCTCGATTAGAACTGCTGTCAAAATTCCCGCGGCCAGGCCCAGGAACACCGTGACCCGGGGGACTCGCTTGACCGAAGGCTCCAGCCAATCGTTTTTCATCATGTTCCAGTTCCAATTTTAACCGGGCGGTCCGGGAGATTCAATTGCTTTCCGGAGGTTTTTCAGAAGGTTCCTTATTCTCCATAAGATACCTCCTGACTCCCCGGAAAAGATTCAACAGGCCAGAAGCCACTCCCAGCAGCAACCAGGTTAACAGCATCCAGGGAGCGGTTTTAAGCCAGCGGTCGAGCAGGTAGCCGATGGCCAGCCCGACGGCAATTGAGGAGGGAAGGATCATCACCAGGGAAGAAATCTCGGCCAGCTTCTTGAAGTCGGCTTCTCTGGGTATTCTCACCTTGTTCCTGGTTTGATTATATATTATATCGTGTAGACTTAAAACACCACCGCGGCCTGCAAACTTGCTTTCTGGTCCTGGATGGATTACAATTCAGATTAAAAGAGGGAGACCTTAAAATGACCCGCGCTTTGGAATTGAGCCGGCGGAGGCTTCTCCAGATACTGTTGATGTCCTTATTCGCCTCCATTCTGGTCGGGAACACAATGGCGGGCCAGCAGGCCACCAGTAGCTCGCCGCAGGTTGACCCTTTTTACCTCAGGCTATTTGACGACGGGCTGGCCGCTTTCAACCGGAACGATTTCGAAGAGGCCTTCGAGAACCTGAAAATAGCGGCTTTTGGCCTGCTGGATGAACCGGATTTGCTGGGTGAAGCCTTTGTTTACCTGACTCTATCGGCCTACAATCTCAAAAAAACTGACCAGGTCGAATATTATCTGAGGGAGATTTCCCGGTTCAAGCTCAACCACCGCATCCGGAGTTCCAGGTTGCCCGATAAAATTAAGGACCAGTTCGCCAGAATCCAGTCCAGTTTCAAGAACGGCCTGCCCGGCTGAGACTGACTTAATCCATATCAAGACCAAGAGCTCTGGCTAAGGCTCTGTCCGGAACAGCTTTGTCACCTTTCCTGAAAATGAGGCCAAATCCCCCCTCAAATTCCCACATGGCCCAGCTGATACCGTACTTCTCCAGGGCCGTCCTGACGTCACGCGTCCAGGCTATCCGGTAAGGTGGCAAACAGTAAGTCCGGTAAGCTCCGAACTCGTTGCAGATTAACCTGACCCCGTGCCGCGAGGCCCAGTCGGCCGCCTGCTTTATTCTGCCCTCGATTTTGGCTGCATCCCACCTTTCCTCACCATAATCCAGCAGGGCCTTCTTCAGGTTCTCCGGGCCGACCAGAGACACCGCTTTCCGTACTGCTTCTGGAGAGGAAGGGTAGGGTACGCGCCTCAGCTTCTTGACCAGTTCCGAGCTCCAGTGTGCCCCCTGGTGGGTGAAAATATGCGGCTCATAGAAATGAAAGCAGTACCAGAGGTTCCTGTCATCCAGAGGCTCCAGGGCCAGGAGGGTGGACAGGTTGGACCAGAAAGCCCCGGTGGCCAGGATGGTATGGCGGGGAAGCCTGGCCCGGATGCGGGCGATGAGCTGTTTCTGGAGGGGTGGCCAGCGGTATTCTTCCCCCAGGAAAACCGGCTCATTCATCGGCTCCACTATCAGCCAGTCCGGGTCGAAGGCAGCCAGCTTTTCGGCCAGTTTCTCCCAGAAAACGAAAAACTCCTCGGTAAAGGCAGCATCCTTGCCCAGCGGGCCGGAATAATCAGAACCGCCGGTTTCCTGGGAAATGCTGTGCAGGTCAAAATTAACGGCCAGCCCGCTATCGATTATCTTTTTAATCCCGGTTATCAGCAGCTCGAGCGCCTCGGCCTTCAACCTGTCTTCCCTGTCCCTGTCATAAATATTGGCCATGTCGACCGGAACCCTGACATAGGTCAGCCCCAGCTTCCGGATCAAAGCCAGGTCGCGCTCGGAATATTTCTTTTCCAGAGGTTTAAGGGGTCCGGCGTTAAGCCAGAACCAGGAGGACAGGTTTATTCCCCGGGAAAAACGCCGGTATCGGGCCTCCTCACCCTGGAGGTCTTCGGCCAGGAGCTGAACACACGAAGAGGCCAATATCAGAGTGGCGAGAAAGAGAAGAAGACCCCCGCGCCAGTAGGTACCAAGCCTGTTACTTATCATCAAAACCTCCTTCCCCGACCTTGAGGTGTAAGCAGCAGCCGGAGAGAGCCCTTTCAGTCCAGCCGGCCCAGCTCGGCCAGCCTGGATTCCAGGCTCTGCGTTTCTTTATAATTCTGCTGCCATCTTCTTTTCAATTTATCCAGGAATCCAGGGTCGGCGGCCGTTATTCTGCTAAGATTCTGTCGCAGCCAGTCCTTTTCCATCCCCTCGAGAAGAGGCCACTGTTCCATGAAAACCAGGGCAATATTCAGGAAAAGAAATTCATTATAAGGATGACGGCTTAGGGCCTCCCGGCAGAGCAGCCGACCCTTTTCGGCATAGGTCAGCAGAGGATAATTATAAAGAAAATAAACCTTGCTGAGTTCCCAGAGAAATGAGTGGTCAACCGGGTTGCCGGCCACAGCCCGTTGCAGGGCGTCCCTGGCCCCATCCAGAAACGGCTCGCCCCGGTCAGCCTGACCGAACTCAATCTCAGCCATGGCTCGCTGCAGGCGCAGTCGCCCGAGTTCGGCATAGAAAGCCGGAAGGGGATAATACCTGACGGCTTTTTCCAGGCGAACTTCCAGGCTGGGGAAATTGCTCTCCAGGCTCCTGATGTTCTTCCGGTCTGCCTGATAAAGAAAGTAATTTCGGTAACCAGAATAAAAGAAGATAGAAGCCACCAGGGCCAGAAGGCCACCGGCCAGGGCCAGGATGATCAGCATCTTGTTCCCGGCTGGCTGCGGACTGGCTCCAGCGGTCATGTCTCCTCCCTTTTATCCAGAATGACCGGCGCTTTAACTGCCAGCACGAACAGGCTTAACCAGACGAGAGCATTGCCGGGCATTCTCAGGCTGAAATCAGTCAGACTATGGAAAAGAATGGCAAACACACCCATCAACGCCCCTAGCCCCACTCCCTTGGCCAGCGGGTCACGGCTTTTAAGCCAGCCGCGCAGGGCCAGCGCGAAACCCAGGATAGCGGCCAGAATCAGGGCCAGTCCACCGACCAGACCGGCTTCGGCCAGCATTTCCAGGTAATCGTTGTGAGCGTGGCTGAGGATAACATTGAAGTCCCTCGCCAGGTAACGATTTATGGCCTGGACGTAGGTCCCCAGCCCGCAGCCCGTAAGCGGATAGTCGGAAATGAGGTCCAGGGTATGGCGATAAAACAGAAGCCGGTTTCGGTCAAAAAAACCGCCCTGGGTAAATCTTTCCAGAACCGGTCCGATGCCGATGAGAACCACACCCAGAAGCACCAGCAGCACCACCGCCCTGACCAGCCTCTTTTCGGTTTTATGCCGGCCGGAGATACCGGCCACGGACAGGAGCAGCAGGGTCAGGAAAAAGGTAACTATGAAGATTATGATGCCCGAACGACAGCGGGAAAAAAACAAGCCGAGGCCGATGATAAGAGGCGGTATTACGAATAGCAGCGATTTCTGGACCTGCTCCTGTCCGAACCTGGCCATTTTCTGCCTCCAGCTGAGGCCTGGCTTCAAGCTAAAAAACTCCGCCCGAACCAGGAAATAGCCCAGGCTCAGCGGGAAGAGCATCTCCAGAAAAGCCGAATAATGGTCGCGGTTAACAAAGGTGCCGAAGGCACTTCCGGAATAATAGCGGTTGACCCAGGTAAAAATGCGGTTGGTTCCCCCGAAAAACTCCGACAGGCCGTAGAGAGACTGGAAAACCCCGGCACTGACCAGGGTTAAAGTCAGGGCCTTGATCCTGGTCCGGCTGGTCAGGGTCCTGGAGAGAAGGAAAATAAAAGCGGCGTAGGACAGATACCTGACCAGCTCGTAGGCACTGGCCCAGGGAGAAAGGGAAAAGGCCTGGGCCCGGAATTCAGCCGGTTCAAACAGACCGGTCTGGGCCAGAGACTGGCGCCAGGACCAGGCCACCGGGGAAAGTGTTCTGACCACGGGCTCCGGCCAGGGCCAGAGCTGGGCCAGGGCCAGCAGAAAAAACAGACATATAAAAAAATATACGGGCCTAAAACGGTTTCGGTCACCCGCCGGCACCACGGCTGGTTTCCGCTTCAGGAGAGAAACTAAATAAGCCAGGAACAGGAGCCAGACAGCCACTTCCAGGCCAAAGACCGCCCACTCGATATTGCCGCCGAAGGGAAGGGGCAGGAGCCACAGCAGAATGCAGAGCAAAACGAATATAAAACTATCCATTCTGATTTTCTGAAGGTTATTATAAGTCAGCCGGAACTATAAGGGTAGATTAATTTTTGTAAGGATGGTCGCTTGTTTCTTACGGTCAGGGCCCGGTTACTTCTTGGAGGGAGAGGCTTCTTCCTTTCCTTCCAGAAGCTTAAAGGTCCCGTACAGGGCCAGGGTGGTGGCCACCATCAGAACGGCTATTCCCATCGGTGTCTTGAAAAAGGAAACCTTTTCCTTTTGAGTGGGTTCAACCGTTTCCTGGCCCAGGCCGGAGGCAGCCCCGGACTTAAGAGCCAGGGACAGCTTGCCGATTTCTCCGCCCTTGATAACCATTACATAGGGGAAATTGTAGTCGCCATCGGGAGCGGTTATGCCGAGTATGTACTTGCCCTCTTTGAGCTTATCAAGTTTATATGAGCCACTGGCATCCGTCGGGGTGCTGACATATTCTTGGCCATCGTCAACGTTGCGGACCTTAACCACCGCGTTCTGGACGGGGGTCTTCATATCGCCCCCATAAATGAACCCGACCAGAGAACCAGTGGGAGCAGCCAGGGTTTCAGCAGGCAGCAGTAAGAGTATAAAAGCCAGAAGAACAATCCCAGATAAAACGGGAGAACGATAAATCTCATTCCGGAGCATGTTAACCTCCCTATCCAATATATATAGTCGTTTCACTCAGTCTTTTCAAGCAATTTTTTTTTCTTCCTGCTTCCGAACAGACCAAATATTTTCCGACCCCGGGAAGGGCAGACCGGCTGACCCAGCTCCGGGATCAGCCTGTTATTTAGAATAGCCTCTGGAACTTCCCGGACCATGGCTTCAGCCGTATCCCGGCCGACTATCCGGGAGGCGGCTTCCAGCCCGCGGCTTAGAAGCGGCCGCCTGTTTTTAGAATCATGGGCATCGGAGGCCATCAACTGTACCAGGTGATGCTTCAGGAAGAGCTCGGCCCTCTTCTGAACTTCCGACCCGAAGTTTCCGGTCAGGCTGCCGGCCGTCAGCTGGGCCAGACAGCCGCGGCTGACCAGGTCAAACAGGATTTCCGGCTGCCGTCCCAGCAGGTCGTTTCTCTCCGGGTGACTGATGATGGGGGTATAACCGGCCAGCATCATCCGGTAAAAAAGGTCCCGGGCGCCGGCCGGAACCTGGTCTGAAGGAAATTCGACAAAAACATACTCGCTCTGATTTATGCTCAGGTTCCTAGTTTCCACTTCCCGGACCAGGTCGGGATGGATAAAAACTTCGGCCCCGCGGAAAAACTTGACCCGCTTCTCGCTCCGGAACTTTTCAGAAAACTGGTTGAAACGTTCCTCCAGGACTTCCTGGTTGTCCTGGTAGCGGGAAAAACGGAAAATATGGGGGGTCAGACAGATGGCTCCTATACCGTCGGCCGCGGCCACCTCCACCATCTTCTCGGTTTCCTCCCAGTTCTCGGCCCCATCATCCCAGTCGGGCAGAAGATGGGTGTGCAGGTCAATCAGGCTGTTACCCCCGAGATCCCGGTTGAAGTAGACCTTGACCTTGATCTCCATGATCTTTATTTCTGGTAATAATGACGGTAGTATTGCCGGCGGTAATAACCCCGGTTATCGAGATTCAGGGCGTTGATAACGACCCCGTAGGTCTTCAGCTGCAGCAGGTCGATAACCTCCCTGGTCTGTTTCAGGGCTTCCCGTGGAGTCCGGTCAGCCTGAACCACCAGGACCAGCCCGTCCACCATTTTCCCCAGAACCTGGGCATCGGTCACCGACAGGATCGGGGGGGTATCGATGAGGATAAAATCAAAGGCCGCTTTCAGCCTGTCCAGCAGGGCCTTCATCCGGTCCGAACCAAGAAGTTCAGCCGGGTTGGGCGGTACCGGGCCAGAGTTGATGAAGTAGAGGGAAGGCACCAGGGTGGTCTTGATCAGCTTATTCAGTTCCAGGCCCATGGTCAGGTAATTGCTCAGGCCGTCGTGGTTCTTCAGGTTGAATATCCGGTGCTGCTTCGGCCGGCGCAGGTCGGCATCCATCAGCAGCACCTTTTTCTCCATCTGGGCCAGGCTGACGGCCAGGTTGGAGATGGTTACCGATTTGCCTTCATTGGGCAGGGGGCTGGTAATGATCAGGCTCTTCAGGCTGGCCAGCGGTCCGGACAGCAGCAGGGCCGTCCGCAGCGACCGGTAGCTTTCGGCGAAGGTCGAATCCGGGGCAAAATGGCTGATCAGTTCTATACTGCGGGGCTCGCCCCCATTTTCAGCTGCAGCCTTATCCCGTTCTTTCTTCTTTTTCTTACTGCCCTCCTCTTCCTCTTCGCCCGAGCGGTATGCGTAATAATGTCCGTTCAGGGTGGCGTCTTCATCAAAAACTGGAACCACCCCCAGGGTGGGCAGGCCCGAATAACGCTCGATATCCTCGGCCGATTTGACGGTATTATCCAGGTACTCCATCACCAGGGCCAGGCCCAGGCCGCCAAACAGACCCAGGAACAGAGCCAGCAGCAGATTGCGGAATTTCCTGGGGCTGTCCGGGCGAAGGGGCAGGTCGGCCCGGTCCACTATCCTTATGTTGGACGTCCGCAGTCCTTTGAGCCTGGCTGAGACCCCGGTCTCGCTCTGCCTTTTCAGCAATGATTCCAGCAGGTTCTTCTTGTTCTCCAGCTCGATTTTTAGGCTATTGTAAAGAATGGCACTGGAATTCAGGCGGAAGGCCTCTTCTTTCTGCTGTTCAAAAAGCTCTTTAAGGGATATTTCTTTTTTCAGGGCTGCCTGGTAATCGGCGTAGGCGGCCTTGATCAGGCGCTGGGTTTCATTCTTGAGAAGTTCCCGGGCCGAATCCAGTTCGGCCTTCAGCCGCTGCATTTCCGGGTATTCTGGCTGGAATTTCTCCTGCATCTTGGCGTACTCGCGGCTGAGCTTCAGGTAATCCTCCCTCAGCCGCTGGATCAGGGGGTTGTTCATGGCTTCGGGAATAAAATCTGGAGAAGCGTTCTTTATCCCGTTGTAATAGGATTCTTTCCTGACCCGGTCGATCTGGGCTTCGGTCAGGGCCTTGTTCAGCTCGCTGATCTTGTCCAGCATGGTGGTTTCTTTATCACTCAGGATGACGATATCCTTCTCCTGGCCGTAATTCTGAAGCTCCTGTTCCTTCTGGCTGATTTCCTTCTTGAGCTCCTCGATCTGCCCGCTGAGGAATTCCGTGGCCTGTTCGGTGGTTTCGTACTTGGCCTCGATATTCATGTCAACGAAGGAGTCGAACAGGGCATTGACACAGTCGCTGGCCAGAGTGGGGTCGTGGGCCTTAAAGGCCACTTCCACCAGCCTGGTCATTCGGATGGGCTTGACTTCCAGGCGGCCGAGAAATTTATCCACCATCTTCTGCCGGAAAACTGGATTCTTCAAGTCGTCAGCGGTCGGGCTCTTGCTGCCGGAAAACTCTTTCTTTTCCCAGAGCTTGAGCCGCTCGATGGTCCTTTCGGCCAGGCTGCGGCTCTGCAGCAGTTTATACTGGGTCTGGAAATAATCATCCCGGAAGGTCTCGATCTGGAAGATATCCTCGAAGCTCAGGATGTTGGGCTCTTTCTCAATCATGACCGTGCCCCGGGCCTTGTAGACCGGCCTGGTGACGAAGGAGATGATCAGGGACAGGGCGGCCGCGATCAGGGTAATCGATATTACCGTCCAGCGTCGACGGAGGATAATGTCCAGGTATTTCCGGAGATCGATTTCTCCCGCCTCCAGGGCCTGCGGTTCCACATAATTCTCGTTGCTCATCTCAAACCCTCTCCAGTTCCCGGTATTAAAATATGCTTTCTTTGACGATGACCACATCTCCCTCCCTGAGAGGGATGTCCTTGCGCTTGCCCTTGATGATATCGTTCAGGTTAACCCGGAGGTTGGTCTCCTTACCACTCTTGTCCTTTCGCTTGACAATGACTCCCCGCTTGGAGGCGTTTTCACTGAGTCCCCCGGCCTGGGCAATGGCCTGGAGCAGGGTGATTTTCTTGGATATCTTGACCTGCAGGGCTCCGGGGTTGCGCACCTGGCCGAAGACATAGATGGTAATCAGCCTGTCCACCGGGACGTTGATGACATCGTTGGGCTGCAGCGGTATGTTCAGGCGCTGATTTCCGTTGAGCAGGAGGTCTTCCAGGTCAATGCTGATGGAGGCGGTGTTGCCATCCTGCCCTTCCCTCAGGACATAAATCTCGTTGGCCGCATTTTCCTTGAAGCCGCCGGCCTGGGAAATCATCTGCAGCAGAGACTGGCGACCGACCAGCTCATACATGCCCGGTTTTTCCACGGCCCCGATGATGGCCACCCTGGAACTCTGGTACTCCTTGATAAAAACCGAAACCTGGGCTCTTTTGACGTACTTTTCCAGAAGGTCGGCGATTTTCTGCTCGACTTTCTCCTTGGTCAGGCCGCCCACCTGGACGTTTCCCAGAAGAGGCAGGGTGATGGAACCGTCTTCCGAGACGCGGACGGTGTGGTCGAATTCCGGCAGTTCGAAGACCTTTATTTCCAGCAGGTCCCGGGGACCGATGATATATTCCCGGATGAAGTATTCGCGCGCCGCCTGGGTTTCCTGTCCTTCAGCCTGGGCCGGCCTGGTCTGCCCCAGGCCGGTCAGCGACAGCCAGCTGGCCAGGAACAGGACCAGGATCGCCTTTGAAAAAAAGAATCCTTTTTTTCTCATTTCCTCAACCTTTTCTGTAACCCGTGCCGAGAGAATAATCCTCAATCAAAATTCATAGGTCAGGTTCAAACCGATAAATTTCCGCTCGGCATCCCAGTTCAGAACGTTTATATCTCTGGACCAGATACCTCCGGATAATCCAAGGCCTACATTCTTTTTTATTCTAATATATAAGGCCACCGAATTTAAAGTGTATTTATCCTGTCGCGGTTCAGCACCGGCCACCTCACCCAGGGGGTAATCATTCCGCAGCTGACTGTGGGTGTAATCAAGCCGGAGCCTCTTCCGGAAAAGATAGAGCGAACTCCCGGCCGACCAGGAATTACCCACGTAAAAGGGATTCTGCGACCAGATGGAAAAGTTGACATCCCGCCGGTAGGAGGCCCTCAACAGCAGCGGGCGCAGGAAGACCCAGCTGACAGAAGTATCTCCTACCGCCCCCCGAAAGTCAGGCATCCCCTCAGCCAGAGTGTCAAAGAACTTATAGCCTATCCTTATCTGCCCCCTTACACGGCCCGTGGGCGAAAACTCAAAACCTGAATAGAAGGTCCGGCTCCGGGAATCCCCCGGGCTGGCCGGGCTCCTGAAATCATACCTTCCCCATTCCCCTTCCAGGAAAAACTGGACCCGGGGGTTCAAACGGTAATAAAACTTGCCGTTCCAGAAGGTTTCCAGGTGGCTCAGCCGCTCCCCGATGTTGACCGAGCCGTATTCAATGCTCTCATATTCGTAATCTATCTTGGTAGCCGTAACCTCGAAGGACACCCGGTAGGACCTCTGGTAGAGCAGCGAAACGAAACCCTTTTTTTCGTTCCGCCTGGGCCGGATGTCAATTTCGGTGTTCCAGCGCTCCCGGGCCCGGTTTAGGGCTCCCCCGGCCGTCAGCAGGAAACGATTCAGGCTCAGGGAAATGTCGCCGTTCAGGTAATTATTCCAGGTCCTCTCCCTCTCGGTCTTAAAAAAATAGACGTACTGTGGCGATTCAAACAGGTGAACTATCAGTCGTTTGCGCAACATGAAATAGGCCTCAACCCCCGGCCCGGCCGTCAGCCAGAAATCGGAAACGGCTTCAGGGTGGTAATAGATGTTGGAGTCATAACCGGCATCCCTGATGATGATCAGCGGCTGAAGCCTGATGGGTCCGAACTTCCAGGCCGCCCGTTCCCAGTTAAGGCGCAGCTCCCTGGCCTTCCAGGTCTCAGCCCGCCCTGGAGAAGACAGGGTGAACGGGATAAGGCCCAGCACCCCCATTATCAGCAAAAAAGAAGCTTTCCTCTTCAACTTGGTCACAGCAGTATTCTTTTTGAGTGTTTATTATTACCACAACTTGGACAGCCAGTTCAACCGGGCCCTGCCGGTTGTTTTCTTCTTGTCTGGGCCGGCCGGCAATTATATATTATGTTAAGAGTGTACTGGATGTCCGACGGGAATACCGGAACCTTTCTGAGCAGAATTCCTGCCTTCTTCCTGGTCATTCTCTTACTAATCCTGGCCCCGGTCCTTTACGCCCGGCCCGAGCCGGGCCAGGAAGCTGCAGAAGATTCGATCCGGCTCCTGGCCCGCCACCAGGAAAAAAACGGTCCGGTCTGGCTGGCCCAGGGCGAGGTGGAACTGCGGTTTGGCCCTCTTATTCTGCTGGCCGATAGACTCCAGGTCAACAGCGAAACCTACGAGGTGGTGGCCGAAGGCCAGGTGACCCTCCAGCTCCCGTCCGAAGTGGTGGCCTGTGACCGTCTAACCTATAACCTGAAAACGGGCGGGGGAGAACTACAGGGAGTCAGGGCCATTTCCCGCCCGGGACTTTTCTTCGGGGCCGAGTCCATAGCCAAATCGACCGACGGCCATTTCCGGTTGGACCGGGCCTGGTTCACCACCTGCACCCAGCCCGTGCCCCGCTGGCTTTTCTCCTTTTCCCGGGCCAGTCTTCATCCGGAAGAATACATCAGCATGAAGCGGGCCGTGCTAAGGGTAAAAAATCTTCCCCTCCTCTACGTACCCTACCTGCGTTATCCCCTGAAAGACCGGGCTACTGGCTTTCTTTTCCCGAAGGTGGGATTTAACCGGGTCAAGGGACTGACCATAAGCCAGAGCTTTTACTGGGCCCTGGCCCCGAACATGGATGCCACCCTTACCGCCGATTTTTATGGCCGCAAGGGCACCGGGGCCGGACTTGAATACCGCTATCTTTTGCCGGGGGGAACCAGGGGTGAAGTCAGTGGCTACCTCTTCCTCTTCAGGCGGGAGGAGGGCGGCGAACGGCCCAGTCCGGCCTACCTGCTGCGCTTGAACCATGTCCAGTCCCTGCCCCTGGGTTTTCAACTGACCGGACAGGCCGACTATTCGAGCTCTTTTAATTTTTTGAGAGAGTTTGAGAATAACTTCACCGCGGCCACCGTCAGCAACCGCTCTTATCAGCTGGGCCTGAGCCGGAGCTGGTCTTATTTCAACTTCAACCTGCGGACCTCCAGGTTTGAGAGCTATTTCCCGCAGACCGGGCAGAATGTTGTGACTGCCTATCTACCCCAGGCCAGTTTCAACCTGCTGAAGTACCGGTTGCTGCCTTCCGTCTACCTGTCCTTTGAATCCGGTCTGAGCAACTGGAACTACAGCTGGAAGAGCGAACTGGTCGGGGACAGTTACCGGCTGGGCCAGGCCTATTTCCGTCCGGCCCTATCGCTCCCCCTGATGCCAGCCGACTGGTTGAACCTGACCCTCAATGCCGGAGGCAATTTTATCTACTATTTTCAGAGCTACGAACCCGGCACCATGGTCCGCAGTGCTCAACCTATCTTAACCACTCAGGCCAGGCTGGGACTTAACCTGGAAGGTCCGGCCATTTACCGCCTGTATTTCAAGCAGGGCCAGCCCTTTCTGAAACATCTGCTTGTTCCTTTCATCTACTATGCCTACGATACCCCCTTAGCCGGAGAAACCCTGGACCGGATAATATCTCCGTTTGGCCTGTTCAGGAATAACGACCTTAAATTCGGCCTGGTGCAGCATTTTCTGATAAAAACAGATAGCTCCCCACGGGAAATCCTGACCTTCGGGCTATCGACCACCGCCTTTTTTGACCCGGAACACAGTCCGATAAGATACTTCTACCCGCTACATCCCCTGCGGCACTTTTCTCCGCTGAACGCCTATCTGAGGTACTACCCGGCCGGGCGGTTCAGCCTGGATCTATCGGCGGATTTCAATCCATACGAAAAGAATTTCCTGAGCTCCAGGTTGAGCGCCAATCTCGGTAAGCCCGAAGATAATTTTTTCTTCAGCCTGAACTGGTCCAAAAACTACCAGGCCCTCGGCCCCGACAGTTTCTTCCGTAGCCACCAGGCCGGGTTCCAGGCCGGCTGGCGCTGGCCGGAGAGGCTGGACCTGAAAACCCAGCTGGAATTCGACCTGCAGAACCGGAAGTTTCTCTATGCCGCCCTGGCCGGAGTGTATCACTACCAGTGCCTGGACTTCAGCTTTGACCTCCGGGTTTTTAATTACCGCAGCCAGCCTGAGGTTCAATTCCGGTTCTCCCTCGGCCTGGGCAACATCAGCCGGACCTCCGACCTGCTGGGAGCCCTGGGGTTTTAAGGTGTCCCCGATTTATAGCACAACCGGAGCCAATATTTTAAATGCTCCGCAAGGCTGCATAATCTGCTATTGACACAATGGGCAAAAGTGACTATAAGGTATATTTTGAAAAGTGCTCATTTGCCCTAAGAGGAAAATAAAATGCGAGTCCTGGTAACTGGCATCAGCGGTTTCATCGGCAGCCATCTGGCCGAATATCTCACTCAGGCCCTGCCCAATCTAGAACTTTTCGGTCTGGTCAGGCCGCGGGCCTGCCTGTCAGCCTTAAAAAAAGTCGCCGACCGCGTAAAAATCCTGGAGGCTGATGTCCGGGACCAGGCCTCGGTGCTAAAGGCCCTGAGCGAAGTCAGGCCCGACCGGATTTTTCACCTGGCCGGGCAATCGGCCGTGGAGACGTCCTTCCGGGCCCCGGCTGAAACCTTCTCCACCAACGCCCTCGGAACGGTTCACCTGCTGGAGGCATTGCTTGAACTTCAAATCAACCCGGTCGTACTCATTGCCTCGTCAGCCGAGGTCTACGGGCTGGCCTATGCCGACGAGCTGCCCTTAAAAGAAACGGCGGCCTTCCGCCCCCTGAACGCGTTCGGAGTGAGCAAGGCTGCCCAAGATCTGCTGGGATTCCAGTACTACAAAGCCTATGGTCTGAAGGTCATCCGGGCTCGAATCTTCAACACCCTGGGACCGCGCCAGCCGGTTT
The DNA here is from genome assembly GCA_024653215.1 of Candidatus Saccharicenans sp. Taxonomy (GTDB): domain Bacteria; phylum Acidobacteriota; class Aminicenantia; order Aminicenantales; family Saccharicenantaceae; genus Saccharicenans. Next base: position 69,793 of record JANLFU010000003.1, on the reverse strand, counting down.
ATTACCAGGTCTCCTACCTGGCCAAACAGATAGCCGAGATAGAAAAAAAGAAAAGGGAGCCGGTTCTAAAGGTAAGCAACCTCGAAAACAAGAAAGACTACACCGATATCCGGGATCTGGTCCGGGCCCTCTGGCTGATCTCTGAAAAAAGCGAACCGGGCGAGGTATTGAACCTCGGCTCCGGGCAGGCCTGGTCGGGCAATGAAATCCTGAAACTGATGCTGGGAATGACCAGGGCCAAACTGGTTGTGGAAAGCGATGACAAGAAAAACACCCTGCCCGAGCCGCCCATCCTCCTGGCTGATATTTCCAGGTTGGCCAGGCTGACCGGCTGGAAACCGCAGATTGGCCTGAAACAATCCATCCTGGACCTTATCAATTACTGGAGGGAACAGGTCTGAAGCCGGCCGACCCTTCTTACCGGCTGGCCTTGATGTTGAGTTCCAGCTGGCTTTCCTGAACCAGCTTTCTTTCTTCCTCAATGGCCTTCAGAATATCCTGGGTGACATCACCGGTGGGATAACAGCCGTCAAAGCAGGCCGCGCAAAAGCTCCGGAGCTGCGGGTTTTCCATGCGGACGGCCTTTTTCAGGTTTTTCAGTGTCTGGTAGATAACCCGGTCAGCCCCGATGCGCCTGGCCACCAGCTCCTCGTCGGCATCCCTGGCCACGAACTCGGTCTTGGTCTGCATATCTATTCCATAGACGCAGGGATAGCGGAGAGGCGGTGAATAGGAAGCAAAATAGACCTTCTCGGCCCCGCACTCCCTGACCATCTCCACAATCGCCCTGGAAGTATTGCCCCGGACGATGCTGTCATCAACCAGCAGTACTTTTTTCCCGGCGATCTCCGAGCAGATGGGATTGAGTTTCTGCCTGACCGAGCTCTGCCTCTTGATTTCAGCCGGCATGATGAAGGTCCGGCCGATGTAGCGGTTCTTGACCAGTGCTTCCCGGTATTTCAACTTGAGGCGGCGGGCAATCTCAATGGCCGCATCCCGGGCCGAATCCGGGACCGGAACCACCACGTCTATTTCCAGGTTTTTCTTTTTTATTTCAGCAGCCAGCAGGCGGCCCAGGTTCACCCGGCTCTTATAAACGTTCACGCCGTCGATAACCGAATCGGGGCGGGCAAAATAGACCCATTCAAACAGGCAGGGAGTGTGTTTCTTGTGGATTATTTTCTGCCGGTGAAGCTGGCGGTTACGGTCCAGGAAAACAGCTTCCCCGGCCTGGATATGCTCGATGTCGTCAAAGTTCATCAGGTTGAGGCTGACCGTTTCCGAAGCAAAGGCATAGGAAGGCCTCAGGCCATCCTTGCGCCGGCCGAAGCTCAGCGGCTTGATTCCGTGGGGGTCGCGGAAGGCCACCAGTCCCTGCTCGGCGATGTAGGCCACCACCGAATAGCTACCCTTGACCCGGCGGTAAACTCCGGCCACGGCCTTAAAGATATTTTCCGGGCTGAGCTGCTTAACCCTTTGCTCTTCCAATTCCTGGGCAAAGACGTTCAGGATGACCTCGGCATCGCAATCTGAATTCAGCAACCGCTGGTTCTTTTCGAATAATTCTTTTTTCAGCTGACGGTAGTTGACCACGTTGCCGTTGTGGGCCAGGATTATGCCGAACGGGGTGTTGACCATGAAGGGCTGGGCATCCTCATGTCCCCCGCCACCTATGGTGGGATAGCGGGTATGGCCGATGCCCACATTACCCTTGAGCTGGGCGGCTTCCTGGGGACCGAAAATGTCAAGGACCAGGCCGTTGCCCTTTTTCTCGTGGAAGCGGCCGTCATAGGTGATGATGCCGGCGGCATCCTGACCCCGGTGTTGAATGGACAGCAATCCCTGGTATAGGTCGTGAAAGACTTCCCGGTTAGCCCAGATGCCGATGACACCGCACATGGTCAGACTTCCTCAATTATCAGGGGTTATTATATCAAATAGCGCAGGTAGTGTTAATTGAGCTAGAAAAGATTATCTAGAAACGGCCAGATCCGATCCTGCCTACTGGCTCCAGTTCCGGGTGGCCTGGCCCGCAGTCAGCAAACTTAACCGAATTTTAACAAATCCTTCGCTTTATCTTTACAGGCTGCTTTTATGCTTTCCTCTCGGTAACCGGAGCTTTCATGGCGCCTGAGAGACCCGGGAAAAAATTAGGAGGAAAAATGAGCGAAAACAAGACTCTTAAAAAGGCCAAGTCCGTGGCCGGAAGACTGCCCTTTCTGCTGGTCGCCGTATTAATTGGGCTGCTGTCCTGGCTGGCCCCAGCTTCTGCCCAGCAGAAATTCTCTGGAACGGTTTTCTTCGATTACACTTTCTATCTTTCCAACGACGGCCCGATAACCACTCCGCCCACCAACAACCCAAATTTCAAGAACAACTTCATGAATTTTCGCCGGGTATATTTCCGCTATGACAACAAGATTAATGACAACATCAGTTTCCGACTGACCCTGGACGGCGACACGGTCAAAGCCGTTGACTCCTCAGGCAAGGCAGATGATAAGTTCCGTCCTTACCTCAAGCACATGTACCTCCAGGTTAACAACCTGGTCCCGGACGCCGATATCAAGATCGGCATGGCCGACACCATCACCTTCAAGCTGGCCGAAGACCGCTGGGGCTACCGCAGCGTGGCCAAGACCCTGCTGGATGGCTACAAAGATATAACCGGAAAAGACATCGACGCCACCAGTGCCGACATTGGAATAAGCCTTTCCGGCAAACTCCTGCGCCAGGTTCGCTACGGGGTCATGCTCTCCAGCGGAGAAGGATATTCCAAGCCGGAAAAAGATAAACACAAGAAACTCAGTTCTTTCATCCAGCTGATTCCGGTAGCCGGATTCTCGGTGGTCGGCTACATAGATTATGAAAAGCAGGATGTCGGAGCCCGGGCCTATACCTACAAGGGCGATGTCTATGTGGAATTCATTCCCAACCTGACCCTGGGAGCCGAGTATTTCGTCTACCGAAACGACAAGAACCTGCTTGACGGCCAGCGTTATGACCGCTCCGGGCTGTCAGTCTTCGGCCGTTATAACCTTATCCCCGAGAAACTGAATCTGTTTGCCCGTTTTGACCGCTATGAGCCCAGCGACCTGACCGACCTCGACGAAATCTCGCTGATCATCGCCGGCCTGGACTGGGCTCCGCTTCACAGCAGTTTCAAATTACAGCCCAATATCTGGGTTTACGATTATAAAGACCTGCTAAAAAAGAATGACCTCATCTTCAACCTGACTTTTTTGATGAGCTTTTAAGTTAGCTATTTTAAGGAGGAAAAAATGAAAAAAATTACTGCCCTGATTGGCCTCCTGGCCCTGTTGCTGGTAGCCTCCCTCGGCCTGACCTCGCCGGCTTCGGCCCAGAAAAAGATGATCCAGATTAAAGGTTCTGACACCATGGTCAACCTGGTCCAGATCCTGGCCGAAGAATACATGGCCAAGAAGCCAGGCGCGGCCATCGCTGTCCTGGGAGGGGGTTCGGGCACCGGTATTACCGCCATCATCAACGGCACCTGCGACCTGGCCAACCATTCCCGGGAATGGAAGCCGAAGGAGCTGGACCTGGCCTATGAAAAAGGAGTCAGGCCGAGAATCTTCGCCATCGCTGTGGATGCCCTGAGCATCATCGTTAATGAGAAAAACCCCATAGAGACCCTGACCATGGCCCAGGTCGGCTCGATTTTCCGTGGCGAAATCAAGAACTGGAAAGTACTGGGCGGACCCGACCAGAAAATTTCCCTCTACGGCCGGCAATCGAATTCGGGAACCTATTCCTTCCTTCAGGAGCACGTGCTCAACAACAAGAACTATTCTCCTGACGTCAAGGAAATGAACGGCAACGCCCAGATCATTGAAGCTGTCACCCAGGACCTGTCCGGAATCGGCTACGTGGGCGTTGGCTACCTGTACGACGAAAAGGGTGAAGTCAGGAAGGGCCTGAAAGTCCTGAAAATTAAAAAAGATGACAACTCGCCGGAATACTCACCTCTGGACAAGGAAGCTGTCTACTCAGCGAAATACGCTATCTCCCGGCCGCTTTACCAGTGCACCAATGGCAAGCCTTCGGCCGCCGTGGCCGATTTCATCCGCTTTGAGCTGAGCCCGGAAGGCCAGGCCATAGTGGAGAAAGAAGGGTTTTTCAAAATCGGTAAAGACTTGATGGAACAGAACGAGAAGAACCTGAGATAAATTTCAGGCAGGATTATCAAACCATGATGTCGGTGAAGAAGAAGGGTGTCCTCGGAGACCTGAAGGAAAGTCTCATCCAGAAAATCTTTCAGACCAGCGGTTTGCTGGCCATAATCGTTCTCCTGGGAATCTTTGCCCTTCTTCTCTACACCGCCATTCCCGCCTTCCGCGAGGTCAGCCTTAAGGAATTCCTGACCTCGAGCCGCTGGGATCCAACCTCGCCCGAAAAACCCGAATACGGCCTGCTGTCCATGCTGGCCAGCACCATCATGGTAACCTTAGGTGCCCTGCTGATAGCCTTCCCCGTCGGCGTGGCTGTGGCTGCCTATCTCTCTGACGTGGCCAGCCCCCGGGTCCGAGAAATAGTTAAGCCTGTGGTCGAATTGCTGGCGGCCATCCCCTCGGTTGTGGTCGGTTTCATAGGCATCACTCTGGTCGGGCCGATGATCGCTAAGATTTTCAACCTCAGCCACGGCCTGACCGCCCTGAACGGGAGCCTGCTGCTGGCCATCATGGCCCTGCCCACCATAATCAGCATATCGGAAGATTCCCTTAACGCCGTGCCCATCTCCTTTGTGGAAGCCTCGCTGGCCCTGGGAGCCAACCGCTGGCAGACCCTGGTCCGGGTCAAGATACCGGCCGCCCTCTCCGGGATCATTGCCTCCCTGATGCTGGGCATGGGACGGGCTATCGGCGAAACCATGACCGTCCTGATGGCCACGGGCAACGCCCGCGCCTTCCCCCAGGGCTTCTTACAGTCGGTGCGGACGCTGACCGCCAATATCGCCATCGAGCTGGGTGAGGTGCCCTATTACACCACCCATTATTACGCGCTGTTTGCGATTGGCCTGGTTCTATTCATCATGACCTTCTTTGTCAACCTGACCGCCGATGTAATTCTGGAAAAACAGAAGAGGAAACTGCAGTGACTAGCTCGGTCAAAAAAAGCCGGAAGAATTTGAAAAGCCAGCTGGCCCAGTTTACAGGTTTCTTGTTTCTCAGACTGGCTGTTTATTCAGTTCTGTTCATACTGCTCTACTTTTTCTACGACATCGGCCACCAGGGCTACCAGGCTATTTCCTGGGAATTCATAAGCCAGGTCCCGAAACGGGGGATGACCGAAGGTGGCATCTTCCCGGCCATCGTCGGCACTTTCCTGGTTACGCTGATCACCGCAATTTTTGCCGTGCCACTGGGTATGGCCGCGGCCATATACCTGAACGAATATGCCCGGGCCGGACGACTGACCAGGTTGATCAGGCTGTCCATAAGAAACCTGGCCGGCGTGCCCTCGATTGTCTATGGACTCTTCGGAGTAATTCTGTTTGTCAACATGCTCAAGTTCGGGACCTCGGTATTATCGGCCGGCCTGACTCTCGGCCTGCTGACCCTGCCCTGGACCATTACCGCCAGCGAAGAAGCCCTGAAGTCGGTGCCGGATTCCTATCGGGAAGGGGCCCTGGCCCTGGGTGCCACCAAGTGGCAGATGATCAGGACCAACGTTCTGCCCTATTCCATACCCGGAATGCTGACCGGAGCGGTGCTGGGCCTGGCCAGGGCGGCCGGGGAAACAGCCCCCATCATGTTCACCGGGGCCGCCTTCTATCTGCCCTTTCTACCGCGCTCCCTAAAAGACCAGTTCATGGCCCTGCCATACCATCTCTACATAATGGCCACCCAGCACCACGCCATCGATAAAGCCCGACCTCTGGCTTATGGCACGGCCCTGGTTCTGATTGTCTTTGTGGTTCTGTTCAATCTGGGGGCCATCCTGCTGAGGGCCAGACTCAGAAAGAAGTGGAGACACTGACCATGGAAAGCAGCTACATCGCCATTCCCGAAGGACAACCCAAGATCCAGGTAGAGAACCTGAGCCTCTCCTACGGGCCAAAACTGGTGCTGAAAAATATCTCCCTGGTTATCCCTGAACACAGGGTTACGGCCATAATCGGCCCTTCCGGCTGCGGCAAGTCCAGTCTGGTCCGGGTCCTGAACCGGATGAACGACCTTATCCCCGAAGCCCGGGTGGAGGGACGGGTGCTGATTGACGGGGAAAACATCTACGACCGGGATGTGGACCTGGTGGCCCTGCGCAAAAAAGTGGGCATGGTCTTCCAGAAACCTAACCCGTTCCCCAAGTCCATTTTTGATAACATCGCCTACGGGCTGAAAATAGGTAACCACCGCAGCCGGGCCGAGCTGGAACAGATAGTCGAACGTAGCCTGCGGCAGGCCGCCCTCTGGGACGAAGTCAAAGACCGCCTGCACCAGAACGCCCTGAAGCTGTCCGGCGGCCAGCAGCAGCGGTTGTGCATTGCCCGGGCCCTGGCCGTGGAGCCGGAAATAATCCTGTTTGACGAGCCCTGTTCGGCCATCGACCCCATAGCCACGGCCAAAGTGGAGGAGTTGATCCACCAGCTCAAGAAAGACTATACCGTGGTCATCGTCACCCACAACATGCAGCAGGCCGCCCGTGTGTCTGATTACACCGCGTTTCTCTGGCTGGGCGAGCTCCTGGAGTACGACCGCACCGAAAAGATTTTTACCAACCCGGCCAACAAGATGACCGAAGACTACATAACCGGGCGATTCGGCTGAGCGGAGGACCGGATGAGTGAACGAGTTTTTGACCAGGAACTGAAAGAACTGAAAGAAAAGGTGGCCGGGTTGATGGCCCTGGTCGGGCAGGCCTTCGATTTAGCCGCAGAGCTTATGAAAAGGCAGGATTTATCGCTGGTAGCCGGAATAGTCGAGCTGGAACAGAAATCCGACCAGCTGGAGACCGACCTGCAGAAAAAAGCAGCTACCCTGATGGCCCTGCACCAGCCGGTGGCCCGCGACCTGCGCCTGCTGCTGGTCTCGATGAACGTGGCCCATGAGCTGGAGCGAATTGCCGACCAGTGCCTGAACATCAGCCAGCGACTGGAAGAGAGCCGGTCTTCGCTCCCCGTGGCCTGGCCGCCGGAAATCGAGGAAATGATAACCCGGACTGCAGACATGCTCAACTCAGCCAGCCGGGCCTACCTGGAAAACAACGAAGAAATGGCCAGCCAGACCATCGGCCAGGATATATTCCTGGATGATTTAAAATTTTCGGTCACCAGCCGATGCCTTGATTCAATAAATAATAAAGCCTTAGACCCGGCCCGGGCAGTGTTGTTCATACTGGTCAGCCGCCACCTGGAAAAAATCGGCGACCTGGCTAAAAACATAGCTGAAGAATCATATTACCTGATCAAGGGCCAATTCATAAAGCACCTGCGCCTCACCGACATCTACCACTGATTGATGGTATAAATCAGCTGTGGACATGGAGCTCCCAAAATAATATAAAATATGGTCAGGAACGAAGATGGCCAGAACCATAGCTGTCCTGGACGATGAGGAAGACATCCTGAAACTGGTCCAGACCCATCTGACCCGGGCCGGTTTCCGGGTGGAGACATTTTCCCGGCCTGAATCTTTTTTTAAATATATAGAGCATAAGCAGCCGGACCTGATTCTGCTCGACCTGATGCTTCCGGGTGCTGATGGCCTGGAAATCTGCCGGTACTTGAAAAGCCGGCCCGAAAAATCCTCCATCCCCATCATCATGCTGACCGCCCGTTCCCAGGAAGCCGACCGGGTCACCGGCCTGGAAATGGGAGCCGACGATTACGTAACCAAGCCCTTTTCGTTGCGCGAGCTGGAAGCCAGGATCAAGGCGGTCCTCAGGCGTCAGGAAAAGCCGGCCTTAGCCGGCCAGGCTGAGAAAAAACTGGCCGGCGGTCAGCTGGTCATCAACCCGGAAAAACACGAGGTTCTGCTCAAAGGCCAGCCCGTGGAGCTGTCACTGAGCGAATTTAAGATTCTGGAACTTCTGACCAGCAGGCCGGGCCGGGTCTTTACCCGTGACCAGATTCTGGACCATCTCTGGGGCCAGGAGAAAGTGGTCATCCCCAGGACCGTGGACGTGCATATCAGGCATTTAAGAGAAAAACTCGGGAGCCTGGCCTCGCTTATCGAGAGTGTCCGTGGGCTCGGTTATAAATATGAAGAACCGGATACCGGTAGCCAGACTCGCTGAAATCTCAGTGGTATTGGTTTTTCCAGCCGGAATCAGTTGCCCCCCTGGTCAGCGGGCTAACCTCTCTTCCTGAGAATCCTCCATAGAAAGTAGCCCAGGGCGCCAAAATTGATCCCCAGTATAATTATCATCCAGGCGATGACTTCCATCTCAGTCCTCATCTTCCACAGGCTTCCTGGTCCAGCGGGCCAGGGCCCCGTTTAATAGCAGAACTATTAGCAGCAATATCAACCACTGAAAAAGAATGGTTCCGGCTGAACTGGTCTTGAAGGGATGCCACCAGGTTTTTCTATCCCAGCCGATGGCCTGGTAAAACCACCAGCCGGTAACCGCCAGGAAGATGCAGGGAGAAATGTATTTAATAATGAACGTCCACCAGCGACCGAGCTTGAGGTCAGCCCCGGTATTGATTTCCCGGCGTAGTTTTTCCAGGCCGTATTTCCTGGCAGCCAGGATTGTCCAGAACCCGCTGACCAGAAGGGCCATGCCCCAGACCCAGTCCTGGTTCAGCAAGAAAGATGGGAAAGCGGCCGAGGGCAGGCCCAGGACCAGGCAGGCCAGGATAACGACCATTGTGCTTTTCTTCCGGGTCCAGCCAAAATCCATCAGGGCCTTGGCCCCGAGCTCAACCTCGGCAATCAGAGAACTCAAAGCCGCAAACAGCATGGCCAGGAAGAAGAATGGAGCCACCACCAGCCCGCCTTTCATCTTGGGAAACAGGCCGGCCAGAGAAATGAAGGTCAGGCCCATGTTGTCGGAAAGAGAAGCCCTGGCCACCCCGAGGTCGGGCGAGAGGGCAAAAATGGTCGGGATGACGGCCAGCCCGGCCAGCAGGGCCGCCGAATTGTCGCCGAACCCGACCACCAGGCAGTTCTGGGGAATATCATCTCTTTTTTTGGTGTAAACGGCATAGGTCAGCATCAGGCCCCAGCCGGCACCGGTGGACCAGGCTGACTGGGTAAAGGCCTGAAGCCAGGTGGCCGGGTCGGCCAGCTTCGACCAGTCAGGCACAAATAAATAACGCAGGCCCAGACTGGCCCCGGGCAGGGTTACGGCCCGGAGGGCGGCCACGATCAGAAACAGGAACAGGGCAGGCACCAGGATTTTATTAATTCTCTCCACGCCTTTCTGAATGCCACGGTAAATGATCAAACCGCACAAGCCGATGGCCAGCGCCTGAAAGAATATGTTCTGCCACCGGTTGTGAAGGAAATTATTCCAGAGGGCGGCCGTATCCACCCCCTCGCGAAAAGCACCCTGCAGGGACAGCACGAAATACTTGGCACACCAGCCGGTGATCACCGCATAATAAAAAGTTATCAGAAGACAGACGGCCACCATCCAGCCACCCATCCAGGTATACTTTTCCCCGACAAAATCACGGAAGCCGCCGATCGGCCCCAGTCTGGTTTTTCTGCCTATTGACATCTCCACCATCAACAGCGGGGCTGACCACAGCAGAAGCGCCAGCAGGTACACCAGGACAAAAACCCCGCCGCCGTACTGGGCGGCCATCCTGGGAAACCGCCAGATGTTACCGGTGCCCACGGCCATGCCGATGGCCGCGGCCACGAATCCCAGCCTGGAAACAAATTGCTCTCTCTGACTCAACCGGACCTCCGCCTCTTCTCTATTATCGGTTCAAAGAAAGCATTATAAGAAATTCGGGCAGAAATAAACAAATTGATTCTTGAGAAAATTGAGTTGCGGTCAGAAAACCAGGCGACACCCGACCCTCAGGCTGAACCCGGAAAGATTAATATCGGCCAGCCTCGGGTCCAGGACTCCGGGCTCGGTCGGCGTGCGTTCCCGGATAAAAAGAGCTGGATAATACTGACCATCGGCTTCCACCAGCCAGTAATAGAGCTTCCCCTTCTCGGTTCTCATCAGCCCGTCCGAGTCGCTATATTCGTTGTGGCCTTCGAAATTTCTTATCCGGGCATAGCGGTAAGCTCCTTCCAGATAGACCTGGAGCCAGGAAGTAACCGGCCACTGAACCCCGGCCGCTTCCATCCAGCCGATATTAAGGCCGCTGGCCCGGCCCTTCCATTCCAGCCAGAGGTCATCCTGCTCCAGCCGGTAAAGATAGCTGGCCCGGGCCAGGTGGACCTCAAGTCCGGCCCGGACATAAAAAATATCGGCCGGCTGGTAAAGCAGGGATACCCGCCAGGACAAATTCCTGAGGCCGGGGCGGGTCAACAGGCGGTAGGAACTGCTGTCCAGGGTGAAACTGACGGTCGAGTCCTTGGCTCCCTGCATGTATTCAAAGCCCAGACCGAGAAAAACCCGCCTGCCCAGCGGATAGAAAAACTCCAGCCCGTAGCACCAGACTAAGTGCAAGCCATCCAGGCTGGCCTTTTTTCCTGTTCCCAGGTCGGCCAGGTAATAATCGGTAACGCCCTGGGCCGCCCGGTTCAGATCGGTCGGAGACAGGTAGAAACCGCCCCCGGCCAGGGTGAGCAGGTAATCAGGGCGGACCTGTCTTTCCGGCCTCGGCCTGACCTCCACTGCCCGCAGTCGCGGTTCTTCCGGCTGGCGAACCGGCGCCACCGGGACCGGCTTTACCCCGGAATCCATCACTTCAACCAGGCTTTCATGCACATAGCCTTGAATCCTGGAGCCATCAGGCTTACCCACCGTGACCAGGTACCACTCGCCTTCCTTTCTGTCCGACTCCAGTTCAGTACCCTGGGCCACCTGCCATAGCATTTCACTGGCGATATCGGGTCTCAACCGGATGTTGGCCTGCTCGCTCACCACTCTTAACCGGATTTTCTGAACCTGCCCGGCAGAGGGCAGCGTCAGCAGGCTCAACATCACCAGGCCGGCAGACAGAATACATGAAAACTTTTTCATCTTTGATCCCTTTATAAAAAGATTACAGAACAAGAAGGTAAAAAGCAAAAAGTATTTAATCCGAAGAGAAATGATTATCGATCAGCGATACCTGGCCGGTAACTAAGATAATACCTGTACCGGGCGCCAGCCAGACTGACTTACAATCAGAAAATTTCTTTTTTTATTTCTTCAGAATCAACCGGCCGGCATAGACAGCAGCCGGGCCCAGTTCCTCTTCAATACGCATGAGCTGGTTGTACTTTTCCACCCGTTCCCCGCGGCAGGGGGCGCCGGTTTTGAGCTGCCCGGTTCCCATGGCCACGGTGAAATCGGCTATGAAACTATCAACCGTCTCGCCGCTGCGGTGCGAGACCATGGCTGTCCAGCCCGCCTGCCGGGCAGTCTCGATGGCCTGGATGGTCTCGGACAGGGTGCCGATCTGGTTGAGTTTGATCAGGACCGAGTTGGCTATTTTCTCGGCAATTCCCCTCTTTATCCGTTCGACGTTGGTGACCAGGATGTCGTCTCCGATTAGCTGAATTTTGCTTCCGAGTTTCTGGTTAAGGAGCTTCCAGCCCTCCCAGTCATCTTCGGCCAGGCCGTCTTCAATGGAAATGATCGGATATTTCTCCACCCAGTTGGCGTACATTTCCACCATGTCCGCGGAGCTCACCTTCCGGCCTTCGGTCCTTAAATTATAAAGGCCATCCTCATAAAAGCCGCTGGCGGCCGGGTCCAGGGCGATGGCCACCTGGTCAAGCGGGCGATAACCGGCCTTTTCTATGGCTTCCACAATCAGGTCCAGGGCTTCCGAGTTTTTCTTGAGAGCCGGGGCGAATCCGCCTTCGTCGCCGACACCGGTGGCGTAGCCACGGGCTTTGATGACACCCTTGAGCGAATGATAAACTTCGCTGCCCCAGCGCAGCGCTTCCCGGAAGTTAGGGGCCCCGACCGGGGCTATCATAAATTCCTGAAGGTCCGGCCCCTGCCAGTTGGCATGTACTCCACCGTTCAGAATATTAAAAAACGGCACCGGAAGAAGCCGGGCCGACAACCCGCCCAGATAGCGGTAAAGCGGCAGCCCCAGAGACCGGGCAGCAGCTCTGGCCGCGGCCAGGCTGACCCCCAGGATGGCGTTGGCTCCCAGCCGGCTCTTATTGGGGGTCCCGTCCAAAGCCAGCAGGCGGGAATCCAGACCGCTCTGATCGCAGGCATCCAGACCACAGACTTCCGGAGCAATCAACCGGTTGACGTTGTCCACGGCCTTGAGCACGCCCTTGCCACTGTACCTCTTCTTATCTCCGTCCCTTAATTCCAGGGCTTCATGAACTCCGGTAGAAGCACCGGAGGGCACCCCGGCCGTGGCCACGGTTCCGTCTTCCAGCCGGATTTCCACTTCGACCGTGGGATTTCCCCGGGAGTCAAGAATCTCTCTGGCTTTAACCATGGTGATGGTGGTGTTCATGGTCATCTCCTTAAAGCAGGAATTTGATTTTTAGTGAATTTTAGCACAGAGATACGGACAAATCTAATCCGCTCCACGGTTTCCACTTCTAATTTCGCGGGCTTTTTAATAAAATTGGGAAGGGCGGGTTCCGGAACCGCCACCGCGACTGATGGCTCCAGCCTGAGGAAAGGGTAAAAGGATGGATATACTGGAAATTATACTCAAACTGATCCTGGCCGTGGCCCTGGGTGGACTGGTCGGCATCGAACGGGAGGCCAGCCAGAAGCCGGCCGGGTTCAGGACCAATATCCTGGTCTGCGTCGGCTCGGCCATGATGATGAGCCTGGCCGTAGGGCTGGTCCAGGGTTCAAGCGCCACGCCCGACAGCCTTATCCGCATGGCGGCCGGGGTGGTCACCGGCATCGGGTTCCTGGGCGCGGGCACCATCATCCAGGCCCGGGGCATGGTCATCGGACTGACCACAGCCACCACCATCTGGGTGGTGGCCGGGCTGGGCCTGGTCATTGGAGCCGGCTATTACCTGCCCGCTTTAATCCTGACCGCCCTGATCATCGCCACCCTGGTGGCCTTCAGGAAAATTGAGGACGTTTATCTGAAAAAAAATATTTACCACTATCACCTCAAATACAAAGACGCTCCCGACCTGCTGAGCAAGCTGCGCAAGTTGAGTTTTCATCACGGGGTCAAGCTGGAAAGACTCACCATCAAAAAGGAAGGAGCCTTCCTGATACTGAATTTCTCCACGATTGGCAGCGAGGAGAAAGAGCAGGAATTTAACGACGGCCTGATGAACCTGGGACAGCTGGAGGAATTCCGGGTTGACTGAGCAGCGCTTGCTTCTGGCCACCACCAACCGCGGCAAGGTCCGGGAATTGAAGAAATTGTTACGGGGGCTACCTCTTAAGATAGAAAGCCTCGACAGGTATCCAGAATTCGGAAAATGCCGGGAAACCGGAAAAACCTTTGAGAAAAACAGCCGTGGCAAATGCCTTTATTACAGCCGGAAATATCCGGGTCTGGTGCTGGCCGAAGATTCTGGCCTTGAGGTGGAAGCCCTGGGCGGGCAGCCCGGGGTCTACTCGGCCCGATTTTCCGGCCCCGGGGCCAACGACCAGAAAAACATAAAAAAATTATTAAAGCTTATGGCCGCCGTGCCGGGGGACAGGCGATGGGCCAGCTTTGTCTGCGTGGCCAGCCTGGGCAGCCAGGGCCGGATCATAAAAACCTTCAGGGGCCGCGTCCGGGGTCTGATCCTGACGGAGCCTGACGGCCACAATGGCTTCGGCTATGACCCGGTTTTCTATTATCCCCCGCTCAAGAAATCCTTTGCCCGGTTGCGGCCGGAAGAAAAAAACCGGGTCAGCCACCGCGGCCGGGCCCTCAAAAAAGTGCGGCTTTTCCTGGAAAGCTACCTGAAGAAAAAATAATCAAACTAAGTACCGACCGTCCCGGTTTGTCATTGGCCCTGTCTTCCGGGGGTTAATTTTTGTTAACCTTAATAAACCTCCCGTCAAGCAACCTTTACCACTAGAGCGGGTCGGCTCTGATATAATTCATTTAATTTGAATAAGTTACCCGCGGGACCGTCCTGGCCCGTTTCCAGCAATCTCTTTAAGCGAAAGGAGGTTCTCATGACCGGAGGTTTCAAAAAATTACTGGCACTCAGCCTGCTGGTTCTTTTCGGCTTGATGGTCTTCAACCCGGGCTATGCCCAGAACCAGCCCAGACCCGGGACGGGCAAAATCAACATCAACACGGCTTCCGCGGCCGAACTCCAGAACCTGCCCCGCATCGGGCCTAAAGTGGCCCAGAGGATTGTTGACTATCGCACCCAGAACGGACCTTTCAAGAAAATAGAGGACATCATGAAGGTCCGGGGCATCGGAGAAAAGGTCTTCGACCAGATTAAAGACCTGATCACCGTGGGCGAGGGCAAATAGGCTGGAATTTCAAGACCGGGGGCAGGGAAGAACCGTACTTGCCTGCCCCTCTTCCTTTTAGCCGGGCCCGAGCCTCGAAGGAACAAATAGGGTAAATAAGGACTGCGGCAAAAAGATGGGGTCAATCGCCATCTCCGATTGAATTAAAAATCGTCAGGAACGGGGATGCGACTTGCGGTAGATTTCCAGAAGCCGGCCGAGGTCAAGGTGGGTGTACTTCTGGGTGGTGGCCAGGCTTCGGTGCCCCAGCAGCTCCTGGATGGCCCGCAGGTCGGCCCCCCGGCTGAGGAGATGAGAAGCAAAAGAATGACGGAGCGAGTGAGGACTTATCTTGCGGAACACGGCTATCTGCTTCAACCGGTCCTGGACCAGGCGCTGCACCGAGCGGGCGGTCAACCTCTGGCCGCGGTAATTCAGGAACAGGGCCGGGGAAGGGGTGCTTTTCAGGCCAAGCCGGGAGCGGCAAGCCAGGTACTCCCGCAACCATTTCTCCGCCTGACGGCCGAAGGGCACTATCCTTTCTTTTTTGCCCTTTCCTTTTACCCTGACCAGCCTTTCACGGAGATGGAGGTCCTCCAGGTCCAGGCCGGTCAGTTCCGAGACCCGGAGCCCGGAAGCGTACAGCAACTCCAGGATAGCCCGGTCCCTGACTTCCAGCGGGTCCTCCCGGTTAACCGACCACTCCAGCAACTGGGCGGTTTCTTCCTCCGTCAGGAATCCAGGAATCTTCTGCTCCTGCCGCGGGGTGGCCAGGGCACTGGCCGGGTTATCATCGCGCCATTTTTTTCTTAAACCGAATTCAAAAAAGGAGCGCATGGCCGCCAGCTTGCGGATGATGGAACTCTTTTTCAGCCGCCGTTCGTGGAGCTCGGCCAGAAAGCCGCGCAGGGTCAGAGTCTCGGCCGTCCTCCAGGTGTGTCCCTTTTCTTTAAGGTAAGCGGCCAGCTGGTTCAGGTCACGGCGATATCCGGCGATGGTATGGGGTGAGGCGTTTTTTTCAAACTTTAGAAAGTCGAGAAACTGTTCAATCTCTTTTTTCATCTTTTCCGGCAGTTTCTCCTGGAACCTGGCCGGCCTGGGTGGTGGCAGGCGCAGGCTTTTCGGTTTCGGCCGGGGCCGGAGCGGCCGGCCCGGTGGACGGTTCTCCTTCCAGGTACAGGACATAATCGCAGTTATGACAGTAGAGATAAGGCTTTTTCTTGGCCGGGGCTTTCTTGAATAGATACTTGGCTCCGCATTTCGGGCAATCCTGGAGAAGCACCTCGTCCCAGCTGGCAAACCGACAGCGGGGAAAATGGCTGCAGCCGTAAAAATACTTGCCTCTTCTTGTCTGGCGCTTGATGATGGTGCCGCCGCAACCCTTCGGGCAGGGCACGCCGGTATCTATCTTTTCCTTCTTCTGGATATAATCGCACTTCGGATAGGTGGAGCAGGCGATGAAGGGTCCGAACTTTCCCCGGCGGTAGACGAGGGGTGATCCGCATTTCGGACACTTTTTATCGGTGACTTTATTTTCTTTTTTGACCATCGGTTCCTTGTAGGAGCATTCCGGGTAGCCGGAGCAGGCCTTGAACCTCCCGTACCGGCCTTCCTTGATCACCAGGTTCTTGCCGCAGCGCGGGCATTTATCCTCGACCGGGATGCCGTTCTTTTTTACCGACTCGGTCTCATGTCCCTGTTCCAGGTACTTATGCAAGAGCTCATAATATTGCCGGAGACTCTCCAGCCAGTCAGCCTGGCCGTCGCTGATGCGGTCGAGTTTTTCCTCCATCCTGGCGGTGAACTTGTAATCGAACAGCTCGGCAAAGTTCTTGACCAGAAAGTCGGTGACAAAAAATCCCAGGTCGGTCGGGCGGAAGCGGCCCTCTTCCTTGATGACATAGGTCCGGTCCTGAAGGGTGGAGATGATGGGGGCGTAGGTGCTGGGTCGACCTATGCCCCGGGCCTCCAGCTCCTTGACCAGGGTGGCCTCGGTATAGCGCGGCGGGGGCTGGGTGAAGTTCTGCTTGCTCTGCAGGTCGACCAGGCTGAGGGTCTCACCCTCTCTGGCCACCGGCAGCTGGCCTTCTTCTTTTTCCGGCTCGGTGGCTTCTCCCGGTTTACCCTCGCCATTTCCGGCGTTCTCAAAACGCAGGTGCTGTTTTTCATAAAGTTCGAGAAAGCCCTTGAACTTGATGACCTCGCCCCGGGCCACAAAGGTATATTTATCCACCTTGATATCAAACTGGGTCTCTTCCACCTCGGCCGGGCTCATCTGGGAGGCCAGGAACCGGTTCCAGATCAGGCGGTACAGTTCATACTCTTCCTTTTTCAAGTACGGCTTAACCCTGTCCGGGGTGAGCTCCAGGTGGGTGGGCCGGATGGCTTCATGGGCTTCCTGGGCGGTCTTCCTGGACTTGTGAGGGGCAGCCTTGGCCGGCACATATTCGGGGCCGAAATGCTCGGCGATATACTTCTTGGCCGCAGCCCGGGCCACCTCGGAAATCCGGACCGAATCGGTGCGCATGTAGGTGATCAAACCAACCGGGCCCAGCTCCCCCAGCTCCAGTCCTTCGTACAGCCGCTGGGCCACCATCATCGTCTTCTTGACCGGAAAGCGCAGCAGCCGGTAGGCGTCCTGCTGCATGGTCGAGGTTATGTAGGGGGCAGGAGGATTCTTTTTCTTGGCCTTGACCTGGATTTTTTCCAGTATAAAAGGCTGCCGGCGACAAACTTCCAGGATTTCCTGAGCAGTCTTCTCATCCTTTATCCTGGCTTTTTTGCCGTCCACCCGCGCGAGCAGGGCCCGGAATTCAGGCGGATTTTCAGCCCGCAGGATGGCGGCAATCGTCCAGTATTCTTCAGGCTTAAAATCCCTGATTTCTCTTTCCCGGTCGCAGATGAGGCGGAGGGCCACCGACTGCACCCGGCCGGCGCTCAGGCCCCGGCCGATTTTTTTCCAGAGCAGGGGGCTTATCAGGTAGCCCACCAGGCGGTCCAGGATTCTCCTGGTCTGCTGGGCGTTGATTTTATTCTGGTCCAGCGGTCCCAGTTTCTTAAATGCTTCCCTGATGGCTTCTTCCGTGATTTCGTGGAAAACTGCCCGGTAGACTTTCTCGTTCTCCTGGGCCAGGAGCTGGCTCAGGTGCCAGGAAATGGCTTCGCCTTCCCGGTCCGGGTCGGCTGCCAGGATGACCTTTTCAGACTCTCTGGCCAACTTTCTGAGCTCGGCCACCAGACGTTTCCTCTCCGGAATAACCTGGTAGGTGGGCTTAAAATCGTTCTTCAGGTCTACGCCCAGCTTGGTCTTCGGCAGGTCGCAGACGTGTCCCATGGAGGCCTTGACCAGGTAACCGGAACCAAGATAGCGGTTGACGGTCTTGGCCTTGGCCGGGGACTCAACAATCACTAAGGCTTTAGCCACTCAAATTCTCCTGCGAAAAAATTTCCCGGCTTCCTGCACCACCAGGTCTTTCATTTCCAGGGCCAGCAGCACGGTCAGGAGCTCGGCCACTGATATCTGAATTTTATCAGATAAATCGTCGATGTGAATAAGAGAGGTCCCGGGCAGGGCCAGGTAGACTTCTTTTTCCCGGCCCTGAAGCTCAGGGGCAGAATTTTTCTTCTCCGCCAGCCGGCTCAGGGCCGCTTCCTTCCAGGGAGGCGGCAACTCCATCAAAATGTCTTCCACCGCTTCCACCAGTTTGGCTCCCTGTTTTATGAGCAAATTGGTCCCCTGGCTCAACTCCGAATCCACTGGACCGGGCACGGCCAGGACCTCCCGTCCCTGGTCGGCGGCCAGCCGGGCGGTGATCAGTGCCCCTGAATTCAGGCTGGCTTCTATCACCAGGCAGGCCAGGCTCAACCCGCTGATGACCCGGTTTCGTAGCGGAAAATGAAAGCTGAGTGGTTCGGAGTCCAGCGGAAATTCGCTGACCACCGCTCCCGCTTCGGCTATCCTTTCTGCCAGCATCCTGTTTTCTCTCGGATAGATATTTTCCAGGCCCGACCCCAGGACGGCCACCGTCCGCCCGCTGCGCAGGGCACCCCGGTGGGCCAGGGTATCGACTCCCCGGGCCAGGCCACTTGCCACCACCAGCCCGCAGGCCGCCAGAGCCTCGGACAGCCGGTCGGCCATAACCCGGCCATAGGCGCTGGGTCTTCTCGACCCGACCACAGCCACGGCCGCCCAGCTCAGTACATCAGGCTGGCCCAGGCAGTACAGGACAGGTGGAGGTTCGACGATTTCCCTCAAAAGCCGGGGATACCGGGCATCCTCAAAAGGTAAGAGAGTATACTCTTTTTTGGTCAGCTTCTCAAGTTCGGCCTCGGCCCGGGCCTGTAGCTCCCCGCTTTGAAGCTTCTGCCGGGCAGCCGGCCGGAGTCTGGCTTTCTCAAACAGGGTTTCGTCGGCGGAGAACAGCTCTTCCGCCCCCTCCATCAGGCTGATAGCCCGGCGGGCGGACAGCAGGCCTTCGCTGACCAGGTAATTGAGCTCCAGCCAGCGCAGCTGCCGTTTTTCGTCCGTCACTTCTTACAATAGACCGAAGGTAGGGCCAGCACCGGCACGGTCGAGTAGGATATGACCTTCTCGGTGGTGCTGCCCAGGAAAAATCTCTCCAGCGGCGAAACGCAGGTGGACATCACTATCAGGTCGAGTTTATGCCGGGCGGCATAGGTCACAATTCCGGCCGCGGCATTAAGGTCCCTGACCACCACCTCCTTGATTTCAAAATCGCCTTTCTTTTTCTTCCGGCTCTTCAGTGTCTGAAGGGCCTCGTCCATCATCTTTTTAATCTCATCGGGAGAGAACTTAAAATCGTAAAGTTCCAGGATATAGAGCAGGGTCAGGTTGGCCTTGAGGCTGGAGGCCAGCATCCAGGCATAGTCTCGCTCCCTTTCTTCGGCAGCCGAAAAGTCGGTGGGCACCAGGATGTTTTCAATTTTCGGGCCTACCCGGCGCTTGGGCACCACCAGAACCGGTACCCGGGACCGCCTCAGGACCTGGTTGGCCACACTGCCCAGAAGTATCTTTTCCAGGGCGGACAGGCCTTTGCGGCCGATGACCACCAGCTGGCACTTTTCCTTCTCGGCCAACTCCGGGATCTTCTTCCCGGCCGAGCCGGTATCAACAATCAGCTTGGAAAACTTGATTTCGTTTTTATCAGCAAGACGCTGCAACTTTTTCAGGGCCTGGCGCCGGCTCTCTTCCTGTTTTTCCATCAGCTCGGCCACCACCACCCCCCGGCTTTCATAAAGGGCCGGGGCAAAATCCGGGACCACGTGCAGGGCCTTGATCTCGGCCCCGAAACGTCTGCCCAGATAATTGGCGTAGGACAGAGCCGTTAAGGATTCTTTGGAAAAATCCGTGGCCCAGAGAATAGTCTTGATTTGTCCGGTCATGATTGTTACTCCTTACTGCTTTTCTCAGATTCTATCATATCCGGGCCAATTTCTAAAAAACTTTTTCCAACAGTAAAGACGGAGGAAAGCCGTTTTATTCTCATCGGGAACAAAGCGGTAACCGGGCGACTATCATGCTCCGGGGCTTGCCCTCGGAATTGACGGGTGACTTTGAAACGAAAAAGCTTAACGAAATTTCCCGTATAGAAGGCTATCAATAAGTTAATTATTGGGCTTTAGCCGGGTCCGGCTGGAGCCAAGGCCGCTGGCCGGCTCCGCCACCCGGACATCACCGGCCGAAGAGCACCGAAGAGCCGGTGTAGAAAACGCCGGCCACCGCTCCGGTGATAAGACAGGCCAGGGTGGCCGCCAGCAGGGCTTTAAGCCCCAGTCGCGACAGGTCCTTCAGCCGGCCCGGGGCCAGGGCCCCAATTCCCCCGACAAAAATGGCCAGGGAAGCCACGTGAGCAAAGCCGCAGAGGGCATAGGAAGCGATGATGGCCGAACGCGGGTCGTGGAAGGCACCGGCCTGGAGCAGCCCGGCCAGATGCTGGTAACTGACCAGCTCGGTGGCCACCACCCTTTCAGCCAGGAGCCTGGCCACCAGAGAAGCATCCTGGGGAGAAACTCCCATGACCAGGGTAAAAGGGTAAAAAACATAGCTAAGAATGCCGGAAACCTGCCAGCTAAAACTCCAGCCCAGCAGGTGATTCAGCTGGCCGCCCAGCCAGCCCAGGACCAGGTCCAGAAGGGCCAGAAGCCCCAGGAAAGCCAGCAACAGGGCCACTATTCCCCCCAGCAGCTTGAGACCGGACTGGGCCCCGTTGATGATGGCCATGATCAGGTTGTCTTCTTTTTCGTAATAGGGTTTAACGTCCAGGCCCAGGGTAACCGGCTGTTCCGTTTCCGGAAACATCAGTTTGGCCGTGAGCAGGGCGGCCGGGGCCGAGAGGATGGAAGCTGAAACCAGGTGCCCGGCAATCGTCGGCAAGCCGGCTCTTAGAATCATCACGTAGACCGAAAGAACCGAGGAGGCAATGGTGGCCATGCCCGCGGTCAGAATCGTGGCCAGTTCGGAAGAGGTCATCTGCGGAAGATATGGCCTGACTACCAGCGATGATTCCACCCCGACAAAGATATTGCTGGAGACACACAGCGATTCAGCCCCGCTGATTTTCATCAGGCGGGTAAAGACCCTGGCAAACAGCCGGATCAGAAAGGGCATCACCTTAAGGTAATAAAGGGCTCCGACCAGGGCGGCAAAAAAGACCACGGTCGGCAGCGCCTGGAAGGCCAGGATAAAACCCGGGGAAGTTTCACCGCTCTCGTTGCTGGTCCCGGGGGGCAGGGCCAGCGGGCCAAAAAGAAACTTGATGCCAGAAGTGGCGCTGTCCAGGACCCGGACCACCACTTCATTAATGACCAGAAATACTCGCCCGCCAGCCGGGACCAGGAAAATGACAAAGGCAAAAAGAAGCTGCAGGCCCAGTCCCCAGCCCACCACTTTCCAGTTGACTACCTTCTTGTTGGAGGAAAATAACCAGGCCACCAGGGCCAGAATTACCAGGCCGCCCAGACTTACCAGGTTAAGGTAACTCATGCCGCCACCCAGGTTGTCGGATTAAACTCTCTTCTAATTGTAAACATTCGCCGCAGCCACAACAACCGGGAAAAATAAGCCAACCGCCAGCAGTGCGCGGGAGCTTCGGAATGGCCAAAATCATCAGCTGATTTCCACCAGCTTGACCCGGGATTTTTCGCCCCGGATTATTTTCAACCTGGACAAGGGCAGGCCCAGGTATTCGGACAGAAGCTCCAGCAGCTCCCGGTTGGCCCGGCCCTTTTCCGGCGCAGAAGTCAGCCTGGCTCTGAATTCGGTGGCCGTTATGGGAACAATCTCCCTTTTGGAAGCTTTCGGTTGAACTCTGACTGTCAGGATGGGTTTGGCCACGTCATCTCCCTTAAGCCGGCACCTTAACTATTTTATCCCCAGTTCCTTCCCGTACTTTTCGAACAGGCGCCGCAGCTCTTCCCTGGTGACCACATACCGGCTGATAAAAACGGACAGGCTGGGGCGGGCCGGGTCGTTGGACTTTATGAGCACGTATTCTCTCTGGGGACCTATCCGTCCCTCTCTCGCCGGGACCAGGGCCCGGAGCATGATTTCCTTTCCCGCCGGGACCTTATGGGGAAAGCTGATGACCTTATTGCCGACCATGAAGGTAAAACCCGGATTGTCGATGTCAAACACCAGCTCCAGCTGCCCGCTGTTCTTGACCTTGATCACGGCCTCCGAAGCCTCGCCCTCCAGGGCCAGGCCCAGGTCCAGGTTATAGGGTTCAAGCTCAATCCTGGGTGCCGGGCCGGTTTCAACCTCGGCCGTAATGGTAAGTTCCTGCCTTGGCCTGCCGGGGTCGTTGCTTTCAAAATATATATATTTTATAACCTTGCCGGCATAACCCCGGGAATCGAAGCTGACTTTAATTTTACCTTCCTGACCGGGTGAGAGTTCCTTCTGGGAAACCAGGGCCGCGGCACAGCCGCAAGAAGTGCTAACATTTTTGACCACCAGAATCCCCTTCCCGACATTGCGGAAGGTAAATTCATGGCTGACCACCTCACCCTGTTTTATGCGGCCAAAGTCCCGGCTGGTTTCCCTGAACTCCACCTTCGGTTCGCCGGCCTGGGTCTGATATGAATGGACCGGCCCGGCCATTATCAAAGCCAGCAACAGAACAAAGACAACCGTTCCGACTGCCTTGCCGACGTCCATGGTTACCTCCTTCTCGATAAATGAAATGATGCCACAACTAACCAGCGATGGCAACCGGTCCTGGCCGGGGCAGAGAAGTTGAGCTACGGTGGAACAGGGGAAAACCGTCCCTGGGATGGCCAGCCCAGACCGTTCGCGGGCTGCCCTGGGCCGGGTCCGCCTTCGTAAAAAAAAGCTTGACAGGCCGGGTCTTGACTAATATATGATAATGTTGATAGAATTAATCAACTATTATCAAGGTCCAAAACATGAGACTTTCAACCCGAGGTGAATACGCCAGCCGGGCCATGCTGGAACTGGCCGCCCGCTACGGTCAGGGACCGGTACCCATACGAATTATTTCACTGGCCCAGGCCATTCCCCAGCAATTCCTGGAGCAGATCCTGCTCCTGCTGAAAAGAGCCGGTTACGTCAAAAGCAAAAAAGGCCCGGCCGGTGGCTACTATCTCTCCCGCCCGCCGGCTGAAATTAACGTGGCCGAGGTCATCCGGGTCATGGACGGGCCGCTGGCCCCGATCAATTGTGTCAGCGTAATGGAGCATGAGCCCTGTCCCCTGGAAGAGCGCTGCGGCCTGAAATGGCTGTGGAAAGAGGTCCGGGACATGGTGGCTGCCCACCTGGAAAAGACCAGTTTTGAAGATGTCCTCAAGAGACAGCTGATGATAAACCAGACCGCCGTAAAAAGGAGGAAGAAGTGAAGCTCTCAAGATCACTGTGGCTGATAGTCCTGAGCTGTGGTCTGCTCCTGACCTCCCTCCAGGTGCCGCTATTGGCCAGCCCTGAAACGGAAAACCAGAAACCTCAGGGCCAGGCTATATCCAGCAGCCTGCCCCTCAAACTCTCCGGGTTTGCCCAGCTTCTGTTTACCGGGCAGAACAACGCAGCCGATACCTTCTCGGTCCGCCGGGCCAGGCTCAGCCTGGACGGCCGGATCCTCAAGAAACTGAGTTTCAAGGTCCAGGCCGACCTGACCAGGTCCCCCGTCCTGCTCGATGCCCTGGCCGAGGTTCTGCTGGACGAGAAGTTCAGCCTCCGGGCCGGCCAGTTCCTGGTTCCGTTCAGCCTGGAGAGCACCACCTCAGCCGGGCGGCTGCTGACCGTAAACCGGTCCCGAGTGGTCGACCTTTTGGCCCCGGGCCGCGATAATAATTCGGCCGGCCGGGACGTAGGCCTGGTGGTTTTCGGTCACCTCTCAATCTTTCAATACAGCTTCGGTCTGGTCAATGGAGCAGGGATAAACAAGAAAGATGACAACGGCCGGAAAGATTTCGCCGGTCGTCTCATAGTCAACCCGGCCAGGGGATTTAGCCTTGGCCTTTCCGTTTACAACGGCCGGCGGTTTGACACCGCTACTTCCACCAACCTGGTCAGAAACAGATTTGGCCTGGAAGCCAGCTACAACTTTCGCTTCCTGCACCTTGTGGCCGAATACATCGAGGGTAAAGATGACCTGACCGAAAAAAACGGCTGGTATGTGCAGGCGGCCCTGGACCTCAAGCCGGAAAGCTACCAGCTGATCTTCAAGCTTGATCATTTTGAGCCCGACCGGAACCTGGCCGACCAGGGCATCACAGTCTACACTGCCGGAGCCAACTGGTTCCTGAGCCCGGCCTCCAAGTTCCAGGTTAACTACGAATACCATAGCCAGGAAGCTGGACCTGACCGCAGTGTCTTGTTGCTGCATCTTCAGGTGGGCTTTTAACGAATAGTACAAGGACAAAGAATATGAGTTTTCCGAAAGTCCCGCGTTACAGACGCTCTGGATTGAACAAGCTCCTACCCTGCCGCCTGGCCACCCGGGCTGGGAAACTATTCTTTCAGAGCCTTCTAATTTTTTCCATACTGCTTGCCCCGCTATCCCTGGCAACGGGGGGACATACTGACCAGAAAACCGCCCTGAGCGGGAAAATAAGCATCTCCGGAGCCTGGGCTCTTTACCCGCTGGCTGTCCGCTGGGCCGAAGAATTTCAGAAAGAAAACCCGGGGGTGAAAATTGACCTCCAGGCCGGCGGGGCAGGCAAAGGCATGGCTGATGTTCTGGCCGGCCTGGTGGACATCGGCATGGTCTCCCGCGACATCAATCCCGAAGAGCTGGCCCGGGGAGCCCTGCCGCTGGCCGTGGCCAGGGATGCCGTGGTCGGAACCATCAACCAGAACAACCCGTTCTTGAAAGCCATACTGGAGAGAGGGCTGACCGGCGCGGTGTTGAAAGATATCTTCATAGAAGGCAAGGTGCGATTCTGGGAAGAATTGCTGGGGCTGCCCGGCCAGACGCCCATCAACGTTTATGTCCGCTCTGATGCCTGCGGGGCAGCCGAGACCTGGGCCGCCTTCCTGGGGGCCCATCAGGAAGACCTGAAAGGGGTGGCTATTTATGGCGACCCGGGCCTGGCCGAGGCCGTCCGCCGAGACCCCTATGGCCTGGGCTTCAACAATCTGAATTTCGCCTACAACCCGGGAACCTTAAAGCCCCACCCCGGTCTGGTCATCCTGCCCCTGGACCTGGACGGAAATGGACGAATCGGGCCGGAAGAGGATTTTTACCAGGACCGCCACCAGCTGACCGCGGCCATCGACCGCGGGCTGTACCCGTCTCCCCCGGCCCGCGACCTTTACCTGGTGGTCAAGAAAACTGCTGTCCGCCCGCTGGCCCTGTCTTTTCTGGAGTGGATTCTTACCCGCGGACAGGACCTATCCGAAGAAGCAGGTTACCTTAAGCTTACACCCCAGGCTGCTGCCCGGGAACTTCAGAAAATCAGTGGAAACCGCCTTCCGGAGGCAAGTCGCTGATGGCCTTCTACAGGTTAAGCCGCCGAGACCGGGTACCCGGGCTGGCTACCGCGCCCTTCGCCTTTTTCCCGGTGGCCCTGGCCGCGGTAATTTTTCTGGCCTTGCTGGCCAAATCCTGGCCGCTGCTTTCCCTGAAATCTCTCTCTTCTCTAATTTTCTCAACAACCTGGTTGCCGAGCCGAGGTCACTTCGGTCTCTGGCCCTTCGTTCTGGGCACCCTCTGGGTGACCATCACGGCCTTTCTGCTGGCGGTCCCGGTTTCCATCCTGACCTCCCTGTATCTTTCAGAGTACGCGCCGGCCAGGGTGAGAAGGGTTTTCCAGCCCGTCCTCGACCTTCTGGCCGGAATGCCTTCGGTGATCTACGGGATGTGGGGGGTCCTGGTGGTGGTACCGCTGGTGGGCAAATACCTGGCTCCGGTCTTCGGACACCAGAGTTCCGGTTACAGCATCCTGGCCGCCTCCCTGGTCCTGGCCCTGATGATTCTCCCGACCATCATCAGCGTTTCGGTTGAAGTCCTGAACTCCGTCCCCCTGTCCCTCAAAGAGGCTGCCCTGTCCCTTGGAGCCACCAGATTTGAAGTCATAAGATATGTGGTAATGAAAAAATCCTTCCCGGGCATACTGGCCGCCTGCGGCCTGGGACTGTCGCGGGCCTTCGGGGAGACCATCGCCGTGCTGATGGTGGTGGGCAACGTGCCGCTCATACCCAGATCCCTACTTTCACCCGCCTACCCGCTGCCTGCCCTCCTGGCCAACAATTACGGTGAAATGATGTCCATTCCTGGTTATGAATCGGCCCTCAACCTGGCCGCCCTGTTGTTGCTGGTGATAGTGGTCGGTTTCAGCCTTCTGGCCCGCTGGTACCTGGTCAGAATCAGCCGGAGGTCTGGATGAATAATCAACCGGGACACCAGAATTCGGGTAGGCTCAGGACCCGGCTGCGGGTGGAGTCATTCTTCAAGTTGCTGATGGTCGTGTCAGCCTGCCTTGTCCTGGCCAGCCTGGTTTTAATCCTGGCCATAATTCTTTGGAAAAGCCTGCCCGCCCTTAAATTATCGATGATAACCCGGAATCCCGGAAGCGGTTATTACCTGGGCCGGGAAGGTGGCATCTTAAACGCCATCCTGGGTTCACTGCAGGTGGTGTTCGGGGCCACCCTGCTGGCCCTGGCCATCGCCCTGCCGGCCGTGGTCTTTTTAAACAGCTATCTCCGCCGGAAATCCCGGCTGGCCGAGTTGATCAGGTTCGCTCTCGATGTGCTGTGGGGAATACCGTCCATAGTCTACGGGGCCTTCGGTTTTCTGATCATGATAACCTTTCACCTGCGGGCTTCGCTCCTGGCCGGACTGATCACGGTGGCCCTGGTGGAGCTGCCGATTCTCAGCCGGGCCCTGGACGAAACCATAAAGCTGGTCCCCGCCGACCTAAAGGAGGCCACCTATTCGCTGGGAGCCAGTCGCTGGCAGACCGCCACCCGGGTGGTTCTCCGCCAGACTTTTCCCGGCCTGGTGACGGCCGTGCTCATGGCCATGGGCCGGGGACTGGGGGATGCTGCCGCCGTGCTGTTCACCGCCGGTTATACCGATAAAATCACCACCTCCCTGCTCCAGCCGGTGGCCACCCTCCCTCTGGCCATTTTTTTTCAACTGAATTCGCCTTTCCCGGAAGTTCAGCAGAGGGCGTTCGCCTCGGCCGCCATCCTGACCCTCCTGATATTGTTAATCAGCCTGGCTTCAAGAAGCCTCAGCCGACGGCTGAGCCGCCATAAGATTCGATGAACGGAGTCCGCCGATGAACCAACCGAGCCGGTTACGGATAGAAAACCTGAATGTATTTTACGGTCAGAACCAGGTGCTGAAAGATATCAGCCTGGCCCTGCCCGACAACAGGATAACGGTCATCATTGGCCCCTCCGGCTGTGGCAAGACCACCCTTCTCAAGAGCCTTAACCGACTTCTGGATGAGCAGGAAGGAGTCCGGGTGGAGGGCCGGGTTCTTCTGGATGGCCAGGACATCTACCAGCCCGAAGCGGACATTACCCTGATCAGAAAAAGGATGGGCCTGCTCTCCCAGAAGCCACAGGTCCTGCCGATGTCGATATACGATAACGTGGCTTTCGGTCCAAGGCTGCTCGGCCTGAGGGACCGCCGAGTTCTGGATGGCCTGGTGGAAAAGTACCTGCGGCTGGCCGGACTCTGGGATGAAGTCAAAAACCGGCTTCAGGAACCGGCAGCCCGGCTGTCTATAGGGCAGCAGCAACGGCTTTGCCTGGCCCGGGGCCTGGCCGTGGAGCCCGAGGTCATCCTGGGCGATGAGCCCACCTCGGCCCTCGACCCCCAATCGAGCCGCAACGTGGAAACCCAGCTGCTCAGTCTCAAAGAGAACTACACCATAGTCCTGGTCACCCACATTCTCCGCCAGGCCAAAAGGCTGGCTGATTACGTGGCTTTCCTCTATTTCGGCGAGCTAATAGAATTCGGCCCGGCTTCTGAAGTCCTGGTCTCACCCCGGGACCCCAGAACCCGGGCCTACATTACGGGCGAAATAAGTTAAAAGTTAATTCCTACTTGCCGGCTTTCTTGAAATCCGAGATGAACCGGTAGAAGTCAACCTCGTTGGCCTGCAGACCAAACTGGTAGACGTAGCGACCGGCCAGCCGGGAAGCGAACAGAGCCCGCAGGTAATTCTGGGGCACGCGGGTCAGGAAGCGGTTTATACCCACCCGACGGACCAGCGACTTCGGCACGCCAACCTCGATGACTTTCTCCAGCAGGGCCTGGTCGTTGAACAGGTCAGAGTTGTTAATGGCATCCTTGATCAGATTGATTTTCTCGCTGATCATGTCAGTCAGAATGGCCCTGGGGATGCCCGTTCTCTCGTGTTCTTTCCAGATTATCTCAAATTCCAGGCGAGCATTTTCCCGAATGACCTCGATAATTTCATTCACGTACTGCTTGCGGAAGGGAGATTCCTCGCCGTTCTTGACGCACATCAGCTCGTCCCATTCCTTGTCGGTCATGGCCAGGCTGGCCAGAACCTCCAGGGAGGAGGAGGTCACGCCGCCCTTGTTGGCCGAGGCATCCTTGTAGATGATGACACCCTTTTCTTCCAGGCGCAGCCTGGCTTCCTGGGTCAGGAAGAGGTTAGCTCCCTCCACGATTACCTTGAACCGGGGCTTGCCCTCGGCATCCAGCCAGCACTTCCAGTTGTTGATGTTGATTGAAGCCGGGCGCCCGCCGCAGGGCACGAAGATGTCGGCCCTGAATTTCGGGTGCAGATGGAAGGTGTTGCGGAACTCCAGCCCGTTCTCAACCTTCTCGCCATCCGGCAGGACCAGATCGCGGTCCTTGATGTTGACCAGGAAGCCCTGGGGGGAAAGCAGGGAGCGGTTGAAATTTTCAACCATTTTCCGGGCCTTGGCCAGCCGGACCAGCTCCTTGCGGTTGATACCTTCCGGGTCATACAGAACGCCGGAGCCGTCGATGATGGCCAGGATCTTGTCCTTGGAGATCAGGATTTCGTTGGAGCCCAGGTCGCCGTCGGGTCCGCCGGTCATGACCTTGGTGATATTTTCTTCCTTGAGCCCGAGCTTCTTCAGGGCGCACAGGACGTACTCGTGGACGGAGTTGGTGGTCATGCCGTAGCGGTCATGCGGAATGCCGCCCATGCTGAGGGGCTTGCCGGTGGTGAAGGCCTTCCAGAACTTGTAGCCACGAACCCTGGCTCTCTGGGCCGCCCATTCCATCAGGTCGGCCGTCCACTCGTCGGGGCCCAGGAACAGGATGACTTCCTTGCCGTAATAATCAACGATGGAATTGTCGGGCATCATCAGGTCCAGCAGGCCGTCGATATACTTCTTGAAAGCCACGGACATCTTATCGGTGAAGCCCCAGCGCAGCAGGATGGTGCCCTTGGAGCCGCCCTCGGCCAGGTCCTTGTTCTTTCTCTGCTGGGTCAGGGCCAGGTTATAGTTTTCGTCAAAAATGAAATCGGAGTTGTTCAGGTAGGTCTGGTAATTGATGGAACGAACGATGCGGATGCCGCCCCGGGCGATGTCGCGGAAGCGGATATGGAAACCGCGGAGCTCGCGGCCGATCACATGAAAGACGCCAAACGGAGTGACCGGGTAATCGACCTTGTTCAGGAATTCCGGGTTGTACATGTAGGCGATGGAGACTTTTTCTTTCTTGTAAAAGTTGGTGCGCAGGATGGACTTGATGAAGGTGATGGTGGTCAGCAACACCGTCCGGTCAGCCTCCACCGGGACCTCCCGGCTAATCTCCTTGGCCAGGGCCTGCAGCTGCTCATCCACTTTGTGGTCCTTGACGGCCGGGTTGAATTTGCGGTCAAAAAGCTCGAACAGCTTTTTCACCATTTGATAATTGTTGATCAGGGCATCCCAGACCCGGTCTTCGGTAAAGGTTTCCTTGGCCAGCCTGGTCTTCATCTCGCGCAACAGGCCCAGAAGCTCCGGATTATCCTTCAGGGCCTGGGACAGTTTGAGGTATTCTTCATTGAAGCTGCTCAGGAACTGATGGGTGAAACTCCAGGCCGAGGCCCCGAACAACATCTCCTGGGCGGTCAACTTGCCTTCCCGGAACAGAGCTGAGAGCGGGCTTTCCGGAATGACGTAAATCAGGCTGATGTCCGAAACCAGGTCCTGCAGTTTTTCTTCATCAGTGATGTCATCCAGGTAGAAGGTCAGGATGGTCTTGCCGTTGGCAAAATGTTCCATGTACTTCCGCCTGGAAACCAGCCCGTGGGAATTGATGACATCAGAAACATTGATGAAAAAGCGGGGGATGGAATCACTCTTGCAAACTACAGATATTCTCAGCGTCTTGTCCTTGGACACATGGGCCACATCGATGTAGGGCCTTTCCTGGTCCTTGGCTTTATTCATCAACTCCTGGTAGCGGGCCAGCGTTTCCTTGGGGATGGAGGCCAGGAATTCTTTATCAGCAATCTTCTTCAGGTCGGTTTCTTCCGGAGAAACCTCCTTGCCGGCAAACTCGGGCCGGCAGACCACATACCAGCGCAGGTACTCCGCCCCGCGCAGTTTGCGGGCCGAGCGGTAGGACTGGATGCGGAAGCCGGGATACTTCTTCTCGATTTTCTCTTCAATCTCGATGGCCCGGTAGTGGTTGTCCTCCACCAGGTAAAGGGCTTCATCGGCCAGCTCGGTGGCGAAATCGATCCTGACTTCCTGCTCGCCCCGCAACCTGGCCAGGATCTCGGCCGAGCGCAGGGCCTCGATGTGTCGGGCGATGGTCACGAGCGGGGTGGATTCAAAATACTGCTCGCTCAGCCCGAGGTCGGTGCAGAAGGTCTCGATTTCTTGCCGCACGGTTTCGGGGGGGAAGAAATTGTCCTTTAGGATGATTTCTTCAATTTTTCTAAGCTGGTGTTCGGTCAGAAAGGTCTTCTTGGCAATCTCTCTCAGAGATTTCATTTGTTACTCCTTCGCTGAATTTTTTATTTTTTCAGAAGAGTGGATTTCCGGGCTTCCTGGATATATTTTTGATTGCTTTTATTATATTAAGCTCAGAAACTTAACTCCCCTGAAATTAGGGCAAATTATATCAGAATCCCGGGCCTTTGGCAAAGCCGGGAAGACAAAATAATCAGCCCCCGTACCCCAGCAGGGCTACCGTCCAGCAGGCCACGGCCTGCCCCGAACCAACCTCGCCCAGCCCCTCGGCCGTCTTGGCCTTGAGACCGATGCGGTCCGGTTCCGTTCCCAGAAGGGGGGCCAGGTTGGCTCTCATGGCCTGGAAATAGGGCCCCAGCCGGGGCTTTTCCAGGACAACCACGCTGTCGGTATTGATAACCGTCAGGCCGGCCGAGCGGACCTCCTCCATCACCCGCCGCAGCAACTCCAGGCTGGAAATATCCCTGTAGGCCGGGTCGCTGTCGGGAAACCACTGGCCGATGTCTCCCCGGCCACTCGCCCCCAGCAGGGCATCGATCAGGGAATGGACCAGGACATCGCCGTCAGAGTGGGCCAGGCAGCCCAGTTCGGAAGGCAGGCTGACCCCGCCGATGATCAGCTTCCGCCCGGGAACCAGGCGGTGCAGGTCATAGCCCAGCCCGGCCTTAATCTTCATGCCGGCCTCCCGCTCAATGCAGTTCTCCGTTATACCGGCCGAAAATCATCTTGCCCACCGTGGTCTGAAGGACCGAGGTCACCGTGATGTCCACAGTTTGCCCGATCATCCTGCGGGCATTGTCCACCACCACCATGGTGCCATCGTCCAGGTAGGCCACCCCCTGGTCTTTTTCCTTTCCTTCCTTAAGTATAAAGACCCTCATGCTCTCTCCGGGCAAAACCACCGGCCGGAGGGCGTTGGCCAGTTCGTTGATGTTAAGGACTTCAATCCCCTGCAGCTTGGCCACCTTGTTGAGGTTGAAGTCGTTGGTGATGATCTTGGCCTTGAGCGCCTTGGCACATTCTATCAGCTTGGAATCGACATCCCTGATTTCAGGAAAATCCAGGTCAGAAATCACTACCTTGACCCTTGAGATTTTCTGCAACCGGTCCAGGACTTCCAGGCCGCGTCGGCCCCGCTGCCGCTTGAGCGGGTCGGGTGAGTCGGCCACCAGCTGCAATTCCTTCAGCACGAACTGGGGCACCACCAGGTGTCCCTCGACAAAGCCGGTGCTGCAGACCTCGGAAATCCTCCCGTCGATGATGACCGAGGTATCCAGCAACTTGTAGGTCTTCTCCGTCCCCTGGCTCCGGAAAAAATTGGCAAAAAAGCCCGGCTCCAGCCACTCGGGTTTCTTGATGCCAACCAGGAAACCGATGTAGGGAAAGGCTATCAGGAAAAAGATGCGGATGAAGGCGGCCATCTCTGAAGTCCGAACGACGGTGTGGTAGATTGAACCCAGCAGCCAGCCGGCCAGCACCCCCAGCAGGGTACCGATG
This sequence comes from Candidatus Saccharicenans sp., assembly GCA_024653215.1. Classification (GTDB taxonomy): domain Bacteria; phylum Acidobacteriota; class Aminicenantia; order Aminicenantales; family Saccharicenantaceae; genus Saccharicenans. The sequence goes on along the minus strand of JANLFU010000003.1, from coordinate 37,416 downwards.
GAGGCCGTCCAGATGATCCGGAACTGGGCCCGGCGCACCCTGGTTTCCAGCAGAATGATCAGCACTCCCAGCAACAGCCCCACGGCCGCCCCGGCCATCCGGGTCAGGGTAAAGGGGGGATAAAAATAGCCGGCAATTATTACCAGAGCAATTATGATTAACCTGAATAATATTAGTCCCATATTAATCCTTCCTTCAGGTCTGGAATCATTTTACAAAATTGGTGGGGAAATTAAAATACCTGGGCCAGCGCCCGGCGAACCGAGTCCACCCCGAGGCACCTGATCCCTTTAAGATTTTCGCCCTGAAGCTGGGGAAGGTTTCCGGCCGGCATCAGCACCGTCTCAAAGCCGAGCGACCGGGCTTCCTTGACCCGGGCCAGGGGCTGGCTGACCGAGCGGACCTCTCCGCTGAGGCCCACCTCCCCGAAAACGGCCATTTCCCGGGGCAGGGGAACATTCTTGATGGAGGAAATGACCGACAGCACCACCCCCAGGTCGGCAGCCGGCTCGTCCACCTCCAGCCCGCCGGCCACGTTAAGATATATGTCTTCGCCGGCAAAGCTGTAACCGACCTTCTTTTCAACCAGGGCCAGCAGCATGGACACCCGGTAGTGGTCGAGCCCGATGGACATCCGCCTGGGGTTACCTGAAAAAAGGGTTGAAGACACCAGGGCCTGGATTTCCACCAGCAGGGGCCTCGAGCCCTTGATGGTTGAAATCACCACGCTGCCCGGCTCGTTCTGCGGCCTTTCCCTCAGGAAAAAGGCCGAGGGGTTGTCAATGGGTTTAAGGCCCGACTGGCCCATCTCAAAAATGGCCAGCTCCGAGACCGGCCCGAAGCGGTTCTTAAGCACCCGGAGTACCCGGTGATGGTGGTCGCGCTCGCCCTCAAACAGCAGCACCACATCCACCATGTGTTCCAGTGATTTGGGCCCCGCCAGGCTCCCTTCCTTGGTGATATGTCCGATCAGGAAAACCGGGATCTGGTTTCTCTTGGCCAGCCGGAACACCCGGTTGGTGACCTCCCGTACCTGGCTGATGGTGCCCGGGCTGGAGGTCAGCTGCGACGAAAAAATGGTCTGGACCGAATCTATGACCAGGGCCCGCGGTTTCATCCGGTCGGCCGCGTTCAGTATTTTTTCGAGGGCGGTCTCGGCCAGCAGGTAGACCTTCTCGCGGTTCAATCCCAGCCGTTCGCCCCGCAGCTTGATCTGCTCCAGGGATTCTTCGCCGGAAACATAAAGCACCGGGCCTTCCTCTGAGGCCAGGTCCCTTGAGACCTGGAGGAGCAGGGTCGATTTGCCTATACCCGGCTCGCCGCCGATCAGGACCACCGAGCCGAGCACCAGGCCACCGCCCAGCACGTTGTTGAACTGGTCGATGCCGACCGGGATCCTCTGGTTGGTCGTTTCTTTTATATCCTGGTAAAGAACCGGCTCCCCGCCGTTTTCCAGGATTTCCCCGGCGAATTCTTCTTCCAGTTCCTCGACCATGGTATTCCACTCGCCGCACTGGCTGCAGCGGCCGAGCCACTTCGGCGAATGGAAGCCGCAGTTCTGGCAGACAAAGACCGTTCCCTTTTTCATCTCAGCTCCAGACCCAGGCCGAAGAATACTTCCCGTCGTTCAGCCAGAGAAAAATCATCCAGTCCCACCAGCAGGTACAGATTCCTGACCGGAAAGATGCGGCCGTAAACCCGGAACCGGGGCCTGGGGTCTCGGTTAAAGTCAAAGGCTTCGGCACTGAGGGCGAAGCGGTTGTTCAGGAGGTACCAGTCGAGGCCGGCCCCGAACCTGGATTCGATCAACCCGCCTCGGGCCACCAGCCCTCTCCACTTCCAGCCGGCCTGTAGGGAATAAACAAAGCGGTCTTCCCAGGGATTATGGACCAGCCCGGCCGCGAGCAGGGCCCGGTCCCTCCACCACAACTGGCCGAATATCGAACCCTTGAACAGCTCGCTGTCCGCATAGTAAGCCCCCTCCACTCCTCCCCCGAAATCCAGGGCGGAGACCGAAGAGGTTATTTTCTTAATCTGGCCGACGGTTTCTCTGGTATCATCATAAAGGTCGGTTTCCTGGACCAGTTTCCCGGCAGTGCCCTCTCCTTTTTCTATTTTCTCCAGCAGGACCTTCAACGAATCAAGAGCCTGTCCAAGACCGGTCAGGGCTTCGTCCAGCTTGCGCAGGCTCTCCTGCACTCCGGGTCGGTTGTCCTGGACCAGCCCCCGGATTTCACTCAGGGTATCCTGAAGGCGGCCCGAAACCTGCTCCACCTGCTGGTTGATGGTGCTGAAGGTCTTACCGGAATCTTCCAGGGCCTGATGCAGAGAAGACCGGTTTTCCTTGAGCAGGCTGTCAAATTCTCCGGTCAGGGAAGCCAGGTTTTCCAGGGTTTTTCTCAGGTTCGGTCCCAGGTCTTTCTGCAGAACGCTGTTGACCGAGGAAGCCACTTTCTTGATGTCCTCTCCGAGCGACATCAACAACGTGCCCAGCTGGTCAAAACTGATGGGCGGCAGGGAGTCCATCACCTCTTCCGGTTCATAATAAGAGCTCTCCCGGCCGGGCACGATCTCCACGTATTTTTCTCCCAGTATTCCCAGGGAGGCCAGGGTGGCCTTGGACCCGTGCGGGATCCGGAAATTCGGGTAGATGCTCATGGTCACCCGGGCCCGGCGCCCGTCCAGGCTGATTCCCTTGACCAGGCCGATCTTAATCCCGGCCATCTTGACCGCGGCATTCTTCTCCAGGCCGAGGGCCGAATCAAACACGGCATAGACCCGGTAGCCCTGTTTCTTGAACAATTCCTGGACATCACCCACGGACAGTATCAACAGCGCCAGAAGCAGGAAAAAACCCGACAGGAACATGCCGACTTTCATCTCCCTTTTCATAACCATGTTGTTCTCCTCACCATTCGGTAATGGGCCCCTCGGCCCGGCCGCTGATAAACTGCTGGACCACCGGGTTGGTCGAATGCCTGATTTCTTCCGGCGTTCCAATCTCGATGATCCGCCCGTCATAGAGCATGGCTATCCGGTCGGCCACCTTGTAGGTCGAATTCATATCATGGGTGATGACCACCGAGGTCACCCTCAATTTCTCCTTGAGCTCCAGGATCAGGCAGTTGATGGCATCAGCCCGAATGGGGTCCAGTCCGGTTGTGGGCTCGTCATAAAGGATTATCTCCGGGCTGTAGGCGATGGCCCGGGCCAGGCCCACCCTTTTTTTCATGCCGCCTGAAAGTTCGTATGGCAGCAGGTGCTCAACTCCCCGCAAACCGACCTGTTCCAGGCTGGTTCTGACCAGCTGCTGGACTTCGCTCTCGGACAGCCGGGTGTGCCGCCTCAGCCCGAAGGCCACATTCTCGGCTACCGTCATGGAATCAAACAGGGCCGCACCCTGAAACAGCATCCCGAATTTCCGGCTGAGCTTCATGATTTCTTCATCCGGCAGGGCGCTTATTTCCTGGCCATCGATGAATACCTGCCCACGGTCCGGCCTCATGATGCCTATTATATGTTTCAGCAGGACGCTCTTGCCCGAGCCACTCTGCCCGATGATGACCATGGTTTCCCCGGCCTCGATTTCCAGGTTGAGTCCTTTCAGCACCGGCTTGTTCTCAAAGGACTTGTAGAGGTCGACAATCTTTATCTTGCTCATGGTGGTCACAGAGTGGCCGGCAATATCTTGCTCAGGAAGAAATTAAGGATCAGGATGGTGATGCTGGCCACCACCACCGACTTGGTGGTGGCCCGGCCGACGCCTTCGGCCCCGCCCTCGGCGGTCATCCCCTGCCAGCAACCGATGATGGCAATGACCAGCCCGAAGACCAGGGCCTTGATCAGCCCGACCGAGATATCCCACATCTCAAAGTACTTGAGTGTGTTCTGGACATAAAGAGTCTTGTTGACCTTCATCAACAGGACATTGTAGGTATAACCGCCGAAGATACCGATGACATCTCCGTAGAGGGTCAGGCAGGGCACCATGATCATGCTGGCCAGGATTCTGGGGGCGACCAGGTACTTGACCGGGTTGGCCCCCAGGCTGAACAGGGCATCTATCTGCTCGGTTATCTTCATGGTCCCGATCTCGGCGGCCATGGCCGAGCCCACCCGGCCGGCCACCATCAGGCCGACCAGAATGGGAATCAGCTCACGGCAGAGACCGACCGCGATGATCGGCCCGCCCTGTGATTCCGAACCGGGGCCGATGTAGCGATGGAAGGCCAGGTAAGCCTGCAGGCCAAAAACCAGCCCGCCAAAAGCCGCGGTCAGGGAAACCACCGGCAATGAATTGACCCCGACCTCTTCCAGTTGCTGCCAGAAGTTCCTTTTCTCAAAAGGTCTTTGAAAAATGGCCCGGAAGCCCTTAACCGCCAGGTCATAGACCTGTCCGAGCTCGCAGAAAAAGGCGCTGAAAAAGGGGATCTGGATCGGCTTGTCCATCGGCACCGCTCAGAATTCCTCTTCGCGTTTATAACTGAAGTCCATGTTGACGAACTTGGCATACTCCCTGAGGAAGACCAGGGGCACGCTGCCCAGCGGGCCGTTACGCTGCTTGGCCACGGTGACCTCGGCGATGCCCTTGATGGCCTCATCCTCCGGATGGTAATAATCAGGCCGGTAGATGAATATCACCACGTCGGCGTCCTGCTCGATGGCTCCGGATTCCCGCAGGTCGGACAGCATGGGCTTGGGCTCCTTGCGCATTTTTTCCGGGGCCCGGCTGAGCTGGGAAACTCCGACCACCGGAATCCGCAGTTCTTTGGCCAGTTGCTTCAAGGAGCGGGAGATGAACGACATTTCCTGGTTACGGTTTTCAAACCGACCACCGGTCCGCATCAGCTGGATGTAATCCACGAAGACAATATCCAGGTGTCCTTCCAGCTTCAGCCGCCGGCACTTGGCCTTCATCTCCATGACGGTCAGGGCGGCCGATTCATCCACGTAAATGCGGGCCTGGGAGAGGGTTTCGGCCGCCAGCTGCAGCCTTTCAAAATCCCGTTCGCTGATGAAACCCGACCTGGCCTTGCGCAGGTCAACCTGGGCCTCGGCGCACAGCAGGCGCAGGGCCACCTGTTCCTTGGCCATTTCTATGGAAAAGAAGCCGGCATAGTAATCGGTCCGCAACCCGACGTGCTGGCAGATGTTGAGGGCCAGGGCTGTCTTGCCCATGGAAGGCCGGGCGGCCACCACGATGAAGTCGGCCGGATGGAAACCGCCGGTCAGGTTATCCAGTTCGATAAAGCCGGTGGGAACCCCGGTGACCGCTTCCCGCCGCTCGGCCAGGACCCTGATGGTCTCCAGCATGTCGCCAGTCAGCGAGCCTATGGGCACCAGGCCCGGTTTTATCTTTTCCTCGGCAATTTCCACGATGGCCTGCTGGGCTTCACTGATGACCGTATCGGCATCGGTCTGCTGCTCGTAGGAAGTGTTGATGATCTTGGCCGAGGACAGGATCAGCTTCCGCAGCAGCGACTTCTCTTTGATAATCTGGGCGTAATATTCGATGTTCAGGGTCCGGGGCACCCCGTCCATCAGAGAAGACAGGTAGGCCGCGCCGCCTATTTCTTCCAGCAACCCCCTTCTCTGCAGTTCATCGCTCAGAGTCAGCAGGTCTATGGGCTGGCCCCGGTCCATCAGGGCCACCATGCCTTCCAGTATCTGGCGATGGGCATCGCGGTAGAAATCTTCGGGCGCCAGCTGGGAGAGGACCACATTCAGGTAGGCGTTATTTACCAGGACGCCACCCAGAACTGTTTTTTCCGCCTCCAGGCTGTGGGGTGGGGTTTTTTTGAGAACGGTCAAATCCAGTTCCATAGTATCTCTCTTCCCGGAAGCGCTTGGCTTCCAGTTTAATATTAAAAGAGACGCTTGTTAAGACCCTGCCGTTCTCAAGCTGTGGGTTCGGTCTGGCTGTCCGGGGCTGGAGCTTCTTCCTTGACCACGACCACCTTGATTTCAGCCCGGTCCTCGTGGTAGACCTTAACCGGCACCGTAAAGGTTCCCAGTCTCTTGATCGGCTCGTCCAGCACGATCTTCTTGCGGTCTATCTCAAAACCCTGCCGGGCCAGCTCTTCCTGGATGTCAGCGGCCGAAACGGACCCGAAGATGACGTCCTTTTCGCTCGACTTGCGGACAAAGGTCAGGGTAACCTGGTTGAGCTTCTTGATCAGCTCCTGGTAGGTCAACCTTTCCTTTTCCAGTTTCTTCCGCAGGGCCTTCTGCTGCATCTCCACGCTCTTCAGGTTGCCGGGCGTCACTTCCATGGCCAGCTTCCGGGGTATAAGATAGTTCCGGGCGAATCCCGGGGCCACTTCCAGGATATCCCCCTTGCGTCCAACCTTCTCCACGTTTTCCAACAGTATGATTTTCATCCCTAGCCTCCTGGAACTCAGTCTTCGACGAAGGGCAGCAGGGCCATGAGCCGGGCCCGCTTGATGGCCCTGGCCAGCTTTCTCTGGTGAAAGGCGCAGGTGCCGGTGATGCGACGGGGGGCGATCTTACCGCGGTCCGGTATGTACTTCCTCAAAATTTCCACCGCCTTGTAGTCTATGTCCCGGAGATTTCTCTCGCAGAACCGGCAGACTTTTTTCTTGGGCGGAAAGAATTTCCTGGATGGAGCTCTTTCTGTCTTTTCTCTTTCTTCTCTGTTGGCCATCTTACTTTACCTCCTCCGGGGCCGGGGTAGCGGGCTGCGGTTCGGTCCCGGCCGGGGCCATCTCCACAGCTTCTGCTTCTTTCACTTTTTTCTTCCCCTTGACCGCATCTCTCGGGTCTTTCTTGATGGTGATGAAACGAAGGATGGCATCGGTCTGCTTGAACCTTCTTTCCAGCTCGGCCGGGATGGCCGGGGCTCCTTCATACGTGAAGAACACGTAGAGACCTTCGTTAAATCTCTTGATGGGATAGGCCAGCTTTCTCTTGCCCCAGAGATCCTTTTTGATCATCCGGCCATTTTTAGCCGAAATGACTTCAGCCAGCTGGTTGATGAGGGCTGAAGCTTCTTCTTCGGGCAGGTTGGGGGCAACGATAAACCCGGTTTCGTACTGATTCATTGTTTCCTCCTTATGGATTCAAGCCCCGTCGCTCTGGCGCCGGAGCAAGGAGATGAAGGCTTATTTTACAACATTCTGGCAAAAAATCAATCTTCTCGGCCCGGTTCCTTTTTTTTACGGTTAAATAAGTTCATGGCCCGGGGCAGGTCTCCCTCAATGATCATTTCCACCGCCAGGCAGGCCTGGACCAGGGCCGGCTGCAATTTTTCTTTCTCTTCAGGCCGGAATTCTTCCAGGACATAATCGGCCGCGTCCCGGTCCTCGGGCTTTGGACCTATCCCCACCCGAACCCGGGGAAAGTCCTGGGTGCCGATGGTCTCAACGATCGATTTCATCCCTTTGTGGGTACCCGGGCTGCCGCTGGCCCGAACCCGGATCTGGCCCAGGTCCAGGTCCAGGTCGTCATAGACGACTACGAGGTTTTCCGGTTTTAGGCGGTAGCCGGCCAGCAACGACCCGACGGCCTGGCCGCTGAGGTTCATATAAGTCTGGGGTAAGGCCAGGACGACAATTGTCCGGCCCCGCCTGGTCTCGGCCAGTCGGGAGCGGTGGGCCCTGGTCTTAAGCTGCAGGCCCCATTGCCTGGCCAGAGTCTGAACCACCAGAAACCCGGCATTATGCCTGGTCTGGCTGTACTCCGAACCCGGGTTGCCCAGACCGACCACCAGCCACACTCGTCACCCCTTGGGTTCCTCTTCCTCTTCCTCTTTCTTGCGCTCTTTCTTGATAACTTCCGGTTCCTTCATCTCGGCACCCTCGACCACTTCCTCGGTGGTGGCCGGAGCGGCTTCCTCGGCTATGCTGCTGATGACCACGATGGCCGCCTGGGGCTCGTGGAGAATTTTAATCCCGGCCGGAAGCTCCAGGTTCATAACCTTGAAGGACTGGTGCAGGTGAAGATGGCTGATGTCAATCCGGATGGCTTCGGGGATTTCCCGGGGCAGACATTCGATTTCCAGCTCCCTCAACAGGAAGTCCACCAGTCCGCCTTCCACTTTAACGCCCACCGGCTCACCCACCAGTTCCACCGGAACCGAAACCCTGACCGGCTTGTCCATTGAGATCTGAATCAGGTCAACGTGCAGCAGCTCGTCGGTGACCGGATGGATCTGGACTTCCTTGATCATCACGTCCTTTTCTTCAGAATCGTAAGCCACCCGGAAGATGGTATTTTCTCCGGTTTCTGACTTCAGGATTTCAATAATATCTTTCTTTTTCAGGGTCAGGGGCAGACTGTCCATCGACTCGCCATACAGGATGGCCGGGACCAGCCCCTGGCGCCTTAACCGCCCGGAAGCATTCTTGCCTTTCTCGGTTCTCTTGTCCGCTTTAATCACCAGTGTCATATCTTTCCTCCTCAGGTAAAAAGAGAGCTTACGGAACTACCCTCGTTTATTCTTCTTATGGCTTCGCCAAACAGCTCGGCCACTGAGAGCACCTGGAATCGGTCGCTGCGGCTGGCCTTTTCCTTTAGGGGAATGGTGTCGGTCACGAACACTTTTTCCAGCCCGGAGCGCTCGATGCGCTCAACCGCCTCGCCCGACAGCACCGGGTGGGTGCAGGCCGCAAAGATCCTCCTGGCTCCTTCCCGCTTCAGGGCCTCGACCCCGAGGGTCAGCGTGCCGGCCGTGTCGACCATATCGTCAAACATGACCACGTCCTGGTCCTTGACATCGCCGATGACATGCAGCACCTGGGCCACGTTGGGAGCCGGCCGCCTCTTGTCGATGATGGCCAGCCTGGCATCCAGCCTCTTGGCAAAAACTCTGGCCCGTCCCACACCCCCGGCATCAGGGGAAACGATGGTCAGGTTTTCCAGGTTGAGGGTCCGGATATGGTTGGCTATGACCGGGGCCGCCATCAGGTTGTCGACCGGAATGGAAAAGAAGCCCTGAATCTGTGGCGAATGCAGGTCCATGGTCAGCACCCGGTTGGCTCCGGCCGTTTCCAGCAGGTCGGCTATCAACCTGGCCGAAATCGGCACCCGGGGCCGGTCTTTCCAGTCCTGCCGGGCATAGGCAAAATACGGGATGACCGCGGTGATGCGTCCGGCTGAGGCCCGCTTGAAAGCATCCAGCATCAGGAACAGTTCCATCAGGTGGAAATTGGCGTCAGTGCAACCGGACTGGATCACGAAGACATCCTCGCCCCGAACGTTTTCGTCGATGTAAAAGTGGATCTCGCCGTCGGCGAACCTGTCCAGGACGCAACGGCCGAGCTCGATGTTCAGGTAGCCGGCAATCCGCCGGGCCAGCTGCGGGTTGGATGAGCCTGAAAATACTTTCATGTTTTAATTCCTCTTTCGGGCATTGACAGAGCTGGGGCGGGAGGACTCGAACCTCCAGATGACGGATCCAAAGTCCGTTGCCTTACCAGTTTGGCTACGCCCCAGTGCTGAGTTCTTGCCAGTACCGCTCACGTCCTACAGTCTCTACCAGCCAAACCTGATAATCTCTATCAAACCTCCCGGCTGCCTGCCGGGCCAGGGACCAATCCTGGAACCAGCCAAAGACGGCCGAGCCCGAGCCGCTCAGCAGGGATAACTCGGCTCCGGCCGCGACAAGTTCCTTTTTTATCTCAACCAGCTGAGGTTGTATCTTAAAAACCGCCAGTTCTAAATCGTTTCTTAAATGCTTGAATAAAGAAAAGTTTCTATGTTCTAAAAACTGGATAATTTTACTTTCTTTACCGGTTGAAGTCAAGAAGCCCTGAAGGCGGTCGTACTCCCTGTAGGCCAGAGCCGTGGAGACTGAAAAGTCCGGGATAACCAGGACCACCCAGGCCGGAGGCAATTCCGGCACTTCCCGCAACTCTTCGCCCTTCCCCGTCCCCAGGCAGAGTCCCCCGTGCAGAAAAAATGGAACGTCGGCTCCCAGCTCGGTGGCCAAAGCCTTCAATTGCTCTCGCCCCAGATGGCAGCCCCAGAGGCGATTGAGGGCCAGCAGAGTAACGGCGGCATTGCTGCTGCCCCCGGCCAGGCCCCGGCCGGGCGGGATATTTTTTTCCACAAAGATGCTGACCCCGACCTCCAGGCCGGTGGCCCGGCGTAGCTCCAAGGCGCTTCTGTATATCAGATTGCTTTCATCCCAGGGGACATCAGACCTGTTTCCGGCCAGGCTGATCTGGCCATCCGGCCGAGGCTCAAAGGTCAGCCGGTCTTTAAGGGCCACCGTCTGGAAAAGGGTGGTCAGCCGGTGATAACCGTCTGCCCGGAGAAGGCCGACCTCGAGGCCCAGGTTTATCTTGGCAAAAGAAGTCAGGGTTATTTTTTCCATCGGCCCGCCATCTCTTCCCAGCCCAGTTGTTTCACGCCGGGTGGAAGTAACGGATTGAATAGCGAGGGGTCCTGTTTCCTGTTAAAACTAACCCGGAGCACTTTCATCCGGACCGTGTAATCCCCGGCAGAGAAGAGAACCGTTTTCGGAAGAAGCCCCGGGGGGAATTTCTCCTTAAGGGTGAAGAGCAGCCCGTCCCTCTCTCCCCCAAGAACATGGCCCAGGTGGTCAAGCTGAAGGAGCCAGCCATCGTCTTTAGCCAGTTGAGTCCAAAGACCGGAGAGAATTTTAAGCAGTTCTCCGGCCTTGAGTTCCTGCCCGAAGACTTCTGAGGTCAGAACCCGGCTTTCTCCCTGCCAGTATACTTTCTCGGAAGGAAGGTACAACGTGGTTGACTCCGGTCCCAGCCAGACCACAGTTCTCAGCCGTCCGATGGGGTCAAAAAGTTCCAGCCTGGCTTCGCCCGGAAGCCGGCCAAAGAAACCCAGCCGGAACCTGAAGCCGCCGTCCGGGCCGCTCAGGTAAAAAGAAGCCTGCCCTTCCAGGTTCTGAATTTCGGCCGGTGGTAGCAACCGGACAGGCCCCGTGCGGCAGGCAGTGGCTGCCAGAACCAGGAAGGAAATTAAGACCCCCCCCGCAAGATAAAAACAGGTTCGCCCTTTACCCCTTTCCTGCCCGCCTCCCTGCGGCACCGCCACTCCTCATTTCCAATCAGCTGCTCAGTCCAGCTTGAACCCGTAGTCCTCTGCCTTTGGCTTTTTTGCCTGGTCAGTCTGCTGAGCCGGCCCGGGTTTAGCCCCCGGCGTTCCCAGCTCGAATTTATAATCCCTGGATACAGCTCGCATTTTTTTCTTCCGGGTCATCGGATAAAAGGGAGATCTTATCCTTCTGCCAAAACAGGACAGGTTGGGGTTGATGATCATCAGGATGATGAATAGGCCGAAAATTATAAGGATGGCATAAATTGTCCAGCTCATGTTAGCCTTCCACTCTAATTATAGGTTTTAGCCCGAAGTTTAGCAACCAGGCCCGGCCGGAGTTTACTCCTGGAAGACGATGGCTTCAAACTTGAACAGCCCTTTGGAATTTTTCCAGGCGTTTTCCGGCAACCCGGCCTTGCGACAGACTTCCCGCAGGAAAGTCTGCCGGTCCCAGCCCAGCTCCGTGGCCACCTGCGGCAGCAGCAGCCCGCTTCTCTGCCCTTCTTTAATTACCAGGCCGTGGCGGCCGACCTTGATTTCCGAAACATCCGAAACCGGCTGCAGCGGGCCCAGAACAGAAATTTCAATCTGCAGGCCCGGGAGTTCGGATTTTCTAAGCGGGGGGAACCTGGGGTCCTCGGTGGCGGCCAGGACGGCCGCCTGGGCCACCGTTTCCCACAGAGGAAACAGGGGCTCGGCAAAACCGATACAGCCCCTGAGCTGGTGATTTTGCTTCAGGGTGACAAAGGCCCCGGCCTTGGTTTCCAGGCGGGGCGAGGTCGGCTGATAGGCCGGGATTTTTCCGGTGGCCAGGTAGGTTTCGATGGCCAGTCGGGCCAGCGCCAGTAATTCTCTTTTTTCTTCCGGAGTCAGGTCGAGCCCGGTCTGCGCTGTTTCCAGATAAACCGCGGCCGAAAGATAGCCCACCACCCGGTCGCCCGGGCCGCCGGCCGCAGCCGAGTCTGAATAGGCAAGCGCGGCCACCCGGGCCTGGCCCATCCTACGGGCATAATGGAGCAGGGTCAGCACCGGGCCGCCGCCGCACATGATATTTTCGTGCCTTTCAACCTGGCGGCTGAGTGACTTCAAATCAAGATTTTGAATCAGTTCAATCGTCTTCCGGTCGCGCTCATTGGCCTGAGCCCGTCCAAGAAAATGAGACAGGTCGGTGGAGGCGACCACCAGCACTTTCTTGCCCTTGGTGGCCCGAACCAGGGCCCCGGCCAGGGCCTGAATCGTCATTTCTGTCTGGTTGCCCATGACCACCGGCACAATCCTGGCCCGGGGAAATACTTTCTGGATAAAAGGCACCTGAACTTCCACCGAATGCTCGCGGTCGTGAGCTTCCGGAATATAGCCAAACCCGGAATATCGGGCCAGCTCCCTGGCCAGGGTTTCATCCACCTCAGCCACACCCAAAGGAGTTTCAAAACCACCCCGCAGGTAAATGGAGCAGCCCTCGAAGGCCAGCTGGTGGGAGGGCCCGATGATGACCACGGTCTCCACCTCCAGGTTCCTCACCAAACGATAGCCAACCGCGGCCACCCTGGCTGAATAGACATAGCCGGCATGCGGGACGATCAGTCCCACCACCCGGCCGGACACGGGCTTGAGCTCAGCCGCATCAAGCCAGACCTCGAGCTGCCGGCTCAACCGGGACGGGTCTGACTCATAAAACTGGCCGGCCCAGACCGGCTTCCTGACCCCCTGCCCGGTAGCCGGGATGACCAGACCCCAGAATACCAGCCAAAGACAGATAGCCTTGAGACCGGTCCTGCGGTTCATTTCTGCCTCCCCTCTTATTGTATGATTTTGGCTTTGTTCCGGCAAATGTCTGCCCCACCTTGAGGAATAGAATATTTTTAAAAAAATTGATAAAAACCTGGCACCGGAGGTTGACTTTCAGAGAAAATTAGTGAAAAATTTATTTGCAAAGAGAACCATGAAAAAACTCTTCAAGTTCCTACTGCTTTTCGTCGGATTTTTTTCCACCTTCCTGCTGGGCTTCCATTTTGGCAAGGAGAAACTCAAATCTCGCATCCCCAAGTTCCAGGACGACTCGGACCGATTAGTCTAAGCCCTGATAAAACATACCAACGGGGGGTTAAAGGAAGCCTGAGCATACAGTCTTATTCTGGCTTCAGTCGCCAGTTACCATCCAGGCCTTTTTCTGCTATAATAAACAAACAATCTCAGCCAATTTTCTGACCGAGGCGAGGAGTCGGAAGATGCCGTTGTACGAATACCAATGCCAGCAATGCCATAAACGTTTTGAGGTCCTGCAAAAATTAAATGCCAGGCCCCTGGATAAATGCCCGGAGTGCGGCGGGAGCCTGTGCCGGCTGGTTTCCAGCCCGGCCATTCAGTTCAAGGGCTCGGGCTGGTACATCACCGACTATGCCCACAAGAATTCACCGGCCGGTGGCAACGGCCAGAACGGTCGGCAGAAAGCCGGACGGGAAAAGAAGCCGGACGAAAAGCCCGCCGACCGCACCGCCGACAAGGCCCCGGAGAAATAATTTTTGACAACTCCCTGAGGTCAGCTTAGAATTAACCTGATGAAAATCCTGGTCTATCTGCCCCGCACCCTGGGGGCTTCCCTCCTGGCTTTCCCCTGTTTGAAATCGCTGGAGGAGAATTTCCCGGCAGCCGAAATTGCCATCCTGCCCCCGCCCGCTTACGCCGATTTTTTTCAAAAGGTTTGCCCGGGCTACCGGGTGGTCGTCCTGCCAGATTTCAAGGACATCTCAGGCCTGAAGCGAGCCTCCTCGCGGCTTAAAAAAATGAACTTCGACCTGGGCCTCCTGCTGGACGAATCATTTGCCTCAGCCCTGCTTTTCTACCTGGCCAGGATTCCCCAGCGCTGGGGCTATGACCGCGAGGGTCGCGGTTTCATGCTGACCAAAAAGAGCCACCTCCGGGCCACCGATCCCCAGCTGCACCTGAAATTTCATTACCTGAAGCTGCTTGAAGCCCTGGGCCTAAAAATCGTCGACCGGCCACTTCGTCTGGACCTTCCCGGGAGTTACCGTCAGCAGGCGCTGGACCGATTAAAGCAGGCCGGGCTGTCTCCTGATCTGGCCACGGTGGCCATAAAACCGGGGTCAGGCTTTGGCCCGGCCAGAATCTGGCCCCTCAGCCGGCAGAGGGAGCTGATACAACAACTTCTGGACAGCCGGCTGCAGGTGCTGCTGGTAGGCTCGAGCGCCAGCCGCGAGACCAGCCGGGCGCTCCTGGATGGTTTCGAGGGGCGGCTGGTAGATTTCAGCGGCCGGCTCAGTCTGGAAGAAACGGCCGGGGTCATAGCCGGGGCCAAAGTCTTCCTGGGCAACGATTGCGGACTGACCCATCTGGCCAACCTGCTGGGAACCCCGGTGGTTGGAATTTACGGCCCGACTGACCCCCACATCTCCGGCCCTTCGCAGCCCCCGGCGGTGGCGCTCCACAAACCAGCTCCCTGCGCCCCCTGCAGTTATAAGGCCTGCCCTTACGACCATCGCTGCCTGCTCAGACTCTCGGCCGGTGAAGTGTACGAGGTCATCGCTTCCTTTCTGGCCGGATAGCGTTTTAGAGGATTCGCGGTTTCAGGGAACATGATCCGTTTTGATGACATAGTCGAAAAAATCCAGGGCCAGTATTCGGAAAAAGACCTGCGAGTTCTGCAAAAAGCCTACGTCTTTGCGGCCAGGGCTCACAAGGGACAGATTCGCCGTTCGGGCGAGCCCTATCTCAGCCATCCGCTCGAGGTGACCAACATCCTGGCCGAGATGAACCTGGACCTGACCACCCTGGTGGCCGGCCTTCTCCATGATGTCCTGGAAGACACCGAGGTCACCCCGGCCGAGATCCGGGAAAATTTCGGCCGGGAGGTGGCCACCCTGGTGGAAGGGGTGACCAAGATCAGCCGGGTTGAGGATGCCTCACCCGAGGAAACCAGGGCGGAAACCATCAGAAAAATCATCCTGGCCATGACCGACGACCTGCGGGTCATTTTCATCAAGCTGGCCGACCGCTGGCACAACCTGAAGACCCTGCATTACCTGAGCGAGGACAAGCAGCGGCGCATTGCCCAGGAGACCCTGGAGATCTATGCGCCCATTGCCAACCGCCTGGGCATGGGCCGAATCCGGGCCGAGCTGGAAGACCTGTCATTTCGATATGTCGAACCGGACGAGTACTTTCGAATGGTGGCCCTGGTTGAACCCGAATTGAAAAAGGGAGAAAAAGAACTAAAGAAACTGAAGAAGGTAATGGAACAGCTGCTCAAGGAAAACGGCATCCCGGCCGAAATCCAGGTCCGGATCAAGCGGCTCTACAGCGTCTACTCCAAGATGAAAAAGAAGGGCATAGATTTTGACCAGGTCTATGATTTCCTGGCCCTGAGGATCATCACCGACTCGGTGAAAAACTGCTACTCGGCCCTGGGCATCATCCACCAGCGCTGGCCGCACCTGCCGCAACGTTTCCGCGATTTTATCGCCATGCCCAAGCCCAACCTCTATCAGTCCCTGCATACCACCATCATAACCGAAAACAAACAGACCTTTGAAATTCAGATCCGGACCCGGGAGATGCACGAGCTGGCCGAAAACGGAATCGCCGCCCACTGGAAATACAAGGAAGGGGCGCCCACCGGGCTGGCCGGCGAGGACCAGAGGTTACAGTGGTTACGGGAAATCGCCGCCCTGTTCAGCGAACAGAAAAACCCCCGGGAATTCCTGAAAAACCTGAAGATCAACCTCATCCCCGAAGAGATCTATGCCTTCACTCCCAAGGGCAAGGTTATTAACCTGCCGCCCGGAGCCACCGCCCTGGATTTTGCCTTCAAGATTCACACCGAGATCGGGCTCCAGGCCAGGGAAGCCCGGATAAACGGTGAAGTCATGCCGCTGCGCACCCAGCTCAAGACCGGCGACATCGTGGAGATCATCACCTCGCCCGAGCGCAGTCCCCACCGCAGCTGGCTGAACTGGGTGGCCACGGCCTCGGCCCGGCAGCAAATCAAAAAATTCCTTAACCTCAAGACCAGAAAAAGAGCCATCGAACTCGGCCGGCGTCTCTGGGAAAAAGAGACCAGGAAGTTCAAGCTGCCGGCCGAACTTCGCTCAGAATCCGCCCTGAAGGACAGGCTGGGGCAGGAGTTCAGGTTACGGCTCAACAGCCTGGAAGATTTTTTCCTCCTGGCGGGCCTGGGCAAGATAGTCATCGATAAAAAATTCATGGAAAGACTGGCCTGGGGACGGCTGTCGGAAGAGGCTCCCCCGCCCGGGATCTTAAAAAAGATGGTAGAAAAATTTTCGGGGCGCGGGCCGGCCCAGGGCCTGATGATTAAGAACCTGGACGAACAGATGATCACTCTGGCCCGCTGCTGCGCTCCCATCAAGGGCGAACCGGTGGTGGGCTACCTGACGACCGGCAAGGGTTTGACCGTCCATGCCCAGCGCTGCTACCTGGTCCAGAAGGAAATACTTGACAGCCAGCGCCTGGTGGAGGTGGCCTGGGACCCGGCCTTTCGCGGAACCTTCCGGGCCAGATTGCTCATCAGGGCCAAAGATTCCCCGGGAGTGCTGGCCCGGGTGGCTTCAGCCGTGGCCGAGCAGAAAGGAAATATTTCCAGGGCGGAGGTCAGCACCAGTGGCGACGGGCAGGCCTGCATCTCACTGGAAATTACGATTGAAGACCTCGACCACCTTAAGAAAATCACAGACAAGATCAGTCGCTTGAAAGAAATCGATTCGGTGGAGCGGGGTTGACCTCAGACCGCTTTCTGAACCCGGCCCGAGCGCAGGCAGCGGGTACAGACCCAGATGGTCCGGACGCCATTCTCGGTCTTGGCTTTAACCCGCTGGAGGTTGGCGCTCCATTTTTTAGCCGAAGCCTTGTTGGAATGGCTGATGCTGTGTCCGAAAATCGGTCCTTTATGGCAGATATGACATTCTCTGGCCATGTGATCGTCTCGCTTTCTTGAGATTTACCGTTCTCTTTTGGAAATATCTGTATAGCATAAAAAAGGCCCCGGCGCAACTGAGAGCGGTAACTTTTAGGGGGCCGGCGGAGGTTGGCCAGCCACGGACATAGGCCCCATGGCCAGCCACCCGGCGGTCGAGACTCCGATTAAAATGCCGTCAGCACTCAACGCATCCTGATTATTGTTTTTGTTTTGAAATAAATTAAAAAATTTCTTGAATTTTGACCTGCCCGGTGGTAATATTTTTTGCGTTTCCCCCACCTGATTTACTGGCGGGGGCGTTTTCCACAGTTGTGGAAAAATTTGTGGAAATCTTCTGGGCCGTCATGAAGTTTGAAGATAAAGTTAATCCCTGGAACAGGATACTGGCCGCCGTCAAGAACCGGGTTGAAGGCCAGGCCTTTGAAACCTGGTTCGAGCCCACCTCTTATATCGGAGAGGAAGGGGAAACTCTTTACATCAAGGTCCCCAATGCCTACTTCAAAGACTGGTTGAGTTTTCACTATTCGCGCCTGATTAACGACTGCTGCCAGGAACTATTCAACAAGAGCTTCGATATTAAGTACATTTACGACGAGACCCCGACCTCCTTTCTTCGTAATTCTCCGGACGAGAGGAAGCTCCACCAGGCGGTGACCCAGGTGGCCAACCTCAACCCCAACTACACCTTTGAAAATTTCGTGGTCGGCAGCTGCAATCAATTTGCCCACGCCGCCGCCGTGGCCGTGGCCAAGAACCCGGCCAAGTCCTACAACCCCCTGTACATCTATGGCGGGGCCGGGCTGGGTAAAACCCACCTGATGAATGCTATCGGGCATCAGATCATGGGTAGCAACGCCCGGCTTAAAGTGCTTTATGTTACCACCGAGCGTTTCATGAACGAGCTCATCAACCATCTCCAGTATGGAAAAATCCTGGAGTTCCGGCAGAAGTACCGGGCAGTTGACGTCCTGTTGATGGACGACATCCATTACATCTCCGGCCGGGAGAGAACCAAGGAGGAATTCTTCCATACCTTCAACCATCTTTATGACAGCCAGAAGCAGATAGTGATTTCGAGCGATTGCCCGCCCAAGGATATTCCTCACCTTGAAGACCGCTTTCGTTCCCGCTTTGAGTGGGGCCTGATTGCCGACCTGAGGCCGCCGGACATTGAAACCCGGATTGCCATCCTCAAGAAAAAGGCAGAAATGGAAGATATTGCCCTGCCCGAACCGGTGGCCCTCTATATTGCCGACAAGGTTCATTCCAACATCCGAGAATTAGAAGGCTACCTGCGCCGGGTCATTGCCTACGCTTCGCTCAAAGGCTCAAGAATAGACCTGGAGCTGGCCAAGGAAGCCCTGAAGGGCCTGCTGGATGCCTCGGCCAATATCATCACCGTGGAAAAAATTCAGAAGGTGGTCTGCACCCAGTATAAAATCAAGCCGTCCGAGTTGAAGTCAAAAAATAATTCACCGCGGGTGGCCTTCCCCAGGCAGGTGGCCATGTACCTGGCCAAGGAATTAACCGATAACTCTCTACCAGAGATCGGCAAGAAATTTGGCGGTAAACACCACACCACCGTTCTTCACAGTATCAGAAAAATAGAAAAATTAAGAGAACATGATCAGGAATTCAACAGAGAAATCAACAACCTGATCCACCTTCTAAAGTGATGAAATCAATAAAGAAGCATAAAGCTTTTCACATATTCACTCGTCCTTCTTGTATTTTTTTTTATTGCCTTTTTATGATTATTAATTATATTATTGACCATGAAGAAAGGTGGAAAAAATGAAGTTCTCAGCCACTAAAAACAATATTATTAACGAATTAGGTTTATTGCAGGGTATTGTGGAAAAAAGAACGACCATGCCCATCCTGTCCAACGTTCTGGTTAAGGCGGGCCGGGGCAGCGTCGAGTTGATGGGAACTGACCTGGAAGTGGGCCTTAAGACCAGCTTTGAGGCCGAGGTCAGGCAGGAAGGGAAAGTGGCCGTCAACGGAAGAAAGTTGTTTGATTTTATAAAGTTATTACCTGAGGACCAAACCATTGAGTTCATAAAAAAGGAAGAGCACCTGGTGGTCAGGTCGGGAGAGAGTGAGATCAAGGTCCTGACCGCGCCGGAGGAGGATTTTCCGGCCATCCAGGATTCCGGTTTTGAAAGGGCCATTTCCTGGAACGTATCCGATTTCAAGGAGATGATTGATTGTGTCCTTTATGCTATTACCCAGGAACAACGCTATTACCTTAATGGTGCCCTTCTGTCGATTAAGAACAACCAGCTGGAACTGGTCAGCACCGACGGCCACCGACTGTCCTACACCAAGAGAGAGTTTGAAGATTTAAGGGTTGAAAAAGAGATTAATCAGATTATCTCCAAAAAGACCCTGAATGAGCTTAAAAAGTTCGACGACGAGCGGGTGGAGTTTGACTTTGACGACAACAGCCTGTTTTTCCGGGTAAAGAACAGGATGCTGATCAGCCGGATAATTGAGAGTAAGTTCCCCAACTACCAGGCGGTCATGCCCAGGGATAACCCCAACATTCTTAACATAGAAAGAGAGGCCCTGGTCAATGCCATAAAACGGGTCTCCATCCTGTCCTCTGAAAAGTCTCGAGGCATAAAGTTCGACCTGAAGGCCGGAGAGCTGAAGCTCTTCTCCTCCAACCCGGAATTCGGTGAAGCCAGGGACAAGCTGGCCGTGGATTACCAGGGCAAGGACCTGGAGATAGGCTTCAACTCTCAGTATCTGCTCGATTTCCTGGGAACGGTTACCTCGGACCGGGTGATTTTTGAGATAAAAGACGAGAACAGCGCCGTGCTGATAAAACCGGAAGCTGAAAGCAAAGGGGTCTATCTGTACGTGCTGATGCCGATGAAAATTTAGGCCTCAGCGAATGGAGCCGGTGGCCAGGGTCGATATGAATTCGGCCACCCGGCGAGAGGCTTCTTTAACCGGCGGGGAAATTGGGTGCCCGAAGTCGAGCAAAGCCGGTTGAATTCCGATAAAGTAAATTCGACAGGCTGAATCGGCGGTCAGCTTTTCCAGTAACTGGTAGAATTCGCTACTTATCTTCTTCTTTTTTCTCCGGCCGGGCTCCAGCCTGGTGGCCATGATGTATCCCGGCTGGTGCCCGGTGTCCAGGGCGTCGACTATTATCAGGTGAGAGGGCTTCAGGCGCTTTATCCTGCGGTTGTAAGAATCGATTAGCTCGTAAACCCGGAGGACTTTGATTCTGGCCTTCTGGCGGCGGCTGAGGCGCCGGTCGAGCAGGCTGGCCACCAGCAACCCGGCCGCATCGTCGGCCTTAAGGGCGTTGCCCGTGCCCAGGACCAGCAACCGGTCTATACCCTTCAGTTCTTTCTTAAGAAATTCAACCCAGCGGTCAGGCATCCGCCCCTCCCCTCCAGGTCTCGGTCCGCTCTTAATTTAATCCCGGGTGCCGGGCAAATCAACCCCGGCGGCCTCAGGTTCCTATGAAGTCTTGGGCTCGGATTTGGGCTTGACCACCGCCCGGACGTATTCCCATTCCATCTTCAGGTTGTGGCGGTCGTAGTCGGAGATTTCAAACTTGGTGTCCATCTGCATGGCGTCGGTCGGACAGGAGTCCACGCACTGGGCGCAGTGGATGCAGCGGTCGTTGTGGATGACCATCCTGAATCTCTTCTCGGCCTCGTTGGTGGCCGTAATTTCGATGGCTTCGGCCGGGCAGTCGCGCTCGCAGGCCCGGCAGACTATGCACAGCTCGGGGCGGAGGTAGGGCGAACCCCGGAAATCCCTGGGCACCTCCAGTTTCTGGAACGGGTAATCAACCGTGGCCGGTTTCTTAAACAGGTGGCGGAGAAGTTCAGGGATAAACACGCCTATCTTCATGAAAGTAACCCCTTTACCAGGATGACGATTAAAAGCTGCAGTATGGCCAGCGGGGCCAGGTATTTCCAGGCGAAACTGACCACCTGGTCCACCCTGATCCTGGAAGTGGTGGCCCGGATTAAAGACAGGAAGAAAATTACCACCAGCGTCTTGACGATAAAGTTGACCAGTCCCAGCAGCGCTCCGCCGGGGAAGCCGCCCAGAAAAACGGTGGCCAGCAGGCCGGCGGCCACCACCATCTCGGCGTCCATCATCAGGCGGAAGATAGCCAGTTTCTTACCTGAATATTCGGTAAAGGTGCCGCCGACTATTTCGGTTTCGGCATGGGGAATGTCAAAGGGAGTGCGTTCCAGCTTGGCCTGGACGCAGATCAGGGCGATGACAAAGCCCAGCAGGTTGACCAGGGCCAGGGCCGGCCGCTGCCGGTAGAAGGCGGCAATTTCAGCCAGGCGCCAGGAGTTGGCCAGGACGGCCGGGCTCAGGACGGCCAGGAACAGCGGGACTTCATAGCCGAAGAGCATGGTCAGGACCCGGGCTCCGCCGATGGTGGAGAAAAGGTTGGTCGACGACCAGCCGGCCAGGAAGAAGATGAAGGTCGGCAGGCTCAGGAGGTAGAGCAGGACGATGAGGTCGCCGTTAAAGGAAGTGACCGAGGGCCGGTCCAGGCTGTAATTCCAGACCGGAAGCAGCAGCATGGCCGTGAAGACTATGGCCAGCCCCACCGCCGGCAGGGCCGAGAACATTTTCCGGTCAGCCCGGTCCGGCACGATGTCCTCTTTGGCCATCAGCTTGAAGAAATCGGCGATGGGCTGCAGCAGCCCAAAGCGACCGGTATGGGTCGGGCCCATGCGGTTCTGAAGCCGGGCGTAGAGTTTGCGGTCGTACCACTCAACGAAGGTGGAATACAGGAACAAGAAGAGAAGACCGGGATAGACGATGAGATAGATCAGAGTCTTCACAGTGGCCATTCTGCTTCCCTCTTTCTGGCGTTCCCAGCCGCAACCTGGCGGCTGAGTTGTTTTAAGGCGTTCATGGAAATAATTTTTTCCTGACCGCTCCGGGCATCGACCAGCGCCACCGCCCGCTCGGCGCAGCAGATGCAGGGGTCGATGGCCGCGAAAATCAGCGGGACATCGGCGATGAAGCCGTTCTTGAGCATCTTGATGGTGGCGGCGTAGTTGCCCAGGGTGGGGGCCCGGACCTTAAGCCGCTCCGGTTTATCGGTACCGTTGCTCTTGATGTAGTGTATGTTCTCGCCGCGCGGGGCCTCGTAGCGGCTGACCACCTCGTTGGGCTTGGCCCGGCGCGGGGCCCGGACGGCCACCGGCCCGGTGGGCAGGTTCTTCAGGAGGTATTCAATAATGTTGTAGCACTGGAATAATTCTTTGATCCTGACCACGGTCCGCCCCAGGACATCGCAGGTTTCGGCCGTGCAGACCTCAAAGGGCACCTCGTCGTAGATGCCGTAGGGGTCGTCCTTGCGGACGTCCATCGGCACCCCGGAGGCCCGGACTGTGGGGCCAACGGCGCACAGGGCGATGGCGTCTTCCCTGGACAGGTAGCCGACCCCGGCCAGCCTGGCCACGAAGCTCGGCTCGTTGGTCCCGAGATGCTGGTAATATTCGCTGCGCTGGCGGAGTATGGCCAGGGAGTCGAGAATGTGCTTGACCTGCTGTTCGTCCAGGTCGCGGCGGACCCCGCCGATGGTATTGATCCCGTAGTGCACCCGGTTGCCGCTGATTATCTCCAGGATGTCCATGACGATTTCCCGGTCGCGCCAGGTGTACATGAAAAAGCTGTCAAACCCGGCCTCGTGACCGGCCACGCCCAGCCAGAGCAGGTGGCTGTGGATCCTTTCCAGCTCCGAGACCAGGTAACGTATGTACTGGCCGCGCTTGGGGGGTTCAATCTCCATCAGCTTCTCCACGCCCTGAACATAACAGGTGGTGTGAGAGTGCGAGCAGATGCCGCAGATGCGCTCGGTCAGGTAGATATTCTGAATCCAGGTTTTCTGCTCGGCCAGCTTTTCCAGCCCGCGGTGATTGTAGCCGAGACGGAGGTCGGCATCGCGGATAATTTCTCCCTCCACGGTCATCCGCAGGCTGATGGGCTCCTTCAGAGCCGGATGCTGTGGTCCGATGGGTATCTGAAACTTCATTTCTTACCTCCAGGAATGACTTCCGGCGGCCTCTCGTACTTCCAGTCCTTGCGCAGGGGGTAGTTGCCGGCCGGCCAGTCGTCGGGCAGCACCAGGGGGCGGCCGTCAGGAATATTCTGGACGACAATCCCGAACATGTCCTGGAGTTCCCGCTCGTAGAGGATGGCTCCAGGAATTATCTCGCAGATACTTGGCAGGAGAGGGTTGTCCCGCGGTATCTCGGTTCGCAGGTTAACGCAGGTAAAGTTGTTGGCGAAGTGGTAAATGAGCTCGAAGGCCTGGCCCAGGTCCACCCCGCTGATGGTGGCCAGGTGGGTAAAGCCCATCTCGTTTCTGAGCCAGCCGACGGCCGCCAGCAGGTCGTCCACCTTCACCCGGATAAAAATGCGGCGGGGAGCCGGGTTGGTGATCTCCAGCGCCTTATCCCCCAGGCTGGCTTTAGCTTTATCTATCACTATCTGGTCGTTCATTTTGACCTCATCCCTTCAGTTTATTAAGCAGTTTGACCACCCCGTCGATAACCGCGTCGGGGCGCACCGGGCAGCCCGGGACATAGACGTCCACCGGGATGACCTGGTCAATCCCGCCAATGACATTGTAGGCGCCGCGGTAGACGCAGCCGGACATGGCGCAGGCCCCGACGGCGATGACGAACTTGGGGTCCGGGGTCTGCTCGTAAATCCGGATCAGCCGGTCCTTCATCTGCCTGGTGGCCGGGCCGGTGCAGACGATGACGTCGGCATGCCGGGGCGTGGCCTTGAGCAGGATGCCGAACCGCTCCACGTCGAAGCGCGGGGTCAGAGCGGCCACCACTTCGATGTCGCAGGCGTTGCAGGCACCCGTGTTCAGGTGCAGAATCCAGGGCGATTTCAACCTGGACCAGTGAGTCAGTTTGGTCAGCATGTTAATCCCTCGTAATCAGGGCCAGGATGGCCAGGAAGATCAGGGCCAGATAGAATATACCCAAATATACTATTTTTCCGATCGGAATAGTAGCCATTACCAGGGCGGCCACGTGCATGATGGTGAAGAACAGGGCGAAGACGTAGAACAGCCGGTACCCGAACTGCACCTTGACGCCCGGGATATCCTCGCCGCAGGCATAGGTGGTGAGCTTGCCCGGGGTGCGGTTCAGGCCGGGGGCCATGGCCCGGCCCAGGGCATAGAGCAGTCCGGCCACGGCCAGGAAGAAAAAGAAGGCCACCGGCGGAGACAGTAAGAATTGCAGTCCATTCATGGCTTATCCCTTCAGTTTTGAAAGTAAGCGGACATCCAGGCTCTTATTCTTCTTATAGATGTTGATGATCAGGGCCAGGGCGGTGGCCACCAGGGCCACCTCGACCACGATGTAGGTTATGGCCAGGCTCTGGGCCAGCAGGATGTTATTCTTGACGGCGCCCGTAGCCACGATGGCCAGGCTGACTCCCTTGCTGATGACTTCCACCGCGATGAACAGCTTGATCAGGTTGCGCATGGTGAGCAGGCAGTACAGGCCGATGAAGATCAGCAGGGCGGCAAAGAAAAGGTAAAGAAACCACAGGTTACTCATCTTTGTCTTCTTCCTTTTTCCGGAATAAGGCCAGCACGGCCAGCACCCCGGCCAGGATGACGCCGACCTGGGCCACCAGGTCAAAGGTCCGCTGCTTCCAGAGGACCTCGCCAAAGGTGCCGGCTTCCGGTCCCGAGGGCAGGGCCGGGATCTTCTGCAGCAGGGACTTCATGACCAGCCCATCGATGACCAAGAACAGGATCAGGAAGACCGGGAAGGCCAGCTTGACCAGCCGGGCCTCGGTTACCTCGTCTCCTTTCTTGGTCAGGGCGATGGTCAGGATGAACAGGACCGTAATCAACCCGGCCACCACCGAGATCTCGAAGACGGCGGCATAGGGAGCGGCCAGCCGGAAGAAAATGATACCCAGCAGCAGGCTGGCCACGGCCAGCGACAGGGCGGCTTTGATCAGGTCCTTGAGCAGAATGGCCAGAGCCGAGAAGATGACCAGGCCGCAGAGCAGAATTATTTGTATTGCCATATCACAATCCCCACATCAGAACCTGTTGGATTCCCCGGGCCAGGGCCTCGGCCGC
The DNA here is from genome assembly GCA_024653215.1 of Candidatus Saccharicenans sp. Classification (GTDB taxonomy): domain Bacteria; phylum Acidobacteriota; class Aminicenantia; order Aminicenantales; family Saccharicenantaceae; genus Saccharicenans. The sequence goes on along the minus strand of JANLFU010000003.1, from coordinate 12,307 downwards.
CGGGGAAATCCAGGTCTTAAAAATTGGCGTGAAGAAAATGCCCACCAGGATGCAGACCAGGGCCAACACCACGTTGGCCGCCGACATCCAGAACGGAGCCTCCCGGACCTGCGACCACTTTTCAGCCACCCGGCCGAAAAAGGCCTTTCTCTGGATGAGCAGGTAATACCAGAGGGTCAGGATGCTGGCCAGGATGGCCACCAGGGCGTAGCCGAATTCCCTGGCCTGGATGAGGGCCATGATGATGATCAGCTTGCTCCAGAAGCCGGCCAGGGGCGGAACCCCGGCAATGGACAGGGCGCCCACCAGGTTGGTTCCGGCTGTAACCGGGACCATCTTACCAAGGCCACCCAGCTCTTCCAGGTTCCGGGTGCCGGTGATGTGCTGGATGGAGCCCGAGTTCAAGAACAGCAGCCCCTTGGCCACGGCGTGGTTGAACAGGTGGAACAGCGCCCCGGCAATACCCAGGGGAGTGCCCAGGGCCAGGCCCAGCACGATGTAGCCGACTTGGCTGATGGATGAGTAGGCCAGCATTCTCTTGATGTCCTTCTGGCCGAGGGCCAGCAGGGCGGCCACCACCATGGAGATGGTGCCCAGGGCCATCAACAGCTGCGACAGAACCGGGGTCAGGCCGATAACGCTGTAGATAATTCTGAACAGGGCATAGATACCGGAAACCTTGATCAACAGGCCCGACAGCATGGCCGAAATGGGAGCCGGGGCCGAAGGATGGGCATCGGGCAACCAGGCGTGGAAGGGCACCAGGGCGGCCTTCAATCCGAAGCCCATGATGAAGAAGGCCACGCACACCCCCAGCACCAGCCTGGCCTGCAGGTCCTGAAGTCCCTGGGCCACGGCCTGGAAGTTGAGGCTGCCCGTCATCCCGAAAATGACGGTGATGCTGAGCAGGGCGAAGGCCGAAGCCACCACCGACAGCATCAGGTACTTGAAGGAGGCTTCCAGCTCGTCGTAGCCCAGGCCGAAGGCCACCAGGGCATAGGAAGCCACGGCGGCCACTTCCAGGAAGAGGTAAACCGAGAACAGGTCCGGGACCAGCACCAGACCGTTCATTCCGGCGATCATCACCAGGAACAGGGCGTAAAAGGTCGACTTGTGCCCGTAATGCTCCAGGTAGTCGATGGAAAAGAGCGAGATGCACAGGCTGACCAGGGAGATGGTGAACAGCATGAACAGGTTGAACCCGTCCAGGGCTACCTGCAGGTTGACCCGTTCCCCCAGCCAGTTCAGGTTCTGGACGATGACACCCTGGTTGAAAATGGGCTTGACCAGCAGGATGGAGTTGAACACCAGGAAAGCCAGAGCGGCGTTGGTCAGCACGTCGGGCAGCAGTTTCTTAGAAAACTTTCCTACCAGAGGCAGAAAGGCAGCTACCAGTAACGGAATGACAATGAATGAGAAAACCACCGCTCCTCCTCTATTTTAATAACTGAAGTATTATCCAGACGACGACCACCAGGCCGCCGACGGTCCAGGCCAGGTAATTGGCATACTGGCCGTTATGGGCTTTCTGCAGCAGGCCGGTAAAAGTCCGGCCCGTGGCCGTGACCACTTTTTCGTAGAGATAATCGATCGGCCGGTCGATGAACCGGAACAGCAGCCGGCTCAGCCACTGCAGGAATTTAACGCCCTGCTCGTAGAGGTCAAAGAACCGGGCCTCGGACAGGTCATACAGCTTGTGCAGCACCGGCAGGTTGTGGATCGGTTCGGAGGCCAGGTAGGCCTTCTTGCCGCCGCGGTTCCAGCCATAAAAATGAATGCCCAGGGCGATAATGAGACAGAGGATGGAGACTCCGGCCACCGGGTTGAACAGGTCCAGGGCATGGGAGGTGAAGTCCAGGTGCTCCCCGGCTTCCACGTGTCCGTGGAGGATGGGCTGGATGAAATTCTGCAGGGGCAGCTTGTTATACACACCGAAGGTAATACACAGGGCGGCCAGGATTAGAATCGGCAGGACGATCGGGGCCTCGCTTTCCCTGGTTTTGGGGACCTCGGTCGAACGCGGTCCGAAGAAGACCGAGTGCCCGGCCTTCAGGAAGGAAGCGAAGGTGAAAATCGCTCCCACCCAGGCAGCGATGGCGAAAATCGGGTAGCCGGTTTCCAGCGCCCCGTGGAAGACCATTTCCTTGGAAACAAAACCGTTCAGTGGCCAGACGCCCGAGATGGCCAGGGCGCAGACCACAAAACCGGCCGCCGTCCAGGGCATCTCCCGGGCCAGACCACCGAGTTTCTTGAGTTCGGTGGTGCCGGTCCGGTGTTCCACCGAGCCCGAGCTGAGGAACAACCCGCACTTGTACATGGCGTGGTTGATCATGTGAAAGATACCGCCGGCAATGCCGATGGGAATGGCCGTGCCCACGCCCAGCACCATGTAGCCCACCTGGCTCACGGCGTGGAAGGACAGCAACTTCTTGAAATCTTTCTGAATCAGGGCCATGAAGACGGCGAAGACGATGGTGGCCGCGCCGATAATCATCAGCAGTATGGACAGCCCGCTGCCCACCTTGAGTTCGAAGAAATCAAGGGTGATGCGGGCCAGGAGGTAAATGCCCAGGAGTTTCTCGAAGGAAGCCGGCATGAAGGCCATGAAGCTCACCGGGGCATCCAGGGCGGCGTCGGGAATCCAGGTGTGAAAGGGCATGGCCCCGGCCTTGCCGATGGCCCCGATCATCATCAATACAAAGGCGGCCACGGTCAGGCCGTGCGGCTCAACCTGGATTTTGTCCATGGTCAGGGTGCCGGTGGAAGCCCAGAGCAGGCCAATTCCCAGTATCATGGCAAAATCACAGAAGCCGCCGATGATCAGCGACTTGACCGCCGTCCGGTGCGAGGTCGGTTTCAGCCCCAGGGTGACCAGGGCGTAGGTGGTTATCAGCAGTGCTTCCCAGAAGAAGACCAGCAGGACGAAATTATTGGCCAGCACCGCCCCGTTGGAGAAGGCGGCCGCCAGGAAGACATAACCGTAATATTCCCGGACGCGCGGGTGGTTATGCATCTTGACCGCCGAGTAGAGACAGATCAGGAAAAGGAAGCCGCTTAGCGCCAGCAGGATGAAGGACGAGAAATGGTAGAGCCGGAGGTCAAAATTTATGCCCAGGCCGAGCCAGTCGGCTACCAGGCTCAGGTTTCTCTGTGAAAAGAGCGCAAAACCGAGGTACAGCAGCGCGCCCGAGCTCAGGACCGACAGGACTTCCCGCAGGTACTTAACCCGGGAGGGGATTAGCAGCAGCACCACCGCCACCACCGCCGGGAACAGGATTGGCCATAATAAAGTTGTTGGACTCATCTTAGCCACCAGCTGATGTGAGTTGTTGCCATCTGGACCAGTTTCATCGGGTAGGCTACCAGCAGCCCGGCCACCACCGACAGCACGGCCAGGGTGGCCACCACCCCGACCATGGATGGTGTTTTCTCCGGGGCCGGGATCTTGGGCTCACCGAGGAAAACCAGGGCGAACACCCGGAGCAGGTAGAACATGGTCAGAACCGCGGTGAACAGGGCCAGGGCTGCCACCCAGACCTGGTCAGCCTGGACCGTGCCCATGATGACCAGGAGCTTGGAGAAGAAACCGCCCAGAGGCGGCAGTCCGATAACTGAAAAGGCGCATATCAGGAAAGAGATAGCCGTGATGGGCATGGTCTTGATCAGCCCGCCCATCTCTCTTATATCGCGTTTATGCGTGGCATGGATGACTATGCCGGCGCAAAGGAATAAGCCGGCCTTGGCCAGGCCGTGCATCAGGATAAATAGCAGCGAGCCGGAGATGGCCGTGGGCGTGGCCACGCTCAGGCCCAGGAAAATGTAGCCGATCTGGCTGACCGTGGAATAGGCCAGAATTCTCTTGAAGTCATTTTCCACCGTGGCCGCGCCGGCCGCCACCAGGCTGGACAGGACGGCCAGGATGATGATGGCCTGCTGCCAGTCGGGCGGGATCTTGAAGGTATAGAGGAACAACCTGGCATAGGCATAGACGCCGATCTTGACCAGGACGGCGGCGTGCAGCAGGGCGGTAACCGTGGTCGGGGCCACGCCGGCATCCGGCAGCCAGGTGTGCAGGGGAACGGTGGCCGACTTGGAGAACATGCCGAACAGGATCAGCAGCACGGCGGTTCCGGAGATGGCCACTCCGCGCATGTCCACCAGGTTGAAGGTCCCGGTCTGCCCGTAGATGAGGATGAAACCCAGCAGCATGACCACCGCCCCGCCGAAGGTGACCAGGAAGGCTTTATCGGCCTTGAGGATGTAATCCTTCTGCCGGTAGAACCCGATCAGCCGCCAGCAGGCGATGGCGATGATTTCCCAGAACAGGTACATGAAGACCAGGCTGCTGGAGAACACCAGTCCCATCATGGAGCCGATGAACAGGACCACCATCAGGTAGTACTCATTCTGGTGGTCTTCGTGGTGGATGTAGCCGAGCGAGTAGACGATGATCAGGAAGCCGATGAACGAGGAGACAATGGCCATGAAAATGGACAGGGGATCGATGACCAGGACGAAATCCAGACCCAGGGCCAGGCTCCTGGACCAGATGACCTCGCCGCCCTTCATGGCCTGGGGAATCAGGGTCAGGGGGAGAACCGCGGTGATGGCTCCCAGCAGGACCGACCAGGCGGAACGGAGGCGGGGCGAGATGGCTCCGGCCAGAGGCACCAGCAACGAACCCAAAATCGGAATAAAAATGGTAAGAAGGGTAATGGCTTCTACTTTCATGAGTTATTGAGTATATTAAAATAAAAAACTTATTGTCAAGAATTTAACACAAGAATTTCACAAAATATCAAGGTATTTTTTCACAGCATCTGCACCCCCTTTTCCACAAGGACAGAGCAAAAAATTATTTACTTTTTTTTCGCAAAATCTGGTAAAATCCCTTGTCAGAAGGGAAACGGCCATGAGCATTAACCTGATCGAAGTCAAAACCAAGCCCCAGCTTAAGACCTTTATTTACCTGCCCGAAAAACTCCACCAGGACCAGCCCAACTGGGTTCATCCCATCTACATGGATGAATGGGCCTATTTCAACCCCAAAAAGAACAAGGCCTTCAGCTACTCTGATACCCTGATGCTGCTGGCCGAAAAAGACGGCCAGGTGGTCGGCCGGGTGATGGGCATCATCAACCACCGGTACAACGAGGTCCGCAACGAAAAGACCGCCCGCTTCGGCTATCTGGAGAGCATCCAGGACCAGGCCGTGGTCCATGCCCTGCTGTCTCGGGTCGAGCAGTGGGCCCGGGAAAAGGGCATGACCAGAATAATCGGACCCTACGGTTTTTCGGACCAGGACCCCGAGGGTTTTCTCATAAAGGGCTTTGAAAACCGGGCCACCATCGCCACCTACTACAATTTCGAGTGGCTGCCGGAGATGGTGGAAAAGGAAGGTTACAGCAAGGATATCGATTATTTTGTATATAAAATTGAAGTGCCTAAAGAAATCCCCGAAATCTACACCAAGATTGCCGAGAGGATTCTTAAAAAGGGGAATTTCAAGATACTGGAATTCAGAAAGCGTAAGGAAATAAAACCCTGGATCAGGCCCATCCTGTCCCTGATGAACGAAACCTACGTGGAGAGTAATATCTACGGCTACGCCCCGCTGGATGAAAAAGAGATGGACGACCTGGCCAGGAAATACCTGCCGGTTCTCGACCCCAGGTTCATCAAGGGGGTTCTGAAGGACGGCCAGGTGGTGGCCTTCATCGTGGCCATTCCCGATATGACCGCCGGGATAAAGAAAGCCCGGGGCCGGCTTTTCCCGTTTGGTTTCATCCATGTCCTGAGGGCCCAGAAGAAGACCAAGCAGCTGGACCTGCTCCTGGGGGCCATCAAGAAAGAATACCGGGGCATGGGCCTGGATGCCCTGATGGGTGTGGCCCTGTTGAGCTCGGCCCAGAAAGCCGGCTTTGAAATCATGGATACCCACCACGAGATGGAGGCCAACGTCCGGGTCCGGTCTGAGATGGAAAGGCTGGGCGGCAAAATCTATAAGGTTTACCGGGTTTACCAGAAGGCCCTGGTCTGAGCCAGGCTCCCGCCCTTCCTGATTAACTGCTTCACTACTTGACCTCAGCCCAGTTGCGGCCCCAGCCCAGGCGCACTTTAAGGGGCACCTGCAGAGAACAGATATTTTCCATACCGTCCCGGACCAGGGGCTCGACCGTGGCCCGTTCCTTCTCGGGCACCTCGAACACCAGCTCGTCATGAACCTGGAGTATCATCCTGGTCTTAAGCCCCCGCGCCTTCAGCTCGCGGTAGATCTTGACCATGGCCAGCTTGATGATGTCGGCGGCCGAGCCCTGAATAGGGGTATTCAGGGCCATCCGGCGCCCGGCCTGGAAAGTGTTGTGGTCGGGACTTTTCAGTTCGGGGATCTGGCGCTGGCGGCCAAAGAGGGTTTCGGCATAGCCCCGCTCGCGGGCCTCCTCCACCACCCGGTCCAAATATTCCCGGACTTTTTTATGCTGGTCAAAGTAACGGTCAATGAATTTCTGGGCCTCGGTGTTGGAAGTCTCCAGTTCTTTGGCCAGGGAAAAGGCGGAAGTCCCGTAGATGATGCTGAAGTTTATGATTTTAGCCCGTCGCCTCATTTCCTCGGGGAACAACTCCCCGGCCGACCCGAATACCAGCCGGGCCGTCTCGCTGTGGACGTCCCGGTCGCTGCGGAAAGTTTCCAGGAGAAGCGGGTCTTCTGACAGGTGGGCCAGCAGTCGCAGTTCGATCTGCGAGTAATCGGCCGAAAGCAGAAGATGGCCCTCCTCGGGGATAAAAGCCTGGCGAATCCGTTTTCCCAGCTCGCCCCGGGCCGGAATGTTCTGCAAGTTGGGGTCGGAGGAAGAGAGCCGGCCGGTGGCCGTTACCGTCTGGTTGTAAGAGGTATGGACCCGCCCTGTTTCCGGATTGACCAGTTCAGCCAGGGCATCGGTATAGGTGGACTTGAGCTTGGACAGCTGACGGTACTCCAGCACCGCTCCAGCCAGGGGATGCCTGGGGGCCAGTTCTTCCAGGATGTCGGTGGCCGTGGACAGCCCCCGGGTAATCCGGGTCTTCTTGCTGGCCGGCAGGTTGAGCTTGTAGAACAGGACCTGGCTGAGCTGCTGGGGGGAGTTGATGTTAAATTCCTGCCCGGCCATCTCGTAAATATTCTTTTCCAGGCGGCGGAGCTGGCCTTCCAGCTCTGCCCCCATTTCCTTGAGTAACTTCAGGTCCAGCCGGACGCCAGCCATTTCCATTTCGGCTAGCACCTCAATCAGGGGCAGCTCCATTTCCCGGTACAGCCAGTCCAGTTTCCGGGCCTCGATTTTTGGCCAGAGGACCCGGCTGAGGCTCAGGGCCAGATGGGCATCCTGGCAGGCATACTCGGCTGCCCGGTCCACCGGTACCAGGTCCATGGTCAGTTGTTTTTTTCCCTTTCCGACCAGGCTATCAAACGGGATCTTGGCCTCCTGCAGGTAGTAGGCGGCCAGCTTATCCAGGTTATGTTTGCCCCAGTTGGGTTCCAGAAGATAGGACAGGACCATGGTGTCGAGGTGGATACCCTGGAGTTGAAGACCTTCCCTTTTGAGGACGATGTAATCATATTTTATGTTCTGGCCGATTTTTTTGAGGCCCGGGTTCTCCAGCAGGGGTTTTAGTTCATGGAGCACGTAGTCAGCCGGCAGCTGGGTGGGGGCCAGCGGATAGTTATGGCGTAAAGGGATATAACAGGCTTCACCGGGCCTGAGCGAAAAAGATAAGCCCACCAGCCGGGCCCGGGTCGGGAAGAGGTTGGTGGTCTCGGTGTCGAGCGCAATTTCCCCGGCCTGGCCGGCGGCGCGGAGGAACTCCTGGAACGATTCTCTGTCCAGGATGGTCTTGAAATCCCGGCCGGCCCTTTCCTTTTTATTTAAATATTGTGGGATAAAGCTGGTGAATTCCAGCTCGCGGTAGAGCTCGACCAGGGTCTCGCTGTCAGGCTCCTGTGGCTTGAAAGTCTCCAGGTTGAGTTCCAGGTCGAGGTTGTCTTCCACCCGGACCAGCTTCCGGCTCAATTCCAGGCGGTCCAGGTTGCTCTTGAGGCTTTCCCTGATCCGGGGGTTCTTGACCCGCTCCAGGTTGGCCACCAGGTTATCGAGCGAGCCGAACTCCTGGATCAGGGTCTTGGCGGTTTTCTCCCCCACTCCAGGGACGCCGGGGATGTTGTCGGAGGCGTCTCCCCAGAGGGCCAGGACATCGGCCACCAGCCCGGCCGGTACCCCGAAATATTCCTCGGCCGTTTTGACCTCTTTTCCTTTGAGCAGGGCCAGGCAGTCCGGTTCCAGGCACCGGTCAACCAGGTACAGGTTGCGAGCCGGGTTATAGATTACCACCCTGGGGCCGAGCACCTGCAGCAGGTCCTTGTCAGTGGTGACGATGATGGTGCAGACTTTCTGTCCCGAAGCCTTCCGGGCCAGGGTGGCCAGGACATCGTCGGCCTCATAGTCGGTGTATTCAAACAGGGGAATCCGCCGGGCCGCGATTACTTTTTTCAAAACCGGGACCTGGACCACCAGGTCCTGGGGCATTGGCCGGCGCCCGGCCTTGTATTCGCGGTAGGCCTGGTGCCGCAGGGTGGGGGCCCCGGTATCGAACACCACCCCCAGGTACTCCGGCTTTTCTTCCTCTATTATCTTATTCAGGGTATTGATAAAACCATAGATGGCATTGGTGGGAAAACCGGCCGAGTTGGTCAGCTTCTGGATGGCGTAGTAGGAGCGGTAGAGAAGCGAGTTGCCGTCAATCAGGAAAAGCCTTCCGGGTGTCATTCGAGAAACTTGTCGTACTTGCCTTCGACGATTTCGTCCAGCACATCGGCATGCAGCTCTTCCACCAGTTGCTGGATGATTTCCTGGAGGTTGGGTTCGTTGAGATGGGCGGAGTAGGAGGCCCTCTTGGAGGAGATAACCCGGCCGGCCAGGTAAATCAGGGATTCGACGTAATTAAAGGCCGGGCCCTTATCCTGGGTCTGGACCATAAGGGTATGGCCCTTGTATTCAATCGCGGTGTTATAACCTTCCATCCTCGGCGCACCTTTTATCTGATTATACTCTAATAAATACCGTCCGCAAGAGAAAAAAACGGGTCCCGGCTTCGGTTGACAACCCGGTCCAAGCTGGTATAATACTTGGTCATAAAAGGATAAACCCATGGTTATCGATGTCAACGAAATTCCCCGCGAGGGATTGCACATCGACCAGGATTTTGACTTCGTCAGTCTGGACCTGGTGGAGGAAGATGCCGTCTTCCTGCAGCCGACCCATGCCGAGGTGGAAGTCAGAAAGGTTGGAAGCGATGTTCAGGTCCGGGGCCGGATTAACACCAGGTTGAGTTTCGTCTGCAGCCGCTGTTTGCGACCTTTTGAATACTGCGTGGACTCGGTGTTTGACCTGGTTTACCTGCCGGAAGAGCTGGACGAGATGAAGGAAGAACTGGAAGAGGAAGACCTGGACCGCTTCTTCTATTACCACCAGCAGCTGGACCTGAGGGAAATCGTCCTGGAGCAACTGAACCTGAGCTTCCCACTGCGTCCGCTGTGCTCGGAGGATTGCGAGGGCATCTGCCCGGTCTGCGGGGAGCTGGTCAACCAGGGCAAGTGTTCCTGCCAGGTTCGAGAGTCTGATGCCAGGCTGGAAAAATTAAAATCTTTTTTGAGAGATAAGAAATAAATGCCAAACCCAAAGAGAAGACATTCACATTCCAGGAAAGGCAAGAGAAGGTCCCATGACCACCTGACTCTGCCCTCTTTCTCGCTCTGCCCGAACTGCGGCAGCCCCAAGCTGCCCCACCGGGCCTGCCCGGAATGCGGTTATTATAAGGGACGGCAGGTCATCGAGGGCCAGGAACAGTAGGCGAGTTCCTGTTATGACGGTTGTGTCCAGGGCCAGGGCCGGGATAACTTTCCGGCCGGAAAAAAGCCATGACCAGCACCAAACCCTCCAGACTGCCGGCTGGAATCCGGGTGGAGCCGGAGCCTCTGGGCCGAGCCGGTTCGGCCTGCCCAAGATGAAGCCCTTCTTCCGGTCCGCAGAAAAATTGTTGCAAAATTTATTTAAAAAGATAGACTATTTAGCGCACCGTACGGAAATTCGACGGGGATAGAGGGCATTTAAGATCATGGCAGACAATTTGGATGCAGTTAATTTTTTGAGCCATGACACTGCCAGGCCATCTATTCCGGGAGCGGCCTGATGATTTTTGCCGACAGAGTTGCGCTGGTCACGGGTGCTTCCCAGGGCATCGGCGAAGCCATCGCCGAAGAACTCGGCCGCGAAGGAGCCACCGTCGTCCTGGTGGATGTCCAGAAAGACAAGCTGGAACAGGTGGCGGCCAGGCTGGCCGGCCTGGGCATCAGGGCCCTGCCCTATGAAGCCGACGTAACAGATTCCATCCGGGCGGCCCAGGTTGTGGACGAGGTCGTCAGTGCTCTGGGCAGGCTTGACCACCTGGTCAACAATGCCGGTATCACCCGTGATTCCCTGCTTCTGCGAATGAAGGAAGAAGACTGGGACCTGGTACTCCGGGTCAACCTCAAGGGGGCTTTCAATTTTTCCCGGGCAGCCCTGAAACCGATGTTTACCGCCAGATACGGCCGCATCGTGAATATTGCCTCGGTCGTCGGCCAGATGGGCAATTTCGGCCAGACCAATTACGCCGCCTCCAAGGCCGGGCTGATCGGTTTTTCCAAGTCGCTGGCCCGGGAAGTGGCGGCCCGGGGTATTACGGTGAACTGCGTGGCCCCCGGTTATATCGCCACCCCGATGACGGAAAAATTGCCGGAAGAGGTTAAAAAAGCTTTCCTTGACATCATTCCGATGAAAAGGTTTGGCCTGCCGGTGGAAGTGGCCCGGGCGGTGAAATTCCTGTGCTCGGACGAGGCCGCCTACATCACCGGCCAGGTGATCAATGTCAACGGCGGAATGTACATGTAATAAAAAATATTAAATTGGAGGTAACCATGGAGAGAGAAGAACTCTTAAAGAAGGTTAAGAGCATCGTGGCGGACAAGCTGAATATCGGCGAAGAACAGATTACCGAGAATGCGTCCTTCACCCAGGACCTGGGTGCTGATTCTCTGGATACCGTCGAGCTGGTCATGGCCCTGGAGGATGAGTTCGGCCTGAACATTCCCGACGACGAAGCCGAGAAGCTGAATACCGTGGGCAAAGCCCTGGATTATATCCTGGAGCATTACAAGGGGAAATAAGACTCCCCTAACTCCACTGTTGTCTCAACGCGGAATTTTTCTGTGATTTTTCCAGCCATGCCAGCAAGAAGAGTGGTGATTACCGGCCTGGGACTGGTAACGCCACTGGGTCTGGGGGTGGAGTCCAACTGGCAGGCCCTTCTGGCCGGGCGGTCGGCCATCAGCCGGATTACCCGCTTTGACCCGGAGCGCTTTCCGACCCGGATTGCCGGGGAGATCAAGAACTTTGACGTCCAGCAGTTTATCGACCGGAAGGAAGCCCGCAAGATGGACCTGTTCGTCCAGTATGCCATAGCCGCGGCCGATCTGGCCGTCCAGGACTCGGGCATAGATACCGCCCTTCTCCAGGGAGAGCGGACCGGAGTTTATGTCGGGTCTGGGATAGGCGGCATAGGCTCGATTGAAGAAACCCACCGGGTCCTGCTGGAAAAGGGGCCGGACCGGGTTTCTCCGTTTTTCATCATCCAGACCATAATCAACGAGGCCCCCGGGCATATTTCCATCCGCTACCGGGCCAGCGGCCCCAACCTGGCCAACGCCACCGCCTGCAGTACCGGGGCCCACGCCATCGGCGAAGCCTTCCGGATGATCAAGCTGGGCGTGGCCGACCGGATGATCGCCGGAGGAGCCGAGGCTCCCATCACCCCGCTGAGCCTGGCCGGGTTCTGCAACATGAAGGCCCTGTCGGAGAGAAATGATGAGCCGGAGAAGGCCTCCCGGCCTTTCGACGCCCAGAGGGACGGTTTCGTCATGAGCGAGGGAGCCGGAATTGTCCTGCTGGAGGAGCTGGAGTCAGCCCTGAGGCGCGGGGCCAGGATTTACGCCGAGGTCCTGGGCTACGGGCTAAACAGCGATGCCTACCATGTGACCGCTCCCAGCCCGGACGGTGACGGGGCGGCCCGGGTGATGAGGATGGCTCTCCAGGATGGTGGGGTCAGCCCGGATGAGGTCCAGTACATAAATGCTCACGGGACCTCCACCCAGTACAACGATAAGCCCGAGACTCTGGCCGTAAAGAAGGTTTTCGGGGAAGGGGCAAAAAAAGTCGGGGTGAGCTCCACCAAGTCCATG